>NZ_JABWCU010000019.1 GCF_018491765.1 Novosphingobium profundi | reverse complement strand
CACTGAGTAAGTCCATGCTGATCACTCCACGACCCTCCGACTGGCAGTCGGAGGCGAGGGAAACATGGGTCAGTTCTCAATGGTAATTTATACGCGTCCCGGGTCACTTCTCAGTGGCAATCAACACCGCATGGACCGAGCGCCTCGCGCCACTCGGCACCGGCTTCGAGGAACAGCCTTCTCCAGCGCTCTGGCCCGCAATCCAGCGCCGTCTTGGTTCAGGCGATGACGTTCGCATTCAGCGGGAGCTCCGGCGCTGGCGCCTGGGTGCGATCGCCAGCGGCGCATTGGCGGCATCGCTGGCCGCGCTCATCGTCCTGCGCCCGGCACCTGCACCGGTAGAGGTCGTCCGCGCACCGGAGCGGTTGGCGGTCGCGCAACTGGGCGCCGACGATGCACCGGCCCTGTTCGCGGCGAACTACGATCCGGTGGACGGCGTCCTGCGTATCCGTGCGATGCGCCTGCCGGGCAGTGCCCTGGCTCCCGAACTCTGGGTCATCCCGGCTGACGGGGTGCCTCGCTCGCTGGGCTTGGTGGCGCCGTCCGGCGTCAGCAGGGTCGCCGTCCCCGCAGGCCGGCAGGGCCTGCTGCAGGATGGAGCGACCTTGGCAATCACGCTCGAACCGCGCGATGGAGCGCCACATGACGCGCCAAGCAGCACACCGATCGCTGCGGGAAAAATTTCGACGATCTGAACCGGCGATGCATCCGCCGCGAACCTTGGGCCGTAGCTCCTCGCGAACCCCGCATTTCGGGGTCGTTGGAGAAGGAAGCCAGGATGCCAAACTTCAAGAAGATCGGTCTCGTCGTCGCAGGGTCCACCCTGCTCGCCACCGGTGCCGTCGCGGCCACGAAGCATTTCCCGATGGTTGGCGGGGCGGAAATGTATCCGACCAAGACCATCGTCGAGAACGCGCTGAACTCCAAGGACCACACCACTCTGGTCGCTGCCGTAAAGGCTGCCGGGCTGGTCGAGACGCTGTCGGGGCCCGGCCCGTTCACGGTTTTCGCACCGACCAACGCAGCTTTCGCCAAGCTGCCTGCGGGCACCGTCGAGACGCTGGTCAAGCCCGAGAACAAGGCCAAACTGACCTCGATCCTCACCTATCACGTCGTCGCGGGTAGAATGAGTGCGGCGATGCTCGCTAAGAACGCCGGCATGCACAAGGGCAAGGCCACGCTCACCACGGTTCAGGGCGAGAAGCTCACCGTCACCAAGGGCCCCGGCGGTAGCTGGTGGGTGGTCGATGCCAAGGGCGGCAAGGCCAAGATCACCATCGCCGACGTCAACCAGTCCAACGGCGTGATCCACGTCATCGACAGCGTGCTGATGCCCTGATCCCTCTCCGCCGGCACGTTCCCATGTGCGTGCTGAGCCGGGTGCCTGCCGCCGTCTTCCACCCCGCTGACGGCGGCAGGCACATCCCCTATAGGCGCGCAGGAGTAATCGCCTGAGGCTGCGGCGAGGCCGAGTTTTACGCCGTAGACCTCACCAAATACGACGCAACCAGTCACCCGGACGAGTTGCAACGCCTAGCAAGATCGACCCTTCTCAGACGCTCAGCGGTCGATCTCAGGTTTCTACGACCGGACGGTCCGCTTGCCTTCGCCGCATGAACAGAGCCGGACAGCCTAAAGACTGTCCGGCTCTGTTCATTGAGGTGTCTAACCGGACATTCGGTCCGAATTTACTTCGCCAGTAGAATTTGTTCCGCATTTTCGATGATTGTGGCCCGAACCTCCATCGCGTCCTCGTCGCTCATCGCCCCATCGTGTGAGACTGCTATCGCATGAGCGTCATTTGCAGGTACACCATTCTCAGCTTTTGTCGGATCATCGAAGACACAGATGAGACAGCCATCCTCGTCTCGGATATTGCGGAGGATCGAACAGGAGAATTGAAACCCACCACACCACTGCCGCCCCTCTTGCATGGCGGACAAAGCGTTGCAGAACTCTGCCAAGGCTGCTGCATCGACTTTCTGTGTTCGAACTAGAGACAGGCCTTTGTTGGCGATGTGCGACGGTGGAAACACCGACGGCTTCAACCGGCCCCTCTTATCAAGATGTGTGGGTGAGAACGCAGCTCGATAAAGCGGTTCGCTATCAGCAACCGGTCCATGTGGACCGCGCGCCTCAGCTTCACACGAGCACCTCATCGAAATGATCCACCTGTGCGAGAAACCGCAAAACGCATGCAGGCACGGGTTCGGCCTCGTTGACAGCCTCTTTGCCTTTGATTTTCAAGTTGCCAGACTTGCCAAAGAAAGTGCACTCGCCCTGCCCCCTGAATCCGATATCGAGATATATATTCGCGTCGTGCCAGAAGAATCCTACCTGGCCGTCACTTGAAACCATTGGTTCAGGCAGATCAACAAACGGCGGCAGGCTTTCAACGAAATGAATAGCTTCGTCGATTGCCTCACGAGACGGAGCAATATCATCGTCTGCGCCGTCCCAGCCATTTTCTAGCCGTTCGTATTGGCGCAATTCGTCAATGAGCAAAGCCCGCTCATCTTGAAAGTAGCCGTCATCGCTGATCGCATAGGCTGGCTGCTCTTTGTCGGCCGCATGGACTGCGGGAGTCAGCATAGAAGTGGCCGCAAGGATTGCTGCCCCAGCGAAGTAAGTCACTCCTGCCCGGGCGGGGCTGTGAATTGAACGCTCTACGCTTGGCAAAGACGAAATCGACCAGTTGTCGGTCTCGTCAGCACATGCAATTGCGGCGCTCACTTCCACTTATGCCCCCTTGTTGAGTGAAATCTTATCCTGCGCATTCTGATTGATTAACGTTGCAAGTATGGTTTTGTTCTTAACATGGAGATCATCGAGCGTTAGGTCCACCAAGCCTCTTATACTTTCTAATGTTGGCAAGCCGCTGTTCTCAAATTCTGTTCGCAAAACGGTGTCGATCTTGACCTTCGGACCTGCCTGATCTTCGGTCGCATCTAAGTGAATGCGCTTCAAGATCCGGTGAGTTGGCTCGGCATCGGGAAATTCAAATTCTCCTTGATGATAGTGCCAAGACTTTGAAGCTGGCCGAAACCCGTCCGCGTAGAAACCCGAACCGCGATTGACCAAAAGATCAATGTCATATTCCTGCACGTCGCCATCCCAGACGAAGGTGTCGATGTATTGAAGGCTAATCTGGGATAGGAGATTGCTTTCGTCAATTACGAGCCCCAGCACCTTCTCCAGCAGTGACTTCGCTTGGCGAGACACCGCATCCCATCGAGAGTAGCTTAGGCAGTTCACCGCAAGCCAATTGTCACGAACTTGCAGTTGCCAATCCAGCGAACCATCACGCTTGAAAGACTTGAAGACCACGGGCCCTGCAGGCGGAGGCGCTTGATCGGGCGGTGCATCGCCAAACGCGATCTGGATCACATTCATGCGTTCCAGCTTTGGAAGGTCCGACTTCCAAAGTGAATGATGCGCGACGACGCGTTCAAGCACGTCGGGTGTGAAATTGTGGGCGAACCCGACAATGAACACGACTTCTTGGATAGCGTGCCGCTCTCCGATTGGCTTAAATGGCATTGTCTGCGCTCTGCATACGGACTGAAGCCGCTCCCCACATTTTATTGCGATCTATCATGGTGCGATGGCGATTGAAAGAATGCGCATGAAGTGCCTACGCGATGGATTCACCGCCATCAAAAAGGGTCCTACCGAGAGCCCGCTTTAGGAAGGGCGATGCCCAAGCGTCAATGACCGATTTGGCGCCTGGCGGCCATTCCCGCCGCCGGCATGTAGTGGCCCTTCCGTGCCTGACCCATTTTTGACGTTCAGGTGCCGACTGGAAGCTAGGCTGGCAGTGGTACTCTGATTGAATTCGCCTCTATGATGCTGCCCCGGCCTCACCCGAGATAACCCGCTGCCCGATAGCTTCGATTGAAGGCAGCGGGCGGAGGCGCAGCTCTTCTTGATCAGCTTGTTCCTCAAGAGCAATATGAGCATCTCGAAGACTTGCGTGCTGGCGCGCAGTAAACATCGGGTCATTGTGATCCGGCATAAAGACGATCATTTCATGCTGGCGCTTCAGAAATGTTTCAGTCTCGCTATCGCGCTTGACCTTGAGATCCCAAAGTCGCCGCTTGATGTGGCCCACAGAGTTCGCAATTTTGCCGGGCTGTAAGGTGCCAAAGTTGGCCACAAACTTAGAACCATCAAAATCAATGCTGACTTCATGGCTCTTTTTGCGGCGTTGGGCTCCGATCAAATCCTGCCTAAAGAAGCGCGAAGCGTTGGGCTCTCGCTGGATAACATAATCCATTACCAAGCGAGGTAGTTTATCTACACCGTCGACAGAACCCGAAGCGGGGTCATTCAATATTTCGTCGCCCGCATCGATTTCGTCCGGCTTGTACAGCGATGACATCGCCGCCATCCAACTCGCCGCAATCGCAGCAAGACTTTGCCCCTCGGCATCGCGCTTCTCGCCGAGATGCACGCCGGTTACTCGCGGATTGGCTTTCGTGAAGCTCTCAGTGCCTTTTTCGGCAAATTCGTTGGACAGCTGCTCTAGGGCGACGACGGACGCGAAAATTGCCGCTTCTGCGTTCTCCCCATACAAGCAGCGCAGGCGTTCGAGAGCGTTCGCCTGAGCAATTGCAAAACCAGTTTCGTTCGCAGCAGCCACCCCAATTACGAGCCTCTCCGAAGATCCTGCCATCGGAGTTAAAAAGATGGGCGCCCAATGCGCCCTTACAAAGCCGCGAACCTGCGGAAATGCGTCGAGTTTCAGTGAGATGTTGGTCATATGAAGCTCGGAACGCCTAGGGCTCGGTTTGTATAGTATGCCACATATGAGCAGCGATCACGAAGAAAGTCCCGCAGCGCCGCGATCTCGTCGGATGGCAAAAGCTGATCGACCATGCTGCTTCGGATCAGTCGATCTATATCGAGCTTGGGGATGACACTCTCCAAGCTCGCGGCCTCGCCAGCTCGCATTTTCCGGTCAGGCTCATCCATGGATGGCGTGAGCCACTCGGACAGCCGATGCCTATAACCGTATTCGGCTTTCAAATCCGCTGATTCCCAAACCGGTCCTGTGAAGGTGTGTCCATGATCGATGAGCCAAACCTCCTTTGGGTTACCAAAAAGAAGGTTGCCGGCGTGTCTGTCTATGTTCGCAATCCACGTGTCATAGCCGTAACACCGCCCAAGGCCCTCCCACGAAATTATGGAGGCTAGTAAGCTTCCCATTGCGCCTCGATCTTGCTGATATTGAAAGACGACACTGGGCACCTTAACATCTGAACTGGCAAACATAATTCTGTTGCCGTCTTCTAAGCGGGGCGCCTTGTTCAACGAAATTACGTCGGGGCGAGCCAGCGTGAGGTACACATTTGGCGTCGGCAGTCCCACTGCGCGAGCCATCGTAGACGCGAGCAGCTCATTGGCGAGTTGCCTGAGATCCAAATCCTTGACGATCGCCATAGCCGTAGATTCATCTGGGAGACGAATCTGAGCGCGATAAGTCTCGTTCACATTACCGGCGGTAAATGGTGTTGCGCCAGCTAGCAGCGTCGCAATACCAACACCGGGATTCCCTTGGTCCATCGTACTATCCGCTCGAATCACAGAAGCGGTGGCCTACCATCAAATCGCTTCGCTTTTCATAATAATAAAAACGGCCATCTAGAGCGGTTTACGATCAGATTGCATCAGATCGACCGCTCTAGCTTGTTGTTTTGACGCATTTTCTGAACCGTCAGGTGATTCCACCGGACTGGAAAATGCTCTAAACGGCAAAATCCCGCCTCCCGATGCTTCCAACAACATTACCTGTAGCAGTGCCTGCGACAGGTCCCCAACTGAACTGGCGCGCTTGTGTCTACTTAGACGGAACGTCTGGACACGCGCGGCGTCGAGAATCTACGGTACAAACTCCGAAGCCGACTGCCGCAAAGGTCCCAGGGCGGGCCGCTGACTTGAGCTCGCGTCACCGCAAAGGGAGTGTCGGCTTTCCTGAGGTGCTCGCCAGTAAGCCGACGGTCGCATAGGTCCCAGGGCGAGCCGTTGGGCCGACGTAGCGCAGCCCCGGAGTGAGGTCAGCTTACCTTGGCCCGCCACTCCAAAGGCGACTGTCGGCTTGTCCCAGCGTCCTGTCCTACCGCCGCTGGCCGTATTCCACCGCGCGTTCAGCCGTTGATCACGATCGAATATTCAAGGCGCACGTCATCAAGCAAGATTTCGATCGCAGCGCGCTGTGCATCCGTGCCGCTGAGCCGGACATCCCAGTTGCAATGGGGTGCGTCTTCGGGTCGCGCAGGATGACCTTGCCAAGCGCCCGGCGCCATGTCTGCGACGTACCTCCTCTTTCCCGGACGAGGCGCGTTACAAGCAGATTTTCGAGGTCGGATGCCGTCATAGGCACCGCTTAACCGTTGCTCGCGGCTAGTCAGACAGAGCCTCTCAATCCGGGGCACAGATCACGGGCCGGCCTCGGAGCAACAAGTCCAACCCCGCGCATCCCGGCTACCGTATTCACTGGTAGCGCAGCCGGTTTTCGAAGCCTTCATTCGCCTTGGCCATCTTGGCGATCTTTCGCAGGATCGAGCGGACATGCCGTTCGACACGGCGATCGTCGTGGATCCCTGTTATCCGAAAGTCATCCTGGTCCAGCAGTTGCTTGATGGCCTGCGCAAACGAGGCCTGGTCTCCCTCGCGCCCGGCGAGCCTCAACTTTCGGCACACCCACTCCTCGGCGGCCGCCTTGTCGTATTCGTCCTCGGCGCCGTACCCTCGTCTGTCAGCCGCCGCCTGATCGCGAGACGCCGCCTCGATGCGCGCCTCCAGCCAGTTGGAAACCAGCTCCTTGTCCCACGGTTTTGGCGAAGCGCTCATCGAAAACTCCCGATCGGATAGGGCACGACTACGGCGTCGCCATTCGCATCGACGAGACCGACAGCCGTGCCAGTCATGACGAGCGCCTAGCAGGTGCACGCGAGCAAATCGCTAAAATGCGAAACCAATTTGATTTCATGCCAGCCTCTTTCCCCGTCCGCGCAACAAACTCTCGCGCTCCCTCTCGCCGCGCGCCCGCTTGCCCTTATATGACGCAGGCCTATTCCAAAGCCAAACCTGTGCATCGCATCAGGAGCTTTCCCCTTGCGCGCCATCCACGACCTGTCCGGCCTGGTCAAATACGCTGGGCGCGAACCTTGGAAGACACGGCTTGAGGCGTGCCTGGAAGAACATTTCGGACCGGCAGCCGACGAGCTCGAGTCGATATCGACGAACTGCTCGACAGCGTTGGCCCGCACTGGGAAGGCCCCTTGTGGGGCTGCGCGTTCGAAGATCTGATCGGACGCGAGTTCGGTGGCGAAAATTTCGCCGACGATTACCTGAAACGGCGTGGCTGGAACGAAAAGGCTTCCGTCAAAGCCTATATCAAGGCCCTGCGTCAGACACCGATGTCACTCTACGAAGTGAGCGACATCGTGCCAGGCAAGTCGATGCGCCTGCGCGATCTGCTTCAAGGCGGCGAGCCCGACCCGGACTTTGATTTCGACGTGACCGACCGCGCGGTGCTGCTGCGCCACAGCGCGCCCCTGATCACCTCTACGTGGCTGCTGGACGCTGCCGGTGCCATGCGGCCGGCCCTGCCCGATCTGGTCAACAGCGACGGCGATGACATTCTTTTCCATCGCCTGGTTTTCCCATTGCCCAAAGGCGTGACACAAAAGCAGATCGCAGCCCGTTTCCAGACCCTGCCCACCTTGTCGCCCGCTTGCGCCAAATTTTGGAATTGGCTGGAAGACAAGCGCGTCAAATCCCGGCGGCCCGCGCAGCCCGGCGCGCAAGTGCTGGCATCGACCATGGACGATGGCTCGACAATCCTTGGAAATGCCGAGCTGGCGGGACGTTTCCTGACGATCGAGGTCAACAGCGCCGAACGCGCGCAGCGTGCCCGGGACCTCTTCATCCCCTTGCTGGGCGATCTGGTGCAGGCACCGTTGACCGAGATTCGCACCGTTGCCCAGATGATGGTGGAACAACGGCAGGAGCGCGACGAAACCGCCGAGCCGGAGATCCCTGCCACGGAGATGCAGCGCATCGTTCGCGACATGATGGACCGACAATACCGACAGGTCCTCGACGAACCAGTCCCCGCTCTGGGGGACAAGACGCCGCGGCAGGCCGTCAGGACCAAGGCCGGGCGCGCGCAGGTGGTGGAATGGCTGAAGTACCTGGAGAACGGGACCGGCAAATCCGGCAACGAACAGATGGCCGGTTACAGCTTTGCCTGGATGTGGAAAGAATTGGGCGTAGCCGACCTGCGGCAATAGACCGGCGTGGCCATGTCGCACGAGTTGCAAAGGCTCGGCAATGGGCGGGCCAATCCTGCCCCATGACCTAGCGCGATAGTCCCTATTCTTCGCATCGCGCTCGAAGCCGCAGTCTGGAAAAACTGATTGGCTGTCAACGGACACGGCGGCACCACAAACCGCGCGGCGTGAATATATAAAAACATTTCTTTTAATATGCCCCGGATGTGCCTAAAACAGCCGCGAGCCAATTATGGCCACGCGAAAATGGGAGGTGCTCGGGATGCTTAGAGGCACAAATAGATTCGTTGCATGGACGACGACCGCGCTTGGCGCGGCTTTACTTGCTCCCGGCGCGCAGGCCCGGGATGCCGGACCTTTCGATCTCGTCGCCATTCCCGCTGCACCGACGTGGTCGACCCCGATCGAGCTTGCCGCGCCGGATTGGACGCTTTCGGGCTGGGTGCGTCTCGACGGGCCAGCCGATACCGCCGACCTGCTCGCGCTGTCCGGAGACACGGGGCCCTCGCTGACGCTCGGCCTGGCCGATGGCCGGCCGCTGCTTTCCACCGCCGACAAGCGCGCCCAGTCGAAGTCTGCCCTCACGCCCGGCCGCTGGCACTTCCTGAGCCTGGTCGCGAGCGCGCAAGGTATCGCGCTGGTCGTCGACGGCAAGCCCGCCACGCGCCTCTCCGCCCCGGCTGCGGGGCCCTTCTCGCATCTCGATGTCGCCCCCTCGCAGCGCCCTTCGGGTGCCGTCGCGGCGCATTTCGCCGGTTTGCGGCTCGAGACCAGCACCGTGTCGCCCGGCACGCTCGCCGAGCGCGCCAAGAGCCCGCCTGAGGCGGCGCTGATCCAGTTCACGCCGACGAGCGCGCACTGGTTGCTGCAGACCCGCCAGATGGAAGGGACCACCGCGCCGCAGCCATCGGGCACTCTGCCGAGCAGCGCGACCCCGCCCGACGCACCGGTCGCCAAACCGCTGGGCGAACGCCCCGCGCTTGTGTCCGATGGGCCCGCGCGCTGGACGATCGGTGACTGGTACCTGGCCCAGGCCCCCGACATCACGGGCGAAGGCTCGGCCATTTCCCGCCCCGGTTTCACCAACGGCAAATGGTACGCCGCCACGGTGCCCGGCACGGTGCTGACCACCTTCATCGATCGCGGCGTCTATCCCGATCCGACGCGCGGGCTCAACAACCTCGCGATCCCCGAGAAGCTGGCGCACCAGGACTACTGGTACCGCACCGAGTTCGAGCTTCCCGCCGAGGCTGCCCGGCGCAAGCTCGAACTGCGCCTCAACGGCGCAAATTACGCAGCGCAAGTATGGGTCAACGGCACGGACCTGGGCACCATGACCGGCGCCTTCATCCGCGGGCGCTACGATGTTTCCGCGCTCCTGAAGCCCGGACGCAACGCCATTGCCGTGCGCATCTCCCCGCCGCCCCACCCCGGTCACGCGCAGGAGGAATCGCTGACCTCGGGCGTGGGCGAGAACGGCGGCGCGATGATGCTCGACGGCCCCACGTTCGGGGCCTCGGAAGGCTGGGACTGGATTCCCACCATCCGCGACCGCGAGACAGGACTGTGGCAGGACGTCCAGTTGATCGCTACCGGCGCGGTGCGGCTTGGCGATCCCCGGATCGTCACCACCCTGCCCCGCCCCGACAATTCGCTCGCCGAAGTCGAGATTTCGGTCCCCGTCGAAAACCAGACCGACACCGCGCGCAGCGTCGAGGTTACCGCCCGCTTCGACGAGGTTGCGCTTACCCGCAAGGTCACCGCGGCGCCCCATGCCACCACCTGGGTCCGTTTCGATCCGTCGAGCGATCCAGCCCTCGCGATCCACGACCCAAAACTGTGGTGGCCCAATGGCTACGGCGCGCCCAACCTGCACACACTCCATCTCGCCGCCAAGAGCGACGGGGAGACTTCCGACACGCGCGACGTGCGCTTCGGCATGCGCCAGGTCACCTACGAGATGTCGCTGGTGGATGAGGAAGGCGCGCTCGAACGCGTCGCACTCGATTTCCAGAAGGCGCGTCAGGAAGGGCGCGCGCTCGTCGATATCGACCATTCGGCCATCCGCGAGGTGCGCGGGGGCTGGTCCTATTCCTTCGCCAAGGGCGCCGAACATGCCCCCGCCGTCACCCCGATCGCGGGGGACGAGGGGCTCTCGCCCTACCTGGTGATCCGCGTCAACGGGGTGCGCATCGCCGCGCGCGGGGGCTCGGTGGGCATGGACGATTTTCTCAAGCGCACCGACCGCGCGCATCTCGAGCCCTATTTCAAGCTCCAGCACGACGCCCACGTCAATGTGATCCGCAACTGGGTGGGCCAGAACACGCAAAAGAGCTTCTTCGACCTAGCCGACGAATACGGCCTGATGGTCATGAGCGATTTCTGGGAATCGACGCAGAACTACAACATCGAGGCCGAGGATCCGGGCCTGTTCATGGCCAATGCGCGCGACGTGGTGCAGCGTTTCCGCAACCACCCCTCGATTGTCCTTTGGTTCGGCCGCAACGAAGGCGTGCCGCAGCCCATTCTCAATCGCGGGCTCGACGCGATGCTGCGCGAAGAGGATGGCACGCGCCTCTACATGCCCTCGTCGAACACCATCAACCTGCACACCTCGGGCCCATACAACTGGCAACCGCCCGAAAAGTACTTCACCGAATATTCCAAGGGCTTCGCGGTCGAAGTGGGCACGCCTTCGTTCCCCACGCTCGAGGCCTGGCAGCGCGCGATTCCCGAGAGCGAGCGCTGGCCGATCAGCGACACCTGGGCCTACCACGACTGGCACCAGACCGGGAACGGCGCGGTCAAGACCTTCACCGGCGCGATGGACGCCGAATTCGGCGCGCCGAGCACGCTCACCGACTTTGCCCGCAAGGCGCAGATGCTCGAATACGAAAGCTACCGCGCGATCTTCGAGGGCATGAACGCGGGGCTGTGGACCACCAATTCGGGCCGCATGCTGTGGATGACCCAGCCTGCCTGGCCCTCCTCGGCCTGGCAGATCTTCTCGCACGACTACGACACCCACGGCGCCTTCTACGGCATGAAGAAGGCTTCCGAAGCGGTCCACGTGCAGATGAACCTGCCCGACCACAAGGTGATCCTCGTCAACAACACCCTTGCCGACCTGTCCGGAATGAAGGTGACCGCGCGGGTCGAGGGGCTCGACGGCAGCGAACTCACCCGCCAGAGCGCCACGCTCTCCGCCGCCGCGCAGCAGCCCGCCGAAGCCTTCACGCTCGATCTCGCCCCGTTGATGGCCAAGGGGCCGGTGCTGGTGCGCCTCGAGGCGACGGACCCCAGCGGCACGCGCGTTTCGGACAACTTCTACTGGCAGGCCGCCAGCCCCGAAGCGCTGCGCGCGATGAGCGCCCTGCCCGCCGTGGCCCTCCAGGGCACCGCCCGGAAAAGCGGCGAGGGCGCCATCACGGTGTCGCTCACCAACCCGCAAAGCCACGCGGCCATCCAGACCAAGCTGACGCTTTTCGGCGCCGATGGAACCCAGATCCTGCCCGCCTACTTCACCGACAACTACGTCTCGCTGCTGCCCGGCGAGACGCGCGAGGTTACGATCACCGCCGCGCCGCAGCAGATGGGCGAAAACCTGCAAGTCCGGCTGCGCGGCTTCAACGTGACACCCCAGACCATCGCCGTGGGAGAATGACGATGTCCGCCCGCCGCTTCCCCCTCGCCGCGCTCTGCGCCCTCGTCGCCTTCGCCACGGCGCCCACGCCCCTGCGGGCCCAGACCCAGGCCCAGCCACAGGTCACACCGCAAGTCACGCCGGCCGATCGCGGCCAGATCGAAGCCGAAGAGCGGCTCCACACCGACTGGGCCTGGACCGCCCGCTACCGCGAGGCCAATGCGGCGGAGCTTGCCTCGAGCGCGCGGCCACGCATCGTGCTCCTGGGCGATTCGATCACCCAGGGCTGGTACGATCTCGACCGCGCCTTCTTCACCCCCGGGCGCATCGGGCGCGGAATCGGCGGGCAGACCACCTCGCAGATGCTGCTGCGCCTGCGCCAGGACGTCATCGACCTCAAGCCCGACGTCGTCCAGATCATGGCCGGCACCAACGACATCGCGTCGAACACCGGGCCGATGACCAACGAACAGATCGAAGGCAATTTCCGCTCGATGGTCGAATTGGCGCAAGCGCACGGCATTCGCGTGATCCTCGCCTCGATCCCCCCGGCGGATGAGTTTCCCTGGCGCCCGGGCCTCGACACGGGGCCACGCATCGTGCGCCTCAACGCCTGGCTCAAGGACTATGCGAAGCGGACCGGCTCGGTCTATGCCGACTACTGGACGGCGCTGAAGGGCGAAGGCCTGGGCGCCGCGCCCGGCCTCACCAAGGACCACGTCCACCCCACGCCCGAGGGCTATGCGGTGATGGACAAAGTGGCCGAGGTCGCGTTCCGGGCCGCGCTCGCCAAGCCCGCGCCGCGTCCGCTGGCCAGCGCGAAAGTGCCATGAGCCTGCGCCGTGCGCGCACGCGGGGCCTCCTCGCCGCGGCGCTCGGGTTGTCCGCGGGGGGCGCGATCGCGGCGGAGCAACTGCCCCCGCCCCGCGTCCACACCCAGGCGGGCGAGATCGAGGGCCTGCGCGGTGAGGACGGGCGCGTCCTGTTCCTGGGCATTCCCTTCGCCGCCCCGCCCATCGGCGCGCGGCGCTGGCGCCCACCGGCCCCGGTCGCGTCCTGGCACGGCGTGCGCGAGGCCCGCCACGAAGCCCCGGCCTGCAGGCAGATCGACTATGGCTGGAACCACGCCGCGGCCGCCAACCAGTCGGAGGATTGCCTCTATCTCGACGTCGCCAGCCCCGAACTGCACCCCGCCCACCCCTTGCCGGTCATGGTGTGGATCCACGGCGGCGGCAACCGCGGCGGAAGCGGTGCGGGCACGGTCCGTTCGCCGCTCGTCGCGCGCGGTGTGGTGCTCGTCAGCCTCCAGTACCGCCTCTCCGCGCTGGGTTTCCTGTCGCACACCGCGCTCGGTCCCCACTCGGGCAACTACGCCCTGCTCGACCAGCAGGCCGCCTTGCGCTGGGTCCAGGCCAATATTGCACGCTTTGGCGGCGATCCCGGCAATGTCACGATCTTCGGGGAGAGCGCAGGCGCGCAGGACGTCGGCCTGCAACTGCTTTCGCCCGGCGCCCGGGGGCTCTTCGCCAAGGCCATCGCCGAGAGCGGTACCCCCGGCTTCGGCCTGCCGCCGCGCACGCTCGCGCAGAACGAGGCACTGGGCGAGACGATCACCCGCGCCGCCGGCGCGCCGCCCCACGCCAGCGCCGCGCAGTTGCGCGCGCTGCCCGCCGGAGCGCTGATCGAGGCCGCCGAACACACCGACGTCCCCAACCTCGACGACGACAGCTTCATCTGGCTCCAGGCCGTGGTCGACGGGAGCGTCCTGCCACGCAGCCCCGCCGCCGCGCTCGCGCGGGGCGACGGGACGGACATTCCCCTCATCATCGGCAACAACTTGCACGAACTCGGCCTCTACGGGAGCCCCGAGCGGGCCATTGCCCGTGGCTTTGCCGAGAATGCCGACACGGCGCGAACACTCTACGGCCTTGCGCCGGGCGGCACGCCGCCCACCGATCTGAACCTTCGGCTTGCCAATGACCTTACCTTTCGCTGCCCCTCCCTCCACGTCGCCGCCCAGCGCGCGGCGCGCGGCGGTGCGCGGACCTGGCACTACCAGTTCGACCTCGACGGGCCGGACGGCGCGGGCGTGACCCATGGTTCGGAAATCCGCTATGTGCTGGGCGCCGAAGGCGCGGCACCCGATGCACCGGCGCCGCTCGCGGCTTACTGGGTGAACTTTGCCCGTACTGGCGACCCCGAGGGCGCGGGCCTGCCCGCCTGGCCGCGCTTCGGCGCACAGGGTCACACGCTCGAATTCACGCGCGCGGGGGCCAAACTCGTGACCGGACTGAACGCGCCCATCTGCGCCTTGCGCGCGGCGCCCTAGAGACGCGCGGGCGCGTCAGCGCGAGGCCAGGACCTCCTCGCGGCTCCACAGGAGCGCAGCGCCGCGCACGCCCGAGCTGTCGCCCCAACGCGCTTTGGCCACGCGGCCGCTCCAGCCTCCCGAGAAGCTGCGCGCGCGCACCGCCTCGGCCAGCCCTTCGTAAAGCGCCTCGACATTGGACATGCCCCCGCCCAGCACGATCACCTCGGGGTCGAGCAGATTGGCAACAATCGCGAGGGCACGCGCCAGGCGATCGCGGTAGCGGTCGAGCGCCTGGCCCGCGGTCGCGTCCCCCGCCTTCGCGGCGGCCACGATCGCCTCGGCCCCGCGCGCCTCACCCGTCAGCTCACGGTAGGCGCGCTGGAATCCGGTGCCCGAGATCCAGCTCTCGATGCACCCCTTCTGACCGCACCAGCACGCAGGTGGCGGCAGCTCGTCGGCTTCGGGCCCGGGCAGGGGCATGTGCCCGAGCTCACCGGCCAGACCGTGCGCGCCGCCGAACATCGTGCCGCCGACCACCAGACCGCCGCCGCAACCGGTACCCACGATGAGACCGAACACGCTGCCCGCTCCGGCGGCCGCACCATCGACCGCTTCGGAGAGGGCGAAGCAATTGGCATCGTTCGCCAAGCGCACCGCGCGCCCCATGCGTTGCTCGAGATCGCGTTGCAGCGGCCGGCCATTGAGATAGAGCGTGTTCGCGTTGCGCATCAGGCCGGTTTCGGCCAGTGCGGAGCCGGGCGTACCGATCCCCACTCCGCCGGCCTTGCCGAGGCGGCTCTCCAATTCCTCGACCTGCCCTGCCAGGACCGCCAGCGCACCTTCGTAGCTGCCGGGCGTTGCCGTGCGAATACGGGTGAGCACGTTGCCCGCAAGGTCGAGCGCTGCCGCCTCGACCTTGGTGCCACCGAAATCGATGCCGATCCGCACGTTCATGCCGCGGCTCGCCAAATGACGGGCGGCGTTGCGTCCCGATCGTCCGCCCGAACCGTCGATCTCGTCCCGACGATGGTGCCCTTGGCCATAGCCTCTTCCCTCCAGCCGCGCGCATGCCGCGCTGTTCCTTGTGCCGGACATGATGCGCGGGAAAGGACATTAACTCAAATTATTTTTCTTAAAATTCCTCAAGGGGGGCGCGAAGCGGGTCAGGAGCGCTCCGCCTGCATCAGAATCGCATCGGATGGCAGCAACTGGTCCTGGAACGGCAGCAAGGCCGACCCGATGGCGGGCGCCGCGCCGGCCATGCGCGCAGGCCGGACCGGGACCCGGTTGGGCATGGCGACTTCGGCGAGCGCGGCATCCACTCGCGCGCAGAGGCGCTCGATCAGGAGCGCGGGCAGGCGGCCGCCGACGAGAATCACCTCGGGATCGAGCAGGCACGAGACCGCAACCAGCGGCGCGGTCAGCGCGCGCGTCGAATCGGCGATCCAGCGATCCACGCTCGTCGCCGTCACCGGATCGAGCGCGAGCAGGTCGTCCAGCGCGGTCATGGGCTTGCCGGCCTCTTCGAGGCGCTGCGCGATCGCCGAAAGCGAGACGGTGTCCTGCACCACCGCGCCCGGATGCCCCGCGCCGGGATCGGGCATCAGTCCGATTTCGCCGCTGCGCGCGCGGGCGCCTCGGTAATAGCCGCCATCGATCACCGGAGCCCCGCCAAGCCCTGCGCTGACAAGCAGGTAGAAGAAGCTGCCGATGCGTTCGCCACCGATCCCCTTGGCCTCTCCGAGCGCGGCGGCCGCGGCGTCGTTGTCGATGTAGATCGGCCAGGGCATGACTTCACCGAGAAGCGCCGGAAAATCTGTTTTATTCCATATTTCAAAAGCTTCAGGCCGGTGCGGAATGGCTATGCTGCCAAGTCCGTCGGGCCGCGCGACGCCGACGCCCAAGACCCTCTCGGGCGACACCTTACCCCGCTCCATGAGCTGGGGCAGTTCCTCCTCGATGATCGCGACGACGTCGCGCGGCATCGGAAAGCGCACTTCGCGCGTAACCGTGCCACGCACCGCTCCGGCGATGTCGAGAAGTGCGAGCGTCACATGGTCGCGGTCGATGTTGAGACCGACTCCGAAGGCGCCGTCGGGATTGATCGCCAGGCGCAAAGCGGGCTGGCCACGGCTGCCATGGTGTCGCCCGGCGTGGGTGATCAGCCCCATGTCTTCCAGTCGCGCGGCGATGTTGGCGATCGTCGGCGCCGTCAGGCCGGTCTGCTTGACGAGCATCTGGCGGGTCGTCTCGCCGGCGAGTCGAATGGCCTGGAGGACGATGCGCTGGTTGTAGTCACCTGCGCGGGCAAGATTCGTGCCCGAAAGAGAGATGGACAAACGCTGCGCAAAGCCCTGCCGCGGCGCCAATGTTGCTTCTTCGTTATTCGGGATTTTCTGGCCTGCCTCTCCGCGCGAAGCGGCAGGAATACTGTCTTTCATCGGCACGAACGCTCTCCTTGGACTCCATTATCTACCTCCATTCGTTGCCGTCGAGTAACAAAAATTAAATTATTTAAGTTGACGGCACTCGGGAAACTGCAGATGATCGGTACTCAGGGCACGAGGCGGAAAAAGACGACCCGTGACCCCGGATCGACGCGGCAACGCGAGCCTGTATGCGGCACGGGCCGGATGCAGACACCCGCAGCGCCTCGCCTTCCACCGAGAAAAAAAGATCACCAGCGCAGGAAATGCGCACCAGGAGAGGAGTTTGGGGGTATGATCCGCCACAATTGCGTGCATCGAGCCGCCCTGTTTGCCGCGACATCGTTCATTACCATCGGCCTGTGCCAGAGCGCCTGGGCGCAAGCCGCACCGGCACCCGACAGCTCGGCCCAGAGCCCCGCGGACGACGGGAACTGGTCCGATGATCCCGCTGCGGCTCAGGCGATCATCGTCACCGGTATCCGCGGTTCGCAACGGCGTGCGATCGAAACCAAGCGCGAGGCGACCTCGGTCGTCGATTCGATTTCCGCCGAGGACATCGGCAAGCTGCCCGACGTGACGATCTCGGACTCGCTCCAGCGTATCCCGGGCGTCCAGATCCTGCGCAGCGCGGGCGAAGGCTCGACCATCAACATCCGCGGCCTGCCGCAGGTCACGACCCTGCTCAACGGCGAGACCTACCTCGGCGCGCAGTCGATCACGACCGTCCAGCCCAACTTCAACGACATTCCCTCGCAGCTCTTCTCGGGCGCCGACGTCATCAAGTCGACCACCGCCGACCAGCTCAACGCCGGCATCACCGGCACGGTCAACTTGCGCACGCGCCGTCCCTTCGACCTCAAGCCCGGCCTCACCCTCGCGGCCGCCGCCGAGGGTGCCTACGGCGACAAGGCCAAGCACAAGTTCGATCCCAACTTCAACGGTCTGATCTCCTGGCACAACGACAACTTCGGGGTCATGCTCTCCGCCGCCTATTCGGACGTGCGCCTGTCGAACTCGAAGAACGGTATCCAGAGCGGCTACGGCGTCGCGCTGCACAACGAAGGCACCGCCGATGCCACCTCCACCGGCGGCTTTTCGCCTTCGTGGCGCTCGCGCGGCACGCCGGTGGCCGGCGGGGTGGACGTCAACGGTGACGGAGATGCCAACGACGCCTTCTTCGTGCCGCAGGGGTTCCTTTCCTCGCACGAGATCGACCAGCGCCAGCGCCTGGGCATCAATGGTTCGATGCAGTGGATGGTCAACGACGCGCTGACGTTGAACGGCGACTTCTTCTACACCCACCAGGACGAGCACGACCGCACCGTCGGCATCGAGATGCAGGACATCAACTGGCAGGCGGCGGAATTCGTGCCGGGTGTCTCGCGCGATACCGGGGCGACGACGGTCGGCTCGGACGGAAACACCTACAACATCAACACCGTCCAGCAGTACAACTACGACCTCGGCAACTTCGACGCCAATTCGGGCAACTTGCGCTACCAGTCGCAGTCGCAGAACTACAACCTCGAGCTCAAGTACGACAACGGTGGCCCGTTCACCGCCTCGGTTCGCGGAATCTACGGCAAGGCCCACCAGTACTTCGACCAGAGCTACATCCAGTTCAGCCTGAGCAACGGCGCGCAGTGGCAGACCGACGGCATCGGCCACTATCCCAGCGGCGACCGCGTGTTCAACGAGAACGGCTACACGGTGAACACCATCGCCGGGCTCGACTCGCTGCCCGCCACGGTCGACTTCTCGGGCAATCAGCCGGTCTTCACGCTGCCGTCCGCGCTCACCAGCGAGATGGGCGATATCAACAACTACGCGCTCAAGACGATTTCCTCGGAAGGCAACTACCGGCGCAAGGCCGACCTCAAGGTCCTGCGCGCCGACGGTGCCTACGAGGCCAGCCCGGACATGAAGATCAGCTTCGGCGGGCGCTATTCGGAGCGTTCGGTCGACAATTTCGCCTTCGATCGCGCCGCGCCGCTCTACGCCGGCGATGCCAGCAATCCGGCCGGATGCCTGGTGAAGTGGAAGGCCTTCGACGTGCCGATGAGCGATTCCAGCTGCAGCGCGGGTGACGCCTCGGGCTATTACACCGCCGGACTGACCCGCAAGGCGAGCGACTCCAGCTTCAACAACATGGTCAAGCTCTACAATTCGGGCGTGAAGGGCATCCCCTCGTTCTACGCGCTCGATCCCTCGGTCATGGACAACGTGCTCGACTTCCAGAATTCGTTCTATCCCGGCAACGTCGAGGTGATGAACCCGGGCGCCTCGTTCAAGGTCGGGATCAAGCAGATCTCGGGCTATGCCCAGATGGACTTCCGGGGCGAATTGTTCGGCATTCCGATGACCGGCAATGGCGGTGTCAAGGTGATCAACACCCGGCTCGACATCACCCAGTACGTGACCGGCAGCCCGCAGCCCTATGGCCTTGCCAACACGCTGGCCGGTTCGGTCGAGACCAAGCGCGACTTCACCGACATCCTGCCCGCGCTCAACCTTGCCTTCGAACTCTCTTCCGACGTCAAGCTGCGCTTCGCCTTCGCCAAGACGATGACGCTGCTCGACCTGGAGCAATGGGGCGGTGGCCTCACCCCCAACTACGCGATCGACACCAGCGACCCGGGCAATCCCGTGTTCCGGGTCACCGGCGGCAGCCAGAGCGGCAACCCCCAGCTCGATCCCTGGCGCGCGATGAACCTCGACGCCTCGCTCGAATGGTACCTGGGCAATGCCAGCATGCTGAGCCTGGGCCTGTTCTACATCGACGTCGACAGCTTCATCCAGAGCGGCAACATCACGCGTGACGACTTGCCCGACAACGACGGGGTGGTGCGCGGCCGCACGGTCACCATCAGCACCCCGGTGCAGGGATCCGGCGGTACGTTGAAGGGCCTTGAAGCGGGTGCCAAGCTGGCGTTCAGCGACATGGCGTGGATGCCCGACTTCCTCGGCAACTTCGGCGTCGACACCAATTTCACCTGGTCGCCCTCGGACTCGGGCGAGACCGACCTGGCCGGCAACAAGATCCCCTTCCAGGACAATTCCGAGTTCCAGACCAATGCGGCGCTGTTCTACCAGGACTCGCATTTCCAGGCCCGCGTCGCCTGGAACTACCGCTCCAAGCGCGCGGTCCAGTCCGACTTCGGCGGCATCGCCGGGCTCGAGCTCTACCAGGCGCCGACCAACTACGTCGATGCCTCGGTCAGCTACGACATCACCCCCGCGGTGACGATCTACGCGCAAGGCTCGAACCTGACCGGCGAGTACGAGCACTACTACATCACCTGGCCCGACGAGAACGCGTACAACAAGATTTTCGAACGTCGCTACACGGCCGGTGTGCGCATGAAGTTCTGACCGTCCCTCCCGGGCGGGCCCCCGCCCCTCCTCCAACAGGCGGGGGCCTTGCCCGGAGCGCAGGTCAGACCAGGAAAAAGACAAAGAGAGGAAGGGGCGCAAACATGCCGAGCGATCCGATTGGCGCGATCCTCATCGTCGGAGGTGGCAGCGCGGGCTGGATGACGGCCAATCTCCTGGCCACCCGCCTCAAGGGCCTGCCGATTGCGATCACCCTCATCGAATCCGCCGAGATCGCCACCGTGGGCGTGGGCGAGGCCACCGTGCCCGCCATCCGCGACTATCTGCGCGCGATCGACGTCGATGCCTTCGAAGTCATGCGCGCCAGCGAAGGCACCGTGAAGCTGGGCATCGCGTTCGAGGACTGGGCCGGGCCAGGCACCTCGTTCTTCCATCCCTTCGGACGCTTCGGGGTCGATGCCTTCTCGGTGCCCTTTCACCAGTACTGGCTCAAGCAGCGCGCGCACGCAGACCCGACCCCGCTTGGCGACTATTGCCTGCCGATCGCGGTCGCCCGCGCGGGCAAGGTCCTGCTCCCGCCCGACCGGCCCGCCAACGACCTGGGCGTGTTCGACTGGGCGTTCCATTTCGACGCCGGGCTCTTCGCGAAATACCTCAGCGCCCGCGCGCAGGCCACCCTTGGCGTCACGCGGATCGAGGGCACTGTCACGCACGTCGAACGCGACGGTGAAGACGGCAACTTGCGCGCCGTCACGCTCGCCGACGGGCGCCGCCTCAGTGCCGACCTGTTCATCGACTGCTCGGGCTTCGCCTCTCGGCTCCTGGGCCAGACGCTTGGCGAGCCCTTCGAGGACTGGAGCGACCTGCTCCCGTGCGACCGCGCCGTGGCCGTAGCCTGCACGCAGGAACTCGAACTTTCGCCCTATACCCGCTCGCAGGCGCACGAGGCGGGCTGGCAGTGGCGCATCCCGCTCCAGCATCGCGTCGGCAACGGCTACGTCTATTCGAGCGCGCACCTTTCCGAGGACGAGGCCTGTGCCAAGCTGCTCGCGCGGCTCGAGGGCGCACCGCTTGCCGACCCGCGCACGATCCGTTTTCGCACCGGGCATCGCCGCAAGGTGTGGAGCCACAACTGCGTCGCCATCGGCCTGGCCGCCGGGTTCCTCGAGCCGCTCGAATCGACCGGCCTGACGCTGATCCAGAGCGGCATCGAGCGCCTGCTCGCGCACTTCCCCGACCGTGGCTTCGATCCCTCGCTTGCCGACGAGTTCAACCGCATCACCCGCCTCGAATACGCGCGCATCCGCGATTTCCTCGTGCTCCACTACTGGGCCAACCGCCGCCATGGCGAGCCCTTCTGGGACGCCTGCCGCGCCCGCACCCTGCCCGAGAGCCTCGCCCAGCGCATCCGCGCCTTCACCGGGGCAGGCAAGCTTCCGCGCTTCGAATGGGATTCCTTCCAGCCGCCCAGCTGGCTGGCCATGTTCGCGGGTTTCGGCCTCCTCCCTCCGCGCCACGACCCTCTCGCCGACCGGCAGTCGAGCGCCGACCTGGCCCAGAGTTTCGCCCGCATGCGCGAAGCCATCGCCAGGGCCGCCGCGCTCGCCGTCCCCCACGCCCAGTTCCTGGCCGAATGCGGCGCGGCCACGCGCCCCGCGCACGCCGTCCCCGCCTGAGACCGGCCCCCAAGACGAGGACCTTGCCTTGACGATCCCCCGCTCCCTCGCCGCGCCGCTGGCCCTTTCGCTTGCAGTCCTTGCCGGCGCTCCCGCACATGCAGGCGACAAACCTGCGAGCGACAAGGCCTCCAGCCCCTCCGCCGTGGCGCACCCGGAGCGCTGGCCCCGCGCGCACAGCGTCGGGCTCGTCGATCCCGAGACCGAGGCGAAGATCACCGCGCTCATGGCGCGCATGTCGCTGCGCGAGAAAGTCGGCCAGATGATCCAGGGCTCGATCGCCTCGGTGAAACCCGAAGACTTGCGCCGCTACCCGCTCGGATCGGTGCTGGGCGGGGGCAACGACCCGCCGCTCAGCGGCAACGATCGCGGCCCGGTGGGCGACTGGATCGCGACCGCCGATGCCTACCGCGCGGTCTCGCTCGAGGAGCGCCCCGGCCACGTGCCGATCCCGACCATCTTCGGCATGGACTCGGTCCACGGCAATTCGAACGTGCTGGGCGCCACCGTCTTCCCGCACAACATCGGCCTTGGCGCCATGCGCGATCCCGCGCTGATCCTGAAGATCGGCGAAGTGACCGCCGCCGAAAGCGCCGCCTCGGGCTTCGACTGGGCCTTCGCGCCCACCGTCACCGTCCCGCAGGACGACCGCTGGGGCCGCGCCTTCGAAGGCTATTCCGAGCGACCCGAGATCACCCGCGACTACGCGGCGGCCATGGTGCGCGGTCTGCAAGGGGCGCCCGGCGAAGGGCGCATCCAGCACGGCCAGGTCGCCGCTTCGATCAAGCACTTCCTCGCCGACGGCGGCACCCGTGACGGGATCGACCAGGGCGATGCGCGCGTTTCGGAAGACACGCTCATTACCACCCACCTGCCCGGCTACGTGGGTGGCATCGATGCGGGTGCGATGACGGTCATGGCCAGCTTCTCGTCGTGGAACGGCGTGAAGAACCACGCCAACACGAGCCTCCTGACCGGCGTGCTCAAGGGCGCGCTCGGCTTCGAGGGCTTCGTCGTGGGCGACTGGAACGCGCATGGCCAGATTCCGGGCTGCACCAACGGCGACTGCCCGGCCACCTTCAACGCCGGGCTCGACATGGCCATGGTGCCCGAGGACTGGATGGCGCTCTTCGACAACACCCTGGCCGAGGCGAAGAACGGCACGATCCCGATGGCGCGGATCGACGATGCGGTGCGCCGGATCTTGCGCGTCAAGTTCAAGCTCGGGCTGTTCGACCCGGCCCGGCCCTACGAACAGATGGCCCAGCTGGGCACCCCTGCGCACCGCGCCGTCGCACGCCAGGCCGTCGCGCAATCGCTCGTCCTGCTCAAGAACAACGGCAACCTGCTGCCGATCCGGCCGGGCGCGCGCGTGCTCGTGACGGGCAGCCACGCCAACGACGTGGGCCTGCAATCGGGAGGCTGGACGCTCTCGTGGCAGGGCACGGGCAACACCAACGCGGACTTTCCCGGCGCGACAACGATCTGGGCCGGGCTCAAAGCCGCGATCGAGAAGACCGGCGGCACCGCCACGCTCGCCCCCGACGGGCAGGTCGCAGGCCCCCGGCCCGACCTGGCCGTGGTCGTCTTCGGCGAGACACCCTATGCCGAGATGGTGGGCGACATTTCCACGCTCGAATTCCAGCCCGGCGACAAGGAGGCGCTTGCGCAACTGAAGGCGCTCAAGGCGCAGGGCATTCCCACCGTCTCGGTGTTCCTTTCGGGACGTCCGCTCTGGGTCAATCCCGAGATCAACCAGTCCGACGCCTTCGTCGCCGCCTTCCTGCCCGGCTCGCAAGGCGAAGGCGTCGCCGATGTGCTCGTCGCCCGGGCCGATGGCACGCCGAACGCGGACTTTCGCGGCAAGCTCAGCTTTTCCTGGCCGAAGAACGCCGCGCAGTTCGCCAACAACGTCGGGCAACCGGACTACGACCCGCAGTTCGCCTATGGCTACGGCCTGAGCTATTCCGACCATGTCGAGATTCCGGCCCTGTCCGAAGTGGCCGGGCTCGACGCCTCGCTGTCCAACATTTCGATCTACTACCGCCCGGGCCGGGTGCTCCCGCCCTGGAAGCTGGAGACCAGCGGCGCGGTGCGCGTGACCAACGTCGATGGCGGCGGCACGCAGGAAGGCGCGCGCCGCTTCGCCTTCACCGGATCGGGGAGTGTCACCATCGCCGGGCCGACGGTCGACCTCTCGCGCCAGAGCAACGCCCAACTCTCCCTGCGCGTCGCCTATCGCCTCGATGCCGGCTCGGCGAAGGACCTGCAGCTTGGCATGGGCACCGCGCGACTGCCCGCCGAGCGCCTGTTCACCGCCACGCCAGGCACCTGGAGCAGCGTCAAGGTGCCCCTCGCCTGCTTCGAGAAGGCGGGCGCCAAGATGGGCGCGCTTGCGCGTCCCTTCGTTCTTGCCGGAACCTCCGGCACCACGATCGCGATCGCCAACGTCGAGCTCGACGCCGATCCCAGCCACGCCGTCTGCCCACTGGAGACCCGGCCATGACATCGCTTCGCAACCTGGCCCGCGCACTGGCGCTCGTCGCCCTCGTCGTGCTGGCGCAGCCCTTCGCCCTTGCCCACGCCGAGGACGCCATCGACCCCAACCGCATGCCGCCCTCGCTCGATCCCGCGCGCCATGCCAACGGCCTCGCGCAGACCCCGCCGATGGGCTGGAACAGCTGGAACCGCTTCGCCTGCAAGATCTCGGAGAAGACCATCCGCGACACCGCCGATGCGATGGTCGCCTCGGGCATGCGCGATGCCGGATATACCTATGTGGTGATCGACGATTGCTGGCACGGCACGCGCGACGCGCAAGGTTTCATCCAGGCCAACCGCAATGCGTTCCCCTCGGGCATCAAGGCGCTGGCCGACTATATCCACGCCAAGGGTCTGAAGTTCGGGATCTATTCCGACGCGGGCATGAAGACCTGCGGCGGGCGCCCCGGCAGCCAGGGTCACGAGTTCCAGGATGCGCAGACTTACGCCGCCTGGGGCGTGGACTATCTGAAGTACGACTGGTGCTCGAGCGGCACGCGCAATTCCGAGGAAGCCTATGCTCTGATGGCCGACGCGCTGCGCGCGACCGGGCGCGACATCGTGTTCTCGCTGTGCGAATGGGGCAGCACCCGGCCCTGGCTCTGGGCGGCGAAGATCGGGAACATGTGGCGAACCACCGGGGACATCACCGACAAGTGGTCGGGCAAGCACGGCTACGCCTACGGCATGCTCGACATCGTCGACCAGAACGAACCGCTCTGGCCTTATGCAGGTCCCGGCCACTGGAACGATCCCGACATGCTCGAGGTCGGCAACGGGGGTATGACCACCGCCGAATACCGCGCGCACTTCTCGCTCTGGGCGATGATGGCGGCGCCGCTGATCGCGGGCAACGACATTGCCAACATGGACGCCGCAACCGCAAGTATCCTGCTCAACCGCGAGGTCATCGCCATCGACCAGGATCCGCTCGGCCGCCAGGGCCGCCGGGTACGGCGCGAGGGTGACGGCGAGGTCTGGGTGCGCACGCTCGCAAATGGTGAACGCGCCGCTTTGCTGTTCAACCGGGGCGAGCAGCCCTTGCGCATCACGCTCGACTGGAGCTTGCTCGACTATGCCCCCGAGACCCCGCTTGCCGTGCGCGACCTGTGGAAGCAAAAGGATCTCGGCACAGAGCGACGGGAATGGTCAGCCGAAGTGCCCGCCCACGACGTGGTCATGATCCGATTGGCCCCTCCTGGCGCGGGCCGGGCGCGCTGAAGCCGCTTCCCGATCGCGCTCTTGACCCGCGGGTGAGAATGCGGCCATCCGCCGGCTTGCGCGCTGACGGAACGATATGATAAAATCATATCGAATGGAGGTCGGCATGGCCGCGAAGGCAATTACGGTAACGCTCGGCGAGATGGCATCGCATGCCGAACGCCACCTGGCGTCTGGTCGATATGCTTCGATGAGTGAGGTCATGCGCGCTGGCCTGCGTGCCTTGGACCGTGAAGAGGCGATACTCGACGAAGTGGTTCGCGTTCGCGTTGCCGAGGCCCTGGCAGATCCTCGCCCCCCAATGGCCCTCGACAAGGCCTTTGCCAAGGTGCGCGCGTCCATCGCCAAGGCATGAGCTATGGCGTCCAGTTGTCGGCATTGGCGATCGAAGACCTGATAACGCTTCACCAATGGCTGAGCTTGGAAGCCGATCGGCCCACGGCAGACGGCTATCTTGCCAGGATTGAAGAACGTGTCGCATCCTTGGCAGAGTTTCCGCACCGCGGTTCCCCTCGCGACGACCTGATCCAAGGTCTGCGGACCCTCACCTTCGAACGCCGGCTCCAGATCGCCTATACCGTGCACGGGGCAGTGGTCACCGTACAGCGCATTATCAGCGCTCCGCGCGATCTGACACCGGCTCTCGAAATTACCTGAGCTGCGTTGCGGAGCCGCGCCCCCCGGGCGGCGGCTCAGGCGCGCTCGGCTTTCCCAACACCGTGGTCCATCGTGGCCAGCTCGGTATCGAGCGCTGCGCACGTTTCGTCCGACAGGGCCAGTTCGCGCAAGGACGCGACGTGCGCAGCGCCCAGCCGCGCCTCGGCGTGGCGCGTCATGATCTTTTCGAAGTTGGCAAGGCCGCGTTCGAAGGTGTCGCCATAGCCCTTGATCAGGCGCTGGCAGCGCACGATTTCGAGCGCGAGATTACGGTCGAACCGCGCCTCGGCGCACACCGCCTCCAGCCAGGCCTCGATGCGCGCCTGTTCCTCGGCGTAGCGCAGCGAACGCGGGCGCAGTGAACGCATGCCCGCGAGCGTGCGCAGCACGAGGAACCAGCGCAGGCTGGTGGTCTCGACATGGCGCCCCCTGGTGAAGAAGCCTTCGAGCATACCGCTCAGGCGCGCGCTCTTGAGGATGCGCTCGCCCAATCCGCGCGGCAGCGTCTCGCAGACCTCGCGCAGGCGCGGGTGCATGAATTCGGTGACGCTGAGCAACTGGTCGTCCTGCGCCTTCACCTCGCGGCGCACTTCGGCGAGGCGGTCCTTGCGGGTCTTGATCTCGGCAACCCGGATGGTGTCCTCGTAGCTCATCCAGAGCGCGAGGTGGCGCGCGGTTTCACGCGTCAGTTCGAAGGGCGTGGCATCGCGCGCGGCGACTTGCGCGAGGCGGTCAAGATAAAGCCCCGCATAAGCTGCGTCCTGGTAGTCCATCAGCCGGGCGACGCCGTGAAGCGCGTTGTCCTGCGCCGGTTCGGGCAGTTCGCGCGCGATCCGCGCGGCCAGCCCCCGGCCTGCCTCGCTGGTCGGCACGGGGGCGGTGTGGACGATCTCCTCGGGCATCGCGACAGGCGCCTGCGCCTGCTCGAAGCCTTCGGCAAAGCCCTTGAAGTTGCTGGCAACGGCAATGCCGGCGTGCTCGATCGCGGCGCGGAAGGTCTCGGTCGGGAAGGGCAACGCGCCGCTGCCCGCCAGCGCACCGAACATGATCGCGCTGATGACGCTGCCCGAACGGTCGGTCGCCGCCTCCATGTCGAAGCCGATGAAGCGCTTCGAGCGCTGGTGCGCGGCCTCGATGATCTTCGCGCCGTTGCCGCGCCCGTCGCCCATCTGCTGCTTCTCGCCGATCGCGTAGATACGGTGGGTCGAGCCGATGAGGGTCGTGCGCCCCGCGCTCGAGAACCCGCGCAGCAGCGCGCGCCCCGTCTCCATCAGCTCGGAGGCGATGACGATGTCGACGTCGCCCGGCAGCGGCATCTGCGCCAGGACCGGCAGGCGGCCGGTGCCGTCGTCCTTGTAGAGTTCGACGTAATAGACGGTCGAGCCGGTGCGCTGCGCGACGCCGGGAACCGAGGTCCCTTGCGCCAGCCAGCCTTCCTGGCGCGCGACGTGCTGGATCCAGTCGGCCAGCACCCCGCCTCCCTGCCCGCCCAGGGCAAGGATGGCGATGGTGATGCGGTCGGTGTTCAGGGCCTGGGGGGCGGTCATGGAAGAAAGGTCCTGCCTGTGTCGGGTCAGAAAGCGCGCGCGGCGCGGTTGCGTTCGGCCGAAGCCTGCCAGCGGGAGATCACGGCCCCCGCCAGCTTCGCCTTGAAGCGCTCGAACCGGGAGGGGTTGGCAACGATCGTCGCCCGGTAGAAGCTGGGGCAGAGCACGGCGGCATGGCTCACCTCGCCGCACAGGCCACAGCCCACGCACGAGTTCTCGACATGCGCGACCGGATCCTGGCGCAGCGCGTCGGGGTTGGGCTTGATCGTCAGCGAGGGGCAACCCGAAAGGCGCACGCACGAATGGTCCCCGGTGCAGGTCTGCGCGTCCACGCCGAACCGCTCGCGCACCACCCGCTGGCCGGCCTTGAGCGCGGCGGACTTCTGCTTCTTCTCGCGGCGCTGGCGGTTGAGCATGCATTCGGACTGCGCGACGATGACCTTGGGCCCCTTCTCGGGGCTGGTCATGGCCTCGCGAAGCACGTCGCGCATCGCAGGCACGTCGTAAGTGCGGGTGATCTCGCGCACCCACTTCGCGCCCACGCCCTTCACCGCGCGGGTGATCGGGTTGTTGGTGACGCGGTTGGCGTTCTTGGCGCGCGAGGAGAGGATGTCCTGCCCCCCGGTCGCCGCCGAATAGCCGTTGTCGATGATCAGGGTGACCGTGTCGTCCTTGTTGAAGACGGCGTTGCCGATCCCCGAGGTCAACCCGTTGTGCCAGAAGCCGCCATCGCCCATCACCGCGATCGACCGCTTCGAGCCGGCGCCCTCCTTCGGCTTGAAGGCCGAGGCCCCCGCCGCACCCAGGCCATAGCCCATCGTCGTGTTGCCGATGTTGAAGGGCGGCAGGATCGAGAACAGGTGGCAGCCGATGTCGGCCGAGACGTGAGCCGGGCCCAGTTCGCGCTCGACCAGCTTCATCGCGGTGAAGATCGGGCGTTCGGGGCAACCGGTGCAGAAGCCCGCCGGGCGTTGCGGGATCTGGCTTGCAACCGGCGCGGGCAGCGGGTCGGACGTCACTTCGGCCGGGGCGAGCGCAGGCGCTTCCTCGCGCAGGAACCTGGCGAGGCCATCGCCGATCACCTTGGCGGTATATTCGCCCGAGCGCGGCAGCACGTCCTTGCCCGCGATACGCGTGTCGAGCCTGGCGCGGCGCACCAGCGTGTTGAGCTCGTGCTCGATGAATTCGGGCTGGCCCTCCTCGAGCACCAGCACCGCGCGCTTGCCCTGGCAGAACGCGGCCACTTCCTCGGGGATCAGCGGGTAGGTGACGTTGAGGCAGTAGATCGGCAGCTTCGAGGTGCCGTAGCTGTCGGCCAGCCCGGCCAGTTCCATCGCGCGGTTGAGATTGTTGTAGAGCCCGCCCTGGACGATGATGCCGATGCCCTCGTCGACGGTCTCGGGTCCGAACCACTCGTTGAGCTTGTTGTCGCGCACGAAGGCGAGGCCGGCGGGCCAGCGCTTCTCGATCTTCTCGACTTCGTGCAGGAAGTTGGCGGGCGGCAGGACGATGCGGTCGGTGTCGCGGTTGGGGTTGGCCGCGGCCTCGCCAACGGTCATCGGCGGGCGCTTGTTGGCCTTCGCCGTGAACGAGCCCGTCATGTGGCACGAACGCACGCGCAGCTGCAGCATGACCGGGGTGTTCGAGGCTTCGGACAACTGGAAGGCCTGCTCGACCGAATCGACGATCGAGGGCAGGTTCGGGCGCGGGTCGAGCAGCCACATCTGCGACTTCATGGCAAAGGCGTGGGTGCGCTCCTGCATGATCGAGGAGCCCTCGCCATAATCCTCGCCAACGATCACCAGCGCGCCGCCGGTGACGCCGCCCGAAGAGACGTTGGAGAGCGCGTCCGAAGCGACATTGGTGCCCACCACCGACTTCCAAGCCACCGCCCCGCGCAAGGGGTAGTTGACCGAGGCCGCCAGCATCGCCGCCGCCGTCGCCTCCGAAGCCGAGGCCTCGAAGTGGACACCCAGGCTCTTGAGCAGATCGTCGGCGTCGGCAAAGACGTCCATCAGGTGGCTGATCGGCGAGCCCTGGTAGCCCCCGACATAGGCGACGCCCGACTGGAGCAGCGCCTTGGTGACCGCGAGGATGCCCTCGCCGGTGAAGATCTCGCCCTCGCCTGCGGTCAGCTTCTTCACTTCGGACTTGAACGAACGCTCGGCCACTTGCGCTTACTCCGAAACCAGCGCCAGTACGCGCAAGGGGCTGCCCGAACCGTCGACGATCTTGAGCGGCGGGGCTATCACGATGGCGCCCGTGGCCGGCAGCTTGTCGAGGTTCTCGAGGCACTGCAGACCGTACTTTCCGGCTCCATGCAGCAGCGTATGTGCCGGGTAGGCGGGCTCGAGCAGGTGCGCCTGGCCCGCGTCGGTGCCGATCGTCTCGACCCCGAAACCGAGCACGTCGCGCTGCTCGATCAGATAGCGGATCGCGCACGTATCCGGGCCCGGCGTATGCGCGCCGTCCTCCCGGCGGTTGGTGTAGGCCGCGACGTCGCGCTTGGACCAATCGCTGCGGAACAGGACCCAGCAGCCCGCCGGAATTGCGCCGTGCTCGGCCTCCCAGGCCTTCACGTGCTCCTCCTTCAGCAGGAAGTCGGCATCGGCCGCGCACTCGGCCGAAAAATCGAGGACGACGGCGGGCGCGACAAGCTTCTCCGCGGGCACCTTGTCGACCGTGTTGTCGGGCAGGTCCTTGCCCGAGACCCAATGCACCGGCGCGTCGAAATGCGTGCCGGTGTGCTCGCCCACCGTGAAGTTGTGCCAGTGCCAGGCGACGCCGCGCTCGTCGTAGCGCGAGATTTCCTCGCGCGCGAACGCCGCAGTCTGGCCGAACGGTTCGGGCAGCACCAGCAGCGGAGTGTCCTCGCTCAGATTCTGGGTAAGATCGACGACCTGGATGTGACCCGAGGCCAGAGCTTGGGAAAACGCGGCGAGAACATCGGTGCTGGACATGGTGTCTCCTTTTGGCCCTATGGCATCGAACCTATCGAATTTAGTTGCATCTGCAACAAAAATAATATGAGACGGGAAAATGCCCTTGGACACGACAATGCGTGAGGATCTGCGTGCGCTCGGAAATCCCGGTTCGTCCGATTTCCGGGTCGATGCCTATCCCTTCTACCAGCTCAACCGCGTGGCGAGCCGCTACAACGTGGCGATCGAGTCGGTGCTGCGCCCGCTCGAGATCGACATCCCCACCTGGCGCGTGCTGATGATCCTGGGCGAGCGCGCGCCGCTCGCCATCGGCCAGGTCTCCAAATCGGCGGTGATCAACCTCTCGACGATGATGCGCATCGTCGAGCGCATGGCCAAGGCCAACCTCGTCACGATCGCGCCCAGCGCCAGCGACGGGCGCGTGCGCGAACTGGCGCTCACCGAACATGGCGCGCAGAAACTCGCCGCCGCGCGCGAAGCCACCTCACCGCTTTACGAAAAGATCATCAAGGGCTTCTCCCAGGACGACTTCGGCCAGCTGCTCGCCCTGCTCGACCGGCTCTACGAAAACCTCGACTGAACCCTCCCGACCCGGCTCCTCACCCCAACCGATACGAGACCTGCCTTGCGACCGATCGCCCGTGAACTTCCCGGCTCGCTCATCCGCGTGCTCGCCAACGCCAATCTCGACAAGAGCGACGTGATCCCGCTGTGGTTCGGCGAGAGCGATCTCACCACCGCGCCCGAGATCGCCGAGGCCGCGCGCGAAAGCCTGCTCATGGGCGAGACGCACTATGGCCCCAACCTCGGGCTCACCGAACTGCGCGCCGAACTCGCCCGCTACCAGCAGCGCCTATTCGCCACTTCAGCCGGGCTCGACAACGTCGCGGTCACGAGTTCGGGGCTCAACGCGCTCCTGCTGGTGATGTCCGCGTTGGTCGATCCGGGCGACGAAGTGGTGGTGCCGGTGCCGACATGGCCCAACCTGGTCGCCATGCCCAAGGTGCTGAGCGCCGCCTTGCGCGAAGTGCCGATCCGGCTGGAAGGCACGAAGTTCACGCTGCCGGTCGAGGATATCCTCGCCGCCTGCACCGAGAAGACGCGCGTGGTGCTGATCAACAGCCCGCAGAACCCGACCGGCTGGCGCATGCCCGAGGCCGACATGGCGCGCCTCGTGGCGGAGCTCGACCGGCGCGGCATCTGGCTGCTCGCCGACGAGGTCTATGCGCGGATCGTGCCGCAGGACACGCGTCCCACCTCGTTCCTCGCCCATTTCGACGAGAGCCGCCGGATCGTCGCGATCAACAGCTTCTCCAAGTCCTGGGCCATGACCGGCTGGCGCCTGGGCTGGATCACGGCCCCGCGCGAACTCATCCAGACATTGGAAAAGCTGATCGAGTTCAACACCTCGTGCGCGCCGACATTCGTGCAGCGCGGCGGTCTGGTCGCGCTCGGACCGGCCGGCGAGCGCTTCCTCGCCGAGCAGACCCGCCGGCTCGACGCAGCGCGCACGGCCGCGCTCGCGGTGCTCGCGCGTTCACCGCGCATCACGGTGCCCGAACCGCAGGGCGCCTTCTACCTCTTCCCCCGGATCGAGGCCATGGCGGACGGCGTCGCGATGGCGCAGCGCGCGATCGAGCGCGGGGTCGGCGTGGCGCCGGGCGAAGCCTTCGTGCACGGCGGCGAAGGCCATTTGCGCCTGTGCTACGCCCGCGATCCCGCCGAGGTCACAACCGCGATGGAGCGCCTTCTCGACGCGCTCGACTCCGAATAGCCCTGCGGGCCAAGTTCGCCTTTGCGCGGTCGACGCAAATCGGCTAGCGATATTGGATCCAATATCCTAAAGTGAGGTTTCATGAGCATCGAGCGCATTTCGTCGGGCTCCCGTTTCGAGACATTGGCCGCCTATTCGCGCGCCGTCGTCGAGGGAGACTACATCCACCTGTCCGGCACCGTCGGTGGTGATCCCACGACCGGCGAGATGCCCGAGAGCGCCCTTGAGCAGGCGCGCAACATCTTTCGCGTGATCGAGCCCGTGCTCGAGGCCCACGGCAGCGGGCTCGACATGGTGATCCGCAATCGCGTCTTCCTGACCGACATCGCCTGGCTTCAGGACGTGTGCAGTGTGCTGCGCGAGAAGTTCGCCGACTGCCCGCCCGCGAACACCACGCTGCTGACGGGCATTCCCGCACCGGGCGCAAAAGTCGAGATCGAGATCACCGCACGCCGCCGCACGGTCTGAACGCCCGCCGCCTCGACGCCGGGCGCGCCGCGCTCAGGTGTCGAGGCCGAGTGTGCGGCGCAAGTCCTGCGCGTTCCAGCTGATGTGCTCGCGCAGCGCCTTGACCGCCCCTTGCGCGTCGCCCTCCTCGATCAGGTCGAGGATCCGCTGGTGTTCGGCGTCGCTTTCCTCCTGTGTCTCGCTCGACAGGAAGCGCTGCATCTTGAGGTAGCGGTCGGCACGGGTCAGCAGGTTTTCCAGCACCTGCACCGAGAGCGGCTTGTTCGCGAGGCTGTAGAGCGCCTGATGGAACTCCATGTTGAGCCCGGCCCATTCGGTCATGTCGCGCGCCGTGCGCGAGCGTTCCACCACCTGGCGCAGCTTGGCGATGGCCTCGGGGGTGATGTTGGGGATGGCGGCCTCGAGCAGATAGGGCTCGAGCATGCCGCGCACCTCGTAGATTTCCTCGATCTCGCCGATCGAGAGCTTGGGGACCAGCGCACCGCGGTACTTCTGGCGGATCACCAGCCCTTCGGCCTCGAGCTGGGCGAGCGCTTCGCGCACCGGAATCCGGCTTACCCCCAGCTCCTTGGCGATCACTTCCTGGCGGATGAACTCGTCGGCGGCGTAGTTGCCAGCGAGAATACGCGCCCGCAAAATACGCGCCACATCAATAGCCGTGGTGCTGCGCACCAACTTGCTATCTCCCGCCAAATCCATGTATTCGCTTCCTTTATCAGTCGATCGCCTGCTTGTGGAAGCGGCCGCCCTTCATGATCGCGAGGATAGCGCCGTAGCGCGGTTCAAGCAACTCGATCCGCTGAGTGGGATCGCCGTCGATCACCAGGAGGTCGGCGAAGGCGCCCACCGCGATGCATCCCAGGCGCCCGGTTTCGTTGAGGATCTCGGCGTTGACCGACGTGGCGGACTTGAGAATGTCCATGGGCTTCAGAACATTGGCGCGCAGCGCGAACTCCTTGGACTGCGCTGCGATCATCTCGCCCATGAGGTCGGTGCCGAAGCCCATCGCCACGCCCGCCTCGTCGCAGATCTCGAGCATGCGCAGCCCCGCCTCGTTCACTTCGGCAAGCTTCTGCTTCACCTCGGGGCGCAGCCCGTATTCGTCCGCATTGTCGGCGGACTCGCGGTAGCAGATCAGCGTGGGCACGATGAAGGCGTTCTTCTCGGCCGCGAACTTCGCCGTCTCGAGGTCGATGAAGTTGGCGTGCTCGATCGTGCGCACGCCGCCCTCGAGCGCGCGGCGCGTGCTCTTGGCGGTGTAGGAATGCGCGCAGACATACGTGCCGCGCGCCTCGGCCTCGAGCACGGCGGCGCGGATCTCGTCCATCTGGTACTGCGTGTTTTCAAGCTTGTCCGAGGGGCTGCCGACCCCGCCCGAGACCATGATCTTGATGTGATCGGCCCCCTTGCGCAGCTCCTCGCGGGCGAAACGCTGGACCTGGTCCGGGCCATCGGCAAGCCGCGTCGCGATGTCGAGCGCGGATGTACAGGCGCATGGGATCGTCTCGTCGGTGATCTCGCGGTGGTCGCCGTGGCCGCCGGTCTGGCTGAGCGCACGGCCCGAGACGTAGAGGCGCGGGCCCTCGACGAGGCCGATCTCGACCGCGGTCTTGATCCCCCAGTCGCCCCCCGCCACGTCGCGCACGGTGGTGAAACCGCGCATCAGCATGTCGCGCACGCGGTGAACGGCGTGCGCCATCATCAGCGTGTGCGGCATGCCCCGCTCCTTGGCGGAGTTGAGGTGGATCGAATAGACGTGCGAATGCGCATCGATCAGGCCGGGCATCAGCGTCTTGCCAGCCAGGTCGAAGACTTGCGCGCCCTCGACCGTGATCGGCACGTCCGAGACTTCCTTGATCGTCTTGCCTTCGACAAGGACATGCATGCCCTCGCGCACGGTGTCGGACGTGCCGTCGATCAGGCGGCAATTGGTGAACAGGATCATTCGGGGTCTCCAAAGGCGCCGCTGGCGGCAGCGCGCGCGTGGGCGCCAAGCCGGGTCGCGACAGGGGCAATGAACAGGAAGATAAGTGCGCAGGCCAGGAACTGGGCCGACGCGGTCCAGGACAGCGCGGTGTAGCCCGCCCCGGTCAGCGCCATGCCGCCCAGCCACGCGCCGAGCGAACTGCCCGCCGTCATGGCCGCGGACGAGGCGGCCGAGAGCCGCCCTGCGGGGTCGGCGAGCGAAAGCACGCCCATGAGGTAGGGCGTCACGATCAGCGGCATCAGCATGAACACCGGGACCAGCAAAGTGAAAGCGGTGGTCGAGAGCGAATAGCCGAGCAGCAGCGTGACCAGGGTCTCGAGCACGATCGCGATCATCAGCGGCGCGGTGAAGCCGAAGCGCGTGTCGATCACCCGCGCCAGCACCGGACCCGCGATCGTCAGCAGCGCGGCGAAGGAAAGGATGCGTCCCACGCCCGTGCCGCTCATGCCCAGGTGCGAACCGATCCTGTCGATGAAGGTCATGATCGCGTTCTGTCCCGACCACAGGATGATCAGTGCGACGAAGGCCGCGATGCCATAAGCGGGAATCGCGCGCAGGCTGAAACCGGTGATCTCGCTGCGCGCCAGCGGCCGCTCCGGGAACCAGGGCAGGAACAGGGCGCCGACGACGCCGACGAAGCCCATCGTGTGAAAGGCACCCGCCGCGCCTTCCCAGACGATCGTGTAGGGCACGCAAAGGTAGAAGAAGGTCGAGAACACCGCATAGGCCACGTTGAGCGTGGCGAAGCTGCGTGTCGGGTTCGTCGTCCCGGCGACGAGACTGAAGACAACCGCCTCGACCAGGCCCTTGCCGACCCCGCACACCATGCGGGCGAGGGTCAGGGCATTTTCATCGGGGGTGAAGGCCGAGGCGAAGTTGCCGATTAGGAGAAGCGCCATGCCGGCAATGACCGTCTTTCGCGTCGGAAAACGGGTGATGTTGAGTGCAACCACCACCGAGACCACGGCGACCGCCATGAACTCGAACGAGCTCACGCGGCCGGCCGCGGCTTCGCTCAGCCCGAAGTCGGAAATGATCGCCGAGACCCACAGTGGCGAGACCATCTGCGAAGAGAACCCGCAGCACACGACGAACAGGATCGCGGCCCATTGCAGGCGGCTGAACTCGCCAGCGGGACTGGAAGACGATGTCGTGCTCACGGGATCTCCTGGGACAAGTTCGATCAGGTGCTGGCAGGGGCGCTGACGATGCCGTCGGCAAGGTCTGCCGCGCGGGCCTGCGCGCTGCGCTCGGAGTAAGGACCATAGCCGCCGCCACCGCCGGTTTCCGCCACGAAGCGGTCCCCCTTGGCAAGCGGAAGCTGCTCGACCTTGCGCACTATGAAGCCCTCGGGCTTCTCGGCGGTGTAGACGGTGACGCACGAAGGCGCGCCGTCCTCGCCCCCGAACAGGCCCCATTCGGGGGTCTTGGCACGGTCGAAGTGCAGCGTGGCGGTCATCGGGGCCAGCGCTTCGTACTCCTTCACGCAGTTCTGGCCGCCTCGGTAGGTGCCCGCGCCGCCGCTGTCGACACCCAGTTCCAGGCGGCGGATCAGCACCGGCGCGCTGTGTTCGAGCGTCTCGACCGGCATGTTGCGGAAATCGCCCGCAGCCGAGTGGATCACCGCGCTCGGTCCATCGCCCCTGGCGCTGGCGCCCCAGCCCCCGTCGAGCGATTCACCGCAGGTGAAGCGCTTTCCGCTCGCCGGGTCGGTGCCCATCAGGAAGATATTCCAGGAATCGCCCGGCAGGCCCGCCGCGACGTGTTCGGGCAGGACGTCGGACAGCGCCTTGATGATGAGGTCGATCAGCAGCATCACCGGGTGCGGGCGCATGCAGGGCGCGGGCGCCTCGGCGGCGTAGATCGATCCCGGCTCGGCAAGGACCTCGATCGCGCGGAACGAACCGTCGTTGATGTCGGGCTCGGCGTCGGGGTAGAGCAGCGCGAGCGCGAGGCGCACCGCCGAGACGGTGTTGGCGAAACCGGTGTTGAGGTTGCCCGCGCGCTGCTTGGAAGAGCCGTGCGTGTCGACCGTCATCGTGTCGCCCGCGATGGTCACGGTAACCTTGGCTTCGACCGGATCGTCGGTCACCCCGTCGTCGTCCGAGCAGCCTTCGGCGGTGTAGACACCGTCGGGGATCGAGGCGATGAAGGCGCGGAACTTGCGTTCGGTGGTGTCGAAGATCTGCTGGGCGCAGGCTTCGATGGTGTCCTGTCCGAAGCGGTTCTTGAGCCAGATCATGCGCTCGCTGCCCAGGCGAATGGCGGCAAGCTGCGCCTTGAGATCGCCCATCAGGGTGCGCGGGACGCGGCTGTTGAGGCACAGCAGGTCGATCACGTCACGCACGAACGCACCGCCCTCGACGATGCGCGTCGGCCCCCAGCGCACGCCTTCCTGGAAGATGTTGCGGCTGTTGACCGGAAAGCCCGGCTCGGCGGTACCGATGTCGGCCCAGTGCGCGCGGATGGCGATGAAGCCCAGGACCTCGCCCTCGTCGGCAATGACACCGATCACGTCGACGTCGTTGAGATGGCCGCCGGTGATGAAGGTGTCGTTGACGGTATAGACGTCACCGGCCTTCAGGTTCTCGAGCCCGTAGCGCGCGATGGTGGCCTTGAGGCCTGCATCGAGGCCGCCGGTGAACAGCGGCAAGCCAGCATACTGGCCGAGCAGGCGCGCCTGCCGGTCGAACAGGGCGATGCCGTAGTCGTGCGCCTCGTAGATGATCGGCGAGTAGGCCGAGCGCGCGATCATCGCGCTCATGTCGTCGGCGATCGCGTTGTAGGCGTTGCGGATCACCTCGCTGGTGATGGGGTCGAGTGCTGCGCTCACTGTGCCGTCTCCGCGCGTGTCAGGATGAGATTGCCAAGGCCGTCGATCCGGGCCGAGAAGTCGGGCGGGACGATCGTGGTGGTGGTCGATTCCTCGATCACGCAAGGACCCGCGAAGACCTGGTCCACCGCCATCGCCCCACGCGAGACGAAGCGGGTCTCGCGCGGGGCACCGTCGAAGACGATGGTGCCGGTCCGCTCGGGCGCGGCGCTTTCGGGCACCGCGTCGTCCGCCTCGAGCAAAGTGCGCGCATCGAGCGCGCTGCGCCCCGTCGCACGCAGGCGCAAGGTGGCGATCTCGATCGCCTCGTCCGGGTTGGAATGCCCGAAGACCTTGACGTAGTCGGCATCGAAGCGGGCGCGAAGCGCCGCGCCGCAGGCTTCGCCCTGCGCGAAGAGCGCGGGCTCGAGAGTCACGCTCAAGGTGTTTTCCTGGCCCGCGTAGCGCACGTCGACCATGCGCTCGAAGGCCACGCGCTCCTCGGGCACGCCCTCGGACTGAAGCCGTGCGCCCAGTTCGCGCGCCGCCTCTGCGAACCAGTGGTCGAGCGCGATCCAGTCGACGTCGCGCGCATCCATGAGCACGGTTTCGGCATGGTCGTGGACGAGGTCGGACTGGAGCATGCCCCAGGCCGAGAAGGCCCCCGCCGCGCGCGGCACCACCACCTGTCCCACGCCGAGCAGGCGCGCGATGTCGGCTGCGTGCATCGGACCCGCACCGCCATAGGCGACGAGCGCGAATTCGCGCGGATCGATGCCGCGACGCACGGTGATGGTGCGGATCGCGTTGGCCATCTGCTCGTTGATCACGTCGAGGATGCCCTGCGCCATCTGGTTGCCCGGCATTGCGAACCCTTCGGCGAACGCCGCGATCGCGGCGCGCGCCTTGCCCGCGTCCAGCTTGAGATCGCCGAAGGCACAGCCGTCCTCGAGCCGGCCAAGCGCGATATTGGCATCGGTCACGGTCGGCTGGGTGCCGCCATGGCCATAGCAGGCCGGCCCCGGCCGGGCGCCCGCGCTCTGCGGCCCGACGCGAAGCGCGCCCGCGTCGTTCCAGGCGATCGAACCACCGCCCGCGCCGATCGTGTGGATGTCCACCATCGGCGAGAGGACGGGAAAGCCGCCCACCTCGCGCTCGTTCTGGACGACCGATTCGCCATCGATGACAAGGCTCGCCTCGAAGCTGGTGCCGCCCATGTCGATGCAGATGAGGTTGGGAAAGCCCGCCTCCCGTGACAGCGCGCGCCCGGCCACGTTGCCCCCCACGGGCCCGGAAAGGAGCGACAGGATGCCCCGGTCACCCGCGTCCTCGGCGCGCATCAGGCCGCCGTTCGACTGGAGCAGGAAGAGGCGGGTATTGGCTTTCTCCCGGAGCGCGGTGAGCAAGTCCGAGAGATAGCGCTTGAGTACGGGCGAGGCATATCCGTTGATCACCGCGGTGCTGGTGCGCTCGTACTCGCGCCATTCGCGGCAGACTTCGTGCGAGGGGCCGACCATGGCCTCGGGCATTGCCGCGCGCAGGGCCTCGGCGACGGCCTTTTCGTTGGCCGGGTTGCGGTAGGAATGGAGGAAGCAGATCGCCACCGCCTCGTAGCCGCCCGCGCGCAGATCCTTGGCAAGCGCGGCCATCGCGGCGGGGTCCGGCGCGCGCTGAACCGTTCCGTCGGCCAGCGTGCGCTCGGCGAGCGTGAAGATGTCCCGGCGCTTCACCAGCGGCTCGGGATAGCGAAAATGCATGTCGTAGGGCTGCGGACGGTTGCCCCGGCGCATCTCGTAGACGTCGCGGAAGCCCTCGGTCGTGACCAGCGCCATGCGGGCGCCGCGCCGTTCGAGGAAGGCGTTGAGGTGGACCGTCGTGCCGTGCAGCACCGTGGCCGCGCGGGTCGCGTCGATCTGCGCGGCGTCGAGCGCCTGGATCACCGAAGGCCAGAACGTGGGGGGCGAGGACGGGACCTTGACCGTCGAGAACAGGCCCGAGCCCGAATCGTACATGGCCAGATCCGTGAACGTGCCGCCGACATCGATGCCGACATAGGCGCGGGATGCTTCCATCCGGGTGAACCTCCTTGGGAATTGCGGAATTTGCCCGCGAACCTAGCCAAAACTTTTTCGTCTGCAAGTGGGATAATGGATATTGGATCCAATTTTATTCCATGCTAGGGGAACAACCCTCGCAGGGAGAAATCCAGCCGCGAACGCAAAAGCGTCACGGCGCACCAGGCCTGCCCCGAGCCAAACACGGGGGGCGGGCGCGATGAGGAGCTTTTGATGAATCGCATGCATTCCTTCATGCTGGCCGGCGCATCCATGGCCGCGCTGCTCGCCGGCACCGCCCAGGCGCAGACCGAAGCCGCACCGGCCGCTTCGTCGGGCAACCAGATTGTCGTCACCGCACAGCGCCGCGAGGAAACGGTCCAGGACGTCCCGATCTCGATCAACGCCTTTTCGAACAAGCAGCTCACCGAGCTGGGCGTGAAGGACACCAGCGATCTCGCCGCGCTTTCGCCGGGTGTCTCGTTCAACGCTGTGCAGGGCGGCTCCAACCCGATCATCTCGATCCGCGGCCTCAGCCTCAACGACACGTTCGGCAACAACAATCCCACCGTCGGCCTCTACCTCGACAACGTCATCCAGCCCTTCACGCCGATGATGTCGGGCCAGATCTACGACGTCGAGCGCGTCGAGGTGCTCAAGGGCCCGCAAGGCACGCTCTACGGGCGCAACACCACGGGCGGGGCCATCAACATCATTTCGCGCGCGCCGACCTTCGAGCGCCAGGGCTACGTGAAGGCGAGCTATGCCCGCTTCGACCGCGCCGAGATCGAAGGGGCGCTGGGCGGCGGCATCACCGACACGCTCGCCGGCCGCTTCTCCTTCAAGACCACCCAGCAGCGCGGGGGCTGGCAGAAGAACACCGCCACCGGCGAGACCATCGGCGACGTCAACGAGACCTCGCTGCGCGGACAGCTGCTGTGGCAGCCGACCGACGCCTTCGATGCGACGCTCAAGCTGGGTTACACCAAGACCAAGCAGGACGTGCAGCTGCGCGAACACGTCGGCTTCTACGCCACCGACGGCAGCGGCGACTATTGCGCCTCGGCGCTCGCGGGGGTCCGCGACGAAACGAACTGCATGGACTTCTTCGGCGCACAGGATACCAGCCCGGGTCGGCGCACGGTCGACGACAGCGAGCTCTACGGCCACCAGCAGAATTCGCGCCTGTACAACGCGCAACTGACCATGAACTACGATCTGGGCGCGGCCACGCTGACCTCGATCACCGCGTACAACGACTTCCACCGCACGCTCGGCGACGATTCGGACGGCAGCAACCTGATCGAGCTCGATTCGCTCTACACCGACGACATCGAATCCTTCACCCAGGAACTGCGCGCCACCTCGAACGGCGATGGCCCGTTCAACTACGTCGCGGGTCTCTATTATTCCTATGACCGCGTTGCCGGCAGCGCGCTCCAGGCGCTTGACGACACCTTCTTCCACACCCGCGCCGACACGTCCTACGTCCAGAAGACCGATGCCGTCGCCGGCTTCGGCCAGATCGGCTACCACCTCACCCCGCAGCTCGAGCTCGTCGGCGGCCTGCGCTTCACCCACGAGAACAAGCGCTACGACTACGACGCGGTCGACCTCGACCCTTATGGCGATTCGACGCTTCCCGCGCTGGTCGCCGGGATCGAGAACGGCCTCAAGGAGGACAATCTCTCGGGCAAGGTCGGGATCAATTTCAAGGCCAGCGACGACCTGCTGCTCTACGCCAGCGCCTCGAAGGGCTTCAAGAGCGGCGGTTTCAAGGCCGCGATCGCCTTCTCCGAGGCCGAGACCGACCCGTTCAAGGGCGAGACCGTCTACGCCTACGAAGCGGGCCTCAAGTCCACCCTGCTCGACGGACGCATGACCTTCAACCTCGCGGGCTACTACAACAACTGGAAGGATTTCCAGGCGATGGTCACCGAGGTGCGCAGCGGCGTCAACGTGATCGTGCTCTCGAACGCGGGCGATGCGCATATCTACGGCGTGGAAGGCGAACTCAACTTCCAGCCCACCGACGCGCTCAGCCTGCGCGCCTCGGCGAACCTGATGCATTCCGAGATCGTCAGGTTCAACAACGCCGAAGGCGGCGACGACTACACCGGCAACAAGCTCGCCAACGCGCCCGACTTCACGATGTCCGCGCAGGCCCGCTGGGAACTGCCGGTCCACGTCAACGACATCGGCGTCTACGTGATGGGCGATGCCTCCTACAAGTCGACCACCTACTACTCGCTCGCCAACCGCATCCTGAGCGGACAGGAGGGGTACTGGCTCGTCAACGGGCGCATCGGCGTGCACAACGATGCCGACACCTGGGAAGTCGCCGCGTTCGGGAAGAACATCTTCAACAAGCTCTACGTGAGCTCGTCCTACGACAACTGGGGCGGCATCTTCCCGAGCGAGAACTACCTCGGCGATCCGGCCACCTACGGCGTGGAAGTGACCTACAACTTCTGAGCCTTTCCCCTACCGCCGCTGCGTCCCCCCTCCTCCCGTCGCGGGGCGCAGCGGCACAGCCGGTGTTTCATGATCAATCGAACCGAAAACATGTGGTGGGCAACCGCCCACCCCGCACCTCCCACCCCCGCCCTCGAAACCGCTTCGACGAGCGATGTCGTCATCATCGGCGGCGGGATCATGGGGACCAGCGCCGCGGTGCGGCTTGCCGCGAGCGGAACGCAGGTGGTGGTGCTGGAGGCCGGGCGCATCGGTTCGGGCGCTTCGTCCACCCCGGGCGGCTTCGTCGTTCCCCACTTCAGCGTCGGCTCCCCGCGCGAGATCGTCGCGCGCACCGGCGAGCATGGCAGCGCGCTCGTCCGGCTCGTCGGCCATTCGGCCGACAACCTCTTCTCCCGCGTGCGCGAACTGGGCCTCGACTGCGACGCACGCCAGGACGGCTGGTACCATCCCGCAACCCGCGCCGCCTTGCCGCGGCTCGAACGCACGCGGACCGAATGGACCGATGCGGGTTTCGCCTGCGATCTCCTGGACGCGCACGAGACCACCGTGCGCACCGGCGTCGAAGGCTACCAGGCGGCGTGGTTCGCTCCGAGCGGAGGGACTGTCCACCCCTTGCGGCTGTGCCAGGAACTCGCCCGCGCCGCGCGCGAGAAAGGCGCACGCGTTCACGAGCATTCCCCCGTGCAGTCGATCACGCGCGTGCCGGGTGGCTACCGCGTCGACACGGCGCGCGGCTGCATCAAGGCCGCCAAGGTCCTGGTCTGCACCAACGGCCTTGCGGGCGAGCTCGTCCCCCCCCTCGCGCGCACGCTCATTCCCATGCGGGTGTGGCAATGCGCCAGCGCGCCGATCCCCGCAGAGCAGCGCAGGCACCTTTTCCAGGGCGGCGAGTGCCTGTCCGACACACGCCACAACCTGTTCACCTACCGCTTCGACGTCGCCGGGCGCCTCATCACCGGCACCTTCGATGCCTTCGGGGTCGATGGCGCGCGCGCCGCGCGCGGCATGGCGGCGCGCCTGCGCACGATGCTGCGCCTGCCCGAACTGCCGCAGATCCCCTACGTCTGGACGGGCACCAGCTCGATCTCGGCCGACCGCCTGCCGATCTCGCTCGTCGTCGATGGCGGCATCCTCGCCGCCTCCTCGTGCAACGCGCGCGGCATCGCCCTGTCGTTCGCGGTGGGAGAGGCTCTCGCCGACCACGCTCGTGGCGCACCCCTTCCCGATTTCCCGGTGCTCGACACCAACAAGCGTACGACCGCCTCGATCCAGTCGAAGCTCGCACGCTTCTACGCCCACTTCACGCCGCTGCTCGACTGGTACGAAGAGCGCCGTGCCCGCAACCGCTGACTGATGCGAAAGAAACCATGACCCAGAACCCGATCATCGCCTTCTTCACCTGGTGGAACGAGGCCATGGCCAACCCCGACCAGCTCACCGAAGAGAACTTCGCGCGCTTCTTCACGTCCGATGCCCGGATCTACGTGAACAACAACTTGCGCGCCTCGTGCCCCGCCGAGATGGTGCCCCACTACGCGGCCATCGCCGCGCGCTGCGAGGCCGTCGCGATGGTGCTTCCGGTCGAGCACGAACTGGCGAGCGAAACGCTTGCCTTCGTCCACTGCTTCACCCGCGTCACCGAGAAGGGCGTGACGCGTGACGACGAGGCGATGGCCTGCGCCGAACTGCGTGCGGGCAAGATCGCACGCTTCCTCGTCGCACCGATGGCCGCCTGAGCCTTCCTCAACCCCATTCCAGCGCCAAGGAGGACACCCCGGTGATCCCGCTCGCAGACCGCATTACCTCGAGTTCCAAGAAGTCCTACGGGATGTACGATAGCGCCCAGCGCCTCGAGGCGACCGGTGTCGATCTCATCCACCTCGAATTCGGCCGTCCGATCTTCGATACCCCCGCCCACATCAAGCAGGCGACCATCGACGCGCTTAACCAGGGCGACGTGCACTATGGCGAGATGCCCGGCTCCAGCGCCTTTCGCCGCGCCATCCAGGCCAAGCTCGCAGATTTCAACGGGCTCGAGGTGGGTCTTGAAGAGATCCTCGTCACCAACGGCCTGACCCAGGCCTCGTTCGCGGCCTTCTTCGCGCTGATCAATCCGGGCGACGAAGTCATCCTGCTCGAGCCCTACTATCCCCAGCACATCGGCAAGATCGAACTGGCCGGTGGCAAGCCGGTGATGGTCCCGCTCGACAAGGCCAACAACTTCGCGATCGACGCCGCCGCGATCGAGGCGGCGATCACACCGCGCACGCGCATGATCGTGCTCGTCAACCCGGCCAATCCGACCGGCCGCGTCTATACCCGCGCGGAACTCCAGAGCCTCGCCGACATCGCCATCCGGCACGACCTCGCGGTGGTCTCGGACGAAGTCTACGAAATGATCACGTATGGCGATTGCCGCCACATCTCGATCGCCTCGCTGCCGGGCATGAAGGAGCGCACGATCTCGCTCTTCGCCTTCACCAAGGCTTATGCGATGGACGGCTGGCGGCTGGGCTATGCGGTGGCCGACAAGGCGCTGATGCCCGGGCTGATGACGATCTCGACGTCGGCGGTAACCCACGTCAACACCTTCATCCAGGCCGGCGGCACCGCGGCGCTGACGCAGAGCCAGGAACCGGTGTTCGAGATGGTCGCCGAAGACGAGGCGCGGCGCGACATCGTGGTCCAGGCGCTCAACCAGATGCCCGGCGTGACCTGCGCCTCGCCCGAAGGCACGATCTACGCCTACCCCGACATCACCGCGACCGGGCTCGGCTCGCAGGAGATCGCCGAGCGCATTCTCGAGGAGGCGCATGTCGTGGTGGAATCGGGTGCATTCTACGGTCCGGCGGGCGAAGGGCACCTGCGGCTGTGCTTCGGCTCGGAAACCACCGAGCGCGTGGCGCTGGCGATGGAGCGTCTCACCCGCTTCTTCAACACGCTCTAGGCCTCGCCCCTCGGGCGGCTTCCCCCGGCCCCGGCGCAAATGTACTTGCATGTTCAAGGAATTCGCGCCTAGGGCAAGGCCATGGCAGAGCGGCCCGGGGGAGGTCCGCCATGCGCCGGTTCGCCGGCCACCGTGCTCCCGCCGATCCCGGCGCTGGAGAACAGGTTCGCCCCCGGTTATGGAAAGGCCCATGGCTCAGGCGGACGCGAACATTACCACGGACCACACGCAAGGCGCCACCGGCACGTCCGGCGACGACGCGCAGAACTTGCGCGTCTGGGTGCGGCTGCTGGCCTGCGCCAAAGTGATCGAGAAGCGCCTGCGCCGCAATTTCGCCGAGCAGTTCGACACCACCCTGCCCCGCTTCGACGTGCTCGCGACACTCGACCGCGCGGGCGAGCCGGTGCCGATGGGGGCGCTCTCGCAAGCGCTGCTCGTCTCCAACGGCAACGTCACCCACGTCGTGCGCCAGCTCCAGGAGCAGGGCTACGTGCGCAGCGAACCCGCGCCGGGCGATGCGCGCTCGGCCCTCGTCTCGCTGACCGAGACCGGCGCCGCGCGCTTCGCCCTGCTGGCCGAGGCGCACCGCCAGTGGGTGGCGCAAAGCCTCGCTCCCATGCCCGCCCAGCACCGCGCGCAGCTTCTCGATCTGCTGACCGAGCTGCGCTCCCACTTGTCCTGATCTCGCAAGGTCCCTTCCCGCATGTTCACCACGTCCACCAAAGTGCGCTTCGCCCACGTCGATCCGGCGGGGATCGTATTCTACCCGCGCTATTTCGAGATGCTCAACGGCGCGGTCGAGGACTGGTTCGAGGACGCCGTGGGACAAAGTTTCGCCAGCCTGCACCTGGGACGCAAGGTAGGTACGCCGACCGTGCACCTCGAAGTCGACTTCCAGGCGCCGAGCCGGCTTGGCGACGTGCTCGAGATCGCGATCGTTCCCCTGACCCTGGGCGAAAGCAGTTGCCGCCTTGCAGTAACGTTCTCCTGCGCTGGCGCGGCGCGACTTCGCGTCGAACTGGTACTGGTGTGCATGGACCTTGCCAGCCACCGCGCAATGCCCTGGCCCGAAGACCTGCGCGCCGCGATCGCCCCGCAAGTCGTGGCCGCCTGAGCGCTGACAGTACCCACGCAAAAAAGGGGACGCCTGCCAGCGCCCCCTCTTCATGCCATTACGGTGCGACCCGAAAGGGCAAAGTCAATTGCGGCCAAGCGCGCGCGGGCGTCCTTGCTCATCGATGCAGACCATCACGAAGCGCGCGGTGACGACCGCTTCGCGCAGCCCCGCCTCGCTTTCGCGCCAGCCGGTCAGCTCGATGGTCATCGACGTGCGCCCTTCGCGCACGATTGCGCCGTGGATCATGAAGGCATCGCCCACCTGCAGAACGGCGTGGAAGACCATTTCCTGCACCGACTTGGTGACGCAGGCCCCGCCATGGCGGCGACCCAATATGCCCGCCGCGAGATCGCATTGGCCCGTGATCCAGCCCCCGAAGGCGCCGCCGTGGAGATTGGCGACATCGGGCAGGACCAGTGTTGCAATCGCCGGGACCGCGCCTTCGGGATAGCCCGTGTGCGCCGCGCTCATGCCGCGGTCTCCACCAGCGGAAGGACCGCGGTCGCCTCGATCTCGATGCGGGCGGCCTCTTCCATCAGCGCCACGACCTGCACTACCGCCATGGCCGGGAAGTGGCGTCCCAGCACACGGCGGTAGGCCGCGCCGATCTCCTTGAGATGGGCGAGGTATTCGTCTCTATCGGTGATGTACCAGGTCAGGCGAACGAGGTGTTCGGGCCCCGCCCCCGCCTCGGCCAGCACCGCGACGATGTTCTGCAAAGTCTGCTCGAACTGGCCGACGAGGTCGAAATGTTCGAAGACCTGCTGGCCGTTCCAGCCGATGTGGCCGCCCAGCGCCACGAGCCGGCCCTCGGCCGCGATCATGCCGTTGGCATAGCCCTTGGCGGGCGCCCAGCCTTCGGGATTGAGAAAGGAGTGGGGGGAGGTCATGCTTTATCCTGATCCTTCAGATTTCGCCGCCAGCCAGCGCGATGGCCTGTCCGGTCACCATCGCCGCGCCCGGCGCGCAGAGCCACAGCAGGGCCTCGGCCACGTCGCCGGGCTGGACGAGCCGGTTCATCGGGTTGGACGCGGCCAGCGCGGCGCGCGCCTCGTGCGCGTTGCGTCCGGTCCTGGCGGTGATGTTGGCAACCGACTGCGCGGTCATCTCGGTGTCCATGAAACCCGGGCACAGCGCATTCACAGTAATGCCCTTGACCGCCAGTTCGAGCGCGGCCGAGCGCACCAGGCCGAGCACCGCGTGCTTGCTCGCGGCGTAGGCCCCGGCATAGGCGTAGCCCTTCAGCGCCGCCGTCGAGGCCACCGCGACGATGCGCCCTTGGGACAGCCCGGCCGCCTTCATGCTGCGCGCCGCTTCGCGCAGCGTCAGGAAAGTGCCCGTCACATTGACCTGCATCAGCCGCTCAAGCGCGCCGACTTCGGTGCGATCGAGCGGGGCACTATCGGCAATCCCCGCATTGGCGACCACGACATCGAACGGCCCGTGATCCTCGAACAGCGCCGCGACGCCCGCCTCGTCGGTCACGTCGCACACCGCCGCGGTGATGGCCGCGTGCGGCGCGGCGACAACCTCGAGCGGGGCCTTGCGGCGCCCGCAGATCACCACCTCGGCGCCCGCTGCGGCAAGCGCGCGCGCCATGGCGGCGCCCGCCCCGGTGCCGCCGCCGGTGACCAGCGCGCGCTTGCCCGTCAGGTCCAGGCTCACGCGCGCGCCCGTTCGGCAAGGCGCTCGGCCTGGTCGCGTCCGGCGAGGTAGGGCTTGGGCCAGCTCGCGTCGCGCTCGCCCAGTTCGATCGCCGCGTGGAGTGTCCAATAGGGATCGGCAAGGTGCGGACGCGCGAGGCAGACGAGATCCGCACGGCCCGCGAGCAGGATCGAGTTCGCGTGATCGGGCTCGGTGATGTTGCCCACCGCCATCGTGGGCATGTGCCCTTCGTTGCGGATGCGGTCGGAGAACGGGGTCTGGAACATGCGCCCATAGACCGGCCGTGCGTCCGTGCTGGTCTGCCCGGCCGAGACATCGACGATGTCGGCTCCCGCCGCGCGGAAGGCCTGCGCGATCGCCACGGCTTCCTCGGGGGTAACCCCTTCCGCGCCCAGCCAGTCGTTGGCCGAGATGCGCACCGACATCGGCTTGTCCTGCGGCCAGACTCTGCGCATCGCGGTGAACACCGCGAGCGGAAAGCGCAGGCGATTTTCCAGGCTGCCCCCGAATGCGTCGCCGCGCTGGTTCGAGGCGGGCGAGATGAACGAGGACAGCAGGTAGCCATGGGCCGCGTGCAGTTCGATCATGTCGAACCCGGCGCGCTCGGCCATCTGCGCGGCAGCGACATGCTGCGCGGTCACCTCGTCCATCTGCGCTGGGGTGATCTCGGCAGGCACCGCGTTCTTCGCGCTCCACGCGATCGGGGAGGCGGAGACCAGCGGCCAGTTCCCCGCTTCAAGCGGCAGGTCCATGCCCTCCCAGCCGATCCGGGTCGAGCCCTTGCGCCCGGCGTGGCCGATCTGGCAGCAGATCGCCGCGTCGGTCTCGGCGTGGACGAAGTCGGTCAGGCGCTTCCACGCCGTCTCGTGCTCGGGGGCGTAGAGGCCCGGGCAGCCCGGCGTGATGCGACCCTCGGCGCTGACGCAGGTCATCTCGGTATAGACGAGGCCCGCACCGCCCTTGGCGCGCTCGGCGTAGTGGACGAGGTGCCAGTCGGTCGGCGTGCCGTCGACCGCCTTGTACTGCGCCATCGGCGAGACGACGAGGCGGTTCTTGAGGGTGAGCCCGCGCAAGGCATAGGGCGCGAACATCGGGCGGCGCTGGGCGTTGGAGCCGGCCTGGCGCTGGAACCAGGCCTCGGCCTCACCCAGCCACTTGGGGTCGCGCAGCCGCAAATTCTCGTGGCTGATCCGCTGGCTGCGGGTCAGCAGCGAATAGTTGAACTGGACGATGTCGAGATCGAGGTAGCGCTCGACGTCCTCGAACCACTCGGTCGAATTGCGTGCGGCCGATTGCAGGCGCAGCACGTCGAGCGCGCGCTCTTCCTGGTACGCGGCGAGCTGCTCGGGCAGCGTGCCCTCGCCGTTGAGCTTGTTCGCCAGCGAGATCGCGCTTTCCATGCCCAGCTTCGAGCCGCTGCCGATCGAGAAATGCGCGGTCGCCGAGGCGTCGCCCAGCAGCACGACGTTGTCCATGAACCAGTTTTCGCAGACCACGCGCGGGAAGTTGATCCAGGCCGAGCCGCGCACATGGTTGGCGTTCGACATCAGCGTGTGCCCGCCCAGGTGCGCCGCGAAGATCCGCTCGAGCGTCGCCTGGTTCTCCTCCTTGCTCATCTCGCCAAAGCCGAAGCCGTTCCAGGTCTCCTCGCTGCATTCGGCGATGAAGGTCGCGGTGTCGGCGTCGAACTGGTAGGCGTGCGCCCAGATCCAGCCGTGCTCGGTCTTCTCGAAGATGAAGGTAAAGGCCTTGGCAAAGGTCTGCCTGGTGCCAAGCCAGACGAACTTGTTGCGGCGCACGTCGATGTCGGGCCTGAAGGCGTCCTCGAAGCGGCTGCGCACGCGGCTGTTGAGGCCGTCGGCGGCGATCACGATGTCGCTCTCGGCACGGATGCGGTCGAACTCGGCGTCGTCGATCGGGTGCTCGAAATGGAGCTGCACGCCCAGTTCGCGGGCGCGCTCCTGCAGGATCAGCAGGAGGCGCATGCGCCCGATGCCGCAAAAGCCGTGCCCGCTGGTCGAGACATCTTCCTCGCCGCGCACGACGCGGATGTCGTCCCAATAGGCGAAGTGGCTGCGGATCGTCTCCGAGCTGACCGGATCGTTGGCATAAAGTGCAGCGAGCGTCTCGTCGGAGAGCACCACGCCCCAGCCGAAGGTGTCGTCGTTGCGGTTGCGTTCGTAGACCGCGACCTCATGGTTCGGGTCGCGCAGCTTCATCGAGATCGCGAAATAGAGCCCCGTCGGCCCACCACCCATTACCGCAACTTTCATCTTCGGATCCCTTGAAGCCATTCCCGTTGGTGGCGCCACTATGCGCAGAGCCGGATATTATTTCAAGTTTAAACTATCTTGCAGGTGCGAAGGCTTGAGGCCGCACGCCGACGCCTACGGAAAAGGGGCCCCGGACACACCGGAGCCCCTTCATCCTTCGCCGCGGCAAACCGCCGCGTGCCCGCTCAGTCCGCCATCACGCCATGCGCGTCGTCGCGGTAGATGACGCCGTTCTTCATCACGAAGTCGATCGTGCGCAGCGCCGAGATGTCGGCCGTCGGGTCGGCTTCCACCGCCACGATGTCGGCGTAGAGGCCCGGTTTGATGCGGCCGACCTGGTCCTCGATCCTGAGCAGGCGCGCGGTTTCGACCGTGCCGGCGCGCAGCGCCTGAAGCGGGGTCATGCCGGCCTTGTTGTAAAGCTCGGCCTCGGCCACCGTGGCGGTGGTGCCGCCATTGGGCTCATAGGGGAACTGGTCGGTGCCGAGCGCGATATTGACGCCCATCCGGATCGCGGTCTGCAGCATCTTCCAATGCTCCTGCCCGGTCGAATCGACGCGCTCGAGGTACCACTCGGGCGAGCCGATCTTCTTGTAGAACTCGCGCGCGCCGGCCTGCGAGACGACGATCGTGGGCACCAGCCACTTGCCCTTGGCCTTCATCTCCTTGAGATTGGCCTCGGTGAGGTAGTAGCCGTGCTCGAAGCAATCGATGCCGAGCCTGAGCGACTGTTCGGCGGCGGCGGGCGAGCCGTTGTGCGCGGTGACCGGGATGCCGTTGCGATGGGCCACCTCGATCAGCGTGGAGAGCTCCTCGTCGGTCATCGGCGCGGCCGCGATGCTGCCATGCGTATCGGCGATGCCGCCCGAGATCGCGATCTTGATCCAGTCCGCGCCCTGCTTGATCTGCTCGCGCGCGGCATGGGCGAAGCCATAGGGCCCGTCGGTCTCGAGCGAGCCGTGGCCTCCCGTCGGCACGATGATCTCGCCGGCGGTCTTGATCCGCGGGCCGATCACCTCGCCGCGCTGGATCGCCCGGCGCAGCGCGAAGTCCACCCCATGCGATTCGCCAACCAGCCGCACCGTCGTCACCCCCGAGAGCAGCGACTTGCGCGCATTCGCCGCCATGCGCAGCGCCAGTTCGGGGTCGGTCTCGCTGGCAAGCGCAGCGCCCTCGGCGCCGGGAAGCTTGAGCCCGAGGTGGACGTGCATGTTCATGAGCCCGGGGATCAGCCACTTGCCGTCCATCGGCACGATGCGCGCCTCCTGCGGCACCGTGACCGAACCGGCGGGCCCCACCGCAACGATCTTGTCCCCATGGATGACAACGACGGCATCGCGAATGGCGCCCTCGCCATCGATCCCCACGACATTGCCGCCGGTCAGGACGATCGTCGCATTGCCCGGATCGGTCTTGACGGGTTCGGCATTGGGGCGCGCCTGCGCCCCGACCGCAGCGAGACCGGCCACGAGGCCGATCGCCCAGCGCCGCAATTGTCGTATCTTCATTCTGGAAACTCCGCTTGCAAACATCGAGATCGCGTCAGGCCCGCGCCCATTGCGCGACGGCCTTCTCGAGCACGGCCATCGGCATCGGGCCCGAAGTAAGGATGAGATCGTGGAAGGCGCGCACATCGAAGCGCGTGCCCATCGCCGCGCGCGCGGCCTCGCGCGCCGCGACGATGCGTGTCGCGCCGATCTTGAAACTGCACGCCTGCCCCGGATAGACCGCGTAGCGGATCACCTCGCGCTCGGTTGCGAGCGGCGGCTCGCCCGCGTTCTCGACCATCCAGCGCACCGCCTGCTCGCGCGTCCAGCGCTTGGCGTGCAGGCCCGTGTCGACGACGATGCGGGCCGAGCGAAAGAGCTGCGACTGCAGTTCGCCGATGCGGCCGAAGGGATCGCCCTCGAACACCCCGAGTTCGGCCGCGACCTGCTGGGCGTAGAGCGCATAGCCCTCGGTATAGGCCGAAAAGCGCACGATGCGGCGAAACATCGGCAGCGCGGGGGCATGGGCAAGGACGCTGTACTGGAAATGGTGTCCGGGCACCGCCTCGTGGTGGGTGAGCGTGGGCAGACGCCAGAGCGACTGCTCGCCCGGATGCTGCAGGTTGAGCGAATAGATCCCCGGCTCGCCCTTGGCACCCTCGGTGTAGAAGGCTCCGGGCGCGCCGCCCTCGACCGCGGGGGGAATACGGCGCACCACGATCGGATCGACGGTGGCCTGGCCGAAGGCCTGCCCCAGGCGCGCGGTAACCTCGGCGATGTAGCCGCGCGCCAGATCGAGCAGCCTCTCGCGCCCCGCATCGTCGTCGCTGACACGAAGCCGCGGGTCGGCGTCCAGAGCCTTGAGGCGCGCGCCCAGACTGCCTCGGTCCAGGCCCTGCGCGCGCAGCAGGACATCGATACGCGCGGTCAGCTCAGCGCATTGCTCGAGGCCGAGCCGGTGCAGTTCGTGCGGGTCGATCTTGCTCGTCGTATTGGCCTCGACCGCGCTTGCGTAATAGGCCTCGCCCTCGGGCAGGCGCCAGACACCGGGTGTGGAGACGGCTTGCGCCCGCACTTTCTCGAGCGCCTCGATCTGGCGCGCGAGCGCGGGCGCGACAACCTTGCGAAAGAGCGCCTCGGCGCGCGGGCCCGTGCCCGGCCCGGCAATCCCGGCCATTCGCACCAGGGCGGGCGCGATCAGCGCCGAGCCGAGCGGTGCGGCATCGCGCAGGCTCTTGATCTGCGCGATGGTCCTGTCGATCACGAAGTCGGGCGGGACGATGCCTTTCGCCGCGTCGTGCGCGATCCGCTCCGACTCCTGGTCGAGTGCGCTGGCCAGCGCCCCCAGTCGCGCGAACCAGGCCTCGATGTCGGCGGTATCGGCAATCGGATGCCGTGCGCCGATGAAGTCGGGCAGCCAGTAATAGGCCCCGTTCATCTGGCTCACCACATAAGGGCTCGGCCGAAGGTTGATATCCGCGTACCCATAGAAGCCCAGGAGCCGGTGCAAGGTCTCGTAGACGTACAGCGCAACGTCGCGGTCCTGCTGAGCGCGCGGCGAAAGGTCAGCGCCGGGCACCGCCCGCAATTCGCGCAGCGCCAGTTCGATGTTCTCGCGATCGCGTGCCAGCGCCGCCAGCGAGCGATCGTCGAGCCGGGCGCGCAGCCCCGCGTTCGCGCCGGTGTCGAAGCCCACCCCGGTCGCTTCCTCGGGTGACCGCCGCAGGAAGGCCTCGCAGTGGCGCTGCAGCACGGCCTCGAGCCGTGCATTGGCATCCCCCACCGGCCCCGCCTGGCCTGGCGCCCGTCCGCCTGCCCGGCCGAAGGCCCGCCCGGCAGGCCCCAGCAGAACACCCGCGGACGCGGCGACACCCAGCAACTTTCGGCGATCGGTCAACACGGCACATCCCCATTCCAGTCGATAGACAGCAGTCCGGACACGGGGAAGCGCGGTGGCCACGCCACCGGCTTGCCCGTACCGGTCAGAACGAATAGCCGAAACTTACGCCGAACTCGCGGAACGAAGGTTCCACCTGGACACCGCTGTAGAAGGCCTTTTCGTAGGCGCTCGCATAGTAGTTCGCCTTGAACAGGTTTTCGACGTAGCCCACGAGACGATAGGTCTCGTTCTCGATCCCCACCCGCAGGTTGACGTTGTGGTAGCTCGGGCTGAGGAACGGTTCGCCCGCGACGTCCTTATAGAGATAGTAGTAGGGGTTCGAGATCATCTTGGAGCGGAAGTTCCACTCGACCCGGCCGAAGGCATCGAAGCCACCGAGCGGAACGGTGTACTGGCTCTGCGCGCCGGCGGTCCACTCGGGCGCGCTCGTCAGGGCCTGGCCCGACAAGTCGAGAACGGTGTTGTCGATGAGCGCGTTGGGATAGTCCTTGTACTTGGTCTTGTTGTAACCAAGCTGGCCTGCGAGCGTCCAACGGGGCGTGATCTGGGCATTGAAGCTGGCCTCTACGCCATAGCTTTCGGCCGAGGCGGCATTGGCGATCCCGCTGACCCCCTTGAGCAGCCCGGTGCTCTCGTCGATGTACTGGAAGCGGATCGTCTGCTGGACATTGCTCCAGTCCATGTAGAAGCCGGTGACGTCCACCCGCAGGCGGCGGTCCAACAGGTCGAACTTCGTGCCGACCTCATAATTCCACAAGGTCTCGGGCTTGAATTCGTTGGAGAGCTGGTCCGAGTTGCTGGTCTGCGTGCCGCCCGATTTGAAGCCGCGCGAGGCGGTGGCGTAGACCATCAGGCCCGGCTGTGGGCGGTAGGTCAGCGTGAACTTGGGCGAAAGGTCCTCGAAATCGGCGGAGCGGTCGTTGTTGCCCGTCACGATCGCGTTCGAGCGCGATTGCGAGACATTGGTGACCTTTTCCCACGAATAGCGCAGGCCCGCGGTGGCCGAGAGGGTATCGGTGAAGTTCAAGGTGCCCTGCCCGAACATCGCGAAATAACGCGAGGTGCTGTGGCTGTCGGCACCGGTGACCTCGAGCCCCTCGCAGCTGCCGTTGTACGAGCTGGGGCACAGCGGGCTATCGGCGCCGTGGTAGGTGGACTGGTCCATGCGGCCCGAATCCTTGCCCACCGAAGTGCCCACGCTCCAGTCGAAGACATGCGATCCGGTCGACTGCAGGCGCAGCTCGCCGCTGGTCGACTTGCGCTTAAGCAACAGGTCCTCGTAGAAATAGTCGTAGCTGCCACCGTCGACGTCGCCGTAGTTGTACAAGTCGGACGTCAGGTGCCCCGCAACGAGGGTCGCCTCGACCGGGCCGAAGTCCCAGACCGCATGGGTGCTGAGATACTGGAACTTGCTGCCCACTTCCTGCGGGCGATCGAAGTTCACCTCGTTGGTGTTTTCGGGGTAGAAGCCGACCCCGTCCGCATCGGCGATCATGCCGGCCGAGGCGCCGTAGTAGACCGAGGCCCAGGTCCGCGTCACGAAGCCGGTCGGCACGCCGGCGCGCATGCCGTTCTTCTCGTTCGAATAGCTATACGTGAAGTCCCAAGTCAGATTGTCGAGCGGGGTCAGCCGCGCCTCGATACGCCCGGTATAGTACTTGGAATCGTTACCGCCCCCGATCGGGTTGACGTTGTGGATGTAGCCGTCGGACTTCTCGTACTGACCCGAGGCGCGCACCGCCAGAAGGCCATCGATGACGGGCACGTTGAGCACGCCCTGCGCGCGCTTGGTGTCGAAGCTCGAGTATCCGATCTCGGCATTGCCCTCGAATTCGTTGACCGGCTTCCTGGTGACGACGTTGATCGCGCCGCCCACCGCGTTGCGCCCGAAATAAGTGCCCTGTGGCCCACGCAGCACCTCGATCCGCTCGAGGTCGACGATCTGCGGATTGCTGGTACCCGAGGCCACGCTGAACTCGTCGATGTAGAAGGCGTAGCTCGACTGGCGCACGTCGGCATAAGGGTTGAGCTGATTGGAAATGCCCCGGATGGCAAGGTCCTTGCGATCGCGCGCACCGTTCGACTGGAATGCGACGTTCGGCGTCATCGCGAAGAAATCCTCGACCCCGCGCACGTTCTGGTCCTTGAGCTGCTCGCCACCGATGGCGGTGATTGCGATCGGCACGTCCTGGATGGATTCGGAGCGGCGCTGCGCGGTTACCAGGATATCGGTCGAGGCGGCGGCGGGTGCCGACGACGGGGCTTCGTCCTGCGCGAGCGCAGGCATTGCGAGCAACGGACTGGCCAGCACCGCAAGTGCGGATCCTGCAAGGAAACGGCGCGCAAGGACGTGACGTGTATAGGACCTCATTTCTAACCCCCTGTATGTGCTGCGATCGCAGCTTTTCTTTCAAGGCGCGTGCAGACTTGCCCCCTGCATCGCGCGAAACCCCGGGAACCGCGGCGCTAGTGCGTCCAGCAGGCCGGATCGACCGGACCCGCCGTCATGTCGAGCGGCGCACGTAGGAGAACGATCGCGGCGATCTTGCCCTCGCGCAGCGTCGCGTGCCCGGCCGCAAGCATGCACGACACCGCGCCATCCCGGCGCGAACGGATGACGTGATAGGTGTAGAGCCGATCGCCCTCGCGAAAGCTTGCCTTGAAGGGCACCACGATCTCGACGCGAGCCCCGCTCGCCTGGATCTTCGTGAAGTGCGAAACCCAGTCGTCGAGCCCCTGGATCACCTCTACGCCGTTGAGCGTAAGTGTGGCGTCGGGCGTGAAGAAGCGCGCGAAGTTGGCTTGCGTCAGCGCGCCCGGCGTCTTCATCGCCTCGTTCCACCAGCGGAACATGGTGGCCAGCTGGTCTTCGTGGGCTGCCGGTGCCTCGCGGGCCGCCACTCCTTGCGCCCAAGCCGCGCCGAGCGGCACGAAGGCCAGCGACGTTGCACTGCACAAAGCCAAGAAACGGGAAGAAAGTGCCATCAACTGCTCCTGAAGTGCGGGCCCATGAACACGCTTTCTCGCGCTTACGGAACGAAGCTTCCGCCAATTACATATTTGTTTCAATGACACTGACTGCGGCGATCCGTTGCCCTCAATGCAAATTAGCCTGCTCCATCCTTTCGCCGATTTGCCCGTGGATCCCCGGCACTGCGGCAACCCGCGCCGACTACGCTGCGCTTCTGCGGCGCAAAGACGTCCCCGCGCGCGCAAACGCGTGCCCGATCGATGCAAAAGGCGTCGGCATTTCGTTGCGCTGGCCGCAAGATAACCGCGCGAAGCATCGAAATTTCAAAAATAACAACTTATTTTCAGTTAATTAAATGAATATCGCAGTGCAACACAGGGGCTGGCGGATCGCCTTTACCGCGCTACCATCATGCATCCGCTCATCCTTCTTCGGAGGTGCTACATGCCCGCGCAGACACGCTCTGCCCTGACCCGGCGTCAGGCCCTCGCGACGACCGCCCTCGCCGCGTTCGGCGCGACGCTGCCTCTCGCGGCCCCATTGCAGGCGCGCGCACAGTCAGCGGCGCAGCGCCTGCGCGCACTGCTCGCGCGCAGCGCCGCGCTCGATGCCCGTCTCGACCCGCTCGCCGCTGCGCCCGGCGCCCCTCTCGACTTTCCACTCGAGGCGGGAATGCCGGGTGGTGCCTTCGTCGACCCGCTCGGCGAGCCCTACCGCGTGGCGCTGCTCACGGGTCGGCGCGAGGAGCAATCCGAACTCGCCGCGATCGATCGCGACGCGCTGCCCCCGCTCGACGCGCTCGCCCGCGACGTCTTTGCCTTCAACCTGCAGCGCACGCTAGCGCTGTTCGATGATGACCTGTTCGACGTGCAGCGCATGGCGCCCTTCGATCCCTCCTTCGGCCTTCACGTCGAGTTCCCCGACTACGCCGCGAACGCCGCGCCGGGGCTGTCCACACCCGCCGACTACGCGCGCGACCTGGCGCGCCTGGAGGGTTTCGCAAGCTACCTGCCCAATGCCATCCAGTGGGCGCGAACCGGGCTCTCGCGCGGTTATCGCCAGCCCCGCGTGCTGATCGCCAACGTCCTCGCGCAAGTCGACGCGATGCTCGCGGCACCGCTCGAGGAGAGCCCGTTCTGGACTGCGGTCACGCACCTTCCGGACAGTCTCGCGGCCACTGAACGCGCGTCGATCACCGCGCGGTATCGCGCCTGCATCACCGAACGCGTCTTGCCCGGGTACCGGGCCTGGCAGGCGTTCCTTCGCGACGAATACCTGCCCCAAGCGCTCGCCGAGCCGGGCCGCTGGGCGATGAAGGACGGCGCGCGGCTCTACGCCTGGGAGCTTGCCCGACACACCACGACGAACCTCGCGCCCGAAGCGATCCATGCCCTCGGCCAGCAGGAAGTGTCCCGCATCCGTACCGCGATGGAGCGCGTGCGCGGCGAAGTCGGCTTTGCCGGATCGCTTGGCGATTTCTTCGAATATGTGCGCACAAATCCTGCATTCTATTGCAAGACCAGCGAGGAGCTGCTCGGCCGCTTCGCGGCGATCGAGGCGCGCATCTGGCCCGCCATCCCCCGGCTGTTCCGCCACCAGCCCAAGGCGCCTTTCGAGGTCCGCGCACTGCCTGCGCTCGGCGACCAGCGCGGCACCGGCTATTACCGTGCGGGCCCCGGCGATGGCACCACGCCGGGCGTCCTCTATTTCAACATGGCGATGCTCGGCACCCGCCCGATCCCCACGCTCGAAACGCTGACGCTGCACGAGGGCATTCCCGGCCACCACTTCCAGATGACGCTCGCGCGCGAGAACACCGCGCTGCCCGACCTGCTGAAGTACGGTTCGGCGACCGCCTTCGTCGAGGGCTGGGGGCTCTACGCCGAATCGCTCGGCCCCGAACTGGGCCTGTTCACCGATCCGATGCAGCTCTTCGGCCACTACGACATGGAAATGCTGCGCGCGGTGCGCCTGGTCGTCGACACCGGGCTCCACGCGCTGCGCTGGAGCCGTCAGGAGGCCATCGACTTCATGCTCGCCAACACCTCGATGGCGCCGCGCGACGTCGCGGTGGAGGTCGATCGCTACATCGCCTGTCCGGGCCAGGCCTGCGCCTACAAGATCGGCGAACTGCGGATCCGCGCCTTGCGCGAGCGCGCCGCCAAGGCGCTCGGCGCACGCTTCGACATCCGTGACTACCACGAGCAGGTACTGGGTACAGGCTGCCTGCCGATGGGCGTGCTGGAGGCCAAGATCGACACCTGGATTGCCACGAACGGCCGGAGCATCGCGACATGACCCCCTCCCCCAAGTACCACCACCGCTGGCTGCTGCTGGCGCCTTTCGCCTGGCAGGTCGGCGCGGTGCCGCTCGTCGACGACATCGACTGGCGGCTGTTCGGACTGCCTTTCGCGATGACCTGGCAACTGGCCGGCATCGTGCTCACCTCGATCGTCATCGCCATCGTCTTCCATCTCGACGAGGCCACCGAAGCCGCCGGGGCTGCCGGTGCCCAGAACAGCGAACCCGAGACATGATCCAGATCCTCACCCTGGCCATCGTCCTGGGAACGGTCGCCGGCGCCTTTCTCTACAGCCAGCGCCAAGCCCGCGCGCGCACGATCACCGAATGGGCAGTCGGCGGACGCCGCTTCGGCATCCTCATCTTCTGGTTTCTCAACGCCGGGGAGATCTACACCACTTTCGCGGTGATGGGCATTTCGGGTTTCGCCTGGGCCTATGGCGCGCCGGCCTATCTCGCGCTCACTTCGGTCTCGCTTTCGGCGGTAATCGGCTACTGGCTGATGCCCCGCATCTGGTCCGAAGGCCACCGCCACGACCTGGTGACCCAAGCCGACTTCTTTGCCGCACACTACCGGGCAACCTGGCTCAGCGTGGTCGTGGCGATCGCCGGAATTCTGGCGCTGATCGTCTATGTCCAGATCCAGATCACCGCGCTCGGCCTGATCCTGCGCCTGACGCTGGGCCACGACATCTCGCCCACCTGGTCCTCGGGGCTCGCGGCGCTGCTGATGGTCGCCTTCGTCTTTCTCGCCGGCCTGCGCTCGGCGGCCTTCGCAGCCGGGGTCAAGGACGTGCTCATGCTCGTCGTCGTCGTGCTGCTGTGCGCGAGCGCCGCCTCGCGGATCGGGGCCAGCTCCATGCTCGACATCTTCGCGCGGGTGCAGGACCTCCATCCCGGCATCGGCAGCCTGCCCGGGCGCGACCCGCAGGCGGGCCTTGGCACCGTCTGGCTGATGACCTCCTCGCTCAACGTCGCGCTCGGAAACTGGGTTCTGCCGCACCTGTTCCAGCTTTGCTATTCGGCCGGTTCGCGCAAGACCATCCGCCGCAACGCAGTGCTCCAGCCGCTTTACTCGCTCTCCTACATCTTCATCATCATGCTGGGCTTCGCGGCTCTCCTCGCCGACACCCGGCCACCCGGCGGTGACGGCAACGCGGTGCTGATCAGCTTCGTCTCGCAGCACTACCCCGCCTGGATCGTCGGGCTCTTCGCCGGGACCGCCTGCCTGCTCGCGCTCGTCCCGGGATCGGTGCTGCTGCTCACCGCCGGTTCGCTGTTCGCCCGAAACGTGCTCAAGCCCTTCGTCCCGCACCTCTCGGCGCGCGGAGAGTTGCTCGCCTCGCGGCTTTCGCTGGTCGTGTTCGCCGCGGTCGCGGTGTGGCTGACGCTGGGTGCATCGCGCTCGCTGGTCGAGATCGGCCTCTCCGCCTACGCCGCAGTGGGCATGCTGGCTCCGGGCGTCTACCTCGCCTTCCTGTGGAAGCGCGCCAATGCGCTGGGCGTCTTCGCCGGAATGGTCGCGGGCTACCTCGCGCTGTTGCCCGCCTTTGCCACGATGTGGGGCGGGCTCTTGCCAGGCTGGGAGACCGGGCTCGTCGCGATGATCGTCAACGTCGCGGTCGCCGTGCCTGCCTGCCTCCTCGCGGAACGGCTCAGCGCGCGACCTCGGGCACGTGCGACCACGACTTGAGGTTGTTCTCAAGCAGCGAAAGCAGCCGCGCGGGCGCGCCTTCCAGTTGCCGCCCGAGTCGGTAGATCAGGCTTACCGTCGCATCGTCGAGCTCGGGATCGTGCAAGGGGCGCGCCACCAGCGTGCCCTCGGTGAGTTCGCTGAGCGCGGAAATGCGCGGCAGGACGCAGACCGCCCGACCCGCGCGCGCAATGTCGCGCATGAGCTGGATCGAGGTCGTCACCAGCATCGGCTCGAGCGTCAGGCGCGCGCGGCGTTCGGCGGCGGCGAGCGAGGCACGAATGCGAAAGCCCTTGGGTGGCAGGCACAGCGCAAAGCCCATCAGGTCCTCGATCGTCACCGCTTCGAGCCGGGCTGCGGGATGGTCGGGCGCGCAGAGCACCGCAAGCGGCTGCTCGACGCTCAGCCGGGTGCGGATCTTGGGTTCGTCGGTCAGATTGAGGATCATGCCGATGTGCACCTCGTCCTCGAGCACCTTGCGCACGATCTCGGTCGAGGAACTGATCTCGAGCGCTATCTCGATGCCCGGATTGCGCACCTGGAAATACTCGATGGTGCGCGCGAAGGCATCGCCGATGAAGCCCTCCCCGATCGCCATGACCACGCGCCCGGTCTTGACCTCGCGCAGCTCCTGGAGGCGGGTCATCAGGCTCTCACGGTCCGAAAGCTGCTTGCGGTGGTAATCGAGCACGTGCTGGCCCGCCGCCGTCAGACGGATCGAGCGGCGTCCCGGCTCGATCAGCGCGGTGCCCAGCGTCGCCTCGAGCTGGCTGATCTGTCGGCTGATCGAGGACACCGCGACCCCGATCTTTTCGCTCGCCAGCCGCATCGATCCCAGTTTCGCGGCCTCGTAGAAATAGTTAAGAGCGTTGTCCCACACGAAAAGACACCTCCCGGCTACCAGGGTCAGAGAGGGGTGTTCACGATAGCCCCCGAAGAACTACACACTCTTTTTGCGGTAAGCGCAACAAAAGTGTAACTTCATTGTCAATCTTGCAGGGAGAGCCTCGGGTGCCCCAGGCGTGTTCCTACCAGGAAGCGTTGGACGGCAGGGTCTTCTCGCAAGGGCTATCTTGCGCTCACCGCAACGCAATCGTTGTGTCCGGCGCATTGTAAACACCCATTGGCTTGGGCACATTTTTGCTTTGCCGGAGCCAGCGGAGTACCCCCCGACATGAGCGAAGTCCCCGAAAAGCCGAACTTTCTGGCCGTCGACCACATCTCGTGGACGGTGCCCGACCTCGAGGAGGCGCTCGCATTCTATTGCGGGGTCATCGGCGCCGAGGAGCTCTTCCGCATGGGCCCGCTCGACGCCGCCGACATGCCGCGCGACGCGCAGGGACGCGACTGGATGGAAACGCACGTCAACGTGGCGGGCGCGCGGCTGACGCTGGTCATGCTCAAGCTCACCGAAACCATGAACTTCCAGCTCGTCCAGTACGACAAGCCCGACGATCGCCGCCAGGACCTGCCGCGCAATTGCGATCGCGGCGGCCACCACCTGGGCCTGCGGGTCGACGACGTCGACAAGGCGATCGCCTACCTGACCGCGCACGGTTGCACCGCGATGGAGACCATCGTCATCCCTGAGGGGCCGCTGGCGGGCAAGAAGAACGTCTACATGACCGATCCGTTCGGCCACAGCCTCGAAATCGTGGACTAAGAAAGCAACGCCATGACCACTACTCGCATCAATCCCTCCGAACTTTACGATTCGCTCGCCTTCGGCTTCTCGCACGCCACCCTCCAGGACGGCGGCAAGACCCTGCACCTGGCCGGACAGGTCGCCTGGGACAGCGCCTGCAACGTGGTGGGCGGCGACGACCTCGGCGCACAGACGCGCCAGGTGCTCGCCAACCTCAAGGCGGTGCTCGCCGCGGCCGGGGCGACCCCCGCCGACATCCTGCGGCTGCGCACCTACGTGGTAAACCATAGCCCGGATAAGCTCGGCATCGTCCTGCCCGAAGTGGGGGCCTTCTTCGAGGGGGCCGAGCCCGCGCCCAACACCTTCATCGGCGTCGCCGCGCTGGCAATGCCCGAGTTCCTGATCGAGATCGAGGCCACCGCCGCGATCGACTGAGACAGCATTCGCCGGGGGCGTGGCCGGAACGCCGCCCCCGGCCAGACCCGGAGGCCCCAATGCCGCGCACGACCGTTTCCTTCGCTTTCCTGCTGGCCTTCGCGGCGGCGATCGTGCCCGGACTTTCGCAGGCGCAAATGCGCGAGGTGGCACCTGCGCACGCCAGCCACGAAGTCGAGGGCCTTTGGAACCACGACACGCTGGTCGCCTCGAACGGCAAGGACATCCCACTCGACGGTCTGTTCCTGTTTCACGACGGCGTCTTCATCGAGCAGGCCGTGATGGGCACGCCGGGGTCCCCGGGAACCGAGGCCATGGCCCACACCGGACCTTTCACGAAGACCGCCGAGGGCGTGGCGCTGACCGCCGAACAACAGATCGCGCTTGCCCCCGCAACCGCCACGGCAAACGCGTTTCGCGCCGACCAGCACCATCTCCTGAAGGCCGAAAACACGGGCGACCATCTCACGCTGACCTTCGGCAGCGGAACCGTCCAGACCTTCACCCGCATCCCGGTGCGACACCTGCGCGCCTATGCCTTCGCCGAAGGACGCCTGGTGCTCGCCGACACGCGCTTCCTGCTTGTCGCAGGAACGCCCGAAGGTTCGGTCAGCGGCTACGGCCTCTACGACCGCACCGGCGATACGCTCACGCTCCACGCCAAGCGCTGGGCCGTAAGCGATGAAGCAAGCGCCGAGATCCGTGCCGATGCGCTGATCACCGCCCGCTTCGACGGAACGACCCTCGACCTTGGTGACGGGCACCGCTTCACCGTGGTGCCTTAAAGCATTTTCCAGTCAGGTGGGATCACCTGACGGTTCAGAAAATGCGCCCAAAATAGGGCCTGGAGCGATCAGAGTGCGATCCCCAGCCGCCGCGCGGCGAGAACCGCGTCGGAGCGCTTGTTGACCCCCAGCTTGGCGTAGAGATTGCCGAGATGGAACTTGATCGCGCTCACCGAGAGATCGACGCTGCGCGCGATTTCCTTGTTCGCCATGCGCAGGCTCAGCCCGTGCAGGATCTGCAGTTCGCGCAAGGTCAGGTCGATACCGGCGACCTCCTTCTGGAGTTCGCTCGCGAACGTGCGCGCCAAGCCGCTGCAGAAGCTGCGCACGCGGCGCGTCTCGCCCCGATAGGCCTCGCAGTGCCGAAAGGCCTCGAGCAGCGGCAGGATCGCAGGTCCCTGCTCGAGGAACACGAAAGCGAGCCCTTGCGGCTCGGCAAGCGAAACCGCCGTGCCGAATTCGACGAGAGCGCCGGGCAGGTCCTTCGCCGCGAAGTGCGCGCGTGCGAGCAGCACGAGCCCGCGCACTTCGCCCGGCGTTCGTTGCGCCGCGCGAGCGCGGTCATGGAGCCGGCGCGCGAGCCTCGAGGCATGCGCATGGTCGCCCGCCTGCAACGCCTGCCAGGCGTCGAGGGCCTGGGTCTCGTCGGTTTCGGGCCAGGCCTCCTCCTGCGTGTCCGTGCCCCCCTCGCCATGCAGGGGCAACCCCGCCGCGCCGCGCCAGTCGCCCTCGCACGCCCCGCCGACCTGCACGCGGACCTTGGCCTGGAGGATCGCGCAGAAGCGCGCGAGGTCGAGCAGGCCTCGTCCGCGCATCAGCCGGCGCGCCCGGTCGAGCAGCGCCAGCGAGCGGCCCACATCCTCTCCCGCCAGCGCCGCGCAGGCCCCGACCCGATAGCCGATGGTGAAGGCGTCCGGCCAACCATCGCTCGCCTCCAGATCGCGCAAGGCCCCATCGACCCGCCCGAGCAGCCCTTCGGTGCGCCCCTGCTCGAGATCGATCGCGCACTCGATGCATTGCGCCACCGCGAAAAGTCCGGTCTCGAGCGGCATGTGCTCGGCCAGCAGCGCACGCGCCGTACCGACATCGCGCCCCGCATCGTCGAGACGTCCCGCCGCAAGCGCAATCAGGCCTTCGACCAGCACCACCGAGATCAGCCCGTAATACGAATGCGCCGCGGTGAACTCGCGCTTGGAGATATCTGCCTGCTGGACGGCCAGTTCGAGCTCGTCTCGGCGCAAGTAGTGCAGGCTGCGCAAGGCGTTCACGAAGGCCGCGTTGCCCCGATCGTTGGTGTAGGTCGACCAGAAGTAACCTTGCGCGAGGTCCTCCTCGGTCAGCTTGGTGTGCGAGTGAAACGCGAGGACGTGTTGCGCGATGACGAAATCGGCGAAGACCCGCGATACGGTCGGGGAGCGGAAGGCCAGTTCCTCGCTCAAGCTCGCGCGCACCTCCTCCAGTGTACGCCGGGCATCGACGAAGCGCCCTTCCTTCATCGCCACCGTCGCCTCGCTGACGCGCACTTGCGCGGATTCGGGACGGGAGCCGGGTGCGATCTGCGCCATCGCCGCGCGCAGACCGCTGGCACCTGCGGTGCGCAGGAAGTCGGTGCTGGTGAAGATCTCCACCGCCATCTGCGCCAGGACCTGGTCGCCGGCCCGCCCGACCAGCGCCACCGCCGCCTCGGGCGCGTCGCGCTCGGCGTAATGGAGCAGGGCCTCGCGGTAGATCGCCTCACGCGTTTCGGGCGCGAGTATTTCCCACTTGCGCGCAACGAAGCCGCGAAGCAGCGGATGCAGCGAAAAGCCTCCTTCCGTTCCGCTGCGAACTTCGGCCAACGGCGCAAGCTGCCCGATCTCGCGCAGCAGGCCGCGCAGCGCGCCCGGCTCCATCTGGCGCGCGAGGAAGCCATGCTCGACCAGGTCGAAGATCGCCGTCTGGGCCAGGACCCGGCGCACCGGCTCGGCCAGCGGGCGCCACACCCCCTCTTCCAGCGCCGCCTCCAGCAGACCGCCATCCAGATCGAGCAAGCTCCCGACATCCAGCGAGACCCCTGCCTTGCGGCCGCCCAGCGCGATGTCCTGCGCGAGCGGCCAGTCCGTCAGGCCGGGCGCAAGCGCATCGGCCGGGGCGTGCAGGTGGTGGTAGCGCGCGACTTCCCCGGCCGTCAGCAGCAACGAGGCGGGATCGAGCGTGCGCACCCGGTGCGCCGAACGCAGCCTTCCGAGCAGCGCGGCGTTGCTGCGCCGCGCGACGAGGCGGATGTGGATGTCCCCGTCGCTGCCCGCGAGCAGATCCGCCAGCGTGGCACCGAGCGGGCCCAGTTCGCATTCGCCTGCGTCGATCACCAGCACGCAGGTCCCGCTGCGACCGGCAAGCGCCGCTTCGAGCACCGACCGCAGGGCCACTTCGCCCGCCACGTCGCCGAGCGCCAGGTCGAGCCAGCGCACGTCGATGCCCTGTTCCACCAGCGCGTGGGCGTGCGCGATCATCAGCGTGGTCTTGCCCAGACCGCTTGGCCCGCAGACCTGGACGAGGCGCGCGGGCCCTTGCGGCACCAGCTCGGACGTGAGGCGATCAAGCCGCACGTCGGGGGTCAGCGAAGGTGGCAACGCGAAGCGCAGACGCGCCTGCCCCGGAGCAATTTGCGCCGCTTGCACACTCTTTGTCTTCGATCCTTCATCGAAGCAGGCTAGGGAGAGTTTGCCGCTTCCCTCGCTCATGCGCACGGGTGCCCCGCGCGAATCGCCGCGCCCCGAAGCGAGTATCTCGAACGCGGGCCCAAGGTCTGCTGCATGGGCGAACGCGATAGCGCGCCAAGGGCGCCGAACACAAGCCGTTCGCGTTCCCCCGACTGGCCAATTCTGCACCACCCTATCCGTTTTTCCCGCCTGCGCCGCCCCGCCTGTCCGTTATGCTGCGATGCATCAGGGACGCTGATCGGGGATTGTCGATATGCTGATGGACGTAGCCATGCGCTACTTTTACGAAGCGGCGAACCAGGGTTCGATGCGCCTCGCGAGCGAGAAGCTGGGGGTCGCGGTCTCCTCGATCAGCCGGCAGATCGGCCAGCTCGAAGGCTACCTCGGGGTCAACCTGGTCGAGAAGGGACGCCGCTCGGTCAAGCTCACCGAGGCCGGGCACCTGACTTACGATTTCCACCGCAGGCACGTCGCCGAGCTCGATACCCTGCGCAGCAAGATCCAGGACCTGCGCGGTGTGCGCAAGGGCTCGATCCGGCTCGCGGTGGGCGAAGGCTTCCTGTCGAGCGCCTTCTTCCAGGCGATCGACGGCTTCCACAAGAAGAACCCTGGCCTGCACATCGAGACACTGGTGGGTTCGACCAGCGAGATCGTGCGCATGGTGGAGGACGACGACGTCCACATGGGCCTCGTCCTGCAGATCCAGCCCGAGCCCAAGGTGCGCGTGCGCCTCTCGCTCGCGCAGGCGCTGATGGTCCTTGTCCACCCCTCGCATCCGCTCACACGCAAGAGCGAGGTCACGCTGGCCGATCTCGCGCAGCACGAACTGTGCCTGCCCCCCAAGGGTTTCCGCATCCGCCAGATCCTTGCCGACATGGAGGCCGAGACCGGCACCTTCCTCGAACCCGCGCAGACCACGTCCTCGATCGTGATGATGCGCGACCTCGCCTCCGAGGGGCGTTTCGTCACCGTCCTGCCCCAGATCGCGGCCTTGGGCGAGATCGCCGCGCGGCGGCTCGTCGCGATCCCCTTCGCCGACACCGAGGCCGAGCCCCTCTCGGTCCACCTCATCACGCGACTGGGCCGCCAGCTCGAAGGCGCACCGGGGCGCATGCTCTCGGTGCTCGAGGCCAAGATGCGCTGCTGGGCCTCTCCGTTCGAAGCCTCGGCCCGCAACATGATCACTGCGCAGGTGCAATGAAGCCCGGCTAGGTTCCTGCGTCCTTGCCCACGACCGATCGAAAAGGACGACAATGACGCCCGCCTTCTGGCCACCCGAGCGCCGCGCTCCGCTTCCCCCTGTACAGCCCTGGGACGGGCGCAGCCAGGCGCTGATCCGCGCGAGCGATGATCCCTTCGTCACCCCCGCCGAGATCGACGGGCTCGAGACCACCCCGACCTACGCCGAGACCTGTGCCTTCCTCGAACGGCTCGCCGCCGCTTCGCCACTGATCCGCCTCCACGCCTGCGGCACCTCGGTCGAGGGCCGGGCGATCACGCTCGTCGTTGCCAGCCGCGACCATGAGGCCGCGATGGCCTGCCCGCGCGAAGGGGCACCGGTGCGCGTCTACGTCGAATGCGGCATCCATCCGGGCGAGATCGACGGCAAGGACGCCGGGCTCATGCTGCTGCGCGACATCGCGGTGGGCGGCAAGGACGATCTGCTCGCGGGCTGCGACTGGTACTTTGTGCCCGTGCTCAACCCCGACGGGCACGAACGCCGCTCGGTCTACAGCCGCCCCAACCAGCGCGGCCCGCTCGAACAGGGCTGGCGCGCCTCGGCGCAGGGGCTCAATCTCAACCGCGACTTCGTGAAGGCCCATTCACCCGAAGTGCGCGCGGTGCTCAGCCTCCTGGGCACGATCGACCCCGACCTGTTCCTCGACATCCACGTCACCGACGGGCTCGACTACCAGTACGACATCACCTTCGGCTTCCAGGATGCGCTCTATTCGACCTCGCCCGCCCTCAGCACCTGGCTGGAGGAGGTCTATCGCCCCTGCGTCAACGCCGCGATGACGGCGCAGGACCACATCCCCGGACCGCTGATCCTGGCCGCGGACGATCGCCGGCCCGAACTCGGCCTCATGCTTCCCGCCTTCCCGCCGCGCTTCTCGCACGGGCAGGGCGACATCCGCCACATTGCAACGGTGCTGGTCGAGAACCACTCGCTCAAGCCCGTACGCCAGCGAATTCTAGGCACGTACGTGCTGATCGAGGCCTCGCTGCGCGCCGCGGTGGAGCACGCCGAGACCTTGCGGACCGCCTCGCGCGCCGACCGCGCGCGCCGTGCCGAGACGGCCGTGCTGACCTGGGACATGGCCGAAGAGCCGGTCCGCACGCAGACCTTCCACCCGATCGCCAGCGAGTTCTACGATTCTGCGGCCTCGGGCGCGCGCGAGGTGCGCTGGCTGGGCACGCCGCTGCCCGCGATCGAGGCCCCCGTGCTCGGCTCGACCCCCGCGATCACGATCGAGCGTCCACGGGGCTACTGGGTGCCCGCCAGCGAGCGCGAAGTGCTCGACCGGCTTGCCGCGCACGGCATCGAACGGCAGATCACGACCGACTGGCACGAAGTCGAGGTCGAACTCCAGCGACTGTGCGAACTCACCATGGCCGACACCGTCTCCGAGCGCTGCGTGAAGATGTCGGCGCGCGTCGCCGGGATCGAGCGACGCACCGAACGCTTCGCGCCCGGCTCGGCCTGGGTCCCGACCGACCAGCGCCTCGGCGACCTTGCCATCCTCATGCTCGAGCCGGTCTGCGCCGACTCCTTCTTCGCGCAAGGGTACGTTACAGGCATGCTCGATCCGGTCGAGTACATGGAGGCCTACGTCATCGCGCCGATGGCCGACGAGATGCTGGAAACCGATCCCGTCCTGCGCGCCGAATTCACCGCCAGGCTGGCAAGCGACAACGCCTTCGCCGCCGATCCGATGGCGCGGCTGAAGTGGTTCTACCTGCGCTCGCCCTATGCCGACGAGCGCCACATGCTCTACCCGATCGGCCGCGTGCCCGCCTGAGCGCAGCGCCGGACTCGGAGAAACGAAAAGGGCCCGCCGGATCGCTCCGGCGGGCCCTTTCGCGGCCTGCGCCGCCCGCTCAGGCCGCGCGCAGCGCCACCGTCGCGGCCAGGTCGAGCGCGTCGCCGGCAAGCACCACCTTGTAGACCTCGCGTGCCGCCTCGCGCGAGACGTAGCCGTCCAGCACGTCGCCCAGCACGGCGGCGGGATCGCGGTGCTCGGGACGGCCATAGCCCGCCCCGCCCGCGCCGCGTGCGATGGCCTTGTCCCCGACCTTCACGCCCATACGGTAGGTACCCACGCGCTTCTCGTCGGGCTCGCCCAGGTGCACGATCATCTCGTTGGTCTCCGGGCGTTGCCCACCGCCGAGCGACCAGGGCTTTTCCTTGGAGCGCTTGGTGATCGAGAGGAATTCGCCGTCCTGTGTGAAGCGGATCAGGCGTCGGGTCCCGGCCCCGCCGCGCTGTTCGCCCGCACCGCCCGAATCGGTCTCGATCTCGAAGCTCTCCATCATCATGCCGGTCTTCATCTCGATCACTTCGGTCGGCGTATTGCGCACGAGGCTGCCCGAGATGTGGTTGGTGGCGTTGATGCCGTCGAGCCCCTGGCTGCCGCCCCAGCCCACCGGCTCGTTGTTCGAGACCGCATACATCGCGCGGGTCTGGGGATCGGTACCGATCATCATGAAGCCCAGCGTGTCCCCGCCCGAGCAGGCCGCGATGCGCTCGGGCATGCCTTGCGCCAGCGCCTTGTAGACCAGTTCGAGCGCGAGGTGCGCGGGCCACTGGGTGAAGGTCGCCGCGGGATAGACCGCGTGGAACAGGTTACCCTCGGGCGCGATCACCTTGAGCGCGCGGAACGAGCCCGCGTTGTTGCGCTGCTGCGCCGACGTGAGCGACTTGAGCACGAACTTGCAGATCGTCTCGGTGAGCCCGATCGGGATGTTGATGGGGCCGCGCACCGCGTCCGAGGATCCCGAGAAATCGCAGGTCAGGCCCTCCTCGTCGATCGTCACCTTGACGTGGATCGGCACCGGATCGTCGGTCAGCCCATCATCGTCGACGAGATCGCCCGCCTCCCAGGTCCCGCGCGGCAGTTCGGCGAGCGCGCGGCGCACGAGGCTGTCGCTCGCGGTCTTGATACGCCCGATCGCCTCGTCGAACGAAGGACGGCCGAACTTGGCCAGGATCGCGTTCAGGCGCTCGACGCCGGTGCGCGTCGCGGCGACTTGCGCATCGAGGTCGCCCATCACCGGGCCGGGCATGCGCGAGTTGAACTTGATGATGTCGACGATGTCCTTCACCGGCTTGCCATCCTTGTAGATGCGCGTGCCGGGGAAGATCAGGCCTTCCTGGTGCATGTCGGTCGAATCGAGCACGTAGCCCGGGTCCTTCGCGCCCAGGTCCATCCAGTGCGCGCGGATGCAGGTGTAGGCGAAGGGCCTGTCCTCCCCTTCGGCGAAGACCGGCGCGAACAGCGTCGCGTCGAGCGCGTGCGCCGAGTTCCAGTAGGGGTAGTTCATGATGAAGATGTCGCCCGGGCGCATCGTCTCGGCGCCCGCGAACTCCACGCCCTTGCGGATCGCGTAGTCGTTGGCGCCCAGGAAGAAGGCCAGGCCCGGCGCATCCGCGATCAGTTCGAGGTCGGCGTCGTAGATCGAGATGCCGAAGTCGAGCACCTCGTAGATCACCGGGTTGAAGGCGGTGCGGATCAGGGTACGGCGCATTTCTTCGGCGGCCGAGACGAGATAGCTGCGAATGACCTCGACGGTCGCCCCGTCAAGCTGGGTCTGGGTGCTCATGCGGACTTCCTGCGGATGATGAGATGGCCGTGTTCGTCGACGGTGACGCTCTGGTCGGAGTGGACGACGGTGGTGGTGGTGCCTTCCTCGACGATGGCCGGGCCCTCGAAGGCGTGGCCGGCGCCCAGCTTCGTACGATCGTAGACCGCAAAGGGGGTGCGTGCACGCAGCGCGAAGCAGAACGCCTCGCGCGATCCGACCTCGGCCTCGCTGACCGGGCCTCTCGCAGGCGAAAGGACCGGCAGCGTGGGCTTGGCCATGACCGCGCTCGCGCGAACGCGCAGCGTGACGATCTGGACCGGGCCGTCGATGGCATGGCCATAACGCTCGCGGTGGAGCGCGTCGAAGCGCTGGCGCAGGGCGGCAAGATCCTCGCCCTCCTCCATCTCGATCTCGAGCGCGTGCTCCTGCCCGGCATAGCGGCATTCCACGAGCTTGAGGAAACGGTGCTCGGTGCCGGGCGTGCTCTGGCCCTCGAGCTCCTCGCGGGCCTGCTCGACGAGCGCCGCGAAGGCCGTCTCGACCGGTTCCTGCGCGCCGGGTTCGAGCAAGCGCAACTGGGTCAGCGCGATGTCGGTGACGATGTCCGACATGAGCATGCCCCAGGCCGAGAACACCGCCGGCGAATTGGGCACGATCATCTCGAAGTTGTTGACTTCGCGCGCGATCAGCGGCGCGATCAGCGGCCCCGCGCCGCCGAACGCGAGCATCGAGAAGTCGCGCGGGTCGCGCCCGCGCTCGACCGTTATCTCGCGGATGGCACCTGCCGTGCGGGCCACCAGCACGTCGAATATGCCCGCCGCCGCACGGTCGATGTCGATGCCCAGCGGATCGGCGACGCGCGTCTTCATGCCCTCGCGCGCGGCGGGAACATCGAGGTCGACGGTGCCGCCCAGGAACGTCGCGGGATCGAGGAAGCCCAGGATCAGCGCGGCATCGGTAGTCGTCGGCTCGGTGCCGCCCTTGCCGTAGGCGATGGGACCGGGCTGCGATCCCGCGCTCTGCGGGCCGACCTGGAGCAGGCCTTCCTGCACCCAGCCGATCGAGCCGCCACCCGCGCCGATGCAGCGGATGTCGAAGATCGGGATCAGCGCGGGCAGGTCGGCAAGCGGCGCCTCGTGCATAACGAGCGGGTTGCCGTCCTCGATCACCGCGGCATCGAGGCTGGTGCCGCCGTAGTCGAGCGTCAGCACCCGGTCGCGCCCGATCGCCTTGGCCAGTTGCCCCGCGCCGATGAGGCCGCCCGCCGGTCCCGAAAGGACGGTGTAGATCGGCGCCTGGCGCGCGGTCTCGGCGGTCATCGCGCCGCCGGCCGAGCGCATGATCAGCAGCTTTCCGGCAAAGCCCGCATCGACCAGACCGTTCTCGAGACGTCCGACGTAGTCGTTGAAGATCGGGTTGATGTAGGCATCGACCACCGCGGTCGCGGTGCGCTCGTACTCACGGTATTCGCGGGTGATCGCGCTCGAGGCCGAAACGGCGAGCTGGGGATAGGCCTCGCGGATGATCTGCGCCGCGCGTTCCTCGTGCGCGGGGTTGCGGTAGGAGTGCAGGAAGCAGATCGCGACCGAGCGGATCCCCGCCTCGACCAGCGTACCCGCCGCCGCCAGCACCGCCGCCTCGTCGAGCGGCTCGACTTCGTTGCCCCGGGCGTCCATGCGCCCGCCCACGCCGAAGCGGTTGCGCCGTTTCACGATCGGCTGCTCGCGCTGGTAGCGGTAATCGTACATCGAGGCGGCGGGCACGTCGGCGCGGCCGATCTCGAAGATATCGCGAAAGCCCGCGTTGGTGATGATGCCGGTTTCCACCCCGCGCCGCTCGATCACGGCGTTGAGCCCCAGCGTGGTGCCGTGGACGAACAACTCGGTGTCCGCCAGCGAGACGCCCAGCCGGTCGAGCGCGGCCAGCACGCCGCGCACGGGCTCATCGGGCGTCGTCGAGGCCTTGGCAAGGCGGGTCGTTCCGGTCTCGGAATCGAACAGGATCGAATCCACAAAGGTGCCGCCGATGTCGACGGCGACGCGGTATCTCTTCATTCAACGCATTCCCGGATCTGTTTCGCAACCTGGTTGGCGAGGATGATATGCGAACAACGGCCCAAGAATTCGCGAAGTCATTGCACCTCGCGCAAAACCCGTGCTCACCCCTTGCGAGTGGGGCCACGTGTGCCACGATCAGGGCCAACACGTTGACCCGCATGCGGGCTGGAGACTGATTTTTGAAGAACCTGATGCGCAAGGTCGCGGGGCTCATCGAGCGCAATCCGGAGCGACCACCCGAAACCAGCGAGCTGCGCCGCTGGCCCTTTCTCACCATGGTACTGGTCGGCGTCTCGATCTCGGTTCCCTTCTTCGCCTTCGGGGGGCAGCTGGGCCAGCACGCCGATTTCCCGACGGTGGTGGCGGGCGTGATCCTGGGCAGCGTGCTGCTCGGCCTGTGGGGGGTGCTGACGGGCCACGTGGGCCTCGTCGCGCGCCTGCCCACCGCAATGATCATCCAGCGCACCTTCGGGCGACGCGGCTCGCTCGCGATCGTGGCGATGATGGTGCTGACCTCGTTCTGCTGGTTCGGCTTGCAGACGCAGATCCTCGTCAAGAGCGTGGCCGCGATCCTGCGCACGCAGCTGGGCTACGAACTCGACGAGCGCCTGGGCATCGTGCTGGTCGGTACGCTGATTGCCTCGACCGCGGTGATCGGGGTCAAGGCGATGGGCAAGATCGCCTTCGTCAGCGTGCCGCTGCTGCTGCTCGCGACGCTCGTGCCGCTCGGCATCGGGCTTGACCGGCACGGCGTGGCCGGGCTGTTCGCCGCGCGCGCGATCACGGAGCCGATGGGCCTTGGCATGATCGTCTCGGTGGTGGTGGGCGCCGAAGTGTTCGGCTGCTCGATCAACCCCGACCTCAGCCGCTTCCTCAAGACCTCCGGCGACAACGCGGTGGCGATGACGATCAACTACGCCGTCGCCTTCCCGCTGCTGCTGATCCTCGCCGCCGCGCTCGGCACGCTCTACGGCAACGCGGACCTCGTCGCGACGATGCTGGCGGCCGGGATAGCGCTGCCCGGCACGCTGATCATCATCCTCGCCACCTGGACCAGCAACGACAAGAACCTCTACGCCTCCGCGCTCGCGCTCTCGGCGCTGTTCCCGGGGCGCGAGCGCTGGCAGCTCGCGGTCGTCGCGGGCGTGCTGGGCACCTGCCTCGCGGCTGCGGACATCCTGGGCCACTTCATCGTCTGGCTGACCTTCATGGGTCTCCTGATCGCGCCGATGTCGGGCGCCTATGTCGCCGACTTCCTGATGGGCCGCGCGCGCTACACCGATCACGCGGCCGCGATCCCGGCGTTCCGGCTGGCGCCGCTCGGCGCGTGGATCTTCGGCATCGCCGTCGGCATCGCCACGCTTCCGCGCGCGAACTTCGGGCTCGGCCTCGTCGAGCTGACCCACGCCCCCACCGTCGATGCGCTCCTCGCCGCGATGGTCTTCCTCTTCCTCGCCGAACGCGCCGCCGCCACGCGCGGCAACGCCCGGCTTCTCGAGACAACGGAGATTACATGAGCCAGAACCCCATCACCCGCATGTTCGACTGGTGGAACGGCGCCTTCGAAGGCGAAGGCTTCACCCCCGAGGGCTTCGCCGGACATTTCACCCACGATGCCGATTTCATCGTCGATGGCGGCGTGCGCGGCACCGGACCCGAAGGCATCAGCGCCCATTTCGAGCGGATCCGCGCCAAGTGCGACCATGTCGCGCTCGTCACCCCGGTCATCGCCACGCTGAGCGATGCCGAGCAGGGCTTCGTCCAGTACCGCTGCACGTTCACAGCGGGCGAGAAGAGCGGCTCGGAAGTGTGCATGGCCCGTGCCGACTTCCGCGAGGGCAAGATCGCCCGCTTCGAGGTGATCGGACGCCCCGAAAACGCCTGACACCGGCGGCTCCCGACACGAAAAGGGCCCGGTCGCACGCAGCGGCCGGGCCCTTTCTTTTTGCATGTCTCGCTAGGCTTGGCGGTGGCGATACTCAGAGCATCGGCGCTAGGTACTTATAGGCATCGCCCGAGGTGCGCAGCGGGTCGGTCGGCACGTCGTACTCGACGAAGAAATGTTCCACGCCCGCCTTTTCGGCCGCCGGGATGATGCGCTTGAAATCGACCAGGCCCGCGCCCGGATCGCGCACGCTGCCGTCGGCGGCGACGTCCTTCATGTGCAGCATGCGGAAGCGGTTCGGGTAAGCCTTGAAGTAGGCGAGCGGATCGATCCCCGCCTTGGTCGCCCAGGCCAGGTCCATCTCGAACTTGAGCAGCTCAGGGTCGGTACCCTGCAGGATCAGGTCGTAGGGCACGTCGGTGCCGACCTTTTTGAATTCCTGGTCGTGGTTGTGGTAGGCGAGCTGGAAGCCGCGATCGTGCGCGGCCCTGGCGGCACGGTTGAGCGCCGCGATGAGCGTGTCGATCTGTTCGCGCGACTGGAGCTGCGAGGGCCAGCTGATCTGCCACACGATGTATTTCTGCTCCATCACCGCGGCCTGGAGCGCGCAGGCCTCGATCAGACCTTCGACATGGTCGAAATCGAAGGCCTCGATGAACTTGCGCTCGAACGTCGCGCGGTCGATCCGCCCGGCCACGCCGTCGTCGAAGACCTCGTAGAGCCCCGGAGGCATGATGTGCTGCGAGGGCGAGCGAAGCCCGTAACGCTGGAAAACCTCGTGGACGTAGGTGGGATTGCGCCCGAAACTGCCCAGCGTCTCCACCTCGGTGTAGCCCATCTTCGCCACTTTCGCGACGGTGCCCTCGAAATCGGCGTCGAGCAACGTCATCAGCGTGTAGAGCTGGATGCCGAGCGGGCGGCGGGGAGTCCTGGCGAAGGCTGGGCCTGCCCCCAGCGTCGCGCCAGCCGCCAGCGCCACGCCCGCACCGAGGAGCCTGCGGCGCGAAAGGTCGAAATCAGTCATCACAGCGTTCCTTGCTTCATCTGGTCCGCCGCGAAGGCAGCCGCACGCGCGGTCAGCGCCATATAGGTCAGCGAGGGGTTCTGCGCCGCCGAGGCGGTCATGCAGGCCCCGTCGGTGACGAAGACGTTGAGGGCATCGTGGCACTGGTTGTGCGCGTTGAGAACCGCCTCGGCGGGATCGTGGCCCATGCGTGCGGTGCCCATCTCGTGGATCGCGAGGCCACCCGGGCCGAGCGCGTCGCCGGTAACGACGTCGGTTCCCCCGGCCGCCTCGAGCATCGCGCGCGCCTCGCTCGCCATGTCCCTGGCCATGGCCAGTTCGTTGGCGTGCCAGTGGAACGCGACGTCGAGCTGGGGCCGACCCCAGGCGTCGACCTTGTCAGACAGTGTCACACGATTGTCGGCATAGGGCATGCATTCGCCCATCGCTCCGATGAACATCTGCCAGGGGCCGGGCTGGCGCAGGCGCTGCTTGAGCGCAAGGCCGATGTCCTCGCCGCTGCTGCCACGCGTCCACATCGCGCGCGCGGCGCTGCCCTGGTAGCCATAGCCGCGCCGGAAGGGCTTGTCCTGCCCCGCCAGATTCTGGAAACGCGGGATGTAGATGCCGCTCGGCCGGTTGCCGAGCGGTTCGCGGTCGAGATAGCCCGGGATCGTCGCGGTGCCGAAGGGCCCCATCACGTGATCCATGAGGTAGCGCCCGAGCGCGTCCGAACGGTTGGCGAAGCTGCGTCCGGTCTCGGCGTCGATCGAATTGAGCAGGATCTGCGTCGAGCCGAGCGTCGAGGCGTTGAGAAACACCACGCGCGCCGCCAGCGTGCTGCGCTTTCGGCTCTTCGCATCGATCACCCGCACCCCGGTGACGCGCCCGCTGGCCTGGTCGTGGACGAGCGCATCGACCACCACGTCGGTCATCACCTTCAAGCGGCCCGTCGCGCGCGCGGCGGGCAGGGTCGAACTCTCGCTGCTGAAGTAGGAGCCGGTCGAGCAGCCCCGGATGCACGGGCCGCAATAGTGGCAGGGCGCGCGATCGCCGATGGCCTTCGTCAGCACCGCACTGCGCTCGTTGATCATCGGCCGGCCGTCGAAGCGCGCGGCGATGGCCTGCTTCACATGCTCCTCGGCGCAATTCATCCCGTGGGGCGGCATGAATTCGCCGTCGGGCAACGAAGGAATGCCGTCACGATCGCCGTTGACCCCGATGAAGCGCTCGACGTGGGAATACCAGGGTTCGAGGTCGGCGTAGCCGATCGGCCAGCGGATGCCGTGCCCGTCGCTGCCGGCCTCGGAGAAGTTGAGATCGCTGAGGCGAAACGAGGCGCGCCCCCAGGTGATCGAGCGGCCGCCCAGGTGGTAGCCTCGGATCCAGGTGAATTCGGCCTCGGGGCGGGTCTGGTAGGGATTCTCGGTGTCGTTGACGAACCAGTGATCGTTCGCGTCCGAGAGCCCTGCAAGGTGCGACTGGACCTTGAAGTCGCGTGCGTAGCGCTGGCGATCGCCGAAGCCGCGATAGGGCATTTCATAAGGCGCCAGGTGCTCGGTCACGTAGTCGGTGCCCGGCTCGATGTGGCGCCCGCGCTCGAGCAGGAGCACCGAGAACCCGCGTTCGGTCAGTTCCTTGGCGGCCCAGCCGCCCGATATCCCCGAACCCACGACAATGACGTCCGCATCCATCACAAGGCTCCCGGATTGGCGAGGCTCAGCGCAATGCCCCAGGAATTGAGCGAAGGCGCGCGATCTTGTGCCCCGACTTGCGCGCAGGCGTCGTAGGCGCCGGGCACGAGGTTGAGGGTCAGCTCCTCGCTCGCCCCCACTTCGCTGGTGTAGTAGCCATAGATCGTCAGCTTGCGCAGGGTCGGTGCCTTGAAGCGCGCACCTTCGTAGAGCGCTGCGGGGATCGCCGCGCCCGAGGCGAAAGCGGCCATGACGAGGTCGAGTTCGGCGTCGCAGCGGCGGCGCTCCTCCTCGTTCATCCAGTGCTGGTGCATCATCTCGATGAAGGCGGGGACCCCGGCCTCGCGGGCGCCCGGGGTGTCGTCGGCCGGAATGACCAGTTGGACGAGCCGCTCGAGCGCCGCGTGGCGGGCTGGAGCGAAGGGCGTGTGGGGCGGTGGCGGGGGAACGCTGTCGCGGCTCGCCATCGCATGGCCGGCCATGCCGGTCATGTCCTGCGCCATGGCCGGGCCGGCGAAGGCCGCGGCCGCGATCCACTGGAGAATATCTCTGCGATGCAACGCTGGGTACTCTTGCAATTGGGCGAAAGCGCGAAGGCCGGCGGCGACATCCTCGCCGCCGGCCTTAACTACATCAGAACTTGAGGCCAACCTCGACGCCGTACTGGCGCGGCGAGTTGTAGCTCGCCAGCGTCGTCGCGCCGTCGTTGAGGGCCCCCGCGCCCACCGCCATCGGCGTGCGCTCGTTGCTGAGGTTGCGGCCGATGAAGGCCAGCGAATACTGGCCGTATTCCAGGCCGACCTTGGCGTTGAAGAAGGTCTTGGGGCCGGTCTCGAGTGAATTCGCCACGTCCCAGTAGACGTTGCCGCGATGCGACATGTCTCCGTGCGCCACGAACTTGAGCGCGTCGGTCAGGTCCGCCTCGTAGTCGATCCCTGCCTGCGCGGTGAAGCGGTAGATCTGCGGGATCACGTTGTCGTGGTAGCCGTCGGGATCCTCGGGGAGGTAGTCCTTGATCTTGACGTCGGAATAGCCGACCGAGCCGCTGAGGCTGAGGCCGCGCATCGGGCGCACCGAAAGCTCGGCTTCCGCACCCATGACCTGGGTCTTGCCGACGTTCGAGATCGCGGTGAAGATGCCCACGTTCTCGACCACGCGCGAGGTGGAGAACTGCTGGTTCTTGAAGTTGGTGTAGAACAGCGCGCCGTTCAGGGTCACCATGTTGCCCAGGAAGTCGCTCTTGAAACCCCACTCGAAGTTGTCGGCGGTTTCCGGGTTGTAATAGAGCAGCGATTCGGCGCTGCTGCTGGGATTGAACCCGCCCTTGCGATAGCCGCGCGAGTAAGTGAGGTAGGTGAAGAAGTCGGGGCTCACCTTGTACGAGAGCGATGCCTTGCCCTGCGGCTCGCTGAACTTCTGCTTGAGAATCTGGCCGGTCAGGCGGTCGAAGTAGGACTGGTCCTCCCAGTCGTAGCGGAAGCCGCCGGTCGCCTCGAGCCGGTCGGTCAGATCATAGGAGACCTGGCCGAACAGCGCGAAAGTCTCGTAATGGCGCAAGTTGTCGTTGTAGCTCGAGGTACCGCCGACCGGATCGTAGCTGCTCTGGTAATCGCGCTTCTCGTCCTGGTAGTAGCCGCCCACGTTCCACTTGAGCGGCCCTGAACCATCGGAGGTCAGGCGCAGTTCCTGCGACCAGGTGGTGTCGACGAAGTGCACGGTCTGCGAGGCGTTGTCCTCGGCCGTGTAGTCCGCGTCCGCCGTGGTGGCTTCGCGGCCGCGCGAATAGGCGGTCACTGCGGTCAGCGTGGCGAAGCCGGGAAGCGACCAGTCGGACTTGAACGAGTAGGCACGCAGCTTGCTGCGCACGATCCCCGCCTGGTTCTCGCTGGGCAGCGGCGTCACGTCCTTGAACTCGTCGTTGTCGACCGCGGCCAGCCACAGGCCACCGGTCTTGCTGTCGGTGGTCGAGGCGCTGAGCGCGAAAGTCAGGTCCTGGGTCGGCGTGAAGATCAGCGAGCTGCGCGTGGTCAGGCCCTTGCCGAAGTCGGCGTTCTTCGCGTTGGCAAGGTTGTCGACGAGGCCGTCGGTCTTGTAGGCGCTGGCGCCGGTCGAGAAATAGAGCTTGTCCTTGACGATCGGCCCCGACAGCCCGACCAGCGCGCGCTTCTCGTCGCCGTTGAGGTACTGGAACGAGGCGTTGCCGGTATATTCGTTCGTGGGCTTCTTGGTGACGATGTTGATCGCGCCCGCAATCGCGCCGCCGCCGTAAAGCGTGCCCTGGGGCCCGCGCAGGATCTCGATCTGCTGGACGTTGACGAGGTCCTGCTGGAAGAACATCTGCCCGGGCTGGACGACGCCGTCGACGATCGTCGCGAAGGGAAACTCGCCGTCACGCCCCAGCGTGGTGAAGCCGCGGAACGAAATCGTCTTGTAGCCCGGATAGAGGCCGTCGAGGACGACGAGGTTGGGGGTCAGGCGCACCGCGTCCTGCAGCGTGCGCAAGTCGGCGTTGGCGATCTTGGCACTGGTGACCACGCTGATCGGATCGGCGACGGTCTGCGCGGTCTCGTTGCGCTTGCGCGCGGTCACGGTGATCTCGTTGGGTGTCGCGTCGGCTTCGTCGTTCGCCTGTGCCATGGCCGGTGCCGAGAAGGCGGCGCCGCCGGCAACCGCACACAGGATCGCGGCCGAAACGAGTGCCCTGGTGGAAAACACGGTCAAATTTCGCATCTTGATCTATCAACCCTCATCGACATGTTGGACAGCGCGCCCGCGCGAATGCCGGGCACGAGATGAATTGCTGGTTCCAAATCCCTGAAACTTCGCGCGGATCGTCCGACTGGCGATCCTTGTTGTCGTTGCACCCCAGCAACCGGAACTGGCGCTGGCCTGGGCGCTGCACGTATTCTTTAGTCTGCTTTCGTCGCGGTCCTGATCGTCTCAGGAGCGAGGTCTGCGTTCAATGTGGTCGTCATCCTGTTTCATTGTCGCGCGCGCAAACTAGCGCGGCTTGCGCACCCCATGTTCTGGCTAGGTGGACTTGCGCGAAGATCGGCTTGCGAAAAAGACGCTGCTCGCGCGGCCCGGTCACGACGCCCGGTCACGACGAACGGTCACGACGCACGTTCACCGGGCCGGTGCGTCGCGCTCCAGAAGTTCGGCGATCGGTACCGCGCGGGCGGGGAAACGCGCGGTAAAGCCGGCAACCTGCGCCGCCTCCCGCCCGCTTGCCCGGGCGATCCGGCGGATCACCGCATGCTCGCACGAACGCCCCTGGCACAGCCCCATCCCGGCGCGGCACCGCAGCTTGACCGCGCTCGCGCCGAACCCGTCGTCGCCCTCGGCACACGCCGCGATCGCCGCGTCGAGGGCGCGCGCGGAGACATCCTCGCAGCGGCACACAAGCGTCTCGAGCTCGGGCTCGGGCAGATAGGCCTGCGGATCGGCAAGCTCGCGCAACATGGCGGTGAACGGTGCGAGCCGCGCGATACGCGCGCGCAGCGCCGCCGCGACGCGCGCGCCTTCGACCTCATCCAGCGCTCCGGCATCGCAGGCAAGCGTCACCCCGGCGAGAGCCCCGCGCAGCATGGCGACGTCGCTCCCGGCCACACCGGCCGTCTCGCCCGCGACATAGAGCCCGGGGAGCGAACTGCGCATCCCTTCGTCGCAAAGCGTTTCCCACCCGCCCGGACCAGGCGCCCAGCGCACCGCCGCCCCCACCTGGCGCACGAGGTCCGATTGCGGCAGGAAGCCATAGCACATCGCAGCGACGTCACAGGCGACGCGTTCGCGCCCCCCGGCCCGCAAAAGCGTGATCGCCTCGAGCGCATCGCCCCCCTCGGCGCGCACGATCGCGCTCCCGAAATGAACCGGAACGCCCGCCTGCCGCAGGTTCGCCAGTCCGCGCGCGCCCTCGAGCAAGGGCCGCCAGGCGCGCAGGACCCCCGGCAACCTCGGCCCCAGCGCGGCCAGCATTGCGCGGCGCGGCTGCGCAAAGTGGACCCCGGCAACCTCGCCGCCCGCCGCCAGAATCTGTTCGGCGAGCACGATCATCAGCGGATGCGTGCCGAAAAGCGCGATGCGCCCGCCCGGCAGGACTTGCGGGCTCTTGAGCAAGGTCTGCACCGCGCCCGCGCTCATCACTCCGGGCAGGGTCCAGCCGGGAAACGCCACCGGCATGTCGTAGCACCCGCCCGCCACGATCACGCGGCGCGCGTCGATACGCTCCACCCCGCCCGTGGCCAGGGGTTGCACGCTGAGCGCGAAGCCCCCCTCCTCGGCGTGCCCGGCACCAACCCCGAGCACCGCGTGACCGGCCCGAAAGTCGAACGCGTCAAGCCGCTCGACCCGCGCCAGCAGCGCGCGTGCCGCGCGGTAGAGCCGCCCCGATTGCCAGCCGGTCACTGCAAAGCCCGGGGGCGGCTGGCGCAGGATCTGCCCGCCAAGGCGCGGTTGCTCGTCGATGAGGCAGGTCGAGAGACCCGCGCCGATCGTTCGTTCGGCCGCCGCCATGCCGGCAGGCCCGCCGCCGACGATGGCGACGTCGTAAGACATGGATGCGTTCATGTCGCCTCCGGAGCGTGCGTAAGCACGCAAAGATCCGCTTCGACCGGGACCAGGCAGGCGCGGCGGCGCACCCAGGCTGCGGCGCCCTTGCGGACCCAGACCGTGCATTCCGAGCAGGTACCCATGTTGCAGAACGCCCCGCGCGCGGTGCCCTCGCGGTCGTCGCGCAGACGCCGCGCGCCGCTTGCGACCAGGGCCGCCAGCACGCTCTCGCCGGGACAGGCGGCAAGGTCGGCGCCATCAAGCCTCAGCGTGACGCGATCGGGGCGTCGCACCCCCTCCTCGATCCGCCGCGCGCCGCTCACGGCAGCACCGCGAAAGCGTTGAGGTGGGCGAAGCGGTCGGGCAGGAACAGCGCGAGCTCATCCGCCGGGCGACCATCGACGATCGTCTGCGCCAGCAGGCGCGCGAGCACCGGCCCCAGCGTGAAGAGCGAACCGCCCGCCGCGACGAAAAGCCCCGGCGCCTTGCCGACCTCGCCCACCAGCGGCAACTGGTCGGCCGAGATGCAGGTGGTGCCCGTCCAGCTGCGCAGAAGGCTGCGCGCGGCAAGGCCCGGCATCACGCGCGCGGCCACCGCGAGATTGCCGAGAAGGTTCGCCTCGACGATCTCGCCCGGACGGTCGAGGTCGGGCAAGCCATCGGCCCTGCGCCGGAAACGCGAGGGCCAGCCCCCGCCGATCAGGAAATTGCCGTCCTCGGACTGCTTCATCGACAGACGCTGACCCACATGCTGGACAAGAAAGGGCAGCACCTGCTCGCCACGTTCGGTGACATTCATCATCAGCGGGACCGGGTACAGCGGCAGGTTCAGCCCGAGCAGGCCCGCCAACCGTGCCGACCAGTGCCCGCTGGCCAGAAGGACACGCGGGGTGGTCACTTCACCCAAGCCATCGAGGCCCTCGATCGTCGCGCGGTACTGGCCATCGGCCTGCATCGCGAGCCCGGTGAGCCGGGCCCCGCAGGCGATCACCGCGCCCTCGCGCGCGGCTTGCTGCGCGAAGGCCCCGGCAAGGATCCGCGGATTGGCATGGCCTTCCTCGGCGAGCCAGGCCGCCCCGGCGAGATGCGGCGAAAGGCACGGCGCGCGCGCGCGCAGTTCATCCGCGTCGAGCAGGCGAGTGGGCAGCCCCAGCGCGTTCTCGCGCGCCACCTTGAAGGCCAGGAGCGCCATCTCGGCCTCGGTCTCGGCCACCATCAACCCGCCGTGCATGGCAATGTCGAGACCGCGTCCCAACATGTCCTCGAGCCCCTGCCACTCGGCGATGGCAAGACGGTTGAGCGAAACGATCCGCGCCGCGTCGGACGCCGCCTCCTCGCCCTGCTCGAGAAAGCGCCGCTCGATCTGGAAATGCAACGATCCCGCGTTCTGCCCCGATGCCCCCGCGTTGACCTGGCTTTGCTCGACCAGCGCCACACGCAGCCCCCGCCGCGCGAGGTGCCAGGCACTCGCGCAGCCCAGCAGGCCGCCACCAACGATCAGGATATCGGGATGAGAACTGCCGGGCGTCATCGTCACAGCATATCGAGGTTTCGCAAGGTCTCCGCAATACGTTCGCGGTCGGCCCCGCCAACCGGCCTGAGCGGGCCGCGCACAGGGCCGCCGGGCAGGCCCATGGCATCGAGCGCGGCCTTGAGGATCGCCGGCCCCGAGCCGAAGCGGCCGATGAGATCGGGGGTGTACCAGTCACGCATGAGCACGCGGTCCTTCAGGCCGCAGGCGCGCGCGCCCTCGATGTCGCCCGCCCAGAGCTTGTCGTAGAAGCCGCTCTGGTTGCGCCCGAGCACACCGCCCGCGCCCATCGTGCCGTCACCTTCGTGGACGCGCAGCAGGCTGAGGCCAAGTTCGTTCATCGGGAAGCCGAACACGCGCACTTTGTCCTTGAGCGCGAAGAAGGTCTCGGCGAAGCGTGTGAAATCCGGCGTGGACTGCTTGATCGCGACCACCGCATCGATCTCGGCGAGGCGCGCGAGCAGCGCGGGGTCCATGTCGATGCCCGTGCCCGGCGGCCAGTTGTAGACGCAGATCGGCAAGTCGATCGCCGCGCCGACTTCTTCGTAGAAAGCGACTATCTCGTCGGCCTGCGGGCGCACGTAAGGTGTTGGCGTCAGCAGGATCCCATCGCAGCCGGCGTCCTTGGCGTGGCGCGCGTAGGCGATGCTCTCGCGCGCGGTGAAGCTGGTGCAACCCGCGATCAGCGGTACCTTGCGGCCGACCTGCTGCCCCGCGAGCGTGAAGAGACGCATGCGCTCCTCGGGGCGCATCGCGGTCCATTCGCCGGTCGTACCCGCCAGCACCAATCCATGCATGCCCTGATCGACGAGCCATTCGAGGAGGAGGCCGAGTCCCTTCTCGTCGAGCTGGTTCTCGTCGATGAAGGGCGTCGTGATCGCCGGGATATAGCCCCGCCAACTCACCCGCGAGCGCTTGCTCAAATCCATTGTCTCGTCCTTGTTACTGCCTCCAAGGCGATCGCCGAGGGGCGATCCCGCCGATTGCCTGGCGCGCCTTTCACGAGCCCCGGAATTGCCAGCCCGGCACCTTGCCAACAATGACCCTGGCCAGATGAAATCGTTGCGACTTGCGCAACGCCACGCGCGCCGCTGCACACCGGGGTGACCCGGATAAGCAGAAGTCCAAGACATTTGGATTTTAGGCCCGGGAGCAGCGCCAGGGGTAACTGGCGCAGCGGCTTCGATGCCGGACAGGACCCTCCGCGCCGGCGCTGTCCCTTGAAATCCACCCTTCCTCGCGCCCGTACGACATTCGGGCCACACTTCATGATGCGCCGGGAAAACGGTGAGATGTCGGGTCAGGAGATCACACGAAAATAGTCCCGAATGGGACTTGATAACTCGTGGATTGGGATTAAAGATCGGCCCTGGCAGGAGGTGTCATCCTGCAGGAATGCCCGAGCAAGAGCAAGCCTGCATGCGATGATCTCAAGCCGAGTGTTCGCCCCGCCGGGCCAACGGAAGAATGGATGGAATGGTAGCTCGATCGAAACGCCAGTCTCTCGCGCAAGTCGAGGCCGAGGAAATTTCGCGAATTCGCGACACGATGTTTGCCCAAAGCGACGTGTGGTACGGCTTTCGCATGATCGTGCTGGGCAATTTCTACTCCAGTACACCATCCGCGCTCGTGGCGAATGAACTGGGAATATCGCGCGACGAGATGAGCATCCTGGCCAGCCTTCACTATTGGGGTGGGCTCAGCGCGAACGTGATTTGCGCGCTTACCGGGCGCCCGAAGAACAGCATCAGCCGCGGCGTGATCCGCCTCGTTCGCGATGGCCTGGTATCGAGCTGCGTCGACGAGACCGACCGGCGGCGATCGGTCCTGACGATCCAGGACCTTGGCACCACGACCTACGAGAAGGCGGCTGCGGTGTTCCGAGACCGCGAGGAAGAGATGTTCGGCTGCCTGACGAAGGCGGAGAAGACCACGCTCGACACGATCCTGCGCAAGTTGCTCCAGAACTGGCAGACACGCCTCTCGCTTGGCTTGGATCGCTACGTCACGGAGTATTGAGCTTTGGGGTTCGACGGGATGCAGGCTGTGCGAGGTGCGGCGGCCGGGTGAACCACAAGATGATCGCAGCCCCGATGCAGAAGACCGAAATGGCGTAGAATACCGGGGCGAAACTGCCGCTCTGGTCATAGCTGTAGCCCGAAGCGACAGGTGCCAGCGCTCCGCACGCGGCGGAGAATGCCGAACCAAAGCCGAACACGAACGGCGCAGCGTGCACGCCGAACCAGTTGCTGAAGGTCATGATCAGGCTCAGAATCGCCCCCGAGTTGCCGATGCCAAGACACGCGATCGCGGCGTAGAGCTGCCACGGCGTGGCGCCGCCGGCGAAAAGCCCGATACCCACCCCCTGCAGGAACAGACTTGCCGCCCAGATCGACTTGGGATCGATCCGGTCCCCGACGAAGCTGATCAGCATGTGCGCGGCAAAACCGGCCCCGACCGAAAGCGAGACGAGATAGGCCGCCGTCTGGGTCGAGTAGCCAAGATCGCGGATCTGGAGCACGGCCTGGGCGTAGAAGATCGTGTAGACCGCGCTGACCCCGGTGGAGCACATCAGGAGCAGCCAGAAGGTGCGCGAACGCATGACGTCACGCATGACCCATTGCTCGCTCGTCTGGTAGACGCGCGCGGCCGTTTCGCGCCGGGACTTCCTGCCACCGCGCACGGCCGCCTCGCCCCCGTCGGGGCATTGGCCGAGATCCTCGGGGCTCTCGCGCACGAACAGGAGGTTTGCCAGCGTGATGAAGGCCGCGAGAAGCGCCACGTACCACCAGCCCGAGCGCCATCCGCTCGTCGCGACGGCCTGCTCGAGCAGCGGAGGGAACACCATGCCGGTCACCCCCCCTCCGGCCAGGACGAGCCCCATCGCCAGCGCGCGCCTGCGCGAAAACCAGCGCGTGACGAGGGTCTGGACCGGAATCGGCCCGGCGACGGCGCTCGCCCCGCCCAGCAGAATGCCGCCCGCAAGGACAAGCCCGATCGGCCCCGTGACCAGCAGCCCCATCGCCAGCGAACCGGCCAGCAGCATGGCGTTGCCGATCACCAGCGTCCAGCGGATGCCAACCGCCTCGATGAGCCGGGCCGTCAACGGTCCGGGCAGCCCCGTCATCAGCATGTAGATCGCAAAGGCGGTTCCCAGTGTCGCGCGGTTGAGCTGAAATTCGTCGGCCATGTGCACGTTGAGGAGGCCCAGCGCGTATATCGGCAGCGCGGTATTGATCGCCATGCCCAGGAACAGCAGGAACGCGAGCTTCCAGCCATAGAAGCGGGCGGACCGGGCCGGGCCGGATGGCATCTGCACGTCATCGTGTGTCGGGTTGGACCTCGCCATCGCGGTCACGTCACGCCCACGCTGCAAGGCGACGGGCTTCGCCATCGCCCCAGCCCGAACGGATCCCATAGGGGAACAGCGCCCCGATCGCGGTCACCATCTCGATCAGCCCATCGCGGATCTTGAAGACCTCGAAAGCAAGAACCGTGCTGGGATCGGGGAAATAGACCGGCGAATAAGGCCGACGCGGATCGGCGGGGTGATCGAAAAGGAGGTGCACGACGATCAACCCCCTCGCCTCGTCCACCACGACCACCCGCCGGTTGCGAAGGGCCTCGATGTACGCGTAATAGCCCTCGGCGATCTGGCGCTGGATCGAATATCCGCGATATTGCTTGGACTCGTCCCATCCGGTGGCGTCGGCGTTGGCGTCAACGCCGCCGTTGACCAGGCGCACGCAAGCTTGCGTCGCCGGGACCATCTCCCCGTCGGTGCGCTCGATCCCGTCGAAGTAGCGGTGGATGATCGCTTCCATCGCCGCGCGCGACGAACGTGCCTCGGGAGCGATCACGTCGTGCAGGCCGTCCGGTCCGCTCACAACCACTTCGGGCTGGAAGAACTCGCCTTCCCCGCGCGAGCACAGGGTTTCGATCTCGCAGATCATGTTGCCTTCCACGCGTGCGCGGATGCCGACGATGGTCTGGCGCGTGTTTTCCTCGGCCGCAGCCCACACGACGACCTGCCCCGTTTCGACATCCGTGAAGTAGTGGCGCTTGTCCCACCATTCGCGGATCGAGCGGGCAAAGCCGGTTCCGATCGGAATTTCGCAGGTATTCTCGGTGTGGCGCAAGTCGGGCGACAGGCGAACGCCGCTGTAGTCGCGGCTCACGAGCGCAGCCAGGTATGTGTCGAGCACCGCAATCAGGCGGTTGCGTTCACGCTCGGCGTCAAATGCAGTCATCGAATTCATTCCGTTCATTTCGGCAAGCCAGGCAATCAGACCGCGTCGGCGTTCTCGGCGTCCATCATCGCCTGGAGAATGCGTCGGCCCATCACTGCGGTGGTGTCGCTCTTGAGCATGAGTTCCTGCGGGATCTCGTCGAGTTGGCCAACGATCCGTTCGATCTCGACGGTAGCCAGGATGTCCTCGTCGAGAACCTTTTGAATGACCGCCTTGGTCCGCTCGATCTCCTGCGGGTCGCTGATGGTCATGGCGAAGAAGTAGTGCGATTTATTGCGCGTGGCCGGGGTCACGGCATGCCACACGCGCCCCTTGCTGAGATAGTCGCCCGCCCCCGGCTGCCCTTCGGAAATCCTGAAATCGCCGATGCCGGAATGAAATCCGGGAAAGAAGAAATCCATGCCCGAAACGCGATCGATCGGACCGCGATAGTCGGTCAGCTCCATCAATATCGGCGTCATCTCGGTGTTGTTCATGATGCGCCGGCTCGACAGGCGGCGGTCGTTGACATCGCGCACCTCGGGTGTCTCGGCATCGGTCTTGGTGCCGATCGAGGTGCCGTGAAGGTAGCTGAGGTGCGAGAGGTCGAGCAGGTTGTCGTTGAGCAGCTGGTAGCGCCCGTCGATCTCGAACGCGAAGAAGGCGTGGGGGATCAGGCCGGGCACCTCGAAGTCGATCTCCTCGAGCGTCGGGATCAGCGCTTCGTCGGCCTTGTCCGGATCGCCCATCCAGATCCAGGCCCAGAGCCCGCGTTCGACGAGCGGAAAGGCCGGGATGCTGTAGACGCCGGGAATGCTCGTCTGGCTCGGCACGAAGGTGCACTTGCCGCGCGCATCGAAGGTAATGCCATGGTAGCCGCACTCGATCGCATCGCCCACGCGGCGGCTCTTGCCGAGCGGGAAGTGCCGATGCGGGCAGCGGCCACTGACCGCGACCGCCTCCCCATCGTGTTTGCGATAGAGCACGACCGGCTGGTTCAGGATCCAGCGCTCGACAAGTTCTTCGCCGATCTCGTGGATGAACGCGGCGACGTACCAACCGTTGCGCGGTGCGAAGTTGCCGGGTTTGAACGGGTACATGTGTCTGACTTCCCGGTATGGTTGCGACCACGAAGGGCCGGGATGATTGATCGAAGGTTCGCCGGAGCGATCAGAAGTGGAAGCCGAGGCGCGCGCCGTAAGTACGCGGATCGGTGGGGACGATGGCCAGCACGCCCGAGATGTTGGTGGTCGCGCTCATCTGGATGTCGTTTTCGATGTTGCGGACATAGCCCTGCAGGTACCAACGGCCACCCGGCGCATTGTACGTCGCGGACGCCTCGGTGCGGGTGAACGAAGGCTGGCGCAGCATCTGCACCGTGCTCGAACTGCCCAGCACATAGGATGCGCTCATCTTGCTGCGCAGGTCGAGATCGAGCGAGGCACCGGAGGCAAAGGGAAGCGAATACGTGTAGCTCGCGGTGATCGCGCTCTTGGGCGAGCGGTCGAGCGGGCGACCCGCATAGTCCGGACCATCGGCGCCCAGCGGCAGGTATTCGGTGTACTTCGCATCCAGCAGGCTGGCGAAGATCGACAGCGTGTTGCGCGGCGAAGGCCGCAGCGTCGCCTCGAGTTCGAGACCGTAGATCCGCGCCTTGCCCGCGTTCTGGATCAGCTGTGCCGCGGCGCCCTGGAAATACGTCGTCGTGCTCAGTTGAAGGTCGCGATAATCGTAATAGAACCCCGTCAGTGCATAGCGGAAGCTGCCATCGGTGGTGCGGCCCTTGAGCCCGGCCTCGTAGGCAGTGATGGTTTCGGGTTCGTAGAACAGCTGCTGGGCCGAAAGCGGGGTGCCGCAGTCCTGCCCGCCGGGGGTGGAGCCGGCCAGGCAACCGTCGTTGAAGCCGCCCGCCTTGTAGCCGGTCGAGACAGTCGCGTAGAGCAGGTTGGTGGGCGACAGGTCATAGTCCAGGCCCACGCGCCAGGTCGCCTTCGAGAACGACACCGAAGCGCCACCGGCCGAAGGGATCTCGACGCCCCCGATGTCGAGGATCACCAACCCGAATTGCGACTTCTCGTCGCGGGTGTAGCGCAGGCCCCCGGTCAGGCGGAAGGTGTCGGTCAGGCTGTACGTGGCCTGGCCGAACACGGCGTAGGACTTGGACTTGGTCGGACCATAGTCGAGGATGAAGTGGTCAAAGCCGTAGTAATCGGGCTGGTCGAAGTACTGGTAGGATTTCTCGTTGAAGTACATGCCGCCGACCTGGAGCTTGAGGCCCCGCACATCGTTGAGCGAAAAGCGCAGCTCGTGCGAGTACTGATCGTACTCCTGATTGGTGTAGGTCGGGGCGACCTGGCCGAGAAGGTCGGTATAGGCCTCGTCCATGGTGAAACGGCGGTAGGAACCGATGTAGGTCGCGGTCACCGGCCCCATGTTCCAGGCCAGTTCCCCGTGCAGGCCATAGCTGTGGTCATCGGCATAGGGGTCCAGCGTCTGCGAATAGCCGCGCTGGAGACGGTCCGAGGTGCTTGAGGAGGCCACGTAGACGCGGTTGTCGGTGTCGCCATCGGCGCCGGTCGCGTAGAAGCTGCTGCCCTCGACGAAGAGTTCGGGGATGCCCTTGAGCGAGGTGTAGTCGCCGATCACCAGCACCTGGAGATCGGGAGTGATGTCCCACCGGCCCGAAATGCGCAGCGACTTGTTGTCCTTGAACGGGTCGGCGCTGTAGGTGTCGCCCGGCGCGTTGCTGTAGTAGCTGTCGCGCCGGTCGTAGGAGCCTGCCACGCGAATGGCGGCGGTGTCGCCGATCGGCAGGTTCACGGCCAGGTCGGCCTGCCGGTTGTCGTAGTTGCCATAGCCGATGTTGCCGGTCACCTCGAACACGTCGCCCGGCCGCCGACTGATGACATTGATCACGCCCGCGGTCGAGTTGCGGCCGTACAGTGTCCCTTGCGGGCCGCGCAGCACTTCGACGCGGTCGAGGTCGAAGAAGCTGACTTCCTGCGCCTGGGGCCGCGCGACATAGACGCCGTTCAGCAGGAATGCGGCCGAAGGGTCGCCCTTGGCGGTGGTGTCGGAATTCGACACGCCGCGAATGGTGATCTGGAGGCCGAAGTAACGGTTGATCTCAAGGCTGGGAACCTCGCTCGCCAGCTGGACCACGTTGGTCACGCCCTTGTTGAGCAGGGCATCGCCGCCAATCGCGGTGATCGCGATCGGAGTCTTGGAGGCCAGCGTGGGATCGCGCTGGGCCGTGACGATGATGTCACCGCCTTGCGCGTTCTCCTGCGCCTGCGCGGCAAGCGGAAGAACCAGAGCGGCGAGGCAAGTTCCAAAGGCCAGGGCCTTACGGGTCGTACCGGTACGATCGATCGAAAAATCAGGACGCTCAAGCATATACAAACCCCAAAAATGACTGTGCGGCGATGTCCACCTGAAATCAGATTGCGATCGAGATCCGTCGCTCTCCCTCGCCCCATCCACTCGCGATGCCGTAACCAACCGAGTAACAGATCGCCCAGACCGCCCGGACCTGCCGGTCGACCACCTTGAACACCTCGAAGGCGAGCATCGTGTTCGGCTTGCCGAACGGCACCGAGCCATCGGGTTTGACGATGTCGCCGGGGTGGTCGAAGAGGACGTGCGCGAGCACCAGCCCGCGCTCGGTGTCGACGATCGGGAAGCGGCGCCCACGCAGGGCTTCGATGTAGGCGTAGTGGCCCTCGCTCATCTGAACCTGCACGCCAAGCGCGCGGTGCGCTTCCGAGGCGCCCAGTTCGGAGACGTCGGCAACGGTATCCTCCGCACCGTTGACGAGACGCAGGCAATCGCCCTCGACCGGGACAAGTTGGCCGTCGTTCTGTTCGATCCCGTCGAAATAGCGGTTCGCTATCTCGATCAACTCGGCGCGTGTCGCCCGCTTGTCCTCGGGCACAACCTCGTGGAACCCGGCATCCTGGGCCTGGATCACTTCCGGAAAGTAATAAGGATCGGTGTTGCCCACGAGGATCGTCTCGATCTCGCTGATCAGCAGGCCTTCGATCTTGAGGCGCACGCCATAGATCACTTCCCCGCCGATCTGGTCGAGCACCCCCCAATATTCGACCTGTCCTGCCTCGATATCGACGAAGAACTGCCCGCCTTCCCGCAAGCCCACCGCCGTACGTGCCGCACCGCAGCCCAAAGGCAAGGGGATGCAATTCTCGGTGTTGCGCAAGTTGGGGGCAATCTTGAGACCGCGAAAATCGTGCCTGATCAGCGCCTGCAAATAGGCTTGCGCAAAACCGATCAACCGGTCGCGCCTGGTGGAATGATCCATCCGCTTCTTCCCTGTTTTGTATCGCTTGCCAGACCAGACGGGCCCGTTGCCGCGAGACACATGTCGCGCGACCACAGAGATCGTTCCAGCTCTGCAGCGAATCTTATTTAGTACAATATGGGACGACTATTGAGCCCATATGGGACTGTGTCAATGGTCAATTCAACTATTTGAAGGCCCTCGCAAGCAGCCCCATCAATTCATTGTATTCGCGTAATTTCATGCACGCATCACGGGGCCTTGGTGCAGGACCGGGAGGCCGCTGTCAGCCCTCGAGAACGGGTCCCTGGTGAGCGGATTGTTCGGCGATCATCCCGACGCCCGTGCAGCCGATCCGACGCGCTGCTCGCGCTATGCGCAGCACCTCCCCGGCGGCATCCTCGATGCGCCACCCATGCGGAGGGCGGATATTGGAAATGCAGTTGCGTTCGCTGTCGAGCCGCCCCTTGCGCGGTTGCCAGGTGATGTAGGCGCTCAGGCTGTCCGCAGCGCTGAGGCCCGGGCGCTCCCCGATCAGGATGACCGAAATCTTCGCCTTCAGCGCCTCGCCGATCTCGTCCGCCAGCGCGACGCGCGCCTGGTGCGCGACGATGATCGGGCCCACCTGCCAATCCTGCGCCCGCGCGAGGATCGCGCCGACGAGGTTTGCGGCATGCGCGCGCACCGCCGTCGCGGAAAGACCGTCCGCCAGAATGATCGCAAGGTCCGAACGGTGCGGGGACAGGCGCTCGGCCATGCCGGGCGCGAGCCTGCGGCCAAGATCGGGCCGCATGAGATATTGCCCCCGATCGGCCGCCTGGCTGCAGACTTCGAGAACGGGATGGCCGTGGAGCGTGCTGCCATAGGCGCCCGCGTCCAACTGCGCATGCACGGCGTCGCGCGCGCGCGCGTGCGCCAGCTGAAAGTCGAGTGCGGCACGGGTCGGAATGGAACTGCCGATGCGTCCGATGGCGACCCGTGCGCTGGTCGCCGCGCGCATGCGTTCCGCCAGTGTAGGCGGTGCCTCAGGGGCGAGCTTGCGCTCGTCACTCACAGCAGTGCGGCCAGTGCGGGCGAGGAGGCCAGTTGCGGGAGGCGCGGCGTGGCGGCCAGGCGACCGGCCGGATCGAAAATGCCGATAGACGTGAGCCAATCCTCGAATTCGGGTGCGGGCCGCAATCCCAATACGTCCCGCAGATAAAGCGCATCGTGGAAACTGGTGGACTGATAGCCCAGCATCACGTCGTCGGCGCCGGGAATACCCATGATGAAGCTCACGCCTGCCACCCCCAGGACCGTCGCGATCACATCCATATCGTCCTGGTCCGCTTCGGCATGGTTGGTGTAGCAGATGTCGAGCCCCATCGGCAGGCCGAGCAGCTTTCCGCAGAAGTGGTCTTCCAGCGCCGCGCGCAGGATCTGCTTGCCGTCGTAGAGGTATTCCGGGCCGATGAAACCGACCACCGAATTGACCAGCAGCGGATCGAAGCTGCGCGCCACTTCATAGGCACGGCATTCGAGCGTTTGCTGGTCGATCCCGTGATGCGCATCGGAGGACAGGCACGATCCCTGTCCGGTCTCGAAATACATCACGTTACGGCCAAGCGTCCCGCGGTTCAGCGCCAGCGTCGCGTCCCAGGCTTCGCGCAACAGGGACAGCGAGATGCCGAAGCCCTCGTTCGCGGCTTGCGTTCCCGCGATCGACTGGAAGCACAAGTCGACCGGCGCGCCCTTGCGGATCAGTTCGAGCGTGTTCGTCACGTGGGTCAGGACACAGCTCTGCGTCGGGATCGCCAGCGCCTCGCGAATCTCGTCGAGCATGTGCAGCAAGACACCGATGTTCGCGACATCATCGGTCGCCGGGTTGATGCCGATGACCGCATCGCCCGATCCCAGGAGCAGGCCGTCGAGGATCGCGGCGGCAATCCCGCGCGGGCTGTCGGTGGGATCATTGGGCTGAAGCCGGGTCGACAAGCGCCCGGACAAACCGATCGTGTTGCGAAACGAGGTCGTGACCTCGACCTTGCGCGAAACCGCCACAAGATCCTGGTTGCGCATGACCTTGGAGACCGCCGCGGCCATCTCGGGTGTTATTCCCCTGGCGACCGAACGCAGCGCATCGCTTTGCGTGGTCTCGTCGAGCAGCCATTCCCGCAAGCCACCCACGGTCAGGTGGCGAATGGGTGCGAACGCCCTGGCGTCGTGCCGCTCCAGGATCAGCCGGGTGACCTCGTCGCGCTCGGCGGGGATCAGCAGGTCTTCCAGAAAGACCGTCAGGGGAAGATCCGCCAAAACCCAGCGCGCGGCAACGCGTTGCTCCGCATTCTCGGCCGCCAGACCCGCCAGAACGTCACCTGAGCGGAGCGGGGAAGCGCACGCGAGAACGTGCCCGAGCGAACGGAATGTGTGGCGCGTGCCGGAAATGTCGGTTCTGTATTGCACACTTACCTCGACATGCGGCGGGGCCATGACATCCGGGCCAGCCTCCAGAGAGCGTCAGTAAATGGTCCCAAGTGGGACTTGTCAAGCGCAGAATGCCAATCGCGGGAGCCGCACGGCCCGTCGCTGCGCACTTGGCTGCACCATTTGCAGCAAGAATATCGCCTTTTCGGGCGGCAACCAACCAAAGCATCGCTCTGCAGCAATCCGGCTATCTGCAACCCGGTGCGGACTTTCGGGCCAGTGTTCCGACTACATCCGTCACCTCTCGTGCTGGCGCGATATCTTGAACTGCCGCCTTGCGGGAAACACCTCTGGCAAGCCGGACCGCTCGGACGGGGGTCTCCCCCCTTTCCCGATCGCGCCGTGATCAATCGTGCCAAGCAACCAGTCTTAAAGGATTTTCACCTAGTTCGGTTGTCGTCCGGGGCACGATCCGGGCGTCACTGGTGAATTTCATGAAGATCGACATCGAGAGCCTCATCGCCGCCGCCGTCACGCTCGACCGCGAGGAAGAGGACGTGTGCCGCTGGGAGCTCGAGCTCGAAACCCTTGCATTCCACCTTGACCAGGCGAGCCCCGCCGAACTCGCGCGGCGTGGCGAGAGCCTCGCCGTGCTGCGCGGCCACCTCGGCGCGCTGGCGGGCGAATGCGCGCACGTGCGCCGTGCGATCGGCCGTCCGGGCGAAGACGAGTTGCACCCCGACGTGCGCCCGGCCGTGACCCGCATGGCGTCGACCGCGGCCGCCATCGAGGCGCGCACCGCGGCGCTGCGCCATCGCCTGCTCGACATCGCGCTGCACCTCGAGGAGGCCCTCCTCGCCCTGCATGCCGAAAGCCTCGAAGCCACGTTGCTCCGGCTTTTCGCGGACGCGGGCGCCCCCTTGAGCGAAACCGAGATGCTGGCAAGACTGGCGGATGATCGTGCCGCCATTACGGCGGGCATGGCCCAGATGCGGCAATTCGAAGGCGTTCCCGCTGGCGTCTGGCCGCGTTCGCCCTATGGGCGCGGCGAACTTGCCAGCGCGCTCGCGCAGCTCAGGGCCGATGGCCAAGCAACCCGCCACATCGGCGCGTCGCTGCGTGCCCGCTGGACCCTGCGCGCACATCGGCGCAGCGCGGGCAGGACGTCTGCGCGCTTCTTCGCACCGCGCGCGCCTTCGCAAACCGCCCCTTTCTGGCACGCCCCCGAGAACGTACTTAACGCACTGTAAACCATTCACTATGTCCCCGGGGAAACCCGGAGACAGTGAATGGCCCTTTTCGATCGCCTGCGCCGCATTGCCGGCATTGCCACCGAGCAGGACATCGCGCAAATGCTCGCGAGCCGGGACGCCATGCACCGCTCGTCCGACCCGTGCGACCGCTTCGGCGCCGCCTTCGGCGACTTCGTTCACCACCTCGACGCCAGAGAGGCCCGCGCGCAGTCGAAGATCATCCGCGATTCGAACGTCGCCTGGCCCGCCGCGCCGCAATTGCGTTGGGAAGCCGCCGCGCGGATCGGGCGCGAATACGGCAAGGAACTCGTCACCAAGCGCCTTGCCGAGGTGAACGAGGCCGAACTGGCGCGCGCGGTGAACGCGCAGGCGCTGGGCGAGGCGGTCGCCGAAATGCGCACCCGGACCTTCAACCCCAAGGCCACGACCAGCATCGAGGACGTGGTCAAGGACAAGGCGCGCGAGATCACCCACCACGTCCACGCCTTCCTCTCGCACGGGCGTATCGCCGAATTCAACGCGCGCGCGCTGACCAATGCCCTGCTCGACCTGCCCAACCTTGCCGTCGAGGCGCGGCTTGCCGAGGACGTCGCCGAATTCCTGCCGGGGCCCAAGGGCCGCGATCGCGGCGCCTGGTTGATGGATGCCCACCGTACCCGCCTCGCGATGGCGCAGACCGGACTGCTTTCGGCGCAGGCGACGGTGCGCGCCGCGCGCGAGGCGAACACGATGACGCGCCTGCGCATCGGTGCCATCGCCGGATTCGACCGCGCCGAAGCCGAAGCTTCCGGGCCCGAGGAGCGCCGCGCCCTGCTTGAGTCCGCGAAGCGGCGGATCTTCGTGCTGGCCTACGGCTCGCTCGAAGCCCAGCCCGACGCCAGCATCAAGGACACGCTCTTGCGCGACAACCCGCGCACCGGCAAGGAAAGCGCACCCGCGAACCTTGAAATGCACGAGGCCGCGCCGGGTCTCGAAGTTTCCTGAGGAAACTCGCGCCCGCGCGGCCCTGCCGTGCAGCCGGTGCGATCAGTAGCTGAACTTGACCGAGACCTTCCAGGTACGCGGCTCGCCCGGGCTGCGGATACCGTAGGCGCCCAGCACGTTGCCGTAGACGTAGTACTGCTCCTTCAGGAGGTTGGCGACCGAGAAGCGCACTTCCACGTCGCTTGCCACCGGCGGCGCCCAGCCGACGTAGGCGTTCACGATCTGGTAGCCGGGCATGTAGGTGATCGGCGCATTGGTGCCGCCCAGGTACTTGCCGCCCTGGTAGGACCAGTCGCCGCCAACCAGCAGCGCGCCCAGCTTCTCGTCGGGAACACGCCCGCTGAAGCCCGCGCTCGCCTGCCAGTGCGGCACGTTGGGCAGGCGCGTCGCGCCCGCCGCCGCCGCCGAGCTGGCCGGGTCGATGTCGAGGTACTTGTCGTCGTTGTAGGCCCCCGTGGTAAACAGCGTCCAGCCGCGCACCGGCACGTAGGAGAACTCGCCCTCCAGGCCCTGGACGCGCGCGGTGCCCGCATTCTGGGTCAGCGCCGAACCGTTGACGACGACGTTGGTCTGAATGTCGGAGAAGTCGTTACGGTAGGCGGCAAGGTTCAGGCGCGCGCGGCCGTCGAGGAAGGTGGTCTTGAGGCCCAGCTCGTAGGCCCACACCGTCTGCGGGTCGAAGCCGTTCTCGTAGTTGGTCGGGCTGACCAGCGCGAGGTAGTTGAACCCGCCACCCTGGAAGCCCCGCGAGACGCTGGCGTAGGCCAGCACGTCGGGGGTCGCCTGCCAGTTCAGGCCGAACTTGGGGGTCCAGGCATTGGCGCTGCGGCTCGCGTCGATCAGGCCGTAGGTACGGTCTGCCAGAACGGTCGTCAGGTTGTTCTGCTGGTATCCGTCGACCGACTTCTTCTCATGCGTGTAGCGCAGGCCCGCGACCGCCGAGAGGGTGGGCGTCAGGTCGTAGGTGAGCTGGCCGTAGGCGGCGTAGCTCTGCGTCTTCATGTGCACCATCTGCGGGAGCAGGTCGTAGACGCCCAGCAGGTAGTCGTCGCGGCCCTGATGGCCCTTCTCCTGAAAGTAGTAGAGACCGCCGATGTAATGCAGCTTGTCGCCAAGGGTATCGCCCAGGATCTGCAGTTCCTGCGAGATCTGCGTGCGTGCGGCGGCGGACTCGAGCCGGTCGAAACCGAGGTCGTAGGGCCCCTCGACGGTGTTTGTCGGGCGCCCGGCGGTGGTGTCGGCGAGGAAGTCCTCGCTGGTGTGGATCACGCCGGTGACCGACTTGATGGTCGCCCCGCCCAGATCATAGCTCAGCGTCAGGTCGCCGCCATAGGTCTCGGCATCGCCGTAGCCGTCGAGCGGGCTGAGATAGGTGTAGGGATCCGAGGCGGCGGGCGCGAGCGTGGTCGGATTGGTGGCAAGGCCGACCGAGCCGTCGTTCTTGGCGCGCGAGTAGAACGCGGTGGCGTAGAGCCCGAAGGGGCCCGCGCCGATGTACTTGAGCGCGGCGCGCGCACCATATTCCTTGGAATAGCCGTAGTCGTCGCGGCCGAGCGCGGGGGCGTCGTAGTAGCCGTCGCGGTCGTAGTAGTTGCCGCTCACCAGCAGCGCCCAATCGTCCGAGAGCGGGGTCGAGACCGTGCCCTTGAGGCGCTTCATGTTGTAGGCGCCCGCTTCGGCCTCGAAATCGCCATAAGGCGTGTCCGAGGGCTTCTTGGTCACGTACTTGATCGCGCCGGTCAGCGTGTTGCGCCCGTAGAGCGTGCCCTGCGGGCCGCGCAGGACCTCGATCCGCTCGAGGTCGGCGAGATCGAGGTTCGCGCCGGTCAGGCTCGCGAAGTACATGTCGTCGATGTAGAGGCCGACGGCGGATTCGTAGCCCACCCAGGTCCCCGCGTTCTGCCCCGCGCCGCGCATGAAGATGGTGAGCGTGGTGGGATCGACGGTGCCCTGCGTCACCGAGAGACTGGGCGTCACCCGCTGGAGGTCGGCGGTGCGGCTGATCTGGAGGTCGCCCAGCGCCTTGTCGTCGAGCGCGGTCACCGAGATCGGCGTCTTCTGGAGGGTCGTCTCGCGGCGCTCGGCGGTCACCACGATGTCGCCCCCGTAGCCACCTGCGGCCGGGGCCTCAGCGGTATCGGACGTCGTCTGGGCCAGTGCCGGGGCCGCCGCGACAAGCGCAGTGCCGGCAAGAAGCCAACCGGAAATCTTGGTCATGTGCTTTCCCCGTGATGTGTTGTGTTCTGGTGCCTCTCCACAGGCAGGTCTTGTTTTCATTGAGGCGCAAAGGGATCAGTGGCTCGGGATGTCCTCGAAGAGGATCATGCCGAGCAAGGGTTCGGTCTTGCGGATACGGCCGCTGTCGGTGTCGACGCGCGCGTCGATGAGCATGGGCCCTTCGACGCCAACGCTCGCGCGCACCGCGTCGGACAGCTGCGAGCGGGTCGAGACCACCACCCCGGACATGCCGAAGGCGCGCGCGATAGCGGCGTAGTCCGACTGGCCCAGCTCGGTATTCGAGGTGCGCCCGTAGGCAAGGGCCTGTCCGTGGTATTCGGTGCCCCACTTGCCGTCGTTGGAGACAACGATGGTGAGCGGGATGGCCCCGCGCGCCAGCGTGTCGAGTTCGGCGAGGAAGAAGCCCAGCGAACCGTCGCCGGTCACCAGCACCACCGGCACCGGCGCGCGCCCTTGCCGGCGCGCGTCCTCCGCCTCGCCCGCGGCCATGCCGACCGCAATCGGAAAGCCTGCGCCCATCGCGCCGAAGGGCAGCAGGTCCGAGTAGGCCCGCGGCGTGTTCACCCGCATGCGCGCGTGGGTGAAGTTCGCCGAATCCGCCCCGTCGCACACCAGCACACGCTCTTCGGGCAGATGCCGGTCGAGTTCGGCGCCGATCGCGACCGGGTGCAGGTTCTCGCCATATTCGCCGAGCAAGGCCTCGATGCACTGCGCACGCGGGGCGAGCGCCTCTTCGATCCAGGCCGGATCGCGCGCGAAGCCCTGCTCGCCAAGCCGCGCGGCGAGCGCGTCGAGGCTGCGCCCCGGATCGGCGACGACCGCCAGCTCGACATCGGTGTTGCGCCCGATCGCCTCGGCGCTGCTGTCGAGATGGATGAAGCGCGCGCCTTTGGCAAAGCGCGGCGAAAGGCCATAGCCGAACCACAGGTTCATGCGCGCGCCCACGACCAGCACGAGGTCGGCCTCGGCGGCGGCCCTTTGCGCGTAAGGCCAGGGATAGCCATGCGGCGCGACTTCGGGCGCGAGCCCGCGTCCCAGCCCATTGCCCAGCACCGCAATGCCCATGCGCGAAAGCGCCGTCAGCGCGCCTGCGGTGTCCGACTGGGCGGCGCGGTTGTCGGTGACGATGATCGGGCGCGCGGCGCCTTCGAGCAGCGCGGCCATCGCCGCGATCGCCCCCGCCTCGGCGCCCGGCAAGGCCAGCACGGGCGCCGTCGGGCGCGGCAGGCTCTGCGTCACCTTGCCCATGAAGTCGAGCGGCAGGATCAGCAGCGCAGGCCCCGGCACGCCTTCGTTGGCGGCCTTGATCGCGGCGTGGACGTATTCGCCGATGCGGTCGGGCGAAGGGACTGTGCGGCTGAACTTGAGGAAGGGCGCGGTCAGCTCGTGCCGGTCGACCGCGTATTGCGCCGCCGGCTCGACCCAGCTGTCGGGAAAGCGGGTGGCGATGACGACGAGCGGGGTCTCGCCCTGTGCGGCGGTCATCAGCGCGGTCATCGCATTGGCAAGGCCCTGTTCGGCAACGATGAGCGCAAAGCCGGTGCGCCCGGTGCGCCGGGCATAACCGTCGGCAGCGCCCACCGTGCCGCTTTCGTGCCGCCCACCCACGATCGTGGCACCCCGGTCCTCGAGCGCAAAGAGCAGCGGCGCATGCGTCGCCCCGGCCAGCGCGAAGACGGTGCCACAACCGGTCTCGACGATGGTCTGCGCGAGATAGTCCGCGCACGTCGTCTCGACCGGAGCGGTTGGCGATGATTCGGGAGGCCGTGTCATGTCCCGAGGCTGACTTGACCCGGGCTCCAGGTCGATTGTGCGCGGTTCAACTATCCGGGATGCGGAGGTTCGCTCGCCCCGCCCTCGCCTGTCCGCGTCCCGTCGCTACGCCTTGTCTCGGATGGCAGGCGCGCTAACACACCGTAAAGGCACTGCGCGCACGCCGCCGATCCCACTTGCAAAGGCCCCCCCGAAAGCATGACCCGATCCCCCCCGAGCCGCCGCGGCCGCGACGAATTCCGCGAGGGCTGGCGCCCGCTTCTTGCCTGCGCCTTTGGCCTGGGCCTCGGTCTCTCGCCGATCGCGCCCTATACCGCCGGGATCATGGCCAATGCGCTGGAGGCCGCGCTGGGCTGGTCGCGCGCGGACATACTGGGCACCTTGATGCTCGCCCCGATCGGACTGGTGCTGCTCGGGCGCCACGTCGGCCGGCTCGTCGACAAGGTGGGCCCGCGCAAGGTGGCCTTGACCTCGACGCTGGGGCTGGGCCTCGCGCAGTGGCTGATCGCCGCGATCGGCTCGAACCTGATTGCCTTCTACCTGGCCTGGGCGGTGCTGGCGGTGGTCTCGCTCGGCACGCTGCCGATGACTTATGCCAAAGTGATCAACGCCTGGTTCGTCGAGACGCGCGGCATCGCGCTCGGCCTCGCGCTCGCGGCGACGGGCCTGACCGGCGCGCTGATGCCCTTCCTCCTCACCAGCGCGATCGCGGCGATGGGCTGGCGCGGGGGCTACCTGGTGCTGGGCGCGCTGCCGATCGTGCTTGCCATTCCGGTGCTCTGGCTCTGGCTGCGCATGCCCGCCCCGCGCGCGGCAGGCCGCGCCAAGGCCCTTCCCGCAAGCGGCATGCCCGTGCGCGAGGCGCTGCGCGGCGTGCGCTTCTGGATCCTCGCCGCGGGCTCGATGGCGCTTGCCTTCGCGGTGAGCGGGCTGCTGCCCAACCTCTACCCGCTGCTCCTTGCCCGCGAGGTTTCGCCCGCGACGGCGGCCACCGCGCTCGCCGGGCTCGCGATCAGCGTGACCGCGGGGCGCATCGTCTCGGGGCTGCTGCTCGACCGGATCTGGGCGCCGCTGGTCTGCGCGATCCTGGTGGTGCCCGCGATCGGCGCGCTCGCCCTGCTCGCCTCGCCGGTGCTGACACCCTCGATCATGATCGGCGCGGTGGTCACGCTGGGCCTCGTCGCGGGCGCCGAGTTCGACCTCGTCGCCTTCATGACCGCGCGCTACTTCGGGCAGGCCCACTTCAGCGAGCTCTATGCGATCCAGTACGCGATCTTCGGCCTCGGCGCCGGGTTCGCGCCGGCGATCTACGGCGCGATCTTCGACCACTTCGGCACATACGCGCCCGAGATCTACCTCTCGAGCGTGCTCCTGCTCTTCGCGGTGGCGATCCTCTTCGCGCTTGGCCGCTACCCGCTCGGCTTCACCCCTGAAGGCGAAGCCGAGCGGGATTGAGCCGCGCGCTCCTGCCGCCTCAGCGCTGGGCCAGCCAGGCCGCGATCTGCGCGCGAATGCGCGGACGGTTCTTGAGCCGCTCCTCAAGGCGCGAGAGCGCCTGGTTGATCGGCTTGGCCTGGTCCTCGGGCAGCGTCGCGGCGAAGGCCTCGAGCTTCGTGGCCATTGCCGGGTCGCTCGAATTGCGCACCAGCGCGGCCTGGAAGCGCGGACGGCCCGAACTCGAGATCAGCGCGTCGGTCTCCTTGCCATGCGCACGCACGAACTCCCAGGCGAGGTCGGGATGATCGCCCGCCACCGCGACGATCATCTGCGAGCCGCTGGTGGCATCGGGCGTGCCCGAAATGGCAAGCTCGAGCGTCTGCTTGGCCAGCGCCTCGTCCTTCGCCGAACCCATCGCCGCGTAGTACATCTGGCGCTCGACGATCGAGCCCGCCCCGACGGCGAGCTGCTTCATCAAGGCCCAGTCCTGCGCGCTTGCATTCTTGGCCGCCACCGCCAGCCAGGTCGCCTTGAGCGGGCCGTCGAGCGCGTGGGGGTCGCTGGCCAGCAGGCGGAAGCGGCGGCGCGCCTCGGCGACCACTTCGGGATCGCCCATGGCGCCCAGGCGCCGGATGAGATCGCCGCGCAGCGCAGTGTCGACCAGCGGCTCGCCCGCCACCGGATCGTAGCCGAGCGCCTTCAGGCGCGGCGCGAAGCGGGCCGAGGCGAAGGTGGCCAGCGCCGCCTTGTCGGCCGGGGCCTCGAGCACGTCGTAGAAGCTCGCCCAGAGCCCCGCGAGGTTACCCGCCATGACCGGATCGACCTTGGCAGGAACCGCGGCCATGAGGTCGAGCCCGGCGCCCATGTCCTGGTAACCCGAGGAGGCCAGCGCGATGTTGTCGCGGATGAGGCCGTACTGGTTGATCGACGAGAGCCCCGCGAAGTCCTTGACCAGCGCGGCCAGCGCCTCCTTCGAATAGAGCGTGCGGTAGTAACCGAGCTGGCCTGCGTTGACGAGCACCGGTCCGCAACCCTCGAGCGTCACCGTCTCGCGGCGCGCGGTCATCAGGTGCTGGACGTCGCCGTCCTTGCTTTCCTGCGCGCTCAGCAGCAGCGGGATCGGCCAGAGGCTCTGCGTCTCGCCGGTGGTGTTGCGCGTCGAGAACTCGCCCTGCGAAAGCTGGAGCGTGGTCTTGCCGCCCTGGCACGAAACGCTCTCCACGCGCACCAGCGGCACGCCGGGCTGGGTGGTGAAGGCCTGTGCGATGCGGTTGACGTCCTTGCCGCCCGCCTGCTCGATCGCCGACCACAAGTCCTTGCTCTGGGTGTTGGCGAAGGCGTGGGTCTTCATGTAGCCGCGCAGGCCCGCGCGCCAGGTGTCCTCGCCCACGTAGTGCTCGAGCATGGTGATGACCGCCTGGCCCTTCTCGTAGGTGATCCCGTCGAAGGCCTGCTCCATCTCCGAAGTGGTGCGCACGTGCTGGACGACCGGGTGCGTGGTGGGCAACGCATCCTGCGCCATCGCGCCCTCGCGCCCGTCGATCTGGCCGAGCAGCCAGTTCCAGTCGGGATTGAAGTGCGCGGTCGCCTTGGCCGCCATCCAGCTCGCGAAGCCTTCGTTGAGCCAGATGTCGTCCCACCAGGCCATGGTGACGAGGTCGCCGAACCACTGGTGCGCCATCTCGTGCGCCTGGACCGAATAGATGCCCTGCTTGATCGACGGGCTGGTCAGCTTGGGATCGAGCAGGAGCAGGCGCTGGAAGGTCATGATCGCGCCCCAGTTCTCCATCGCGCTGAAGAACTGCGAGGCGCCCGGTGCGGCAACGTTGTCGAGCTTGGGCAGCGGGAAGCGCACGCCGAAGTAGTCGTCGTAGTAGGGTAGCACCTCGGCCATCGCATCGCGCGCATAGCCCATCTGCGCGCCCGTGCCCTTGGGGCCGACGATGCCCGTCTCGACGCCGTCGGCGGCCTTCATCGCCGCGCGCTCGAATTCGCCGGTGGCGAAGAAGAGGAGGTAGCTGCTCATGCGCGGCGTGGTCGCGAAGGTGACGCGCTTGGTCCCGTTGCCAAGGTCCTCGGTCTTGGTGATGGGCATGTTGCCGATCGCCATCTGGTCGGCGGGAACCACCGCGGAAAGGTCGAAGGTCGCCTTGTAGGCCGGCTCGTCGAAGCTGGGCACGAAGCGGCGCGCGTCGGGCGCCTCGAACTGGGTGAACAGCCCGCGCACGTCCTTGCCGGTGGCCGGATCGGGATAGTCGAGCGCGAAGAGCCCGGCCGCCTGGCGACCGATCACGCCGGTATAGGCCAGCTCGAGCCGGTAGCGGCCCTTGGCGATGGCGCTGGGTGCGGTGAAGGTGAGCGTCTGCGCTTCCGCGTCGGCGGCCACCTGGAGGTCGAGCGCCTTGCCGCCACCTGCGGGAACCAGCCGCGCGCGCGTCACGGTCAGCTCGTTGCCGTTGAGGACGAGGGTCTTGCTCGCCTGGAAGACCTGAAGATCGATCGCCGCGCTCGCGCCGAAGGTCAGCGCCTTGGCGTCGGGCTGGATCTGGATCGCGTAGTGCACCGGACGCGCAGTGCGCGGCAGGTTGCTCGGCACGCTCTCGGGGAGCGGGGTTACCGCCGCGTTCTCAGCCGAAATCACCGGCATCGCCACTTCGGCGCCCTGCGCGTTCGGGCTGAGCAGGAACGCGAAAGCCGCTGCCGCGCTCGAGGCGCCCGCGAGGAGTGTGCGACGCATTTGTTAGGTCTCCTGGTATGCATTTTAGGAAAGGGAGTAATAATCGGTCGAGCGGGAGTAACCTTCTTTTGCGCGTCCCGCCAGCCCCCTTCACCCCCTGCGCGCGCACAGCGCCCTTGCCGGTGCGCTTGCGCCACACTAGATCGGTGCGGGTGACCTTCAAGCTCCCCTGCCTCGCCAGTTTGCGCCTTTTCGCGCTGGCGCTGCTCTGCGCCATCGGCGTGCAGGCCCTGGAGCCGATCCGCGCCCCGCTCGAACGCACGCAGGGCTCCGCCTTCAGCGCGGCCACGCTCGACCTCGCGCTGGTCTCCCAACGCGAGCAGGCCGCCAAGCCGGTGGTCTCCCGGTCTGCGCCGCCGCAGGCAAGGCTCGAGCCAGCTGCGCATCCTCGCCCGCTCGCGCAAGCGGTCCGCCCCGCGCCCGCCTTCGCGCACGCCCCGATCCGCGCGCCACCTCCGCGCGGCCGCCCCGGCTCTCCACCCGACGCCACGGCCCCGCCCCGCGCCTGAAGAACACCGACGCCGGCCTGCCCCGTGCAGGCCCCGTTTCCCGTATCTTCAGGACCTATCCACTTATGAACCCCAAGAACGCCGGCGTCGTCGCCGACGACGAACGTGCGCACGTGGCCGAACTGCTCGTGCGCTATCCCCAGCTCTCGGATGAGGAGCTCGAGGCAATCCACCGCTGGTTCCGCCGCGTCGCCACTCCGCTCGACCTGGGCACCCTCGCCTCCGATCCGCGCGTGGCAGCGCACTACCGCGCATACCGCGCGGACCATCACGACCGCTTCGCTGCGCGCGACTTCGTCCACGCAGGCATTTTCCTGAGCGTAATCGTGGCGGTGCTGGGCGCGATCTACGTCGCCATGCCCTGAGCCGGACCGGGGGACCGGCCACGCCCGCCAAGGCGCGCGGCCGGTCCCCGCTTCGCCGGGCAGGCTCAACCGAGGAAGAAGCGCTCGACCGTTGCCAGCCAGAGCGCGGGCTTGTCGAGATTGACGACGTGCCCGGCGTCGACGCGCACATATTCGCCGTGCCTGAGGCGCGCCATTGCCGCATCGGCCATCTCCCGGGTCATCGCCCCCTCGAGCATGCCGTCCGCACCGACTGACCAGTTCGCCTGCATCAGCAGCACCGGACAGCGAATTCGCGCCAGCGCCGCACCATGGTCGAAGCCCGCGTTCCAGGTGCCGTCGTAGAACGCCGCGCCGAAGCGCGGGTCATACTGGCTGAGCCCGCGGATCATCATGAACACGGTCGCGTTCCTTGCGGCAAGGCGCGGCAGTTCGACCGGTTCGCCGGGGTGGTTGCGCTCGTAAGCCGTGACCGCGCGCGTCAGGACGAAGGCAACGCCCGGCCCCGCGTGTCTGCGGAAGAACGGCTTGCTTTGCGCGATCCAGTAAAGCAGGAAATCGTCCGGATGATCGGTGCGCACCGCCGTTTCGCTGGTGGCGAAGGCCTTGTAGGCGACGGTCTGCCTGATCGCCGGATATTGCGAAGCGAACAGCGGCGGATCCTCGAGCAGCGCCTTTCGCACCCATTCGGGCCGGTTCGCCGCCAGCCAGGTCGCCAGCAACCCGCCCGAGGAATTGCCGGTGACGAAGACCGGCTGGCCGATCCGCGCCGCGATGAAGTCGCCCAGGTCCGCCCCGATCCGATTCGCGGTCATCGGGTAGTCAGCGGGCGTGACCGTCTCGCCATGGCCGGGGTAATCGATGTCGTAGACATGGAACTTGCCCGCAAGGCCCGGCAGCACGCGGCTGTAGGCGTACCAGTCGAGCAACTGGGCGTGGAGCAGGACCAGCGGCGGGCCATTGTCGGGCCCTTCCCAGTAGCTCAGCCTGACCCCGTTGACCTCGGCGAACTTGTGCCCGTAGCCCGCCTCCGCGACGCGCGCGTGGTAGGGGTCGCCCCCAGGCGCCGGCCCCGCGGCGGCAAAGACAGCGCTGGACCACAGCGCCAAAGCGCCCGTCAGCGGCGCGAAGCGGGCCAGCAGGCCGCGCGTCGTTCCGCGCGAGTGTGCCGCGGGTCCGGCGGCAGGTTGCGTGACGGGCGCCTTCGGGCGCGAGAGGATCATGTTCACGTGCGACATCGCTCTTGTTGCAACAACCCGTTGCTTTCACGGATTTTCGGGCGTGATCGATCCTATTTCCGCCCGCCCCGGCCGGGTACTCGCTTTTCCGGAACGAGCGGTCCCGCCCTCCGACGACACAGCCAAGATGTTGGTTAAAAAATAGAAATTTCAGGAAAAGGCGCAGCTCGCAGGCGACGTTCGGAACGCCTACGGCGCGCGGGCTCAGGATTCTCTAGCAGGTCTTCGGGCTCCGGACGGACTCCGCCGCGCGTCAGGTAAAGATCGACCAACCTGCCGCCTTGGCCAGTTCGGGCGAGCAGATGCCGTCGCAGTTCCCCTCGAGCAGTTCGCGCTGGCGCGCGTGAAAGCGGTCCGAGGTGTTGCGCCCGAAATCGCCGTCCGGGTCCGGCAGGCCGAGCACCGCCTGCAGGCGCCGCACTTCGTCACCCTGCGATCCGAACCGCAGGCGGTGCAGGCTCGCCCAATCCCCCGCATCCCCGGCCACACCCGAGCGACGCAGCGCGGAGGCGAGGTTCGCCTCCGCGCCGGTCAGGAGCATGTAGCCAAAGCCCTGTCCATCGCGCGCACCGTGCGCGGGCAGGCCCATCGCCTCACGGAATTTCGCCCAGGGCCCGGTATGGTTGCCCGCCCGGTCCGCTTTGCCGACCACCACCTGACAGCCGAACGAACTGAACCCCGCCTCGCTCGTCGCGTAGAAGCTGGGGTGGATGTTGTCCCCCGGCGCGCATGGGTCCGCGATGTCGGCGCGCTCGTAGCGCAAGTCGTTCGAGGAGCGGCGCACCACCACCACGCGCGGCTCGCCCAGGCTCTTGCGCAAGAGCAGGCAGCCGGGCTTTTCGTTGTGGGTGCCGGTTATGTAGCCGTAGAAGCCGGTGGGCAGCAGGTTGCCCGACTTGCGGGTCGCCTGCCAGCCGGTCACCGCCTTGGCGTTGGGCACGGTCGAGGCCGGGAATACCGCGATGCGCCCCTGCGCGCGGTCCCATACCCCCATCACGCAGCGCGCGCTGGCGTGGTCGGGGCGCTGGTCGACCAGCACCGCCTCCTCGAGCAAGCCCCCCCCACCTTGCACGATCCCGCAGCCGCGCAGGCCGAACAGGACCGCCGGACCGCCCCCGAAATCGGCGGGAAAGTGGTTGAGGGCGTGGAGCCGGGCGAGGTCCTCGGCGCGCAGCGTGAAGCGCGTTCCGGGCGGCGGCAGGCTGCGCAAGTGGGCGTAATCGATGGCCTTGTCGTCGCTCGCCCAGACCACCCGCGCGCGCGCGACGAGGTCCGCCTGGTCGAGCGCCAGCGCGGGTGGCGCCGCCCTCGCCGCCGCGACGGCCTCCTCCTCGCCCTCGTCGGGAAACGCTTTCTCCGCGTGCACGCCGGGCAGGACTTCGGGGATCAGTTCGTCCTTGCCAGCGGACGCGGCGGCAGCGCGGATGGCCTCGGCCGCTTCCATCGCCTTGATGCCCGCGTCGAACAGGTCCGCCTCGGCATCGCGGCGCCGGTTCATCCCGCCCTCGATTGTGGTGCCGCGCCAGATCCGTTTCATCGCGCGGATCTGCGCGGAGACCAGGCTGAACTGCCCGGCCGCCATTAGCGCGCGGATCGCGCGCATCTCGCGGTAGCGGTCGATCGTGTCGGTGGCCTTGCGCGCCGTGGCATAGGAGGCCCCACGGTTGAAGCTGAGCGAGACGAGCGCGCCGAGGCAATCGGGCGCGAGCCGCTCGCAATTGGGCAGGACGCGCGTGGTCGTCGCGATCATCTCGGGAATGTCGACCTTGCGGTAGACGCCCTCGGCCAGCGTCCAGGGCACGCGAATGTCCCGAAGCGAGCCCAGCAGCGCCTTGGCCGCCGCGCCGCGCTTGCCGATCGCCCCGCTCAGCCGCGCGCGGTCGGATGCGGACAGCCCCGCCCAGTTGCGCGCGAAGGCCTCCTTGGTGGTGTAGCCCAGGTCGTGGCCGATGCCGATGGTGATGCCCGACCCCGCCTGCGGCCAGATCGGGTGGATCAGCGCGCGCTCGTAATAGGCGCGGCTGCCGACCTCGAAGCCGACGACGAGGTCGCTCGCCGCCGCCGAGATCGCCAGCGCGGCGTTGGTCGCGACGGCGAGCGCCGGAGCGGACGGCGGCGCCACTGGGGCGACCGGGACCTCGAGCGCCTTCACCGCCGACGTCAGCCCCACGAAGGCGGTGTTGCGATCGGCCATCAGGAACGGGTCGACCGCGTGCATCCGGTTCTGCGCGCGCAGCTTAGCTTGCGCGGCCGCGCCCAGCCAGTCGGCCAGCGGCACGCGGTTGACACCATTTTCCCAAGACGAACTTTGCGAGATGTACAGGCGCCCCGAGCCCGGCTCGGCCACGACCTGGACGATATGGTCGATGCCGTAGACGCGCGGCGGATGGCCCAGCTCCCAGGTGTGCGCGCCATAGTCCATGCCGATGAGCATGCCCGGGCGCAGCGCGGCGGCGGTCACCTGGGCTCCGTGGAGAACGAAACCGGTGCGCCGCTCGATGCCGCTGACGATGCCGTCCGAATGGGTCACCAGCGCGGCGAAGTCGCTGCGCTCGAACACCACTTCGGGCGCTGCGGCGGCGTTGATCGCGCTGAAGGCCGCTTGCGTCAGTTCGCAGACCCAGCCCGAGCAGTCGATCCGCCCTTGCGCGCTGAGCTTGGCGCCAAGCTCATAGGAAACGCGCCCGGCGCAGCGTTCGGTCAGGGCCCAGAGCACCTCGACCGCGTCGTTTTCGACGTGCGGCAGCGCGCTGCTGACGGGGGCGAGGTAGCGCCGCGCGACATAGCCCGCGAGACGCGCATCCTGCGTGGCGACGTGCCACCACTCGGCGGCGAGATCGCCGTCGGGGACCACTGCCGTGCCGCCTGCAATGACCGCAAGGACCCGCGAATCGATGCCGGGCTCGGAGCGCAGGTTCAACCGGTTGGCGGTAACCGTGTAGTGGCCGCCCGCGCTCATCCGACCGCGTCCAGTCGGGGATCGTGCACGCGCGTCGCATCCCCCTCCCCCGCCTCCTGCGGCACCACCTTGTAGGCGAGGTAGGAGGCGTGGCTGATCGCCATGAGCGAGACGAAGCCTTCCGAAAGCGGCGGCAGGCTGGAGAAGGCGTCGCGCGGCCCCAAGGCGCCAAGCATGGCCCAGATACTGCCGACGTAGATGCCCACGATCAGCACGGTGATTGCAAATTGCTGGACCTTGCTGAGGTCCGCTGCTCCGGCGTTGCCGACGTCGTCACCCAAGAAAATGTCGGTCCACGAGGCAAGCTCGGGCTTGGCGAACTTGAACACCCGGCCGGTCGGATCGGCCTCGCCCGGACGCAGATCCAGTCGCGCTTCGGCGCTCGCCAGGGCCTGCTCGCTCGTCGCCTGGTTGGCCTTGAGCTGCAAGAGCGAGGGGACGGCGACAAACGAGCCTGCGGAAATGCCCATCGCAAACAGCAGTTGCACCGGGATCGCGATATCGAGCGCGCCCCCGCCCGGCTTGCGGTCCGGCCCGATCGGAACGAGGCCGTGCTTGATGTTCCAGGCCGCCCCCACGCAGAGCGCCGAGAGCACCAGCACGGTCCACACCAGCATCTGGAACTTGGAGAGGCTCACCCGGTTGCGGCTGTCGATCAGCACGCCGTTGAGCCGCCCGTTGACCGCGCCGCCCATGACCATGATCGCGCCGAGCAGCAGTACCGCGGTCCAGCACCAGGTCCAGCGCGGCGGCAAGGGCTGTGCCCAGTTGAGCCAGGCCATGCCCGCAATGAGCACCGTCAAAAGGCCCATCGCCAGGCTGCGGTTTTCATTCAAGGAAAGTAAAATCGGCTTACGAATTGCCCGGTTGGTCATATCGCCCTCCCGACTCTCGAACTGAATTCTTAATTCCTCAAGTAATGTGTTTCAACAAGGCGAAGCGCAAACGGCACCTCTAACGGAATTAGTAATACCTTGGCCCATGTGCGGATCCGACAGACCATCGCCTGCGATTTTCGCGGCCCCCAACGGGGCCCGGGGAACCTTGCCCGCGCGCCAAGCGCTTAGCAGGGCATTGGCGAGAGGCAGGACAAAGGGCAGGTTTCCCATGGCGCACGAGAATCTTCGCGCGACGCGTCGGCAGGTGGCAGGTGCCCTCCCGGCGCTGGCCCTGGGATTCCTGCTGGCGCCCGGCGCGCTGCGCGCGCAAGGCGATACCCGCTACGGCGCGCCCGAGGCGTTCTCGTGGGACATCCTGATCGAACGGGCGCGCGATCTCGCCGCGCGGCCCTTCGCCCAGCGTCCGCCGGCACCCGACGCTGCGCCCGACTTCGACGGCTTCGGGCGCCTCGCCTATGGTCAGGCCGCGCGGCTCGGGAATGACCTGCGGCTGTTCCCGGCGACCCACGCCATCGCCGAGCGCGGGGTCGACATCCACGTCCTGTCGCAGGGACAGGCCCGCCGCCTGATCGATGCCAAAGGCATGTTCGCGCACGACAAGGTCGCCACCCCGGCCGGATTTCGCGTGATGAACGCGCCTGGCCTCGACACCAAGGGCGACTGGCTGGCCTATCTGGGCGGTTGCTATTTCCGCTCGGCGGGCCAGCAGGACCAGTACGGCCTCTCCGCGCGGGCCATCGCCATCGACACCGGGCTCGCCACGCCGGAGGAATTCCCCGCCTTCACCGCCTTCTGGATCGAGGAACTGGGCCGTGACCACGTGCGCATCCTCGCGCTGCTCGACGGGCCCGCGCTTGCCGGAGCCTGCTCGTTCGACTGCCGCAAGGGCACGGACGGCGTCCACCAGGACGTGCGCCTCGCGCTGTTCCTGCGCCATGGCGTCACCCGCCTCGGGCTTGCCCCGCTGACCAGCATGTTCTGGTACGACCAGAGTGGCCCGCGCGCCGACTGGCGCCCCGAGATCCACGACAGCGACGGCCTTGCCGTGCTCGCGGGCAATGGCGAGCGGATCTGGCGTCCGCTCGAGAACGCGCCCCACGCACGCACCACCAGCTTTCGTGCCGACCACGTCAAGGGCTTCGGCCTGCTCCAGCGCGACCGCGACTTCGCGCATTACCAGGACGACGGCGCCTTCTACGACAAGCGCCCCTCGCTCTGGGTCGAACCCGAAGGCGACTGGGGCGCAGGCGAGGTCATGCTCTACGAGATGCCGACCGCCAGCGAGACACAGGACAACGTCGTCGCCTTCTGGGTCAGCGACACCCCCACCCAAGCCGGGGAGCGGCGCGACCTCGCCTATCGCCTGCACTGGACCAGCGAGGAACCCCTTGCCGGCACGCAGGCACGTTGCACCAACCGCTTCGAGGGCCCCGCCGGTCGCCCCGGCAGCCCGCCGGAGCAGGCCCGGCGCAAGTACGTCTTCGATTTCACCGGACCCGTTCTTGCCGGCGAGACGCGAAGCTCGGGCGTGACGGCCGAGACCGACCTGCCCCGCGAAGCCATCGCCACGCTGGCCGTCTATCCGGTGGTGGGGCGCGAGGACACTTGGCGCGTCATGCTCGAACTCCACGCCGAGAAGGCCCCGCGCCCCGAATTCCGGCTGAGCTTGCGCAAGGGTGCCTCTGCGCTCAGCGAGACGGTGATCGCAATGCTGCGCGCCTGAATCAGCCCGCCATGCCGTCCACCGCGATCCGGCCGAGCGCGGGATCATCGGTGAAGAAGCTGTCGATCCCCAGCGCGATGAAGCGGCGCATCAGTTCGATGCAGGCCTTGTCGTTGCGCGCATAGTCGTCGCCCTTGTCCTGCAGGTCGCTTGGCAGGAACACGTTTTCGGGGCGGAAGGTCCAGCACGAGACGAGGAGACCCGCCGCATGGGCATCGCGCACGAGGCTGGTCGGCGCGCGCAGCGGCCCCGGCCCGCCGCTCGCCGTGCCGAAAGGAATGATCCCTTGCAACACCGGCGAGACCCAGTCCGCGTAGCTCTTCATTTCAGCCAGCCCAGCGGGCGTGTGCATCTGGTTGTAGGTGAGCGTGCCGCCCTGCGCGGCGACGTCGGCCGGGCGCATGTCGAGCGGCACCGTCAGTTGCAGCAGCTGCATGCGCGCATAGGCGGAAATCCGCGGGCGCAACCATTTCAGGTTGCAGACCTCGAAGCTCTGGACGATGACGGGGGCGGTCTGCAGGTAATGGCTCGCCGCGACGCGATCGAGGAAACGCGGCTCGAGCTCGAGCCCGATCCCCTTGAAGTAGGTCGAATGCTTAAGCTCGGGGATGAGCCCGATCGTGCGCCCGCGCGCGGCGGATTCGGCGGCCACGAAGTCGGCGATCTCCTCCAGCGTCAGCAGCTGGAACTGGCCCGAATAGCCGTTGCTCTCGGGCCGCTTCGCGCCCAGCCGCTCGACCGCCCGCAAGGTCTTGAGCTCGGCAAGCGTGAAGTCCTCGGTAAACCAGCCGGTGATCGTCTGGCCGTCGACGACTTTGGTCGTGCGCCGCCCGGCGAACTCGGGATGGTCGGCGACGTTGGTGGTCTCGGCAATGTCGTTCTCATGACGGGCGACGAGCACGCCGTCCTTCGTCGCGACGAGGTCGGGCTCGACGAAGTCGGCGCCCTGCTCGATCGCCTTGGCGTAAGAGGCGAGCGTGTGCTCGGGCCGCAGCGCCGAACAGCCCCGGTGCCCGATCACCAGCGGCCTGGCCCGGCCCGCTGCGTTGGAAGCGGGCGAGAGCGCGTCCGCCAAGGCGGGGACGAGCGCGAAAGCGGTGCCGAGCCCCGCACCCGTCGCCAGCAGGCGACGGCGCGAGACGGCATCGAGGGTCCAGGCCGCCATCAGAACGAGCCCGAGAAGGTGAGGAACCACTGGCGCGGTGCCAGCGGGTAGACCGCGTAGACCGAGCTGGGCTGGCTGACCGAGATCGTCGAGGCGCCCTTCTCGTCGAAGATGTTGGTGACGTTGAGCGAAAGCGTCGCCTTCTTCGCCAGCGAGTCCAATGTCGGCATCTCGAAGGCCAGCCGCCCGCTCGCCAGGAAGTAGGAACCGACCGAACCGTCGTTGGTGTACGTCGCATAGCGCTTGCCCACGTATTCGCCGGTAAGCTGGAGGTCGAGCGGCCCGGCGTTGGCCGAGACCACCGTCTTGTTCATCCACTTGGGGCTGCCCGGAACCTGCTTGCCCGAGGTCGCGTAGGTCGTCGTGCCGTTGGTGTAGTCGTCGTCGTACTTCGAGCTGTTGAACGAGACGCCGTTGTATATCGAGAAGTGCGGCCCGAACGAAAGCGTCAGCGCGGCGTCGGCACCGTCGGTGGTCACCCCGCCCACGTTGAACAGCGCGGTCGTGCCGCCCGTGATCGAGCTGCCGCCAAGGCCGCCCACGGTCGTGCTGACGGCCAGCAGGCGGTTCGAGAAATCGACATGGTAGTAGTTGAGCTGGAGGTCGAGCGCGGAAAGGAAGAAGCCCGGGAAGCTGCGGTGGCTGCGCAGGCCCGCCTCATAAGTCCACGAGGTCTCGGGCTTGCCGGTCTCTTTGAAGTAGTCGAAGGCCTCCTGGCTGCCCTGGCTCCACGGCGCGGTGCCGTAGTTGCGCATGTTCTTCTGGATGTTGAAATAGAGCTGCTCGGAGCCGTTGAGGTCGTACTTCGCGCCAAGTGCGGGCAGGAACCATTCCTTGGTGCTGATCTTGCCCGAGGGCAGGCCGTCGACCATGCCCGAATAGGATCCCGCGACCGGCTGCACCGGGTACCAGCCCTTGGCGAAGACGAGGCTCGACTTGACGCCGCCCTCGACGGTCAGGCGGTCGTTGGCCTCCCACTTGTCCTGCAGGTGAAGCTGCACGGCGTCGGTGCGGTACTGGAACACGTACTGGGTGAAAAGCGCGTTCTTTTGCCAGTGATAGGGGTCTGTCGGATTGTCGACGTCGAGCGCGTACCAGCGGCGCCAGTTCTGGCCGCTGTTGTGCTCGTACCAGCCGCCCAGCTCGAGCGTGTGGTTGCCCAGCGTCGCCTGGAGCGTCGAGACCAGCCCCTCGCGGTCGATGCGGTACTGGGTGACGCGCGTGACGTAACCGCTGCCTCCGGTCACGTCGACCAGCTCGCCGATATCGTAGTCGGGGTAATAGGCCTTGACCACCGAGAGCGACTGGCCGAGCGGCCCGGCGACCACGCCCTGGCCCTGGTTGTGGTGGTAGTAGACCTGGTTCGACCAGGTCACGGCGTCGCTGATGTTCGCGTCGTACTTGAGGTAGCCCAGATAGTCGGTGCGAAGCGCGGCCGAGAAGTAGTTGCGGTAGTTGCTGCCTTCCGCAGTCGGCGTGTTGCCATCGGCATCGACGTAGTCGAGCGCGGCCCGGAAATTGGGATAAGTGAACGGGCGGGTGTAGGGGGTATAGGCCTGCGCCGCCGTGGTCGGATTGACGTAGGTCGTCGTCGCGTCCTCGTTGGGCTCCTGCTTGTCCGAGAAATCGAAGTAGGCGGTCAGCTTGCCCGCGTCGTTGTCGTGGACGTACTTGGCGTTGACCTGCCAGCCCTTCTGGCGCCCGTCGTAGTCCCAGGCGCGCGCATTCTGGCGGGCGGCGGCGATGTAGGCGCTGTTAGAACCGTCCGCGCCGAAGGCCCCGGTGTCGAGGCGCAAGTAGGTGCGCGAGGCCTGGTAGGAGCCGATCGTCTGGTTGAAGTCGAGGCCCATGTCCGCCTTGGGATCGGCCGAAGTCAGCTCGATCGCACCGCCCAGGTTGTTGAGCGAGGGAATGCCCAGCTCACCCGCGCCGGTGGAGACGACGACGCTGCCGATGTTTTCGGAAATGACCGCACGCTGCGGCGAGATCCCGGTGATGTTGCCGTAGGACAAGTCGCCCAGCGGCAGCCCGTCGAGCGTATAGCCCAGCTGGTTGATCGCGAAGCCGTGGATGTAGAGCGACATGTTCTGCTCGTTGTTGCCCCAGGGATCGCCGGTCTGGTACATCACGCCGGGCATCGTCTGGATCGCGCGAAAGGCCGCGACACCGGGCAGGATCTTCTGGATCTCGACTCCGGTCAGTTCGGTCGCGGTGCGTGTGGTCTTGGCCGCGGTCACCACGATCGCGCCGCTCGGCGCCGCGGCGGCGCTTTCGGTCGCGGCGGCGCTGTCGGCCGCATCGGCGGCGAACGAGGGCGTCGCCAACGAGGCGAATGCCAGCGCACCAAGGGAAAGCGTTGCGTGCAAACGAAGGGAATGCGTCATCGTCATCATCCTGAACCTTGCGAGGCCACACAGGCCCCGTTCGGCGGTCGGATAGGCCGGGACGATGACGGTTCCACGATGCTTCGATGACAGCACCGACCACCAGCCGTCACACGAAAGTCATCTTTGCATTAAGATGTAACTGATTGTTTATAAACAACGAATTTACCAATCGGCACGGATCCAGGCAGATTGCGCACGTTTTCGCCCCATCGGGCCGCACGCGATCGATTGCAGGACGAGCGCCGCGCCGTACAGGCCTGCGCAACACGTGCAAGCGGTGCAAACAGACTTGCATTAGATCGACGTGCCCGCCCTCGCCATTCGCCCGCCTTCCCGCCAGGACGGGCGAACCCCGCGCAGCGCGCGAACAGGCAAGGCCCGACGTGTCTCGGTCTGGGGGCTCGACCTCAAGGGCGTCGCACTCTGGGCCTGGATGCCCTTCGTCGCGGCCGATCTCGGCTCGCTCTACGCCGGCTTGCGGCCCCCGCTGCCGATGCGGCGCGGCGCGGGGGTCATCGCCTCGCGCACGATCACGATGTCGTTCGGGGCGCAGAGCATGGTGGGCCCGGCCTGCATCGGGCTTGCGGGCTCGCCGGGTGTGGCGACCGCCTTGTTCAGCTTCGTAGGATTGGCCTACCAGGTGCTGAACGGCGCCCTCATCACCCGGTGTTCGGTCATCTTCGACAGCCGCATGGTCGGGACCGCCAGCGGCATGGCCATCTTGTGGACGCTGCTGCGCAGCGCAGCCCCTCCGAAAGACTGAACCCGGCGCGTGCCACCCGAAGCGGGCCCGGTATGCGATGGCCGCAGCGACGCCACCGGGCGCCTGGGTCCACCCACCCAAGAGGCATGACCTATTGCAAATTCATTGTAAGGCCAATATGCAAGGATTCTTTCGGGCATCAGGCGCCCATCCTTCGGAGACATTGCCGTGAAGATCACTTCGGCCAAAGTCATCGTGACTTGCCCTGGACGCAATTTCGTTACTCTCAAGATCGAAACCGACCAAGGCGTCCACGGCATTGGCGATGCGACCATCAACGGACGCGAAAAGGCCGCCGTCGCCTATCTCGAAGAGCATGTGATCCCCTGCCTGATCGGAATGGACCCGCGCCGGATCGAGGACATCTGGCAGTACCTCTATCGCGGGGCCTACTGGCGCCGCGGCCCGGTGACGATGCGCGCGATTGCCGCGGTCGACGTCGCCTTGTGGGACATCAAGGCCAAGATGGCGGGCATGCCGCTGTACCAGCTGCTGGGCGGGCGCAGCCGCGAGGGGGTCATGGTCTATGGCCATGCCAATGGCGCGGACATCGCCGAGACCGTCGAGGCCGTCGGCCACTACATCGACCTGGGCTACAAGGCGATCCGCGCCCAGACCGGCGTGCCCGGTATCAAGGACGCCTACGGCGTGGGCCGCGGCAAGCTCTACTACGAACCGGCCGACGCCGCGCTGCCCTCGGTCACCGGGTGGGATACCCGCAAGGCACTCAACTACGTGCCCCGGCTGTTCGAGAAGCTGCGCGAAACCTACGGCTTCGACCACCACCTGCTGCACGACGGGCACCATCGCTACACCCCACAGGAGGCCGCGAACCTGGGCAAGATGCTCGAACCCTACCAGCTGTTCTGGCTGGAGGACTGCACCCCGGCGGAAAACCAGGACGCCTTCCGGCTGGTGCGCCACCACACCACCACGCCGCTTGCCGTGGGCGAGGTCTTCAGTTCGATCTGGGACGCCAAGGACCTGATCGAGAACCAGCTGATCGACTATATCCGCTGCACCATCGTGAGCGCGGGCGGGGTCACCCACTTGCGCCGCATCGCCGACCTCGCCGCGCTCTACCAGGTGCGCACCGGTTGCCACGGCGCGACCGACCTCTCGCCGGTGACGATGGGAACCGCGCTGCACTTCGACACCTGGGTACCCAATTTCGGCATCCAGGAATACATGCGCCACACCGAGGAGACCGATGCGGTGTTCCCGCACGATTACCGCTTCGAAAAGGGCGAGCTGTTCTGCGGCGAAACCCCGGGCCATGGCGTTGACATCGACGAGGCGCTGGCCGCCAGGTACCCGTACAAGCCGGCCTATCTTCCCGTTGCCCGCCTCGAGGACGGGACGATGTGGAACTGGTAAGGCGAGGCGCGGCACGCAGCGGCCCTGACCTACCTGCCCTGACCTGCGCAAGCGCTGCGCTTACCGCGTCGGCGCCACACCATAATAGGCCGGTGCCCCGTCGCGATGCAGTTCGAGCCGGTCGAGCAGGAAGCCCGGGTCGAGCGCCTCGACGCGGACCGTGTGGTGGCCGCCCTCCAGCTGCGGCAGCCGGATCTCGCGCCGGGCGGTGTTGCTCAGCACGTTGGCCTTCCATTCGTCGCTGCGCCCGTGGGTTTCGAAGTCGAGAATCCGAGGTTCCCCCTCATCGATCCGAACCGCGATCCGCACGTGGTTCTGCAAGGTGAGCGGGTGCACCGGAAGCGCGACAATCTGCAACGCGGCATCGCCCTTGTCGGACGTGTCGAATTCGAAGCGCGCGAGGCCGTTCCCGCGCCCCTCCGCCCTGCTGGGCAGGTCAAGCCGACTGCGCAAGACCAGCCCTGAAGAGCCCAGTTCGGGCACGCGTTCCCAATCCCGACCCTCGAGCGCGGCGATCGCGGCGGGCATGGAAACGATGTGATCGATCTCCACCGCCTGATCCGCGCGGGTCGAGGCGACCACGCGTGCCGAAGCCGCGATCGGCGCTGCGCCGCAGACGAGCGGGCCCAGGGCCGGGGCGCGGTCTTGCCCGTCATAGGTGATGGCGATGCGCTGCATGTAGCCGTTCGCCGCATCGAGGTGCCCCTGCAGGCGGGCCGCAGTCAGCCCCTTGAGACCCGACAACTGCCAGTCCGCCGCCTTGCCCCGGCTCTCGACCGTCAGCACGTGGCTGGCCGCCCGCCCGGCAACGAAAGTGAGTTCACCCGTGTCGGCCGTGCAGCCTTCGCGCGCGGGATATTCCGCGTGGGGATAGACCGGCTCGGCGAAGACCGGCAGGCGGCGTGGGGCCATGTCCATGATCCCCCGCCACTTGCCCCCGGCCAGCGCGTTGTAGGTCGCCGTGTCGGCGACGATTCGGGCGTGGGCGGCGCGGGCCTGGTCGGCCAGCAGGTTCGCGACCGGTCGCCCCTGCCGGGCATAGAGCGCGGCGAGATCGAGCTTGAGATTGCGCGCGTTCAGGCTCGCCGCCCCGCGCAGGGGATAGAGCACCAGTTCCAGGAAGGCATCGCGCCGATCGGCCGGCATCCGCTCCGCAAGGGCCTCGGCGCGGCGAACCAGCGCGGCGTAGCGATCGATCCGGCGCCAGGCCTCCCCGCCGCCCGAGCGCACGTAGTCGCCGATACGAACCGGGGTGATCGGCTCGACCTGGCTGAAGCCCATGAATTCGGGCCGGCGTTCGAAGGCGAGATCGTAGTACTCGGTCATGATGCCGGCGACCTCGTCCGCCGCGCCGGGGCCGAACTGGCGCGCGGCCCATCGGGTCAGCGCCATGTGCGGACTGCGCGCGATCGCCGCGTGATCGAAGGCCATGTCGAGGAAATAGTCCATCAGGTACTCGGCCGGCTTGATGTCGCCGACGTTGAGCACCCAGATGCGATCCGCGCCGACATGCGCGGCGCGCTCCATCTGCTCGCGCACCAGAGCGGGATGCGTGGTCGCCAGCCACAGGTAGTCGTGGGGCCGCCCCCAGTAGGACACGTGGTAATAGACGCCCGAACCGCCTGCGCGGGCCTGCTCCCTGGCGTCGGGCAGCTGGTTGATGTAGCCGTAGTTGTCCTCGGGCCAGACCAGCGTCACGTCATCGGGCACGCGAAGGCCCATCCGGTAGGTCTCGAGCACTTCCTTGTAGAGCGTCAGCGCCTGCGGAACCTGGTCGGCGGGCCGGTGCAAGGCCCCCTCCAGCAGGCCGCGCTGCAAGGTGATGGCCTCCTGCAGCGCATCGCGCGCCGCCTCGGGGCTGGAGGCGCCTTCCATGGCCGAATCGTGCACCCCGCGCAGGCCCACGGTGTAGACGTTCTCGAAACCGGCAACGTCCTCGATCCGCTGCTGCCAGTAGCGCTCCATCTTCGGGCGGTTGACGAAGAAGTTGAACGGCCCGTCGCTCGCCTCGTGCCATTCGCGCACGTTGTTGCGCATCATCGGCTCGGCGTGCGAGGTCCCGACCACGATCGCATGGTCGCGCGCCGCCTCGGCATTGCCCGGCACGCTGTAGAACGCCGCCGTGCTGTCGTGCATCGCGGGCCAGATCAGGTTCGCCTTGAGGCGCCACATCAGTTCGAAGATGCGCGCGTACGTGCGCGGGCCGATGTCGCCCACTTCGGGTTCGAAGGTGTGCGCCGCCCAGGGCTGCAGCCCCCAGTCCTCGTCGTTGAGAAATATGCCCCGGTAGCGCACCGAGGGGGACGCGGAAACCTTGCGCGCGGGATCGACGCCGATCCGTGCGACCTGTCGCGGGGTGACGTCGGCCCACCATTCCCATGCCGAGACCCCCAGTTCGCGGGTCAGGTCGACCGCCCCCCAGATCGTGCCGCGCACGTCCGAACCCGCGATCACCAGATAGCGCCGCCCCGCAACCGAGCGCGAGGCCAGGCCCTGGCGCACGTAGCATTCCCACTGGCCGTCCAGTTCCCCGGCGGCAAATCCCGTATCGCGCGCCACCGCCGCAAGCAGGTCCGAGCCCGGCCCGGCCAGCACGATGCAGACCTGGCCGCACTCTTCGAGGCGCGCCGACACGACCGGCTGGCCCCCGCTCAGGGCGGCGAGGTCGCGGGCCAGCATGTCCGCTGCCAGCGTGAGCGGGTGGCTGTCCTCGTGAATGATCGCGGCGGGCCGGGTGCCTTGCGCGATCAGCCAGGGCCCGGTTGCAGGCGCCGGGGCTGGCGGGGCGGCGGGCGATGCCGTCGGCAGGCCAGCCAGCAGGCCGCTCGCGACAAGGAGGCTCGAGGGCTTCAACCGCTTGAAAACGCGCATCTCAGCGCACGTCCGGCGTGGCGAACGGCGCCAGAAGCACCGCATCGACCGTCGCCGGAGCGCTCACCACCGGCAGGCCCTTGACCATCTGCGCGATGTTCACGCTGCCCTTTCCATCGGTCCATCTCCCTATCCGCGCTTCGGCGCCTGTCGTTGTCGGCGAATTTAGGGCACGGATTTGTCTCTCAGACAAGTGCCCATACCAATTTCGGGACATGGACAGTCCAATTTTCGGCCCGCAGTGGCAAGGGCCAAGGCGTCACGCTGGCCTTGCCCACGCGATCGGTGAGCCTGCTCGACGTGCGCAGAGGCTCCGCTCGCGCAAAAGGCCGGCTGGCGCGCGGGCTTGCGAGAGCGCGGACAGCTGTTGCATAGTTGCGCCGCTGGCGGGGCGCACACATGCCCGGCGACATCGCGCTCGCCGGCCCGACCTGCTTCAACGAGGATTGCGTCCCAGATGACCGAATTTTCCGACCTGCCCTTCCTCAACAAGCAGACCATCGGGCGCGATACGCGGCTGTGCATGTCGCTTTCCGCGCGCCCCGGCAATGCGGGCTCGCGGCTGCACAACACGCTCTACGGCCTGCTCGGGCTCGACTATGTCTACAAGTCGTTCCCGACCGCCGACATCGCGGGCGCGATCGCGGGCCTGCGCGCGCTGGGCGTGCGCGGCTGCGCGATCTCGATGCCCTTCAAGGAGGCGGTGATCCCCCTGCTCGACGGCCTCGAGGCCTCGGCCCGCGCGATCGACAGCGTCAACACCATCGTCAACGACGAGGGCCGGCTGACCGGGTACAACACCGATTATTCGGCCGTGCGCCGGCTGGTCGAGCGCCGCGCGATCGATCCCGCGACGCCCTTCGTGCTGCGCGGCAGCGGCGGCATGGCCAAGGCGGTCACGGCGGCACTTCGCGACTGCGGCTTTCGCGCGGGAACGATCGTCGCCCGCAATCCCGAGACCGGCCCCGCGCTCGCCGCCCAATACGGCTTTGCCTGGAGCGAGACCCTGCCCGAACCCGGCGCGGGGCTGCTCGTCAACGTCACCCCGCTCGGCATGGAGGGCGCCGACGCCGAAGTGCTGGCGTTCCCCGCCGAACATGTCGCGGGCTGCCAAGTCGCTTTCGACGTCGTCGCCCAGCCCGCGCGCACGCTCTTCGTGAAAGCCGCCGAGGATGCCGGGAAACCGGTGATCACGGGCGCCGAAGTGATCGTGCTCCAGGCGCTCGAGCAATTCGTGCTCTACACCGGCATCGCGCCCGACGCGCGCGCGATCGAACGCGCGGTCGCCTTCGTCCATGGCGACGAGGTCGCCCGCCTCGTCGGAAATGCGCTGTGAGGCGCTCGACGCCAGCCACCATCGCTGTTACCGAGCGGGACAAAGTTCGTTTGGAAGGAGCACGCAGGCCATCATGAAACCCGTCACTCTCACCCGCTTCCTCCTCGAGCAGCAGCGGCGGCCCGATTCGACCTGCCCGGCCGAACTGCGCCTCCTCATCGAAACCGTCGCGCGCGCCTGCAAGGCGATCAACCACGCGATCTCCAAGGGTGCGCTCGGCGACGTGCTGGGCAGCCTGGAATCCGAGAACGTCCAGGGCGAAGTCCAGAAGAAGCTCGACGTGCTCGCCAACGACCTGCTGGTCGACGCCAACGAATGGGGCGGGCACCTGGCGGGCATGGCGTCCGAGGAAATGGACACCATCCATCCCATCCCCAACCGCTTCCCCCGCGGCGAATACCTGCTGGTCTACGATCCGATCGACGGGTCGAGCAACGTCGACGTCGACTTGTCGGTCGGCACGATCTTCTCGGTCCTGCGCGCGCCGGCCGCCTGCGCGGGCCGTGAGGTGTGCGAGGACGACTTCCTCCAGCCCGGCACCGAACAGGCCGCGTCGGGCTATGCGATCTACGGCCCCCAGACGCTGCTGGTGCTCACGCTGGGCACCGGCGTCTACGAGTTCACGCTCGACCGCGAACTGGGCGCCTGGATCATGACCGACGGCCCGATCCGCATTCCCGAGGGCAATTGCGAGATCGCCATCAACATGGCCCGCCGCCCCCAGTGGTCGAGCGAGATCACCCACTACATCAACGAGCGCCTGACCAACGAGAAGGCGCCGTGCGGGCGTGCCTACAACATGCGCTGGACCGGCTCGATGGTCGCCGACGTCCACCGCATCCTCAAGCGTGGCGGGATCTTCCTCTACCCCTCCGACAGCCGCACGCCGGGCAAGGCCCGCCTGCGCCTGCTTTACGAGGCCAACCCGATGGGCCTGCTGATCGAGCAGGCCGGCGGCGCGGCGATCGACGGCGCGGGCCGCGTGCTCGACATCCAGCCCGCCAGCCTGCACCAGCGTGTCGGCCTGATCCTGGGCGACGCGGCCGAGATCCGCACGCTGCAGGACATCGCCGTTACGGCCTGAGGCCGGCTTCGCGCCCCCGGCCCGCGCCGCGCGCGGATCGGGGGGCGGCACGCGGCGTGCCTACAAGGTCACGCCGCGTTTCCAGATGCCGATGGCGCGCTCCTCGTTGATCTCGTTGCGCGCGCGCGCGCCGCTGGCGATGGCGAGGATGCGCGCGAGCAGCGCCTGCGCTGCGCCGTCCATCCCCTCCTCGAGCACGCGCGCGGCATCGAAATCGGTCCAGTTCGCCTTGCGCTGCGCCAAGGCGTGGTTCGAGGCGATCTTGAGCGTGGGCACCGGGCTGCCGAGCGGTGTGCCGCGCCCGGTCGAGAACAGGGTGATCGTCGCCCCAGCGGCCGCCAGCGCGGTCGTCGAGACCGCGTCGTTGCCCGGCGCCTCGAGCACCGTCAGGCCGCTGCGCGAAAGCCGTTCGCCATAGCCGATCACGTCGCAGACCGGGGCCAGGCCGCCCTTCTGCACCGCACCGAGCGACTTTTCCTCCAGCGTGGTGATCCCGCCTGCGATATTGCCCGGGCTGGGGTTTTCCGAAACCGGCTCGCCGTTCTCGAGGAAGTAGCGCTTGAAGCCGTTGACGAGCGTACAGAGCTTGTCGAACACGCCCTCGTCCACCGCGCGCTCCATCAGCAGCGTCTCGGCCCCGAAGATCTCGGGAATTTCGGTCAGGATTGCCGAACCGCCCGCCTCGGTGACCGCGTCGGCCATGAGCCCGATCAGGGGATTGGCGGTCAGTCCGCTCATCGCGTCCGAGCCGCCGCACTTGACGCCCAGGCGCAGCGCCGAAAGCGGGACTTCCTCGCGCCGGTCCCGTGCCATGAGTGCCAGCAGCTCGTCGATCAACGCTTCGCCCGCGGCGAACTCGTCGCTTTCGGATTGCGCGCGCAGCACGCGCAGGCGTGCGCGGCGGTCGGCGGGAATGCGCTCGAGCAGCGCGTCGAGCTGGTTTGATTCGCAGCCCAGCCCGAGCAGCAGCACGCCGCCCGCATTGGGGTTGAGCGCGAGCGCAGCGATCACCGCCGCGGTCCCCTCGAGGTCCGCGCCAAGCTGCGAACAGCCAAAGGGGTGGTTGAAGGCATGGGCCCCGTCGACGCCTTCGGGCGCCAGCGCAGCCAGGCGTTGATTGGCGCTTGCGGCCAGCCGCTCGCCCAGCCGCCCGACGCAACCGACCGTCGGCAGGATCCAGAGCTCGTTGCGCGTGCCCACCGCACCATCGGCGCGTCGGTAGCCTTGGAAGGTGTGTTCGCGCGAACCGGGCGCCGCGGGCGCCCGAACGCCTGCGCCGGAATAGCTGTAGCTCCGCTCGCCGCCGAGCGCGGTGTGCAGGTTGTGGCTGTGGACGTGTTCGCCCGGCGCGATCGCGCGCGTCGCCAGCCCGATCGGCGCGCGGTAGCGATAGACCGGCGCGCCTTGCGCAATGTCCACGAGCGCGAACTTGTGCCCGCTCGGCACCGCATCGCGCAAGCGCACGCGGGCACCTGCGACGAGCACCTCCTCGCCCGCCTCGAGCGGGCGCAGCGCAATCGCCACATGGTCCTCAACCCCAATGCGGATGGCGTCGGGGGCAGCGGGAAGAAGAGTCGTTTCAGCCGTGGTCATGGCGCGGAAATACAGCATTGCCAACGCTGGCACAACTAGGTACTCGCTAGCCAGACATTGCCGCGAAAATGGACCGGAGACCCGACGCACCATGGCCCGCCTCAGCCTGCATCCCGACCGCCTGCTGCCCGCAGATCCCACCACCCGCGCGATCGCGCGCGAACTCTACGCCGGTGTCGCGGATCTGCCGATCATCAGCCCCCACGGCCACACCGATCCCGAATGGTTCGCCGGCAACGCGCCCTGGTCGAACGCCACCGAGCTGCTGCTCGCACCCGACCATTACCTCTTTCGCATGCTCTATTCGCAAGGCGTGGACCTCGACGCGCTGGCCGTGCCGCGCAAGGGCGGGGTACGGCCCGAAACCGATCCGCGCGCAGCCTGGCGCCTCTTCGCGGCGAATTGGCACCTGTTCCGGGGCACGCCCTCGGCGATGTGGCTGGGCCACGTCTTTGCCGAGGTCTTCGGCATCGACGAGGCGCTCGATGCGGGCAGCGCGGACCGGTACTATGACACCATCGCCGAGGCTCTCGCCAGCCCGGCCTTCACCCCGCGCGCGCTGTTCGAGCGCTTCAACATCGAGCTCCTGGCGACCACCGAGGGCGCGGCCGACACGCTCGAACACCACAAGGCGATCCGCGCCTCGGGCTGGAAGGGCAATGTCGTCACCACCTACCGCCCCGATTCGGTGATCGATCCCGAGCACGACAGCTTCGCGCGCGACATGGCGCGCTTTGCCGAGCTTTCGGGCGAAGACCTCTCCTCGTGGCAGGGCTATCTCGCCGCACACCGCCGCCGCCGCGCCGATTTCCGGGCCCTGGGCGCGACCGCGACCGACCACGGTTTCCTCACCGCGCGCACCGCCAACTTGTCGCGCACCGAGTGCGAGGCGCTCTACGCCAAGGTGCGGGCCTGCTTCGAAGGCACGGGCGTGGTCACCGCAGAGGAAGCCGAGCTGTTCCGCGCACAGATGCTCACCGAGATGGCGCGCATGAGCGTGGAGGACGGCATGACCATGCAGATCCACCCCGGCGCCACGCGCAACCACAACGCCAAGCTCTTCGCCAGCCACGGCCGCGACAAGGGCGCCGACATCCCGCGCGCCACCGAATACGTCGAGGCGCTGCGCCCGATGCTCGACCTGCTGGGCAACGAACCCACACTCACCGTGATCCTCTTCACGCTCGACGAGACGACCTACGCGCGCGAACTGGCCCCGCTCGCCGGGCACTATCCATGCCTACGCCTCGGCCCTGCCTGGTGGTTCCACGACAGCCCCGAGGGCATGCGCCGTTTCCGCGAGATGACCACCGAGACCGCCGGGTTCTACAACACGGTGGGCTTCAACGACGACACCCGCGCGTTCCTGTCGATCCCCGCGCGCCACGACGTCGCGCGGCGTATCGACTGCGGCTTCCTCGCCCGCCTCGTCGCCGAGCACCGCATGGCGGACTGGGAAGCGGCCGAACTCGCGCACGAGCTGACTGTCGGCCTCGTACGCAAGGCCTATCGCCTGCCGAGCCCGGGAGCGGGCGCATGACCCGGCTTTCCAACGCCGCGCTCGCCGCCCTGCCCGAGCATGTTGCCCGGCCCGGCTACGACCGCGCGCAGGTCGTGCCCGGCGTCGTCCACTTCGGCCCGGGCGCCTTCCACCGCGCGCACCAGGCCGCCGCCTTCGACACCGTCCTCGCGCACGATCCGCGCTGGGGGGTGACCGGCGTCAGCCTGAATTCGCGCAGCGTGGCCCAGGCGCTCGGACCCCAGGACGGGCTCTACACGCTTGCGCTGCTCGATGCCGAAAGCCGGTTCCGGGTGATCGGCGCGATCGGGGGCGTGCTCACCCGGGACGATCCCGCCCGCATCCTCGCAGCGCTCGCCGCGCCCGAAACGCGCATCGTCAGCGCGACCGTGACCGAGAAGGGCTACTGCCTCGATGGCGAAGGCGCGCTCGATTTCGAACACCCCGCGATCCGCGCGGATCTTGCCGCGCTTTCGGGTGACCTCGCGCCCACCGCGCCGCTCGCCTCGTTCACCGGCTGGCTGGTGCGCGGGCTGGCCGCAAGGCGCGCGGCCGGCTTGCCCGGCGTGACCGTGCTCTCGTGCGACAACGTCACCGACAACGGCCGCAAGCTCGAGGCCGCGACGCTCGCGCTCGCCCGCGCGCTCGATCCCGGAACGGCGGCCTGGATCGCGGACAACGTGACTTTCCCCAACGCGATGGTCGATTCGATCACGCCCGCGACCGACGACGCGCTGCGCGCACGCGTGCGCGCCGAAACCGGGTTCGAGGACGCCTGGCCGATCCAGCGCGAGAGCTTCACCCAGTGGGTGATCGAGGACCGTTTTAGCGGCGAGCGCCCCCCGCTCGATCTTGCCGGGGTGACCTTCACCACCGACGTGCGCCCCTTCGAGAAGGCCAAGCTGCGCCTGCTCAACGGCGCGCATTCGACACTCGCCTATGTCGGGCTCGGCCTCGGGCTCGAGACGGTGGCCGAAGCGATGGCGCACGCCCCCCTCGCCGCTTTCGTCGAGCGGCTGATGCGCGAGGACATCGCCCCCTCGGTCGGCGCGACGCCGGGGCTCGACCTCGATCGCTACATCACCCAGGTGCTTGCCCGCTTCACCAATCCCGCGCTGCGCCACCTCCTTTCGCAGATCGCCTGGGACGGTTCGCAGAAGCTGCCCTACCGCTTGCTCGATACGTTGCGCGACGCGCTCGCGGCCGGGCGCGATCCGGCGCGCCTTGCGGTCCCCGTCGCGGCCTGGATCCGCTTCCTTGCCCGAGCGGCCCGCGAAGGTACGACCCTCACCGATCCGCTCGCCGCAACGCTGCTCGACCGCGCGCAGGACTGGCGCGCGCTGCTCGAGCTGCGCCCGGTGTTCGGCGAATTGTCCGGCGAGGCGCGCTTCACCCGCGCGCTCGAGCGCGCGCTCGGCACGCTGGAGGCGGGCGGCATCGAGCCGGTCGCGGCGCTCTAGGCAACCGGCGCGGGGCCGGTCGATTCGGCGGGCACGATCCGCATCGTGGGCAGGCGGCGTTCGGGCGGCGCGCGCTCCTCGATCCGGGCGATGAGCCGCTCGGCCGCCAGCGCCGCCA
>NZ_JABWCU010000018.1 GCF_018491765.1 Novosphingobium profundi | reverse complement strand
GATGCCTTCTCCTCTGCTGTGACGTTCGGAAACATCACAATGGCACATTCGATGCCGTCGGGAGGGGGCATCCACTCCATCACTTCTCAGTGGAAATCCCGGGTCACTTCTCAGTGGCAATCAACAGATCCCGTGCTTGACGAGGTTCGCTTGCCGTTTCGGTTCATCCCATACGATTATCATGTCTTTTTGTAGTTACAATTTGATTTGCCGTCAATCGCTTTTTGTAACGACAATTTGCCTGTGACCTCAGGATCGATCTTTCGTTTCCTCAAACGACGCAGCCCCTTGAACATCCTGCCGCCCGGCCCGCTGGCAAACATAATCGGAAGGAACCGGACCGACCGCTACTCGGCGCGCCAAATCGGCCTCTGAACGACCGACTAGGGCGCTAATATGCCGCCGCTGCCAAGCGATCGAGGACCGGTATAGCCGATCGAAGAAGCTCCCTCTCCCGTGGAGACAACCGCCGACGAATCGCGTCTTTGATCCCGGATACGCGGGCTTCCTGCTCGCGCGCGATCATATCGATACCGGCGGGAGTGATCGATATCAGGCGGCTGCGGCGATCGGCTGGATCGGCATCCAGTCGCACCAATTGATCCGCTTCCAGTTGCGCCACCACCAATCGCATCGTTTGGTGTGTCACCCGCCGCCGTTCGGCCAGGGTGGCGACGTTCATTGAGCCGACGCGGTGCAGGAGATCGAGCGTTTCTGACTGGGCCGATTTCACCGTGCCCGTGTCCTGCCGGATAGCGCGCACGAAGGTGCCTACGCTTCGGCGAAGATCACGCGCCAGCAGTTCTGTTGCGTCTGCGGCCATTGCGACATCCTCCATTGGCGGGTTCAATCCTGCCGCAGACTGGCCAGCAAGGCTGGTAAGGTGTTGATGCCCCAATGTTCGACGTAGCGACCATCTACGACCCGCACGATGTCGATAACATCGATGCTAACCGTCTTGCCCGTCGCTTCGACGCCGAGCAGCGGTCCGACATGGGTGCCCGAGATCGTCTTGCGGGTTGTGACCTTGTCACCTTCCTCCATCTGATCGTGGATCGTGACCGTCAGTCCTTCCAGCGCCGGACGGAGAATGTTCTCAAAAGTGTTCCACATGCTCTCGGATCCCGCCGGCGCGCCAGGCGATGCAGACCGGTTGATAAAGTTCGGTGCTATCAGCTCATTGAAGGCGGTCCGGTTACCACCCGCGATGACGTCCTCGTTAAACCGCCGAACGATCTCTTTTGCTTCTGACATTGATTTGCTGCCTCCTTGCAGAGGCATGAGATATATACAGTATAGCTGTATTTCAAGTAGTGGTAGCCGGCGGCCTGTGAGTGTGACGACGGCTGTTTGGCCGGCGAAAATGCTTCGTTGAAGCCAGCCCGACAGCTCTCTGCAACATTGTTCAGCAGGCCGAACACCGGCGATAGGCATGATTGTCGACAGGCAGCAATTGGGCGCCGCTCAATAGGCCGGGAACAGCCGACTTGGGCGCATGGCGGAATTTCGGCAAACGCCCCTTCTTTGCCATTTGCGCGGCTGTAATTGGTGCCCTTCGCTCATGATCCTGTGGCAAAGCTTGAAGGAGAAGTGTTAAACTCGCCCAATGAGCCTTGATGAGATACAGCTAGGAACGGAACGCCTCTTGCTGCGTGCGCCCACCGTGAGCGATGCTGATGCGCTACGAGCCATCGTCGCTGATCCTCGGGTCGCGCTCACAACTGCCTCGATTCCTCACCCCTATCCAGACAGCGGCGTGCTCGAATTTATCGAGCGTGTTCGGGCCTTGGCCGGTCCAGATCGCCGCAATTTCGCGATTACGGTATCACCAAGCGGCAGTCTGATCGGAATGGTAGGCTTCGTGAGTTCGGATCGGGAAGCCGAACTTGCCTACATGCTTTCTCCTGAGCAGTGGGGGCGTGGCTATGCTACCGAGGCTGCACGAGAGGTGGTCCGGTTCGTCTTCGGCAGTACACGCGTTTCTGCCGTTACAGCGCGGGCAATGACAGCTAATCCCGCCTCCGAGAACGTTCTACGCCGCGCCGGTTTCACTTGTGAAGGCGAGGATGACGTGGAGCTTCCAATCAGAGGAGCTGTCTGTCGCACTTCATTTTGGCGAATTGAGCGAGAACACCACGATCCCCCCATCTGGGCTACTGGCCGATCGGATCGACAAACGTAACCGGACTGTCGGCTCCCTGGCACGTCAATTCGGCCCTCGAGCGACCAACAAGGGCGCACAACGTCCGTTATCGCCGATGGTGGTGAAGTGAAGCACCCCGGGCTTTTTGAGAGGCGACTACTCCTGTTGACCTCTATAATTTTGTATGACAATAATACATCAATATGGAGAAAGAGGCAATTTCACCAATGAGGCTTTGTGCCGTTGACGACCTGGACCTGGGGCAAATGATGCGTATTGAACTGGAAGGCATGGATCCGTTGGTCCTGTGCAACAGCAATGGCCGCTTCGTCCTCCTCGACGATGAATGCACGCATGCGATTGCCTCGCTTTCGCAAGGCCGATTGGAAGGCGAAATTCTCTATTGCCCGCTGCATGGGGGCAGCTTCGATGTGAACACGGGCAAGGCCAAAAGCTTGCCGTGCAAGATGGCCCTCAACACCTACACCGTCGAAGTCCGCGACGGCGGTGTCTGGATGGTCGACTGAATTCGACGTTCGGCTTGGGCGTGGAAATCCATGCCCTCCGATCAGCGCCCCACGGCATAGGCCTGCATGAGGCGCGGGGTTGCGGCCCCCGACAGGATTCCCTGGGCGTCGCGCTCGATCGCGGTCAGACGCCCAGCGCTCCATGACGGCGCCACTTCGACCTGGTGCCCCCGCCCGCGCAGGGCCGCGAGGGTGTCCTCCCCCCAGCTTTCCTCAAGCACGGCAACGCCCGGCATAGCCTTGCGCGGATAGAACGAGGAGGGAAAGTGCACCGAATGGAACAGCGGCCGGTCGATCGCGCGCTGCAGGCTGTCCCCTTTCAGGATACGGCGCAGCAAGAGCTGCACCTGCCACTGGTCCTGCTGGTCGCCGCCCGGCGTGCCGCAAACGAGCGCGGGGCGGCCTTCGTGCAGCGCCAGGGTGGGCGTCAAGGTCGTGCGCGGACGCTTGCCGGGCGCAAGCGTGTCGGGCAAGCCGTCTTCCAGCCAGAACATCTGCGCGCGCGTATTCAGCGCAAAACCGAGCCCGGGAACCGTGGGCGAGGACTGGGGCCAGCCGCCCGAGGGGGTGGCCGAAACCATGTTTCCCCAACGATCGACCACATCGAGATGGACCGTATCCCCCGGCTTTATCGTGGGCCGCAAGTGCATCATCGTCGGCTCGCCGACGCCGAGCCCCCCGGCGGACGGATCGCCGCAACGCACTTGCCCCAGCGAACGCGCCACTTGCGTCTCGAACCCGGCGAGAACGCCGGGCCGGATTTCGTGCGAGGCCTCGGGAGTAATCATCGCCGCACGTGCCCGGGCGTAGTCGGCGCTGAGCAGGCGTTCGATCGGCACATCGACGAAGTCGGGATCACCGTAGTAGGCCTCGCGGTCGGCAAAGGCGAGTTTGAGCGCCTCGAGCACAGTGTGCACGCCCGCCTCGGTGTCGAGCTGTTCGGGATCAAGGCCGTGCGCCTCGAGGATCGCGAGCGCCTGCAGGAGGACCGGCCCCTGCCCCCAGGGCCCCGTCTTGCAGATCGTCCAGTCACCGAACCGGCCGGTCACCGGCTCTTCGTAATCCGCTTGCCAGGTCGCCATGTCCTGCCCTGTCAGCAAGCCCTTGTGGCGCCTTCCGCTTGCATCCATGAGGGCCTCTTGCGCGAAGAAGCGATCAATGGCCTCGGCGACGAAGCCTTGCGACCAGGCTTGCCGGGCGCGCTCGATCCGCGCCTCGCGCGTTCCGTGCTTGCCCGCTTCGCTCAGGATCCGTTTCCAGGTCTGCGCCAGGACCGGGTTGCGGAACAGGTCTCCGCCTCGCGGCGGCGTGCCTCCGGGTAGCCAGATCGGCGCGCCGCTTGGCCATTCATGGCGCAGGGCATCCGCGACACCCGTGAACGCCCGCGCCGCACCATCGAGCAGGGGATAGCCCTGTTCCAGATAGCCGATGGCGGGCGCGAGGACATCTTCAAGCTCCATCGTGCCGTGGTCGCGCAGGAGTTGCATCCAGGCATCGAAAGCGCCCGGAACGACCGCCGCGATCATCCCCGATCCCGGCACCATGTCGAGCCCCAGATCGCGAAAGTGCGCAAGGCTTGCCCCGGCCGGCGCGACGCCCTGCCCGCACAGGACCTGCGTGCGCGCGCTTGCCGCGCTGTGAAAGACGATCGGGACTTCGCCCGCCGGGCCGTTCAGATGCGGTTCCACCACATGAAGCACGAAGCCCGCCGCGACGGCACCGTCGAAGGCATTTCCGCCCCGCTCGAGCATGGCCATCGCCGTTGCGGCAACGGCCCAGTGGGTCGCGGCAGCCACGCCAAAGGTTCCTCGGATATCCGGTCGCGTCGTGAACATGGGGCAAATTTCCGGTTGCGGTTTCAATTTTGTATGACAGTCTGACAAATAAGATGCAACATGCGAATTCGGGGAGTTGACCGTGAACCAGCCGACCAGCCAGATGCCGCCCCCGCCGATCGCACCGATCGCGACCGCCACGATTGCCCCCTCAGCGGCGCCCCCTGCGGCACACCCTGCGCCCATCGCCTCGCTCCATGGCTGGCTGATCGTGCTGGTCTGCTTGCTGGGAATTTCGACGGGACCCGCCGCCTTCGGCCTCTCCTCGCTAGGCCTTCTGTCCAAGCCTTTGGCCGCGCACTTCGGGTGGAGCCGCACGCAGATCAGCGCCGCAGTTTCGCTGATGATGCTGGCAACCGCGCTGTCGATGCCCTTCGTCGGGCGGCTCGTCGACCGTTTCGGCGCGCGCCGGATCCTCATCCCCTCGATCGTCCTTCTCGCCGGGTGCTTCGCCGCGGTCCCCTTTGTCACGTACTATTGGCAGTTCATGGCCGCTTACCTAGCGATGGGTACGCTTGCGGTGGGCACGAATTCAGTGCCCTACATGCGCATCCTCGCCACCTGGTTCGACCGAAGGCGCGGGCTTGCCATCGGCATCGCGGGAAGCGGAACGGGCCTCGGCTTTGCCTATGTTCCGCTGCTGACCGAGGCGCTGATCCGCCACTGGGGCTGGCAGGGCACCTATTTCGGGCTGGCAGCCGTACTGCTGGGCATCACGCTCCCGCTCGCCGTGCTGGTCCTTCGCGAGAGCCCGGCAGGCAACCCGGCAGATCCGGAGCGCCCCGCGTCCTCGGGCACCGGCCTGCTCCCGAGCGAGGCGATGAAGACGCGCGACTTCTGGATTCTCGCCGGGATCTTCGTGGGGCTCGCCTTCGTCCTCTATGGCTTGATCCCGCATCTCGTGCCGATGCTGATCGACCGCGGTATTCCCGCAGGGACGGCCGCGCTCATCGCCTCGGTCTTCGGGCTTGCCGCCTTTGGCGGGCGCCTGCTCATCGGCTGTCTCATCGACAAATACGATGCGCGGCGCATCGCGCTGTTCTTCTTCTCGCTCTCGGCAGGCGGCCTGATAATCCTGGCGACGTCCGCCCCTGCCCCGATGCTGCTTGTGGTCGCCCTGCTTCTGGGCGGAAGCCTTGGCGCGGAAGTCGACATGCTGGCCTACCTGTGCAGCCGCTATTTCGGCCTGCGCAGCTTTGCGCAGATCTTCTCGCTGCTCTTTGCCGCCGTCATGGTGGCGATGGGCCTTGGACCTCTGGCCTTCGGCATCGTCTTCGACACGACCGGCAGCTATGGCGCGATCCTGGCGCTTGGCGTGCCGATCTGCCTTGCCGCAATCGGCCTCGTCCTGCTGCTCAAGCCCTACGAGGAGCGTGCTCGCGGCACCCAGATCTCACAGACCTGACCCGCGCCGCCACCGCTTACGAAAGAGCCCCCGTACCGAGCCGGTACGGGGGCTCTTTCGGCGTCAGGTCCGGCACAATTCAGGCGACGGGCGCCAGTTCGTCCTCGATCTGGACGCGGTAGCCCGAACGGACTTCAGGAAAGTAGTCCCAGATCGCCAGGTGCTGGGTGCAGCGGTTGTCCCAGAACGCCACCGAGTGCGGTTCCCAGGTAAAGCGCACCTGAAAGTATTCGTTGGCGCAGTGCTGGTAGAGGAAGTTCAGGATCGCATCGCTCTCCAGCTTCGACAACTCGTTGATGTGGCTGGTGAAACCCGGATTGACGAAGATGACCTTGCGCCCCGTTACCGGGTGCGTGCGGATCACCGGGTGCACGGCCACCGGATACGTCCCGGTGGGATCGAAGCGCCCGAAGGCGAGTTTGCCGTCATGCGTCGCAGTCAGGCCGTCGAGATAGGTCTTCATGCGATCGGACAGCGCGTCATAGGCCGCGTACATGCTCGAAAACACCGTGTCCCCACCCAGCGAAGGCAGCGTGTGAAGATAGAGGATCGAGCCCATAGGTGGCTTGGTCGCACAGGTCATGTCCGAGTGCCATTCCTCGCCGGCGACATGCTTCGAGGTTTCATCGGCGTGAAGCTTGCGCACTTCGGGGTGGTCAGGAAGCCCCTTGAGCGCATGACGCGCAAGAGGGCCGAACTTCGCACCGACAGCTTTGAGCGAGGCCGGATCGAGATTCTGGTCGCGAAAGAAGATCACCTGGTGGTCGGCGAGCGCCTGGCGGATGTCGCCGACTTGCGCATCGCTCAGGCCTGCCGAGAGATCGACGCCTTCGAGGATCGCGCCGATACGTGGGGTCAGGCGGCGTGCGGTCAGGGTCTCGTATTCCATCGTCGGGATTACCTTTGCAGCAAGTTCGAATGGCAGGGAAATAAGCGGTTCAGGAGGCGGGCGTCGCGGCCTTGAGCATGTCGAGCGCGACATCCACGATCATGTCCTCTTGCCCGCCGACCATCTTGCGTCGGCCCAGCTCGACGAGGATCGCGCGGGTGTCGAGGCCATAGGTCCGCGCCGCGTTTTCGGCGTGGCGCAGGAAACTGGAGTAGACCCCGGCATAGCCCAGCGAGAGCGTCTCGCGGTCGACGCGGACGGGACGGTCCTGCAAGGGGCGCACGAGGTCCTCGGCCGCGTCCATCAGTGCCATGACATCGCAGCCGTGCTTCCAGCCCTTGCGCTCGGCAGCGGCAATGAAGACCTCAAGCGGGGCATTGCCCGCGCCCGCGCCCATTCCGGCAAGGCTCGCATCGATGCGCACCGCGCCCGCCTGCGCGGCGACGAGTGAATTAGCGACACCGAGCGAGAGATTGTGGTGCGCGTGAATGCCGCGCTGGGTTTCAGGCGAAAGGACCCGGTCGTAAGCCTCGAGCCGCACACGCACGCCGTCCATGTCGAGCGCGCCGCCGCTGTCGGTGACGTAAACGCAGTGCGCCCCATAGCTTTCCATCAACTTTGCCTGACCGGCGAGTGCCCCGGGTTCGATCATGTGGCTCATCATCAGGAAGCCCGCGACGTCCATGCCGAGGTCACGCGCGATGCCGATGTGCTGGCGCGCGACGTCGGCCTCGGTGCAATGGGTCGCCACGCGCACCGATCGCACGCCCAGCGCGTGGGCGCGGCGCAAGTCCTCACCCGTTCCCACGCCGGGCAGGATAAGCGTGGTCAGCACCGCGTTCTCCAGCACCTCACCCACCGCTTCGATCCATTCCCAGTCGGTCTGCGCGCCGAAACCATAGTTGAAGCTCGCACCCGAAAGACCGTCGCCGTGCGCGACCTCGATCGCGTCGACCCCGGCCCGATCGAGCGCAGCAGCGATCGCGCGCACGTGGTCGAGCCCGTACATGTGGCGGATGGCGTGCATGCCATCGCGCAAGGTCACGTCCTGGATGTAGAGGCGCTCGCCCGCCGCGACGTCGAAGCTCATGCCGCGATCTCCTTTTCGGCCAGGATGCGCGCCGCGATTCGCTCGCCCGTCGCGCGCGCGGCGGCGGTCATGATATCGAGGTTGCCCGAGTAGGCGGGCAGGTAGTCCCCCGCCCCCTCCACCTCGAGCAGCACCATGGTGCGCAGGCCCTGGAATTCGCCCAGGCCCGGAATGGAAAGCGGGTTGTTGGCGCCAAAGCGCTCGAACTGGACCTCCTGCTTGAGGCGATAGCCGGGCACATAGGCCTGCACCCGCGCCACCATGGCCGCGATCGCAGCGGCGACCTCGGCCTCCTCGGCCATTTGCGACAGCGTGAAAACGGTGTCGCGCATGATCATCGGCGGCTCAGCCGGGTTGAGGACGATGATCGCCTTGCCGCGCGCCGCCCCACCCACGACTTCGAGCGCGCGCGCGGTCGTCTGGGTGAATTCGTCGATGTTTGCACGCGTGCCGGGACCTGCCGAGCGCGAGGCGACCGAGGCAACGATCTCGGCGTAGTGCACCTGCGCCACCGAACTCACCGCGGCCACGATCGGGATCGTCGCCTGTCCGCCGCAGGTTACCATGTTGACGTTGGTCGCCGCATTTTCGGCAAGGTTCGCATCGAGGTTCACCGGCGGAACCGTGAAGGGCCCGATCGCGGCGGGGGTCAGGTCGACAACCACCTTGCCGTCGGCACGCAGCACCCGGTCGTGCTCGGCGTGGGCCTTGGCCGAAGTCGCGTCGAAGACCACGGCGATCTCAGCGTAGTCGGGCATGGCGCGCAGGCCCGCGAGGCCCTCGTGCGTCGTGGGAACGCCGTGTCGGCGTGCCAGTGCCAGCCCCTCGGACTCCGGATCGATACCGACCACGGCGGCGAGTTCGAGGTGACCGGCGCCGTTGACGATCTTGATCATCAGGTCGGTGCCGATGTTGCCCGATCCGATGATGGCTGCCTTCACACCGCCCAAGAGTGTTCCCCTTTGCAAATCATTATCATCGCTATAATGTATGATTGTATGACAGACTTCAAGGAGGGACTCAATGGGGATCGCACAAGGCACCTTCGGACGTGGCGCCCGCCGCATTGGCCTGATCGGGCACGGCGCGATCGGTAGCGAGATCACCGGCGCGCTTGCCCGCCTGGGCGAAGCGGGCACCCTTGCCGCAACGCTCGTACGCGCGGGCCGCGAGGCCCCCTGCGCCGTGCACGATCTCGACGCGCTGATCGCAGCGAGGCCCGACTGCGTGCTCGAATGCGCGGGACACGGGGCGGCACTTGCCTTTACCGAGGACCTGCTGCGCGCCGGGGTCGACGTGGTCCTCTCCTCAGTCGGCGCGCTCAGCGACCCCGCCTTCGTGACCCGCCTGCGCGCCGCCCAGGCCAAGGGAAGTGCGCGCGCGATGCTGCCCGCAGGCGCCATAGCCGGGCTCGACGGGCTCATTGCCGCCGCGCTCGCGGGCACGAGGTCGGTCACTTACACTTCGTACAAGCCGCCCCACGCCTGGCGCGGCACGCCAGCTGAAAATCGGATCGATCTCGACCACGGCCAGGACGAGGTCTGCTTCTTCGAAGGCAGCGCCCGGGAAGCCGCCGCACAGTACCCCAAGAACGCCAACGTCGCGCTCGCCGTCGGGCTTGCCGGGATCGGACTGGACCGGACCCGGGTGCGCCTGGTCTCCTCGCGCAAGGTCGCCGACCCGCTTGGTGTGATCGAAGCCGAGGGCCCCTTCGGGCAGTTCCGCTTCGAAATTCTCGCGCTGGCCGCCCCGTCCAATCCCAAGACCTCGGCGCTTACCGCCTACAGCCTGCTGCAATGTGCGCGCCTGGGAAATGCCTGGCCGATCATGCAGTTGCCCGGCTTATAACGCAATTATCATCTTTTATTATTGTCATACAATCATTCAAAATGTAGCGTTCAAGTCCTCCCACTCAAAACCCTCTCGCGAAGGAAAGCCATGACCGACAGCAACCGCGTGATCGTCGTTGGAGCCGGCCCGGTGGGCACGGTGCTGGCCCTGGCGCTGCGCCGCCAGGGCATAGGCGTGCTCCTTGTCGAGGCGCTTGCCGCGCCGGAAAAGGACTGCCGCGCCGCCTCGTGCCATCCGCCCACGATCAAGATCCTCGAACGCCTCGGCCTGCTCGAGCTCGGGCGCGAGCAGGGGCTGATCTCGCCCGTCATGCATTTCCACGACCGGCCGACCGGCGAAGTGCTCGGCCGCTTCGATTTCGCGCGCATGCAGGACCCGCCCGAGCACGCCTATGTGCTGCAATGGGAACAGTACAAGATTTCGGGCGCGATCCTCGAGATGCTGAAAGCCGATCCGGGCTGCGAGGTGCGCATGGGCACCCGGCTCGAAAGCTATGCCGAGGATGCGGACGGGGTGACCATTACCGTCACCGGCCCCGACGGCGCGCGCGAGGACCTGGCTGGCCGCTACCTGGTCGGCTGCGACGGCGGGCGCAGCACCGTGCGCAAGCTGGCCGACATCGAGTTCGAAGGCTTCACCTGGCCCGAGCGCTTCCTCAAGATCGACACGCGCTTCGATTTTTCCTCGCTCGGCGATCACATCGCCAATCGCAACTACTTCGCCGATCCCGACGAGTGGCTGAACCTGTTCAAGGCGCGCGGCGAGGATGGTTCGGGCATGTGGCGCGCGGTCGGGCCGACCTTGCCCGAACAGAGCGAGGAAGAACTGCTCGATCCCGCCGCGCTCGAAGCGCGCCTGCAGAAGTTCTGCCCGCGCGATGAGCCCTATGAGATCGTCACCGTGGCGCTTTACAAGGTGCACCAGCGCGTCGCGGTCACCTTCAACAAGAGCCGCGTGCTGCTTGCGGGTGATGCCGCGCACGTCAACAACCCGGTCGGTGGCATGGGCATGAACGGGGGCATTCACGATGCGATGAACCTGGCCGACAAGATGGCGCAGATCTGGTTCGAGGGCGCCGCGCCCGAGCCGCTTTTCGAGCGCTACACCCGTCAGCGCCGCAAGGGCCAGCTCGACGGCGTGCAGGCCCAGTCGATCGCCAACAAGAAGACGCTGGCCGAGAAGGACCCGGCGGTGCGCGCGGTCAATCTCGACCAGATCCGCCAGGCCTCGGCCGATCCTGCGCAGCACGACGCTTTCATCCGCCGCGCCTGCATGATCGACAGCTTCGCGGCCGCGGAAGCCGTGGAATGATAGAGGAGACCAAGACGCCATGACCACCAATGTCGCCCGCCACCCCCGCCCGCCCGAGATCGCCGACTGGAGTCTCGCCCAGATCATGGAACGTTACGTCGGCAAGTTCGCAACGCGCACGCCCGACTGGAACGCCTTTTCGGACGCCAGCATTGAGGGTTATCGCCGCGCGCAGTACCGCTTCGTCGGCGCGGGCGCCTCGGGCAAGCACGACGATACGGCGATCGTGCCCGCGGGCAACTTCACGCTCTCGATCATGGAAGTGCCCCCGCACCAGGGCAACGCACCGCACACCCACGAAGTGGAAGAGGTGTTCTTCATCCTCAAGGGCCACTGCGTGGTCTTCGTCGAGGACGAGGAAGGCAACCGCCTGTCCGAAGAGCTGGGTCCCTGGGAGATGATCTCGTGTCCGGCGGGCGTGATCCACGGCTACCAGAACGATCGCGACGAGCCCTGCTTCCTCCAGGTCATGCTCGGGCGCGGCAAGCCCGATGTTGCCGGTTTCGCCAGCCAGGAGCTGTTCGACAAGCGCGAGGCGCACCTTGGCGCAAAGGACTGACACCAAGGCGTGATGCGTCAGCATCTCGGCACCTTGGTATGAGCGCTCTCAGGCGGGGATCAGTTCGATCCCCGCCATTCCGGTCGCCCAGCTCGGCATGGGTTCGTAGAACAGGCATTCGCCCTTTGCCCCCGGCAGCGCACCGGCCAGCGCGATCCAGGCGCCGATCTCGAGCCCTCCGTTGCCCGCTTCGGCAAGAATCGCGCTGTTGTCGAGATCGGCGAGCATGACCCCGCGCCCCTCGACCATGGTGGAAAGGATCTGCCGATCCCAGGCCTCGATCACCTCGCCCTCGCGTGCCATGCCAACCCAATGCGATAGCCCGCCCGCCGCGAGCAGCACGACGCGCTCGCCCAGGGGACGGCCATCGACGAAGCGCGCAAGCAGCGCACCGAGGTCGCGGCACGTTGCAGGCGAAGGATCGGGATAGAACACCGAATTGACGTAAACCGGCACCATCGGCGTGGTGCGCTGCGGATCGACGATGCCCATCGGGATCATCACCCCGTGATCGGGTTCGAGTGGTTCTGCGCGCGCGACCTGCAAGCCGTCGACGCGCAGCCCGGCCAGCAGCGCTTCGGCAAAGTCGGGGGCGCCGGGCACCGGATCGCGCGGCAACCCCATGTCCCCGCAGGGCGTGAAGCTGGCCGCCGTGCCCACCGCGAAGGGCGCCGGGTCAGCCAGGCTGAAGTTGTTGAGATGGTCGCTGGTCAGGACCACGATCAGATCCGGCGTCCGTGCGCGCACACGGCGCCCGATCTCGCGCATACCCTGAAACACGCGTTCGCTGGCCTCTTCTACGCCGTCCGGCGCGCCGAGTTGATGCGACATGGCAAAGGCGCCGACGATGCTGCCCATGGGTCTTATCTCCGATCGAAGAAGTGGCTGATCGCGAAGAAGGGCATCGTCGGGCGTCCCGACCAGATCAGCCACTTGATGACGTAGTTGCCGTGGATGCCGAGGGCGGAAAGCGCGTCGCGGGTGCCCGAAAGGAGAACCTCGCGCGCCTCGCCCGCCACCCCGAAACGTTCGAAAAGCGCCTGGGGGTCTTCCTTTACAAGCCCCCGCTCGGACGGCGTTCGAACAAGGTGCTCGATCAGGGCATGAACCCCGGGCGGGGCCATGTCAGGCCTCCTTGCCGAAGAACGCGGTGATCGCCGTGCAAAAATCCTCGGTCGCCTCGATCATCGCCCAGTGCCCGCAGTGGGGCACGATGTAGCCCCAGCTATCGGCGATCAGTTCGAGGAACTTGTACGCGCGTGGCAGGATCGAGACGCCGTCTTCCTTGCCGTTGACGACGAGCACCGGCTGGCCGATGCGCGCGACGTAGTCCTCGGCGTAGTTGAGCGTGCCCTTGCGCGTCTCGGCGTTGATCGCGCCAAGCGCCGCTTTCGCCTCGGGCCTGTCGACGAGGTCGTAGCGGTACTTCACCAGCTCCTCGCTCGGCACGAAGCCGGGGCCGGTCAGCCCGCCGATCACCCGGCGCATGCCTTCCATGGTGAAGTCGTAGCGCAAGTTGTGCATCAGGTCGGGCGAGGGTTTGGGCGGGATGGGCAGTCCCGCGCTGCCCATCAGCACCATCCTGGCGATCAGCTCGGGACGCTCGACCGCAATCCCGATGCCGGTCGCCCCACCCATCGAATTGCCGACGTAGAACACCTGCGACAGGCCCATCGCGTCGAGAAAGTCGGCCATATGGCGATTGCGCCCGGGCTGGTCGTAGACATAGCCTTCGGGATTTTCTTCGGTTGCGGGCGCAGGCTTCGCGGTCGCACCAAAGCCGACCATGTCGGGGGCGATGACACGGAAATGCGGGGCAAGAAGGGGAATGCAGTCCTTCCAGTTGCCCCAGCTGTCCGCGCCAGCACCGCCGCCGTGGACGAGCACGAGCACCGGCCCCTCGCCCGCTTCGAGGTAGTGCGTGGCGATCCCGCCGGCATCGATCGTGCGGTGCGCGATCTCCATGGCCGCGAGCGCCATCATCGCAGGTCCTGCTTCGACTGGATGCCCCGGCCCTGGCGCGCGGCGAGGCGGCGCCATTCAAGGATCGTCGAATCGGGCTCGCAGAGCATCTCGTCGACCCAGCCGTAGTCGTCGGCGTAGAAGGGCTCGGTCACCTCGCGCGCCCAGATGTCGTCGTTGTTGAACCCGTCGAGGCCGTGCGGCTTCCAGTGCGTCTCGAACTTGTTGGCGAAGTCGGTGCGTTCCTCGTCGCTCGCGCAGCTCTGGCCCAGCGTCTGGACGTAGAGGTGGCGCCCCTCGTCGATCGGCACGTACCATTCGAACTGGGTGATGCCGGGCACCGGGAAGCTGTTGACCTTGAGGACGCCGGGCAGCCAGATCGACGTGCCGACCGAGGCCGAGGTGCCCTTCTTGGGATCGAGCTTGGGGCCCTTGACCACAACTTGCCCGTCGATCTCGCCGTCCCAGATCGGCAGGTGCTTGGAGAAATCGTCCTCCACCCCCTTGGGTCCGTCCTCGTCCTCGACACAGGTCACCGCGCCGGGAAGCGGGGTATGGCCGATCGGGAAGTTGAATTCGCGAAAATGGCGGAGCGTGGAATCCTTGTGGATGAAGATGTGCAGCGCGTCGAAGCCGTTCTCGCAGCCCAGCCGCCAGTTCGAGGCCACCTCGCGGTGCTTGCCCAGCACCATCACGTCCTCGTCGAGGAAGCCCGGAGGCACGTCCTTCGACAGGTCATGCACCATGTCCTCGTCGCCCAGGAACACGAAGATCAGCCCCTTGGCTTCCTGGCAGGGATACGTGACGATCTTGCGCCGCCCGCACAGGCGGCTGTCGGGCACGGCGAGGATATTGACCAGCTCGCCCGTCTGGAACCGATAGGTATAGCCGTGATACCAGCAGGTGATGGTGTCCTTGGTATAGCAATCGGGCTTGCGCGAGAGCGGCACGCCGCGGTGCAGGCAACGGTCGCGCATGGCGTAGACTTTGCCGTCGATACGCTTGAGGAGCAGCTTCTCGCCCAGGAGCTGGACGACCTGCAACGCACCTTCGTTCAGCTCGCTGGAAAAACGGATCGGGTACCAATGGTTGCGAAAGCCCAGTTTTGCCTCGACATAGCCGCGCCAGTCTCCAACCATTTCAACCACTTCGGGGTTGACGAGCGGCTCTTCACTCACGCGCTAATCTCCTTATCGGGAACAGAAAATCGGGTTTCGACGGCGCCGATGCCGGAAATCTCGGCGCGCACGACGTCGCCGGGCGCGACCGGGACCATCGGCCCCAGCGCGCCCGTCAGGATCACTTCGCCGGCCTCGAGCGGGGTGCCGTTGGCGCAGGCCGCGCGCGCCAGCCAGGCGGCGGCGTTGAGCGGACTGCCCAGACAATCCGCGCCGCGCCCTTGCGAGACGACTTCCTCGCCCTTCCACATGGTCATCGTACACCCCACGAGGTCGAGCCCGTCGAGGCGACGCGCGGGGCCACCCAGCGCGACGAGCCCGGAGGAGGCGTTGTCCGCCACGGTGTCGAGGATCGAGATGCGCCAGTCGGCGATCCGGCTCGAGACGATCTCGAGCGCGGGCAGGACCCAGCCGGTCGCGGCGATCACGTCGGCCACGGTGGCGTCGGGATGCGGGATCGGCTTTTCGAGAATCAGCGCGATCTCGGCCTCGGCCTTGGGCTGCTGGAGCCGGGTGTAGTCGAGTTCAGTGGCATCGCCAAAGACCATGTCGGCCATCAGGTGTCCAAAGTCGGGGCTGTCGACGCCAAGCTGGCGCTGAACGGCCGGTGACGTCAGTCCGATCTTGCGACCGACCACGCGGCGCCCGGCCGCCTGCCACATCCGCACCTGCTCGAGCTGGACCGCATAGGCCGCCGCGATCGAGCCCTCTTCCAGCTCGGCCGCGATCGGAGAGATCAGCGGACCATGATAGGCACCGTTCAGCCGATGCGCGAGAATTTCGGTTGAAGTCATAGCCTCATATTATATGATTGTATGACAAAGACAACCGCATTTCTGGTGAGGCATCCGATGTTCAAGGCACGACTGGAATTTGCCGACGAAGCCGCGTTCGAGCTGCTTGTCGAAGAGGGAGAGACGCTGGCGCAAGCCGCCCTGCGCCAGGACGCACCGCTGCGCAGCGACTGCCTCTCGGGCGAATGCGGGGCCTGTCTTGCGCGTTGTGCTCAAGGCGATTCCCTGACCGGGGCTCGGGCCCCGATCGTCAGCACCGAGGAAGCGGCCGAAGGTCTCGTCGCCACGTGCTGCACGCGCCTGCGCGGGGATGCCACGCTCCAGCTGGAATACCCCCTAGCCCCGCGCCCGAGCGAACCGGCCAAGCTGCGCGCCACGCTCGAACGCCTCGAGCCCCTGTGCACAAGCGTTACCCGCCTTGTCCTGCGCCTCGAGGATGGCTGCGAATTCGCCTTCCAGCCGGGCCAGTACATCCGCCTGCGCCCCCCGGGCCTGCGCGCCGCAAGGGCCTATTCAATCGCCAGCACGCCTGCGGACATGCCCTTCGTCACGCTGCTCATCCGCCATGTCGAAGGCGGCGAAGTCACCCGCTGGATGACCGAGCGGGCGGAGCCTGGAGACCGCCTCGTCGTGCAGGCCCCGCTGGGAGGCTTTGCCGTCGACACCCGAGCCGCGCGGCAAGTCTTCCTCGCGGGCGGCACCGGGCTTGCCCCGATCCTTGCGATGATCGCCGCACAAGAGGGTGACACCTCGCCAAAGTTGCTGTGCTTTGGCTGCGCCGCGCCCGAACACCTGTTCCTGCACGACCACCTTCGCGAACTGGAATCCCGGGTGCCGGGACTGGAGGTGCGCATCGCCCTGATCGAAGGTGCCAATGGCCCGATTCGTCCGGGCCATGCGCTCGCCCTGCTCGCGTCCGAGGATCTCTCCCCCGACACCGCCTTTCACCTTTGCGGACCGCCTGCGATGATCGAGGCAGCACGCACGGCCTTGCGCGGCGCCGGCATCCCTCCTGAAAAAATCCGCGCCGAACGCTTTCTTGCCTCGGCGTGATCTTGCTATTACGTTCATATCGTATGACAAAAGTCACAACCTGATCGCGCAAGACCCTCCGCCCGAACAGCCCGCTCCTCTTCCCAGTCGACAACGAGGTCCTCGCATGAGTCCTGCCGCTCTTAGGCGCCGCTTCCCATCCCGCCGCCGCGCCTTGCGCCTGACCCTGACGGCGCTGGCCTTGAGCGCGCAGGGCACCGGCGCCGCGATCGCGCGCGACACCGTGATCCACGCCGGACACATGTTCGATGCGAAGACCGGCACGATCACCGGCCCCACGACCATCACCGTGCGCGACGCGCGCATCGTCGCGGTCAAGACCGGTTATGCATCGCCCATCCCGGCGGACGCCGAGGTCATCGACCTGGAAGACATGACCGTGCTGCCCGGGATCATCGATGCGCACACGCACATCACCTCGCTTCCCCGCACGGGCAATTCGATCGCCAAGACGATGACCAATTCGCCGCTCGACGTGGCGCTGGCCTCCACCGTCAACGCCCGCAAGGTCCTGCTTTCGGGCGTGACCACGGTGCGCGATCTCGGCGCGCTCTACGGGGTCGATACGGCGCTGCGAAAGGCCATCGAGAACGGCACCGTCGTGGGGCCGCGCATGTGGAATTCGGGCGAGGACATCGGCCCCACAGGAGGCCACAACGACTGGAGCAGCGGACTTGCCGAGGATGTCAGCCGTCCCGAATTCGGAGCCGGCATCGCCAATGGCGCGGACGCGGTGCTGGCGCTTGGCCGAAAGGAGCACAAGCTGGGCGCAAAGGTCATCAAGATCATGCCCTCGGGCGGGGTCGTCAGCCAGAACGATGACCCCAAGGCCAAGCTGATGACCGACGCCGAGATCGGCGCGGCAGTCGAGGCGGCGCACATGATGGGCCTCAAGATCGCCGCGCACGCCCATGGCAAGGCCGCGATCGACGCCGCGGTGCGCCTGGGCGTCGATTCGATCGAGCATGGCACTTATGCCGACGAGGAAAGCTTCCAGCTCATGCGCGCGCACGGGACCTGGTTCGTGCCCACTCTCCTCACCACGTACAAGCTCTATGAAACCGCGACGAAGGACCCCGAGGCGCTCAGCCCCTCGACCCGTGCCAAGGTGCTGGCAATGGGCACGGGCTTCGACAAGCTGACCCGCGCCTACAAGGACGGCGTCAAGATCGCCTTCGGCAGCGACACCGGATCGGGCGAAAACACCAAGGAAGCCGAGATCATGGTCAAGGCCGGGATGGCGCCGCGCGAAGTGCTCCAGGCGGCAACGATCCGAAATTCCGAGCTGATCGGCTCGGACGAGATCGGCCTCATTGCCCCCGGACGCTACGCCGACATCATTGCCGTCGCGGGCGATCCGACGAAGGACATCACGCTTGTCGAGCATGTCGCCTTCGTGATGAAGAACGGCACTGTCTACAAGCAAGGCGGCCAGGAAATCCCCGTCGCGCTTTCCATCCCCTGACACGCCATCGGTCCCCCAACCCGCCCCTGCCCATTTCCTCGTTCCAGCGGAGTTCGATCTTGCCACGCTTCCTTCCCTTCCCGTTCAAGGTGCGATCCCTGGCGCTGCTGCTCCTGTCGCTGCTGGCGCTTGGCGCCGCGCGCCCGGCGCTGGCCCAGACTCCCGCCACGCCCGCCAAGGCGGCGCTCGACGCCTCGCTTTCCGCCACGATGGACTGCGCCGCCCTGGGCAAGGCCGACCTCTCGCGCGCCAAGGACTTTCCCGCCACGATCCTGTCGAGCAAGCTCGTCGAGGCCTCGGGCGACACCCACGCCTATTGCGCAGTAACCGGCTACATCGAGCCCCAGATCCAGTTCGAGGTGCGCCTGCCCACGACCACGTGGAACGGACGCTATTTCCAGATCGGCTGTGGGGGCTTTTGCGGCTTCGTCAACGCGCGCGGCTGCGGGGACATGCTGGCGCGCGATTTCGTCGTCGCGGCCAACAACCTGGGCCACGTCGGCGCGGTCCTGAGCGATCCCCTGTGGGGCGCCGACCCCCAGTTGCGCCGCGACTATGCCGGGCGCGCCACGCACGCCACCGCCGTCGTCGCCAAGCGGCTTATCGCGCTCTTCTACAAGGCCAAGCCCGCTTACAGCTATTTTCGCGGCTGCTCGACCGGCGGGCGCGAAGGGCTTTACCTCGCCCAGCACCAGCCGGACGACTTCGACGGCATCATCGCGGGCGATCCGGCCTTCGCGGGACGCCTTGGTGCGATTGCCAACACCTGGGCCGCGCAGCACCTGTTCGACCGAGACAACGTGCCGGTCTTCGACACGGCGGCACTTGCGCTCCTGCACGCCGCCACGATCAAGGCCTGCGATGGCATCGACGGCCTGAAGGACGGGATCATCATGGACCCGCGCGCCTGCCACTTCGATCCGGCTGTCCTGCTGTGCAAGCCGGGCCAGAGCTCCGGCTGCCTTTCGGCCAAGCAGATTGCCGCAGCCAAGGCGAATTACGATGGCCCGCGCAACAGCAAGGGCGAGCGGCTTGTCCCGGGCGGGATGATGCCCGGCAGCGAAGGCGCCTGGGGCGGAGACGACACCTGGACCCTGCCCGAAGGCTCGCTGCGCTACCTGATGTTCGACCAGCCACGCCGCGACTTCGACTATCATGATTTCAACTGGGACACCGACATGGCCAAAGTCCGTGCGCAAGTGGCCCAGTACGATCCGGTAACCCCGGGAGAAGCGCCCGACCTGGCCGCCTTCCACGCACGCGGCGGCCGTCTCATCCTCTACCATGGCTGGGCCGACCAGGGCGTGACCCCGCTCGGCTCGCTCGACTACTATTCGCAGGTCGCCGCCCGGCTTGGCGGCATGGCCGAACTGCGCGACTGGTTCCGCGTCTTCATGGTGCCCGGCATGTTCCATTGCCGAGGCGGCGATGCGCCCAACACCTTCGACTTCATTCCCGCGATCATGGCCTGGGTCGAACAGGGCCGCGCGCCCGACGGCGTGGTCGCCACGCAGCGCGAGGGTGATGTCGTCAAGCGCACCCGCCCGCTCTATGCCTATCCCGCCTATGCCAAGTACAATGGCAAAGGCTCGCCCGACCTCGCTGCGAACTGGCACCGGGTCATGCCGGCCCGGATGCCCGACGACCGCATCGACTGGATCTGGGGGCCTGGGCACGATTGAGCTGCCATGCTCTGGTTTCCAGGCGATCGGTCACATCGCCCGGAAACCAGAGCGTCAAAGCCGGATGGGCAAATTCGAACGGGCGGGCTGGACGGGCGGGGCATCCTGTCACCTTCCCGCCCCGGATCCATTCGCATATTGTATGACAGCATACATGAAGGCTATAGGCACGAATCCGACACACGTTGTGTCGTACGCCCTAGCCGAAGAGGGACAGAACCTTTGGACGTTAAAGATCTGCGCATCGACGCAAATCCCACTCTCGTACGCGAACATGCACTGGCCAAGCTGCGCGCGGCCATCGCCAGCGGCCTTTATCCACCGGGCAAGCGCCTCGTCGAACGCGAACTGTGCGAGGCCCTGGGGGTCAGCCGCACTTCGGTACGCGAAGCGCTGCGCCAGCTCCAGGCGGAAGGCCTGATCGAGGCCGGCCCGCGCCGAAACATATCGGTTGCCCACGTAAGCGCACAGGACGCGCGCGATATTTATGACCTTCGCGCCCTGATCGAGACCGACGCCGTACGCCGCCTCGTCGAGAACGACGATTGCGAGGTCATCAAATCGCTTCAAGGCATGGCCAAGACCATTCGCAAGATCGTGCGCAAGGGGGACATCCCCGCGCTCGCCGAGCAGGCCGCCGCGCTCTACGAGACCATCCTCGAAGGCTCGGGCAGCCGCATCATCGCCGAAACGGGAAAGCAGCTACTCAAGCGCGTGTCCTATCTGCGCCTCGCCTCGATGTCGGCGCCGCAGCGTCTCGATGACGGCATGGCGGAGTGGGACGCGATCATCGATGCCATCGTCGCGCGCGATGCCAAGGCCGCGATGAGCGCCGTGCGCTCGCATATCGTGAACTCGCGCGACACGATCCTTGCCACCTTCGAGGCACCGACGAAGGCCGAATAGGCAAGAGCCACCCTACCAGACATGAAAAAGGGGGCCGGACATTGGCGATGTCCGGCCCCCTTTTAATTGGCGAATGGCGGACCGATCAGGCGTAGGCGCGATCGGCCACGATGAAGGCAGGCCCCTTGTCGAGAAAGTGGCGAACGACCTTGAACATCGCCTCGGCCTGGTCGACCTGGACGCCGTGGCCGGCATCGTAGACGTAGGTCATCTTGCAGTTGGGCAAGGCCCCTGCGAGGTAGCGCGCCGCTTGCACAGGGGTCACCGCATCGCACGTTCCCTGGATCACCAGCACGGGCATGGTCACCGCGTCCAGCTTGGCCAGGAGCCCCTCGTCGACCAGCGCCGGACCGCCATAGGCGCGAAACGCCGCCGAATTGGTCGCGGCGATCTCGGGCGAGGGCATGAGGCCTTCGGCCTTTTCGGGATGGGCGAAGAGCACCGGCTTTCCGGGCGGCGGCGGCGCGGCGCCCACGGCCACGCCCGAAGGCGCCTCGAGCACGAGATCGCGCACGAGCCCCGGATGATCGGCCGCCAGATGCAGCGCCACCTGCCCCCCGAACGATCCCCCGAAGACATCGAGCGCCTCCCCGCCCAGAACCGCCGCCTTGAATTGCGCGACCCAGCCCGCAAGGGCAGCCGGATCGGCAAGCCCCTCGACAAGGTCCGATCCCCCGAAGCCCGGCAGGATCGGCATGACCACTCGGCGGGTGGCGGCCAGCATTTCCAGCAGAGGCGTCCACAAGGGGCCGCCCGAGGTGTGCAGCACGAGCAGCGGCTCCCCCTCTCCGGCAGCAAGGTAGCCGAACTCTCGCGCACCCAGCGCGACGGTGTGGGTCTGGTAAGCCATTCCGGTTTCCTTCAGGCCCGGTTCGAGTGTGGTCTGGGTCATCTCAAAGCGCCTTCACCTGGGGGAGAACTTCCTCGCGGAACAGATCCATGCCGCGGCGGACCGTCTCCACCGGCAGGTTGCCGATCTGCATGCTCAGGTTGATCGCGCCGCAGCCCAGCTTTTCCTTGAAGCGGGTAATCTGGCTGACCACGCTCTTGGGGCTGCCGCAGAAGATCGAGCCCGCCTCGATCATCTCGTCGATGGTCTTCTTCGAGGCGACCTTGTCGAGGCGGTTGTCGTAGCTCGAACCGGCCTCCTGCTTGTTGAAGAAGCCTGCGCGCGCGACGAGCTTGAGCGCATCGTAGGTCGGCTTCATCAAGGTATCGTGGAAATAGTCGAGTGCCTTGGCGAAGACCTCGCGGGCCTCTGCGTCGGTTTCGCAAATGCAGGTGCTTGCCCCCATCAGGATATGCTCGGGCGTGGGCGCCCAGCCGCTCTCCTCCGCCACGCGATAGTACGTATCGACATTGGCGCGCGCGACGTCGAGGTTGTGGATCAGGCCCATGCCCATGATCGCGCGGCTTTCAGCGGCGATCGCGGCCGATTCGACGTTGCTCGCCGACATCAGGATCGGCGGCGGTGACTGGATCGGCCTTGGCCAGATCGAGATCGAGCGGAACTGGTAGAACTCGCCTTCCCAGCCGAAGGGCTCGGGCTCGGACCAGCAGCGCTGGACCAGTTCGGCGGCCTCCTTCTGGCGCCGGCGCGATTCGCTGGGCGGCGAATTGTAGGCGATGTATTCGTGCGGCACCCCGCGCATGAAGCCCGCGATCAGGCGCCCACCGCTGATGACGTCGATCATCGCGTATTCCTCGGCCACGCGCACCGGGTTGGAGAGCGGCAGCAGGTTGCCGACCATCGCAAGCCCAATGGTCTTCGTCTCGCGCGCGAGGATCGAGCCGATCAGGTTGCAGTTGGCCATCGTGCCGTAGGGACTGAAATGGTGCTCGTTGCAGGCCACCCAGTCGAACCCGCAAGTCTCGGCATGGACCAGCAGGTCGATGTAACCATTGTAGAGTTCACGCCCGACGAGCGGATCGTAATCGCGGTTGGGCGTCGGGTAAACCTTGGGCGGCTCGGGATAGTGTGGCCAGGGCATGAGATTGAAGAAGCCGAATTTCACTGATCTTGCTCCTTGGGACAGAGAGTTCAGAAGGTGTCGGACGAGACCCGACGCAGCATGGAGCGCCCGCGCAGCAGCAGCCCGCAGCCGAGCGCCGCGCCGCAGCCCCCGACAATCGCCATCGACCGCCCCAGGAAGATCGGTCCGCCAAAGACGCGGTCGGTCAGGAACGCGGTGACCAGCGCGATGATCGCCTGGCCCAGGATGTTCTGGACGAAAAAGAAACTGGCGATGTAGAGACCGCGCAGGCGGTTGGGGGCGACGTTCGCGGCGACCACGGCGTGATGGCCCACCGATGCGCAGACAAGAAAGACGAGCACGGCCAGAAGGATAAAGGCCAGTGTCGCGCTGCCCACCAGCGGCATGGCAATCGCCACGGGGACGAGAAGCGCCGAGGCCAGCGCACCCGTCACGAACGGCGCATCGCGCTGCCCCTGCCCTTGCAATCGATCGGTCAAGGCCGCGCCCAGCCATTGCCCGGCCAGTGTCGGCACGAGGAAGATCAGAGCCAAAGGAAAGCTCAACTGCGCCGGACCCAGGCCGTGGCTGCGCTGGAACAACGCCGGGCCCCAGAGCATGAAGCCGGCAAAGGGCAGGTTGATGAAGCTGTAGCCCAGGATGTAGGTTGCCGAGACGCCCTTGTGCTGGCGCACGAAGGCCACGAACGCCCCGAAGCCGGCCTTTTCGGTTCCGGCCTCAGATGCACGCGCGCGACCGCACGCGGCATCGCGCCGCGCAGGCTCGCGCAAGGTCAAAGTCAGGAGCGCCAGGAGAAGGCCCGGAATCCCCAGCACCGCGAAGACGAACCGCCAGGGCGAAAGCGCCCCGAGAAGCGGAAGGTGGAGCGAATCCGCGCGCGAGGCAAACCCGATCAACTGCCCGCCGACAAGATAGGCGATACAGGCCCCGATCGAGACACCCAGCGTGTAGATGGCCACGGCCCGGCCGCGCCGATCGGGCGGGAAATAGTCCGCGATCAGCGAATAGGCCGCGGGTGCCAGGGCCGCCTCGCCGATGCCCACACCCACGCGGCTCAGAAACAGCCAGCCAAAGCTTTGCGCCAGTGCGGTGGAGAGCGTCGAAAGGCTCCAGACCGCAACCCCTACAAAGACAATCAGGCGCCGCGAATAGCGGTCCACCAGCCATCCGATCGGCAATCCCGCGGTTACATAGAACAAGGAGAATGCGACCCCGCCGACAAGCGCAAACTGCATGTCGGATAGATCCATTTCCGCCGTCACGGGCCGAATCAGGATCGCCAGTATGGTGCGGTCGATGAAGGCTACGACATAGGCCAGGAACAGCACGCCGAGCGCCCAGTTGGCAGTGCGCGGCGCCGGCCATTGCCCGGCGTCCTCGCGGCTTTCCCCGGCCACGTAGGGGATCGGTACTGCCTCTAATTGCGTCATACAATCAGACAATATTATATTTTGACACTTGGCAAGCCCCAAGTCGCGATCGAAGCCAAGAAATTTTGCATTGCGGCAGATCAATTTTTGCCCTTGCGAAGGCAAATTTTTTGTATGACAATCACATCGTAAGACGGTCAAATGCCGGATACGTGACGAACACGTTCCGGCAAGAAGAACCCGCGATCGCGCAGATACGCGACGCCCAAGAATCACAGGTAGATTGAAGAAAAATAATCCTGATCTTCAAGGGGAAAAACATGAGCCGCTCCGTTCGTTCGAATGCCCATGCTGCTGCTCGCCGCGCCTTGCTCGCGACGATTTCCGTGACCGCAGTCGGGCTTTGCATCCCGGCCCACGCCGCTGACGCGGCAACGGATACTGCCGAAAGCGCCGCCACTCCCAACTCGGCGGGTGGCACGATCGTGGTCAGCGCGACGCGCCGCAGCGACGCCACGATCAAGGACACGGCTCTCGCCGTAACCGCCTTTTCGGGCGAGCAACTCGAACGCCTGAACGTCACCGACATCAGCGACCTCGCCGCACTCGATCCCTCGGTCAACATCCAGAGCTATGGTGCGGCGCAAAACAAGATCATCCTGCGCGGCATCCAGTCGAACGTGGGGGCAACCTCGGCGCTCTACCTCGATGAATCGGCCGTGCTGGGCGGCCAGGGCGGCAACATCCTGGGCGATGGCAAGCCGGGCCTGCGCCTTCACGACATCGAGCGCGTCGAAGTGCTCAAGGGGCCGCAAGGCACCCTTTTCGGGACCAGCTCGATGAGCGGCACGATCCGCGTCATCACCAATAAGCCCGACCTCGACACCTGGGGTGGCCATGTCGGCGCGGACCTCTCCACGATCGAGGACGGCAACCCGCTGGGCAAAGTCGACGCCACTGTCAACGCGCCCATCGTCCCGGGCGTCCTGGCCGTGCGCGTGACCGGCTGGGCCGAGACCGGCGGCGGCTTCGTCGACCAGCTGGTGAATGACCAGGACTACTACAAGAACGGCAACGACCGTTACGTGCGCGGCGTGCGCGGGCAGGCCAAGCTGCAGCTCAGCGAGGACTTCTCGCTGCTCGCCTCGGTCACTCACCAGCGTATCGACGTCGATGGCTCGCAGGCCTTTCAGGAAACCAACAGCCCCTACCTCAACACCTCGCCGACGATCGAGATCTACAAGGACAAGTACACGCTCGCCTCGCTGACGGCGGACTACAAGCTGGGCTTCGGCGCGATCGTCGCGAGCGCGAACTACACCAAGCAGAACGTCCTGGCGACCAAGGATTCCACCCCCACCAACCACCTCTATGGCCTAAGCGCCGACCTCAGTTTCGTGCCGCGCGTGTGGTTCAAGGATTTCAACACCGAGATCCGCTTCCTGTCGGATTTCCAGGGCCCGCTGCAACTGGTGACCGGAGCCTACTACGAGCACACCAGCAGCCTCTACCAGACCAACGCGATCCAGGCGCCTGATGGCGTGCCCACCTGCTTCAGCTACGCCGAATGTCGCGCGGACACGAGTGTCTATGAATTCGGCACCAATACCGACCGCACGATCGACCAGTACGCGCTCTATGGCCAGGCCGACCTCAAGCCGTTCGACGGCTTTACCGCGACGGCGGGCATCCGCTACTTCCAGGCCGACATCCACGATGTCGTCACCAACCTGCAGACGGTCTATCCCGATTTCGTCTTCGGGATCGTCACCGAGCCTAGCGTCACCGGCGACAGCAAGGGCACCAACAAGTACACCACCTACAACTTCGCCCTGCTGTGGGAAGCCACCCCGGACGTCAGCCTTTATGCCCGCGCGGCCTCGGGCTTTCGCATCGGCGGCGTCAACACGGCAACGTCCTTGGCCCAAGCTGCCGGCGTCGAGTTTCCGGGCACGTACGATCCCGATAGCTTGTGGAGCTACGAAGCGGGCGTAAAGGGCTACCTGTTCGACCAGGCGCTCTATTTCGACCTTACCGCGTACCACGTCGACTGGTCCGACCAGCAGCTCTCCGCAAGCGCAGCGGGTTCGTTCGCCTATACCATCAACGCGGGCAAGACGACGTCGGACGGCGCCGAACTCAATCTCACGCTCAAGCCCACGAGCGGCCTGACGCTGAGCGGCAGTGCCACTTACGTGGTTTCCAAGCTCGCCGAGGACCTTCCCGCAGACGTGCTGTCGGCCGGTACGATCGGCTACAAGGGCGATCGCATTCCGCTTTCGCCCAAGTGGTCGGCCTCGGCCAACGCCGACTACGAGTTTCCCGTCAGCGAAACGCTGGCCGGTTTCGTAGGGGGCAATGTCAGCTACCACGGCAGCAGCTATTCCAGCTTCAACGACGAGAACGACTACAACACCTACCTGCCCTCCTACACCCTGCTCGGCGCCCGCCTGGGCCTGCGCGGCGAGGGTTGGGAGGCCAGCATCTACGGGGAGAACCTGGGCAACGAGGTGGCCATTGTCGGCGTCGTGCCATCGGTCGATGGAACGCGCATGTTCCCGGTCCAGCCGCGCTCGTTCGGCCTGCGTTTTTCCGGCAACTTTTGATTTACTCCCGGCGGCTCGAAGGAAAAAATCTACTGAATGCGGATTGGGCGGGAGGGGTTTTCGAGCCCTCCCCCTTCTTGCAAACCTGTGTCAGTATACGAATGAGCCGACAAGCGACCAACTTGGGCGCGCACCGGACCAGTTGCACACGCCCATTGCAGACGTCTCTTGAGGCACTATTCTACTGACATGGGCAACGGCTACAAAGGTCTCGAACCACGCAACCGAAACGGATGCCTGATCGCTGCGATAGCAGGGCTATTTGCCTTCATCTTCCTCGATCTTGGGCGCATTTTTGGCGATCCGGCTCCGGGAACGGAGGATGCGTGGTGGCGGCAAGTGCCGTTTTTGGTGCCGACCTTGATTGCTGTGACGATAACGTTCTTATGCGTTCGGTTCATCAGCGGCCGCAAAGATTCGGATGACAGCTAGCCACCCATCATCATCGCCGACCGCTCAGGTCGGCGCGGGAGACCGGACCGGCAGGTTTCTCGAGCGTCAATCAGCCCTCGAACGACCAACAAGGGCGCGTGGCCGAATTTCAACACGCGCCCCTTTGCGGACGACGCGCAGAGCGATCGGGCTGCCCGCTTGCGGACATTCATAATGCCACTACGCTTGCCTTATGACCAACCTTTCACATTTGATCCCGGAACTCACCGAATGGAACAATGGGCAAGGCATCGCGCCTTCTGATTGGATATGGATCGAGGGCCGAGCCGACCATGCTCTAGGCCTCTCCTCGTTATTCTGGCCAGAACTCGTGTTGTTCGAAGGCTATGTACTACGCGGACCGCTCGACGCAGCGCGATTGCGAGGGTGGGAAAGCCAAGGCCATACTTGCAAACAGATCGAAACCGCGATGAACGCCTTCCTGTTAGAAGGGATATTCCCGAACGATCCAACCGAAAGCCAGTTAAGGGAAACGCAAGTCGATCAATTAGCAAAGACGATGGTTGCAATGCTCCAAGCGAAACTCGCCTTTGATTTCCCAGAACGTCGGTTCTCGGCTTTCACGCTGGCAGGCGAGGACGTCGGGATTTCGTTTCACCAGATTTGATGGCTGCTTTCCACCCATCACGGCTGCTGCCTGCTCGGATCGACAAGCCTAACCGGACAGACGGCTTCCTGGCGCGCCAGATCGGCCCTTGAGCGACCGACAAGGGCGCATTGCCGAAACGGGGCTTAGCCTGGAGGCACAGGTCCAAGCGCCTCTATAATGCGGCAATCGGCAACGACGCCGCCGTCGCAAGAATCGATAACCGCCTTCAACTCGTTGCGAAGCGCCGCAAGGTCCGCGAGCTTGCGATCCACTTCCAGCAGGTGCTCTTTGGCGATCTTATCGATGCCGGCGCAATCGCAACGGCGATCGCCCGAGATGCTCAGCAACGCCCGGACCTGATCGAGCGAAAACCCAAGGTCGCGGGCACGGCGGATGAAGGACAGCCGCCCAAGTTCTGCCTGCCCATAGTCCCGGTAATTGCTCGTCGTCCGCGCTGGCTTGGGCAGCAGGCCGATCTTTTCATAATAACGGATCGTCTCGATCTTGGTGCCGGTCGCCTTGCCCATGTCGCCGATCGTGAATGCCATGCCCTTGACCCTGTAGTTGCTACAGGCCCTATGTAGCCTGTCATCACCGAAACAGGAGATGCATATGGCCGGCGGATGCTGTGGCGGATCACAGGACAATATCGAAAAGCTGAACGACGCGGCATGGCGGCGCGTGTTGTGGATTGCGCTGGTGATCAACGCTGCCATGTTCGGCGTGGAGATGGTCGCCGGGGTCACTGCCGGGTCTGCATCGCTCAAGGCCGATGCACTCGACTTCCTGGGCGATGCGGCCAACTACGCGATAGGCCTCGGCGTCGCGGGCATGGCTCTGGCGTGGAGAGCACGGGCGGCTATGGCCAAGGGCGTCTCGATCCTACTGTTCGGACTGTGGGTCCTGGGCAACACCATCTGGATGGCGGCGCAGGGAACTGTGCCTGCCGCAGAGACCATGGGTTTCGTGGGCGTGATCGCGCTTGTCGCCAACCTTGCCTGCGCCGCGATGCTGTGGCGCCACCGCGAGGGTGACGCCAACCGACGCTCGGTCTGGATCTGCTCGCGCAACGATGCGATCGGCAATATCGCCGTGGTCGCCGCAGCGCTGGGCGTGTTCGGCACCGGCACGGGTTGGCCGGACATCGTAGTCGCAGCAATCATGGCTGCGCTCGCACTATCCGGCGGATGGCAGATCATGCGCCAGGCGCGCCGTGAACTGAGTAGCGGACCTATTCGCCGCCGAAGCGAATCCGCACCCCTCCGTTAAGGACGAACCCATCTGTCGGCGCCCATGCATCGACCGTCCATGCACCCGTCGGTGCCCGACGCGGCAGGAGCAGCGGGTCATATTTCGTCTGCCGCACATCGAGCAGGTTCTCGGCATTGAGGAACAGGCTGACCTTGCCCAGTATCACTTCGCCCATCGCGCCGAGCTGGACATAAGGCTTGCTGCGCGTCCGATAGGGATTGTCGTCCAGCGACTGTCGTCCGGTATAGTATGCCTCGATCCCGAAGCGGCCGCGCCCTTCCTTCTCCCACATGCCGACAAGGCCCGCGCTGTCTTTGGGCGTCAGCGGTACGATCCGCCGACCGGAGCCATCGGGGTCGGGTTCACTCGCGGCGACATGGACGTAGCTGCCGGTCAGAGAAAGAGCCTGCCAGCGATAGCGCAGCAGCACTTCGGCGCCGCGCGTCCGCGTTACGCCATCAGCATTGATCAGCGTGACATGATCCGCGTCCACCATCTGCAACTGCTGGGCATGGTCGATGTTGGAAGCGAACAGGCTGAGGTTCGCCTCGAACGGCCCGCTGGCGTAGCCAAAGTCGATCGACCCGCTGTCTGCGATCTCCGCTTTGAGCTTTCCGTAAGGCACGAGTCGCGCGAGGCCGTTGGACTCTGTCTCCTCGACAAACGGTGTTGGCGCGTAGAAGCCGCGCCCCAGCGACGCACGAATCGTCCAGGGACCGGGCCGATAGAGCGCGGAAAGACGCGGGCTGACATGCGATCCATAGTCGCTATGGGCGTCCCAGCGCAGGCTTCCCGCCAGCGTCAGCCTGTCGGCCAGTTCCTGCTCGCCCTGCACGAAAAACGCGGGCACGGCGTAACCGTAATCGAAGGCGGAATAGGCTTTGGACCGATAGTCGTCCAACTGGATCGCAGCGCCTGCCAGCCATGTTGTCGCGCTTTCCTTGCCGCCGAGCGAAGCCTCGGCAAATGCCGTGCGGTGGCGGTCATTCTCAACCGTGTCGCCGAAGACATGGCGATGCGACTGGGTGACGCCCGAGGCGCGCAGATGCAACGTGCCGATGCCTTCCAGCGGAGTTTCGGCCGTAAGGCCCAGATCGTAGCGCCGGCTGCGCAGCGTCTGCGCGAACGGCGATCCGTCCGGCGCATTCGCCCCTGGCATCGTCCCACCGTCGCGTTGCTCGGCCATCGCGCCGAAGGTGAGTAAGGCCTTGGTGCCATCGGCAGCATCGACAAACAGCCGGGGCCGGACTGTGAAGCGTTCGTAGCCGGGCATGTCTGCCCAGCCATCATCGTTCAGGTCCTGACGGCTTTGCCGGTCGTAGCCGGCCGTGAGCGAAGCGCTGAACAGGCTGCTCAGCGGCGCGGCGACATACCCCGTCACATCCTGCCCGTTGCGACTGGTGGCATTGAACAGGAGTTCGCCTTGCGGTTCGCTCTTCGGTCGCCGCGAGACCAGATTGATGACACCGCCGAGCGCCGAGGGGCCATAGAGCGCCGAAGCCGCGCCCTTGATGATCTCCACTTGGCCAAGGTCGGTTGGCGGGATTTGCAGCAAACCGATGGAGGGCGTCTGCCCGCCGTAGAGCGGCAATCCGTCAGCTAGGATCTGCGTGTAGCGGCCTTTGAGGCCCTGGATACGGACGTTTGCTGCGCCCAGAGCGGGCGATGTGGTTTGAACCCGGACACCCGGCGTTTCGCTGACAAGCATGGCGATGTTGCCAGGACGCATGAGGAGCTTTTCTTCAATCTCCTCGCGATTGATGACATCGACGCGGATCGGTTCGTCCTGAACCCGACGTCCGGTGCGCGTCGCCTGGACGACGATCTCGGTTTCGGCCTCCTCGGCATGATCAGCCTCGGCCTGAGCATAAGCTGGGCCAGCCATCATGGTCGCGATTATCAGCACGCTGCTTCCAGCGTACACCGTACCGCCACAAAATATCGAAATCACTTCGCCCCCGTTTCCGCCTGACATAGTCGCCGGGCACGGAAGCTCCATAAGGCCTGTAGTAACTACAGGGTCAAGAGCCGCTTTCAGCATCGACAGTCTCCGACCTAAACGGCCGGAATGGGCGCCTGGCGGCCACTCCCCCGCCGGCGAATAGAGGCTCTTCTGCCCCCGACCCTTTGACGACGTTCAGTCGCTAATTTTGCGTTCTCAAGTGCGGACCGGCAGCTATTTTCCGGTTGTCGCCCAAAAGAGGCTGACGTGTCTCCGAGCTTCGCTCCAGCGCTGCTTCGGCAAGGCCAGCACCGGGGCCCGAGCCCGCGTACCCACAGCGCGTCTGCGGCACGTCATCTGCGTGCGATCAAACCTTCCTCGCGATAAAGCCGCTGCGTCTTCTTGCGGTAGATCATCACACCTTCACGCCGCAGCAGGATGTGAAAGCACCGATAGCCGAACCGGCGACGCCGGTTCACGCAAACGCTCCCGTAGAGCACCGTCATCTCGTCCGTCCTTCTCTCAGGCCAGACTCTAATCGCTCGTGGATGAAATCTAAGGGGTCACGTCAGGCGCTACCCAATCCGATAACGCGCCTTTGCTTCCAAGATAGACATTGATCTGCGAGGCCTGCAGCTTTCCATCATAATACTGAAGCACCTGCATGACTTCGCCGGTTGCCGGCATCGGCTTGACGATCGGGGCCTTGTGTTCGCCCATGTGGCGCTTGATCCAGTCGTCCTGCATCTTGGCCGGCTCGGCCATGTCAACGGGAATGAACGCCGAGATCATGCGGCCATGCCAAGGATAGGGGTAAACCATGCCGCGGATCACCGCCGCATCGACCACGATCCCCAGTTCATCGTCGATAACGATGGTGCGAGCCTGCTTGTCCGTTGGTCGGAAGGGCGGGAACATGCAGCCAAGCGGTTCCTCGGCATTTGGCCGGGGGGGCTGGTCGTCCAGTCCGGGGTCGATCACTTTCCACCCCAGCTCGGTGAACTGGCAGTCCTTGGCGACATCGACCTTCAGGGGATCGGACGCGTCGAACGCGGCGTTCGAAAGCGCCACCAATTGCGCATGGGTGGCCTTCTTGCGGCCCGCAGGAGGATGCATCACGAAGCGATAATTTTCGGGCAATTGCTCAGGTGAGAACGAAAAGCCATGATCGGCGCGGGACCGGTTCAGGAAGATCTCAAGCTGCGATATCTTGCGATCGATGACCTTGATCCGCCCCCACAGGATCGATGTGTTCCCCCCCTCGCTGACGTTCAGGGCGAAATAGGCCTGACCGGCGTGGGTGTCGATCGCCAGCAGCGAGGGCTTTTGCGCTTGGGTGATCGTGCGCCAGGCCTGCATCATTCCCAGGGCCGCCGGACGCGAGTTTTCCGTCGCCTCGTACATCGCGGTAAGGGGAAGATGATCGGGATCATGTGCGACCATCGATTGCAGGAGCGTGTCGACGATCCCGCTCATACAGGCCCGATCGCACGTCGAAACCTGTGGCGCGGCTGGCGTCTGCGCGTGCGTGGCCGGGACGGAGGCGACCAGGGCCACGACGCTGCTGGCGATGAGCATTGGTTTGAAAGGCATGGAGGCAATCCTCTGATGATCTTGGGGGCAATTTGGGTCTGGGTGACTCTGCATTCAAAAAGAACGCAACTTAGGTGTCCTGCGATAAGGCGGTCAGCATTCGCCGCGCGGTGGCGGCGCGGCGCCAGGTGTGTAAAGGCTCGACAAGGCGGCCTTCTCCTCGGGTAAATCGATCTTTCCGTCCTTGTTTCGATCGACCCAGTGCGGTGGGTTGCTCGCCTGCAATTCGTCGAGCGTGAGGTAACCTTGATGGTCGGTGTCGAGGTCTTCGAACAAGGTCCCGGTAGATCCGAAGGCCTGGCTCCATTGCGCTTTCGTGATGCGGCCGGTGTGTCCGGTGTCGAGTGCCGCGAACAGCGCAGATTGGTCGAGCCGGGGCAGGTCACGGCAGGCCGCGGCAACGGGAGGCGGGCCTGATGGCGGGGGCTGCGTTTGCGCCATGGCGCAAGAGGGCGTCACTACGGCTGTGACAATGGTCGCGAATCCACGAAAGAGCCTCATTCTGCAATCCTCGTAAACTTGCTTTTTTTCTGGTCGGTCAGAGCGGTGATCCGGGCCGGGTCGGCCCGCTTGGCAGGGTCATGGTTTTGCGCAGGTCGGGGGCGGCAGCCAGCGCGGGGCGCCCCCGGTGTGAAGCTGGACGGGCCCCTGCAATCCGGCCGGGCGTGGCGCAGGCTTGTGGGGACCTGCGCCAATTCCCCCCGGATCGTTTCGCGTGGCGTTGAGCGGCGAATTGGCGACGTCGACCTGCAACATGTTCGAGCCGGGGTGGACGAGGCCGGAAAAGCTGACCGTGTAAGGGGCGTAAGGGGCGATGATCGTGCAGCCGTTGACCGTGACGCGCGCGGCGTCGCCAACCTCACCCAGGTCCAGGACGAGATCGGCAGGCTGCGCCGGTGCGGATAGGGTGAAATGGGCCGAATAGTGGGCGTTCCCGCTGACGGCCTTCCCGCCCGCCCATGCGCTCCAGTCGGCAAGGGGAGCGCCGGTCGCTTCGTGGCGCACGGTGCGGCCATCTTCGTCGATGCCGTCCAGTCGCACGTCCCACGCACGCAGAATCGCCAGCGTCGTCGGGGCGCGCTCTTCGGCCTGCGCCGAACGTCGCGCCCGGCCACTCGAAATCGCCTGGGCAGGAGGTACCAGCGCCAGAAGCCGGGACTGTCCGGCTTCGAGCCTGAGATGGTAGAACTGGCGCTCGCCCTCTACGTGCGTTTCGGCCGGGCGGATCGATCCGCTCCACGCGTCCCACCGTTCCACGCTCTGTCCCCTCGGAACAAGGATGCGCGCCTCGCGCGGTGTGTCGTGCGGGTTGGTGACAAACAGCAGTCGCCCCTTTTCGGGAAGGGCCTTGACGAGAAATGGCAAGGGGTCGCTCCCCGCGAAGTCGACCTGCGGTGCAATGCCTCTCTTCAGGAGCGCTGCCGGCAATTTCTCTGGTCCCGTAAGCCACTGCGCGCCGGCGCGCGCCAGGTCGTCGGGCGAGGCCGCCTTTTCGCTGTCGGAAATCAAAAGAACCGGAAGGCCGCCCCGAAGCGCGCGCTTCAACGCGGCCATGTCGGCTTCGGTCAACTTCGAGGGATAAGGGACGACGAGCACGCGGTAGCGGCCCGTCCCGGGCGTGCGGATTGCCCCATCCGTGATATCGCTGCGGTCCAACGCGGTGGTGTCGATGTGATCCCAGTCATAGCCGGCATGGCGCAGGGTACTGTTGGCTTCGGGTTCCGGCGTATCGGCAGGGCCGCCGCTGGGCCGTGCATCAGGATAGGGTCCGCTCTCCCGAAATACAGCGACAGGGGCGATCGTCGCGGTGTTCTGAAACACCGCCTGAAGCCGCGAGACATAGCGGTTGACCGGTGCAAAATAGGGCAGCAGCGGATTGCGCGTGCCCAGCATCGAACTGAATACGCCGCCCCAGGGATACCAGCCATAGGGGCGCACTTTGGTGTGGTAGGGATAGGGCGCGCCGTGGGCGATCAGGGCGTTCGCACCGTTGACCAGCAGCGCATCGGCGCGCTCCTTCATGAGCCTGGGCGTCGTGCCGTAGCCATCGGTCCCGGGAATGATGAAAGCCTCTGCAGCGGTGATCGGCTTGCCGTAGATATGGGCCGCCGAACTGGCCATTTTCAGGAAGCTGGGCGAGACACCCTCGAAGAGGTCCTCGGTCTCGGGAATATCGGCTTGCCCATAAAGCGTGAGCAGGTCACCCGGAGCTCCATGCGCCTGCAGGCGCGTCTCCAGACCGTGGGCGTGAACGGCCTCCTCGAAGGGTTCGAAGAAGCGTTCGCGGATAAGGTCCTTCACGGTCTGGCGATAGTCCGCACGCACCTTTTCGGCGATGCCGGAATCCTCGTAGTTGACCGTGTTGTCGAAGGGGGACGGCCAGCCCACCTGTTCGATAAAGGGCAGGTAGAGGCGCAGGTCGTAGCCGTGGCGCTTTTGGAACTGGGTTAGGAAATCCTCGCTCCACCAATTGGCGACACGCACTTCGAGACTGTCCACGAAGACCGCGCGCAGCCCATCGGCCGCGCCTGGCAGGGCTTCGGGCAGGATCTGGCTGGCATAGGCGTCGAAGGCGGCACGGTCGAAATGGTCGAGAACGAGCTGCGCGCCACCACCCACCCCGCCCGTTACCCGCTGGAGCGTGGGCAGCTGACGGTAGACGAAGATCTGCCATTCGCCCTTCGGGGCCGTCCAGTCGAGCGTGCCGTCGGCGCGCAGGCGGTCGGTCAGATCGACGGGTTCGCCCGCAAGGACACCGGGAGCGGTCGTCGTGGTGATAGGCTGGCCGAAGCTGCCCTTGCTGTGTTCGATATGCGGCGCGCTGCCCGGCCAGGCGATCACCGCCACGACCTTTTCGCGCGCGGCGATCCGTTCGGCCCAGCCTTCGGGAAGCGAGGGGCCTTCGCGCGCGGGTCCGGCGCCGTAGAAGCCACCGCGTGCCGGAATGTCGAGCGTGATGCTGCTGGCGGGGCCAGTGACGCTCTTGACTGTGCTGCGCAGTTCGAGGGAGGCGTGTTCCGGCGTCACGAAGGCTCCGCCAGAGGGCCATCCCGAACCGAACGTATAGTCAAGAAAGCTGCCGTGGTCGCGCGCCGCCTGCGCCGCAACCGCAATATGGGCGAAGAATCCCGGCGTCGCGAAGTCGTTGATCCGTTTCGTCTCCGCGGCGGTGGGCGGGCTCATGCCCTCGTCGAACGGTTGCACCTCGACACCGCCGAAACCCGCGGCGTCGAACGCAGCGATCTCGGAGCGGATGACCGAATCCTCGACGTCGCCCCCCGGCCACCACCATCGGATCATCGGCCGCGCGGACTTGGGCGGCGATGCGAAAAGCGCTTCGAGATCCTCTTCGGAGAGGTCCCGCGCGCGGAGGTGCACACTGGAGAGAGCCCCGAGGACCGAAGCCGCGAGCAATGCGGCCCGCGCCGCCTTCCGAGCGATCATGGCTGGCTCCTCATCCTTGGGCCTTCAGAGGGACATGGACCTCGAACACGAGTTCGACAGGACCGATGAGACCATAATCCTGCACTTCGCGTGGCCGGCCGGGGGCCACGGCGCCCTTTGCCATGGCGGGAGGTTGTTCGGCCGGCTCGTCGGGTACGAAGTCCAGCTTGGGCGGCGGCGGGGGCGCGGCGGGTTCTGCCGGAGTTTCGCCCGGAGGCCGCGCGGCGAACATGTCGTTCTCGATGCCCTCGGCTTTCAGGCGGTTGTTGAGCGGTGTGGCGACGATCACTTCGATGCGGTTCGTGCCGGGCGTGAGATGCCCGGACAGATCGACCTCGTTGACGAAAGGATTTACCGCAATCGGCGCCCCCCCGTTCACCGCAACGCGGGCCGCGCCGCCAATCTTGCCCAGATGCAGGCGGGCTCCAAGCTTGCCGGAGGCCCTCGCAGGTATCTGCAGGTGGGTCGTGTAGTGACCTATTCCGGACACGGCTTCGAGTTCGGCGCGCGCCCGCCAGGGGCCGGGTGCCGTGGTGCCGACCTCGATCCGTCGCTTTGCCATGTCGGTGGGAGCTGCTCCCTTTTCCCAGCTCTCGATGGAGAGGTTCCAGCCTGTGAGCGCCAGGGGCGGGGGAACGGCATCGACGATGGCCCTTGCCACCCTTCCGTCGGAAAGCCGCACTTCATGCGATCCGGTCTCGCGTGCAACGAGCATGAGCGTGTCGTCAATATACGCAGCTTCGATGGCGGGATCGCTGGCGTGCAACGCGGGCGCACGGATACCGGCCACCAGCTCGTCCGTGAAAAGGAGCGTGATCGCCCCGTCGACGGGAAAGTCGAGATCGATCTCGGTCCGCCCCTCGATCTGGCGATAGTTCGCGCAAGGGCGCGTCTCCCCGGTCCAGGCATCGAGTTGGTAGGCGCGCGCCGTACTGGCGATCGAGATCTTCTGGCGCAGCGGCACCGTGCCGTCGTTGAGGAGGTAGACAAAGAGCGTGCCTCCTTTGCGGCGCGTCAGTCCGACCATGCCATCGGGCTTCGAAAATCCGAGGCTCGGTGTGATCCCGAGAGCCGAAAGTGCGGCGGACAGAGCCGCTTCATCGGGTACGCGGGTCGTCGTCGGGAATTGCAAAAGGGCGGTCATGCCCTTCTGGATCGCGGCGTCGTTGGGGGCGGGCAGGCCGATCGCGCGCTCGGGAGGCGTTCCCACTACGAGGATCGGGAAGCCCCCCTTGGCAAGGCCGAGGAGGCGCTGCACCACGGCTGGTGAAAGGGCCGCTTCGTGGTTGATCACGAGCGCCTTGTAGGCAGGGCCATCGGGAAACAGCGCCCCGTCCCGGACGCTGGCATCGGCGCGTTCGAGCAGCGAGGCGGTCGGGAACTGGTAGGTATAGCCCGCATTGGCCAGACCGGGATCGGCGAAATGGGCGTGCGTGCCCAGCGACTGGTTGAGGATTGCCACGTCGCAGACCGTCGGCGCGGTTTGGAGGAAGCGCTGCAACCGCGCGAGATATCCGCTTGCGTCCGGGGCCATCGTCCACAAGGGACTGCGCGGCCCCCAGTCGTTGCCAATGGCGCGACCGAAGGCGGAAAAGCCGGGCCAGGTCACGCCCGGCGCATCGGCATAGCTGTAGCCGTGGAGCACGGCCTGGTTGACGCCGCCCGCAAAGTCGCGCTGGACCATCATCAGCAGCGTGCGCCAGTCTGCCACATTGGCATTGCCGCCAACGAATGTCGCGGCTTCGTCGGAGAGGATCGGGCGCCCGCCGATCGAGGCTCCGGCGGCCAGGACACGGAAGCCATCGAGATCGCAGCTGTTGTCGCCTTCGGGAATGTCGGCGATCGCGGCCGCCGATCCGGAATCGACGATGCCGCCAATGGCCTGGACGCGAAACTTCATACCGTATTGGTGCGCCCATTCGCCGATCGGCACGACACGGTTGGCAACATACATCTCGCCCAGTGTCGCGTTGAAATCGCGGAGAAGTCGCGCGCGAGAGACTTCCGGGAATTCGTAGACCGCAGGTTGCGGCAGGAACGCCGGGCGGGCCGGATCGAAGGCGGGCTTCACCGCGAGCGGGAGGAAGTCCAGCAGATCATAGCCGCGCCGGGTCGAAAATTCGTGCAGGAGGTCGGGCGACCAGTGCTGGCAGGCCTTGAGTTCGAGCGAATCCTCGAAGAAGGAACCACCGATGCGGCTTGCCAGTGCCTTCATGCGTGGAGGCAGGAGGTGATCGTCCCAGTAGCGCGTGCAGGCGCGTGTTCCGGCGCTGCCGAAGATGTCGATGACGTAGGGGACCGGCGATGCCAGCATGCTCGCTTCGCGGTTGCGGTCGAACATGTTCTGGAGCTGGCCGGTACCGCGCGCCCAGAAGGCGATCAGCTGCCAGGTTCCCCCCGAAGGAGCGGTCCATTCAAGCTGACCATCGCGAACCTTGCCCGTCAGGTCAATCCGGCTGCCCGGATCCAGCCGGACGACGCCGCCCGCCCCCTCGCCCAGCATGCGGTAGGCCTGTAGCGCGATCAGCCGCGGGGTAATCGTGGGCGACGAGATCTTGAGCCCCGGCTGAAGTCCGGCGGGCGGCCCTTGGGGCGCAGGAGGTGGCCCGACGAAGCGCTCCCCGGCAGCCAGCCTCGCGGCCCCATGGACGAGTTCCTGCGATGCAGCCGGACTGTCGGGGGTGACGCCCGGCATGCCGGTCGGCCAGTGCGCGCCGATGGTGATGTCGGCCTTGAGGCCCTGCTTGTCGGCTTCGTCGAAAGCCGCCTCCACGCCCGCGATCCAGCGCTCGGAGCCCCAGCCGAAGATCGCCGGATCGAGCGGGACGGTCACGCTGTCGCGCACGTCGGCAATCTCGAAACCGCCAAAACCCGCGCGGGCCATGTCGGCGACTTCGCGGCGAACTTCGGCGGGGTCGATGGCCCCGCCCGGCCACCACCAGCGCAGGCGTGGCCGCTGCGCGGCGGGCACCGTGATGCCGGGAACGGGACCCAACGCTGCGACCGCGCGCAGCGGGGTGGGGATCATCCCCGCCCCTGCCAGCAGCGAGGCGCTGCCTGCCAGCAGCAAATGGCGTCGTGAGACAGGCAGCCTGTGCGCAGCATTCGAAGCGTCGGATCCCTCGTGCATCAGAACTTCATCTCTCCGCTGACCCCGAACGTACGCGGCGCGGTGATGTAGCGGCGGTACAGAGGGAAGACATAAGTGGTCTGGGCATCGCCTTCGATGTTCTTGATAAAGGCGCTGATCGACCAGCGATCCGATGGCGGCGCGTAGCGGATGTTGGCATCCGAACGCGTATATGACGACTGGCGCGCGCCGGGCATGTACTGCTCGTGCGTGACATAGTAGGAATCCGACCAGCGCACGTTACCGCCCACCGACAAGGTGCCACCCGCAAAGTCGAAGTTGTGCGTGTAGCCCCCGGTGAAGACCCAGGTCGGCGAGTTCGCCATCTGGCGTCCCTTGAGCTCGTAGTCGCCCTGGTTCACGAAGGGATTGTTGGGCAGGACGACCTCGCCGTAGCGAGCGTGGAGATAATTGCCCGAGAAGGTGACGCGGTTGAAGCGGTTGGGCTCGTAGATCGACTGGAGCTCGACGCCGTAGATGTTGGTGTTGCCCGTGTTGACGACGTTGGGGGCGGTAAAAGTTGAGTCCGTCGAGCCGAGCTGAGAGGACGACAGGTAGCTGAGCTGGTAGTGCTTGTAGTCGTAATAGAATGCCGAGGCATTCACCGTCAGCGTGTTGCCGAAGAACTGGTTCTTCACGCCGACTTCGTAGGCGTACAGGTTCTCCGGCTTGAACGGTACGGCCGGTACCGAAGGCGAAAGACCACCCTGTTTGAAGCCGGTCGAAAGATGCGCGTAGAGCAGCGAGCGCGCGGCGATGTCGTATTCGAACCCGGCCTTGAAGGTCATCGAGGCCTTCTTGTTGGTGAAGGCAATGACGCCGGAATCGTAGCCGCCGCCGTCATTCGAGGTGATCTGGAAGGAGGATCCTTGCGTGTCCTCGCTCCAGCGCAGGCCGCCGGTGAGACGCAAGTGGTCGGTGACAGGGTAGGTAACCTGACCGAAGAGGGCCTTGGTCGTGCTCGGCTCGAAGTCCTGCGAAAGGTTGAACGTGTCGACGGTCTGGTCGGCGAAGGTCGGGGCACCGGCGCTATGCAGGTAATAGGCCCCGAGCATCCAGTCGAAGCCCATGCCCGGGTTCGAGGTCAGGCGGGCTTCGATCGACTTGTAAGTCGCGTTGCCGTAGCCCTCGCCATAGGGACCGGTCAGTGTGCCGAAGAACAGCGAACTGAGGAGGTAATTCTTGTTCTTCGAATAGGCCGGCAGCAGCGTCAGGTTGGCAAAGCCGAGATCGGCGTCGATCTGCGCCATGAAGGTCGTGCCTTCGCGGCGGATGCGGCCCGGGGGATGCTGGGCATCATTCGACCAGGGATCGTTCGCATCGGCGGTTTCCCAGCCATTGGGAAAGCGCTGGATCGGGACGCCGCCGGTGAACGGCGGACCATCGGTGATAGTGGGATCGAAGTTGGTGAAGAAGATCGGCGGCGGAAACGTCAGGTTCCCGGCCGAACCGGGAACCGGAACGGTAATCGGGCCATAGGCGTCCTCAAGATAGTATTCGCCCTTGAGCGAAATTCGCAGCCAGGAGGTCGGCTCCATATAGATCTTACCGCGCACGCCGCGCGCGTTGGCGTCCATGCCGCCGGTGTCGACGTAGCTCTTGTGGCGATCGCGAAAGCCCGCCACGCGCACCGCCACGCTGTCTCCGATCGGCAGGTTGACCACGCCTTCGACGCGGTAGGCGTCGTAGTTGCCGTACTGGCCGCGGAAGATGAGCTCGCGCTTGCCCAGTTCGGGGTTCTTGGTGATGACATTGACCGCGCCGCCTGAGGCGTTGCGCCCATAGAGCGTGCCTTGCGGGCCGCGCAGAACTTCGATGCGCTCGATGTCGTAACCCGCACCGGCAACAGCTTCAGTGCGGCCATTGTAGACGCCATCGACCATGAGCGCGACCGAAGGGTCGGCAAAGGAGGGGTCAATGCCCGAACCGACGCCGCGGATGTAGATCTGCGCGCCCTGCGCAATACCCTGGATCTCGACGCCGGGCACGTCCTTGAGGGCGTCCTCGATGGTGTTCTTGGCCTGCGAGCGCAAGTCGTCGCCGGTGATCGCCGAGATCGACATCGGCGTGCTCTGCAAGGTCTGCGCGCGCTTCTGTGCAGTCACGATGATTTCGGTGGCGGAAAACGCGGGCGGAGGCGCGCCTTGCGGTCGCTCGCGCGGAGGACGGGGCACGGTGTCGTCGGGGGCTTGTGCCTCTTCTTCGGCATGGGTCTGCGCATAGGCCGGCATCGACAGGGCCATAAGCCCGGAGGAGATCAGCAAGAGTGTCTTTTTCATTCTTTTTCCCTCTTTCCCAAACGTGACCGCAGCTCATTGTTTTTCCGTGCGGATTTCTTCGGTTGCTCCCTGAACCAGTGGGCCTGGTTCGATTAAGGAGTGACGACGCTCACCATGCGGTTGCCCCCGCATCAATGCGAAAGTCGGCGCCGGTGACGTACCGGCTTTCCCGGCTCGCCAACCACGTCGCGCACCAGGCGATATCTTCGGGCTCGCCCAGGAACTTCAGCATGTTCTTGGACAGTACTTGCGCCTCGAAGTCGGGATCCGCGGCGAGGTGGCGCGCCGTGGCCGCGGTCTTGATGAAGCCCGGTGCGATGGTGTTGGCACGAAGGCCGAAGGGCGCGCCTTCCATCGCCAGTTGGCGGGTCATGGCAAGGACCCCGCCTTTCCCGGCGCAATGGGCCAGAGCGGGCGATCCTTCGAGCGCATGGCGCGCGTTGGCCGAGGCGAAGTTGATGACGCTGGCCGAACCGCTCGCCTTGAGCCAAGGCCAGGCCGCGCGCGTCGGCAGGAAGACGATGTCCAGTTCCCCCGCCAGCGTGGCCTTCCACTGCGCATAGGTCATCTCCTCGATCCAGGCGAAGACCGCGAAAGCCGCCGCGTTGACCAGCACGTCGATCCGGCCATGTCCGGCCCCGATCTTCGCGAAGAGCGCGTTGGTTTCCGCTTCGTCGGTCAAGTCCGCCGAATGGTCCGCGCCTTGGCGATCGACGGTGATGACCGTGGCACCTTGGCTTCGGAACATCCCTGCGATGCCTTCGCCTATGCCGTTGGCCGCGCCGGTAACGACGGCGATGCGTCCTGTCAGTCGATCAGCCATGTGCGGGCACCTCCGCTTCCGAGGTGGCGTCCGCAGTGGCCCGAGGCGAGCGGCCTGCACCGAGCGCGATGACCACCCCGCCAAGCGCGCCGATCGAGAGGACGAGGAATGCTCCGAGAAGGCCGCCGGCCTTGCTGGCCGCGAAGGTCACCACCACGGGCGAGAGAAACTGGCCGAGCGCGAAGGCGGATTGCCAGAAACCGGTGCCGCGCCCGCGGAACTCGAACTTCAGGATCGACATCGACCAGACCAGCAGGGTGGGCAGAAGAAGGCCTGCGCCGACCTGGTTGACGAAGCAGCCGAAAAGGAAGCCGGTCACCGCGCCCGCCTTGGCCATGAGAGCGAAGCCAGCCGAAAGGAGCGCGAATTCCATCAGCAGGAGGCGTCCTACCGCCCACTTCGAACCGATGCGCGAATAGAAGAAGGTGCCGAGTGGAACGCCGATCGAAGCGATCGAGGTCAGGAAGCCGCGTTCGGCAGGGCTCGTCAGGCCCAGTTCGGCAAGCCCGCTCGGAGCCTGGATCTGGACGGTATAGAAGAAGATCGAACCATAGACGGTGATGACCACGATCATGGCCATCTTCGCCCAGGGAAAGCCCTCCCACGAAAGGTTGTGGGGCGCGTGTTCGGTTTCGTCTTCGCTGTGCGCGTCGTTCTGCGGCTCCCAGGTGAACTTCCAGACGAGCGCGAACATGACAAGCGCCGAAGCATAGGCCCAGAACGGCCCGCGCCAGCCACTCTCGCCCATGATGCCTCCGAGGTTGAAGAAGAGCAGCGCCGACATCGAGGCGAAGGCCGTCTGTGCCGCGAGCCATTTGTCGCGGCTTGCGCCCTTGTAGTAGTCCCCGATCATCGTCGTCGAGAGCACGTAGATCAGCGCTTCGGCCACGCCCACGCAGATGCGCGAAATGAGGATATGAGTAAGGTCGTCCAGATAGACCGGCGCCACCCCGACGATCGCGTAGAGGATGAACGAGAAGAGCAGCAGGCGCCGCCGCCCGAAGTAGTCCCCCAGCATCCCCGCGAAAGGGCACAGCAGAGCCACGCAGAGCGACGGGAAGGTGAGGATCATCGGAACAAGGTATTCGTGGTTCGGAACTTCGGCGAACTGCGCCATCAAATTGGGCATAATCGGCGTCAACAGCACGATGGCCATCGTCGTCAGGGTGATCGGCAGCAGCAGCGATACGCCGGTCATGAACCCGGCTTCGTGATGTCGTGTCATGCTCTGGACCTTGTCTTCACGGGATGTGTCTCACGGACGCAGCCCGGCCCTCCCTTGCGCAAGGGCCGGATCAAGGTGTCAGAACGCGGGCAGCGACTGCTCGCAGTTGCAGTTGTTGTAAGTCTCGCTGTAGGTGTAATAGGGCCGTGGCAAATTGGGCCAGATTACCGCCACGCGCTGCGGGCTGTAGGCCGGATAGCTGTAAAGCGGCTTGCGGAAGCCTGCCGGAAAATCACCACGTTCACCGGCTTCACCGCCGAGCGCCTTGAGCGGGCGGCCAAGCGCAAGGTCGCCAAGCTGCGCGTTGAGCTGCTCGAGCATCGATTCCGGAAGGCCCGGAACGAAGTCGTAGGCCATCTGCAGGTGCCAGATCTTCCAGACGCCGTCTTCCTTCACGAAGTCGCCGCCATACTTCTCCCAGAACATCATCGCCTGAAGATGGATCTTGCCGTCCTCATAGACAGGCATGACACCTGCGCCAGGCGAGTACCAGGCACCCTGTGCAGTCTTGCCATCACCGGCGATCTCGATCACCGGGGTGGTCGAAGTGTGCATGACCCACTCGCCGCCCGCGCCGAAGAACTTGGGGTCGGTGGTTATGCTGGGATCGATCGCGGCGAGGTTGGCCTGGGCCTTTTCTGCGTCGGCATGGCTCTTCTTGCCATAGGCGTTGCGCACGGTCTCAAGGCCGTACATCACCCAGGCTGGACTGCCGAAAGTCGCGGTCGCCGCGAACTTGCCGTTCGCCTTGACCCAGTAGTTGTCGAGCTCCTCGAGGTTGCGGCCTGCGGCGTGCATGAACTCGTGGCGGCTCATCAGGTTCTGGATCGCGATGGTGTCGGCCGCGCGCTGGCCATCGGTGATCATCGTACGGCCCTTGGCAACTGCCGCGTTGCTCTGGAGCGGGGCGAAATCCATGCGGGGGGCGTTCTCGGCCGCGCCAGACAGGCTCGCCGTACAGGCAAGTGCGGTAGCCGTGCAGGCCGTCAGGAAATACAGTCCTCTCATCGGGTATCCTTTCTCTCGCAAATCATGTTTTTCGTTGGTTCCTGGGCGCGCCCGGAGCGGGCGCTGCCGCTATTTCCAGAAGGGGTGTTTCTTGCGTCGCGCCATCTCCCACCAGACCTGCAACCCGGTGAGGGCCAGCGTGAAGAGGCTGAGGCCGCACAGGATGCTGATGATGCGTCCTGCCCAACCGGCGAAGTACCCGGCGTGGAGGTCCTGCAGGACGTAGTGGAAGTCGGCCGGTGGTGGCGGGTCGATGATGCGTTCCCCGGTCACCGCGTCGAATTTCGTCTGCGGCGATCCCGGAGGTCCGCCCGATCCGGCGACGAGCGTAATGCGTGGACCGGCAAGCACGATCTGGAGACTCTGCGGTGCCAGCTCGGAGTTCTTGCGGGCCTCGTCGGCGAGGCGCCCGATCATGGCGGACAACTCCGCGTTGGAGGGTAGCGGCTGGACCTGCGGTGGTGGCGGAGCCCCATGTCCCGGCGGTGTCTGGCCAAGGCGCATCATGTCGAGGTGCAGCAACACGCCGGTCGCCGCGATGAACATGAGGAACAGCCCGGCGGGCAAAGCAATCCACCTGTGCCAGCGGCGTAGTAGCACGTTCGTCTCCCAAGGTTTGCTGCGCCTGAGGTCCGGCCCCGGCGTCGTTCTCTTGCGTGTCAGGCCTGCGCGATCACGAGGCCGGCGGGGGCGGAGGTGGTGCGTCCTTCATCTTCGCGGCCATCTGCTTGTCGAATTCCTTGAATTCCTCGACGGTCACACGGCCATCGCCGTTGAGATCGATGCCGGGAGGAGCGGGATTGTCCTGGTAGTCCTTGAGCGTCACGAACCCGCGCCCCTTCTCAAAGGCATTGAACGAGGATTCCGGCAGGCCCTGCGCCTGCCACTCCGCGGCACTCATCTTGCCGTCACCATCGGTGTCGACCGCCGCAGCGACCGCTGTCATGTCCGGGTTGTCGGCCGCATTTCCCTGCATCGGGGGCGGACCTGCGGGGCCGGTCGGCTCCCCGGCGAGCGCACTGGCCGTTTCCTCCGCGACCGCCTGCGACGCGGTGGCCGATGGCTTCCCCTGACAGCCTGCCAATGCGGCCGCCATTACAGTGAGACCGGTTGCAGTGCGCACCGCACCTAGAGCGAATCTGCCTGTAAGCGCCATGTCCTTCTCCCTCTCCCGTCGTCATCAATTGCTCCGGTTGCTCCGAAGCGAATTCGAGTATTCAAAAAGTGGCCGGGCCCGACCGGAAGTTCGCCTGCCACCAGGGAGATGACCCATCGCAGGCGAATACCCGAAATCGGACCTGACCGTGCGCGATGCAGGGGCGATGCTGGGAATTCTGGAACGACTTTACTGAGGCGAAGGCCGCCCCGCATGCTGCTTCAAACTGTCCTATTGAGTCACTGCAACCGGTCCCAGTCAAGAACGATAAAACTTTGTCGCATGCGGCAAACCTCATCCCAATCATCCTATTTGTCGGTGGTCTTGCATGTCCTAGGCTTCGCGTCGAATTGATATTACCGAACGGCGGCCATCGGCATTTTGGGATCGAATTTGCTTGTCCGATGCCGGTGACGAGTCGAGATAGCAACGAAAGAGCGGCGGGTGCGAGATTTGGCGCAATGAAACCAAGAGTCACGGGCCTGGACGTCGCACGCCTTGCGGGCGTCTCGAAATCGGCTGTTTCCCGGGTGTTTACGCGGGGCGTTGTGTCGGAGGATGTGCGCACGCGTGTGCTTGAGGCGGCCAAGCAGCTCAAGTACCGGCCAAGCAACACCGCACGGTCGCTGACCACGAGTCAGTCGAAGATGATTGGCCTTGCCATCACCCAGCTCGACAATCAGTTCTATCCCGACGTCGTCCAGCGCCTGTCGGATCGGTTTGCCACAGAGGGCTACCGCCTGCTTCTTTTCGTGACGCATGGCGACACGGATCTCGATCCGGTGCTCGACGAACTGCTCGGCTACGGTCTCGACGCCGTCATCCTTGCATCCTCCAGTCTCACCGCCGAGATCGCGACCGAGTGCATGAGTGCCAGCGTTCCGGTACTCATGTTTAACAGCGTCGATCCCGGTGGGGTAGTGCCGGGCATTTCGTGCGACGACAAGGCGGGCGCGGAAATCGTCGCGGATCATCTGCTGGGCCTTGGCCATACCCGTTTCGGGATCGTGACCGGCTTGCGGCAAAGTTCCAGTAGCGTTCAGCGCACACGCGCCTTTCGCAACCGCATCCTCGCCGCAGGCTTTGACGCTCCGCTCGAACGTAGTGGGGCCTACACGTTTGATGGGGCTTTCGAGGCCGTGAGCTCGATGCTCGCCGAGAGCGAACCACCGGACGCGCTTTTTTGCATCAACGATCACATGGCCTTTGCTGCCCTCCAGGCAATTCAGGAGAGTGGTCGGACGCCAGGAGTCGATATTTCCGTCGTGGGTTTCGATAACGTCGGAATTTCGAACTGGCCCGCTTTTTCACTGACCACACTGGAGCAGCCCCTCCAGGAGATGGTCGAGGCGACCGTCGGGGCACTGCTCGATGCGATTTCGGGCCGGAAGGTCAAGCTGAACAGCAGTTCGTTCCAGGGGCGTCTCGTCGTGCGAGGTAGTACACGCCAAGTTTGACAATCCGAATTTTCGCGCATTCCATAAAAGCCGAAGCCTGCTTTTGGGCGTACCGACAAACCGACTAAAATGCGACAAAGGCCGCGCGGCAGCAGCTTTCGCCGTCCGACCCATTCGAGCCGCTCAGACGCCGATCTTCGTGCCCTAAGAGCGGAACGACGGCTATCCTAGGTCGCTTAAGCACGGCTACTCCGACTTCGAAAAAGTGATCGGGCGCAGACGTCCCTGATCCAAAGTTAGATCAGACTGACAGGGCCCAGGCCATTGCCACATCGGCGACCTCTTCCCATCCTTCGTCGAGCAGCGTCCAGTGCGAGCGAGTTGGATATTCCAGATACTCCGTTTTCGATGGGGAGCGGCGCTGCTTTCGATAGATCGCTCTGGTCATCGACGCATCGGCGATCAAATCCCTGCCTCCGCCAATTAGCAGTAGCGGAGCGCGTCGCGGGTTCGCCCAATCGATCTTCATCGGATGGATGATGCCGTCCCAATATACTCGACCTGGTGTCGGTACGATGTAGCGATCATAGAGCGCGTCTGTATCGACGGTGGCCGCTGTTTGCGCGAAGCGACGGCGGAAAAACCGCCGAGACATCGACTTGATTTTGGAACGGCTGAATGGATCGAGGAAAATCGGAAGGGCCGACACCAGGGCATGCAGGTGTATGGGAACTCCAGGCGTCGGCGCAGGATCGATGGCAACCCCCGCCGCACCGAGCCCGCGGTCGAGGAGGTGCTGCACGAAGACAGCGCCCAGAGAATGGCCTATGAGGATCGGAGGTTCCGGCAAGGCCCTGATGATCCGGTCGTAATGATTCACGATTTCTCGTTGACTCAGCTTTGCAAGTTCGGATGCAGGCGACTGGCGCAGTTCTTCCGGTCGGCGATCGTCGAACGGCCAGTCTGGCGCGAGAACGGTGAAGCCACGCGCCTCATAGCGGGCCTTTATCCGTTCCCAGCTCTGCGCATTCAGCCAAGCGCCGTGGATGAGTACGACAGTCCCCTTCGACTTTGGCGTGTTCATGGCATGTCTCCTGACGAAGTGCGGTTAGAGCCCGTAGCGGGCCGCCGGCTCGCGCAGCGACAGATCCGGGCGCAAGGCCCCCCGCGCAGCCAGGTAGGCATCGAGGCCGGCATTGTCCGGCAGCGATGGGATCGTTATCCGTTCACCTAGGTCGAGACCGGCGAGTGCAGCATCGACCATGTCCTCGGCATCCATCACCATACCGGGGTCGAGATGAGACATCTGCTCGTCACTCCAGATGGCCGTACGGGTAATCCCTGGCAAAACCGCTTGAACCTGTACGCCACGAGGTGACAATTCTGCCGCTACCGCCTCCGTAAAGGCAAGCACATAGGCCTTGCTGGCCGGATAGGCTGCAGTGAAGCCGTCCGGCATCAGCGCCGTCACGGACGTAATGTTGATGATGGTCCCCGACCGTTTTGCGGAAAGGCGTGGCGCGATCGCCGCCGTCAGCCGGGTCACGGCAAGTACGTTGAGATTGACTAGCGCGGTAAGTTGAGCCGGATCGGCATCGACCAGCGTGGTCTCACCGGCAATTCCGGCATTGTTGACCAACCCGGTGATGGTCTCATCGTCATGCAGGCGAGCCTCTACGGCGGCTAGTCCTTCGGAATTAGCCAGATCGGCAGCGATGATCGCAATTTCGACATTGGACTCCGCGCTCAGGCGAGTGGCGAGCTCGGCCAACTTGTCCCCTCGACGGGCGACAAGTACGAGATCGTGTCCGCGCCGTGCAAGGCGCTCAGCGTAAACGGCACCAATGCCATCAGAAGCGCCGGTGATCAGGAAAGTACCTTTGGTCATGGCCGTAATCCTTCGTATTGATGCGAGATGGCGGCAGTCCACCAAGGCTGGTCAGTTGCGGATGAATGAAAGCAGATCGGCGTTGAACCGGTCCCGGTGGGTCTGGGCGAGGCCATGATCCGCGCCCTCATAGATCTTGAGGACGGCGCCCGGGACGATCTTGATGGTTTCCAGCGCTGATGCACCGATCGGCACGATCTGGTCATCATCGCCATGCAGGACCAGCGTGGGCCGGTCGAACTTGCCTAGGTCTTCGTGGAAATCGCTTTCGGAGAAGGCCCGGATTGAGTCGAGCTGCCCCTTGAGCCCACCCATCATGCCTTCGCGCCAGAATTCCTGACGCAGCCCTTCGTCGATCTTCGCGCCTTCACGGTTGAAACCATAAAATGGTGTCGTCAGGTCCAGGAAGAACTGGCTGCGGTTGGTATAAGTGCCCTCGCGGATTGCATCGAAGGCTGAGATGGGAAGCCCACCCGGGTTCGTCTCAGTCTTTAACATCAGCGGGGGCACTGCTCCGATCAGGGCGATCTTGGCCACCCGTTGCGTGCCGTGACGACCGATGTAGCGGGTCACTTCGCCGCCGCCGGTCGAATGGCCGACGAGGATGACGTCGTGCAGATCCAACGTCTCGATCAACTGCGCGAGATCGTCGGCGTACTGATCCATCGTGTTGCCGTCCCAGACTTGATCCGAACGGCCATGGCTGCGCCGGTCGTGTGCAATAGTCCGAAAGCCGTTCTGGGCGAAGAAGACCATCTGCGCATCCCAGGCATCGGCCGACAGTGGCCAGCCATGAGAAAAGACGATTGGCTGAACCTCCTTGCTGCCCCAGTCCTTGTAGAAGATGCGGCTTCCATCCTTAGTGGTGATCGCAGTCATTTTGCGTCTCCTTTACTTTTTCTCGCGGCTCTTTGCGCGTCATGACTTCGAAGTTAGATTGACCGCATGCCTCCAGGGATTGGCAGTTGCGACATTAGGGGGGCTGAAACCGACATTGTGGGTGCTGACGGAGGCAAGGCGTATGATGGCGCATGACGTGGCAGCCGAAATCGGCGTCGTTCTCTACGAGCGGTGCCAGGCCGCGATGATACACGGAATGACAGACCTTTTGAGCGTGGCGTCCACGTTTTCCGCCGATCGCGGAGGGCCGGTTGTCCGGGTCAGCCACTGGTCCCGAGCGGTCGACGGAACGTTTTCACGTACCTTCGACACGCACTCCGCCCGGCCCGGGCAACCGTCGGTGCTGGTCGTTCCCGGTCGCCTCGCGGGACCACCAGGGGCGGCCGAAGCAGCGCCCTATGCACGCTGGCTGCTCGACCGGCACGCCCAAGGAGCGACATTGGCCTCGAACTGCGGTGGTGCCTTCCTTCTCGCCGCGACCGGTCTGCTTGCAGGGCGCCGTGCAACGACCCACTGGTTGTTCGCCGACCAGTTGCAGGAGCGCTTTCCAGAGATTCTCGTCGACGCCGACAAGATCGTGATCGAGGACGGGGACATCATCACGGCCGCTGGCCTCATGGCCTGGACGGACCTCGGCCTTCGCCTTGTTGACCGCGTGCTCGGCCCCACGATCATGATGGAAACGGGGAAGTTCTGGCTGATTGATCCGGCCGGTCGCGAGCAGCGACATTTCAGCAGCTTCGCTCCTCGCCTGACACACGGTGATGAGCCAATCCTCAAGGTGCAGCACTGGTTGCAGACACGCGCCGTGCGCCATCTCAGCCTTGGCGACATGGCCACCGAAGCGCAATTGGAAGAGCGCACTTTCCAACGTCGATTCAAGGCGGCCACCGGCCTAAAGCCGATTGAATACGTCCAGCATCTGAGGGTAGGCAAGGCACGTGAGCTGCTCGAGTTCACACGCAGGACGGTCGATCAGATCGCCTGGTCCGTCGGCTACGAGGACCCTGCCGCATTCCGGCGCGTTTTCAATCGCATCCAGGGACTTACGCCAGGTGAGTATCGTACTCGCTTCTTTAGCGGGGCCGAGCTCAGAATCCCGGCCTAGTAAATTTCCGTTCCCAGGCGAGGTCCGTCCGCTAAGCCATTTTGGAAGCGCAAGACGGGCGCGTAGCCGGCAAAACTATGAAAGCAGGAGGGAGGCCGCCTCTCGGCGAACCTCCCAAATTCCTTTGACGATGAGGGGAGGCCATAGCCTGCATTCTCAAAGCCCCGGGGCGGTGATAGCTCGAGGGCAGCCGGATGTCACGGTCGAGCGTATCATGCCAGGGCCGCAAAGGCTTGGCGGTCGAGAGTCTGGTAGACTGTCGGCCGAGAAATTGAAATCAGCTCCGCAAGGTTGCTGATCGAATACCCTCTGGTGTCGAACATGCGGCGCAACTCCTTTGCTGTCACTCGGACAGCTTCGGCTTCTTGCCGCGCCTGGCTGCCACTCCCCCAGCCAGCACGACTAGGGCCTTCTGCCCCCGACCCGTTGCTACCACTCGACGCCGTTTTTTCGTTGCCTGAGAATGGAATGGCAGGTTTCTCATGCTCTGTTGAAAAATTGGCCGCCTAATCCCTCCAATCCTACAGCTTCAGATCGCGCAGGAAGCGCCGGGCCTGATCATCGACGGGAGCGGCAAGGGTTTGCGCGAACAGCGCTCGTGTCTCGTCCATGTGCGCCTGCACTAAGTGGGCCAGATGATCCTCCACACTGCGCCAGCGTTCGAACAGCACAAAGGACTGAGGTTCGTCCCTTACCCCATACAGGTCGTAGGCAAGGCATCCCTCGTCGCCGCGCGATGCGGCCATGGCCTTCGCGAACCCCTCGATGAAAGTGGCGCGATGGTCACTTTGCACAGTGAGGGTGATGGCCATGTTGCGTGAGCGCTGGGGTTCGCTGGCGTGGCCGCACAAGGGCGCCGCGATGCTCTCGATGTCCTCCAGCCAGAACTGCTCGGGATCGCCGTCGACATCCGTGGCGGCGCGGGCATTGACTGCGGCAAGGTGCGCAGACTGCGAATGCCGATCGAGCGCGGACTGCTCGGTCCAGCGCTCAAACACAGTCAGCGATCCGCCACTGCCTTCGGGCAAGAAGATATCGAACTGCTTGCATCCCGGCTCACCCCGGCTTTGTCGGCAGTTGTTGCGCATAACAGGCAGGAACGTGCGTAAGCGATCTCCTCGGACTGGCAGCACAGTCATGGCGGTTACAGCCTGTGTCATCGATCTAATCTCCTGTTCTGCTTTGGCTGCGCTCTAGCGAGCCTCGCGGGCGTCCAGGCTCTTGCGCAGACTGGCAACCTGGTTCGCCGTGACGGGCGCGGCTGCATTGCCATTGGTGTTACGGACATGGGTCAGGGCCGCTGCGACCTCCTCGTCACTCAAGCGCCAGCCGAACGAGGGCATGCCCGCGCCTGTCGGGTTGGCATCGGTTCGTGCAGCCTTCGCGCCCATCAGCACGGCGTGGATGAGGCTGGTCGGGTCCTCGGCACGCACCGCCGCGTTATCGGCCAGATGCGTGGCCATGCCGGCGATGCCCTGCCCCTTGGGTGTATGGCAGGCACTGCACTGGGTGTGATAGGTCAGCGCACCTTGCTGCATGACCGGATCGCTTGCGGCCAGGGCTTTGGGTGCGGCGTTGTCCGAATGGGCCGGCAACGACTTGAGATAGCCCGCGATGGCGCCAAGATCGGCTGCGGGCATCTTCTGCGTCGAATGTTCCACCGCTTCGGCCATGGGGCCTGCCGCGACGGCGTGGTCGTTGGACCCGGTCTGAAGGTAGCTGATGAGGTCCTGCTCGCTCCAACTGGCCAACCCGGTCTGCGCCGAGCCGGTGAGATCGGGCGCATGCCAGCCGGACAGAGTGCCGCCCGCCAGGTAATGGTGGCTCCTGTCTGCGCCCAGGAAATTCTTGCTGGTGTGGCAGGTGCCGCAGTGTGCGAGCGCGTCGGTCAGGTAGCGACCGCGGTTCCAGGCCGCGTCATGGCTGGCGTCGGTTTGAAATGGCGCGTTGTCGAAGAACAGCAGGTTCCAGCCCGAGACGAGGATGCGCAGGTTGAACGGGAAGGGAAGATCGGTGCGCTCAGGCACTGCAGACACCGGTTTCAGCGAACGTATGTAGGCCCACAGGTCGTGCATGTCCTCGTCCGAGATCTGCACGTAGGCCGTGTAGGGCATGGCCGGATAGAGGAAGTGGTCGGGCGACTGGCCGTGCCGGACCGCCTTGAAGAAGTCGTGCTCGGTCCAGTTGCCGATGCCGTTTGCACGATCTGGCGTGATGTTGGACGACATGATCGTGCCGAAAGGTGTCTCGAGCGGATAGCCTCCCGCAAACGCCGCGCCGCCGCCGGGCCTAGTGTGGCAGGCGCTGCAGTCCGCCGCAATGGCGACAGCGCGCCCGCGCGCAACAGAGGCCGGATCGGGCGCCGGCAAAGCCTGCATCGCGGTGGTACCATCGGCGACATCGTCAGCAGAAGCATCGTTGGCGCGCCAGGTCAGCACTCCGGCCAGCACGACCGCCGCGCCGATGACGGGCAACGCGACACGCGCGATCCGCCGCGCCTTGCTCTTGCCCGCGCTCATGCCGCCACCAGACCTTCGCGCTTGTCCAGGTAGCGCTCGATGATCGCGCGCGCCGAATGCAGCGCCAGCGCGCCGACCGTCGCGGTCGGGTTGTACCCGGCGTTGTTGGGAAAGCTCGACGCGCCCAACACGAAGACATTGTGGCAGTCCCAGCTTTGGCTGTAGCGGTTGAGCGCACTGGTCTCGCGGTCGGCACCGATCACCACGCCGCCCGTCGTATGCGTCGAGCGCTGGTCGTAAGGAGTGTTGTGCCCCTCGGCCGAGTTGAAGGCCTGGATCGTTTTCGCCCCGGCCTTGCGACCGATCTCGACGGCCTTGTCCATCGTGAACTTCGCCATGCGCCGGTCATTCTCGTTATAGTCGAAGGTAACGCGCAGCAGCGGCTGTCCGTGCCGGTCCTTGTAGGTTGGATCAAGGTCGGCGAAGACCTTGCGGTGCGCGAAACTGGTGCCCTGGTTGAAGATCGCCGTGCCGTTCTGGTAGCTGTGTTTCAGCGCCCGCTTCCATTCAGATCCCCATGCGGGTGTGCCCTCGGGCACCTGATCCGACAGGCCGATCGGGCGGCCATTGGTTGAGTTCACCAGGATGCCCGCCCCCCCGATGAAGCCCAGGCCGGAGTGATCGAAGTTGTCGCCATTCCACTCGTCGATCTGCAGGCCAAGCGCCCCGCCGCCGATGAACGGATTGAAGCGCTCATTCTCGAAGAACAGGTTCGCGCCAGAGATCGTCTGGTAGGCGTAGTTGCGCCCGATCGTGCCCTTGCCGGTCGCGGGATCGTAGACCTTGCCGATCCCCGACAGCAGCATCAGGCGAATGTTGTCGATCTGGTAGGCGCTGATTACCACGATGTCGGCGGGCTGCTCCCAAAGCTGCCCGTTGGCATCGACAAAGGTGACGCCGGTTGCGGTCTTGCCATCATCGGCAAGATTCACTCGCGCCACCTCCGCCTCGCTCAAGATCTCGAATTTGGAGCGGCGAGTGAGCGCGGGCAGGATACAGGCCTGCGGGCTCGATTTCGACCAGTTGCCGCAACCGAACATCTCGCAATAGCCGCAATAGGTGCAAGGCCCCATGCGCACGCCCAGCGGATTGGTCCACTCGGTCGATATGTTGCCAGCGGGAATCGTGAAGGGGGTGTAGCCCATCGCCTCTGTCGTCTGGCGGAACAGGCCCATCCAGCGCGTATCCTTCAACGGCGGGGTAGGATAGTCAGACTGGCGCGGCCCTTCGAACGGATTGCCGCCGGGCACGGTCTGCCCCTTGAGGTTGCCTGCCTTGCCCGATGTGCCCGCAATCTTCTCGAAGCGATCGTAGAAGGGTTCGAGCTCGTCGTAGCCAATGCCCCAGTCCTGCAACAGAAGCCCGGGGTCCAGCCCGTCCATGCCGTAGCGGCGCTTGACCCGGCTGGCGACTTCGAAGTCCCAGGGGGTGAAGCGCCAGGTCATGCCGGCCCAGTGCGTGCCCGCTCCTCCCACGTTCCAGCCGAACTGGAAGCAGTTCCATTCGCGCACCGGCAGGGCTGTCTGCTCGGGCGTGTTGCGAAAGGTGACGGTCTCGACCGCCTGGGGCTGCATCATGCCGCGCCGGGTTGCCCAGCGCAGTTCGTCCATGTCCACAGCCGGGGGAAAATCGGTCGCGGTATCGCGCCACTTGCCGCGCTCGATGGCCACGACGTTGAGGCCAGCGCGGGTCAGTTCCTCAGCCATGAGCGAGCCGGACCAGCCCAGTCCGACGATCACCGCATCGACCTTGCCGCGGGTCCGGGGCGTTTGCGTGAGAGCCGAGGCCATCAGGCGGCTCCCCCCGCTTGTCCGGGCACACGGGTCCGGCCCATAAGGCTGACCGGCGCAAGGCCAAGATCGGCGCCGGGACGGTCGATTTCTTGGCGATAATCGTAGCGCGCACCAGGAAAGCCGACGAGCGCCCAGCCGGCCATGTCCTTGTTACCGCCGTAGAGCGGATCGGCGAAGTACCCCTCGCGCACGTTCTGCAGCATCAGGGCGAACACGCTCTTGAGCGTGTCGCCATGGTGCCCCGCTTCCATGGCGCGCAGGAAATCGTCCTGCTCGTCGGCGGAAAGATCGCCAAACGCCTTGGCCGTGGCCTTCGAGACGGCCAAGGCCATAGCCTTCAGCCCGGTACGATAGCGCTCTCGCGGCGTAAGCGGAGACTGGTCACCCTGCTCGGGTGTTCCTGGGCGAAACGGCCCGGCCCTGTAGCGTGTGGCGGCATGCCCCCAGTCACCTGCCAACTGGCGCTGGAGAAAGTCGACGCAGCCCGCCTCGACCGCGCCGATCGACAAGTCATCCTGCGGGATCAGGCGATCGAAGACCGCGCCGACGAGCCCCGCCTCGGCATGTGACAGATAGGGCGCACCGGTAAGGTCAGGCGTCGTATCGGGAAGCGCATCGCTGCTGAGCTGCGTCGTGCTCGCGCTTTCGCCATTGATGAGTGCCGCGCTTGCCGCAGTTGCTGCCAGGCCAAGAGTGCCTCCGGCCAGCATCTCGCGGCGGCCGAATTTCGTGAAATTTTGCATGTCGCGTCGCTTAACGCATGCCCGGAAGATCGGCTTCCCGCCTCCTGTTCCAGATACTGTTGCCTTGAAGGAAAGGATCGGAATGCAGGTTTCGTCTATTGATACACCATGCGTATGCTCAATGATGTCACCCGCCGCGCCGCTTTCACCGGCCTGGCCCTCGCCGGCAGTATCGTGCCTGTTGCACGCAGCTTCGCACGCTCGCGCAAGATCAGCCCCCATGATGAAGGCGCATCGCCGGCGGGCTCGCTGACCGTCGCCGCGCGCTCACCCTGGCAAGTGAATGCCGCCGCCGTGACGCCGGGTGGCGTGCTGTTCCTTGGTCTGCCGCGCTTCTCGCGCGAGGCACAGACACCTTCGCTTGTCCGGGTCGAGGATGATGGCTCTCTCACGCCCTTTCCCGGCGGAACATGGGGCGCCTGGAAGCCGGGCGAGGATGGGCGCGACGCGTTCGTCATGGTCAACACCATCCACATCTTTCACGATGGCACCTTGTGGGCAGTCGACCAGGGCACCCCAGACGAAAGCGAGCCCGCGCCGGGTGCTCAGAAACTGGTCCGGCTCGATCCACGCACGGGCAGCCTGCTTGCCGTGCTGCGCTTTGGCCCCGAGATCCTGCCCGCTGGCGCCCGGCTCAATGACCTGCGCATCCATGACAACATGATCTATTTGACCGATTCCGGTCTTGGCGCGATCATCGTGCACGATCTGACGAGCAATCGCACGCTGCGCCGACTGTCGCATTCGCCATCCACGCGCATGCAGACAACGATGCGCGGTTCAGGCGGACGCGAGCTGAAGGACGCGGGGGGCCAGCGTCCGCAGGTCCATTCCGACATGATCGAACTGAGCGCGGATGGACAATGGCTCACCTGGTCAACGCCCTCCGGCCCGGTCCGGCGCATTGCCACGGCCGCCCTGGCCGACGAGAAACTCGATGAGGCCGCTCTCGAGGGCCTGGTGCAGACGCTGCACGACATTCCCACGATCGGTGGCACCGCCATGGATACGCAGGGCAACCTCTACCTTTCGGACAGCGAAAACCGCTCCATCGAGATCTTCACCCCCGGTGGCGAACGGGTCCTGCTGGCCCGCGACGAGCGTCTCTCCTCGCCCGATGCCCTGTTCATCGCGCCCGACCGCACGCTTTACGTACCCGCCGCGCAGATCGAGAATCTCGCGCAGCAGCATGAAGGGGACGACACCCGCCAGCCGCCCTATCTGGTGCTTTCCATGCCGCTTCCCGAAGCGGTGGGGCCGCATCCGCTCGGCGATGCGGTCACCGGCCGCTCTCCCGAAACAGGCCTGTCCAACTTCTATGGCATCGAACACGTCGCGATGACGGTGCCCGACCACGATGCCGCCGTGCGCTTTCTGCAGGAAGCCTTCGGGGCCACCTTGCTCTATACCCACATCAAGAAAAGCGATCCGCCGGCAACGGCAGAACATGTCTCGAAGATCAATGCGCTTGCGCCCGGCACCGAGATGATCGCGGCCAGCCAGATCCGCTTCGCCAACGGCCCCAACATCGAGATTTTCGAACTGCGCGGTTACGGCCGCGAACAGGCCGCCGGCATCAACGACATGGGGCTGGTGCACTTCTCGGTCATCGTCGATGACATCAAGGCAGCCGCCGCCCGCTTCGAGAAGGCCGGCGGCGCGATGCACTCGGCCGATGGCCCGTTCGACCTTGGCTTCAACGAGGTGGGTGAAGGCAACACCAACTGGTTTGGGCAGACCCCGTGGGGCACCTGGATCGAGTTCATGACGTTCCGCTCACCCATTCGGTATGACCCCGGCGCGCGGGCTGAGCGCTGGTTTCCGGCACGCGGCTGATACGCTCAAACGAAAAGCCCTCGGGTCGCACCGGCGCTTGCGTGGCGCCATCCGGGGCGGGACGGACCGGTTCATCGAACCAGTCCGCCCCACTTGCGCTCATGCGTCGCGAAACAGGCCGAGGTCGCTTGCCCGCGCGGCCTCGGCGCGCAGTTCCTGCTCCATGAAATCAACGAAGGTCCGCACGCGCGCAGGCTGGTGCCGGCGAATGGGAAAGACCACACGCACACTCCTGGTGCGCCCCCACCACTGCGGCAGAACCCGTATAAGCCGCCCCGCACGGATATCCTTGACGACCTCCCAACTCGATTTCAGGGCAATGCCACAGCCCTGCAAAGCGGCAAGATGTGGTATTTCACCGTCGCTCGCGCCCATCGCGCTCCTCACCTTCACCTCAAGCCGTTCCTCATCCTTCTGCAAGGACCAGGTTCGCGGTGGCGGATCGCCGACGGTCAGGCAGCGGTGCTGGATCAACTCATCGGGGTGCGCAGGCACACCGTGCGCTTCGCAATAGGCTGGCGATGCGCAAAGCAGTTCATCATCCGGCGCGATCGTGCGCGTGATGTAGGCGCTGTTGTCGAGCGGGGCCTGCCGGAAGGCGACATCGACCTGCTGCTCGACCAGATCGATCAGAGGGTTTGTCGACAGGATCTGGATCGAGATACCCGGATAACGATCCGCAAATTTTGCCAGCCTTGGCGCGATCTGCCGCTGCGCAAAACCCACAGCGGCCGTGATCCTGACCGAGCCCTGGTCGTTTGCGTCCTCTCCCACGTCCTGCGCGGCGGCGACCGCTTCCAGCACGTCGCGGCAGCGTTCGAGGAACAGCAGGCCCTCGTCGCTGAAATGGAGGCTGCGGGTGGTGCGCTGGACGAGGCGCAGGCCGAGCGTGGCCTCAAGCCGGCTGAGCCGCTTGGACACCACCGTCAGCGACAGGTCCAATTCGCGCGCCGCGCCAGACAAGGTGCCGGTGCGCGCAATCGCATCGACAATGCGAAAGTCCTCTATCCGGTCGATTGCAGGCAAGCGGAGCACTCCTTGAACGCGGCACCATGGCGGTCATCACGACGGCATCGGCCGCGGGACCAGCGCCGCCATGACAGCCTTGCCCATTAGGAAACATTCTTTGGCCAAGGCAAGCCGTTACATCTCCTGCAAGGCCCTGCTCCAACGAGCAAGGTTCGACACAGAAACTGCAGGAATTCTTTTCAAATGGGCCAGAATTGGCAACCAAAGGGCCTTATCGCCGTCGACAAGCAAGGAGATGCAGTCCTCCGGCTTGATCCCGTCACGCTCGAAATGCGCGGCAGGATTTCTGACTTGCCCGACCTGCCTCATGAACTGGCGATCACACCTGACCGGACCTGCGCCTATGTCCCTGCCTATGGCGATGGGATTCACGGCGACAACCCTCATCCCAATCACCTTGTCTGCGTGATCGACCTGGCCACCTTCGCGCGCGCGCCCGACATCGACCTTGCCCCGCTCGAAGCCCCGCACACCCTGCGCTTCGCCGCCGATGGCAAGCTCTACATCGCCTGCGAGAACAGTGCGCGCATCGCGGTTTATGACCCCAAATCACAGCGGATCACCTCGACCTTCGCCACCCGATCAAGCAACAGCCACCGCCTCTGCGTCCTCTCGCGACTTGGTCTGGTCTGCACCGAAAATGAAGAAGACGCCTCGGTCTCTTTCATCGATATCGCGGGCGGCGAACTTGCGGATCGCCTGCCCCTGGGCCATGCTCTTGCCGGCATCGATGCATGTCCGGACGAGACAGTCCTCGTGGTCAGCAATGCCGAGGCTGCGTCGCTGACGCTGATCGACCCGAGAACGCGGCAGATCGGCGCGCAGATCAGGCTGACCGGACATGCAAGGCCTGCACAGGTCGTCAGGTACAGCCCGGACGGCCGCTGGCTGCTGGTGATCGGCGATCACGAACCGGTCGTGACCCTCATCTCAACGGCGACGCACAGCCAGACCACGATTGGCGTCGGGACCAAACCGATGGACGGCGCGTTCCATCCCGATGGCAGGACGCTCCTGGTCGCCAACGAAAAGGATGGAACGCTGAGCGAGATCGATCTCGAGGCTCTGACCGTGCGCAGGACCGTACTCTGCGGCGAGGGTTGCGAGACGCTCGCCTACTTCTGAACGCCAAGCCACTTCCCCCTTCACCATTGCCTGCATGCTACTTCGGAGTGCTCCATGACCCAAGCTTCCCTTCGCCAACCGGGACACGTCCTGATCGTGGGTGCCAGCGGCGCCGTTGGCGGCGGCGTGCACAAGGCCTTTGCCGAGGCGGACTGGCGTGTCACCACGTTGGGACGCTCAGCACAGCGTCCCGGTCCGTCGCCGCACATCAGCGCCGACCTCCTCCAGCCCGAAAGCCTTGCGGCCCAGTCCGATCGCCTGCGCGAGATCTCGCACCTGTTCTACGCCGCACTCAAGCCTGATCCCGATCCGGCGGTCGAGGCCGATACCAACGCCGCCATGCTTGAGAACATCGTCAGCGCGGTGCGTGCGTCCGGCGCTTCGCTGGAGCGGCTGACCTTCATCCAGGGCGGAAAGGTCTATGGCGCGCATCTGGGTGTCTACAAGACCCCTGCGCGTGAGGACGACAGCCGCCATTTCCCGCCCAACCTCTATTTCCGGCACGAGGATTACGCCCGTTCGCTCGAAGCAGAGGGCATTGCCTGGACCTGCCTGCGCCCGGACATCATCATCGGCTCCTCGCTCGGCTCCGCCATGAACCTGGGCAACCTGATCGGCATCTATGGCGCGCTGTGCAAGGAAACCGGCACGGCCATGCAGTTCCCCGGTACCGAGGTCTCCTATCGCGGCGCGCTCGTCAACTGCACGAGCGCGCACGTGCTGGGCGCAGCGGCGCTCTGGTCGGCACAGACCGGCGCAGACGGCGCGTTCAACGTCACGAATGGCGATATTTTCCGCTGGTCGCACATCTGGCCGCGTCTTGCCCAGTGGTTCGGCGTCGATGTCGGTGAACCGCAGCCGATCTCGCTCGCGGAACGGATTGGGGCCATGGCGCCTGTCTGGAAGCGCCTGGCAGAGCGCGAAGGACTTGCCGAAAGTGACGTGGATAGGATCGCGAAAGGAGCTTTCGGAGACTTCATCTTCCATGTGGAAAACGACGCGGTTTTCGATGTGACCAAAGCCCGCCAGGCTGGCTTTTCAAAGATGGACCGCCGCACGGACGACGAGTTTGTCGCGCACCTGGAGGCCATGCGTCAGGCCAATCTCATCCCCTGACGCTTTTCCTCACCTCCCCAACCTATCCGCGAGCCGACTATGATCCCGATCTTGACGAAGCGATCCGCCCTTTCCCTTCTTGTGGCCGGCACGTTCTTCATGGAAAACCTCGATGCCACCGTGGTCACCCCCGCGATCCCGGCGATGGCGCGAAGCTTCTCGGTCCAGCCGGTCGATCTCAATATCGGCGTATCGGCCTACATGCTCACACTTGGCGTGTTCATTCCGATTAGCGGTTGGGCGGCAGAACGCTTTGGCACCCGGCGCATCTTTACCCTGGCCATCGCCACTTTCACTCTCGCCTCGCTCGCCTGCGGCCTGGCAGGATCCCTGCCCATCTTCGTCATCACTCGGATCATCCAGGGCATCGGCGGCGCCATGATGGTCCCCGTCGGGCGGCTTGCGGTCCTGCGTGAGACACCGAAGACCGAGCTGGTCCGCGCGATTGCCGTACTGACTTGGCCTGCACTGGTCGCACCTGTACTCGGCCCGCCGGTCGGCGGCTTCATCGCGCAGCACGGAACCTGGCCCTGGATCTTCTGGCTCAACGTGCCTTTAGGCACGCTTGCTTTCCTGATTGCGCTTAAACTGGTGCCGGACAAGGCCGACGAATCCTCCCGCGGCTTTGACTGGCCCGGATTTCTCCTGACCGGAGGCGGCCTGTTCGCCCTGATGTATGCCGCAGAAACCATTTCGCACGGCCACAGGGGCGTGGCGATGGCACTGGCCGCCCTGCTTGTGGGAGCAAGCCTGACGAGCCTTGGCGTGCGTCACCTGCTGCGCACACCCAATCCGATGTTCGACCTCTCGGCGCTCTTCACCCCCACCTTTGCGGTCACGATCTGGGGCGGAAGCGTGTTCCGCCTTGGTATCGCCGCCATCCCGTTCCTGATCCCGCTGATGCTGCAGATCGCGTTGGGCTACAGCGCCTTTGCCGCCGGCGCGATGCTGATGGCGGTCTTTGCCGGGAACCTGACGATGAAGCCGATGACCACGGCGATCATGCGCCGCTTCGGCGGCAGGCGGATCCTCATCGTCAATGGCCTCATCAATGCGGCGATGATCGGGGCCTGCGCGCTCATCACCCGGACGACGCCGATGGCGCTCATTGAGGCCATCCTGTTCGCGGGTGGCATGGCACGATCGCTGCAGTTCACGGTGCTCAACACCATCGCCTTTGCCGACATCGGGGATGAGCACATGGCGGACGCCAACACGCTGTTCTCCACCGCAGTCCAACTCAGCATGGGCCTGGGCATCGCCCTTGGCGCCCTCGCCTGGCGCATAGGCTCGGCCATACCCACCGATCATGCCGACACGCTGGGGCCATTCCACATCGCCTTCGAAATCGTGGCCTTCGTGTCTGTCCTAGGTCTGATCGACGCCTTCAAGCTGAATGCGAAAGCCGGTGACAACATCATGCGCGCCTGACGTTTATCGATCTTAAACAAAACTCGGAGACGGACCAGCGCATTGTGCGCACGATGTAAAGTGTCAATTTCTCACCCTTAATAACCTTGACGATACCCTAGCGAAGCAGGCGTTTTTCGCTTCTGGATCGTACAATAAAGGAGCGTATTCAAGTCAAATACTACCTACTGTGTAGCGAAGGAGCCGCGCCTTCCAATTCAATTTCGCGCTTAGGCGACGCGATCCCACACTATTGCCGGAAACTTGTAACGTCAGCTATCCCAATAATGCTGCTCTGAAGCCGACAGTCGTGAAAGTCCCAGAGCTGGCCGTCAGGCCGACGTAGCGCGGCCTCGGAGCGAAGGTCGGCTTACCAAGGGCGGCTGCTCCAAACGCGACTGTCGGCTAGGTCCCATTTGTTCCTCCCGGAGATGTATCGACGCAGCCTTTACCAATTATACCTGCAGGGCCTCGTAAATCGTGTCTCCCGATAACCTCAGTAAATTTCCGGCCCTGATCGCCCTCGCCCGAAGCTCCAGCTTATGCCACTCTCACGCATGATCCCACCGCCTTCCTTCCCAATGTGCTTGGAGAGCACCTCACGCCAGGGAACGAGCGTGAAATCACGCCCCTTCTCGACGAGCGCGAAGTGGGACGAAACGCCCTCTACACGGCGGGCGATCGTCCCCTCGACATAGTGGCCGGGCCGGCTCTCGGCGAAGGGCTTGCCCAGTTCCTTCGACAGATCTGCCGCAACCGCGAGCAATTCGCGCCTTTGCAGCGCAGCCAACGCCCCTGGCTTGAGCCGAAAACCCTGCCCGCGGCTTTCGCCGAGATCCTGGTCAATCAGCCACTGCCTGCGCGCGGCCAATGCATCGCGAAGTTCACGCCCGAAGCCTGCATCGCGCGCATGCAAATGCGAGGGGTTCTCCAATTCACGATCGAGCCAGGTCGGAGCCTGTGCCAAAGCGAGATTGTCAAACTTCCCTCTCGCCAGGACTTCGAACTCGAAAGGCTGTTTGGCAAGCTTGCGCTCTTCGAATTTCCTTGCTTGCCCGAGGTGCTCACCGGCAATGCGCCAGGTCCCGTCGCGATCGCGATCAACATCCACCCCGCCCCGACGCAAGGCCTCGAGACGACGGACATGTGCCTCGATGAAGCCGTCGCGCGCCGACGAATCGTAAAGCCGGTGCAAGGTCTGCGAATAACGCCCATCATAGCGCTCGGCTATCGCGGCCACTGTACGATCAACGTCCAGAGCCCCGCCTGTTCGCGCCGTTATCCTCACGATCGCCCGGTCCGGCAGCGCCTCGATCCCGCTGCCCTGGCCCAGGTCGACGAAATGGCCCCGGCCATCGGTTCCGTCGACGAGCAGGAAATGCCGGTCGCGATGTTCGTCGGCAAGTCCGCGGGTCAGGACGCGGCCCACCAGCGGCCCACGTTGTTGGTCGTGAATCTGGACCTCGCGCTGGACCTTCGCACGGCTCATCTCGCGCTGCATGAGCGCTACGATGTCGCCGCGCTGCCCCATCTCGCGCAAGGTCTGCGCCAGATCGTCAGCAAGACGCCAGCGCCCAGCCCCCAGATCCTGCGCCAGGTCCATCCGCTCGAGCGTACGCAGGCGGCCCGTCTCGAGACCATGGCGAAAAGCGTCAGAGCCGCGCGTTACGATCTCGCGGTTGGCATCCATTCGCCCGAGCAGCCCCCTGTCAATCGAGGTTAGGCGTTCCTGATCGATCTCGCGGCGAAGGCGCACCTCGATTTCATGCTCACTTCGCGGCCCCAGATCGCGCGTCACGATGTCCGAAGCGCGTTCGCGAATGCCATGCGAAATGTAGTCGCGCGCGATGACGAGATCCCGCCCGCGATCATCGATCCCGCGAAGGACGATATGGCTGTGGGGATGACCGGTGTTCGCATGATCGACGGCCACCCAGTCGAGCCTCGTATCGAGATCGCGTTCGATCTGGTGCATGAGGTTGCGCACGAAGGGCTTGAGGTCCTGATACTGATCGCCATCCTCGGGCGAGACGATGAAGCGGAACTGGTGGCGATCCTCTCCTGCGCGCGCCAGAAATTCGCGTCCGTCGGCCCGGTCACTTTCGCGCGAATAGAGCTCACCCGGTGCGCCCTCGCGGGTCACGCCGTCGCGCTGGACATAGGCAAGGTGCGCGCGCGCCGCACCGAGCCCCTTGCCGCGCAGGCGAACGAGGCTCGTCTTCACGACGACCCGGCGGGCATGCGCCCCGGCGCCCTTCGTGCGCCCGGCCAGAACTCGCCCGGCGCCCGAGCCACGTCCGATCCACTTGCCTCCCTTCCCGCCGCCTCCACGCGCACGCTTGCGTCCATGGAGGCCGGCCGCCTGCGCGACACGGTTCGCGTAGCCCTTTGGCCGGCGCCCACCGCTCGCGCGCTGGCGCCCGAGACGCGGTTCGAAATCATCCTCGCCGTCCACACATCACCCCCTTTCTCCCTGTCTCGCCACCGTCTCGCGAGCAAACGCCCTGCCTCGCCCAAAAACGATGTGCAGACAGATGCTTACAGGTGGCGCGAGACACCCTTTTCTCTTGCCCTCCGCGCCCTTCCTGCCGCTTCCAGATTCCCTCGCCTGTTTCGCTCTTTCCACCTCCCCCCCCCTGCCATCCGGCTCGATCGAGGAGGCACCACCACCCTGAGCGGCGCCTCCTTGATGCTCTCCCCTCATCCAGGAGACGGGACCGCCATGGAGGCAAGCAGGGCATGTGCCTCCATCTCGCCACCAACATCGCGCCGCGCCATGAGCCCGACGGCCCGGCCATCGCCATCGACGATGAGCCGCGCCACGAACCAAGCTCTGCCAAGCTTTCCCATGATCGCGATGCGGTCGAGATCTCGGCCTTCCTCCTCGCCCTCCCAGCCGCCGAGCCAGCGTTCGTCGCGGCGCGCCTCCCAGAGAAAGTCGCACTCCTCGGCATCGAGAAACCGCTGCGCGAGCCCGAGCCCGGCGCCATGGCCGAACTCGGCTTCGAGCCCTCGCACCAGCGTCTCCCAGGCATCGGCATTCTTCGAAACGGCAGGCGTAAAATCCAGCATGACACACTCCTCACAAGACCGTTCCCCAAAATCGGGAACGACCCCGTGCGGGCGGGCGACGAGCGGTCTGTCAGGGCCGCCCGCAGCGCAGCGCGGGCGCCGCGAAGCGGACGCGGGGGGAGCCGATTTGCGCAGCAAATCGGGGGGTACCCGCGGGCCTTGAGAGAGCGGTCGGCGTCCGACACACTTGGTCTGTCCAGATGCGTTATCCCCCCTCTCGTCATGGCGCAGACTCCCGATTCAGCGCCCTTTCTTCCTCGCCGCTCCAAACCGCGGACAGCTTACCCGCGCGCGTCGAATCCTTGCGAATGGCAAACAATGGATCGCGCCCGCCGCTCTCCCCGCGCGATGCCTCCGCGTTCGGCGCCCCCTCGGCTTGCGACGAAGCAGGATCCCCGTCCGGACCCCTGCCACCCAATGTCACGAAAAGAGGAGAAGCCGCTTCCCCTTCGCGGCCTGCCGGGCCGTCGGTCTCAACGCCCATTGCCGCAAGATAGGCACGCGTTTCGGCGGGCAAGGCGCGCCCCTCGAGATAGGCCTGATAGCGCGCCGGCCCTGCGTTGTAGGCGGCAAAGAGCCCGGGATAGCCGAAACGTTCGTACAGCGTCTTCAGGTACCAGGAACCGGCGAGAATGTTGTCGCGCGGATCGTCGGGATCGGCCCCGAGCCCCAGTTCGGCGCGCAAAGCTTGCCAGGTCGCTGGCATGATCTGCATCAGCCCCATCGCGCCCTTGGGGCTACGGATCGGGCGCCCATCACGCGCGCGATGCCCGCCGCTTTCGGCCTGCATGACCTTGCGGATCCAGCTTTCGAGCAGTTCGAAACGCGTCGCAGCCTCGGTGATTTCACGCTGCCAGGTTGCGGCGCTTTCGACCGCCGCCCCACGAGGCCGGGCCTCCACGGGCACGAGCGCGAGCAGGAGCGCGAGGCTGCTGGGCAGGACTTTCAGCGCGCCCACAGCAGCCTCGCGCGCCCGAGGATATCGCCCCGCCTCGTCACCCCGAAATAGCGCCCGTCGAAGGACGCAGCCGTTTCGGGCATGAGCAGGAAATACTCGCCCTTTTCCAGGTGCCGGCACCCCTCCCACCAGGGCATGGGCCGGCCATGCCCGTCGCGCCGTTCGCGCAGCGTGAGCACGATGCGGCCGCGCCAGATCGCGGTACCGCGCGCGCAGATCCTCGCCCCGGGCCCGGCCGCAATGCGCTTCACCAGCGGCACGTTGGCGGGCAGATAGCGTCGGCGTGCGGCCCATGCGCGCCATGCATCGGGAAGCCGCGCGATGACCATGTCGCCGGTGCGTACCGGGCTGTCCGGTGCGACAAGGTAGAGCCCGACCGGCACGCTGGCGCTCGCGTTCCAGACCAGGCGTGCGCGCGGCGGAACGAGCGCGGTGAGCAGGACCAGCCCGCAAAGCGAGGCCGCGAAAAAGCCCACGCGCCGATGGACCTTGCGCCGCCGCGTGCCTTCCATCCGGGCCCGACGCAAGGTATCGCCGACGGCCCGAAGCGGCGCATCGCCGCGCGAGGTGCGAAGCCCCCTCATGACCGGTACGCCTTGCCCGCGTTGGCCTCGCTCCAGGCATCGAGATCATCGATGTGGTACTGGACGAAGCGGCTGTGACGGCGGAACACGGGCCCCTCGCCGCGCCGCCGCAGGCGCTTGAGAAGGCGCGAGGACATCTTGAGATAGGCGGCGGCCTGATCGGTGTTGAGGAAGGGCGATCCGCGCTTGGCGCGCTGCGCGCGCTCGAAGGCATCTGCGTCGCGGGGGTCTTTCATGGGCATCTCCATCGCGTTCGCGAGGAGGCCCCGTGCCGCCCCGCTGCGACACCGGGTCTGGGCCATGCGCCCCCGATCGGTCAGGGTCGGATTGGGCTATAGGCGAATTCGACCCTCCCCCGGGCTTTGCGCCTTTTCACTGCCCTGTGTGCCGCGCGCACGGACCTGCCGTACCGGACGAGTCCGGTGCGGACAGATAACCAGAGACGTGGCAGGTAAGGCCCGGTCAGGCGCTCGCGAGACGCGCCTGGCACAGCGCCTCGACTTCGCGCTGGAGCTGCTCGACGCGCTCGAATATCCATTCGAGTTCCTCGGGGCGGATCGAGTAGTGCGGAGAGTAGCGCGCCTTGACGTAGGCCTGCTGGAGGAGCTCGAAACAGCGGCGGGCAAAACGGGAGTCGCGCGGCCAGATGGGGATCAGGTCGCGCGCCACGTCCTCGGCCCGGCCGCGCAGGAAATTGAGGTTGTGCGACTTGGGGCTGTAGAGCGTGAGGACGAGCAGCGCCGTGTGGTAGAGGTGCTCGGTCGCCTGGTGCAACTGGAAGGCCGCGTTCTTCAAAAAGCCTTCCTTGCGGGCCAGCTGCGCCATGCGGAAAAAGGTGTTCGCACTGTCGAACCACTGCCCGAAATGGACCTTCGCCTCCTCCAGCGCCTCGGCCGGATCGAGCGGGCTGGGCTTGACGAATTCCTGGCTATCGAGGCTGTAGAGCGCCACCCCGTCGCGCAGGATGTCGAGGAAGAAGGGGCGCCCGCGCGAGAGCTGGAAATTGACGTCCTGGAGCGAGTGGACGACGAGGCTGACGGGCGCGGAAAGCCGCTTGGCGATGGCGTATTCACGCATGAGGTGGTCGTCGGCTTGCCCCAGTACTCGACCTGGTCGGCGAGGCGCTCGTCGTTGACGACGACGAGGATGTCGTAGTCGGAAAAGTACTCGCCGAGCGGATCCCAGACCCAGTCGCCGCGCGCGTAGGAGCCGTAGAGAATGACCTTGAGGATCCGGCCCTGGCGCTTCCAGTTCTGCGTCGCGAGCGCGAGCACGTCCTCGAATTCGGAAAAGATGATCTCGACCACGCGCGCGAGGTCGCGGCGCTTGCGGTCGGGGAGATGGTCGAGGTCGGTCTTCATGGCAGGCTCCTGATTCTAGAGGGTTTGCGCCCGAGGGCAACCATGCGTTGCGCCCCGTCTGCGATGGGCGTTCGCAAGATGCCCCGCCACCCTGGCGCACGCCGCCCGGCAGCAGAGCCGGACGGCGCGCACGGCTCTCAGTCGGCCGGGTTCCAGATGATCGCGAAGCTGTCCTCATCGTCCTGACCCGCCGCGCGCCCGAGGTTGGCGTAGAGGCGGCGCGGCCCGAATTCCGGGGCGGCGAGGCTGAGCGAGACGTAGTCGTTGCCCGAGCTTTCCGAGCGGCGCAGCCAGCCGGCCCCGACCTCAATGCCGTTCGAGGTGACGCGGTAATCGGGGTGGCTCTCGCTGGTCTTGCGGGTGTTCGGCGCGATCTCGACCTCGGCGCGGATCGAGAGGGTGCGAAGCTGGCCCTTGAACGAGCGGCCTTCGCGGGTGACGTATCCGATGGCGGGCATTGTCCTTCTCCTTGCTGGATGCGGCCCGGAACCGATTTTCCGGGCGACGGGCAGACCGCGCGGACCGGGCAAGGGGCGCGGTGAACCGCCAGGCCGCAGCGCATGCGAAGGACCGGAAACGCCTCCGCCTGTTTGGGCGCCTTGGCGCCATGCGCGAGGAGCCCGCCTGCGGGCGGGGAAACAGGTGGGGCGCGATGGTTTCACCGGGTCCCGACCGGTCCAGGTCCCGCCCCGAACGCCGGAACGGATCCGGGCCAGATTGGTCCTGTTCAAGGTGTACAAGCCCGCCTCACGCCGGATCGAAGCCAGGGCGCGTCGTGCCCCGTTCACGCCAGGCTTTCGCGGCCCGATTTCGCCGGAAGGAAAACGCTACAGCCTGCGCGGCAGACGCCTGCGCCGACCCGTCGCGGTCGTCAAAATGCGGGAATGCGCGAGGTGGGAAGCGGCCTGTGAAACGAACATGGAGACGGGTCCTCCCAGGCCCGATTCAGCCTCTTACCGGGTCCGGCCCACGCCCCGATTCGCTCTATGAACGCGCAGCCTCGGGACAGATCGCGGCGAGGCGCCCGCCCTCGTCCCAACGCGGCTTGTAGATCGCCGCGCCCTGCGCCAGTTGCCAGCAGGACAGGTCGCCCCTGGGCCCGGCCACGAGGCCCAGCGTGCGCCCATAACGGTCGGTTCCGAGCCGTTCGATCCGCAAGGGCCCTTCCATCGCCTCGCGCAATTGGCGCGTTGCCGCCACCGGATCGCCGGGCGCGCAGGCGCGCCCCTTGCGGCAATGCCCGGGAAGCTCGGGCGCATCGATACCGACGAGACGAATCCGCTCCGCGCCGCAGGCCAGCGTATCGCCATCGATCGCGCGGCAGGATCCGAGCGGCGTGCCCGTGCGGTCCGACGACGCGCGCGCGGTGACCTCGCCTTGCGGCGGCAAATAAAGCGAGAGATAACCGCCCGTCCCGCCGACGAGTGCCGCCAGAAGAAGCAGGCCCGCGCCCCGTGCAATGCGCCGCGCGCGTTGGCGGCGCCGATGCCGCGCCAGATCGCCAAGGGCGCGCGAAGCGCGGCGTCGGCCCGCCCGCGTCATCGCCGCGCCATGACCGGACCGATCGCGCCGCACAGGCTGCAAGCCTCGCGCGCGCGCACGAAGCCCTCGTGCCCCGCCAGCGCGTGCATGGCGATCTCGACGTCGCCCTCGCCACGTTCGATCAGGGCGGCAAGACAGGCCGGGCACACCGGCTCGGGGCGCAGGCGCGTGACGAGCCGGGCGACGACCTCGCGGGTCTGATCCATGATAATCCTTTCTCGTAAGACAGGCCATGCCGGGCGGTACTTGCACGTGCAAGCCCGCGCGGACGCTTATCCGATGCCGCCGCACCGGCCAGTGGCTGGGGGGGCCTGTCGAAACGCACGCGGCCGCCATCACCCTTGCACCGTACCCCGGCGCGCCGTTCGAGGAGCGGCCCATCCGGCCGCTCCCCTTTCCTACCAGACGGCTCGCGTCAGCGACGGTCTGCCGAGGGCCTGCTCAGGGCGAAGGCGCGACCGCGCCACTCTCGCCCGGACGCCACCCACTGGTCTGCGCACGCGCATGGGCTTCGCAAGGCCCGACACCCCCGCGCGCGGTGTAGGCCGAGGGCGGAAAGGTCATCCAGCGCGGCACCCAGCCCTTGCGCACCGGGCGCGAACCGGTCCCGTTCAGGTGCCCGTACAAGTGATCGCCAAGGATCGTGCGCAAGGCCCTGCACGGCTCCCTGGCGTTGGCGCGGGCGGTCGCTTCGCCTGCGACCTCGCCGACCAGCGCGGTGAGCACCTCGCGGTCGCGCAGCGTGTCGAGAAACGCCGCGTCGCCCTGCCACCACGCCGCCATGTCGAGGCCCAAATGGCCGCCCAGCGCCTCGACGAACGGGCTTCCCGCCGCGAGGCTTTCGCCCATGGCAAGCGCCACGAGGTCGAGCACCGCCACATCGGGCAGGTCGAGAAGACGCACGAACAGCGCGACGAGGTCGAGGCCCTGCGCGCCGGTCAGCGGACGCCGCGCGTCGGGCCTATCATTCTCTTCGCCTTCGGCCTCAGCGTGCAGCCCCTCCCCGTCCGGACCGGCGCAATAGGGCCCCTCAGCGCCGGACGTGGCAGGCGCCAGAAGCGCGCGCAGCGCCTGTCGGCGCGCGGCGAAGACCGCCTCGCCCCGGCTCGCCGCGAGACTCTTGGCAATGGCCGGATTGCGGCAGGCCTGGGGCTCGGGTGAGACACGCCACAGGCTCGATCCGGCAAGGACATGGGCGACCATGGCGCGCAGCGCGACCTGCGGGGCGTCGAGCAAGGCGGCGCGAAGGGCCGCGTGGCGATGCAGGTCGAGATAGGAGCGCGTCGTCGCGGTGATCTCGGGACGCGCGGGACGCTCGAAGTCTGTGCCTTGCTCGCCGTCTGCTTTCCGGCGGGCCGCCTCACGGCGCGGCAGATAGCCCTCGTGGATCACGACCTCGCCATTGCCGCGCACGTCGATGCAGACGCGCCCGCCCTTGCGCTTGGGCGTCTTTTCGTGCTCCCACGACTGGAAATGCGCCTCGGGCCCAAGCACGCGCGCGTCGGCCCAGCCCGCCTCTATCGCGGCACAGCGGCGCGCTTCGATCGCGGCGTTCTGCAAGGTCCAGAAGGCCTCACCATCGGCGAAATAGGCGTCCTCGCCGAAGAGGTCGGTGACGAGCGCCAGCCCGCTTTGCGCGGCGTCGAAGAGGGCATGGCGCGCCGGGATCGAGGGGCCGCCGAGCACCCAGCCCTTGACCTGCCAGCCAAGCGGAGCGTTGGCATCGGGATCCTCGAAAAGGGCGATCCAGGCCTTCTGGCGCGCCTTGGTGGCAAGCGTGAGGTGCCGCATCGTCACCGCATCGATCTTCTCGGCCCGGTAGAGCTCGCGAATGCGCGGCAGGAGGTTGCCGAGCGCGAGCGCGCGGCGCACCGCCAGTTCGGGCAAGGCGAAGGTCGCTGCGATGTCCGCGATTTTGCGCCCTTCGCGCACGAGGCGGGTGAAGCATTCCCAGCGGGCCAGTTCGTCCGGATCGAGCCGCGCCACGTTCTCGATGAGCGAGGCTTCGACGGCGGCGGCATCGTCGACCTCGTCGAGCACCGCGCAGGGCAGTACGGGCGGCTCGCCCTGACCTGGAAGCTGGGGGCCTGTGTCCTTGCCCGCTTTCTTCGCGCCTTCGCGGGCGACCAGCGTGGCGGCGTGGAAACGGCGCGCGCCCGCGACAATCTCGAAGCGTTGAGGCCGCCCGTCGCCATCCATCTCCCCTTGCGGAACGGGGCGCACGAGGACCGGCTGGAGCACGCCGCGCGCCCTTACGCTGGGCAGGATGTCGGACACGTCGGGGGCCTTGCGCGCGTGGCGCATGTTGGCTTTGGAAACGCTGAGCTTGTCAAGTTCGATGAATTGCAGTTTCATGGGTCACAACACTCCTTTGGGTAGTGGGAGACCGGTCCTTCACGCGCAGTTTGTTTTGGGAAGGCGCGTGTCGGGCCGGTCTTTTCGCGGGGAGCGCACGGGCGATCCGCCCGCTCCCCGGGCTTTCATTCGCGCAGGCGCGAAAGTTGCAGATACCCCACCGGGCAGGCTCCCGCCGGGCTGGCCCCAGCAGGACTGGCGACGCCGCGCGCGAGGCCAAGCTCGCCAGCTAGGCGTTCGAGCAGTTTTTGGGCGCCATCGAGCGAGCGCGTCAGGCGCGCCGCCGCGCACCATGCCGACAGGCGATGCGGCGAGAAAAAGCGCAGGTCGCGCACCACGCGCGCGCCTACATCTGAGCCGAACGCAGACACATCGCTGAGCGAAAAATAGCCGGGTTCGGGAGAACCTGAACCGGTATCTGCAAGGCCATAGAGCCAGCACCCGTCCGCGCTCAGTTCGGTGCAGAGCCAGCGCGCGGGTCCACCGCGTTCGACGAGCCGGACCAGGGGGCGCGGATCGAAGCCGGGCCAGGCCCTGCTCTGGCGCGCGTTGGCCAGGAGCAGCGAGCGGGTCACGGGAGACAGCAGGCTCACGAGCCTTCCTCCCGGTCCGAGGAGGCAGCGCCCGATTTCGCGGCCTCGTGGCGGCTCAGCAGCCAGTCGGCGGCCTTCGAGGCAAGCGAGGCGGCGCGAAAGATCGCGCGGGAGTCCTCGCGCAGCACCTCGAGCCAGGCCCCGAGGTAGTCGGCGTGGCGCACGCTCGGGCGAATGCCGAGCGCGGCAAGCGTGAAGGCCGCGCCGAGTTCGGCGACGAGCTCCTCGCGCGCGTAGTCCTTCGAGCCGAAACGACCGGTGAGCGTACGGCCAAGGCGCGAGGCATGACCCGTTGCGTGGCAAAGTTCATGGCAGGCGGTCCGGTAGAAATTGACCGGATCGTGAAAGGCCGGATGCGGGGGAACCTGCACGAAATCGGCGCCGGGTGCGTAGAAGGCCTTGTCGCCGCCGATGCGAAAATCGACGCCCGAGGCGGCAATGAGCGCCTCGCCTTCGGGTTCGACCGCGCATTCGGGCAAGGGGGCTGCAGGCTCCAGCAAATGCGTGTCCAGCCCCTCGCACTGGGCGAGATTGAAGAGGGTGAAGCGCTTCAGGAAAGGAACGCTGCGCGCGTCCTCGCCGCTTTCGTTCGCGCGCGCCTTTTCCGCGCTCGGCGTGAAGCGGTCGGCGTAGACGACGCACGTGCCTTCCTCGCCCTTGCGCACATGGCCGCCGAGCGCGCGGGCCTGCCGGTAGGTGAGCCAGCCCTGCGTGGGCCAGCCGCGCGCGATGACCGCCCCCCACAGCAAGAGCACGTTGATACCCGAATAGGCGCGCTGGCTTACCGCGTTGCGCGGGAGCGAGGGGGCAAGCCCTGCCTCACCGGGCGAACGGGTCCAGGGCTGCACCCACGGGAAGCGCCCGGCCTCGAGTTCGCCCACGATCCGCGCGGTCACCTCCTCATAAAGCGAGGCGCGCCCTTCACCGCGACCGCGCTGCCCAACACACTGCTTACCGCGCGCGGGGCTCCTCGCCTTGCCCCCCGCATGCCCCTGCGAACCCGGCGCTTCCTCTCCTACCCTCGTGCTGCGATCGACCATGGAACACTCCTTCCTCCTGCCTTCGCCCCATGCCTCGCGGCGCAAGGCGCGAGGGTGAGCGGCAAGGATCCAGGTCGCGGGCCCGCCGGCACGCAGCGCCCTCACCCGCTGCCGGTCCGGCACGGGACGGCAAGGGCCGCAACGCATGTGAAGGAGCCGGGCCCAAGGGCCCGGCTTGACGGCGCTGCAGGCGGGCCCAGCCGGGAGCCCGTCCACCCGCGCCTTGCCGCCGCAGGCCCCCTCCCACAGCGCCGCGGGAATAGGCGGACCGGTACGGCCCGCCCCCGCGTCCGCATGGCCGGGCGACACGGCCAGGCGCCAGCGGCGCCCGGCCCCACGCGCCAGCGATCGTCGCCGCAAGGCCGGGACCCGTTTCCGGGGCCCGGGGCCAGGCGCTGCGCGCCGCCGGTCCAGAGCGCGATCGCGGACTGCAAGGCCGCGAGGCGCCCGAACTTCCGGCTTTTCGCATCGCGCTGCTGAAGCGCTGATCGAACCTAACCGTATCGGCAATCGGTCACGCGAAAACCGGCCGGCGAACGCCTACGCCGCGTGAGACCCTCGTAACCAGCGAGGACGAAGCCGCACGCGAGCAGACCATACTGCATATCCGTCGCGCTCCTGTGATTGGCCGCGCCGCGAGCGCTCGATAAGACGCGCCCCCCCCCCCCCTGATCTGATCTCCCCCCTGACTGGACAATGGGTCCCTACGCCTGCCGGCCAGGACGTTCATGGGCTTGGCCTGGTACCTTTGCCGCCACCCGATCAACGCCGGGCGCGCAGCAGCTCGCGATATCCACCCGCCGCCAGAGCCCGTGCCTCGAGCACGAGGCGACGCAGGCGCGAACGCTGCGCGTCACCGCCCTCGCCTTCGCGCCAGGCAAGATCGGGCCACAAGGCGCTGGCGATCTCGCGCTGACACGCGCCCGCCTCAAGGGCATCATGAACGCGCAAGGCCTCGATCCAGCGCGCGACGCGCGGATCGGGCGGGAACAGCGAGGGCGAAAACCGGGCGTGGACGCACAGCGCCAGGAGCCGGCGCAGGGTCAGAACCCGTGCCTTGGCCCCATGAATGCCGGCAAGGCGATAGGACAGTACGACTGCTCCCTCCTGCAGCGAACCGGTCACGACGTCGAGACGGATGCGCCGCCGCCCATCGGACAGGACGGCGTATTCGCGCCCGGTCGCATGCCGGGCGATCGTGAGGAACGGAGCGAGCCTCGCCGGATCGAACCGCTCGGGATCCTTGGCAGCCGTGGGCGCGGCGTCGACTTCGAGCGCAGCGGGATCGAGCGCGGCACGCCAGATGATCCGTGCCCGGGGGGCATCCCGGGCCGGGTCCTCGGCGAAAGTGCAGCCCCCAGTCGCGCGAAGCAAGGTCAAGACACGCATCCGCCTCGTCCAGGTCGCGCGTCGCGCGATCGCGGCCCGTCGCGCGTGAGGCACGCGCCTGCCAGGCGACATAACCGGCGTCGCGGCGCAGCCATTCCCACATGACCCCCGCCCGGTCGGTTTCGGCAAGGCGCGCATAGGCCGGCGTGTCGCGCCAGTCGGGAAGATAGGGCGCCCCGGCCAAGAGCGGTCAGGAAACGTTTGCAGGGGCAAGCGGCTGAACGCCGGGCGTCCGACATGTGACATCGCGTACGATATATGACACTATCGTGACATAATTGCCGGCACGGCCGCGTGAGAAACGGACGGGCAAGGCCAGAACTCGGGAAGGGGCGATCGGCGGGGCACCGGTGGCAAGAGGACCGGCCGACGTTCGCGACATCGCAGTTTGGACACGCAAGGACTGAAGGCCGTCGCGCCGCTGATCGCGGCGATCGAGGCCAGCGCCAGCATCGCGCAGCTGGGCGAAGCGCTCGCCCACGCCACGCGCGAGATGGGCTTCGACAGCTACGCGCTCACGCATCACGTCGACATGCGGCGCATGCGCTGGCAGGCGATCCGCCTCCACGATTATCCGCTCGACTGGGCCGACTACTACGATCGGCATGGCTTCGGCGTACGCGATCCGATCCACCGCGCGAGCCATCTGACGACCGTCGGTTTCGCCTGGCCTCGGCTCGGCGAGCTCCTGCCGCTGAGTGAGGAGGACGAGATCTTCCTCGAGCGCGCCCGCAGCGAGGGAATCGGGACCGGCTTCACGGTTCCCGCGCACATTCCCGGCGAGGCGCATGGTTCGGTCTCCTTCGTCAACGCCGTGGGCAAACCGCTGCCGCACGCGGCCTTGCCGCTCGCCCAGCTGGTAGGCACCTACGCGTTCGAGCAGGCCCGGCGGCTCTGGCGCCTGCGCGAGCCCCCACACCGGGCGGGCAATGATAACGCCGCCCGCACTGTGCCACGGCTTACGCCGCGCGAGCGCGAATGCCTCGTTCTCGTCGCCCGCGGCAAGAGCAACTGGGAGATTGGGCGGATCCTGGGGATCAGCGACCAGACCGCCGCGCTTCACGTGCGCAATGCCTGCCGGCGTTACCATGTGCACAAGCGCTCCTTCCTCGCGATACGCGCGCTGTTCGACGGTTCGCTGAGTTTCATCGAAATTCTGCGCCCCTGACCATACCGCAAAAGCGGTATGGTCAGGGGCGGCACCTCCCACGCATCCTTGGTTCTTCCACCAAGACCAGGGAGCTCTCACCATGTCCGCTCATGCACCAGTGCCAAGCCAGCCGGTTCCCGATGCGCTCTTGCGCGCGATGTTCGAAGCGCGAAAGTCGGTCTTCGTCGATCTGCTCAAATGGGACGTGCCGGTCCTCGAGGGGCGCTATGAGATCGACCAGTTCGACGATTCCCACGCCCGCTACGTCATTGTCGCCGACCGGCAGGGCAGGCACCTCGGCTCCGCGCGGCTCTTGGAGACCGAGCGGCCTCACCTTCTGTCGAGCTTTTATGCGCCGCTGTGCGAAGGACCCGTGCCGCAAGGCCCGGCGATCCGCGAGGTCACGCGCTTCTGCCTCGATCGGCGCCTGCGCGCCGCCGAGCGTCGCGTCGTGCGCAACGCGCTCGTCCATGGCCTGGTCGATCACGCCCTCCAGGAAGCGATAAGCGCCTTCACCGCGATCGCCGCGCTCGGTTGGTTTCAGCAAATCCTCGCCTTCGGGTGGACATGCCGCCCGCTCGGACTGCCAACGAAACTGGGCGGCGAGACGCTGGGCGCCTTGCGCATCGAGATCGGCCCTGAAACCCCTGCCCTTCTCGAGCGCGCGGGGATCGATCGCACCAGCCAATCCCCCGACCTCGTGCACTACGCGGCCTGATTCGAGGCGACCATGAACGCGGGCGCGACATCGGAACGTATCCACGAGACTATCCGCGAGCGGGTCCTGAGCGCGCAGCTGCATCCTGGCGACCGCCTCGATCCCGCCAGCCTCGCCGGGCCTCTGGCCTCGAGCACCACGCCGGTGCGCGAGGCGCTGTGCCGGCTCGTCGGCGAAGGTCTCGTCGAGACGCGCCCGGGCAGCGGTTTCCACCTGCCGCTGCTCGACGAGCCGGAGCTGCGCGATCGGATCGCCTGGTCGCGCTACCTCTCGCTCATCGCCCTTCGCGAAGCATCCCCTGAACACCTGCCCCAGATTGCGCGCGAGCCCGGCAGAAAAGCCGCCCCCGATCGCGCGGAATACTATGCTCACGCGATCGCGCGGCGCCTGGAGGGCCTCGCGCGCGCTTCGGGCAACTGCGAAATCGTGGACACAATGGCGCGAACGAACGCGCGCCTTCACGCCGTGCGCACCGGCGAGCCGGCCCTGTTCGAGGACACGGCCGAGGAACTTGCTCGCCTCGACGCCGCGCTGCGCGAGGCCGACACCCGGCGGCTCGCCCGCCTCCTCAACACCTGGCACCGGCGCCGCGAGCGCCACGCCGGACAACTCGTACGCCTGCGCTATCGGACACAATAACCGATGCAACGGCGCCTTTGACATTCCCTGTGACGTCGCTCGTCCAGCGCGCGCCAAAGGGCAGATTTAATATTCGCGATATCGAATCCGTATAAAGTTCGAATAACGCGTGCAACGCCATAGCCTTGATCCTGTCGCCAATTCCGGCGGCCATGAACGAGGAGCAAGACCATGGAACGCAGCGAACGCGAAACCCGCCCCATCGAACTCGGCACAGCCAGCGTCGAGACGAAGGGCATCCTTCCCGGCGACCAGGACGTCGCCCAGGGCAATCCCAACGCCGGCCTGACCGACGACTGACTCCCGATCGTGGTGCGCAGCCTCCAGGGCTGCGCACCACACGCTGGAAACGGGAGCAAGCGCAATGTCTTCAAGCGAGGATCGCCCCCATCTCCATTTCTGCCGGGTTGGCGAGCGGCACGTCTTTCTCGATGTGGAACGCGATCGCTACTTCGGACTTCCCGACCCGCTCGATGTCGCCTTTCGCAAGCTTGTCGAGGGCGACAGGTGCGAGGCGCACGAGGCCCGCGCCCTTGTCGCCGCAAGCCTCGCTTCGCGCGATGATCGCGGCACGCTGATGTGCGCAGCCCGCCAACTGACTTACGACTGGCCTACATCCGAGGTCGGCAGGACATCTGGCGCAGGCAGGGCAACGCTCGGCTCGGTTTCACGGGCGCTTTGCGGCCGCCTGGTCTGGCAGCATCGCACGCGCAGCAGGGCGCTCCTCGAAAATCTTCAAAGCCTCGCGCAAGCACGGGCGCGCCTGAACAATACCGGAGCCGCGCCCGACATTCTCCCCTCCGTTGCCCGCGCGTGGTGCGCAAGCGAGGTCATTCATTCGGCCCAGGGGCGCTGCCTTCCCAACGCCATGGCTCTCATGAGCGCGCTCACGCGCGCCGGTGTCGTCTCCCGGCTCGTCTTCGCCGTACGGCTTGCCCCGTTCAGCGCCCATTGCTGGATCGACCAGGAGCGGCACCTGGTCTGCGAGGAGATCGAACACGCCCGTAGCTACACTCCGATACTGGTATGGTAATGGGAGACTACCTGCTCGCGCTTTCGGCCGGAGGCCAAGCGCCTTCTCATCTCGTTCGCCTTGAAACCCTGGCCCGTGATCGAGGCCTGCGCATCAGGTCAGCGACGCCCAATCTTTTTCTCGCCGGCGCGTCGGACCTGGGTATCTTCACCGCGGACGAGGGGCACATCCTGGTTCTGGGCGACATCTACCGCAGCAACGGCGCCGTGCGCCTTCGCCAGCAGGACATCGGCGAGAAGGATCGGCAAGCACTCCTGGACATGCGCCGCCTGCACAGAAACTTCTGGGGAAATTTCATCGCCATCAGCCCCGGCGCAGACAGGCGCGATGCCATCCTCAGCCGCGCGCCGTTCGGGCGCCTTCCCTGCTATTTCGTCGCGATCGAGGGGACCTTGTTCGCGTCGAACTGCACGAACTTGCTGACAGGCGCCGGGCTCACCGCCAGCGTGCACGCGCCTGCCCTGGTGACACGTCTGGCGTTCCGCGGTCTTCCCTTGCGCGACACCTGCCTGGAAGGCGTGCGTGCTCTGAGAGGAGGCGCGGCCCTTTCCTTCGGTCCTGACGGATATCAGGAAGACGTGTCCTGGTCCGCCTGGGACCATGCAGGACGACAGGACCGTCATTCTTCTCCGCTCGAAGCCAGTGCGCACCTTCGCCGTGTCATCATCGAGACTACGCGCGCCATTCGCGACGATGCGCGCGCGCCTCTGCTCATGCTGTCCGGCGGTCTCGATTCCTCGGTTCTGGCTGCCAGTCTATCCAGCCTGGGGAGCGGACTGCGCGCCCTCAACCTTGTGCGCCGTGATGCAAGCGGCGATGAACGTCGCTATGCTCGAAGCGTGGCCGAATCACTGGGCATTCCCCTGTACGAGGCGGAATGGTCGCTCGATGACATCGACGTCACGCACAGCGCCAGCCACGCGGCGCCAAGTCCGGCCAGCCGAACGTTCATGCAAGCTACGAGCACCTGCCTGGCCCGGACCGCGCGGGAACACGGCTGCGATCTGACGCTCGACGGCGGAGGCGGCGACAACGTCTTTTGCGCGATGAATTCGGTGGCGCCGGTCTGCGATGCCGTGCTCAAGGGTCATTCCCTTGAAGCGGCCCTCGACGTGGCCGGCACGATTGCGGCCAATGCCCGGGAAAGCATCGTCAAGGTGCTCTGGCTTGCCACGCGCCGCGCCCTGCGCCGCTCTCCCGCCTATCGCTGGTCGAGGGACCTGACATTCCTGAATCCCGAAGTACAGGCAATGTTGCCGGCCGACGTCCCCCATCCCTGGCTAAGACCGCCCGCCTCGGTATCGCCCGGGTTCGCAGCCCAGGTCGCGGTCCTCGCGGTCGCGCAGGGCTGGGCCGAGGAAGGCGACCTCGTAAGCCCGGTGCGCCATGCGTCACCACTGGCCAGCCTCCCGGTCGTGCGTGCCTGCCTCGACGTTCCCATCTGGTGGTGGTTCAAAGGCCGCCGCAGTCGCATTCTCGCACGCGAAGCCTTCAAGGACCGCCTTCCACCGGACGTCTACACGCGCCAATCCAAAGGTTCGCCCGATGGTTTCGTCGCGGAGGTGTACCTTGCCAACCGCGCCGCGCTGCGCGAGATGCTGCTCGATGGCCACTTGCGACGTCTCGGCCTGCTCGATCCCGACGCTATCGAAACGGCGACCCGGTCAAATCAACCGGTACGCGGCGTTGTCCACGAGAGGATCCTCTTTCTCGCGCAAGCGGAGGCCTGGCTTGGCTCATGGTCCTGATCTGGATTCAGCGGGCTTCCAGCCGGCGGCCAAGGCGTTCCAGTGGGCGTACGTGCCCGCTTTCTCCTCAACTTCGTTCGGATCCGGGGCGGTCTTCCCCTGAAGCCAGAACGCGAACCAGTCGATGTTGCGCTGATAGGCCGCGAGTTTCTGCGCCGGTTGCCACTTGTGATGAAACGAGTCGGGAAAGACGTACATGTCGACAGGTTTGCCTTGTTCCCGCAGCGCCGCGTAGACGTCGACACCGCCGAGATATTCACGGTCGGCCAGTTGCATGAGCAAGGGCGTATCGATCCGCGCCGCGTTCGCGACCAGCGAACCGTGTTTCCAAAACGCGTCGTCCCGCGCGGTGAGCGGCGCATAGCCCTGTCCCTGCTTGAGGCGGGCGAAGGCCGGGCCATAACCTGCATTGACCGCCCATGGCTCCATGCAACAGGTGCTGATCGATGCAGCCGCGAACCTGCGGCTGTTGATCATGGCGAACGCCGCGCTCGTCGAACCGTCGCTCAAGCCCGTGATACCGACCTTGCTGGGATCGGCGACACCCATTTCGACGACACGGTCGATCCCCCGTTCGATCGCCGATTCGACCGCGCGCCGCCAGACCCAGGTCCGTGTCCCGGCCGCGCCGACTTGCTCCCGACTGTCGAGATCCGGATCGCTGGCCGATGCGCGCTCGGGCGCATTGTAGCTCAGAACAGCGAAACCGGCCCCCGCAAACGGATGAATAGGGTACTCGTCTCCCATCCCGCCGCGCAGAAATCCGTTGCTGGTATAAGTCGTCACGATGAGGGGAACGCGTGTTCCAGGTTCGTAGCCTGGCGGGAGGACAAGATCGCCGCGCACCTGAGCGCCCGCATCGTTGCTCCACTGCAAGTGCCGAACCGCGCCAAGCCGGAATGACGCCCATTCGGGATTGGGATCGTACAACAGTTCTGATTTCCCGGAATGGACATCGAAACGAACCAGACGTTGGGGCTGCGTGGAAGTTTCGCGCAGACAGACAAGGCCAGCCTTTGCGAGCACGCAATTGCTGATCAGGTCATGGGTCAGGACAAGACGCTCGGGCTCGCCTTGTCCCGGCGCCCAGCGATAAAGGCCACTCAATCCATGGGCCCAACCTTCCCGGCGTAGAAAGACAAGGGTCTTGGCGTCCGGTTTCCACCACATGTCGACGATACGCCCCTCGCACCGCAGGGAACGGCATGCGATCTGCGTTCCGTTGGGCAAGCTCACTGTGATCACGAGCGGACTTAGCGGGTTACTCGTCGAATGACTAGCCCGAGCGACGCGGCCATCGTACCCCTGCGCCACGGGCAAGGGAGGGAACTTGCCCAACTCATCGTCGGGCAACCGCTCCGCCTCGGCCTCACGGGCCGGACGCCGGGCTCCCGATTCCAGATCGACACTATAGCTCGTCCACCCGATCGAAGCATCGGGCATCGGCCGATCGGACATGATCGGAACGAAGCGGTCATCGTAGTGGAAGCCGGAACGTCCTTCGCGCGCAAATGCCGCGCGTTCCGCGATCTGCCCCGTGCGGCTGGCATAGATGAGCGCCTCGCCATCCGCCGACCAGCTCACCGCTTCGACATCGACCGCTTCGTGGGTGACAGCCCGCGCATCGCCGGTCGCGACATCGGCGAGCCACACTTGTGTAGTCCCGTCATCGCGGCGCAGCCAGGCGATCGACCGGCCATCAGGAGACCAGCGCGGGATCGTGAGCGAGGGATATCCAACGCCCCATATGCGGCCCCTGAACGAATTGACCGTGAGAATAATGCTCCCACCCGAGTTCAGGAGACGTGGCGGCCCCGGGCGATCCAGATCCAGAACGGCAAGGCCGGTACAGTAGCGATTGGCCTCGGGATCGGCGCGCTGAATCACGAAAGCGAGGTGCCGGCGGTCCGGCGACAGGGCGAGCGCAGGGTGGAACGTGAACATGGCTTCCGGCTCGCCGATCTGGCGCAGCCGCAACAGGTCGACCGGGCGAACGGTCCGAGACGCCCCTTTTAGCCTCGCCACGATGGTCGGATCGACCACAAGATCGGTGCAAGGCGCCTCGGCGCAGGCCGGCACAGCCGCGAGCGCCCACGCAAGGCTCAGCGCAACCACCGCGCGCCTGCGGACGACCGGGCTTACCATGTACGACGAACTTCGAATGCCACGAAGCGCCCAACGGGTGAGTAATTCGTGGAATCGTAAGGCGTGTCGTAGAACAACGTCGTCGAGATTTTTCCGGGCATGGCGTCGAAGAGATTGGTGATGGTAAGGCCCAGCTGCGTCCCGTTCAGCGCCCCATCGGGCTCTGAGAACGCGTAGCGAGCACCAATATCGAACGTCGTCATACCGCGCACTTTGGCCATCGGCTCGGAGCGTGTGTCGCGCACGCCGCCCTGGTAATTGACCGCCGCCGACAGGCGCAGCCCCGCTTTCTCCCAGCCGGCGCGAGCCTGTCCGCGCCAATGCGGCGGATTGTAGAGGTGCCCGGCCAATGTCTCGACACTTTGGCCCTCGGCTATCTGCTGCGAGCTTTCCAGGTAACTTGCGTTGAGGGCCGCCGTCAGGCGACCGGCGGCGAACTCGCCTTCGTAGGTCGCCTGGACGTCGAGCCCCTTAACGTCCTGCCGTCCCGCGTTGACGTTCCGGTTATCGATGAGAACCGCGACATTGGCGGGATCATATGGATTGGATGTTGCGTTGACGAAGGTATCGGCTCCCGCAAGGACGTCCTCGAGTAGGCTGGCATCGGGCGAATAGGTCAGTTGTGAGGCGTAGGCCGAGTTCGTCAGCGCCTGCGCCGTCAGCGTGATCGGCGTGACCACGCGGTTCGTGTAGTGCGTTGCGAAATAGCTCAGCTCCAGCCCGAAACCTGGAAGCGCTTGCGGACGGATATCGACACCGGCTGACCAGCTCTCGGCGCGTTCGGGCTTGAGATCCGCATTGCCCCCCGAGACGAGCAGTGCCGTGGCGTCCGGCGCATAGCCCTCACCGCCGAAGCGGGATATCGGATAGAGGTTCGCGGCCTGGACTCCGTACAGATCGTAAAAGCTCGGCGCGCGAAACGAACGTCCCCATGATGCCTTAAGCGCGATCCCTTCGAGAGGGGTGTAGATCGCCCCGAGCTTCGGCGTTGTTACCCCCCCGATCCCTTCGTAATGCTCGTGGCGCAGCGCGGCGCTTGCCGTCAGCGCGCGAACAAAGTGGATACCCATGTCGTTGGAAACGAGCGGCAGACTCAACTCTCCGTAGACATACTGACTGTCCTGGGTGGGACGAACGTTCTGATAATTTCCCGCGCCCCGGAAAATCTCGAAGCCGTTGCTGCGAAAGCCAGCTCCGGCGGCCAGGCCCACCGCGCCAGCCGGAAGCGAAACGAGGTCGCCGGTGGCCGAGAGTTCGCCTCCGGTCGAGCGATTCGCGTAGCGCAACCCGTCGGACAGCGACAGAACGTCATCATAGTAGTACTCGGCCAGCATATCGTTGCGGCCTCGCCCAAGGGTCATCGATGCCGAGAGCCGCCAGTCGTGCAAGGTGTAGTGGAGCGCGCCCGAGACGGCGAAGGAATAGGAATTGTAGCTGCGTTCGGTGCGGCTGACGTCGAGATCCGCCTGCGCGTTCAGAGGATAGAAGAACGATCCCTTGCGCCGATTGTAGAGACCATCGACTTCGAGCGTCAGATCGCGGGCCAGGTCCTGGTGAAAATGCCCCGCGAGAGCGTGGCGATGGCTGGCTGGAAGGAGCGTGAGATTGGGCTGGAAGGATGTCGAATCGCGCTGGTTCGACACGACATCCGTGTTGCGATTGTATTCGTAGGTCGCGAAGAACCCGCCGCTTTGCCAACGGTGTCCGCCCAACAGGCCGTAGCGTTGCTGGAAATCCCCGCCCTGCGTGGCTCCGCCCAGCCGCGCCTGCGCTTCGAGACCATCGTAGTCCTCGCGCAGGATCACGTTCACGACGCCGCCCACGGCATCCGAGCCGTAAATCGCCGATGCGCCATCCGCCACGATTTCAAGCCGCTCCACCGCCGCCATGGGGATTGCTGAAATATCGACGCCCTGCAGCGCGGAATCGTAAGGAAGGCGCCGTCCATTCACCAGGGTGAGAGTCGCATCGCTCCCCAGCCCGCGCAGATTGACCGTCGAGCCACCGCCCGCATTCGCCCCAGCCGACTGGGGAACACTGATACCGATGCCGGGGTTCTGTCCGCCTCCAAAACTCTGCGGCAGATCGCGAACGACTTCGCCCAGGTCAGCACGTCCCCCATCGCGCAGCGCATCGGCATCGAGCCGTATCACTTGCGAGGAGATAAGAGCCCCGCGAATGCGCGAGCCGGTCACGGTGATGGCATCGCCGTTGGCATTGGGCGCGTCGCCCCCAGCATCCGCGCGGCGCACCGCGTAACCACCCTGGACCGCATAGGCGACCAGCCCGGAGCCCGCCAGCAGCCGGTCGAGCGCCTGTTTCAGTGAATAGGAGCCGCGTAAGGCGGGAGCGCGCTTTGCAGCCACGCTCCCGCCATCGGCCAGGACGACCTGTCCCGACAGCGCCGCCAGTGCCCGTAGTGAATCGCCCAGGCGCTGCTCTGGAAGATCCATGGTAAGTTGCGCAGTTTGCTGCGCGTTTGCGACCGAAGGGCTGCTCAATGCCGCGATCGCGCCCAGAAGCGCGAGTTCGCGAGCAATGCCTGTACTTACGCCGGTGAAAGACGTCCTCATGATGATCGTTCCCCCCATTCGCCGGCTTTTCCGGCAGGTTCCCCCGGGGAGACGACGGGGTGTGAATTCACCCCCTGAATATTTTCACGAAAACATCATCGCGTGCGCAAGACCACCCTGTCCGTGCGGCTTTGGTCGATCTCAAGATCGTATATGCGCGCCACAGTTCGCGCAAAGGCCTCAGGATCCGAGCGTCGAAACGCCCCGGTGACCGGACGCGAGGCCAGCGCCGGATCAGCTAAGAGGAGAGGCCTTCGGGCGTAACGGTTGATGATCGCGACCGCCTCGCCCAAGGGCATGTTCTCGACCGCCAGCATGCCACTCACCCAATTCGCGTCGTCCGCGCCCGGGGCGAGCACTTTCGCGTCCAGGTCGCTTCTTTGCCCCATGGCAAGTTCGACGACCCGGTCCCCGGCGGCCACGCGGATCGGCACACGCGGGGCGAGGACATGGCCCATGCCTGCCTCGAAACTGACGTCGAACGGCGAACCGTCCACCCGCAGCGACCTCGCTCCGGCCCGCACGCGTACATGTCCTTCTGCAGTCTCAACCCGTATACGACCGCGTGCGAGATCGAGTTCCACGTCGCCACCTTCTTGCGAAACCGCGACACGCGAATTGCTGTCGAGCACGAGAACCAGCCCACCTTTCGTTTTGAAGCGCCGGATTTCGCCGATGCGTGTGCTGTAACTCGCCGCGTGCGCCACGCTCACCACGCCCAGGTCCCGGCCTGGGATTCCCACGACCGCCAGCGTCAGGCCAAGGCAACCGACCAGGCCGGCCGCGCCTAGCGCCAGATGCGTCGAGCGGCGCATGTAGACGGGCGCACGGACCAACCGGCGATCGCGCCCGATGGCGGTATGGCCTATCTCTCCTGGCACATCCCAAACGCCGTGAACTTCCTCGTACGCCTGTCGGTGGCGCGGATCACGCGCCAGCCAGGCCGCTAGCTTCGCGTCATAGTCGGCCTCACCCTTGCCCGCGCGCGCCACCCAGCGCGCGGCGGCCGCGTGAATGGCTGCCGGGATGTGCGCCCGGTCATTCATGGCCGCGCAGGTCCCGGGCCAGAATTTTGAGCGCCTTGCTCATCTGTTTCTCGACGCCTTTCACACTCAATCCGGTTTCACTCGCGATTTCGGTGTAACTATAGCCATCGACCCGGCTTGCCAAAAAGATCTGGCGCGTGAGCGGCTTGAGCTTTTCCAGAGCCCTCTCGATGCGGCGCAGCCGGTCGCGCGCTTCGAGCCTGGCCAGTTGATCGCCGTCGGCCAGCTCCACCTCGTCGAGCGAATGATGGTCGTGCTCGCTGCGCCGCTCTGCACGGCGCTGACGATCGCGCACCAGATTCCTCACCGCCTGCCCGAGATAGGCGCGCGGCAAGCGCACCGCGCGCACGTCCCGCTCGGCGAGCCGCACGAAAGCATGTTGCACGATATCTTCGGCGTCCTGGCGCGCGCCTCGCGCGCTGGCAAGCGAAAGCAACCAGGAACGCTCGTGCCGGTACGTATCCTCGAGCAACGCGTCGTCGCCCGCCGCGCGTTCGGAGGGCACGTGGTCTTCGGGCGGCAAGGGGTTCGCCTCGTCGAGTGGTGCACGGGCCGTCCCGAAAGGCCGGCTCACGCCGCACCACTCCCGTCGATGAACGGATATTTCGCAATCATCAGTCGGTCCCCGACTGCGAGGCGAACCGGCGAAAAGCCGGGTGGTGAGACACGCAAGAGTCGTGCACCGACGCCTTTAGCCGAGATGGCCTGGACATTCGCGTCGGCAACCCGGCCGCATCAGGAAGCGGGCTGTAAGGATCTCAAGCGAGGTTCTCACGCCTCGGCATCGAATTTAGATGCAAATTCAAATCTACAGAAGGAACCCGTAGGTGCAAGACCCATCTGCGATGGTCCATCTGCATGGGACTCACCGGACCGAACGCGCCCCGCTCGCGGGGGCATTGCGCGCACGACACCCAAAGTTTGGCAACACCCGTCGCGCATCAAGCCTGCCTCACATACCCGGACCTCGCACGCGCGAATGTATGATCCGGGTCAACAAACGGTGGCCTGGAGTAACCTTCGGGCGACCTTTTCCATCCGTCACGGCTTGGGCTTGTGTGTGCACGCAAGAGGAGGAAGCACGGTCGGCGGAGCGACGGTATGGCGAATGACATCGTGCTTCTTTGCGCAGGAGTAATGATCCTGCTGGTAGGCTGGCTCCCGCTGGCCCTTCGCCGCTTGCCGATGACTCTGCCCCTGGCCTGCATGGCCGGGGGCGTAGCGGGCGGAGCGATGATCGACGCCGGGCCGGATTACGTCGCGCTCGTTCGCACCGAAGGCTTTTGCGTGCTTGCCCAAGTCGCGCTTGTCCTCGCCCTGCTCGGAGCTGGCCTGAGAATCGATCGACCGTTCGGCTTGCGTCGCTGGAATTCGGTCTGGCGGCTGATTGGCGTAGGCATGCCGCTGATGGCCATTTTGATCATCGCGGTGGGCCGGATGGCCGGAATACCTCTTGCCGGCTGCGTGCTCATTGCCGGCATCCTCACCCCGACGGACCCGGTACTGGCATCGGCCGTTTCCGTGGGGCCGCCCGGCTCGGGAGCAGAGGGAGAAGTGCGCTTCGCCCTAGCCGGCGAGGCTGGCCTGAATGACGGGTTGGCCTTCCCTATCGTCCTGACCGCTCTGGCTCTCCTGCAGGACCAGCCACTTTCGGTCGGATGGTTCGCCGAGAAATTCCTGGTCGATGTCATACTGTCCGTAGCCTCGGGTTGGCTGATCGGACGGCTGCTGGGCTGGCTGTTGTTCCGTTTGCCTCGCGTTCCTCTTTCCGATGCTGCGAACGGTCTGGTCGCGATCGGCAGCGCCTTTAGCGCCTATGCCATCGCCGAACTGATCGGGGCCTATGGCTTCATTGCGGTCTTCGTTACCGCTCTGACGTTGCGCGCGACATGCCCCGAAGCGGCCTTCCACCGGGCCATGAACGCGTTTGCCGAGCAGATCGAGCGGCTCGCCGCCATGAGTGTGCTGCTGATGTTCGGTGCCGGCGTCGCAAGGGGCCTGCTCGCCCCCCTGTCCTGGCCGCAAATCGCTTTTGTCGCAGCCGTGGTCTTCGTTGCCCGGCCGCTGGCCGTGCTCGTGGCGATGATCGCGTCGCCGCTGCCCCTTGCGGGGCGGCTAGTCCTGGCCTTTTTTGGCGTCCGGGGTCTGGCGACGCTGTTCTACCTGGCCGCGAATGCGAATGCCCTTCTGATCTTGGCCCGTCCGCTGATGGCCATGACCGGACTGGCCGTCGCAATGTCGATCGTGGTGCACGGGATCGCGGCTCCGCCGGTCATGGCCTGGCTTGATCGGCGACGCCTCCGCGCGCGCGACGCCCAGGCCCATCCGCATCTGGACGACCTCGTCGGCGAAACGTTCACCATCAAGGAACGCGCATCGTGACCGATCGGCGAGGGCATCGTGCGTTCGTCGAACGCCTGCTCATCATCATCGCCTTTGCCATAATCCTATCGATGGCGTGGACCGTGCGCGCGCTGCTCGCGGTTCTCATGGGCGCCATCGTGCTTGCCGTGCTCTTGCGTACGGTTTCGCGGCCCCTGCGCAAACATGCCGGCCTTGGTTCAAAAGCATCGACCTGGCTGGCGATCATCCTGATCGCGACGACGATGGGCGCCCTGGCATGGCTTTTCGGCATGGAGACCGGTGACCAGGTTGCCCACATCGGCACGGCCCTACCCGAGGCATGGCGCGAACTGCGCGTGCGTTTGCTCGACTGGCCGATGGGCAGCCCCGTCCTTGACGCGATCGAAAGCAGTTTGAACGCTGCCGCGCTCCCGCGCCGCGTCATCGGCCTGGTGGGGAATATCTTCACCACCTGCGTGCTCATGGTGTTCGGCGGCGTTTTCATCGGACTTGAGCCGGATCTCTATGTGCGCGGCCTTCTTGCGCTGGTGCCCCGGTCCCAACGCGCGCTTGCAACTCAGGCGCTCGACGAGAGCGGCCAGGCCTTGCGCAAATGGCTGGAGGGGCAGCTGCTATCGATGGCCGTGGTCGCGATACTCACAGGCCTGGGGCTTTGGCTCGCGGGCGTTCCCTTCGCCCTCGCGCTCGGGCTGATCGCCGGCCTGACCGAGGGCATACCATACCTCGGGCCCATCATTGGTGCGATCCCCGGCGTACTGCTCGCGCTCGTGGCCGGGCCGGACAAGGCACTTTGGGCCCTGGCGATCTATGCCGCCGTCCAGCAGATCGAGGGAAACACGCTTGTCCCGCTTATCCAGCGGCGCATGGTCGCCCTTCCGCCAGCCTTGACGCTCTTTTCGATCGTTGCCGCCGGACTGCTGCTCGGCCCGATCGGGCTGGTTCTGGCAGCGCCGATGACCGTCGTCGCCTATACCTTGGTACGCCGCCTCTACGTCCGTGAAGTGCTCGCCCACGATCCGTCACCGACACCGCCAGCGCCAGCGCCGAAAGCGGCGCGCGAGAGAACCTCCTAGCGCGCTGCGCCGACTGCGACCGGACATGGTTCCTGCCGCTTTCCAAAAAAAAGGGCCGCCTCCACACGGGAGGCGGCCAACTGCAAGGCTTGTGGCAGCGATTGAAATTCACGGAAACCAAGCGGCTCCACACACCACACACGGAGGAACACGCGCGCCGTCCATGCGGTTTCGAATGCTGATCGATGTTATACCGATGCCCGGCGCGCGAACCCAGCGCCCATCTGGTACCCTAACCCCGCACCGTGTCGGCGGGCGCGACGGTGCTCTGCGCAGTGGACTCGACCGGCACGCGGTTTTGCCACACCAGCGTGAGCAGTACGGCCAGCGCCGAGAGGATGACGACAGCCACGATCATGGGCCGAAATGCCTTGGGCGTGCCACCATGATGCGGCGTGAAGCTGTCCTTGTGATTCCTGTCATGACCATCTGTATCCATGGGGCGCTCCTTGCGTTGATTGGGTCGCTCTACCCAGCCAAGATCCAGAACAGTGCATCGGTTGCCGCCCGACAGCCCGATGGGCCGGGAACCTGATCTAAATCAGTGAAACGAACCCTTGGTGGGACCGCCCAGCGCGCACTCCCGACGATACTGATCGGGATCAATATTGCCGGTCTTGAGGAACGGACAAAATCAAACTGGAGGCCCATACCCGACCAGCGCCAGCGGCAGGACCGGATCCGCACATTTGCGGGGGTCACGGCTTGGGTCTGGCGAAGACCCTAATCGCGATCGCGGCGGCGAAGGGCGGCATGCGGATCGCATCCGCGCTGCTCGGCTCGGAACCATCGCGAAAACAGGCCTTTGCCCAGACAGGGAGGAGAACCCTCCCCAGTCCTCCCCGTGCGCAGAAGGCAGAACCATTCATGACCTCCAACGACCCGCAGTTCGAAGCACGCAGCCAGGCTTCGGGCCATCCTGAGCGTCATGCCGTGACATGTTCAGAAACCGTCAGGGCCACGAGCATCGCCCTGGCGCGTGGCCTCAACGAAGCCGACGCCACGGCGCAATCGATGCCCGATGCCTCCCCGGTTCAATGGCCCCTCGCGCACACCACCTGGTTCTTCGCGGCTTTCGTGCTGCGCGAAGCCCTGGCCGGCTACCAGTTGTTCGACGAACGCTGGCCTTTTTTCTTCAACAGCTATTACGAAGCACAAGGTCCGCGCCTGACCCGCTCCAACCCGGGCCTGCTCACCCGACCTACACTTGATGCGATCCTGGCCAACCGTGCGCACATCGACACCACGGTGGCAACCGTGTGGGAATCTGCACAAACGCCACGCGGACCGGCTCGAGTTGGGTCTCCAGCACGAACCGCAGCATCAAGAATCGCTCCTCACCGATCTAAAGCACTTGTTCTTCTCCCATCCAGTGGGCCCCACCCGTACCGGCAGGCTATCGCCTCATGCACGGGCCAATCGTCCGATCACCTAGCGTGAGTGGCGCTAGTTCATGGCTGATCGCCGCTACGCCAACGCAGGATTATGGCTGTCGGACGGCTGGGACCGGATCAACCATGCGGCACGCGTCCGAGGAGCCAAAACCCATGAACCGTGAGATCGAAAAGCCTGTCGTCGTCGTCACCGGCGCCTCGGGCAACCTGGGCCGATCGCTTAGCCAGGCCCTGGCCCAACGGTACACCGTCGTGGGGCTCGACAAAGTCGCCCAGACGGGTCCTGTGCCGGTATTGGAAATCGATCTCACCGCCTCACGATCGGTCGACGCCGCGCTTGCTGACCTGCGCCGCACGTATGGTAGCAAGATCGCCGCAGTCATTCACCTGATCGGCTATTTCGACTTCTCGGGCGATCCGGACCCGCTCTACGATGCCATCAACGTCGAGGGAACGCGGCGGCTTCTGGCCGGTCTGGCCGACTTCGCGATCGAGCGTTTCATCTATGCCAGCACGATGCTCGTCCATGCCCCGACACGGCCAGGCGAGCGAATCGACGAGACCGCACCGCTCGGACCACGCTGGGTCTACCCGCAATCAAAACTCGCCGCAGAAACGGTCATTCGCAACCACGCCTCGATGCCGGTCGCGATCCTGCGGCTTGCCGGGGTCTACGACAGCGCACAGGCCGTTCCCACGCTCGCCCACCAGATCGCGCGCATCTACGAACGCAGGCTGGACTCGCACCTCTATTCCGGCACCCGTTCGGCGGGCCAGGCCATGCTTCACCGCGAGGACATGCTCGACGCGATCACGCGCGCCGTCGCGCGCCGCACCGACTTGCCCGGGCAGACAACGCTTCTCATTGGAGAGCCGGAAGCGGTCGCGTATCAGCGTCTTCAGGACATCCTGGGCCGTTGCCTGCACGGCGAGGCGGGCTGGGAGACCGTGCGGATACCCAAGCCTCTCGCCCGGTTCGGCGCCACGATCCAGGACCGGCTCGAACCGGTCATCCCCGATGCCATCGACAAGGGCGCCGCCCCATTCATCCGTCCATTCATGGTGGAGATGGCCGACGATAGTTACGCGCTCGACATCTCGCGCGCGCAAGACCTGCTCGATTGGCGCCCCACGCACCGCCTCGAGGATGAACTTCCCGCAATGATCGCCAATCTGACCGCGGATCCGGCCGCGTGGTACGATCGCAACGGCATCGACCGGCCCGAATGGCTTGCGCGCCCGATGAGCGAGGACACGCCGGCTGTACTGTCACCGCAGGCCGTCGAACGGCACACGCACGCGCAGCGACACCAGTGGCGCTGGACCCACTTCGTCAACGCCCTGCTCGGCGTGCTGCTGCTGTCCCAGCCGCCCGCGATAGGCCTGTCCGACACGGCACACGTCGTCAGCGAGGGAGTACTAGGCGCGGGTCTTTGCGCCGCAAGCCTCTGGGCCCTAGGCTCCAAACGCCCCTGGGCCCGCCTCCTGGCAGGAGGGCTTGGCCTGATTATCATGGCCCTGCCGATGCTCTTCGTAACCCCGAACGCAGCCGATTATACCGCCGACACGCTGATCGGAGCCCTGGCCTTCGCTCTCGCGCTGGGGCCGCCGCCCGAGATTGGCCCCTCACCGGCCGCGCGCGGCCCATTACCTCAGGTTCCGCCTGGGTGGAGCTTCAATCCCTCGTCCTGGGTTCAGCGTTTGCCGGTCATCGTTCTGGCCCTCTTCGGATTTCTGATCTCGCGCACTCTCGCGGCCTATCAGATGGGCCATACTGCGCATGTCTGGGACCCGTTCTTCGCCGGATCCGCCGCCGATCCGCGCAACGGGACCGAAGAAATCATCACCTCGTGGGTCTCACGTGCTTGGCCCGTGCCCGACGCCGCGCTGGGCGCCTACACTTATCTGCTCGAAATTCTAACGGGCATCGTTGGCTCGCGGGCGCGCTGGCGCACGATGCCTTGGCTGGTGATCCTGTTCGGGCTCATGATCGTCCCCCTTGGCCTGGTATCGATCACGTTCATCATCATCCAACCGATCGTCCTGGGCACCTGGAGCACGCTGGCGCTCGCCGGGGCCGCCGCGATGCTTCTGCAGATCCCCTATTCGCTCGACGAACTGGTCGCCAGCCTCGCCTTCATCCGGCGTCGCATGAAGCGGGGAGACAATGCGCTGACGGTCCTTCTGTTCGGAGGGCCCGACGAAGGGGCGATCGCCACAAGGCCTGCTCACGAATTCGAACGGCCCGCGCGTCATGTCCTGCACGCGATGTGGAGCGGGGCTGTCAATCTGCCCTGGACTCTGTCGCTAGCCGGAGTGATCGGCGTCTCGCTCATGTTCACTCGCCTGACGCTCGGAGCCACGGGCTCGATGGCCAATGTCGATCATGTCCTGGGCGCGCTGGTCCTCACGGTCCTGTCGGTAGCGGCGGCCGAAGTGACCCGGCTTGCGCGCGTTGCCCTCGTCCCCATCGGCATCGCCGTAATGGTCAGCCCCTGGCTGTGCGCCGGGGGCGGCATCCACGGCGCGGTAAGCCTCGGTTGCGGCGGTGCCCTGATCGCCCTGAGCCTCGCGCGTGGGCGCATTACCGAGCGCTACGGGGCGTTCGAGCGGTTCATCCGCTAAGCGCGCCCCTGCCCCCCCAATCGGGCCTTGTGAAGTTGATTTCGATCGATTTCGACCGCCTTGCCTGCCGCCCCGGGGAACCCTCCAGGCCAGGGCGCGCTAGTTTGAGAACGGATACCCAGCCAACCGTAGACAACAAGAGGAGCGTCCCCATGCCGCGCGGCGACAAGAGCAGCTATACCGACAAGCAAAAACGCAAGGCCCGGCACATCGAAAAAGGCTACGAGGAGCGCGGCGTCTCGCATCACGAGGCCCAGCGCCGGGCCTGGGCGACAGTCAACAAGGAATCGGGCGGGGGCAACAAGTCCGGTTCGGGGCGCGGTCACGAAGACACGCACGAGGCCTCGGCCAAAGGCGGCCGGGCGCACAAGTCCGGCTCGCGGGAACAACGCTCCGCCGCCGCCCGGAAAGGGTGGGAAACACGGCGGCGCAACCAGGCACGCTGACCGGCGCAACAGGCGCCTCGCGCAGGGGCAGGAGGGACTATCGGTGGACAAGGGTTCAGGTGGCCTGAAGAACAGGATCGTAGGCAAGGCAAAGCGCCTGATCGGAGAAATGTCGGCGCGGCCCGACCTCGTGATCAAAGGCGAAAAGCAGCAGACCCACGGAATTCGGCAAGGCAAAGCGCTTCGCGGTGCCGATTCATCGGCACCGGAACGGACGGAGCCGCCCGCGTCGCGCGGCGACGGTTGATCGCAACGCCGCCCCGGTCCGTCCGTGCCCTCCTGTGCCCTCCTTTAGGCCCGCGTTACCGCCTCGCGATCCCAATGGCGTAGACCGGCACAGCGCGTCATGAACGTGTCGACACCACCTTCGGCAGCAAGATCAACGCAGCCATCGTCCATCCACTTCGCGATGGCCGCGCATTCGAGAATGGGCAGTACCTGCGGCACATAGCCGATGAACTTGGCGTGGGCGAAGGCATCCGAGGCGAAGTCGAGACTGGGCTTGTCCGCGTTGAAGCGTTGCCCGGCCTCCTTCCCCATGACGATCGCCACGCAATCGTAGAGCACCGAGGGCGCGCCATCGATCTTCTGATCCGCTTCTACCAGCGACCCGTCCGAAAGCCAGGCGCCGGCGATGTGCGGCGCGATGATCTCGACCATGCCCCCGGCCTTCTTCACCGCCGCGAGCAAGGCCTGCACGACGCGCGCATCGGCGCCGTCGGCCAGATAGAGACCAAGCTTGCGGCTGGCGAATTTCCCGGGACCGTTGGCCTGGATGGACAGCGCCGGACTCGGCGGCAAGTCCGCGATCGGTGCGCGAGCGGGGGCAACAGGTTCGGGCATTTGAGCCAGTCCCAGACCGGCGGCAAGCGCACCGGCGAAATCCTCGTCGATGTTGCGAACATGGCCCACCATGCGCTGGCGAATGTCCATCCGGCCCACTTTGGAAAGTTCGAAGGTCAGGGCATCGACCATGTGTCTCTGCTCGACAGCGGTTTGCGAAATATAGAACTGGCGCGCCTGGCTATAATGGTCGGCGAAGGTTTCGCTGCGCTCTCTCTGCTTGACACCTTGCACGACGACCTCATGCGAAACGAAGCCGCGCATGGGGCAGGCTCTGGGACCGCGCTCCTCACCGGTCCCCTCGCCCCAAGAATTGGGCTCGTAATTGGCCCTTCCCGTGGGGTTGTGCATGGCCATGTGGCCATCCTGCTGGAAATGGCGGACCGGGCAGCGCGGCGCGTTAACGGGAATATGCGTGAAGTTTGGCCCCCCGAGACGCTTTAGCTGGGTGTCCAGGTACGAAAAATTGCGCCCCTGCAACAACGGATCTTCGGTGAAATCGATGCCCGGCACGACGTTTTGCGTGCAGAAGGCCACCTGTTCGGTTTCCGCGAAGAAATTGTCCACGTTGGCATCGAGCGTCATTGTGCCGATGCGCCGCACCGGCACGAGTTCCTCGGGGATGATCTTGGTGGCATCGAGCACGTCGAAGTCGAAGCGCTCGGCGAAGTCGTCGTCGAACACCTGAACGCCCAGGTCCCATTGCGGAAAGTCGCCGGCTTCGATCGCCGCCCACATGTCACGCCGGTGGTAATCCGGGTCGGCCCCGTTGATCTTGACCGCCTCGTTCCATAGCACCGACTGGAGACCCTGGCGCGGCTTCCAGTGGAACTTGACGAAATGCGCCTGCCCCTTGTCGTTGACGAAACGAAAGGTATGCACTCCGAAGCCTTCCATGAAACGGAACGAGCGCGGGATGGCGCGGTCCGACATGATCCACATCACCATATGCATCGCCTCGGGCGACAGCGAGATGAAATCCCAGAAATTGTCGTGCGCGGTCTGCGCTTGCGGAAAGCCCCTGTCGGGAGCCGACTTGGCGGCGTGGATCAGGTCGGGAAACTTCATCGCGTCCTGGATGAAGAAGACCGGAATGTTGTTGCCCACGATATCCCAGTTGCCCTCTTCGGTGTAGAACTTGACCGCGAAGCCGCGCACGTCGCGCGCGAGATCGGGCGAGCCCTTGTTGCCGGCAACCGTCGAAAAGCGCACGAACACGGGGGTCTTCTTGCCCTTTTCGCCGCTCAGCGGCGCGGCACGGGTCAGATCGGGAATGGGATCGGTCAGTTCGAAGGTCCCATGGACGCCATAGCCGCGCGCGTGCACGACGCGCTCGGGTATGCGCTCGTGATCGAAATGAAAGATCTTCTCGCGCGCCACCTGGTCTTCCAGCAAGGAGGGGCCGCGCGCACCGGCCTTGAGCCAGTTCTGGTCGTCGCTGACGGGTGCCCCCTGGGCGGTCGTCATGACCGCATCGCCTTCGGGCTTCTGGTGGTTTGCCCCACCCTTGGATAGATCAAGTCGTTGCATCGCGGATGTTACCCTTGCCGGAGTTGCGGCGACCGATCCCCGGTCTGCCGATGCAACAGCAAGGCGCCCCGCCGCGTGCCTCTCCAGCGTCTGCGTCAGGGCGTGGCCTGGCATAGACCAGGCGTGGATCCGCTAACGTCGATCAGTCGCAACGACCATCTGGCGCCCGGGCGTAGGCGCACCGTCAAAGCATAAACACGACAAAGGGCAGCGCGATAAGCAGGCAAAGCCCCGCGATGAACGTGTTGCGCTGCCAGCGCTTGCGAAGAACGATATCCCCCCCGCGCGCTTCCTGGGGGGTTTTCTCGATAGGGTGGGCCATGGTGTCCTCTCCATTGGGGATCTATCGGACCCACCGCACGGGGGTCCTTCCACGATGAAGCGTACCAGGCCCGCTGCGCGTTCCCACGCCAATGCGGGGTATAACCTGGATCAATCGCACGCGGCTCGATCCAGGCTGGCGCGTCGCAGCGCGGAACCGGTCCGACGGGCGATTGCTTACGCTCGCATGACCCGAACCAGACAGGCTGTCGTCGTGACCGGAGCCTCCGCCGGGATGGGCCGCGGGGATGCGAGGGGCTCCAAGCGGCGGCACGCGTCGGGGGGGGGGGGGCAGAGAGGCGGTGGCGAACGCCGCTCGCCCTCTGCCTCGACTGGAGCGCAGCAGCAGGCTGTGGACCGCGTAGAGGCCGTCTTGGAACCCAACAACGCACGGACCAACGCGGAAAAGCCTGCATTGCCAACGTTCTTTGACCGACAAGTCCGTGCCTCATCAAGGAGAGAACCATGTCCGACCCCCAACCCAGGATTCACGAAGATGCCCTGCCCGGCCACGAGAGCCGGCTCGAGCCCAAGCCCGCCTGGCAACCCCGTTTCCCGGGCTCGGGCCGTCTTGCCGGCAAAGTGGCTCTGGTGACGGGCGGCGACAGCGGTATCGGTCGCGCCGTCGCCGCACTGTTCGCGCGCGAAGGAGCGGACGTCGCCATCGTCTACCTGCTCGAGGACGATGACGCCGACGAAACCCGGCAAATCGTCGAGGCGGAAGGGCGCGAAGCCCTCACCGTGCGCGCGGATGTCGGTGACAAAGTCCAGTGCGAGCGGGCAGTGGGCGCGACGATCGAACGCTTCGCCCGACTCGACATCCTCATCAACAACGCCGGCGAACAGCACCCCGACGACGACATTACCGACATCACCGAAGAGCAGCTTCGGCGCACCTTCCAGACCAACATTCTGGGCATGTTCTTCATGGTCCAGGCCGCGCGCCCGTATCTGGGCCCGGGAGCCACAATCGTCAATTGCACGAGCGTGACCATGTACAAGGGCAGCGCGGGCCTTCTCGATTACAGCGCCACAAAAGGGGCAATTACCGCCTTCACCCGCTCCTTGTCGGAAAACCTGATCAATGACGGCATTCGCGTAAACGCCGTAGCACCCGGACCGATCTGGACCCCGCTCAACCCGTGTGGCGGAGCGCCGGAGGAAAAGCTCGCGCATTTCGGCGAGAGCACCCCCATGGGCAGACCGGGCCACCCCAACGAGGTCGCGCCATCCTTCCTGTTCCTTGCTTGCGAGGACGCCAGTTACATGAGCGGCCAGGTGCTTCATCCCAATGGCGGCATCGTCATCGGCAGCTGACCGGTCCATGGGCGCGGGTTCGCGCGAAGCCTTGCCTGCCGCCCGGCTTCATCACCTGCCTCATAATCCGCATCGTCCTGCACCGGTCCAGCCACACTTCGTCGCGGTCGCCCGGTCTCTCCCGGTCTCTTGCCGTTTCCTTGGATGAACGTGCCAACTTCCCATCACCGAAAGGACTGGAAATGAAAGTCAGTGAATGCATGAGCCGGGACATCCGCATCTGCTCGCCCGACCATACGCTGCAATCGGCGGCGCAGGTCATGGCCGATGCCGATGCCGGATTTCTGCCCGTCGGTGAGGCCGACAGACTTGTCGGCACCGTGACCGACCGTGACATCGCCATTCGCGGCGTCGCGCGCGGCCTTGCCCCCGACAGCCCCTTGTCCGACGTCATGAGCAAGCAGCTCCTCTACTGCTTCGAAGACGAGGAAACGGATCAGGCACTTGCCTCGATGAGCGAAAATCAGGTCCGCCGGATGCCGGTCGTCAACCGCGACAAACGTCTCGTCGGGATCATCTCGCTCGCTGACATGGCGCGCGAAGGCCAGGGCGCGCCAGCCGGTGCGGCGCTTGGCGACATTGCCCGTCCTCGTGGCGCCAAAGCCACGCGTTCCTGAGCCAAAGCAAGACCTGCCCGCGCTCAAGCCGACGTTTGGGCCGCGGGCGAAAGCCGGCACGAGCGCCACACCATCCAACGGAGCCGAACATGAAACCACGCATAGAATGGCTGCTGTGCAGCCTGGCACTTGTCAGTGCCTGCAACGACCGGGGCGAACAGCCCGGCACTCGCGGCACACCCGATGCAGGGGCAAGCCTTGCCGTTTCGCCGACCGCGCACCCCGAACTGACGACCAATTCGGCGATGAACGCGGCGACACTGCGTTTCGTGGATACGGTCGCGGCAGCCAACCGCTATGAAATCGCCGCCGCGCACAAGGCCAAGATACACGCAGGCACGAAGGCTATCCGGGATCTCGCCGATACCATCATCAAGGACCACGAAAAAGCCCAGGACGATCTCGAGAACACACTCAAAGACGCCAGCCTGCGCGTGGGTGTCTCCCGGCATCTCAGCGATGACCAGCAGGCCAAACTCGATGCGCTCGACAAGGCAGGCACCAATTTCGACCGGACCTATCTCGAGCAGCAGATTGCGGCGCACCAAGGTGCCCTCGCCCTGTTGCGCGACTATGCAGGCTCGGGCGACAACGCCGCGCTTGCCGGCTTCGCCAAGCGAACCGCGCCGACCGTTGAGAATCATCTCGACGTAGCCCGCCACCTGGCGGAGGCGAAACCGTGACGTAGGGCTGGCCGGCCGGCCGTGCGATCGGCAGGTTTCCCATCGAGGGGAGCGGACAAAGAGACGAAACGAGCCAGTAACACGCCGGCCTGGACATCGTATCGATTGCATATCCAACCTATGTTAATGGCACGCGCCGCGATCGATGAGACACTGCTTGGGGGTGGGTAATTAGGAGAGAGACATGCTGTTCTCGGGCCTCCCTACCCGACAGGAATCGAAAGGCGATGTCCAACGTTTGTCGTCTAGCGATCTGGTCATGCATTTTTTCGGCCAGCAAACCCTGCAAAGCTATCGGGCGCACGAAACCATCCTGAATCAGGGCGACTGCACTGGCTACGTATTCATTCTCGTCCGGGGTTGGACCGAACGGCGCCTCGGACTTCCGGACGGACGGTGCCAGACTTTGTCCTTCGGCATGCCCGGAGACCTGTACTGCACCGACCTGCGTGCCCGCGCACCGGTCAACTACACCGTAAGCACCATCACGCCGGTCACGATTGCGATCGTTGGCAAACTTGAATTTCGCGCCGTTCTCACCGGCAATCCGTCGCTGTCGCGGGCGTTCTGGCGCGAACAGCAGGCCTCGCTGGCGATCCAGCAGCGCTGGACCGGCATGCTGGGGCTGCTTGGCGCCACGGAGAAGGTGGCCCATCTGTTTTGCGAAATATACAAGCGCCAGGAGCATCGCGGCGGCACCCGGGACGGCGCATGCGTCTTCCCGATGACGCAAACGCAGATTGCCCGGGCCTGTGGACTGACGCAGGTCCATACCAACCGCACGATCCAGGACTTGCGCCGCCGCGGGCTCATCGCTTTACGCAGCCGCCGTCTGGTCGTCAGCGACTTCGAGGCGCTTGCCCGCCTCGCCCAATACGATTGCGGCTATCTTGACGGAGAGAACGCCCCGACCAAGGCCGCCTGCGCAACCGTGTGAAGCCACGCCACGCGCACGACATTCATGTCTGACCGCATCTTTCCAAACGAAAGGACGCTCATGATTCATACGGCATGCCTGCGCGAAGTCCTCTACGACGCCGGCCACGACGAACTGGTCAGGCGTCGGCATTGCCTCGAGTTGTGCACCTCGCACGACCTTGTGCCTGGCCTCGCCCATGATCTCGTCGCGCATGCCGAAAACGGCCTGATCCGGCGCGCCTGGCTCAATGCCGCCCGCAAGGCTCCGGGCATCACCCCCCCTACGCACTGGCCCGTCTGGCGACGCAGTTTCCGGCCAGCCCCGCGTGCAGCCGCCGACGCCCCCGTCTCGCTACGACACATCCTTAGCGAAAGCCTGTCCGCTCAGCGCAATTACGCCGATCTGGGTCGCCATGCCAGAAAGGCCCGCCAGGAGCGACTGGCCGCAATTTGTGCGCGGCTCGTCAACGCAGAACGCCATTTTCGAGAGCGGATCGATCACCACCGCATGAAGGAGAGGACGCCATGACCAAGCCTTCCCGCCACAGTCCCGCGCATCGCCCCAAGAATCGCCCAAAGAATCGCGAAGTGGAGGATGAAATGATCCGGCCACCCGAAAGAGAGAACGAAGCACCCCGTCCGGCGACAAAGCCGTCCGGCAAGGCCGACGGTGACGATTCCACGCAACGGAAGAATGCTCCGGCCCCGCCCGGCAACATCCACGACGCACGGCGATGACCGGGGCCTCCCGGATCAGCGCGGCGATGCCGACGGCCAGGAGGGCATGGCCCTTGACGATCGCCCGGATGGCTTGCCAATCGTACGCTATTGCCTCACAAGAATGGACCTCTGCCAGAATGCCGGACTTTTCAGACCGGCCTTGGGTGTAGTGGTCATGACCTTGGTCCCGGGACGATTCAACATGCGAAGTCTAGCAACCTTTGACGTGGTTCGCCCGGACTTCGGGCTCGGGCAAGCCCTGGCCGCACAAGCCGGTTTTGGCGCTGCCTGTGCCGTAAGTGCCGTTGCCCTGCGCTCCGTGCTCGACATGTGGGCACCGAACACGGGGCCCTTCGCGGTAATCTATCCCACGGTTCTGATCGCCACCCTATTTGGCCATGCCCGAAGCGGCCTGGTTGCCTTTGTACTCAGCTTCCTATGGGCCTGGTGGCACGTCCTGCCCGTCGCCCATTCCTTCGCTTTCCTGCTCGCGAGCGACCGGGCGCGAGTCATCATCAATGCCGCTTTCGCGCTTCTCGTGGTGGTTCTTGCCGAGGAATTTCGCCGAGCGGTCTGGCGCACGACCCGAAGCCTCAATCGCGAAATCGAGCGCGGCGACCTGCTCAGAGCCGAATTGGAGCACCGGACCAAGAACAACTTCTCGTTAATCGCCAGCCTCCTGTCCGTTCAGGAACGCGAGCACCGCAGCGACGAGGTCCAGGCGGCTCTGGCCCAGGCCAACGCCCGCATTCACACGTTCTGCAAGACCTATGAAATCCTGGGCCAGAAAGGTAATGCGTGCGGTGATCCGTGTGGCGCCGTGCCGATGCAAGCCTATATCAGCGAGATCGCGCAAAGTGCGGTCGCGGCACTCCTTCCCACCGGCATAAATCTCCAGATTTCGTGCTCTCCTTCGCGCCTTCCACAGCGCACGGCCATCGCCATAGGCCTGTTCGTCAACGAGGCGGTGACCAATTGCGCGAAATACGCGTTCGTCGGACGCCCCCAAGGCACGATCCGCGTCGATTTCGACGCCTGCGACGAGCATTGGCGGCTTTCGGTGAGCGACGACGGCGCTGGAACCACAGCCGAGGAAACGACCACTTGCGGTGGACTGGGCCACGGCTTGATGGACGCCTTTGCCGCGCAGGCTGGTGCCCGCTTCAACAAACGGATTGACGGCGCGGGATGCACCGTGACGTTGTCGACCGGCGAGCACGAACACATCCCGCACCGATCAGAACGGCAGCCTTCGGACCGGCACTTATTTCCCTTTCAGGCTGGCCCAGCCTGACCACACGCCGTTCGACCAGTCGCGGTTGATCGAAGTTATCATAGGCCCGGCAAGACCCATAGCAGACCAGGCTTCGCGTGACACGCCGTGCTCACGCATGGTTACTGGATCGATGTTGGAACCAGGCGGCCTTGTCCTTTGCGTACTTCATTGCTGAAAATTTCAGAGGTAAATATCGCAACGCAGCTCCAAACTCTGACCTTATATCAACCAAAATGGTGATCCCACCTGAGCGGAAGAAGATTGCCAGAAGGGCACTCCGAATCCGCAGGACGTGATCGCGATAAATCGGCGTCCGTCGAATCTCATTTCATCGTACGATATTTTTCCCTGAAGGGTCTTTCGGCGTTGCTCCGGCGGGTATGGCCTTTCCTTTGCTCGGACACGCCTGTTGTTCCCCTGACAGGCCGAATCTGGCAGCCCAGCGATAAGCCTTGCTCCAGCGGGGCGCCGCCCGACCTGACAGCGAAAGGCGCCCCCTGGGATGCAGAGGTCCGCAACAGCAAGGGCAGCCAGCGCCATGGCCTCGCCTTGATCTGGCCTCTGCGATGAAATCGCCGCATGGCAGCAATCTAGGATGGCGTAAGGCGAAGGCGGCCTATGGCTGGCAAAGCCTAATGTTCCTCAAACGGAACCTCGTCCTTCTTTCGCCCTTTCACATCCAATGCCCGGATTGGCCAAAAGGGGAATACCACTTGGAACCGACAAACGCTCATGCGGCGCAGCGCTATTGGACCCTGAGCAAAATCGTCTCGGCGGCCGTTGCTATCATTGCCCTCGTCGGCGTTAGCCTGCTGCTGATCCAGCTCGGCGGCTTCCTGCTACTTGTATTCGCAGCCGTAGTGCTTGCGGTAATCTTGGACGCACTCACCCGAGCAATCGGCGCAATCCTACCAGTTGGGCGGCAGCTGGCATTGGGCCTCGCAGTCATCTTGCTGCTGGGCACGTTCCTTGGTGCCCTCATCCTTTTCGGCGCGCAGCTCGCTAGCCAGTTCGATACAATCCGCCAGAACCTGCCAGGCGCGGTGGACCAGCTTCAGGCCTTCTTGGAACGCCTGGGCCTTGGCGAAACGGTGAGTGGCATGCTTGAGAAAGGCAAGGATAGCATGTCAGGCGCTATCTCCGAGATAGGCACGTACATGCTGGCGTTCGGCAACGGCATGGCCAACCTTGTCCTTGTCATCTTTGGCGCCATCTTCCTCGCCGCCAATCCGCCTGTCTACCGTCGAGGCCTTCTGCTGCTCATCCCTGACAAAGCCGTAGACGTCGTACAAGCGGCCCTTCGCGATTCCTGGAATGGCCTGCATGGATGGATGAAGGGACAGGCGGTGTCATCCTTGGTCGTTGCTGCCCTGACTTCCGCCGGCCTCGCACTGCTGGGCGTTCCGTCTGCCGGCGGCTTGGGATTGATCGCGGGTCTCCTCGATGTGATCCCGATGATTGGTCCGGTGATATCCGGCGTACCGGCCGTCCTCCTTGCCTTCACTCGATCACCGATGACGGCGTTGTGGACGGTGGTCCTGTTCCTCATCGTGCAACAGCTTCAAGGCAATTTCCTGCAGCCGATGATCCAGAAGCAGGCGGTGGACGTCCCGCCTGCACTTCTACTGTTCGCTGTACTGGCCGCGGGCATTCTGTTTGGCGGACTTGGCGTTCTAATGGCCGCGCCGCTAACGATCGTCGTGTTCGTCATGACCAAGCGAATCTACGTCAAATCCATCCTTGGCAAGGAGGTGAGTATAGACGGCGAGTGACAGGATGAACTGAGCCGGTGACGGCTTGTCGAAATATTCGAGCAAGCCACTTTTACTCTTCGGACGGCTTTGATGATGTAACCGCTTCCCGATGGCACGGATACGCAAAGGTGGGTCTGGAAAGATCCACGCAGGAGCGCCTTCCCATCATAAAAGCATGGGCCAAGGATCGCACGGAACCTCAAGCTGATCAGGCGGCTTTCTTCAACATCACACCCGGCGGCCCAGCCGACAGGAGAACGCCATGTCCCCGCTTGCCCCGCGAGTATCGCCAGCCCAATTCGCTCGCACGCCGCGCCGAGCTTTCAATGCCGGCCCGCGGCTCACGCAAGTGCAGTCGATCGACGACCTGCGCGCCCGTACGCACCAGCTTATGCCACGCTTCGTGTTGGAATACCTCGAAGGCGGCGCTCAGTCGGAAGCGACGCTGGAGCGTGACCGCACCGCGTTCGAGGACTGGCGCTGGGTGCCGCGCATGCTGCGCGACGTGTCTCATCGCAAGGTATCCCGCCGCGTGCTGGGCCAGGACGCGCGCCTGCCGCTGGCGATCGCGCCGACCGGTCTCAACGGCCTGTTCATGCGCGGCGCAGATTTGACGCTGGCGCGTGCCGCAGCGCGCTTCGGCGTGCCCTTCGTGCAGGGCACTATGTCCAACGAGACGATGGAGGACGTAGCGCGGGTGCCCGGCCTTCGCCACTGGTGGCAGCTCTATATCTTTGGGCCCGACGAGATATGGCAGGCACTGGTCGATCGCGCCGCCGCCTGCAAGTGCGAGGCACTGGTGCTGACCGTCAACGCCCAGCTCTATGGCCTGCGCGAATGGGACAGCCGTCAGCGCTTCGGTCGCACGCTGCCGAAGCCCGCGACGGTGCTTGATGCCGCTTGGCACACTCGCTGGCTGGCAACGACGCTCAGCCATGGCATGCCGCGCTTCGCCAATGTCGAGCCGTTCCTGCCCGAGGACAGCCGCGGCTTCTTCGAAGGCGCGTTCTGGATCCGCGACCAGATGCCCAAGGCGCTGACCTGGGCTGACGTTGCCCGCATTCGCGAGCGCTGGAAAGGCGCGATGTTCGTCAAGGGACTGCTCCACCCCGACGATGTACGCGCCGCGCGCGACAGCGGCGTGGACGGTGTCATGCTCGGCACCCATGGCGGGCGCCAGGCGGACGAGGCGGTGAGTGCGCTCGACGTGCTGGAGGAAGCCCGCGCGATCCTTGGCGATGACCGTCCGCTATGGATTTCGGGCGGCATCCGCCGCGGGGGAGACGTGCTGAAGGCACTGGCGCTTGGCGCCGATGGCGTGCTGGCGGGCCGGGCGCCACTTTACGGTCTGTGCGCCCATGGCGAGGCAGGCGTCCTCAAGGCGCTGGTGCTGCTCGAAACCGAGATGCGCAACCAGATGGGCCAGATCGGTGCGGATACGTTGGACGATATTGGCTCGCACCTGCTGCGCAGAGTCTGAATTCAGGCGCCGGGAACGCTTTCGTCTTGGAGCGATCTAGACTTTCATTGCCGCATGTTCTGAATTGTCAGGTGATTTCACCTGACTGGAAAATGCTCTACCCCGCCGGATAAGCGATCGTCGCCATCAGCAATCCCTTCGCCGTGCGCATGTCGAGCCGGATGTGCTGCACCACGACCGGCTCGTCCGCTTCGATCACGCAGGCGTAATCGGTTGCGCGTAGTACCGGCTCCGGATCGACCAGATCCTTGAAACGCAAGTGCAGCGTGCGCCCACCTCCAGACGATAAGGGCCGACCGGCTCGCGATCCGTGAAGAACAGCGTGATCGTGATCCGCGCCGACGCATCAGCGATGTTGAGGATACAGGCAACTTCGGGATTGATGAGCGCCCCTCCATCGCCCGGCTGCGGGTCGCCGGGAATATAACCTGCGGCAATGACCCAACGGCGGTTCCCAAGCCGCTCCATGGTGTTTTCCTGAGGTTATCGGTTTTCGCGGGATTTTTTACGGAACGGCCGGGGCGGGGGATTGTTTCCGAACAAAGGGCCATCGCTTTGGCACGGCCCGCTCGGGGGGCACCGTAACCTGCATCAGGAGAGCTCTTCGCCATGTCGCAAACCGTATCGCATTTCATCTGGAACCGCCTCCACGAATGGGGCGTGCGCCGCATTTTCGGCTACCCCGGAGACGGCATCAACGGCCTCGTGGGCGCCCTCGACGAGATGCGCGACAAGTTCGAGTTCGTGCAGGTCCGGCACGAGGAAATGGCCGCGTTCATGGCCAGCGCCCACGCCAAGTTCACAGGTGGGCTTGGCGTCTGCCTCGCCACCTCCGGCCCCGGTGCCTCACACCTCGTCACCGGACTGTACGATGCCCGCATGGATCATATGCCGGTACTGGCGCTGGTCGGCCAGCAGGCACGCACCGCGATCGGCGCGCACTTCCAGCAGGAACTGGACCTGCCCTCGCTGTTCAAGGACGTTGCCGGAGAGTTTACCGGAATGGCGATGGAGCCGCCGCAAGTGCGCCATCTGGTTGATCGCGCAGTGCGCATCGCGCTCGGTCGCAGGCGTGTGACTGCGCTGGTTGTGCCCAACGACCTGCAGGAAGAACCGATGAGGATGCCCCCGCGCGTACACGGCGCGGTGTTCTCTGGCGTCGGCTATTCCCGGCCGCGTGTCGTGCCTGAGGACGCCGACCTGATCCGCGCCGCCGAAGTGCTCAATGCGGGCAAGAAGGTTGCCATCCTCGCCGGCGCAGGATGCATCGGCGCCGAAAAGGCGGTGATGCGGCTGGCCGATACCTTGCAGGCGGGCGCCGCCAAGGCGCTGCTCGGAAAGCAGGTGCTGCCCGATACGCTCGACTGGGTGACCGGCTCCATCGGCCTGCTTGGTACCGAACCCAGCGACAAGATGATGCGCGAATGCGACACCTTCCTGATGCTCGGCTCGGGTTTTCCCTATTCCGAATTCCTGCCAGAAGAGGGCCAGGCGCGCGGCGTCCAGGTGGATATCGACCCCGGGATGCTCTCGCTGCGCTACCCCATGGAGGTGCCGCTGGAGGGCGACATCGGCACGACCATCGAGGCACTGCTGCCCTATCTCGAGGCCAGGGCGGACACCGGTTGGCGCGAGAAGATCACGGGCTGGAAGCGGGACTGGCTGGAAACGTTGCAAGACCGCGCGATGGTTGCCGCCAACCCGGTCAACCCGCAACGTATCTTTACCGAACTGTCCCGGCAACTTCCCGATCGCGCAATACTCACCAGTGATTCCGGCTCCTGCGCCAACTGGTACGCGCGCGACGTCATGATCCGCGAGAACATGATGTGTTCGCTCTCGGGCGGCCTTGCTTCAATGGGCGCGGGCGTACCCTACGCCATTGCCGCCAAGTTCGCCCACCCCGACCGGCCAGTAATTGCATCGGTGGGCGATGGCGCGATGCAGATGAACAACATGGCCGAACTCATCACCGTTGCAAAGTATTGGCGGCAATGGGAGAACCCTACTTTCGTCGTTTGCGTGCTCAACAACCGCGATCTCAATCAGGTGACCTGGGAACAGCGGGTAATGGAGGGCAATCCCAAGGCGGAGATGACGCAGGACCTTCCCGACGTACCTTATCATCGCTTTGCCGAGACGATCGGGCTGGAAGGCATCCACGTCGACAATCCCGACGACCTCGGCGATGCCTGGACGCGCGCGCTTTGCGCCGGCCGTCCGGTCCTGCTCGAAGTGCGCACCGACCCTGAAGTGCCGCCGCTGCCGCCGCATATCACTTTCAACCAAGCCAAGAGCTTCATGTTCACGGCGGCCAAGGGCGATCCGCACGAAGGCGCGATGATCAAGGGCAGCATCAGGCAGGTTGCCGCAAGCCTGATCGGGAATCGCGACAAGTGAGCACCGGCACGGCGTTGGCGCGCGGTATCGCGAGGCTGAACGATGTCGCGCGTGCGCCGCGCGGTGCGGAGCGGGCGGCGAGCCGCCTGCTCTCCGCTGGCGCGAGCGTGGTCGCTTCCTCGGTGCTCGTCGATTCGGCCATGGAGCACTACCGGGGATCATTCCGCGATCCCGCAATGGTGCTGCCGATCGCGCTTTCGGCGGGTTCGCTGCTGCTCAACGGTCGCGAGACATTAGCGCCCGCCGGCCCTTCCACGCTGGCCCGCATGGTCCATGTCACGGCCGGGGCGGTGGGCAGCGCTGGCCTTGCCTTCCATGCCTGGAACGTGGGCAAGCAGGCGGGCGGCTTCCGGCTGGTCAACCTGTTCTACCGTGCGCCGCTGGGCGCGCCAGCCACTCTGCTCCTGACCGGGCTGATCGGGACCATGGCCGAGCGCCTGGCCGATCCTGCCGCGCCGCGCTTCGCCGCGTTCCTGCGGGCCCCGCGCGTGGTGGGAACCGTCGCCGCCATGGGTCTTGCCGGCACGGTGGCCGAGGCGGGCCTGCTGCATTTCCGGGGCGCGTACCATGACCCAGCGATGTGGCTGCCGGTTTCGCTGCCGCCGCTCGCCACGCTCAGCCTGCTGCGCGACGTGCTGACCTTGGCGCCGCGCCGGATGACCTACGGCCTGCTCGGCGCAACGGCGGCGATGGGCGTGATTGGCATGGCGTTCCATGCCTATGGCGTGGCGCGCAACATGGGTGGCTGGCGCAACTGGCGGCAGAACCTGCTTGCCGGCCCTCCCCTGCCCGCCCCGCCCTCGTTCAGCGGCCTTGCCGTGGCGGGGATCGCCGCGCTGCGCCTGTTGAAGGACATGCGCCGTGGCTGATCGCTATCCCGACTACGACGTCCTCGCCAAGTGGGACAGCCCCAGCTTCAACGACAAGACCCGCGAGATCCTGCACGCGCGGATGAAGCTGCTCCCCCGCAGCAAACACCTTGGCGAAGCGCGGGTCGCGACGCTTGCCCGACTGGTGCAGCGCGTGACCCCACAGCCTGAAGGTCGAGCACCGGCCAATACGCTCGCCCTCGTCATCGCAAAGATCGATGCCGACGCCGGCGATGGCTTCCGCCCAGCCGGTCTGCCCCGTGTACGGGCCGCGTGGCAGTGCGCGCTCGATGCCATCAACGCCGAGGCGCGCGAAGGCCATGGTGCGGCTTTTGCCGACATCTCCGATGCGCAGGCCGACGTATTGCTCAAGGCGCTGTCCGAAGGCCAGTTGCACGGCGCTGCATGGGGCAATCTCGACGCCAGGACATTCTGGAGCTGGCGGTTGATCCCCGATCTCGTTTCCGCGCACTGGGCGCACCCCTCGCTGTGGAGCGCGATGGGCTTCGGCGGCCCTGCCTCACCGCGCGGCTACCTACGCCAGCAAGCGGGCTACCGCGATCCCTGGGAAGCCGAATGGGAGCACGCATGATTGACCAGCGGCACGATACGCTCGATCATACGCCACGCTGCGGTGATGGCCGCGCGCCCGATCCGCTGGTCCCCGCCGGATGGCTGCCGATGCGCGAATATGGCGAGGACGAAGTCGATTTCGTGATCGTGGGCACCGGTGCCGGCGGTGCGCCGCTCGCCGCCAAGCTTGCCGAACAGGGCTTTTCGGTGATCGCTATGGATGCGGGCGCCTTTTTCCGCCCGCTGGAGGACTTCGCCTCGGACGAAATGCACCAGCGCAAGCTCTACTGGACTGACGACCGGCTCGTCGACGGCGACAATCCTCTGCAACTGGGCGCGAACAATTCGGGCAAGGCGGTGGGCGGTTCGACCATTCACTTCGCAATGGTCTCTCTGCGTTTCCGGCCCGAGCATTTCGCCAGCCGCAGCAAGCTGGGCTATGGTGTCGACTGGCCGATCGACTGGCGCGAGATGTGGCGCTACTACGAGGAGGTGGAGCGCATGCTGCACATCTCCGGCCCGGTCCGCTATCCCTGGGGGCCGAAACGCCCCCGGTACCCGCTGCGCGTGCACCCGATGAATGCGGGTGCCCAGTATCTTGCGCGCGGAGCCAAGGCACTGGGGATCGACTGGACCGAAACGCCGATCGCCACGCTCTCCACACCGATCGGCAAGGCGCACCCTTGCGTCTATCGCGGTTTCTGCGTGACCGGCTGCTCGACCAATGCCAAGCAATCCGCGCTGGTGACGTGGATACCGCGCGCCATCCGTGCAGGCGCCGAGATTCGCGATCTTGCCATGGTCGGCCGGATCGAGACCGATGCCAGCGGTCGGGCGACTGGCGTGCATTACCATCGCGCCGACGCCTGGCACTTCCAGAAGGCACGCCATGTCGTCGCCGCTGGCTATGCCATCGAGACGCCGCGCCTGCTGCTCAATTCGGCCAATGCGGCTCAGCCCGACGGACTTGCCAATTCGTCGGGGCTGGTCGGGCGCAACCTCATGGTTCAGCTCAACCAGGCGGCCTGGGGCGAGGTGGACAAGGAAGTGCGCGCCTACAAAGGGCCGCCCAGTCTGGCCATAAGCGAACACTGGAACTACACCGATGCTGGCAAGGACTATCTCGGCGGATGGACCTACATGAGCCAGGGACCGTTGCCCGCGCAATGGGCGCGCACACTGGCCCGCACGCGCGGGCTGTGGGGGCAGGCGCTGGTGGACGAGATGAACCGCGCCAACCATACGGTCGGTCTCAAAATGGTGGGCGAAGTGCTCCCCAACGAGGCCAACCGCGTCACGCTGGCCGATGAGACCGACCAGTATGGCTTGCGCATCCCGCGCGTGACGTTCTCCTATTCCGACAACGAAAAGCGCATGATGCGCCATGCGGTCGCCTTCATGAAGCAGAGCCTCGAAGCCACCGGAGCCCGCGACACGTGGGACCAGATGGACGACACCTGCCATCTGGGCGGTACCGCACGGATGGGACGCAATGCGGCGACGAGCGTGGTCGATGCCGACGGCCGCAGCTGGGACGTGCCCAACCTGTGGGTCTGCGACGGCTCGGTGTTCCCGACCGTGGGCGGGGTCAATCCCTCGCTCACAATTCAGGCGCTGGCCTGCCGCACGGCGGACCGCATCGGTGCACTGGCGAGGCGGGGGGAATTGTAATGCATCCACATTTCCCTCTCTGGCTGCACGCGCTGTCGATCGCCTCGCTCGTCCTGGCCGTCCTGTGCGCGGGCTGGATTGCTCGCGATGTGCGGCGACGGCCGCCCCATATGGCGATCATGGCGCTGGTATGGCCGCTGTGTGCGCTGTTCGGCAGTGTGCTGTGGGTCTGGCTTTACCGGCGTTTCGGACGCGCCACACCCGACGGACACAGCCACGAAGTCCACCACGACGAAAGTGACCATGATGACCTGGACACGGACGACAAGACCCCGATGTGGGCCTCTGTCGCCAAGGCAGCCAGCCACTGCGGCGCAGGCTGCGCTTTGGGTGACCTCATCGCCGAATGGGCCGCCTTTGCCTTTCCTGCAATCGCGGTGGCGATGGGCTGGCACACGCTATTCGCCGAAAAGACCTTCGCGGTGTGGGGGCTCGATTTCCTGGTCGCCTTCGGGCTCGGCATCGCGTTCCAGTATTTCACGATCAAGCCGATGGGCGATCTCTCGCCCGGGCGGGCACTGGTCAAGGCCGTGAAGGCCGATACCGCCTCGATCACGGCATGGCAGGTGGGAATGTACGGGTTTATGGCTCTGGCCCAGTTCGCGGTGCTGCGCCCCGGTTTCGGTGATATCGCGCCGGTTGCCAGCCCGGAATTCTGGTTCGTGATGCAAGGTGCAATGCTGTGCGGCTTCGTGACCGCCTTCCCGGTCAACTGGTGGCTGATCCATGCGGGGGTAAAGGAACGCATGTAAGGCTGGCGTCTGCCAACGCTCGCACGCACTAACGTCATCCGGAGGTATGACCAGCGTGCCGGCGCGCCGCCCGTTACCCCCATTTCTGAAGGTATAAGGCCGGCAAGAATCGGAACCTTGCGCAGCGCAAGCGATTAGAAAGTCACCCATCCTTTTTTTCCTCGCACCCCGGCGTATTGCGCCGAAGAGAAAAGGAGCGTCCGAGGTGTTCGCCCACCACTCCCGTGTGCCCACAAGATCAGCCGCTGACATATCCCTGTCTGCCCCGGCAAAGTTCGCTGTGGCCATCACAGCTGCCCCGCTCGCTGCCTGTGTGCGCGATGACGGGGTGCTGCACGCGGCAGGACCGATCGCGGCGCTGCAACGCACCACGCTGCTGGAGACCAGCCTGATGCTGTGCGCGGTCCTCGTGCCGATCTTCATCGGATTGCCGCTGGTACTGTGGCGCTATCGGCGCGGCAACCCACGGGCGGCCTATCGGCCGGACTGGACCTTTTCCTGGCCGCTCGAAATAGCGATTTGGGGCGGCCCGGCCGTACTCGTGGCGATCCTTGCCTTCGTGACTTTCACGGCGACCCAGGCCGCCAGCCCGTGGCGCTCAGTCGACGATGCCGCGGGCCGCCCCCCGCTCGATATCCAGGTCATCGCACTCGACTGGAAGTTCCTGTTCATCGATCCCGCGCACCATATCGCCACCGCCGACGCGCTGGTGATCCCCGCCGGGCGCGCGGTCCGGCTGTCGCTCACCAGCGATGCCACGATGCAGGCGCTGATAGTGCCGCGCCTCGGCGGGCAGATCTACGCCATGGCCGGCATGGAAACCCGACTGCACATGCGGGCCGACCGGCCGGGCGACTATCCGGGCGCGAACACGCAATACAATGGGCCGGGCTTCGCGGCCGAGCATTTCATGGTGCATGCCCTGCGGCCCGCCGCCTATGCCCGCTGGTTGGGGCAGGCGCGCAAGGCGCCGCCGCTCGATGCCGCATCCTACGTGCGGCTTGCCCGCAAGGGCACGCTTGATGCGCCGCGCGTTTATGGCAGCGTCGCGCCCGGCCTCTTCGCGTCGGTGCTCGCCCGCTACAGACACGCACAATATAGGCACGCGTCATACGGGGAGACCCGCTAATGCCAACCTTCACGCAGGACTGGACGTACTGGCTGTTCGGGCTGCTGCGCTGGTCAGACTTTCCGCCCAAGGCGGACGGCATCGCCACCTTCGCCGCCTCGCTGGTCGTGCTCGGCGCGCTGGCGGTGGTCGGCCTGGTGACGCGGAGCGGGCGCTGGCGCTGGCTGTGGCGCGAATGGCTGACCAGCCTCGATCACAAGAAGATCGGGGTGATGTATATCGTGCTGGCCTTCGTCATGCTGAGCCGCGCGGTGATCGAGGCGATCCTGATGCGCACGCAGCAGGCCAGCGCCATTGGCCAAGCCGGCGTGGTCAGCGCGGACCATTTCGCGCAGCTGTTCACCACGCATGGCTCGATCATGATCTTCTTCATGGCGATGCCGTTCCTGACCGGCCTCATCAACTACGTGATGCCGCTCCAGATCGGCGCGCGCGACCTGTCCTTCCCGTTCCTCAACGCGGTGGGGCTGTGGCTGACCGCAGCGGGTGCCGCGCTGATGATGGCCAGCCTCGTCGTCGGCAAGTTCTCGACCGGCGGGTGGAGCGGCTATCCGCCCTATACCGAACTGGGCTTCTCGCCCGGCGAAGGGGTGGATTACTGGATCTGGGCAGTCTCCCTGTCCTCGATCGGCTCAACCGTTACCGGCCTCAATTTTGCGGTGACGATCTACAAGAAGCGCTGCCCCGGCATGGACCTCCTGCGCATGCCGCTGTTCTGCTGGACGGCGCTGTGCACCTCAATCCTGATGATCTTCGCGATGCCCGCGCTGACCGTCGCCACCGCGCTGCTGGCACTCGACCGATACCTGGGCTTCCACTTCTTCACCAACGGCGCGGGCGGCGACGTGATGAACTATGCCAACCTGTTCTGGATCTTCGGCCATCCCGAAGTCTACATCCTGATCCTGCCCGCCTTCGGCGTGTGGTCGGAGGTCATCTCGACATTCTCGGGCAAGCACCTTTACGGCTACATCTCGCTGGTGGGCGCAACGATGGCGATCGCGGTGCTCTCTTTCACGGTGTGGCTGCACCACTTCTTCACGATGGGCCAGGAGGCGAACGTCAACGCCGCCTTCGGCATCGCCACGATGCTCATCGGCATTCCCACCGGCGTGAAGGTCTACGACTGGATACTGACCATGGTGCGTGGGCGAATCCGCTTCATTGCGCCGATGCTGTTCGCAATCACCTTTCTGCTGTGCTTCGTAATCGGCGGCCTTTCGGGTGTCATGCTGGCCGATCCGGCGATCGACTTCGCGGTCCACAACACGCTGTTCCTTGTCGCCCATTTTCACAACATGCTGATCCCCGGCACTCTGTTCGGCATGCTCGCCGCGTACATGCTGTGGTTTCCCAAGGCCTTCGGCTTCCGCCTGGACGAGATTTGGGGCCGCATCGCGTGGGCGCTGTGGAGCGCAGGCTTCCTCGTCGCCTTCATGCCGCTTTACCCCCTGGGCCTGATGGCGATGATGCGCCGCACGGCACAGACCACGCGCGCCGAATACGCGCCCTGGCTGTGGACCGCCGAAGTGGGCGCGGTGCTGATCGGCCTCGGCCTTGCCGCCCTGTTCGTACAGCTGTGGGTCTCCGTGCGAAATCGCGCGCGGCTGGCAGCGCCGCTGGGCGATCCGTGGGACGGACATAGCCTCGAATGGGCAACGCCCTCGCCCCCGCCCGAATGGAACTTCGCCGTTCCGCCCGAAGTCTCGGGTCGCGATGCCTTCACCGCGCTGAAGGCCCAGGGCATCGCCTATCGCGAGCCGGAACGGTACGAGGCGATCAGCCTGCCGCGCGGCACCGGCATACCCGTGGTGATCGGCGGCGCCGGTTTCGTGTGCGCGTTCGGCCTGACCTGGCACATCTGGTGGGCCGCGCTGGCGGGCCTCTTCGCGATGTGGGGGGGCGTGGTCTGGCGCAGCTTCCAGACCGATCTCGAACGCACCGTCGAAGCCGGCGAGGTGGCCGCCACGCACCGCCACTGGCTGAGCAGGGTCCACGCGGTCACGCCGGTAGGGCGCGATGCGGAGACCTCTGCTGACAACCGCGGCCTGGCGGAGCACGAAGCATGAGGTTCGCCAGCGGCACCGACCGCCATCCCGGCCTCAACATCCATGGCCGCGATCCGGACGCGCACCGCGCAGCAGAGCCGGTGATCTTCGGCTTCTGGATCTTCCTGATGAGTGACCTGGTGCTGTTCGCGCTGCTGATGGCAACCTATGCCAGCATGAGCCTTCACGGCATCGCTGGCGGCCCCACGCCCCGGCAGGCTGGCGATCTTGCCAGCGCGGGCGTGGAGACCGCGTTGCTGCTCGCCTCCAGCTTCACCTTCAGCCTCACCTCGCTCGCGCTCAAGTACCGCGACGATCGCCGCGCGCTGGTAGGCTGGATGGCGCTGACCGGCCTGCTCGGCCTCGGCTTCCTTGGCTGCGAGGCGAAGGATTTCGCTTCGCTGATCGGCAAGGGCTGGGCGCCCGAATTATCGGGCTTCCTTTCAGCACATTTCACGCTGCTCGGGACACACTTCCTGCACGTCGCCTGCGGCCTTGCCTGGATGGCGGTGATGTTCGTGCAGATTGCGGTGCGCGGTCTCGATCAGGCGGTAGCCACCCGCATCATGCGCCTCGCGCTGTTCTGGCACCTACTCGATGTCGTGTGGATCGGCATCGTCACCCTCGTCTTCCTGCAAGGCTCGCTATCATGAACCCACGCAACATCCCCCCCGCCACGCGGGACGACCCCGCCCGCGAACGCCGCCATTCGCTGCTCGGCCTGGTGTCGAGCGCACTGCTCACCGGCGCCGCCTTCGCGCTGGTGCTCGCCCAGCCTTTCGCAAGGCCGGTGCTGTTGGCCTGCATCGCCGCGCTTGCGCTCGTCCAGATCGGCTGCCAATTGTTCTTCTTCCTCCACATCGACCTCCGGCGCTCGCACCGCGACGACCTGCAACTTGTGCTGTTCACCAGTCTCGTCATCGTGCTGATGGTGGCCGGCTCGATGTGGATCCTGTCCAGCCAGCACGCGATGATGGGCTGAGTGCGATGGATGATATTGCCACCTGGCACCCCCACGCCATCGCCGACCATGCCATGGTGTCCGATGGACAGACGGGGGCGCTGGTCCACCGCGACGGTACGATCGATTGGTTGTGCCTGCCTCATTTCGATTCCGAGCCGTGCTTCGCCGCTCTCCTCGGCAATGGCGAGAATGGCGCATGGTGGCTTGCTCCAACCGAGGAAGTGGTCCGCTCGCACCGCCGCTATCGGGGCGATACGATGATCCTCGAAACCGAGTACGAGACCGCCAATGGCAGCGTGCGCGTGACTGATTTCATGCCCGCCGCGCGCGGGGCGGCACCCGATATCGTGCGCATCGTCGAGGGACTTTCGGGCAGCGTGTGCATGCGTAACCGCATGGCCTTGCGCTTTGCCGAAGGGCGCGTGCATCCGCGCGTATCGCCCATGCGCGACAAGGAAGACCCCGACGCTGCGCCTGTGCTGCGCGCCACTGCATTGGCGGGGCCGAACGCGGTCATGCTCGATTTCAGCCAGCCGCTCCGCGCACGTGACGGCCACGAGGAAACCCACTTCACAATCCACGCCGGCCAGTGTGAACACTTCGTCATGACCTGGTATCCCAGCCACGCCAGCCCGCCCGACCCGGTGGACGTCGACAAGGCGCTGGCCGAGACCGAAAAGTGGTGGAGCGACTGGTCGCGCCGCAACCGCTATGACGGGCCGGATCGCGCCATCGTCATGCGCTCGCTACTGGCGATCCGAGGACTGGTTCAGGACGAAACCGGAGGCATGCTCGGCGCGCTGACGGCTGGCCTGCCTGAAAGCCCCGGCGGTGCGCGCAATTGGGACTATCGTTTCTGCTGGCTGCGCGATGCTACCTTTGCACTGCTGGCTCTCCTGCGCGCGGGCTATCGTGACGAGGCGCGCGAGTGGATTCACTGGCTCTACCGCGCACTGGCTGGCGAACCCATCGCGGTGCAGCCGTTCTACACCATCGATGGCGGTCGCATAGCCACCGAGCGCGAGGCGTCCTGGTTGGAAGGGTTCGCTGGCGCCCGCCCAGTGCGCTTCGGCAATGGTGCCGCCGATCAGCTGCAGCTCGATGTCTATGGTGAGGCGATCGACGCTCTTTTCGTGGCGCGCAATGAGAACCTGATCGAGGACGGACAGCTGATCCTCGAACTGGGCATGCAACTCGAAAAGATGTGGTCGGCCCCCGACGACGGCATCTGGGAAAGCCGTGGCAAGCGCGAGCACCACGTCTATTCCAAGGCGATGTGCTGGGTCGCCTTCGACCGCGTCACCCGGCTGTTGCAGGAGACCGGCGAGACCGATCCCGAAGGGCGCGATGCGGAGCATTGGCGCGCGCTGGCGAATACCGTTCGCGCACAAGTGATGGAGCGCGGCTTCGACAAGGACGTCGGCGCGTTCACCCAGAGCTACGGATCGCGCGACCTTGATGCCGCTGTGCTGCGTCTGCCGCTGGTCGGCTTCATCGATGCCAACGACCCGCGCATGCTCGGGACCGTCGCTGCGATCGAGCAGGAACTCATGCGCGAGGGCTATGTCTGGCGCTACAAGACCAACGGGTCAGACGGGTTGGAGGGCGAGGAAGGTGCGTTCCTCGCCTGCTCGTCCTGGCTGGTCGATGTCTACATAGGGCAGGGCCGCGATGAAGACGCGCGCACGCTGTTCGACCGGATCGCCGCTTCCGCCAACGACCTCAACCTGTTGAGCGAAGAGTACCTGCCTGAAAAGCGCATGATGCTGGGCAATTTCCCGCAGGTGCTGAGCCATGTCGCGGTCATCAACAACGCCTTTGGTCTTGCCGTCGGGTCTGGCCGCATAGACCGCTACCAGCGCGGATGAACACTTCCCCGCAAGCGCGGGGCCATAACCGGGGAAAGAAAGCAAAGGAGAAGTATCTTGTTCGGAAAAAACGAGAAAAAGCCGCCCATCGTCGTCGTCACAGGCGCCTCCGCCGGTGTTGGCCGGGCGGTTGTACGCCGCTACGCTCAGGACAAGGCGAAGATCGTCCTTATCGCGCGCGGAAAGGACGGGCTGCACGCCGCTGCGCGCGAAGTCGAGGAAGCCGGCGGCGAGGCGCTCGCCATCAGTGCGGACGTGGCTGATGCCGATGCGGTGGAAGCTGCAGCTGCCAGCGCCGAAGGGCGTTTCGGTCCGATCGACATCTGGGTCAACGTCGCCTTCGCCGGGGTTTTCTCGCGCTTTGCCGACATGAGCCTTGCCGATTACAAGCGCGTTACCGAAGTGACCTACCTCGGCCAGATCCACGGGACGATGGCGGCGCTCAAGCGCATGATCCCGCGCGATCACGGCGCGATCGTGCTGGTCGGCTCGGCCTTGTCCTATCGCGGTATCCCACTGCAATCAGCCTATTGCGGAGCCAAGCACGCGATCCAGGGCTTTCACGATTCGCTCCGCAGCGAACTGCTACACGACAAGTCGCGCGTCCACGTCACCATGGTCGCGCTGCCTGGCGTCAACACGCCGCAGTTCGACTGGGTGCGCAACAACCTTGGTCGCAGGGCGAAGCCGGCCAGCCCGCCCTATCAGCCCGAACTGATAGCCGAAGCGATCCATTTCGCCGCACGCACCCGGCGCAAGACGATCCAGATCGCCTGGCCGACGGTGGAGGCCATCTGGGGCGATCGCTTCGCCTCCTCGCTGCTCGACCGCTATCTGGCGCGCACCGCCGTATCCGGTCAGTTGAGCGACGAGCCACTGCCGCCCGACTATCGCGACAATCTCTACGAACCCGTTCCCGGCGATCATGGCGCGCACGGCCGCTTCGACGCGAAGGCGCGGCAAATCAACTCCAAGTTCTGGTTCACCCGCCACCGCCACGCTCTTACCGTGCTGCTCGGCGCCGCGCTCACCGTCACGGGGACTGCCTATACCCGCTCGCGAACCTCAAAAAAATGAAACATATGCCATACTAGATAAATCATGCAGATTCTCGCAAAGACGAGAACCACGATTTTCATCGCGAATTGGCTCTGAATAAGACTTTATGACAGCTATTATAATGCACCGATCACGGGCACCTAAAACAGGGCAGGTTTCACGCCTCCCCACAACTTCCGCTTGTTCAGTCTGAGGCGCGTAATCTGTCCCTCAGTCTGGTCATTCGACCATGGCGAGATGATCGCGTGCGGAACCGCCATCAGGGCCTTCAAAAACCAAGGCGCATTCCAATCGACATGATGTACCTTAGTATCAGTCGTTCGCGCTCGCGACGAGGCTCCCTGCTGATTGGCCCGTTGCAAGATCGATGGCAAACCGCTCGTCACGGCTCTCGCCCAGAACCGCGATCCGCCAGGGTTGCGTGCGAAGGAACCGCTCCGGCGCTTCACGAAGCAGTTCCCCGGCAAGCTGCACCGCAGCGAGAACCGCGCTTTGCTCGCTTGCGAAGTCGGCCGACACATCATCGCTCGCGGGCGTACCATCGTTGACCTTGAAGTAGAATCGGGACACTGACCGGCTCCATTGTTCTTACGCTGCGTGATCGCCTCTGGCTCGTCAGGAATAGGAGAAACGCCTGAGCACGGCATCGCGTCCTGCCCTCGTGCTGAAATCTGGACGAAACGTGGGGTTTTTCCCCCATACACGCCAAATAGGGCGGTGCGTGGCCATGCCATCCGGCTCCCGTGAGGCGCCGGGATGCAAAGCTCTTCACCAGCGACGGCAGATGCCCAGGTTTGGGAGGAAACGCCAAGATCATCCTAAGAGTTCCCGCTCTTTGCGTGACGTTGCATTGCTAGATTCAGCTACGAACACGGCGGCCTGCGACTAGCACGCGAACGACATGATGCGGCCATTGGAACCGTGGCGAGATGGCTTATTCCGGAGCAATGCATTCGTGTCCCCCCGCCTCGAGATGAAGGTAATTCGGATTGAACATGGCCACGGCCATGAGTGCGCGCAGATCGTGAACCTCAAGTCGTTTGTTACGGATTTCGATCAAGCCTTCCCGACGCATTTCCTGGACCGTGCGATTGACATGAACCTGCGTCAGCCCCGTGGCATCGGCGATTTCCGACTGGGTCAGCGGAAACTCGCAGGACCTTTCCTGCGTGCGCCCGATCGTGCGCAGCCGAACGAACATTTCGCACAGCAGGTGGGCGATACGTTCGTAGGCGGTGCGCTGGCCAATGCTCGTCGTCCATTCACGCTGGATCGCAACAGTGACCAACTCGCTCCACCAGAGCGCCTGTGCGATGCGCGGTGACGTCTCGATGATCTCCTGAAATTCGCGTTGGGAAATTTCCGCCAGCCGGACCTGCGTTACGGCGGACAACGAATGGTCCATCGACTTGAGGATAAAGACGTTCGTGTCGCACAGGTCGCCTGGCACGAAGAAGGACAGGATTTGCCGGCGCCCGTCCGCCAACTGCTTGTAGCGTTGAGCCCAGCCTTCCAGAATAACGTTGACGAAACGGGGTTTTTCGCCCTCGCGGATGATGTCCTGACGCGGAGCAAGAATACGGGCACGCTTGCGCAGAGCCTTGTCGAGGACTTCACGATCGGCATCAGACAGGCTGACAAAGGCGGAGAGATGCAGCGTCAAGGAATGAACGAGCTCCATGGGAAAGTAAGTCCTTCTCATTGCTGTGTCCTTGAGAGCCGACATTCACATGCGTTAATACGCCGCGCGCGCTGCGCGGCCTCTTCGGGATGCAAGACCCCACCGTGCTTCCCGAAAAACCCGCTTGCTTCGACGCCGCGGTGGCTTCGTGGCGGAACGCGTCTTGTCCGCACACCGGCATGAAACGCGTGGGTATGGGAAAGGCTCCCGTTGACAACCCTATCCCGGGGGTAAGCGGCAGGCTCTGCAACAGGGCGGTGACGGACGCAGGTAAAGCCGCCTTCGGCCGCGCAGGAAATCCTTATGATAATTATCAATTCCCATCGATCCCAAGAAACGCTGCGGAGACTGACGGCATTGTCGTTTTATTCCGCGTGAGAGAGGCGAAACGAGAAAACCATGAATGAACGCGTTATCGTCGTATCCAATCGCCTGCCGATGGGTGACAATCCATCCGGCGGTCTTGTCGTCTCCCTGCATGACGTGTTGGCTGCATCGGGTGGTTGCTGGATCGGCGCGCACCCTGATGCCGGCAGCGATGACGGCCGCTTCGAGCCAATCGGCGAAACGCCATACCGCCGCCTGGCCTTTAGGCTCAGCGATGCGGAGGTGAAAAACTACTATCTGGGATTTTCCAACTCGGTCCTGTGGCCGCTTTGTCATCGGCGCGCCGACCTGGTCAAGATCAGCCCGGGATTCACCGACGCCTACCGGGCGGTCAACCGGCGTGTTGCCGAGATGATCAAGGGGGAAATCACCGCCACCGACCTTATTTGGGTGCAGGACTATCATTTCATTCCGCTAGCCCGCGAATTGCGCCGATTGGGCGTGCCCAATCGTATTGGCTTCTTCCTGCACATCCCGTTCCCGGTCCTTGCCGACCTCTCGATCCTCCCGTCTCCCGAATCCTTCGCGCAAGATCTTACCCATTACAACCTGATAGGCCTTCAAACACGCGGCGACGTAGCCCGTTGCCTTGAAATGTTCCGCTCCGATCCCCGCGCCGAATTCATGACCGACGGCTCGATAAAATTTGCCGACCACGTTACGCGTGTCCGCTCGTTTCCAATCGGGATCGACGTCACATCGTTTCGCGCGCAAGCCGCGCAAGATGGGAAAGACCCCTTCGGTGCCGCTAGCCCCGAACCATTCGCCATTGGTGTCGATCGGCTCGATTACAGTAAGGGGCTGCCCAATCGTTTTCGGGCTTTCGGGCGCTATCTGGAAAATCGCCAGGACGGCATTCGCCCCTCGCTCATCCAAATCGCGCCCCCCACCCGGCAAGGGGTACAAGCCTACGACGACATCACTGAAGAGCTCCAGGGCCTTACCGGGAAGATAAACGGCCAGTTTGCCGAGCTCGACTGGACACCGATCCGCTTCATCAACCGCTCGGTTGAGCGCTCGCGGCTCGCCAGGCTGTTCCGCAGGGCTCGTGCTGGACTCGTCACCTCGCTTGCCGACGGCATGAATTTGGTGGCCAAGGAGTATGTAGCGGCGCAAAGCGAGGACGATCCAGGCGTCCTTATCCTGTCACGCTTTGCCGGCGCGGCCGAAGACATGACCGACGCCCTGCTGGTCAACCCATACGATATAGAAGATATGGCTGGTGCTATCGATCGCGCGTTCCGGATGGATCTCAGCGAACGGCGTGAGCGCCACCGAGCCTGCCTTGAATGCGTCATCAACTCCCGAGCCGGCCTGTGGGCGGAAAACTTTCTCACGATGTTGCGAGCAAGCGTGGAAACCCTCGAAATGCCACCCACGCCGGAACTGCATCCACAGCTGAACTAAACGCGCACCGCGCGCATCCTTTCCCCGCGGTTCAGCTCAAGTCCCGAGCGAGCGATTCAGCTGGAAATGCACCAGACTTCCTCGCTGCGGTGCATGGAGCAAAGCTTCTTTTTGCCCAACCACAACTCCACGTTGCGACCCGCGGCCTCGCCACGCGCTGCCCTGAGCGCGCCGCCAGCATCCACCGAAGTGAATTCCACCGACTTTACCAGGCCCTGGCCATCGTCCGAAAAACGTAAAGTGAAGACAGGCATGAATCGCCTTTCTGCTTCCTTGAGGGAAGCGCTGGGAAGTACGTTGGGATGCGGCGCACAATACCATGCCGTGGCGCTCGCGGCGATGTTCGCCGCCCGAAAAACCGCTTGATCGTTATCAATCGATGCGGGCTTGCAGGGCCAGCACGATCATCGCGTCCACACTATCGTCGTGCAAAAATCCGCATCTTTCCAGGACCAAAGCACCGTCGGCGATTCGAATTGCTCCCCGAGGCACCATCGGAATGGGAGCACCGGCAACACTTGTGCATTATAGGAGCAATGCCAACAGCGACGCGAAAAGGAGGTGCTTTGAGCCGTGTTGACGCAGGCCTTTCTTGCCAATCGCCGGGGAGTCGAGCTCAGCCTGGAGGAACGCCAACTACTGGAATCGGCCATCGCAGAGGTTCGCAACGTCGAGCCACGACAAACGCTCATCCCGCCCCGATCGAGCATCGCGGTGAGTACCCTTCTGCTCGACGGTATCGTCTCGCGCTTCATCGATGATCACCAAGGCTTACGTCAACTCGTAGCGATCCACGTTCCAGGTGAGTTCGTCGATCTTCATGCCTACCCTATGCTCGAGCTCGATCATGGCATCGCGACACTCACTGCGGCGCGGGTCGCCATCGTCCCACACGCCGCACTAAGGCGCATTCTCGACCCACGCCCCGATCTGACACGTAAACTCTGGTTCTCCACGCTCATTGACGCCGCATTGCACCGGACGTGGCTGTTTCGCGTAGGCCGGCTTGACGCGGTCGGCCGCGTTGCTCATTTCCTGTGCGAAATGAATCTGCGCCTGCAGGCGATCGGTCTGTCCGATGGGCAGACTTACGCACTCGCGCTGACCCAAGCGGACATCGCCGAGATCTGCGGGCTGACGACAGTCCATACCAATCGTGTCCTGCGCCAGTTGCGCGAGGCAGGACTGTGCCATGTCCACGCCTCGCTGGTTGAAATTCTCGATTCCCCCGGGCTGGCCCGACGCGGCAACTTTGATCCGCACTACCTGTACCTCAACGTACCCGCTTCCGGGAACGGGACGAACGCCATTGATCTGGCCTGAAGTCCCCCACCCGGGCTCTGGGATCCATCATCTTGATGACTGTCGTGGAGCGGTCAGCGTTGGCCGTCAGGCGCGGCAACGCGCGCACGCGGAGGGCAGCGGGCGACGAGAGCGTCCTTCGTCCCAGGCCGATCGAGCAGGACACGGGACACCCCGTTGGTCCAGCCGAACCCATCCTGAACCGGGTACTCCCCTCCTCCCCCGGCCAAACCCTGGTCGACGTCGTATTTCTCGACCATCCGTCCGGTGCAGGCATAGAACGCGGACACCGTGGCGATCCAGCGCCCCGCAATCCGATCCGCAAGGTCCGATCGACCATAGCGATCTAGCCCCTGCACCGCGATCCACACCAGCGGCGCCCAGCCGTTTGGCTCGTCCCATTGCTGCCCGGTCGCGACGCTCGTCGTGCGCAGTCCGCCTGGGGCAAGCAGACGCGCCTCGGCCAGCTTTGCGGTGGCCTCAGCTTGATTGGGCGAAGCCAATCCCACGAAAAGCGGATAAAGCATGGCCGCACTCAGCGACTCGCTCGGGGCCTGGCGATCACGGTTCCAATCCACGAAGCGCTGCTCGTCCCGCGACCAGAGATAGCGCATGATCGCCGCCTTACGATGCGTGGCGCGTGTTCGAAAATCGTCATGGCAAGCCTTGTCCGCCAATTCCTGACAGCGCCGCGCAATTGTGTTTTCCAGGTTCCAGAGCAGGCTGTTGAGATCGATCGGCACGATCCGAGTGGTTTCGATAGTCGCCAGTGTTCGGCCGTCTCCCAGCCAACGCGAGCTGAAATCCCAGCCGCTTTCGGCGCCGGCACGCAGATTGCGGTATACCTCCCTGGCGGGACGCGGTGCAGCGGCGCGTGCAGGCCGGATCGGAACTGCGGCTCGCGGCGCTCACGATCTTCGCCGTTTCCGACGGCGTCGCTGCATAGTTGGCCGCGACGACACCGGAGCCATCCACGCCAGGCTGGCCCTGCGCCTGCCCGGCCCCGTCCGCGTTCGCATCGTAGTAGCTTACACCGCGACAGGCGGCGGTGTAGGGGATCGCGCTGTCGGGCACGCGGGGATCGAAGCGCCACTTCTGGTCACCGGTCGCCGGATCGTAGGCGATCACGATGTTCTTGGGCGTGCACACGTAAAGCGTGTCGCCAATCTTGAGAGGCGTGTTCTCGGCCCCATAGGTGCCCTTGGCCTTATCCGATGGCATGTCGCCGGTGTGGACGCTCCAGGCGCGCGTGAGGGTACCGACGTTGGCGGGGGTGATCTGGGTCAGCGGCGAATAGCGGTGCCCGGCGAACGAACCGCCATATTGCGGCCAGTCGTTCCCGGCAATCTGCAACGAAGGATCGCTCATCGCCATGCGTGCGGCAGGAAGGATCGCCCGGCCGCCCAGCCCCGTCGAGCGTGCCGACGATCGCGAACAAGGCGCCGACCGTGACCACCGTCCCCGCGCAGGACAGCGCCGCCACGCGCCACCGCCCGGCCCTGCGCCCCAGCGCAGCGAGCGAACAGATCACCGGGATCAGCAGGACCGCCGGAGCGAAAATCCGCGGAACGAGCGCCCAGGCATCATCCCCCGCTTCCCAAAGCGCCCAGAGCACGGTGCAGACGAAGATAGCGACGTAGAGCCAGCCCCCCGCCGGGCGGCCGAGAACGAGCAGGACGCCCGCCGCGATCATGGCCGCGCCGGTGAAGAGGTAATAGGGCGAGCCCCCCAACCAGGCGAGCCATACCCCCCGCCCAGCAGCACAAGGCCGATGAGCGCGAGAAGAACTCCTGTGGCGATGACCAGCCAGGAGCGTGCGAAAGAGGACGGAATGGTCATGATAGCGGCGTCCGGCAATGGGCTTTGAGGGGCTCTCGGCTCGTCCGAACTCGATCAGCTGGCTCAGGCCCTAGGTTTGACTCGGGAATGCCTCGACCCAAGCAATGTTCCGAATTGATCAGGAAAAGCTTTGGAAGCATTTTCGTGAATCGTCCCGACCAGACCGTATCGAGAGCCTGCAACGCGAACCTCGGCAACCTCCCCGCAGGTCGCGGGTTTTTCGCCCATGACGGCGCGATCGCGAGACCAGAAGAAGGCGAAGGGCCGCAACGTTGACCGGGTGGGTCGGATCCTCGTCGCACTGGCTACGATCGCCGCGCTTCTTGTGTTGGGCGCTGCAGCTTTTCCCTTTTCCCTCGTCAAAGGTCCGATAGCCGACCGGCTCGGCGCCCGGCTGGGCACGCACGTCTCAATCGGGGCAATTGAGCGGCATCCGGCACTCTCCTTCACACCGACCCTCGTGCTGCACGACGTGACAATCCGGCAGCCAGCATGGGCGGGGCCCGGCAACATGGCACAGGCCCAGCGGCTGACCGTCCGCATCGCTCTGCTGCCACTGCTGGTGGGAGATAAACCGGCGGTCGAGCGAATCGACGCAGAGGGCCTCACGCTCAGTCTCGTACGCGATAGCCAGGGACGCGCAAACTGGCTGGGGCCACGGCGTCAGCCAGCCAAAGAAGACGAGCCGCGATCCGCCCGGGGTCACGGCTTTCTTGAGATGTACGTCAGGGATGCCCATGTCTCGCTGCGCGACGTCAAGCGCGCACTCGCACTGGAGGGACGGTTCTCGTCCGACGCAGCGGGATTACAGGTGGAGGCCAAGGGCCGCTTCCACGATTCCCCAGCCACGCTGTCCCTGCGCGGAGGCCGCATCGCCGCACTGGCCGCCGACGCGCGCTATCCGATCACGCTCGAATTCACCTCGCCGCTGCTCCAACTGCGAGCCTCGGGACACAGCCAGGGGGCGCTCGACCTGCAGTCGATGACGCTCGCCATCCAAGCCAGGGCGCCCAGCCTCGGCTATCTCGACGATATGATCGAAGCGGGACTGTTCGGCACGCAGCCGATCGATCTCGACGCGCACGTACGCCATCTTGGCCCAGACTGGTTCATCGACAGCCTGACCGGCTCGATCGGCCGCTCAAAGGTCAAGGCCCGGGCCACGATCCTGAAACGCGCAGGCCGCACGAAAATCGATGCCGACACGCATTTCAGCCAATTCGCCTTTGACGACCTGTCGGACTCACAGGGGCGCGCCAGGGCGCGCGCAATCGAAGCCCGGACCGGCCCGCGCGTGCTGCCGGGAACGCGGATCAACCTCGCCAAAGTCGGACCGACAGATGGAACTATCCGCTTCATCGCCGACCAGCTCTTGTTACCCAAGTCGGTGTTCCGTTCGCTTTCGGGGCGCCTCACACTTAAAGGCAAGCGGCTGACTGTCGAGGACATCGATGCGCGAATGAAGCAAGGGCGGATGACCGGCCATCTGGCGGTCGATCAGCGTGGCGGGGCGGCGCATCCCCAGCTCTCGCTCGACCTGGCGGTGGAGGACGCGCGCCTCGAATCGGTGCTCGGGTCGGCGGACGCCACCGGCCCGCTGCGCGCCCACATTGTCTTGAGTGGAACCGGCGACACCATCCGCGAAGCGCTCGGGCGGGCCAACGGACGTGCGGGTGTCGTCGTGCACGACGGGCGTGTGAAACGGATTCTCGCCGCCGTGCTCGGGCAGGATCTGGGCAAGACGCTCGGCGCACTGCTCAAGGACAAGGAAAAAATGGTCCCGCTACGGTGCCTCGCGATCGGCTTTCAGGCCCGTGACGGTCGGCTTGCGGCCCAAACGTTCCTTGCCGACACAGGCATCTCGATTGGTCAGGGACGCGGCGAACTCTCGCTCTCCTCCGAAGGCATCGCCTTGTCGATCCAGGGACGCTCGCGCGATTCCAGCGCGCTGCGTCTGAAAGACCCGATCGTTGTTGGCGGCACGTTCTCCGCGCCGACGCTTAGCGCAGCTGGCCATCCCCCCGGCAACGCGGTGAACGTCGGGACCGTTCTCTCAGCCATCGGGAACTCGGTCGGCAACGCGCTCGGTCTGGATGGCCAAGCAAAAGAGGACGCCGCAGAGCTACCAAACCAGATAGACTGCCCCGCGCTCACCAAGCGTGTGCTGTAATCACGCGGCCACCTAAAACGTACGATTGAGCGCGCCTTCGTTTGGTCTTGGTGGGTCTCCGGGCGACGAAAAGGTCGCCCCGTAACGTATGCCTAAGCGAGCCGGTGATGGGACCCCAGGAGCGTCTGGACATGTTAACCTGCTTAACCTTCCGTTTCCACCTGTCGATAAATCCACCCGGTCGGTCTTCACATCAACTCGGCCCCGAACACGTTGGCCCGGCCCGGCTTTGACCAAAGGAACACGCGAAAAGGAACCGGACTATGGTGGACAGTTGGAAAACCTCGTTGGAAAAGGTTGGCGATGCCTTTGGCGGCGCGGCCGGCAAGCTTCGCGCCTCCATTGTGACAGACGCAGGGGAATTTATCGAGAAAGTCAGCGTTGGAAATCGCTACGAAATTGAAGCCGCAAATATTGCGCTTCGACGAACGCCTTCCAATCCCGTGCAGGCCTTCGCGCACGACATGATTAGCGATCACACGCGTGCCAGCGAGGATCTGACCGCTGCGCTGACAAGGTCGCAGGACACGGCAGGCCTCCCCACCCTTCAGGAAGATCTTGATGAACGGCACAAGGCGATGCTTCGTCATCTGGATGAGGCACCGCAGGAAGAATTCGAATCCGCCTACATGGACCAGCAAGCCGTGGCCCATGAGGAGACAGAAGCGCTCTTGCGAAGCTATGCCGAGCGTGGTGACAACGCCACCCTCAAGATCTTTGCCGCCAAGACACTTGAGGTGGTGGTCGAGCACATTGGAAGGATAGATGCGATCAGAACATCGAACTCTTCTTAAGCGGGCGAAGTGCCGCCACGAAACGCGACGCAGCGGAGACTCTAGCAATCACGATTGCCCATGCCTGTGCTTTACCGAACACCAACGGATCAAAGGAAAAACGGATGCCCCAGAAGGAAGGGGATTTGGACGACGAACGGTGCAACCCCGGTCAAAACACCCAAGGGACAGGCGGAACTGGCGCAGCCAGACGACAGCCCCAAGAGTCAAAAAAGCACGAATCATTTCAACGTGAAAATAGAATTTTTGCGGGAAATAAACGCGACACACAACACCATGAAGAAAATAAATAACAAAATAAACAAACAAACAAATCAACTTCATTAATATCCCATGCAATTTATCATTAAAAAAATCACACTAAAGGTGAAATTTTCAATTTAAAATTCTAAATGAAATATAAATTTAAAGTCCCGCTCAATACATTTTTACGACTAACCGACAAACCTCCCCTACAAATAGACGCTTGCCAAAAAATTGTTCGCACCAAGAAGTGTGCAACAGCACTCTAGGCGCAAAAACGCCACGCCCTGTCGCAAAATCAAACGCGTCTCAAAATGTCCTCGTGCAGCTCGCGTCGGCGTTGGCTTTTCGAATGGAGCATTCCTGCCTAATAAAAGATTATATCTTTATAATTCAAACAAAAAGAGATTATGAATTCCGCCTGCCGCCCCAGCCAGTTTTCAGGTTCAAGTGGCTTTGTTGCGCAAATCGTTCAGCGGGTAGCGGTTGGCCTTTGAAAGCGTTCGGTCACGCGACGCGCTGAGTTTGAGGCGTTCCGAGCGCGGTGAAGCGGTTGAGGATGGCCGCACGGATTTGCAT
>NZ_JABWCU010000017.1 GCF_018491765.1 Novosphingobium profundi | reverse complement strand
GACACGAAAAAGGCCCTTCCCGTAATGGGGAAGGGCCTTTTTCGTGTCGGCTGAAGCGCGCCGGGGTCGGAGCCGGCGATCGTTGCCTCAGAACGGGAAGAGGGCGTCGTAGATCTGCTGGCCCCAGCGCGCCTGCTGGGCATCGGTAAGCTGCCCGCGTCCGCCGTAGCTGATGCGTGCGTCGGCAATCTGTGTGTGGTTGATCGAGTTGTCGCGCCCGATGTCCTCGGGGCGGATGATGCCGGTCACGACCAGTTCGCGAAGCTCGAAGTTGACGCGCACTTCCTGGCGGCCGCGGATCTGCAGGTTGCCGTTGGGAAGGACGCCGACGACCGTCGCGGCGATGGTCATGTTGATCTGCTCGCTGCGCTTGGTGTCGCCCACGCCGACCGTGCTGGAGGACGTGCTGGTGTCGACCGCGCTCGAGGGGTTCTTGCCGAACACCCCCTCGAGGCCGAGCAGTGCGGCCACGCTTCCGGTCTCGCTGCCATCGCGCGTGCGGGTGGTCGAATTGTTGACCGTGGCGTTGTCGGCAATGTTGATCTTGATGGTGACGATGTCGCCCACGCGCGAGGCGCGCTGGTCGTTGAAGAAGGCGCCCGCCCCGGTCCGGAACAGCGAGGCCCCGCGCGGTGCGGCGGCTTGCGCGGGGTCGGTCGCGCCGGTGCGGCCAGAGGCGGTCGAATTGCCGAGCGAGGGGACGAGCGTGGGGGCGACCGGCGCTTCGGCCGCGCTCAGTTTCGGGGCCTTGCCCACGCTCTTCAACCGGCCGACGGCCCCGCAGCCCGAGAGCGCGAGGGAAAGCGAGAGCAACGCCAGCGCGGTGGGCGCGGCCGGGGCAATACGCGATGTCATGAGAAGTGGTCCTGTTCGTTCCGGGAAGGTCAGGGAATGCGGATCGCGATGCGGCCGGCGGCCTCGGCGGTCCCCTCGATCGTGCGATTGGTGGCGAGGTTGAGGACGCGCACGTTCTCGCCGCGGGCGGCGTCGTCGAGCGCGCGGCCCGCCGAACTGATCTGCAGTGCGCCCGAGACGACCTCGATGGTCACGCTCTCGCCGCGATGGATGAGGCGCGCGGGCACGAGGTCGCCCGAGCGGACCGGAGCGCCCGCGCGCAAGTTGCGGCGGGCCTCCTGGCCGACCGCCTGCCTGACCGTGAGCGCCCCCCGCGCCGCGCCTGCCGAAAGCGCAAGCGTCTCGAAGTCCGCTTCCACGAGGGCCTGGCCGCGCGGAACAGCATGCGAGAGGACCGGTGTCGGCGTGTCCCCCTCGGCCTCGGCCGCGTGGGCCCATTGCGAGGCGGTGGCGCCGGACAGCCAAACGAGGCCCAGGGTCAGGAAGTGAAGCGAGGTGCGCATCATCGGATCAGCTCTGCGTGGTGGTCTGGAGCAATTCATCGGCGGTCTTGAGCACGCGGCTGTTCATTTCGTAGGCGCGCTGCGCGGTGATCAGCGAAGTGATCTCCGAGACCGGATTGACGTTCGAGGCCTCGATGAAGCCCTGGCTGAGCGTGCCGAAGGCCGGCTCACCGGGAGTCGAGACGGTGGGCTGACCCGAAGCTTCGGTTTCGAGGAAGAGGTTCGAACCCATCGCTTCGAGGCCGGCCTGGTTGATGAAGGTTGCCAGCTCGAGCTGGCCCACGGTCTGCATCTCGGTTTCTCCGGCCATCTTGACCTGGACTTCGCCGGTCTTCGAGATCGTGACGTCGAGCGCGCCCTCGGGCACCGTGATCGCGGGCTCGATGAGGTAGCCGTCGGTGGTCACCAGTTCGCCCTGGTCGGAGAGCTGGAACGAGCCGGCACGGGTATAGGCGGTGTCGCCCGAGGGCAGCGTCACCTGGAAATAGCCCGGGCCGTCGATCGCCAGGTCATAGGTGTTGCCGGTGGAGGTCAGCGAACCCTGCTCGGTGATGCGGTAGATGCCGCCCGTGCGCACGCCCGAACCGATCTGGATGCCCGAGGGGACGCGGGTGTCCTGCGAGCTGGTCGAGGCGCCCGGGCGCGAGACCTGCTGGTAGAGCAGGTCCTGGAACTCGGCGCGCTGGCGTTTGAAGGCGGTGGTGTTCATGTTGGCGATGTTGTTCGAGATGACATCGACGTTGGTCTGCTGGGCCAGCATGCCGGTCGAGGCGATGGAAAGCGAACGCATGGCAGTTCCTTGGTTGGTGTAAGGTCCGACCCGCCGGGCTTTCCGGCCCTTGCGTGCGGGTGTCGTCGTGAATTTCGGTGCGACCCGAAGGTGGTGTTACGCCCCCGTTGCCCCGGAGGTCTGTGCGTGCCTTGGTGCGACCCGAAGGCAAGCGGTGCACGGCAAGGTCAGGAGACCTTGCTGAGACGGTCGATGGCGTTGCGGCGCATGGAATCGAGGTCCGTGGTCATGCGCTGGCTGGCCTGGTAGGAGCGCAGGATCTCGACCATGTGGGTGGTCTCGACGATCGGCTCGACGTTCGATCCTTCGACACCGCCGGTCTTGAGGCGGGTCTGGGCGGCGGTCATGAACTGGCCGCCGGCGCCGTTGAGCAGGCCGTCGCCGCGCACTTCGAGCATGTTCTCGTTGGCAAAGCTCGTCACCGCAAGGCGCCCGAGCGGACCGTCGGTGCCCATCACCGAGCCATCCTCGGTGATCGTGACGGTGCTCATCTGGTCCTCGGGTATGTTGATTGCGCGGCCGTTCTCGTCGAGCAGGCGCTGGCCACCCGAAGTCGCAAGATCGCCGTTCTGGAGAATCTTCACAAAGCCCGCGCGGGTATAGGCGACGCCGCCGCCGGGACTTTCCACGTTGAGGTAACCGGGGCCGTCGATCATCACGTCGAGCGGATTGCCTGTGACCTGGAAGCTGCCTTGCGTGGTGTCGTGAATGGCGCCGAAGTCGAGCACGAAGGAGGTGTTGCGCGCGTCCTCGACGGGGGCCTCCTCGGCGTTCTCGACATATTCGTGGAACAGCGCCTGTTCGCGCTTGTACCCCACCGTGTTCACGTTCGCGATGTTGTTGGCCGTGATGTCGAGCTGGCGACGCAGGGCCTGCTCGTGACTTAGGAGAACGAAAGAGGAGACGTCCATTTTGCGGGTCCTCGCGAAAAGTGCTTTCAAAATTCCGCACCGGGCAAAAATTGCCGAGCGTCATCCTATAATAGTATCGAAATTGCCGATGCGGTTGCCGGAGTGACGAAATCACACCTGACCCGCCCGGCGAGAGCCAAGGGGATGCAAGCGTGCCAAGCGAAGAGATCGTCGACGTACCCGCGATCGAGGTGACCAAGTCCAAGCCACGAGCGAAGTTCATCATGCTCGCCGCTGTCGGCCTGCTGGCCTTCGCCGCGAGCGGGGGCGGCGCCTACTACTATTTCAGCCACCGTTCGGCTCCGGACGAGGAAGTGGCGCTTTCCAAGGGCGTTTCGAGCGCGGACTTCGTCGATGTTCCGCCCGTGACGGTGAACCTGCGTTCGGGAGGCGGCGAGCCGCACTTCCTCAAGCTTCGCTTCATCGTCGTCGCTTCGGACGAGGCCAAGGCGGCGGAGCTGAAGGACAAGCTGCCCGTCCTGCTCGACGCCTTGCAGCCATTCTTGCGTGAGCTGCGTCCAAGCGATCTCGACGGTTCGGCGGCAGTCTTCCGAATAAAGGAGGAGATGCTGCGTCGGGCCACGCGCGCGTTCGGGCGCGGTGCGGTGACCGACATCCTGATCCAGGATCTGGTGCAGCAATGAGCGGTGATTTCGAGGAACTGGAGGACTTCGATCTTCCCGAACCCCCGCAGTTCGACCCCGACGCCGTCGGCACGTTCGACCAGGCCGGCATCGATGCGCTGTTCGGCTTCGACGGGGACATGCCGGCTGCGCCCAAGAGCGGCCTCAAGGCCGTGCTGGAATCGAACGTCATCAGCCACGAGCGCCTGCCGATGCTCGAGGTCGTCTGCGAAGGCATGGTGCGCACGTTTGCCACGAGCATGCGCAACATGACTTCGGATTCACTCGACGTCGGGCTCGAACACATCACCTCGACCCGCTTCGGTGAGTTCATGAACCGCGTGCCGCTGCCTGCGATGTTCAGCGTATTCAAGGTCGCCGAATGGGAGAATTTCGGGGTCGTCGTCGTCGATTCCGGACTGATCTACTCGGTCGTCGACGCGCTGCTGGGCGGGCGCAAGGGCAACAAGTTGCAGCGCGTCGAGGGACGGGCCTTCACGTCGATCGAGACCGCGCTGGTGGCCAAGATGGTCAAGCTCGTGCTCGACGACTTCGCCGAATCCTTCGAGGTCATCGAGACGATCACGCCGACCGTCGAACGCATGGAATCGAGCCCGCGCTTCGCGGCCATCGCCGGCCCCACCAACATCGCCGCCGTCGCCACCTTTCGGGTCGACATGGAAGGGCGCGGCGGCAAGTTCGACATCCTGCTGCCTTACGCCACGCTCGAGCCGGTGCGCGACAAACTGTTGCAGCGCTTCATGGGCGAGAAGGCCGGGCGCGACAAGATCTGGGCCGCCCACATGGCGGGCGCGCTCTACAACACCGAAGTCGTCGTCGACGTGGTGCTGGGCGAGAAATTCATGACCTTGCGCGAACTGACCAACCTCAAGGTGGGCCAGACGATCGCGCTCAGCCAGGGGCCGGACGACGTGCTCAAGGTCCAGTGCGGCGGCGTCCAGCTGGGCGAGGCGCACATCGGCCAGCGCTCCAACAACATCGCCATCTGCATGGCGACGCAGGTTTCCGAACGCGAAATTCCCATCGCAACACCCAAGGCCAGCCGTACTCAGAAGGGATCCACGAAATGACGTTTGCCACCGTGACCAATGCCGCCCTTGTTACTTCCTGCCTCACCGTCCTGGTCCAGAGCTGGCGCATGGAGCGCCGCATGAAGGTCTTTCGTGAGACGAAACTTTCCGAGGGCGTGCTCCAGCTTGACCACGCGACCGAGCGTGCGCGCGCCGTGCTGGGCGAGCTCAAGCGTCTCTTCGCGACCGAGGGCGTGGCGCAGGCCAAGGCCTTCTCGACCGCCGAGGAACTGCGCGAAGAACTCACGATGATGGTGGGCATCGGCAACGCCGTCGCCGAGCGCATCATGGATGCGGCCGCCGACACCCATGCCAAGACAGCCGCCAAGACCGAGGCCAAGGCGGCGGCCAAGCCCCGTCGCCGCACCGCCAAGACGGTCGAAGGCGAGGAAGAGAAGGCAAAGCCTGCGACGACCCGCCGCCGTGCCGCCACGCGCAAGTCGCGCAGCACGAAGGTCGCGCCCGCCGCGAAGCCGGTCATCGCCGCCGTGGACGCCGAAGTCGCACCGCACCCGGCAAAGATTGCCGCCGCCGCCGTCGTTGCCCAGGTGCTCAAGGAACAGGGCATGGGCGAGGGCGTCGCATCGCGCAAGACCGGCAAGGTCGTCGCGCTTCCTGGGCAGGACAAGCGCCGTGAGGTCGCCTTGCGCGAGGTCGCCGCAGCATGAGCCTGCCGCTCGCTCCCGTCGCGCGCCCTGGCGCGTGGCTGACCTGGCTGCGCGCGCAGCCGGTGCTGCACAGCGTCCTGCGCCCTTCGCGCCTCCTGCTGGGGGTTGCGGGGGTGGCGGTGGTGGCGAACGCCATGGCGCTCGCCACGCCGTCGGAAGCCGATGGCCCTCCCGCCGACGGCGGGCGCATGGGAGCGAGCCTGCGCCAGGCCGCCGACGAGCGCGATCGCGCTGCGGCCAAGGAGCGCCAGAAGCTCGATCTGCGCGAACAGGCGCTCAAGGCAAGCGAAGCGCGCCTTGCCGATCAGGCGCGCGGTGCTGCCGCGCCCACGCCCGGCCGCACTCCCGCCGCGGGTGGGGCGGCCGAGCCCGATGTGCCTTACGATCGGCTTGCGGCCATCTACCAGCGCATGAAACCGGCGCAGGCCGCGCCGATCTTCGAGCGCCTCGATCTCGAGGTGCAGGCACAAGTCGCGCGCCGCATGCGCGACCAGGTGACGGCGCAGATCATGTCGAAGATGTCGCCCGATGCGGCGGTCAAGCTTTCGATGTCGCTCGCGGGGCGTCGTGTCGTCGAGGCCGCGCCCCGGCGCAGCCCGGAGAAGAAGGAAGCCCAGCGCAACTGAGCGTGCGCTGGGCTGAACGGAGGTTCTTCATTGCACGCCCTGCCGGGCCTTGTGCGGTCCGGCACGATCCTAGCTGGTGAAGGCGCCGGCCTTGAGGACGAGCACCGTGTCCACCTGGGGCGCGATCTTGCGCACCGCGGGAGTGAGGATGGCGCGCAGTCCGGCGACGTCGACCGGCGTATAGGGCGAGGCGCGCAAGCGGGCGAACTCCATCGTGCCTGCGAGCAGAGCGGCGCGCAGTTCAGGCATCATGTCCGCCAGCTCTTCCGCACCGTCGGGCGTTCGGGTCTGGAGCGTTACCTTGATCTTGAGCACGCCGTCGAGCCGGCCGCTGTCGATGATCGGTGCCTCGATCTCCTCGACCGGGACAAGCGTCGCCGGATCGCGTTCGGCCTCGGCCGCAAGCGCGGGCATCGCCCCTGTGCCAAGCGAGACCGGGAGCGTCACGGCGAGCACGGCGGCGATCTGGAGGTTGCGAGAATTCATGGTCGGCTCCGGAAGAAAGGCGGGAGTTTTTTGCGACGGCCCGGCGTCGCCGCCGCGCGATCGTTCTATAATTTCATAGACCTATAATAGGACGAAAAACGCGGAGTGTAGCTAATGAGTGTTGATCAGCGTCCTGCGAGGTTGAAAGTCTACTCCTCGGGACAGGCAGCGGCGGCCCGCGACGCGATACTCCAACCGGACGCCGAGGCGCCGAGCGGTGTGTCGGCCGGTGGTGTGCCGGCTCTCGCCGAGTTGCCCAACACCACGCAGACATACGCCGAAGAAGAAGACGCGGGCGTGAACGTCCTCGTCTGGTGCCTTGCGGGCGTCCTGATCTTCATGATCGGGTGCGTGCTGGGTGGCGGCATGCTCATCGGCTGGCTCATTCGGAACGGATATTTCTCGTGAAGCATCTCGCAAAGGTCTCCGCGCTCGTGTTGTGCGTGGGGGCCCAATCCGCGCTGGGGGACGAGGCGCTCCAGGGCGCCAGCGCGGTCTCGGTCATTGGTGGCGCGGACACCCGCCGTCCGGGCTTCGCCGCGGCGCTGGCACAGGCCCCCGCGATCCGTTCGGGCGAGGCCTGGCGCGTTATTCCCGAAGCGGACGCCTGGCGCGCCCTGCTCGATGCGGACGATGCCGCGCTGCAAAACGCGCGCTGGAACTACGCCGGAAGCCTGATCGGGCAGGGCCAGGGTGCGGAGGCTTTCGGGATCCTCGAGGTCATGCTCCAGGACGATCCCGATCTGGCGCTGGTCGACAATTTTCGCCTCGCCCGCGGCGCGGCGCTCGTGCTCCTCAATCGTCCCGAGGACGCGATCGAGATGCTCGTCGGCGGCGGCCTCAATCGCAATCCGGAGGCCTGCGCCTGGCGGGTGCGGGCGCTGGTCGCGGCCGGGCGTGCGTCCTGGGCCGCCGACGAGGTCGCCTGCGCCTTGCCGGCCATGCCGCGCGGGCGCGACGGGGCCTTTCGTCGCGCGGCCGGCGAGGCGGCCCTCGCCAAGGGCAAGCCTGACAAGGCGCTTTCGCTGCTCGCGCCGCTTTCCAACCGCGATGCAGGTGCCAGCCTGCTGCGCGCGCGCGCCTATACCCAGATCGGGGATTACCGGGCGGCGCGGCTCAACCTTTCGCTTGCCGAACGTTCGGGCGACGAGCCCCAGCGCATCGATGCGCGGCTGATCCGGCTCGAAGCCCAGGTCGCGGCCAAGACTATCTCGCCAGCAAAGGCGCTGCGCGAAGTGGATGCGCTGCGCTACGCCTGGCGCGGCGATGGTACCGAGGAACGGGCTCTGCGCCTCAGCTACCGCCTCAACCGGCAACTCGGCAATCTGGCCGGAGCTCTCGACAGCGGCGCGACGCTGTTTCGCTATTACGACGTCGCGCGTACGTCGCCCGAATTCGTTCCAGAACTGCGCGGCGTGTTCAAGGCCGCGCTCGACCCCAAGCGCAAGCTGTCGCTCGAGGAAGTTGGCGGGATTTACTGGAACTATCGCGATCTCGCGCCTTCGGGCGTCGAGGGCGACATGATGGCGCGCAACCTCGCTGACGCCTTGCAGCATGCCGGGCTCTACGAACGCGCGGCGGATCTGTTGAGCTACCAGCTCTTCAATCGGGCGGGGGACCTCGCCCGGGCGCCGCTTTCGGCCAAGGTCGCCTCGCTTTACGTTCTCGCAGGCGAACCGGTGAAGGCGCTCGACACGCTGCGCAAGTCGCAGGACCCGTCCTTCCCCGCCGAGATGGAGGCACCGCGCAAACAGGTCGAGGCGGTTGCGCTCAGCCAGCTTGGCCGTGTCCAGGAAGCCCTGGCGGTGCTCGACCAGGTCGCGGGCAGCGCGCCCTTGCGCGCCGCGATCCAGTGGAAGGAACGCGACTGGAAGGGCTATGCGGCGACCACCGCCTCGCAACTTGCGGGCATGCCGGGCAAGTCGCTCGATGAGCTGCAACAGGCCGTGGTGCTGCGCCAGGCGATCGCGCTGGCGATGATCGGCCACGAGAGCGACCTTGCCAATTTGCGCCGCCGATACGGCGCGGCCTTCGCGGAACTTCCTTCGGGGCCCGTCTTCGATCTCCTGACGGCAAGCCCCGTTCAGGTCGATGGCGACAGCCTGACGAAAGCCCTTGCCGCCTTGCCGGCGACCAATCCGGCGGGTGACATCGGCGAATTGCTCGAGCGTGCACCGCGCATTTCGGATGCCACCGGGGATGGCGATACACCCAAGACCTGAACGCGCGCGGATAGGCCATCGGCTTCACAGTCCGGTCCGCAGATCCCCTTTCATCCGATCCCAAACGAAAGAAGCCCCCCGAACGCTTGGCGTTCGGGGGGCTTCTCCTTGCCTGAACCGATCCGGCAGTGTGGAGAGAGCTACGGAAGGATCAGCTCAGGTAATTGACGAGCGACATGTCCTGGAGCTGCGCGAAGACCGAGTAGCTCGCCTCGAGCGTGGTCTGGCGCTGGGTGAGGTCGAGCGCGACTTGTGAAAGATCCGCGTCCTCGACGTTGCCGACCAGCTCGGTGAGCAGCGTGGAGCGTTCCTCCGCGCGGGTGGCGAGGTCGTCGAGGCGGTTCTGGTTCTGGCCGTTCGTGGCGTTGGCACTGCGCAAGTCGGTGAGGCCGAGATCGAGCTGGTCGAGTACGTCCTCGAGCGCGGCGATCTGGGTGTCGGTCAGCTTCGAATCCTCGAACGGACCCGCCTCGGCGAGCATCTTGAACGCTTCGGTGAGATTGGCGCCGATATCGCTCGCCAACTGGCCGTATTCGAGGTCGACACCGTCGCCCACGCGGCTCGACTGGATCACGCTGTCGTTGTTGAAGGCGTCGGCCACGTCGAGACCGATGAGGTCGTCGAGCGTCTCGGGCGTGAAGGGGTCGCTCGAGGTCTGCGCGCCGGCGAACAGCGGAACGCCGCTCTCGGTCGCGTTGAGCGTGCTTTTGAGTTCGGCGAAGGCGTTCTCGATCAGGCCCTGCAGGCTCGGGTATTCGCCGGTGCCGATCGCCGAGTAGATCTCGGAGCGGAAGTCGGTGAGCGAATCGTCGAGCGTCGTCAGGTTCGCATCGTAAAGCGACAGCGTGGTCGAAAGCCGCGAGGTGTTGTTCTGGTAGGTCGTCTGCTGGCTGATCAGCGAACGCGCGGAAAGCGTGCGCACCGCGTCGACGCCAAGGCCGGCGTAGTCGGTGGCGACCTTGCCGGTGGCAAGCTGCAACTGGCTTTCGGCGAGCGCCTCCTGCGAGCGGGCGAAGGCCGCCGAGAGGGTATTCTGCATGGCAAGCGTGGCAATGCGGGTCATGTCCTGTCTCCTTAGCTGACCATGGCGATGAGGGCGTCGTACATGTCGGACGCGGTGGTCATGACACGGGCGGAGGCCGAATAGCTGTTCTGGAGGATCACCATCTGGGCGAGTTCCTCGTCGATGTTGACGCCCGAGTAGCTGTCGCGGCGGCTGACCGCGTCGGTCAGGCGTGCGGTGGCGTCCTCGGCGGTGGAGGCGGCGCGCGAGGCTTCGGTGCCGATCGAGCCGAAGAGGCTGGTGGCGAAGCTCTCGATCGTCGCCGAACCGTCCTTGCCGAAATCGGCAAGGCCGGTGAGCGCGTCGATGAAGGTGGTGGCGTTGCGAAGGTCGCCCGAGCCGATCGCGTTCTCGCCGATCGCGGCATCGAGGTTGAGCTGCGCGAACGGGACGGCGGTGGTGTCGGCCAGCATGGTGGCGTCGACCGAGGCGGTGGCCAGGCCGCTGGCGTTGCCGGTGAGCCCGGACAGCGCCGAGAAGCTGAGGCCGGTGCCATAGCGATCGGTCGAGTCCGAAGGGATCGAGATCGTGGCCCCGGCATAGCCGGTGCTGGGCGTGAAGGCGATCCGACCGCTGTCGTCCAGCGCAAAGGTGCCGTAGGCGCCCAGGTCGCCCGCGTTGAGGCTGTCGACCAGGTCGCCCCAGGTGGTGCCGGTCGAAGTGTCGAGCGTGAAGGTGGCGAGCGTCTTGCCGGTCGAGCTGCGCAGCGTGAGGCTGGCGGTCTCGCCGGCGGTGAAGCCGTGCGCGTCGCTGGCGACGAAGCCGGAATCGACAAGCGCGCTGCTGTCCGAGCGCACGATGTTGTTGAGCCCGAAGAACTGTGAAAAGCCCGATCCGGCGCGGTCGCTGGGATTGTCTTCGTCCTGCGCGATGGCGATGCCATTGGCCGAGCTTGTCGCGGTGATCGAGAGCACGCCATCGGTGAAGCTGGCGGTGGCATCGCCGCCCAGACCCGCGTTGATGGCCGCGATCGCATCGTCGACGGTGGCGCCCGTGCCCAGCGCGTCGAAGTCGACCGTCACCGAGTTGACGAGCGTGCCGTCGCTGGTGAGCACGGCAAACGTCGCCGCGCCCGTGAAGCCGAGGCGGTCGGTACCGATCAGGCCGTTGGCTTCGCCCGTCAGGGTCTGCGGCGGGGGCAAGGTGGTGCCGTTGTTCGAGGCAGCGTTCAAGGAGTTGGCGAGCCCGGTGAAGACCTGTCCGAGCTGTTCGGAGAATTCGGGCAGGATGCGGTCGCGCGCGTCGAGCAGGCCGGACAGCGTACCGCCCACGGTGTTCGCGTCGATCACCTGGCCGGTGCTGACGCCCGGGGTCCCGTCGGCGTCGGCGAAGACGATCTCGATGTCCGAATACGTCGGCTGCGCGATGCCCGATCCGCCGGAATAGGAAAGCTGGCGCAACTTGTTGTCGAGCAGGACCTGGCCGCCGTCGGTTTCGAGATAGACCTTGCCATCGTCTTGTTCGCGCACCGTGAGGTTGACGAGGCCGCTCAGCTCCTCGAGCGCGGACATGCGCTCGTCCGCCGGGCCCGACGTCGACATGCCCAGCCCCTGGAGACGGGCCACTTCGCTGTTGAGCGCGTTGATCTTGACCAGCAGCGTATTGATGGAATCGACGGTCTCGCTCACCTCGCTGTCCGCCTCGCCCTGCAGGCTGGCGACGTCGTCCTGAAGCGAGGTCAGCGTCTGCAAGGTGTCGGCGATGTTGCCGGTAAATTCGGAGATCGATGCCGACGTGCTCTGCAGGCCGCTGATTTCCGAGACCGCGGTGGTGATCGATGTCAGCTGCGAGAGCAGGCTTGTCGACGAATCGGTCGTGCCCAGCAAGGTCTGCAGACGGTCGAGGTAGTCGGCCCGTGTCTCGGCCGCACCGGCGGTTCCGGCGCGCGTGTAGACGGCGCTCTCGAGGAACTTGTCGGCCACGCGCGAAGGTTCGCCCACGATGACGCCCGAGACCTGACCGCTGACAACGCCGGTGGACAGGTTGGTGGTCTGGCGCGCGTAACCCGCGACATTGACGTTGGCGATGTTGTTCGAGACGGTCTGCATGCCGGCCTGCGCGGCGGACAGGCCCGACTTGGCGGAACTGATGATCTGACTGAGCGACACGGGGATGCGAACTCCTGGGCAGGTTGCCGGGCGAGGCGGCGTGCGGAGGGGAGGGCCGGGAGCGCGCGCGAGCGGCGCCCCCGGCCAGTTCGATTAACGCTTCAGGTTGCTGACTTCCTGAAGCATGTCGTCAACCGTGGTGATGATCTTGGACGAGGCGCTGTAGGCGCGCTGGAACAGGATCATGTTCGAGAATTCCGTCGCGAGATCGACGTTGGAGGCTTCCAGCGAGCCTGCCGCCAGCGTGCCGCCGCCCAGCGAGCCGGGCGTGTTGATCGCCGCGTTGCCCGAGGCTTGCGATGCAATGTAGGCGTTGCCGCTGACGGCGGTGAGGCCGTCGGGATTCTGGAAGGTGGCGATCGGAAGCTGGTAGATCGCGAGCGAAGTGCCATCGTCGAACACCGCGCTGACGATGCCGTCCTCGGAAATCTCGACCGAGGAGACGGTGCCGAGCATGCCGCCATCGACGTTCGCCGAGAGCAGCGCGGAGGAGCTGGCGAACTGGGTCAGGCCGTCGAGTCCGTCCTGGCTGCCGAGATCGAGGCTGATCGGATCGGATGCCGCGCCGTTCGACCAGGTGATGTCGAGGTCGCTGAAGAACGAGGGGTCCGAGTTGGCGACATCGAGGCTGCCGTCGCTGTTGAAGGCGATCGTGCCCGAGGCGATCATGCCGTCGGTGACGGCGGTGCCGCCCACATCGCTGATTTCCGAGGCTTCGCCGGTCAGTTCGGCGGCCCAGGTGTTGGTCCCGGTGCGCACGAAGCTGAGCGAAAGCGAATGCTCGTTGCCCTGGGCGTCGTAGACGGTGACCGAGCGGGTGAATTCGGGGGTGACGGTGCCGTTGGCCATGTCGCCGGCGGTATAGGTGGTGACCGCGTCCGACGAGGAGTCGAGGTTGGCGCGGAAGTCGATCGAGGTCGTTGCGCGCGCGGCGCCGGTCAGCGCGGCGGGCTGGATCGCCTCGAGCGAGGAGCTGGTGCCGTCGTCGGTGTAGGTGCCGTCGGCGTTGAGCGGCCAGCCCATCAGGTAGTAGCCGGCGGTGTTGCGCAAGTAGCCCGAGGAGTCGGTGGTGAACGAGCCGGCGCGCGTATAGGCGATGGTGCCGCTCGAATCGGCGCTGTCGCGCACGACGAAGAAGCCCGCGCCGTCGATCGCGATGTCGGTCAGGCTGCTCGAGGCCTGGAGCAGGCCCTGCTTGGAGATCAGCGACTGCGGCGAGGCCGATACGCCGCCGGCCGAGTAGCTGGCGCTGGCGCCGCTGTCGGTGACCAGCGAGGTGAACTGGGCCGAAGTTCCCTTGTAGCCCACGGTATTCACGTTGGTGATGTTGTCGGCGACGGTCGCCATGGCGCTGGACTGGGCGGTCAGGCCGGACACGCCCGCATAAAGAGCAGAATACAGACTCATCAAGTTCTCCTATAGGTCGGGGCCGGGCGCACCTCCGGCTTCCGGTCATGGCCATTGTAGAGGCTGCCTGAGGCCATCGCGGCGACATCCCGGGAAAAAATCTGTGCCGTCGACCGGCTTGCTCGCTTGCCATCCTATATTTTCAGGGACGGCAGTAGGAGAGCCACCATGACATTACGAATTTCGCTTCGAGACGCTGAACCCGTGATCGTGAACGGCGCTGTCCTGCGTGCCCGTGGGCGCACCGAACTGCAGCTGGAGAACGATGCGACCATCTTGCGCGGGCGCGACGTGATGAAGCCGGACGAGGCGGTGACCCCGGCCAAGCGGCTCTATTTCGCCTGCATGATGGCCTACATCGACCCGCGCAATCTTGAGATACATCGCGCCGATGTCCTGAGTGGCCTGGAAACGCTGCTCGGCGCGCTCGAAGTGCGCGAGGCGAAGGCGGCTTGCGTCAGCTTCGCGCAGAAGGTCGCGGTGGGCAATTTCTACGCAGGCCTCGCCGATTGCCGCTGGCTGATCGCCTACGAGGCCGACGCCATGGCGCGTGTCGAGGACCTGGCGGTCGCGGCGGGAGCATCGCTTGCTGAGGACGGCATTGTCCCCGGCGCAGCGACCAGCGCCGCTCCGTTGGCCTGACGGGATCGGCGCATGGCAAGTCTCGCCGCCGCCGCGGCCGGTCTTCGCGAACTCGTACCCGACCAGCGCTACGGGCGTGTGGTGGCGGTGCGCGGCGCGTTGATCGAGGTCGAAGGGCTTTCGGGAGTCGCGCAGATCGGCTCGCGCGTGAACGTGGCGACCCCGGTCGGGCCGCTCGAGGCCGAAGTGACCGGTCTCGATCGCGGCATCGCGCATTGTCTTCCTTTCAGCGAGCCCCAGGGCATCGCGACCGGCGCGCGCGCGCAGTTGCGCGCCAGTCAGTTCGCGCTGCGCCCTTCGGGGGGATGGCTCGGGCGCATGGTCGACGGCCTCGGACGCCCGATCGACGGGCTCGGGCCGCTTGAGCAGGGCGAAGTCCTGCGCCGGATCAAGGCTCTGCCGCCGCCAGCCTCGGCCCGCGCACGGGTGGGCAAGCGGCTTTCGACGGGGGTGCGCGCACTCGACATCTTCGCGCCGCTGTGCCGGGGCCAGAGGCTGGGCCTTTTCGCCGGCTCGGGCGTGGGCAAGTCGGTGCTGCTCTCGATGCTTGCGCGTTGGACCGATTGTGACGTGGCGGTGATCGGACTGATCGGCGAGCGTGGCCGCGAAGTGCAGGAGTTCGTGCAGGATGACCTGGGCGAAGAAGGCCTGGCGCGCAGTGTCGTGGTCGTCGCGACTTCGGACGAGCCCGCGCTGATGCGCCGCCAGGCGGCCTGGACCACGCTGGCCGTCGCCGAGCACTTTCGCGACCAGGGGCTCAACGTGCTGTGCCTGATGGACTCGGTCACGCGCTTTGCGATGGCGCAGCGTGAGATCGGCCTCGCCAGTGGCGAGCCCCCCGCGACCAAGGGGTATACGCCCACGGTCTTCGCCGAGCTGCCGCGCCTGCTCGAAAGAGCCGGGCCGGGCCTTCCGGGGCAGGGATCCATCACCGGGCTTTTCACCGTCCTCGTCGACGGCGATGATCACAACGAGCCGGTCGCCGATGCCGTGCGCGGCATTCTTGACGGGCACGTCGTCATTACCCGCCAGATCGCCGAGCGCGGCCGCTATCCCGCCATCGATGTCCTGAAGTCGGTATCGCGAACTCTGCCGCACGCGCTCGAGGAGGACGAGAACCGCCTTCGGCTCCAGGCCCGGCGCGAGTTGTCGACCTTTCGCGACATGGAGGAAATGGTGCGTCTGGGCGCCTATCGCATGGGCACCAGCCCCGACGTCGACCGCGCGGTCGCACTGGCACCGCAGATCGAGGAATTGCTGCGCCAGGGGCGCAAGGATCGCGGCTTCGCGCACGAGAGTTTCGCGGCGCTCAAGCTGCTGCTCGACGGGCCTGCGCCGCACGAACACGGAGTTCTCCAATAATGAAGACGCCCTACGACGCGGCGTTGCGCCTGCGCCAGCGCGAGATTGACGCCGTGAGCGAGCGTATCGCGCGCGCCACCGGCGATCTCGACCGGATCGAGACCGAGAGCCGCGCGCTCGACGCGGCAATGCGCCGCGAGGCCGCGCTGGCGGGCGGCGAACATCGCCTGGCCCTGGCCTCGAATGCGTATTTCGCGCGCAAGCGTCGCGAGCGGGTGCTGCTGGGGGAGCAGGCCGTGCATACCCATCGCTTGCTCGACAGCTTGCGCGAGGAAGCCGTCGAGGCGCTCGGTTCGCTGCGTGCGATCGAGGGGGCGGCTACGGAGTTTCGTACCGAGGCCGAACGCGAGATCGCGCGCGGCGAGCAGGGTGAAGCGGACGACCGGGCCGCGCTCGACTTCATGACGGCACGCCGGCAGTCGATCGCGAGGCGCGCGCAATGAGCGGCGCATCGCCCCTGTCGGCCGGTGCATCAGGTGCGAGCGGCGCCATGACGCCTGCGCAGCGCGCCCACGTGATCTACACCGAGGCCCGCGCCCAGATGTCCGAACGGCTCTGGCGAGCGGCGCTGGGGGGCGGCGACGAGAGCGAGACGGGAAAGCCGGGTGACCCCTTCGGTCGGCCCAAGGGGCTCGACAGCCTGCTGAACCTCCTGCAGGACGGCAAGGGCGCGCCGGCGTCCGCCGATCCGCGGGCCGATGCCTTCTCGCGGCTGTTCGGAGCAAGTCCCGCATTGCCGGTTCTGGACCAGGCCCGAATGGGGTGCGCTTCGGGCCTCGGCCCGGAGTGGTCGCAGAGCTCGGGCGGCGGCGGACGCGGCACGGCGAATTCCGACGCGCAGGAAGGATCGGCGGACCAAGGCGGGCAGGGCGATGTCGAACTGCAGGGCGGCCCGAACGCCCGATATGCGCCGATGTTGCGCGAGGCCGCGTCGCGCACGGGCCTTCCGGCGGCGGCACTTGCGACCATCGTGCATGCCGAGGCGGCGCGCGGGTCCGACGGGCGTTGGCTCGCCTATTCGCGCAACCCGCGTTCGAGCGCGGCCGGCCTTGGGCAGTTCCTCAACGCGACCTGGATCAGTGAGGCCGAGCGTGCAGGGACCTGGCTCAATGCGCAGGCTCGCGAACGGGGCTGGCTCGACGCACGTGGCAGGGTCGAGCGCGGCGAGCGCGGGGCGTTGCTGGCGCTGCGCTACGATCCGCAGGCGTCGATCGAAACGACGGCGGATTTTGCGCGCGCCAACCTCGATGCGTTTCGCCGCGCTGGTATCCAGACCGGGGGCAGTGTCGAGGACGTCGCGCGCACGGCCTATCTTGGTCATCATCTCGGACGGGGCGATGCCATACGCTTCCTGACCGGCAACCTGAATCCCGAACGCGCCCGCAACCTGCTCGACGCGCAGATCGGATCGGTTGCGGCCGCGCGCCGGGTGGCCTTGGCCGGCAGCGCCGTCGTCGCGCATCGGGACTGGCTGATGGGCTATGTCGACCGCACCATCCAGCCTGCCCGTTTCGGCGCGTGAACTCGCCGGGAGCGCATGTAGCGGCGGTGATGCGCCAATGTTATGGAAATATTTCAATCCAATATATAGGAACGAAATATATTGCAGGAATTTACAGATTTTTAACCGGCATTGCGTAATTTGGCTCTGCAACATGGGAACGGAGCCAGGGGGCGAGTTTCTGATACTGTTGGGGGCAAATATGAGCAAAACTACCGCTTCTCTCGAGGCTGCCGTAGCCGCGATCAAAGCCAATGCGCCCGAGGAAGGGCAATGCCGTACCCGGCGTCAGGGAATAGAGGATGACCGCCTCTTTGCGGCTGTCCTTAAAATTCTCGCACCGCGTTTCCGCCACTTCATTCGACAGTACGGGCTCGTTTCCTATTGGGACGATGCCGAGCAGGCCTGTGCGATCGCCGTCCACCGTGCGATCCAGTCCTACGATCCGGAGAAGGCGAAGTTCACGACGTTCGTCAACTGGCAGATCCGCGGTGAGTTGCAGAGCCTGCGCTTCCGCGTGATGACCGACCAGCGCCCTTCGGCGCGCAAGGTCGAGGCCTCGACGGTCTCGCTCGACGCCCTGGCTTCGGGCGAAGACGGCGAAGCTATCTCCGCGGTCGCCTCGATCGAGGACGAGGATGCCCTCATGCGCACCGAATCCGGCGCCTCGGACTACCTCGCCCATTCGGCCATGCAGAACCTCACCGACGAATACATTCGCCACATGCGCGAAGTCGAGATGGAACGCATTGAACGCCGCAACCACGTGCGCGCGCGCGCCGAACGCAAGAAGCGGGGCAAGGTTGACGGGATGGTCACGCCCGCTGCACGTCGCCGTTCGGTCTGGCGCAACGAAAACCAGCTGATCGACGCCGACGAGATGGCAAACCTCGAAGCGCGTCTCGACTACAGCCGGCGTGTCATCGAACGTCGCCTCTTCAACATCTCCCTCGAGGACGACACTTCCGACGACGCGGAAATGATGCACGAGCGTTCGCGCCAGATCGCCAAGCGCGCGGCGCGTGCGATTTGCGAACTGACCGGTCAGGATCCTCGCTTCGAAATGATGGCCGAGTATTACCACGCGCGCGGTGAGCGCCGTACCACGCACTGATCGAAAGGCGGTGGGCCGCTGGCCCGTTGAACCTGGCCCATTGCAAGCTCAGGAACTCGCCTTGTTCCACCTGCGATGCGAAGTGCCCTCTCGAACGAGAGGGCACTTCGCGCAGTCCGTCGTTCTGAGGACGCTCGTGGCCATGCAAGGGAGCCGAACGGTCAATCTCCGTCCGGCCAAGGCATCTGCGCAACCTCGCAACGCGCGGCCAGGCGCGCACGTGAATATCGGTTGCGCCCACCGCAGCACGGCCGCGATCCGCTGTCGTCACGGCGAACCTTGCGCGCACTACGAGGTCGCCACCAGGGCAAGGCGCTGGGATGGCGGTAGCTTCCTATTTCAGCAGGCCTGGGGCGATCCGTGCCGGATTGCGCTGTCGGCGAGGGGCGATCCCTTGCGCGTGGCCCTGAATGATGGGGAGCCGGACGGATCGCCACGTGATCGCGGCATCCGCAGGCACGTCAACTGACGATCATCCCTCCGGCGAAGGCGATGCGTAGCGCTTCCTGAAGATTGCGGGCACCCAGTTTCTCCATCATCTTCGCGCGGTGCACCTCGACCGTGCGCGGGCTGATGTTCAGGCGATGGGCGATGCCCTTGTTTCCCTGCCCGTCGATGAGCGCGTTGAGCACTTCGCGCTCGCGCTGGGACAGCGTTTTCAGCAGCGATCCGGCCTTGTCCTTCGCGCGCAGCACCGACCCCGTGGTTTCGAGATGTTCGAACGCGCGGTCAAGGACGGGGGCGAGGTTCTGGAATTGCCGGTCCTTCGTGATGAAATCGAAGGCCCCCATCTTCATGGCGGTGACCGCGTCGGCGATCTCGCCGCGGCCCGACATCATGACTGGGACGAATTGACCGGGCATGCCTTGCGTGAAGCGCAGGACGTCAAGTCCACTGGTCACCGGCATGCACAAGTCGAGCAGCAGGCAGCCCGGTTCGAGCGAGCCGGCCTTTGAAATGAAGTCCTCGCCGCTGCCGAATTCGACGATGCTGCACGCATGGAGCAGGGGGATGAGGGCCTCGAGCGAGGCGCGGATCGCTTTGTCGTCATCGACGACGTAGACAAGTCTCTCGCTCATGCCGCGTTCTCTCTAATTTTGCAGCTTTCCGACGATCGGCTGGTGCGCAAGGTGAACTCGACGCGTGCACCGCTTCCGGGAAGATTGGTGAGCGTCATAGCCCCGCCATGCGCCGCGATGACGCGCCGGCAGTAGGACAATCCCAGCCCCATACCGCTTTCCTTTTCGGTACGGAAGGGTTCGATCGGATTCGTGACGTAGCCCGGGGGAAAGCCGGGGCCATTGTCCTCCACCCGGACGCGCACGAAGCCTCCGCAGGGTGGGAAGGTGGAAATGGTTATGCAGTGGCGGGAATTGGGGCCCGAGTGCCGCGCCTGGATGGCGTTTGTCACAAGATTGACGATGACCTGCCCGATCTGTGTCGGATCGGCCTCGACGCGCGTCTGCGGCCCCGCTGCGAGCTGGAAATCGAGGCTGGAGATGTTCGGGCGGGGCGCGAGGCGCACAAGATCGTCGATGGCGATGGCCTCGAAGGTGAACTCGCCCCCGGTGATGAACTGGCGGATGCCCTGGACGATGTCGCTGGCGCGCAGCACCTCGCGATGGGTCAGTTCGGCCAGTTCGTGGATCGAGCCGGGAAGCCCGTCCCGTTCGGCAAGCAGCTTGATCGCGCTCAGGAAATTCGCCGACGCGCTGAGCGGCTGGTTGAGTTCGTGGGCGAGCATGGCGCTCAATTCTCCCAGCTCGCTGGCGCGCGAGACGCGTTCGAACTGCTCGCGCAATTGGCCGATCCTGGCTTGCGCGGCGAGCCGTTCGCGCAAGTTGCGGATGAAGACAATGGAAATCTTCTCATGGCCGATCTCTGCCGTTCCGACCGAGAGTTCGACGGGCAGCTCCTGGCCCGCGCGGTCGCGCGCGCGCGTGGCGCGGCGCGGCGCGGCAAGGCCCTTGGCCGTTCCCGTTCCCGTTCCCGTTCCCGTGCCTGGGCTGCGCGCGGCGTCCCGGCCATAATCGGGCAGGATGAGGCGGATGTCCTTGCCCACCACTTCGGCCGCCGGATAGCCGAACAGGCGTTCGGCCGTGCCCGAGAAGCTGCGCACATGGCCACGCGCGTCCATCGTGATGAAAGCTTCGGGAACGGTATCCGCGATGGTGCGCAGTTCGGCCTCGCGGGCGCGCAATTGCTGGAAACTGCGCTGTCGGTCGGTGGTGTCCTTGATGATGATCGTGGCGTGAAGGTCGCCGTTTGCCCGCGATCCGCGCACGAGTGTGGTTCCCGCGAGCGTCCGATAGGGAAACGAAGGGCTGCTCTCGAGCACGAAATCATGCTGGCCATCCACCCAATTGTCGCAATGGGGCAACGTGAAACCCGTGCGCCGCTCGAGTTCGTCGCGCAAGTGCGCCATGCCCTCGAGGACCTTGGGGATCGGTGATCCGAAGATCTGTTCGATCGGGCCATGGAGCGAGAGACTGTCGCTCTCCGCGAACCATTCGATGATGCCGAAGCGGACAGGAGGCCCGCCGGGTTCGAGACTGAATCCGGGGTTCGGCCGTTCGATGCGGGCGCTCTGTGCGGCACTGATGTCGGTCATCGTGAGCAGCGCAACGGGCGATTGCGAATTGCCGCGATAGAGCAGTTGCGAATGTTCGCGAATGTGCATCGCGTAGCCGTCATGATGGAATTCAGTAAGCTCGGTTTCGACGATTTCGCCTTGCTGGATGCGGCGGCAGACATCGTCCAACTCGCCCTTCGCGCCCGTCAGTTCGCGCTTCTTGCGTCCAATCGCCGCGCTGGCCGGGATTCCGTAGAGAGCTTCGCACCCGGTAGACCAGTATTGGATACGGCCTTCGATATCGGTGATCGTGACGGCCAAGGTCTCGAGCACGCTGTTGGTCGCCAGGCTGAACTGACGTGCCGGGTGGATGTGAAGGTAATGCCAGGCCAGCGCGCAGGCCAGCGCGGTGAAAAAGACGGAAAGGTAAAGTACGGGCAGGGGCAGAAGTCTCGGTTCGGGCACGAACCAGATCACGACGGCGCCCAGAACGCAGATCAGGCAGCTGCCCAAGGCCAGGATCGTCCTTGGCGTCGCGGCCGGGAACAGGATGAAGTCCTGCAAGGCGGGAATGACGGGGGTGCGACTGCCTGGCAGCAGGGCTACGACGCCGAGCAGGGCCAGCCCGCCGGCTGCCGCGAAACTTGGGGCGGGCCAGGCCAGGACTTCGACGTCCTCGAAGGGGTGCACTAATCCTTCGGCGAGCGTCGCCACGGCGACCAGGGTCACCGTTCCCGCCAGGGCAAGACCGGCGCGTTGCCAGATGCGGGGGCGGGCGTGGAGGAGGAGGGTCGCCAAGGCGAGTACGATCATTGCAGCTGCCGCAGATCGTCCGGCGGTGGCGATGCTGGGCAGGAGAGGCGTCCGGTCCAGCAGGGCCTGTTGCAGTTCGCCGGTCGAGACCGCGAAACGCGCGTCGACAAAGGCGAGCAGGCCGACGCCGAACACCAGCGCCATCGGCACGAGGTGATGGGTCCAGGCGTGCAAACCGCGTTGCCAGACCGCGCAACCCAAGAGGAGGCAGCCGGCAGCGATCAGGGGCGGGAACAACTGACCCGAAAGCGGAAGTGAAACCGACGCGAAAGTGCGAAGGGCGCAATCCAGCAAGGCGAGCATGCACAAGCTCTGGGCCGAGAGGATGGCGGCCGTCGCACCGGCCCTTTGCGTCTCTCCCGTAGAGCGCAAGCGCCTCGGGGAGGTCCAATCTGGAACAGAACGATTTCCGGATCGTCCCAGCATCTAGAGTGTGCGATCGGTCATGGTCTTTGTGTTATTCCTATATGGGGAGTGAACATCTTGTAAACCGATCCGCGAAATTGTTCAAACGATTGTTAACGCGCGATTAGGGTTATTCTGTGAGGGCCGGAGATACGGCTTCGGGACTGAAATGGTTGCCTTTCGTGAGGCTCGCGCCGTTTTCGCGTGACAGTCCATCGATGATCGCCCGATTGACCGAAATCAGGTCGTCGATCTTTTCCACACCTGCCATGACCTGTGAGGTGTGGCGGTCGACCCACAGGGCCAGCGAGATGATCCCGGCCCGCAAATCTCCAGGAAGCTGGTTTTCCGGGGAAGCACAAAGATTTCCGAATGTGTTCCAGGTGATCCGATTGCGGTGAAGGACGGGCATCAGGGCGCCGCCTTTGAGATTCTGGTCACGCGCGGCGATCATTTCGCCGGTGATCTGGCTCATCAGCCGGTATTCGTTGCTGCGCGGTGTGGCGGCTATTTCCTGCGCGCGGCGGTAGGCGTTAATCGACATGGAAGCTCCCCGGTAAAAGGTTTCGCCATCCTATTATAGATCGCGCTGCCGCAATCGGGCGGTGAGGGGGCATTTGTTGCGCGAAGACAGGTGCGGAGCCTCTCGTTGCCGTCTCGCCGAAAAAACTCGCGAGCCTCGCCCGAGGCCTCCGCGCTTCTTTCTATAAGCTCCTTTAGCGACGACATCGTTCCACTTGTTTCGGACAATTCCCATGCTCAACGCCATTGGTTTGGCCATTATCCTCGTTTGCGTCTTCGGCAGCTTCCTGATGTCGGGCGGCAAGATCGCGGTTGTCCTGCATGCGCTTCCGCATGAGATGATGGCGATTGCCGGCGCGGCGGTAGGCGCGTTCCTGGTCAGCAATTCGCTGGCCAACGCGAAGAAGACCTGGGTCGGGATCGTGCGCGTCTTCAAGGGCGGGCGGTGGACCTCGGCCGATTTTCGCGACCTGCTCTCGCTGCTCTACCAATTGCTCCTGACCTTTCGTCGGGAAGGCGGCAGCGGTATCGAGAAGCACATCGATGCGCCCGACGACAGTCCCATCTTCAAGCGCTTCCCCAAGCTGGTGCAGGACAAGGGGCTGATCGAATTCATCTGCGACTACTTGCGCATGATGACCGTGAACTTCGAGGATCCGCACCAGCTGGCCGAAGCCATGGAAGGCGACATCGAGCGCCACCACGCCGAGGAACTGCAGCCCCAGCACGCGCTGCAGGTGATGGCCGACGGCCTTCCGGCGCTGGGGATCGTGGCGGCCGTGCTTGGCGTGATCAAGACAATGAGCTCGATCGACCAGCCCACCGAAGTCCTGGGCGCGATGATCGGGGGGGCGCTCGTCGGCACCTTCCTGGGCGTTCTGCTCGCCTACTGCCTGGTCGGACCGATCGCGCAGAAGCTCCAGCAGATCATCGACTCCGACTTCAAGCCCTACCTCATCGTGAAGACGGCCATCGTTGGATACGCGCAGGAACAGCCCATCGAAGTCGTCATCGAACTGGCGCGGCGCATGACGCCCTCGCCCTATGCACCGACGTTTTCCGAACTCGAAATGGCCCTGGATGAAGTGAAGGAGCAACTCAATGCCAATCCAGCCTGATGCGGCGGTTGCCGAACCGTTGCTTTGCCTGCCCGCCATTGGATCCACCGCGACCGCGGAAGATCTGAGAGACAGCCTTCTCGCATCCGCCGGCCACGAGGATGGCTTCCGGATCGACGCCAGCGAGGTGGAGGCCATCGGCCAGGCCGTCCTGCAAATCCTTCTCGCCGCACGGGCCGATGCACAAGCATCGGGCGTGCCCTTTGAAATCCTGAATCCGAGCACGGCCTTTCTCGAGCGCGTCAACGCCTGTGGCTTGGCGTCGGCCCTGGGACTGCCTGAAGAGGAAATCCACCCGTGAGCAAACTGATCCTGACCGTCGACGATTCCGCGACAATTCGAATGCTTCTCAAGACTGCGCTGAGTGCCCAGGGATTCCGGATCGAGTCCGCCAATGATGGCGCGCACGGCCTCGAGCGCATGCGCGAGGTCAAGCCCGACCTGCTGATCACCGACATCAACATGCCCAAGATGGACGGCTTCGAGCTGATCGAGGCCTTGCGCGGCGAGGCCGAATTCAAGGCAACGCCGATCCTGGTCCTGTCGACCGAATTCTCCGATGAGAAGAAGGCCCGCGCGCGCGAGGCCGGTGCGACCGGCTGGATCACCAAGCCGTTCGACGCCGACAAGCTGGGGGCGGCCATCCGCCGCGTGTGCCCATGAGCGACGAATTCGACGAAATCCAGGGCATCTTCTTCGAAGAGTGCTCCGAAGGATTGGCGGTGGCCGAGGAAGGCCTGTCGGCGATGGCCAGCGGCGACGTTTCGCCCGACGTCATTGCGGGCGTGTTCCGTGCGGTTCACTCGATCAAGGGTGGCTCGGGGGCTTTCGGGCACAACGCGCTGCTCGGCTTTTCGCATCGCTTCGAGAACGTTCTCGACGGTGTCCGGGCAGGGCGCATCGAGCCCACCGACGACATCTGCCAGGTGCTGCTCAACGCCTTCGACATCCTTTCGGACCACGTCGCGGCGGCACAGAGCGGTTCCGAACCGCCGGCCGATGACGACATGCTGCACCGCCTCGACATGATCCTCGAGGGGCCCTCGGCAGGCGCCGCGCCGGCACCGGCCGCACCCGCACCGGCTCCCGAGCCTGCGAGCGATGAATTCGGCTTCGTGCCCGTTGCCGCGCAAGTCGAGGATTTCGACCCGTTCGGCTTTGAGCCGGTCGCCGTTGCAATCGATGATCTTGTTCCGGCTCCCGAGCCCGCGGGCTGGATGGTCCGCTTCGCACCCTCGCGCGGCGCGATGGCCAATGGCAGCGAACCGCTGCTGGTCGTGCGCGAGCTCGAATCGATGGGGGCCCGGATCACCGGCGTCGATCGCGAAAAGCTGCCTTCCCTGGCCGAACTCGACCCCGAGGAAAGCTACCTGGTCTGGGATCTCGCACTTCCCGCGAGTGTCGAGGAACAGGACATTCGCGACTGCTTCGACTTCGTAGCGCCCGATTCCAAGGTCGACATCGAGAAGGAAGAGGCGGTCGTCGTGCCCAGCGCCGACGTGCTGCCCTTCGACCTGCCGACGCTCGGCGCGGCCGAGCCGGTGGCGCTCGAGACCATCGCGGCACCTGCCGAGGCATCGCCGACGGTCGTGGCGCTCGATCTGCCCAAAGGCAGCGAGGCGGCCAAGCCCGCGGCCAAGGCCAAGGCGCAGGGCGGCGGTGAGAGCGGGCAGACGATCCGCGTCGATCTGAGCAAGCTCGACCAGCTGCTCAACCTCGTCGGCGAGCTCGTCATCCGCGGCTCGATCCTCTCCGATCGCCTCTCGCCTGCCGACCAGGAACGTGTCGAACTGCCCGAGCTCTCGCGCCTGACGCGCCAGATCCAGGACAACGTCATGTCGCTGCGCGCGCAGCCGATCCGCCAGGCCTTCTCGCGCGTGCCCCGCATGCTGCGCGACCTCATGGCCGAGACGGGCAAGAAGGTGATCCTCGAGACCACCGGCGAGACCACCGAAGTCGACAAGGGCGTGATCGAGAAGATCGGCGATCCCTTGACGCACATGATCCGCAACGCGGTCGACCACGGCATCGAAAGCGCCGAGGAACGTCTCGCCGCGGGCAAGCCCGAGGAAGGCACGATCTACCTCTCGGCCGAGCAGAAGGGCGCGCGCATCATCGTGCGCATCCGCGACGACGGGCGCGGCATCAACCGGGCGCGCGTGCTGGCCAAGGCGGTCGAGCGCGGCATCGTCCCGGCCGAGGCCTCGCTCAGCGACGAGGAAATCGACGCGCTGATCTGCGCGCCGGGCTTCTCGACCGCCGAGACGATTTCGAACATCTCGGGTCGCGGCGTGGGCATGGACGTGGTCCGCTCCAACGTCGAAGCCCTGGGCGGTCGTCTCGAGATCACATCGGTTCCCGGCGAAGGCACGACCTTCACGATGGCCCTGCCGCTCACGCTGGCGATCCTCGACGGCATGATCGTGCGCCTGGCCGAGCAGCGCTTCGTGCTGCCGCTGACGAACGTCATCGAGACCGTCCAGCCCGAACCCGGCCAGGTCCAGGCGACCTCGCCGAGCACCGAGGTCATCGAGCTTCGCGGCAAGTACCTGCCGGTGCGCCGCGTGGGCGAGATGTTCGGGATGGGCTCGAGCCGCCCGCCCGAGGAATCGCTCGTCATCATCGTCGAGAACGAATCCTCCGGCCATGTCGGCCTGATGGTCGACACGATCGATAACCGCCGCGAGGTCGTGATCAAGAGCCTCGAGGACAACCTCCACCCGATCCGCGGGCTGGGTGGCGCCACCATCCTGGGTGACGGCGCGATTGCCCTCATCCTCGATATCGATGCCCTGGTCAGCGCGAACGGCGTTGGCGGAAAGTATGCAGTGAAAGGAATGGCAGCATGAGCACGGAAGAGGGCGCCAAGGCGATTGCCGAGCGCAAGATTGTCACGTTCACCCTGAGGAAGCAGCTTTTCGGCATCGAGATGAGCTCGCTGCTCGAGATCCGCGAGTGGGAAGATCCCACGCCGCTCCCCAGCGTCCCCAGCTTCGTCAAGGGCGTCGCCAACTTGCGCGGCTCGGTCATCCCCATCGTCGGCCTGTCCGAGCGCCTGGGCTGGGAGCCGAGCGAGCTGCACTCGCGCTCGTGCGTGCTGGTTGTCGCGATCGGCAGCCGCCATGCTGGGTTCCTGGTCGACGAGGTGGTCGACATCGTCTCGATCAATCCCGACGAGATCCAGCCCGCGCCCGACGCCGAGGTCAATGACGCCAGCGCGATCGCCGGGCTCGTCAAGATCGAGCGGCGCACCACCGAGGCCGGACAGGACGAGGCGATGTGCCTGCTGCTCGAGCTCGACGCGCTCGGTCTGGCACGCCAGCTTCCGGAGCTCGTCGCGTGAAACAGGCCCACGCGGAACAGGCGGTGGGTGCGGCTGGTGGCGGTGCCCTTTCCGGCCAGGCCGAGCTGCATCCCAACCATTTCCGCGAAATCGCGGCGATCATGCAGTCGGATGCCCGCATCCACCTGAGCGAAGCGAAGATGACCCTCGTCCACTCCCGCCTCAACCGGCGGTTGCGCGACAAGGGCCTGACCTCCTTCACCGACTATCTTGCCCTGGTGAAGCGCGACCCCGTCGAGCGCCGCTCGATGGTGGTGGCGCTCACCACCAACCACACGCACTTCTTCCGCGAAGCGCACCATTTCGACCACTTGCGCTCACATGTCGCGCCCGAATTGCGCGACAAGGTGCGGCGCGGCGAGAAGGTGCGCATCTGGTCGGCCGGGTGCTCGTCGGGTGAGGAAGTGTACACGATCGCGATGACGCTGGCGGGCCAGAGCCGTCCGACGGCCTCGTGGCTCAGCCAGGGCGACATCCGCCTCCTCGCCACCGACATCGCCCCGCACGTGGTCGATGCCGTGGCCCAGGGTATCTACGCGGATGCGACCTGCGCTTCGATCCCCGAGGGCTATCGCAAGATCTGGACGATGCCGGTGGGCAGCGAACAGCGGGTCGTCACCGATCTCCTGCGCAAGCTGGTGACGCCGCGCGTGCTCAACCTCTTCGACGCCTGGCCGATGCGCCAGAAGTACGATGCCATCTTCTGCCGGAACGTGATGATCTATTTCAACGACGAAGCGAAAGCCGAACTGGAAGAGCGTCTCGTGGACATGCTGGTCCCCGGCGGCTTCCTCTACATCGGCCATTCCGAACGCCTGATCGGCCCGGTCACCCGGCGCATGAAGGCGGTCGGCCAGACGATCTACCAGCACACCGGGGAGGGCCGGGCATGACCGAGCGTACCGCAAGGGTCGTCATCGTCGACGACAGCGCGGCGATGCGCGCGCTGCTCAACAAATTGCTGAGCCAGGACCCCGAGATCGAGGTCGTGGGCATGGCGCCCGAACCGCACGCCGCGCGCGAGATGATCAAGGCGCTCAATCCCGATGTCGTCACGCTCGACGTGGAGATGCCCGGGATGGACGGCCTCTCGTTTCTCGAGCGGATCATGCGTCTTCGCCCGATGCCCGTGGTCATGTGCTCGACACTGACCGCGCGGGGGGCGGAGGCCACCATCGAGGCGCTGCGCCTGGGCGCGGTGGACTGCATTGCCAAGCCTTCGGGCAACCCGCTGGAGATCGCCCAGGACGGTGCGCTCCTGCGCAAGAAGGTCAAGATGGCCGCGCGCTCTTCGGTGCGCGCGACCACGAGCCGCCCGCAACCGGTGGTGCAGCGCGTCGAGAAGCCTTCGGGTCCGATGCGCGACATGATCATCGCGGTCGGTGCGTCGACCGGAGGTGTCGAGGCGCTGTTCTCGCTGATCGGCGGGCTGCCCGCGAACTGCCCTCCGGTGCTGGTCGTCCAGCACATGCCGGCGGTGTTCACGACGGGCTTCGCGGCCCGTCTCGACCGCGAGACCGGGGTCCGGGTGGTCGAGGCCGAGGACGGGATGAACCTGGCCCCCGGCACCGTCTACATCGCGCCGGGCGGCGAACGGCACATGAAGCTGACCGGGGCGAGCGGGAACACCATCCGGCTCGTGGCCGCCGATCCCGTGAGCGGGCACCGGCCTTCGGTCGACGTGCTGTTCTCCTCGGTGGCGGCTCTGGGGTCGCGCGCGATCGGTGTCATCCTCACCGGGATGGGTTCGGACGGCGCGGCGGGCCTCAAGGAGATGCGCGATGCGGGTGCCCTGACGTTCGGCCAGACCAAGGAGACTTGCGTGGTCTACGGCATGCCGCGAGCGGCCTTCGAACTCGGCGCGGTCGAGAAAGAGATCAATTTGTCCGCCATGCCCGAGGCTATCCTCGCGGCATGCCGGCGGTAAATGGAGCGGTATAATGCCGGCAGCGTCTGCAATTAAGGTAATGGTGGTCGACGACCAGACGAGTATGCGCGCGATGATCCGTCGTGCGCTGCAGGATCTGGGCTTCAAGGACATCCGGGACAAGCCCTCGGCGGTGGAGGCATTGCCGGCCGTCAAGGCGGACCGTGTCCACCTGATCATCTCGGACTACAACATGCCCGACATGGATGGCCTTCAGTTCCTCGAGGCCGTCCGCGCCGATGGCACCATCGGCAAGACGGTGTTCATCATGCTCACCGGCTCGGCCGACAAGGAAGTCGTCCAGAAGGCGGCGGCGCTCGGGGTCAACAACTACGTGGTCAAGCCTTTCGCGCCCGCCGCGCTGAAGGAAAAGATCGAGCGCGTCTTTGGTGAGCTGACCTAAGGCCATGGCCCGCGTTCCCATTGTCCAGGGCGAACACCATGTCGCCGGTGAGCCAGGGCTGGTCATCTCCACGCTGCTGGGTTCGTGCGTGGCCGCGTGCCTGCACGACCCGGTGGCGAAGTTGGGGGGCATGAACCACTTCCTCCTGGGAGAGCCTGGGGACGACAACCCCGTGCCCAAGGCCGAGATGACGCGCTACGGCATCCACGCGATGGAGCTCTTGATCAACGGCCTGATGAAGCGTGGCGCCCAGCGCTCGCGCCTGCGGGCCCACCTCTACGGCGGGGCCAGCATCGTCGCCAACCTTGGGGACATCGGCCAGCGCAACGGGCTGTTCGCGCGCAAGTTCCTTCAGACCGAAGGGATCGTGCTGGACCGCTGCGAGCTTGGCGGCACGCAAGCGCGCAAAGTCGAGTTCATGCCCTACGAAGGGCGGGTGCGATCCTCGCTCGTGCGCGATGTTCCGCTGCCCCCCGTGGCACCTGTCAAGCCTGTCGTGGAAGCCGAAAGCTCCGGCGAACTCGAATTGTTTTGATGACGGAGACCGAAATGTCGACTGCTCTTGATGATACACCGCGTGACCGGTTGATGACCGCGATCGCGCAAGAAATGCGCCTCGTGTGCGGATTGCTCGAGGAGCTGGCCGGCGTGATCATCGCCGACGAGCGCTTCGTGCTGGACTACGTCGATCAGCTCCAGTCGTTCGACCTCATCGCCCAGCACGTGGACGAGAGCGCGGCGCTTCTCCACCGTCTCGCCGAAGGCCAGGACTTCGGCCATTCGCTGGGGCAGGTTCGCCTGCAGGTCATGCAGGAACGCCTCCGCGCCGTCGTGGGCTGAAGCAAGGTAAGGATACGTAACAGGTCATGTCCTCGGATCGCCCCATTGTCATTCGCAAGGTGCGCAAGGCGGGTCATGCCGCACCGCATGGCGGCGCATGGAAGGTGGCCTATGCCGACTTCGTGACCGCCATGATGGCCTTCTTCATGCTGCTCTGGTTGATGTCGAACCCGGACAAGGAGCGCCTTCGCGGCCTTGCCGACTACTTCACGCCGGTTTCGGACGCGACGGCCGTGCCCAAGTCGCAGAGCAACCAGCCCGGTTCGCAGCCAGGGCAGGGTGGGCACAGCCGCAAGGCGCAGTCCGACGACGCCAAGCCCAAGGGCCAGCCGGCCAGCGAGGCGGGCGCCGAGGGCGTGGCGCGCGGCGGTGAGGCGCGGGTTCCCGAGGCCGCGCTGCGCGTGATGGCGCAGGAAATGCGCCTTGCGCTCGAGAAGCCCGACGATCCGCGCGATGCCGCGCCCAACTACCAGGTCGAGGCGCGCCCCGACGGGTTGCGCATCCATCTCTTCGATACGCCTGCGCGTTCGATGTTCGAAGGCGGAACGGCGCGTCTCAACGGTTTCGCGCGCACGATGCTCACCCGGATCGCCCAAGACCTTGGCAGCACCGGGGGGCAGATCGCGATCGAGGGGCATACCGACGGCGTGGGCGGGCAGAGCGCCAGCAACTGGCAGCTTTCGGCCGACCGGGCGCTGGCCGCGCGCACCGCAATGGTGGGGGCAGGGCTTTCGCTGGACCGTTTCTCGCAGATCGTCGCCAAGGGCGCTACCGACCCGGTCTATCCCGACGATCCCGGTCGCCCCGAGAACCGCCGGATCACGATCATCGTGGACGCCGAGAAATCCGCGTTCCCGCGTGATCCCAGCTTTTCCTTCTGATCGCCTCGGCGCGCATCGACGAGTGAGGACATAGAAACGTGATCAAACGCATCGGGATCGGGGTCGCCCTCCTTCTCATCGGACTTCCCGTCGGTGCCGGCGGGGCCTACGCAGCGCTTCGGTTCTTCCCCGATCTCTTCGAGGGCAAGCTCAAGCATGCCGCGGCCAGTGGCTATGTTCCGGTGGATACCCTGCTGGTCCCGCTTGTCTCCAGGGACGGTCGCTTGGCGGGCTACGTGACGATCGATAGCCAGCTCGAAGTCGCGGCGGACAGCGTGGCAGACGTGCAGGCGCGCCTGCCGTTCTTCCTCAACGCGGTCAACATGCGCGCCTATCGCCGTCCGCTCGCGGCCGGGCCTGACGGGCAGCTTCCCGATCTCGTCGCGTTGCGCGCGCTGCTCGTCGATGCGGCAGTCGAGGTCTACGGCAAGGGCACCGTGCGCAAGGCGATGATCGCGCGGGTTGGGCCGGTCTGAGGCTGCGTCCTTTGATCGCGAAAAGGGCCGCTCCGGATACGCTCCGGGCGGCCCTTTTCGTATGTCGGTAAAGCTGGGTGCCGGCTTAGCCGGCCGCCCCGAAACTTCGGATCAGCGAGCCCGCCACCAGCGCCCAGCCATCGACGAGGACGAAGAAGATGATCTTCATCGGCAGCGAAATCGTCGCGGGTGGCAGCATCATCATGCCCATTGCCATGAGCACGGCGGCAACCGCGAGGTCGATTACCAGGAACGGGAGGAGCAGGAGGAAGCCGATCTCGAAGGCGCGGCGCAGTTCGGAGATCATGAAGGCGGGCATCAGCGTCGTCATCGGGACTTCGGCGCGGGTTTTGGGGGCCTTGTTCGACAGCGACACGAAAAGCTCCAGGTCGCCCTCGCGCACCTGGCCGAGCATGAACTTCTTGAACGGGGCGCTGGCGCGTTCGATCGCGGTGCCTTCGTCGATCTGCCCGGCGTTGTAGGGCACGATCGCCTGGTCCCAGGCTGCGTTGAAGGTCGGCGCCATCACGAAGAAGCTCAGGAACATGGCAAGGCTGATCACCACCGGGTTGGGCGGCACGCCCTGGACGCCGAGGCCCGAACGCAAAAGCGAGAGCGAGACGACGATGCGCGTGAACGAGGTGATCGTCATCAGGATGCCCGGCGCGAGGCTGAGCACCGTCATCATCAGGACGAGCTGGATCACCCGGCCCGAGACCGAGCCTTCGCCCAGCGCGCCGGCGGCCGAAGCGGCCTGTGCCAGGGCGGCGTCCGGAACCAGGAGCAGAGCGCTTCCAGTGGCGAGGCCCGCGAGAAGCGCGAGCGAGGGACGCTTGAAGGAACTAGGCAAGGTTTGCCTCCTTGTCGCCGGCAGGTGCGGCGGATGGGTCACTAGCGACCGGAGAGGGAACGGGGAGGCCCTTGGCGGGATCGAGCTGAACCAGGCCTTCGGGCCCCATGACGAGGCTAAATTCCAGTCCGTCCTGGCGCACCAGAACCAGCGAGCGGCGCGTATCGATCGCGAGACGCTCGACGAGTTCGAGGCGGCGTTCGCGGACCGGACGCCCGAGGCTTCCCGCGAGCTTGGGCAGGATCTCCGATGGGATGCGCAGTTCATAACGCCGGACCGCCCAGAGACCGCCGACAAGCAGGCCCAGGACGAAAAGGAGCGCGCCCAGCGTGCGCAGGATGGAAAGAAAGTCCATCGCTCAGGGCTCGCGCTGGAGGACGCGGGTGATTTCGAGCGACATGAGTTCGCCGTTCACCTGGATCCGGCCTTCCGCGACCAGCTCGTCGTTGACGTAGACGCGGGTGGGATCTTCGTGGTGGCTGTCGAGCGGGATCATCGCGCCGCGGCCCATCTTGAGCACCTGGCGGATGGGCAGGCTGGTCGAGCCCAGGACGATCGAGAGGTCGATGGGTATGCCTTCGAGGACGGACATGTGCGTCTCCTTTCGGGCTCGTTATAGGAAATATTATATAGGAAGAGTCCGGAGCTAGGCAAAAAATGCCTATAGTGAGACTGCCAATGACGGCAGCAGGGAAACTTCCGCATGGAACTGCAGAATTCTATCGATGTCTCGGCGTCCGGGCTGCGCGCCCAGTCGCTGCGCATGCGCGTCATCGCCGAGAACCTGGCGAACGCGGACTCGGTCGCGACCTCCTCCACGAGCGACCCCTATCGCCGCAAGATCGCGACCTTCACCCAGGAGCTCGACCGCTCCACCGGCGCGACCGGGGTTTCGGTCTCCTCGATCGAGAACGACACTTCCGCCTTCGGCCGCGTCTATCAGCCCGGCAGCCCGGCGGCTGACGCCGAGGGCTACGTCGCCCAGCCCAATGTCAATCCGCTGATCGAGGTCGCGGACATGAAGGCGGCACAGCGTTCGTACGAAGCCAATCTCAACGCCATCGAATCCGCGCGCGGCATGACCACGCGCACGATCGACCTGCTCAAGTAAGGACTAGCCAAAGATGACTATCGGTACTCTCGATGCCACCAGCGCCTATGGCCGTGCAATGCAGGTTGCCTCCTCGCTCGAGCCCACCACGTCCGCCAATTCGGCGCTCGGTTCGGAGCAGGCGAGCGGCAGCTTCGCCTCGCTGGTCCAGGGCATGGTCACCGACGCGGCGGGTTCGCTGCGCAGCGCCGAAGCCGCAAGCGCGCGCCAGGTCGCGGGCAAGGGCGACCTGATCGACGTCGTGACCGCCATGGGCGCTGCCGAAACCGCGCTCGACACGGTTGTCTCGGTGCGTGACCGCGTGGTCAGCGCCTATTCCGAAATCATGCGGATGCAGGTCTGAGGACGGGCGGGCCGGCTCGCGGGAGGTACAGCGATGGATCCACATGACGCCATTGAAATCGCCCGCGCCGCACTGGTGCTGGTGCTCACGATCGCGGGCCCGATGCTGGTTGCTGCGCTCATCGTGGGCGTGGCGATCGGCCTCCTGCAGGCCCTGACCCAGGTCCAGGAAATGACCCTGACTTTCGTGCCCAAGATCATCATCATCGGCGCGGTGCTGCTCGTCAGCCTGCCCATGATCGGCCATTCGCTGGCCACGTTCATGGACCGCATTGCCGACGCGATCATCGCGGGCTGACGCAAGTGGACAGCGCGCTCCTCCAGGCCCTGCCGATCGACGCCACGAGCTTTCTCTTGCTGTTCGTGCGGATCGGGGCGGTGCTCATGCTTCTTCCGGCCTTCTCGGACGAATCGGTGCCGCCCCAGATCCGCCTGCTGATGGCGCTCGGCTTTACCGCAGGCCTCTACGGCCTTCTTGAGCCGCGCGTTGCGGGGCTGGCGGGCGATGGTGCGAACCTGCCGATGCTGGTGATTTCCGAAATGCTGGTGGGCCTTGCGCTGGGCACGATCGTCAAGCTGTTGTTCAGCGCGATCGCGATCGCGGGTGCGCTGGCCACGCAGCAGGTCGGTCTGGCCTCGGCGCTGGTCTTCGATCCCTCGCTTGGTGGGCAGACGCCGCTGCTGGCACGCCTGCTGGGCATGGCCGCACTCCTTGTTTGCATGGGGCTGGGCGTGCACCACTTGTGGATCGCCTCGATCATCCATTCCTACGATGTGTTTCCGGTCGGCGGACTGCCGCCGGCGGGCGACTTCGCCGACCTAGCCGTTCACGTCACCGGTCAGGCCATGGGGCTCGGGCTCAGCCTGGCCGCGCCTTTGATCCTCTACGGCGCGCTGTTCAACATCGGCCTGGGGCTGGCCGCGCGCGTGGCGCCCTCGATCCAGGTCTTCTTCATCACCCAGCCGCTCAATCTCCTGCTGGGCCTCGCTGTGCTCGGCGCCTGCGTCGGCACGATCCTGACGACTTTCGCCGCGGCCATGGCCGATTTCATGAATTCGGGCTGGGGGAGCTAGCCTCATGGCGGATACCGATTCCGACCAGAAAACCGAGGAACCAACCGACAAGCGGCTCGAGGATGCGCGCAAGCGCGGCGACGTCGCCATGGCCGCCGAAGTCCGCCACGGCACGATGATGCTGGGCGTTCTGGTCGTCACCGGCTGGCTCGGCGCGAGCGCCTGTTCGGCGTTTCTCACGCTCTTCACCCGACTGTGGGGCGGGGCCGACGGCTACCCGATGACGACCGACACCGCGCAAGGCATGATTGCGGGCGTGATGCTGGCCTGGGCAATGGCCTTGTGGCCGGTGCTCGCGCTGCTCATGCTCTGTGCGATCGGGACCGGCCTGCTCCAGGGCCGCCCGACCCTCAGCTGGTCGCGCATTTCGCCGCGCTGGTCCAAGCTCAACCCGTTTGCCGGCCTGAAGCGTCTGTTCGGCATGCGCGCGCTGGTCGAGTTCGCCAAGACGCTCGCCAAGTTCAGCGCCATCGGCCTTGCCGTCTTTCTCGTGCTGCGCCCCCGGCTCTCCGGCCTAGACCAGATCGTCGGCTATACGCCGGCGGCGGTGGGCTCGGCGGCGGTCACACTGGCTTTCGAGGCGGTGCGCGCGGTGGTCTTCGTGGTCCTGACCCTGGTGATCTTCGATTTCGTCTACCAGCGCCGGGCCTTCATGAAGCGCATGCGCATGACGCTCCAGGAGATCAAGGACGAGTACAAGCAGAGCGAGGGCGATCCCAAGATCAAGGCGCGCATCCGCCAGATCCGCATGGAGCGTGCACGCCGGCGCATGATGGCGGCCGTGCCCACCGCCAGCGTCATCGTCACCAACCCGACGCACTACTCGGTCGCCCTGCGCTATGAACATGGCACGATGGCCGCCCCGGTGGTGGTCGCCAAGGGCGTCGACGCGATCGCCATGCGCATCCGCGAGATCGCGACCGAGGCCAATGTACCGATCGTCGAGAGCCCGCCGCTTGCGCGTGCACTCTACGCCAGCGTCGACATCGATCGGCCGATCCCGGTCGAGCACTACGCCGCCGTCGCCGAGATCATCGGCTACGTGATGCGGCTTTCGAAACGCCGCAAGACGTGACGGCAAAAAGGTGAGGGCGAGGGCCCTCCCGTGCCGCCTGCCCATCCTATAAGGACAGTAATGCAAATGGCTTTCAAACCCAGGTTTCCTGCCCGCCGTCCGAGCCGGGCGCTCGCCCTGGCGCTGGCGCTCGGGCCGGTGACGGGCGCGTTTTCGCCGTTCGCCTCGCCGGCCCTGGCGCAGGCGCAACCTCAGCCGCGCATCAAGGACATCGTCGATGTCGAGAACGTGCGCTCGAACCAGCTGGTCGGCTACGGTCTCGTCGTCGGTCTGCAGGGGACCGGCGACCGCGTACGTAACGTGCCCTTCACCGAAGAGACGTTGCAGTCGATGCTCGAGCGCATGGGGGTGAACATCCGCGGCACGCAGATGCGCACCCAGAACGTTGCCGCCGTCACCGTCACCGCGACGATGCCGCCGTTTGCGCGTGCGGGCTCGACGATGGACGTGCAGGTCTCGGCATTGGGCGATGCGACCAGCCTGCAGGGCGGCATCCTGCTCGTCTCCTCGCTACGCGCGCTGGACGGTGAGATCTACGCCGTTGCGCAAGGTCCCGTGGCGGTGTCGGGCTTCAAGGCGACCGGCGCGGCCGCCAGCCTCAGCCGGGGCGTGATGACAACGGCCCGGATAGCCGGGGGGGCCATCATTGAGCGCGAAGTGCCCTATGCGCTTGCCAGCGCAACGAGCCTCAAGCTCGCACTCAAGAACCCCGACTTCACCACCGCGAAGCGCGTGGCGACGACGATCAACCGGGAGGCGCCCGGTTCGGCCGTCGTGCTCGATCCGGCGACTGTCGAACTGACGCCCTCATCGGGCTCGGTGATCGACCTCGTCACCCGCATCGAGAACCTGACCGTCGCGGTCGACCAGCCCGCGCGCATCGTCATCAACGAGGCGGCCGGCACGGTCGTGATGGGCGCCGACGTGCGCGTGAGCCCGGTCGCGATCGCGCAAGGCGGCCTCACCATCAGCGTGACCGAGACCCCGGTAGCCTCGCAGCCCAATCCGCTCTCCAACGGACAGACCACGACGCTGCCGCGCACGCGCATCCAGGCCAACGACGGCAACGGCGCCTCGCTGGCGATGCTGACCCAGGGCACGTCCCTGCGTTCGCTGGTTTCCGGTCTCAACGCGCTCGGCGTCAGCCCGCGCGATCTCATCACCATCCTGCAGGCGCTGCAAAGCGCAGGTGCCCTGCAGGCCGAAATCACGGTGCAGTAACCATGGCCATTTCCCCGCTTGATTCGATGCCTGCTCGCCAGGTCGTGCCCTCCACCCAGAAGAGCCCCGCCGCAGTCGCGCAAGAGTTCGAAGGCGTCTTCGCCGGGCAGATCACCAAGATCCTCATGGAAACCGTCGAGCAGGACGACAGCTTCTCGGGCGGTCATGGCGAGGAGATGTTCAAGGGCATCCTCGCCGAGCAGATCGGCAACCAGATCGCCAAGGGCAGTGGCCTTGGCATCGCGCCGGCGGTTGAGGCGCAGATCATCCGGCTCCAGGGAGGTGCGGGCAATGCGTGACGAAGTAACGGCCCTGATGGAAGCGCTAGCCTCGGTCATGCGCAAGGAAACCGACGGTCTGCGCGAGCGCGAGCGGGTACGCGACCTGGCCTCTCTCGGCGCGGCCAAGGCGCGGCTGGTCGCCTCGCTCGATGCCGAGGTGACGCGGCGCGATCGGGTCAATCCCGATTGGGTGATGGAACTCGAGCAGGAGGAATGCGACGCGCTCTTCGAGCAGGTCGCGGACTTGCGCGACGCGGCCAAGGCCAACGCCGACGTGCTCCAGCGCCAGATGGAACTCTCGCGCGACATGATGGACGCGATCACACTGGAGGCGATGCGCCTCACGGGCGCGCGCGCCATCATCTACAGCGCGGGCGGCAGCATGGCTGGTCGCGAGCTTACGACGCCGATCTCGGTCAACACCGAGTATTGAGCCACCCGACAGGCACACAAAGAGAACGGCGCGGAAAGGGCAACTTTTCCGCGCCGTTCTCTTTGTGTTTTCGTGTGCGCTTGCTTGTCGCCCTGACGGCCGCGCCGAAGGCGCGGCCGGAGGTTAGCCATTGGATGAGAAATCAGGTGTTTCCAGCAGCTTGTCGCAAGGTTGGGGGTGGCCGAACAGGAAGCCTTGCGCATAGTCGCAGCCCATGTCGGTGAGGCAGCGCGCCTGGGCGGGCGTCTCGATGCCCTCGGCGATGATCGGCAGGTGCAGCCGGTGGCCCAGTTCGATCACCGAGGTCAGCAGCCTCTTCCCCATGTCGCTGTCGCAGGCCCGGGTGAGGGCGCGATCGATCTTGAGGCTGTCGGGAGGGAACTGGGCGAGGCGCTGCAGATTTGCATAGCCGCTGCCGAAGTCGTCGAGCGCGATCTTGATGCCGGCGCTGCGCAGGGCATCGATCGAGCGGCGCGTCGCTTCGGAGTCTTCAGTGCGCTTGTCCTCGGTCACCTCCAGCGTGATCATCCGAGAGGCGATCCCGCTGGCGTCGATCACGGCGAGGAGGCGCGCGACGATGGATTCGCCGTCGAGCTGGTGCGGGCTGAGATTCATGGCGACGTTCACGGGCCCTGGAAGCGACTGCATGTCGCGGCAGGACTGCTCGACCATTGTCAGCAGGAGTTCGTCCATCAGGCCCAGCTCTTCGGCGATGGGCAGGAACGTGTCTGGCAGCAGCAGTCCGTGTTCGGGGTGCTGCCAGCGTGCGAGGGCCTCGTAGCCGGTCACCGTGTTGTGTGCCAGAGAGACGATGGGCTGGTAGTAGGGGTGTACATCGCCATTGCGCAGGGCATCGGGCAACTCGCAGGCCAGAAGGTAGTCGAGACGCGGGGACTGGCTCGCGTCGATCGCGTGGTAGGCACTTTTGCCGCCTGCGCCCTTGCGCGCCTGCGAAAGGGCGATCGAGGCGAGGTCGAGGAACTGCTCGACGGTGCCATCGACGTCGCGGTGGCTGGCAAGGCCGATCGCGGCGCTCAGTCGGATCGCGTTGCCCTTCACCTTGATGGGGATGTCGACCGCAGCCAGGAGCGCCCCGGCAAGTTCTTCGGGCGTGCAGCTGTGCGCGCCGCTGTGAAGGAAGGCGAATTCGTCGCTGCCCAACTGGAACATCGGCACCGAGCCACAGACATGCGCAAGGCGCTTGGCGATCCGTGTGTGCAGAGCGCTTCCGGAGGCGTGACCATAGATGCGATTGATGCGCTTGAATTTGTGGAGGTCGAGCAGGAGAAGCGTCGTGCATCCTACTTTCGGCGAACCGTCACGCAGGCGCTCCAACGTCTTGCGCAGTTCGTCGAGCGCCGTGGGATAGCCTAGACGCGCGCGTTCGGCGTGCTCGCAACAGGACCTTGCCGATTGCTGAACGGGCATCGCGCTCCAAGTCGCCGGGGCTCTGTTTCGCGTGCGCATCGTTGAGACAACCGATTATTTAGATAGATCCTGTCTCGTATTATAGGAAGCTGGCCCTGCGGAGCGGGCAGATCTCCTCCCTTTTTACTCATTCGAAGATGGCGGCAACCACGCTGGCAACACGTTCGGGGTCGAGCTCGTCGATGACGACTTCGTAGTCGGGCAGTTGTCCAAATCCGATCGTGCGGCCCTGGCGGTCCACGGTGATCGAGACGGCGCGCAGCGATCCGTCCGCCTGCTCGATGATGCCGAGCCCTCCGGCGGCGGGAAAACGATCGGGATCGACGATCAGGGTCGCGCGTCCGGGCATTCCGGGGCCCAGAGTCGGGCGGCAGATGCGCAAACCGTAGGCGCGCGAACCGGCCGAGGTCGGGGCCTCGACGAAGGCTCCCGTCGGATGAAGGGCGATCAGTCCGTCGGGCAGCGGAGAGCCGAAGATGGGAACAAGGCGCGGCATGCCGCTACGCGGCGGCGGCGGTGCACCGGCGGTTTCGCCGTCAGACGCGGCGCCCGCAAGTTCTTGTGAAGGGGCGCTTTCCTCCAGCCCCTGGGCCGCTCCCACGGGCGTGAGCACCCGCGACAATTCGGTGCGCAGCGCTGCGACACGCTCGCGCGTTTTTTCGATGCGCAGCGCCGGAGTGGCGATCTGCGGGAGAATTGTGTCGAAAGTGCCCGTGGCAAAGGCATTGTCCGCGAACTGATAGGTTGCCGCATCGTCGTCCGTGCCCAGCAATTGGCGCACACCTTGGCGCACGTCCTCGTTCCAGCGCTCGAACGGCTTTTGCGCGTTCTCGATGCGCGAGAGGATGACGGGCGCAATGCCGTAGCGTTCCTCGATCGCTGCGATGGTGAGGTCGTGGTCGGCGGCACGGCGGGCGCGAACAGCTGCGGCGATCAGCACGGCCATGCGATCGGACTTGGGATTGACAGGTTCCGGACCCACGATGCGCGTGGCCCATTCGGCGATGTCGAAGCCGGGGGCATCGATGTCGACGAGCAGGTCCTGCGCATCGACGTCGAGGGCCTGGGCGATGTCTTTCAGTTCCTTGGTCCGCGCGAAGACTTCGCCGCGCTCGATCTTGGACAGGCGGATATAAGTCAGCTTGGGGAGACGTTCTGAAAGTTGCAGCAAGGAAGCCAGTCCTTGTGCCTTGCGCAATTCGCGAACATTGTTTGGAAAAACAAAGGATCGCCAGCTGTCTATATCTATCGTGGCCAACCGAAATCTCCGTAACATGCTGAAATGCCTTCAACTGGGCATTTCGGCGTCCTCCCGAATTCAAGAACTGATATAGTATGAATTATACCTATTTATCCTTGAATTTGTCAAACTAACTAAAGGATTGATCCTACTCAATATTAAATTGCGGAACCGGCATTCCAATGGGTGGCCGATCCCGGATTCGGCGTGCACATCGCAGATACCCGCGCCCGACCGCGTTCGTCGGACCCGGCATGGCATCGTTCCATGGGGCCTGCATATCTATATGTGTCGCAGCCATCTGAATTTACGCTGAAGCGTTGGGGAGTGTCGCGCTCCTTCAACGCCGGTATGAATTCCGTTGCGATTGGTCATAACCCGTTAACCAGCACTTGCAAGTATTTACTGGTGACTGACATATTTTTGAATAAAGGCTGGTAATGATGATGGAATCGCGAAGGCCGGGCGAACCCGGCCTCAAGAAAAGAATTATTGGATGATCGGTTCCCGGTCATTTGGAAATGCAAACGAATGTAATAATTCAAGAACAGGAGGGGGCGCGAGCAGTCCGCCACGAGGCGAGGCGCGCGCGCAATTTGGATCTGGTCGCCTCGGCCCTGGCCTGTTTTCCGCAAGGCCTTTCATGGCCCCGCAGATAAAGCTGTCAGCCCTGACCCAGGGCAACGCGCAGAAGGCTCATCTGCTTGCGGTAAAGATTGGTGACCGTGCTGTAATCGGTTTGAACCTGGCCGAGCGTGAGGAGCTGGTCTTCAAGCGTCACGTTATTACCGTCGGGCTTGGTCTCGCTGGTGTCGCTGTCGAGCACGATGCCCCCGCTGCCGTCCGTCGGTTGTGCTCCGAGCGCGACCATCGTCGAGGACAAGGTCACGCGCGGACGCGAGACCCGCGGCGTACCGTTGTCGCCGCCGTAGGCCGCGAGCAGCGCTGAAAAATCCTCCGGAGCGACCGTGCGCGCCTTGTAGCCGGCGGTTTCACCGTTTGCGATGTTCTCGGCGATGACCCGCTGATGCTGGGACATGCCCTTCATTGCCGCGGCCATGCTCTCGAAAAGGGGAGGGAGTGTAGACATGATCGGAATTCCGCAAAAAAGAAGGAGGGGGGCCTTAGCTTGTCAGCCGGTCGAGCGCGGCCTGGTAGCTGGCGAGCCTGGACTGCTGATAAGCCGAGCCGCTGCTGGTGATGAGCGAGGTTCCATCGACCTTCGCGGCCTTGTTGTCGTCCCAGTAGAGCGAGCGGTAGGCCGACTGGATCATCGACAGCGCCGACTTGATCGAGCTGAGCGCCTGCGAGGCGAGCGTCTCCGAGCTCAGCGAAAGCGACTGGGAGAGGGCCAGGCTGAAGGTTCCGCCCGGGGTCACCAGTGTCTCGTCGTCGTCCGAAACGGTCGACGTGATCAGCTTGCCGGCGCTGATGCCCAGTTTCGCCAGCGCATCCTTGCCGCTCGCGCCTGAACTCAGCTCGATCGTGCTGCCGGCGGCCGCGGTAATCTTGAGCGTGGTCTGGCCATCGACGAGCGAGGTCGAGACCGTGGCCGAGGTGCCGGTGATGCGGCGGATCTTGCGCGCCAGGCTCGACATCGTCTCGCCTTCCTCGATCGTGATCGTGCGCACCGAGCCGTCGTCGACGGTGATGCCGAACTCGTCCCCCACCCGCAGGCTCGTCTGCGAGACGAGCGAGCTCGAGGTCTGCTGGTTGATCGTACCCCGGCTGAGGCCGAGCGCGCCGAGCGCGGTGTCCCCGCCGCTGACGGCCGAGACCTGCACCGGCTCGAACGTCGAGGCGACAAGTCCGAACTGGGATACGGTACCCAGAGTGCCGGTGGCCGCGTCGATCTTGGCGACAAAGCCGTCGGTCGTGCCCGCACGCGTTCCCTCGAGCGTGCCGGTCGTGCGACCCCCGACGTAGAGCGATCCGTTGAGCCAGGCGACGCTGTCGGCCTGGTCGTCGTCGGTGGTGCCGATGTAGGTTGTCGTGGCCGAGGAGAAGTCGGCGGAGAGCACCGTTGCGAAGGCGTCGCGCCCACCAGTCAGCGCGTTGGCCTGAGTACCCGCGATGGCCTGGGTGGTGGCGCCGACGACGGCGATCTGCCCATCGTCGGATACCGCGATTGCGCGGGCGTCCGCGGTTCCAAGTGTGAAGGAGCCCAGTTCGTTGGAGATGTCCGAGCTGTCGAGTTGGCGCAGCGTCGATACGCCGCTCTCGCGCGTCAGGACGAGAATGTTGCCCGAACTGTCGACTTCGAGCGCGGTGATCGTGTCGATGCCGCCGCTGTCGATCGTGCGGCGCTGTTCGAGCGTGCCGGTTGCACTCAGCTTGGCGATGAAGGCGTCGCCCGTCGACGTGCGACCACCGACATAGATGCTTCCGTCGTCGCCCACGGTCACCGCCGTTGCGGTTTCGTCGCCAACCCGGCGGATCGCGGTGCTCGAAAGTTCGGCGCCGCTCGTGTCGAAGCGGGTCACCAGAATGTCGGTCTCGTCGTCGTCGCTGTTGCTGAACGCGCCGCTGACGGTGCCCGCCACGACGATCTCGCCGCTGTCGGTGAGGGTGATCGCTGCGCCTTCGGCCGAGCCGGCCGCGCCCAGGCTACGCTGCCAGACCACGTTGCCTTCGCTGTCGATCTTGGTGAGGTAGAGGTCTTCCTCGCCATCGGAGAGGCTCGAGCCCACATCGCCGGTGGTCGTGCCGACGATGTAGCTGAAGCCTTCGGCGTCGGTGACGATGGCGCTGGCTTCGGATTCGGCGGCGACCGAATAATCGGTGCCGTCGTCGGGATCGTAGTCCTCGTCGGCCTTGGCTTCGGCTTCTGCGCGTTCGGTGGCCATGGCATCGATGCCCGCGATCGAACCGAGGCGCTCCCAGTCGAGCGTGCCGTCGAGATTGGTAATGCGGTAGACTTCGGCGTCGCTGGTCGAGGACTTGCGCGTCTCGCCCGCCGCGACGATCAGTGCATCCTGGCTGCCGACCTGGTCGATGGCGACGCTTTCCACGCCCTTGGGATTGAAGACCAGCCCCCATTCGCCCTCGTCGTTGTATTCGACGGTGAAATTCGATTTCCAGTAGCTGACCGGATCGCCGTTCTCATCGACTACCGGATTGCCCGAGGCGTCGGTTTCCTGCGAGGCGCCGATCGCGGCGTTGAAGGCTTCTGCCACCGAATCGAGCGTCGGCGGCTGCGTCGTCTGCGAGAGGTCGACCGTGACGACTTCGGTGGTGGTGCCCTTGGTAAGCGTGAACTGGAACACTTCCGATCCGGTCAGCCCCTCGATCGCGGCGTCGCGTTTGACCGAAACACCCTGACCTTCGACCGAGCCGGTGACGTCGACGGCATCGATCGCAACCGTTTTCACGCTGCTCGTCGGCTTGCCGAAGTTGAGCGTGAGCATGTCGGTGTCGACCGAGCTCATGTAGTCCTGCAGGTCCTCGAGACCCTGGGCGAAGATTGCGGCGAGCTTGGCGCGCTCGGTTGCGGTCGTGCTCGAATCCGCGGCGCTCTCGGCAATTGTCTGGAGTTTGTCGAGCGTGTTGTAGATCGTGAAGGCGGCCTGCACGTCGGGCAGGTCCTCGAGGTCGCTCTCGGCGTCCGGATCGACCAGCGAGAGCAGCTTCTTGATCGCCGAGATCTGCGCGCTCATCGAGCTGGTGTCTTCGTCCTCCTTCCAGGGCGGTGTCGTCTCGGGAAGCGTGAAGGCTTCCTTCGCCTTGGTCACGGCGGCGCTTTCGCTCGAGCTCAGCGAGGAGGTCGCGCTCGTGTAGGCGCTCGTGCCACCCAGAATGGACAGGCCGATCAGGCCGTTGTTCAAATTAATTGTCATTTGTGCCTCGCGCTAAGCTTCGGGGTGGCGTTCATCCTATAAGATAGAAGAGAGCGGGCCGGGTCGGTTCTGCGCAGGCACTTTTTTGAGGACTGAGAGATGAGCACAGGTGGCGCGGTTGTCGAACCGCCTGAATTGAAGAAATTCACGGGAATGCAGCGTGCGGCAGCCATGATGCTGGCGCTCGGGCAGCAGCATGGCGCCCCGATCTGGGACCAGCTTACGAACGAGGAGATCAAGGAACTCTCGGCGGCCATCGCGCAGCTCGGCCGGGTTCCCACGGTCGTCATCGAATTCCTGATGGTCGAATTCACCAGCGCGGTCTCGAGTATGTCGGCGCTGCACGGCTCGTTCGAAAGCACCGAGCGCTTGCTCGAATCGCTGATGCCTTCCGACAAGGTCAAGGAGATCATGGAGGACATTCGCGGTCCCTCGGGCCGCACGATGTGGGACAAGCTCTCCAACGTCAGCGAGGCGGTGCTCGCGGGCTACCTCAAGAACGAATACCCGCAGACGATCGCGGTCATTCTCAACAAGTTGCGCCCCGACCATGCCGCGCGCGTGCTCTCGGAGCTGCCGCAGGAACTGGGCATCGACGTGATCATGCGCATGCTGCGCATGGAAACGGTGCAGAAGGACGTGCTCCAGCACGTCGAGCAGACCCTGAAGTCGGAGTTCATGACCAATTTCTCGCGCACGCAGCGGCGCGACACGCACGAGAGCATGGCCGAACTCTTCAACGCGCTCGACCGTACGACCGAGGAGGCGATGCTGGCCGCGCTCGACGAGAAGGCGCCGGAATCGGCCACTCGCATCCGCGCGCTGATGTTCACCTTCGAGGATCTCGCCAATCTCCTGCCCGCCGCGATCCAGACCCTGGTGCGCGCGAGCAACAAGCGCGACCTGGCGCTGGCGCTGAAGGGCGCGCCGGAAGAAACGCGCAAGGTCTTCTTCAAGGTCATGACCGAGCGTGCTGCCAAGCTCATGCGCGACGACATGTCGGCAATGGGGCCGGTGCGCGCGCGCGACTGCGAGGAAGCGCAGGGCACGCTGGTGCGCCTCGCCAAGACCCTTGCCGATCAGGGCGAGATCGTCCTGGTCGACCCCAAGAGCGACGATGCGATGATTTTCTGATGACGGGCACGACGGGACAATCGGTGCAGAGGACAGGCTGCGTGGTTGACAGGTGGTGCGCACGAGGACATCCCATGACCAAGTATAGGATAAGGCCATGATGGAGGCAGCCATGCCCATTCAGCCATTCGGATTTGACCGGGTGTTTCATTTCAGCCCGGCCGAGGAACCTGCACGCGTTCCCGACAAGGACGACGGGTTCGACCGTACCGGTGAACTCGAAGCCCGCCTCGCCCGTCTCGAGGAAGAGCACCGTAGCGAACTGACCCGGGTTCGCAGCGAAGCGTTCGAGGCCGGTCTCGACGAAGCCCGGCGCGAGCGCGATGCCGCCGTGCTGGCGTCGTCCGATGCGCTCAACGCCGCTCTCGACGACTTGCGCCGCGAGTTCTCGGGCGTATCGACCCAGATCGCCCAGGATGCCGCGACCGTCGCCTACGAGGCCGCGCGCATGCTGGCCGGCCACGCGACCGCGCTCGATCCGGGCAAGCCCGTGGCCGAAGCGCTGGAGCGCGCGCTTTCGCAAGTGGCGCGTGGGACCGGGCTGGTCCTCAAGGTAAACCCCGCCTTGCGCGAAGACCTGGAATCGCGCCTGCGCCAACGCCATCCGCACGAGCTGGAGGACCTCTCGATCGCGCTCGTCGATGATCCCAGCCTGGCTCTGGGGGATGCGCGGATCGACTGGACCGGAGGAGGTCTCGGGGTGGATGCGAAGGCGCGCCAGAAGGCCGTCCTCGCCGAGCTCGAGGGACTTCTCGGAAAAGGGCTCGAGGCCTAGCCGAGCCTTCGTGCCAAGAGTTGGTCCGAAAGCCCCGTACCGATCCCGGTGCGGGGCTTTTTCATGCACTGTCCGTTGTGCGTTTCAGGGCCCCGGCAGAGGCATTATTTGCCCGTCATATCGTGAGCGGCGCGGCAAAAGGCGCGCAATCATGCCGGTTTTGCCGCGCGCAGCGGCGCTCGAATACAGGATTGTACCTTCCGACGTGAAAGTTTTGCGAGGCGCGGCAAGAATTGCCTAGTGTCATCCTATAATGTCGGTGGCGGAGCTCTGAAGTCCCGCGGGTTTACCGAGAGGCAATCTTGATCGCGTTGCGAAAATTTCTAGAGCAGATCGGGCTGCGCCGGGCGCTGCTGATGGGTGGCATTGCCGTTGCCTTGCTGGCAGGGCTGGGCTGGCTGGCGTTCCGAACGCCCGAGCCGAGCATGGGCTACCTCTACACCGATCTCGACCCGACTGCGGCGCAGTCGATCACCGAGAAGCTCAGCGGGCAGGGGGTGCCCTTCCAGCTTTCGGCCGACGGCAGCGCGATCATGGCGCCCGTCGACCGGTTGGCAGAGCTGCGCATGTCGCTGGCCTCCGAACAGCTGGGCGGCAAGATCGGGTACGAAGTGCTCGACGAGGAAGAGCCGTTCGGGGTGTCCTCCTCGCGCGCGCGCCTCAACGAGACCCGCGCGGTCGAAGGCGAACTGGCCAAGTCGATCGAGAGCATCGACCGGATCAGCCGCGCGCGGGTCCACGTGGTGATGCCCGAACGCGCTCTGTTCGAGACCGAGCGCCGCAAGGCAAGCGCGGCAATCACGGTCAAGACGACGGGGCGCATCCCGGCCGAGACGGTCGATGCGATCCGCTACCTGGTCTCCTCCGCGGTGCCCGATCTCGCGCCCGAAGCCGTCTCGATCGTCGACCAGAACGGCGCTCTGCTGGCTCGCTCGGGCGACGAGGGGGCAGGTTCGATGGGCGACCTCGACGAACGCAAGGGCCAGATCGAGGACCGGCTGCGCGGCGAGATCGAGGCCATGATCGAGCCGATCGTGGGGCGCGGCAAGGTGCGCGCGCAAGTCGCCGCCGACCTCAATCGCGACCAGACGCGCAAGGAATCCGAAGTCTTCGATCCCGACACCCAGGTCATCGCGCACCAGGTGACGGTGGAATCGAACGACCAGAACGACGAGAATTCGGCCGCGGCGCAAGGCGTGACGGTGGGCGCACAGCTTCCCGACGCCCAGGGCAACGCCAACGGCAATGGCGGGGATCGCCGTCGCTCGGCGAAGAACGAGACCTCCGAAGACACTACCTACCAGAACAGCCGCACGACCACTGTTTCGGTCGGCTCGCCCGGCGAGATCAGCCGCCTGACCGTTGCGGTCATGGTCGACGGCGGAAAGAACGGCCTTCCGCAGGGCGAGATGCAGCGCCTGCAGCGCCTCGTCGAGAACGCGGTGGGCTTCAATGCCGAACGCGGGGACAGCGTGGTCGTCGAGAACATGGCCTTCACCGCGCCGACGGACTTCGACGATGCACAGGGCGGTCTGCCCTTCGGGATCACCCCCGAGCGCATCTTCGACATTCTCAAGATCCTGCTTGTCGGCGGCATCGTCCTCTTCGGCCTGCGCATGCTCAAGCCCAAGCTGTTCGATACGCCGGTGCTCGAAGGCATCGTCGAGGAGAACCCCGCGCTGCCGCTCGACGCCGAGACCATCGAACTGACCGGCCGCGCGGCCGACGGCGACGAGGAGGCCATGCGCGAACTCGAGGAGCGGCGAAGTGCCTCGGGAGAGCACAGGCTCGACCAGGACATCGCGATTGCCCAGGTCGACGGCCACATCAAGCTTTCCGCGCTGCGCCGCATCGGTGACGCCGTGGTGAAGAACCCCGCAGAATCGACCTCCGTGATCCGCCAGTGGATGAACGGCTAGGACGTCGCGGAATCAGACACGTCGCATAGAAACAAGTCGAAATGACCAAGGGTGTCGAAATGACAGAAGAAAAGAAGGAAGAGGTCTCGCGCCAGCTTGCGCCGGCCCAGTTCGCGGGCAGCGGTCCCGAGGACGAGAACGCGCGGACCTGGAATGCCAAGCCCGCGACCCCGCCCACGCCGAGTGATCTCGAGGCGGTCTACGACGTTCCGGTGAAGGTCCAGGCCGTGCTCGGCCGCTCGCGCATGGACATCGGCGAACTGCTGCGGCTGGCCCCGGGCGTGGTGGTCGAACTCGACCGCCGCGTGGGCGAGCCGGTCGACATCTTCGTCAACAACCGGCTGATTGCACGTGGCGAAGTGGTGCTGATCGACAATACCCTGGGCATCACCCTGACCGAGATCGTGAGACAGGACGGATGAGCGCGCTCCCGGACACGACCCCTTGCGCGTCGCTTGTCCTCTTGGGGGAATTGGGGGACGCGATGGGGGTCGCGGTGGAAATGGTGCGCGGACAGGAGGCGACGATCTCGATCGGGCGTCCCCAGTGCGAGACCTGCCGCTTCTTCCGGATCGACGCCAATGACCCGGTTTACGTCAACATGTCGGTGAACGTGCCCGATGTCGTGGCGCGGCTGCGCGGGGAAGGGCTGGCGGACGACGCGATGACCATTCCCGATTTCGAGCAGGCGGTTGCCGCGCTGGTCGGATCGCGGGTGACGGACGTCGAACGCGAGCTGATCCTCAAGACCCTCGACCATTGCGACGGCAACCGCACCAATGCGGCGACGATGCTGGGCATTTCGATCCGCACGATGCGCAACAAGTTGCGCGCCTTCGTGGCCGACGGCTCGTTCGATGCCTGCAAGTTGCTGCGCAACTGAGACGAACTTTGCATCGCGGACGGTGGCGGTGAAGGCACCGCCACCCCGCCGGGACAGGCGCGCGCGCAGGGCCGCCCGATCGCGTCCCACTCGCGCCGCGCCGCCCCCATCGGGATGACTTACTCATGACTGCCTATCTGAGCCAACTCGAACGGATCCTGGCGCGCATGGGCGCCGGCCGCGACCTCGCGCTGGCGCTGGCGGTCTGCGGCATCATCGCGATGCTCCTGCTGCCCATGCCGGGATGGCTGCTCGACATGGGGCTGGCACTCTCGATCACCGCCTCGGTGCTGATCCTGATGACCGCGCTGTTCATCGAGAAGCCGCTCCAGCTCTCCAGTTTTCCCACGATCCTGCTGATCGTGACGATGCTCCGCCTGGGCCTCAACCTGGCCTCGACGCGCCTGATCCTTGGCCACGGGCACGAGGGACAGAATGCCGCCGGCGGTGTCATCGGCGCCTTTGGCGAGATGCTGATGGGCGGCGAGACCGTCATCGGCCTCACCATCTTCATCATCCTCATCGTCATCAACTTCGTGGTCATTACCAAGGGTGCGGGTCGCATCGCCGAAGTGGCGGCGCGCTTCAGCCTCGATGCGATGCCCGGCAAGCAGATGGCGATCGATGCCGATCTGAACGCGGGCACCATTTCGGAGGCGCAGGCGCGCGAGCGCCGCGCCGAGATCGAGGCCGAAAGCGGCTTTTACGGCGCGATGGACGGTGCCTCGAAGTTCGTGAAGGGCGATGCCATCGCGGGCCTGATGATCACCGCGATCAACGTTATCGTGGGCCTCATCATCGGTGTCGTGATCCACGGCGTTCCCTTCGGCGAAGCCTTCCACACGTACACCATTCTGACCGTCGGCGACGGCCTCGTCAGCCAGATCCCGGCGCTGATCGTCTCGACCGCGGCGGGCCTGCTGGTTTCCAAGGGGGGTGTCACCGGCAAGACCGGAGCGGCGCTGGGCGAACAGCTGGGGCGTTATCCTAAGGCCTTCGGCATCGTCGCGGTGCTCATGGGCATCCTGGCGCTGGTGCCCGGCCTGCCCTTCGTGCCTTTTGCGCTGCTGGCGGGGCTGTGCGGAACGCTGGCCTGGAACATGACCCAGAAGGCCAAGGCGGAAACCGCGCGCGCGGCGATGGAAGAAGCGGCCGCGCAGCGCCGCGAGAACGCCGAGGTCGAGGAGCCGATCGCACGCACGCTGGCGATCGACGCCGTCCGCATCGAAATTGGCTACGGGCTTCTCCCGCTGATCAACGACGCCAGCGCCGAGCCACGCCTCGACCACCAGGTGCGCGCGCTGCGCAAGCAGATGGCGACCGATTATGGCTTCGTGTTGCCCTCGGTACGCATTCTCGACAACATGGCCCTGAAGCCCAACGAATACGTGGTCTTCGTCAAGGAAACCGAGATCGCGCGCGGCGACTTGCGCATCGGCAAGCTGCTGGTGATCAATGGCTCGGGCCAGGAAATCGGGCTGCGCGGCGAGCGCACGCAGGAGCCGGTGTTCAAGCTGCCCGCCGTGTGGATCGATCGCGACATGCGCGAGGAGGCGAACTTCCGCGGCTTCACCGTGGTCGACTGCGGCACGGTGGTGACGACCCATCTGACCGAGATCGTCAAGGACAACATCGCCGACCTGCTTTCGTACAGCGAGACGCAGAAGCTGCTGAACGAGGTGCACAAGGAAGCCGAGAAGCTGATTTCGGACATCATCCCGTCCAAGATCTCGATCTCGGGTGTGCAGCGCGTTCTCCAGAATCTCCTGTCCGAGAACGTCTCGATCCGCGACATCCCCACGATCCTCGAGGGCATCGCCGAGGCAACCGCGCTCAGCGGCAACATCATGCTGATCACCGAGCACGTGCGTGCGCGCCTCTCGCGCCAGATTTCGGCGCAGCAGACCCACGATGGCGCGATCCCGGTGGTCTCGCTCGGCGGGCAATGGGACGAGGCCTTCGCCGAGGCGATCGTCGGCCAGGGCGAGGAACGCCAGTTGGCGATGGCGCCCTCGCAGTTGCAGAGCTTCATCACCAGCGTGCGCGAGGCCTATGACCGGCTGGCGCAACAGGGTGAGATCCCGTGCCTGCTGACAAGCCCGGCGCAGCGTCCCTTCGTGCGCTCGATCATCGAGCGCGTGCGGCCGGCCACGGTCGTGCTCTCGCAGAACGAAATTCACCCGCGCGTGCGCCTGCGCACCCTGGGCACGATCAGCTGAACGTGATCGCGGGCCGGCTCGACCGGAAATTGCGGGCGCCCTCTATAATGAAACGTGGCCTCTCCAGGCTGGTACGAGGTATGCAAGAATGACCACATCGATGAGCGTCGTGGCGCTGGTGCCGACCGTGTCGACGGGCAAGGCCGCTGGGGCCTCGACGACCGCAAGCGGATCGCAGGGCGCTGCGACGACCAATACGGCAGGTGAGATTGCGGATGGCTTCGCCGGCCTCGTCGGCGCGCAAGGCAAATCCGACGCGGCGACTGGCGCATCCGAGAACGCGCAAGGATCTGCGCAGGCGGGAGCGCCCGCGCAGATCCTTGCGGCGGATACCAAGGCACTTGCGGCGCTCGAACAGGCCGCCGTGCGCGCCGGTCCCGCAGCCGACGCCGAGCCGACCGACGCGACCCCGGCCCCGCCCGAAGATGGCACCTCTGCGCTGCCGGTATCGCCGGAGCTGTCGGACGAAGCGCTCGCGACGAACCTCGCGCAGGATGGCGTGTCGCCGGTTCCGTTCGAGGGGCAGGCTGCGACGGGCGATGAAGCGCGCGCCGTGCCGGCGGGTGAAGATCTTGCGGAGGTTTCCGAGGCCGTCGTGTCCGAAGCGAAGATCCCGGCGGGCAACTCCGCGCAGCCGAACGTGAGCGCACAGGATGCGGCGACGATGCAGGTCGCCGTGACAGCGGTTCCGGGCGGCAAGGTCAAGTCGCCGGCTGGCGAAGGCGATGCCACCACGAAGGCCGATGATGGCGACGACACCAGCGCGGCCGGAGGGCTCCAGCAGCTCGCTTCGTTGCCGGGGGACGTGCCGCTTGCGGCGCCGGACACGATGCCGAGCGCAGTCCCGGTTCCGGCGATGGTCGCCGTCGCGGTGCAGGACGTGGGCCAGTCCGGAGCGCTCGACGGTGCAGGCGAGGCAACCACTTCCGGCAATGGCGCGGCATCGAGCCGTGCCTCGCGCGCCGAAGCCAAGGTACTTTCGGCGGACACCGGTGCCACGGGCAAGCTGGCCGTGGCCGACCAGGACCTGCACACGGTGCAGGCGACGACGCACGAAGGCACGTCTTCGGCTGACGAGGGCAAGCCCTTCGAGCGTAGTCTCGCGTCGATCGGCACCGGCAGCACGAGCGCGAACACCGTTGCTGAAGCCGGTGCGCCGCGCGCCGATGCCAACGCGCCCACCGGCGCGTGGTTGAGCCAGACAATGGCACCGATCGGCACGCGCCCCTCGGCCTTGCCCTATGCCGCCAACGCGCAGTCGAGCACCACGTCCTCGGCTGACGTGCAGGTGCGCGAGGGGCAGTTCGGAACGGACATGGGCGTCGAAATCGCGCGCGCGCTGGGGGCGGGCAGCGACGACTTGCTGATCAAGCTCGATCCGCGTCATCTGGGGCGCATCGACGTGCGCCTCTCGTTCGACCATGCCGGGGTGCTGCGCGCGACGATGTCGGCCGACAGCACCGGTGCGGCCGACATGTTGCGGCGTGAGAGCGGCGATCTCGTGCGCTCGCTGGCGGATGCGGGAATTCGCGCGGACGGGCAGTCGCTGCGCTTCGATACACGCGCAGGGGGGCAGTCGGGGCAGGGCGCGGGCCAGGGATGGTCCGGGTCGCAAGGCTCGTCCGACCAGCGTGGAAGTGGCGGCCAGGGTCAGTCCCAGGGCCGCTTTGCGGGACGCGACGAACCCGTCTACCGGTCGCTGGGTGCCAGCGGCCATGTCGACCTAATAGCATAAGGCAGACCTTGTCATGACCACGGTTTCAAGCACGACTTCCTCGACCAGCAGCACGACGTCGGCTGCGTCGACCAGCCTCCTGGCGGACTACGACCTGTTCCTGCAGCTGCTCACCACCCAGATGACCAACCAGGACCCCCTCGATCCGATGGATACCTCGGACTACACCCAGCAGCTGGTCCAGTATTCTCAGGTGGAGCAGTCGATCCAGCAGAACGGCACGCTCGAGGATATTCTCACCACGCTTTCGGGCCAGCAGATGTCGCAAGCCTCGAACTACATCGGCCAGGTCGCGCGTTTCAACTCGCCGGTGGCCGGGCTTGCCGACGACCCGGCGCACTGGACCTACTACGTCGATGGCACGGCCGCTTCGCTGACCGCCACGATCACGGACGCCTCGGGCAACACGGTGCGCACGCTCGATCTCGACACAGACAGCGAGGGCTCGCTCGAGTGGGATGGGTTGCAGGACGATGGTACTTACGCCGAAGCCGGGGCCTACACCCTGACGCTCAACGCCCTCGACGTGAACGGTGAGACGCTCGACACGACGATCAACTCGATGGCGACAGTCTCCGATGTGGTGACGGATGGCACCGACATCATGCTGGGCGTTAACGGTATCCGCATGTCTGCATCCGGCCTGATTGCGCTCAGCGCCGCCACCGAATGACAAACACCTAGCTAAATACCCTGATGCAGTCGGGACCAAGAGGGACCGGCCGCACCAGGCGGAAACAGAAAAAGACCGGGCAACCCCTATGCCCGGTCTTTTTCGTTTCTTTATGGCGCTCGCACGTTGTCCTCAGGACGCGTGGAGGGCATTCATCACCGAGGAGGGAATGCCCGCTGCAAGTGAGCGCATCGCCGGCGCGAGATCGTCGAGCGACGCGTCGAGCCGGGAACATCCTGGAAAGGGTTGGGAGAGAGCCAGGATCATCAGGCAATCGTCGATCGACGGGTCCTCGCGGGGCCCGATCAGGTCTTCGAGATCTTCGTCGCTAAGTGTCGGATCTTCCAGGCAGACGCGCGCGGCGGACTGCCAGAGAAGCCTGGGCTGCTCAACCTTGAGCCTTAGCGAAAACTTGAATTCTTCATGCCCCATTGGTTTTTCTACTTGTTCGCTGCGATCCGAAAAAGCAATCCGCTGCTCAGCTTGCGTTAAGCAACGGGTTCTCAGGAATCCGGCAGGAGACTTCTATCTGGTTCCTTGCCGGAAGGCCCGTTGCCTGCATGCTCATGAAGTTAAAACGTTGCAACTAAGGAATAACACGTACTCTTCGCAAATGCGGCATTCTTCTACGTAACAAAGGCATTTTATTGGTTAATTTGAGGTTGCCTGTTGCGGGTTTTGCAATTAATTTCATAATGTGGGATTAACCAGAGCTCGGACTGCGAGCCGGGGCCTTGTCGTTTACCTTAGTCATTTCCCTTCGAGACAGTCGTGGCTTACTCGTCGGTGCTCTCTGGCCGTGTCACGACCCAGGCTGCCGCGCAGAGCAGGCCAAGGCCGATCGGGGCGGATAGAGCCAGGCTGGGGTGGGCGTGAACCACGAAGATGGCGAAGCCCGCGGACATGCCCAGGACGGCCATGCGCTTGCCCGTGCGCGGTACCGCCCGGTTCCGACGCCAGGCCTTGAGGCCGGGGCCGATCCGCGGGTGGCTGAGCAACCAGTTCTCCAACCGGGGGGAGGACCGTGCGAAGCAGGGCAGCGCCAGGATAAGGAAATCGAAGGTGGGCACGAGCGGGAGGAACAGGCCCAGGATGCCAAGGCCCACCAGCGCCAGGCCTGCTCCCAGCCAGAGTGAACGCGCCAGGGGACTCGTCGCGAGCCTGTTCGGCGCCTTGGCGGTGCTGTTCGCGCCGTCTGCTGCCCGGCGCGCGTCCGGCGCGTCGTGTTCAGTCGAACCCGGCATGGGCAGGCACCTCGCAATGGGACAGGTCCCGGGATATGTCAGGGCGAAAGACAGGGGTGCGATCGCGGGCGGCCCGCAGCGGCGTCCTGTTGGCTTGGCATGTGTTCAAGGCGCAGAAATCCTGCATGAGGGATGGCGCAGCCCGCGCGCGCTGTCCGGGGTAGAGGCCACGTCGCGCACTCTTCATTCCATAGTAGCAACTAATAATCAATCGCAATAAGGTCTTGCCCAGCCTAGGCCGAAAGTCCTTGGGGCAGGGCGGGGCAAGCGGATCCTTCGAACGGCCGCGCGATCGCGGCAGGACGTGCGGGTTTCGTGCACGCGGGTGTTCACAATCGCCTATGTGCGGTTGCCGGGGCCGGGCTGGCCCCGTATGGCACGCCCCCTTCACGCCGCTCCGCATTTCCGTGCGCGGAGTCGAACATGGGACTTCGATGCAGACTGCGAGCAATGGAAAACGGGAGCCGGGGCCGCGCGATGCGCTGTTCGGGCATTTGCCTCCCAGTCTCTTTGCCGTGCTCGCTTCGCCCGCGCGGCGCGATTACGCGCGGCTCATTCTGTGGGTCTACCGCGCCTTCTTCGGCGAGCACTACACCAATCCGGTGCGCAAGGATGACCTTGTCGCCTTCATCGCGACGCAGATCGACCGGCTCTCCGACATCGTCGACGACTTCGCCTCGGACGCCGCCAACGCCGACGCCAGCCAGAACCCGCTCAATGTCTATCTGAAGCTGCGGCAGGCTGGCTGGCTGGTGGAGCACACCCGTGGCTACGTCGAGATGGTCGATCTCGACGCTTCGGTCTCGATGCTGCTCGAGACGCTGAGCGCCATCGAGGAGGGCGAGGCGGTCCACTTCGGCGGCACCATCGCCGCGCTCGAGAGCGTGATCGAGCGGTTGGGCGAGAACCCGCTCGACAAGGCTTCCTCGCTTGCCGACGCGGCACTTCGCGCGCGGCGCTTCCAGCAGCACCTCTCGGCGATCATCGGCAACTTGCGCGCGCACGAGCAGCGCATCGTCTCCGACCCGCAGCCGACCACCATCCTTGCGCGCTTCTTCGATTTCGTCGAGGACGTGCTGATCGCCGACTATCGGGTGATCAAGACGACCAACAACCCCTTCCGCCACCGCAACCGGATCATCCAGATGATCTCGGATTACGAGCACGATGCGCGCATCGTCGGCGCCTTCGCGCAAGGCTATGTGGCGCAGGGTTTGGCCAGCAGCCTCGATATGGCGGTCTCGAAAGTGCGCCAGCATCTCGGGCAGGTGAAGCGCATCTTCGATGCTGCCGAGGACCGTCTCGACGATATCGACGCCTTCCGCAGCCGCCTCGAGCAGCGCATCGCGCGTACCGTCAGCTACATGAACGAGGTCGACGGCTCGACGCTCCTTCGCATCACCCACCTGCTGCGCGACACTGCCGCGCTCCCGCTCGAGTGGGATGCCCCGGTCGAGGTGGCGAGCGAGCTGGCCGACCCCGTGCGCGCCTGGGGGCCGGAAAGCCTCGCGACGCCGGCCCTGCGGCGCGTGGTTGCGCCGCCAAGCCCGGTGCGCACCTCGCAGATTGATCCTGCGCTCGTCGCCTACGACCAGACGCAGAAGCTCTACCTCCTGAAGCTGGCGGTCACCCCGCAGAAGATCGCCGACTATATCGAGGCGAACCTGGGCGCGCGCGAGCGGCTCGATGCCGATGCGTTTCGCATCGAAAGCCCCGAGCAGGCGCTCTTGCTGCAGGGCGCGCGCCAGCTCGACATGTACGCGAGCAAGGAGCTTTCGCGCCGCTTCAGGGTCGTCCACGAGCCCGGGCGCGTCGTCGAGACCGACTGGTCCGCCTTCACCGCCTTTCGCATTGAACGTCTTTCATCCGATCCCGCGAGCACTAAGTCATGACCGGCCCCACTCTCTACGACCTCGAAGAGCTGCTCGAGCACCCGCGCAACCAGGACCTGTCCAAGGAGATGATGGTGCGCGCGGCCGACCGGTTGCTCCACCAGCAGTGCCTCTTCCGCGACGATCACAACGCGACCGGGACTTACGACCTGGTGCTGCGCCACAAGGCCTATTTTGCGGGTCTTTTCGACGCGCTCGGGCGTGAACTGGTGATCCGTCCGGAAGAGATGATGATCGAGCTGCGCCCGAACGAGAGCCTCTCGCGCACCATGCTCTCGCTCGACGAGACGATCCTTTTGCTGGCCCTGCGCGCCGCGTTCGAGAACGGCGTGCTGACGATGAGCCAGGAGGAATTCGGCCACGTCGAGACGACCTCGATGGAAGTCATGGAGCGCTATGACCAGTGGGTGGCGCGTCCGCGCCCGGCCTGGCCGCGCGTGCGCAAGATCCTCGACAGTTTCCGCCGCCGCCGTTTCATCGACCTGGGCGACGACATCCCGCTCGACAATGGCGTCAGCATTACCATCCGCCCCGCGATCCGTAGCGTGACCGGAGAAGCCTGGCAGACGCGCATCGAGGACTGGATCGCAGCGACCAAGGCACGCCAGGCCGCCGAGGAAGGCGCCGATCCACTGGCGTCGCCGTCGACCACGCAAGCGGTCCCCGAAGAGGCCGCCCCCGAAGAGACCACCGCCGAAGGCAGCCCCAGCGAGGAGACCGCGTCGTGATCACGCTCAGCCGCATCAACCTCATCAACTGGTATACCTTCGAGCGCCTTTCGTTCGATCTGCGCGGCTCGACTTCGCTGATCGGCCCCAATGGCGCGGGCAAGTCCTCGATCCTCGATGCGATCCAGGTCGTGCTCACCGGCAACAACAAGAACTACTTCCAGCTCAATGCGAGCGCCAACGTCACCGCCGGGCAGACCCGCAAGGTGGGCGAAAACCGCTCGGTCTTCGACTATTGCCTGGGCCGCGTGGCGGGCGAGACGCTGCGCAGCAATTGCCTGAGCTACGTCAGCCTCGTGTTCGAGCGCGAGCACGACGGCATGTGCTGGACGGTCGGCATCGGCATGAGCGCGGTCGAGGGCGAGCAGGGCGAGGACGTGCTGGGCGCTTTCATCGCGCCCGGCCAGTCGTTGCGTGACACCGACTTCATCGAGGAGTCGGACGGGGCCTCCTATGTGCGCCCCTATGGCGAACTCATGGCACGCCTGCGCAAGCAGGAGGGCTTCGAGAACTTCGGTCATCGCCCGACCCATTTCACCCGCCGCGTGCTCAGCGTGCTGGGCGGCAAGGGGCATCACGCGGACCCGGAAAAGTTCCTCAAGACGTTGCGCAATGGCCTGCGCATCCGCGAGATGAAGTCGGCCACCGAATTCGTGCGCGAATTCCTGCTCGATCCCGCCGGGCTCGACGTCGAGGGGCTGCGCAAGTCGGTCTCGACCTGGCGCGGCCTGATCAAGAAGATCGAAGACCTCGAAGTCCAGAAGGACCAAGTCACCGAGGCGATCGGCGCCTATCGCGAGCTGGATGAGAAGCTCGGCGAGGAAACCCGCATGCGCTGGATCGCAAGCAAGGCCGAGCGCGACCGGCTGGAAGAGCACTTGCGCGTGGTCACCGGCCAGCACGAGACGCGCCTTTCCGACCAGGAACTCGCCGACCGCCGCGTCGCGCGTACCCGCGAGGCGATCGCTTCGGTGGGCGAGGAAATCCGCGAAATATCGCGCGCGCTCGAGAACGACACACGCGAGCAGGCGATCCGCGAGTTCCGCGATCTCAACTTGCCCATCGCGCAGCGCGCCTTCGACGAGGCGGACAAGGACTACCAGTCCTATTTCGCCGCGATCGGTGCGGTCGCGGGCCTGTCCGACCGGCTCGTCCAGACACACGCGGGCGATGAATACCGGCTTGCGCGCGAGGCGCTCGAGGCGCTCAACGCGCGCGTGACCGACGGCACGGCGCTTGCCGCGCGCGACATCGACCAGATCGTCGCCCGGCTGCTGCGCCCGCTCGAACGCTACCTTGGCGCCGCGCAGGACGCGCGCGAGGCGCAGCTTGCCGGCATGGCCAGCCTGCGCCAGCAGCTGCGTGAGAACCGCGAGCAGCTCCAGGGCGTCGCGCGCGGCGGGGCGATGATCGAGGGGCCGACCGCGCGGCTGATGGAGTACCTCGCGGCCAACGGCATCGCCGCCAAGCCGGTGTGCGAGCTTGTCGAGGTGACCGACGAGCGCTGGGTCGAGGCGGCCGAGACGCTGCTCGGCGCCGCGCGCGACGCGCTCGTCGTCGACCCCCGTCAGGCGCAGGACGCGATCGCGCTGCTGCGCAAGCAGCGCCGCGATTTTCCCGGCACGCAGATCGTCAACACCACCAAGACCGGCGAGCAGTCGCAGACCCCGACCACCGGCAGCCTTGCCGACGTGATCGAGACCGACGACGTCCACGCGCGCGCCTTCATCAACCGGCGCCTCAACACCGTGCGCCGGGTCGAGACCGAACAGGAACTGCTGCGCCACGATCGTGCGGTGACGCCAGACTGCCTGTTTTCTTCGGGCGGCTCGATCGAGAACCGCCGCCCGGCCAAGGTGCATCGCCTTGGCAAGGAGGCCAACGCCAAGAACTTGCCGATGCTCGAACAGCTGGTGGCCGGGCAGGAGCGTTCGCTCGAACTGGCGCAGGCCAAGGCAGGCAGCCTCAAGGACCTCGTCGCCGACATCCAGCGCTTCCTGGAAGTCGCCGCCGGACGCAATCTCGAGGAGCTCGAACGCGTTCGCCAGGGCAAGGCCGAGGGCATCGCGCAGATCCGCGACAACATCCGCACGCTCGAGGGCGAGCGGCCGGTCGAGATCCGCGAGCGCCTTGTCGCGCTCAAGGCTGACCTTGCCGGTTACGAGGAAGAGCTGGAGGCCGACGAGAAGGCGCAGCGTGTCGCCGGGCACCACGTCGGCAGTGCGGGCGAGAAGCTGGCGGTCGCGCGCGAGGAATTCGCCCGCGCCGAGGCCTCGTTCGCCGAGCGCGATGGTCTTGACGAAGCGGCGCGCGAGGATGCCCTGCGCGACTTCGCCTACCTTGCCGAGGAACACCGCAAGGTGCTGCCCTCGCTGCGCAACGCGGCGCAAGACAACGCCGCAAGGGCGCGCGCGCGTGTCAATCAGCTTCTGGGGCAGGCGCCGCAGAAGGCCTATGCCTATGCGCACGACGCCGGGATCGCGGGCCAGTTCGACAAGGAAGCGACACCCCAGGTGCAGCTCGCCTGGCTGGAAGGCCAGCTTGCCTCGATCGTCACCAATACGCTGGGTGACTACCGCGAGCAGGCCGAGGAAGCGCGCAGCTCGATCGAGACCTCGCTCAAGACCGACATGCTGGTGAAGTTGCACGACCGCATCGAAGGCGCCAAGCGGCAGATCCGCAACCTCAACCGCAGCCTGCAACTGCGCCCGTTCCATGGCGAGCTCTACCGCTTCGAGGTCAAGCCCGATCGCTTCTTCGCCGAGATCGTCGAGATCGCGCGGCTCGTCCAGCTCAACAGTATCGACGTCAGTACGCTGTTCGACGAGGGCCAGGAAAACCTCGAGCCCAGCATCATGAAGGGCGTCGAGCGCATCAAGCGCATGATCGACGAGGGCGAGAACGTCGAACAGATCAGCGACTATCGCAATTACCTGACCTTCGAACTGCAGACCACGACGCTCGACGGCGAGCGGGTGACCTCGGACTACGCCAAGCGCCAGGGCAGCGGGTCGGGCGGCGAGAAGCAGGTGCCCTTCTACATTGCCATGGCCTGCGCGATGGCCAACGTGTGCCACGGTTCGGAAGACAATCGCGAGCGCATGGGGTTGGGCATCATCTTGTTCGACGAAGCCTTCAACGCGCTCGACGGGGGCAACGTCAACAGCTGCCTGGCGCTGCTGCGCGAGTTCAATCTGCAGGTCTTCGCCTGCGCCCCGATCGAGAAGCTGGGCGTGTTCATGGAGCAGATGGACACCGTGCTTTCGGTGCGCCGTGTGGGCACGACGACGATGCTTTACGCCGACTATCTCAAGGACGAGGGACGAAAGAAGTTCCGCGAGGCGAACCCCGCCAACGAACCCTTCGACTTGTTCAAGCAGCGCTTCGAGCAGGAGGGGGCGGCCTAGAGCGGTTTACGATCAGATTGCATCCGATCGACCGCTCTAGCTTGTTGTTCTAGCGCATTTTCTGAACCGTCAGGTGATTCCACCTGACTGGAAAATGCTCTAGCGGCTCCCTTCTGCTTTTCGCCCGTCCTCAGGGGCCGATGTCGTCGGACTTGGACTTGAGCACGTGCCCCGGGCGCTTGGCGAAACCGAGCTTGACTGCGACGCGTTCGTCCCAGTCGTAGGGATCGGCGCGGATCACCGGATTTCCCGCGTCATCGAAGAGCACGGTCTGGTAGAGCAGGCGCACGGGAATCTGCTTGGGCAGCTTGACGAAGCTCTCCTTGCCCGTGGCGCGGGCCTTGTGCCATTCGGCCTCGACACCTTCGTTCTGCGCGATCAGCTGCGCGAAGCCCAGTGCATCGTCGACGCGCACGCAGCCGTGGCTGCGCTGGCGCTGGACTTCGTCGAACAGCGCCTTGGCCGGGGTGTCGTGCAGATAGATCGCGTGGGTGTTCTGCATGTCGAACTTGACCAGGCCGAGCGAATTCTTCGGGCCCGACTGCTGGACGATCCAGCCATCCTTCCAGGCCATGTTGTGCGCCTGGAGATAGCCCGAACCCTTGCCGGCGAATTCCTTTTCCTGGATCGAGCGGGGTACGGTCCAGGTCGGGTTGGCGACGAGACGGAAGATCGGGGAGCCGAGCTGCGGCGTCTCGCGACCCGGTTCGCCGACCACCACCTTGCGGGTGTCGACCTGCTTGCCATCGCGCCAGTAGGCGAGGCGGCCCGCAGCGGTGTTGACGTCGATGCGGGTGGCGGGGGGATTGCGTTCGAGCCAGCGCAGACGCTCCATGGCCACCGCGAGGGCGCGCAGCCGGTCGGCAACGGAAAGGTTGAGGATTTCCAGCGCGTCCTTGCCGATCACCCCATCGGGCTTGATGCCGTAGTCGGTCTGCATGCGCTTGACCGCTGCGGCCATCGCGGGTGTGTAGCGATTGCCGGAAGCCGGCTCGCCCGCAAGATAATCGGAGGCGATCAGTTGGCGCGCGATGGCGGGAACGCGTGCGTCGTCGTCGCCCGGTCGGATCGCCTCGTCGGTCACCGGGATGCCGGGGGAGGGTGCGGCCTTCTGCTTTTCAAGCTCGAGATAGGCCTTGGAAAGGAGCTGGTAGGGGCCCTCCTGCGGGGCGAGGCTGGCCAGCCAGTCGTCCAGTTTGTCCTCTGCGAGCGCCTTGGCGAGCCCGGCCCTGAGGTCGGCCTGGGGGCGCGGGATCGTGTAGACCTCGAAGAGCTTGGTGGGGTCGCTGGCGCCCTGGGCGAGCGCGGCGGCAAAGCGTAGCGCTTCTTGCGTCAGCTGGGCTGATCCTTCGGTGGTATCGGGATCGCCCGCAGCCTTGAAGGCGATGTGGTCGAGGCCGTGTGCGGCACGTTGGGCGATGGCTTCGTTCAACGCGCGCGCGGAGGAGGAATTCCAATGGGGCTCGCGGGCGACGGCCTGGTTCTGGCCGTCCGAGCCGCAGGCGGCCAGGGCGCAGGCCAGGCTGGCCGTCGAGGCAAGTTTCACCGCATTTCGCATGGCATGTCGCACGAAGGTCTCTCCCGAATGAACGGGATGGAAACGAGCGAAACCCCCGAAATGTTTCGAGACAATCGTTGATTGCCCGGTGTCGGTCACCGGCATCGATGGTCGGCGCACACCGGCACGAGGGTCAGGCCCTGTCGGCGTAGATCATCCGTCCTTCGCCGAGGAAGGCGAAGGCTTCGGACAGGCAGTTTTCGCCCACCGCAAAGCAGCCCTGGCTGCGCCCGAGCATGCCATGCGAGCGCAGCATGTCCTCGTTCGCGTACCAGGCGCTGTGCAGTACGATCGCGCGTTCGAGGGCGTTGTCGTTGGTCGGGTCGAGCCCGAGCAGGCGTTGCGAGCGGCCATGCTTGCCGACATAGTAGTCCGCCGTGACATAAGCCCCCCGGCTCGAGGCGTTCGATCCCGAAACGTTGGAAAAGCGTTCGAGGAAGCCGGTGTGCGCCGGGTCCGAGCCTGATCCGTGGGCGACGAGCATCTGCTTGGCCGTCCCGGCTTCGAGGTCGAGCAGGTGCAAGCGCTGCTTCGAAGAGGAGACGGTGAAGTCGATCAGCGCGATCCGGTCGCGATGCGCGATCTTGCGACCATGCCTATCGAGCGCGGATCGTGCCTTGTCGAGCAGATGCGGATTGACGGCGAATTGCGGGAATTCGGGCTTCGGCGTGGCAGGAACGGCCTTTGCGGCCGGACGCGGGGTAGGAGCACGCGAGGCAGGCGGTGCCTGCGGACCCACGGGATCGAGCAACGAGGAGCGCCGGGTGAGGACACCCAAGGCTCCCACGGCTCCTGTAATCAGCATTGCACGACGATCGATTTTCGAAGACCACTCCACCATGCCCACAATTATGGCGTGAGATCAGCTTCATTTGAAGGTCTAAATTGTAAAAAAATTCAAAGTTGGTTCAAAAATGAACATATCTCGATGACTTGCGCTTATTCTTGAAAAGTTTGTTCAAAAGTGGACATTGGAATATTGTTTCAATGAGGCGCGCTGGTGTTCAAAACATATTTTACGTGCGCGCTCACTTTATTCCAAGATGTCTTGCGAAGGGCTTGATGTGCCTTCGCGCCATCGTGCACGCGGCATGCGCCCGGCGAGGATCACGACGCGGGGAGTGGCGTTTCGCCCTCGGGTCTAAGCTCGAAAGTCGTGACGCTCGACTTGAGGACCTTGAGGAAGCTCTCCGCCCAAAGCATGGCCGCGGTTCGCTTCACGGCCTCGAGGGAGCTTTCGTGGCGGCGGCGGCGTTCCTCGAGCGGCATGCGGAATGCCGCGTCGATCGCGCCCGCCATTTCTTCGATGTCGTAGGGATTGACGAGGAGTGCCTGCGTCATGTCCTCGGCGGCTCCTGCGAAGCGTGAGAGAATGAGCACACCGGGGTCATCCGGGTCCTGCGCCGCGACATATTCCTTGGCGACCAGGTTCATCCCGTCGGCCAGCGAGGTCACGAGGCAGGCGCGCGCCTTGCGGAACAGCCGCGCGAGTTTGGGGCGCTCGACCGAACGGTTGATGAAGCGGATCGGGGTCCAGTCAAGCTCGGCAAACTGGCCGTTGATCTTGCCGGTGAGGCCTTGGAGTTCTTCGGTTATATCGTCGTAGGCTTCCACGCCCTGGCGCGTGGGCGGGGCGATCTGGACGAGGCAGGGGCGAACGTCGGAGCGCGTGTTGTCCCGGCGGGTCTCGAGGTAGCGGCCGAAGGCCCGAAAGCGGTTGGGCAGACCCTTGCTGTAGTCGAGCCGGTCGACCCCGATCGCGAAAAGATCGGGACTCGCACCACCGAACGGGTCGGGCACCTCGCGCTCGGCCTCCTCGCGAAAGGTGGCGGGGTCGATGCCGATCGGGAACGAGCGCACTTGCGCGACGTGTTCGCCGAACTTGATCGAGCCGTCGGTCATGAATTCGGCGCGCGGATCGTCGCGGAACATTTCGAGGCAGCGCGCGACGTCGCCGCGCGTCTGCAGGCCCACGAGGTTGTAGTGCGCGAGGTCCTCGGCGAAGTGCTCGGGCTGCGGCATGATCGAGAGATCGGCGAGCACCGGGAAGGGGATGTGGAGAAAGAAGCCGATGCGATTGGCCAGCCCCAGCCGGCGCAGTTCGCGCGCAAGCGGGATGAAGTGGTAGTCCTGCACCCAGATCAGGTCGCTGGGGGTGACCTCGCGTGCGATCATCGCCGCGAGCCGCCGGTTCACCGCCTCGTAGCCCTCGCGGTACCCCGGGGCGAGCCGCACGAGGTCGGGGCGGCGATGGCACAATGGCCAGAGCACCGAATTGGCGAAGCCGAGGTAGTAGTTTTCCATGTCCGCGTCGGTGAGGCGGAAGGCGAGCCGGCGGTAGGGGGTCTCGCCGATCGCTTCGAACTGGCCCTGGTCGTCGCCGGGTTCGGGGTGCGAACCGATCCAGCAGCCTCCCGAGGCGGCCAGCGCGTCGTGGAGCGAGACCACGAGCCCGCCGGAAGGGGTATCTCCCATCGGCAGGCGGTTCGATACGACGACTAGACGCTCACGCATTGCTTTTTGCCTGCCTGCTTCCTGGGTGACGGCGATATGAGACAAATGCACAAGACAGGGCTGGCGTTCCGGGGGCTGCGCACCTGCAGCGAATATTGCCGCAAGTGCGTAGCCGGGGGGATCAATTCTCCTCGAGAATGGCCACTCCCCACGGTTCGAGACGGAGCGATCCACTGGCCGCGAGCGCCTTTCCGGTCAGGAGGTCGCGGGATGCCGGCAACTGCGGCTCGGCGACCCGGGGCTGCGCCGAATAGTTCAGCAGGTAGTGAACGCGCTTGCCGCTTGCCGGAACGCCCGAGCGCTCGATGAGCGGCCAGTGCAGGGGACTGGCCGCGAGACCCGCGTGCGTGGCGGCTTGGGCGAGGATCTTTTCGGCGAGTTCGGGCGAAGGAAGGAACCCAAGGTAGGTCACGTCGCCGCGCCCGTATGCGTTCCGGGTCAGCGCCGGGGTACCGGTCCAGGCGGGACCGGTGTAGCGTGCGAGCACCGAAGCGGTCGTGGGCTGGAGCAGTTCCATCCAGCCGGTGACCTTGTTCGCCTCCCCCAGCGCGTAGGGATCGCCCTCGAGCGCGGTATCGGTGGGGATCGTGAACTGGCTGTAGGTGACGCCCGCCGCCGCCGCGATCCCGCCCGGCTGGCTTTCGGCGCGCACGCGGGTGTCCTCGTTCGAGAAGCCGCTCTTGAAGGTGTAGAGCAGGTGCCCGCCAGCCTTGGCATAGGCGTTCAGTCGGGCCAATTGCGCATCGCTCGCCGCGTAGAGCGCGGGCACCACGATCAGCTTGTAGCGCGAGAGGTCGGTGTCGAGGTCGGGCGAGATCAGGTCGGCCTCGATGTTCTGGCGGTAGAGCGCGTCGTAGAGGGTGCGCACGACGTCGTTGTAACGCGGTTTGCCGCCCGAGACGAAGGCGAAGGAATCCATCGCGGTGAGCGCCTCGTTGCTGACGTAGATGGCGACCTCGTTGGTCTTCTTGAGGTTGACGAGGCGCGGCCCAAGGCGCTGGAGATCATGCCCGACCGTGGCGGCTTCGGCGAGCACGGGGTTGGGAGCGTAGTCCTGCGAGAGCAGGCCCTTCCAGTACGTCTCGAACCCCGCGCTGGTGCTCGCCCAGTGCCAGTAGGCGAGCATGTTCGCGCCGCTGGCGAGGTGGCTGTAGGCTTGCAGGCGCAACTGCCCGGGCCAGGGCGTCCAGTTCGGGAAGCCCTGCGCCTGCGTTTCCATGACGAGGTAGTTCCGCCCGCCCTTGATCGAACGGGCGAGGTCGCCGCCAAAGGCGATCTCGGCTCCGGTCAACTGGGCCTGGCTCGGGTGGTAGATGTCGATGCCCGCGACGTCGAGGCTGCGCGCGGCCCGCCAGTGGTCGACCTCGGGCTGGACGCCATAGGAATAGCCTTGCCAGTCGAGATCGAAATTCTGCGTAAGCCATTGGTCGGGGCGGGCGTGGGCGCGCACGAGGGCGGCCTGCCAGGCGAGGTAATCGGTGACGAGCCCGCGCTGGAAGCGGGCAAAGGCGTTGCCAAGGCTCGCGTTGATCGTGCCGGTGACGTCGGGAAAGTCGTCCCAGCGGTTGATGCGATTGCTCCAGTAGTCGAGGCCGAAGGCGCGGTTCATCGCCTCGGTCGTCCCGAAGCGCTGGCGCATCCGGGCCTGGAAGGCGGCCTGCACGTCCGGCCCGGCGACGCCGTAGGCCTTGGTCTCGTTGTCCAGCTGGTAGCCGATCACCGCCGGATCGTCGCGCACGTGGTCGATCAGCGCCACGATCACGCGCTGCGCGGCCTCGCGAAAGGCGGGGTTGGTAATGTTCATGTTCTGGCGCGGGCCGTACTTGGCCTGGCCGTCCTTGCGGGTGACGAGCACGTCGGGGTGGGCCTTGGCGAGCCAGGTCGGGATCGCGTACGTCGGGGTGCCGATAATCACCTTGATGCCGTTGCGGTTCATCGCGGCGAGCGTGCGATCGATGCTGGTGAAGTCGAACCGGCCCGGTTCGGGTTCGAGCGTGCTCCAGGTGCTCTCGGCGATCCGGACCACGGTGATCCCTGCCTCCTTCATCATCCGTGCGTCCTCCTCGGCGCGCGGGGATGGCGTGTACTCGTCGTAGTAGGCGGCACCGAAGAGGATCGTGTCGGGCAGGACGGGGTGATCCGGCGTCGGCTGGGCATTCGCCGCGCCGGAGACCATGAGTCCTGCGGTCAGCAGGCCCAGCACGCCGGAGACACAGGAGGCGGATTTCAGGAAGGGGGAGGGCTTTGCCATGTGCGGAGCCTTTGCGCGGGTCGTGGTGGGTTCGGGCAAGCCCGGGGCGGACAGCTTCAGGCGATCGTTCGGACCGTTCCGCGTTCGATGAAGCGATGCTCGAAATGGCGGTTCGCGAACGTTCCGTGGTGGCCGCCAAGCGCGCGCGAGATCAGCATCTGCGCGGCGGCATGGCCCATTTCCTCGAGCGGTTGGCGCACGGTGGTGAGACTGGGCCAGACCGATTTGGCCACCCAACTGTCGTCAAAGCCGATTACCGAGACGTCGTGTGGCACTTTCAACCCCAGGCGCATCGCGGCCGTCATGACGCCTGCGGCGCCGTCGTCGTTGGAGGCGAAGACGGCGGTGGCGGGACGCCGCGCCGAGAGCAGTTCCTCGCCCGCACGCAGGCCGCCTTCGAACGTGTAGTCGCCGTCGGCCTCGATGATGCTGACATCGGGTGAATGGCTGCGCAGGCGTTCGACGAAGGCATCGCGGCGGATCCGCGAACTGGGGTGCGACCACAGTCCGCGAACGAGTCCGAAGCGGCGGTGGCCGCGTTCCCAGAAATAGTCCGCCACTTGCCGTACCGCGTCGCGGTCGTCGACGGTGACACGGGCGGAGCGCTCCGTGTCCTGTCCGGGCGCGATCCGAACATAAGGCAGGCCCTTGCGCTCCAGACTGTCGAGCAGTTCGGGCACATCGGAAGTCGGGGGCGTCAGGATCATGCCGTCGAGCCGGCTGGAGTGCAGGATCTGCTCGATCCGTTCGGCCTGGTGACCGGGCCCTTCCGCGGCATAGATGTTGTCGAACTGGAGCGTGTAGCGATGCTGGCGGCACGCCTCGTAGGCGCCCGCCACCAGGCGCATAGTGTAGTGTGGGCTGGGGTTGTCGAGCAGGACGCCGAGCATGAAATGGCGCTGGCCGGCGAGCGAGCGGGCCGCGGTATCGGGGACATAGCGCAGTTCGTGGATCGCCGCCTGGACCTTGTCCAGAAGCTTTTGCGAGACATGCGGTTCGGCGTTGATCACGCGGGACACGGATTTGAGCGAGACGCCAGCCGCCCGCGCCACGTCCTGCATCGTGGCACGCGGTTGCGTGGTCTGGCCGTTCTCCCGATCGCTCATGCTCTACCGTCTTGAAGTGACCAGATTATCTGGTCTTTTTCGTATCGTGGCCGTGGAGCCGGTGCTTTTCTAGGTGTAGTTTGCGGTGCAACGCAAGAACTCAAGCATAGTACTAAGGTACTAGATTGACAACGCTGTCTTGACAGCGCTGTCAATCCCGACCATTTCTGGGCTCAACCGCTTCGCCAAAGAAGCGGAGATAACAGGAGAGGGTCCGATGAGGGCATGTTTGCTGGCTGGCGTTGCCTGCCTCACGATTTGCATGGCGCAATCCGTCCAGGCGCAGGAAGCCGGGGCCGAACCCCAGGCGCAGGACGTCGCGAACGGCGACATCATCGTCACGGCCAACCGCGTGGCCACCGTCCTTTCGAAGACCCCGGTGACGATGTCGGCGATCAGCGCCGACACGCTGCGTGACGTCGGCATCACCGACGCGCGCTCGCTCGGCCAGATGGTCCCCAACGTCGCGCTCAACGAGAACGGCGATGCCATGCGCATCTCGATCCGTGGCGTGACGAGCACCGACACCACCGAGAAGGGCGATCCCTCGGCCGCATTCCTCAAGGACGGGGTTTACATCGCGCGTCCTGCCGACATGTTGGGCAGCTTCTACGATCTCGAGCGCGTCGAAGTCCTGCGCGGGCCGCAGGGCACGCTCTACGGGCGCAATACGACCGCGGGCGTCATCAACGTCCTTTCCGCCCGGCCCAAGGACGACTTCGAGGCGAAGTTCGATGGTGGTTACGGCAATTTCAACACGGTCGACGCGACCGGGGTGATCAACACTCCGTTGACCGAGAGCCTCGCCCTGCGCGCGGCGGTGAACTACCACCAGCAGGACCCCTACTACAAGATCGACGGCGATCCGGCCTACGACAACGATCCTTATGCCAGAACTTTGTCGGGGCGTCTTTCGCTGGGCGGTACGATCGGCTCGAAGCTCGATTTCGTCATCGTCGCGGACTATTCGCGGACCAAGGGGTCGGGGGTGAACGGCAACGGGGTCACGCTCGATCGCTTCTTCCCCGACGCGCTCGTGCCGACCGTCGACCCGCAGTACGTGCGTCTTTCCGCCGACGAGCAGCGCACTCTGACCGTGGCGCCCGAATACCGCAATGCGCGCGACAACAAGACCTACGGGGTCATGGGCGAGTTCACTTATGACTTCGGCCCCTTGCAGCTGACCTATCTCGGTTCCTACCGCGAGTCCAAGCGCCAGGACGTGCGCAACCTGCTGCTCTTTGGCGTGCTCAACAATCCGGCGCAGTTCTCCGGGCACTTCGCGCAGTCCTCGCACGAGCTGCGCATGGCCTTCGGCACCGGAAATCCGCTCCATGGGCAGGCGGGCCTCTACTACTTCCGCGAGACCAGTGGTCTCGAGTTCGGCCTGGGTAGCCCGCTGTCGAGCATGGTCGTTCCCGGGGCGACCAATTTCGCCTTTCCGCAGGACCCGACCAAGTCGGTTTCGAAGGCGGCCTTCGGCCAGTTGACTTACGACATCACGCCCGACCTGCACCTTACCGGAGGGCTGCGCTACACGCAGGATGCCAAGTCACGCAACGGGGCGACCGTGGTCGATTTCGCCGATACCGACACCAGCATCTGTGGTGAGCTGCGCTGCGTGCTCAACGAAAACATCGCCTCGCGCACGTTCAAGAAGACCACCTGGAAGATCGGCGTCGACTACGATGCGCCGGGTCTCGGGCTTATCTACGGTTCGGTGTCGACCGGCTACAAGGCGGGTGGCTTCAACGACGGCTGCGTGACCGGCTCGGGTGTCGGCTGCGCGCTGACCGAGGACGCGCTTTACTTCAATCCGGAAATGCTGACGGCCTACGAGGCGGGCTTCAAGTTCCGTTTCGGTTCGGCTTTCCGCCTGACTGGTGCCGTCTTCCACTACGATTACAGTGACATGCAGGTCAGCCAGGTGGTCACCGTGCCCGTTCCCGCAACGCTGATCCGCAATGCGGCCAGTTCCAAGGTCGACGGTGTGGAACTGGAATCGACGATCCAGCCCGGCATGGACGACCGGGTCGACCTGACCTTCGCCTACACCAACGCGCGCTATGCCGACTTCACGCCGGATGCGACCAACTATCCCGACTTCAGCTGGTCGGGCAAGGCACTCGATCACTCGCCCAAGTACACCGCGACCGTGGCTTATACCCACACGTTCCCGCTGGCGAGCGGCGCCCAGATCGACGTGGGCGGACGCATGCAGTTCAGTTCGGAGTACTTCATGGCCGACCTCAACAATCTCTCGCAGTTTCGCCAGCCCTCGTTCCACAAGAGCGACCTGACGGCGACCTACAAGGCACCCGAGGATCGCTATTACATCCAGGCCTACGTGAAGAACCTCGAAAACGAGATCACGTTGGCCGGGGCATCCTCGGGCCTGGCCGCGACGGCCTGGATCGAGGCGCCCCGTACTTACGGCCTGCGAGCCGGCATGACGTTCTAAGAGCCTCGGGTCGCACCATAGCTCTCCCCCTCGTCCCGCTCTCTCCACCATCCGACGAGGGGCGCCGGGCGCGGTTCCTCCCCGCGCCCGGCATGTTTGTTCCCCGGTCATGCCGGTCCCCGCACGTTGGCACCCTTGCGCCACGCGCTGAAATTCCAAGGAACTTCCCGATGACGCGAAGCGATCTCATTTTCGGAGCGGCCGGTCTGGCCCTGGCCGCGGTGCTAGCCCCGGCCCATGTCGCGGCGCAATCCGCGACGTCCTCCCCCGCCAGCCCCGAAGCGCGCGCGCAAGCGACGCTCGAGCGCATGCAACCCGAGGAAAAGACAGTGCTCACGCACGGGCCGCTGGCCATGCCACTGATGGGGCCACTGGAACTGCCGGCGGACGCGGTGGTCGGTGCGGGCTACATCGCGGGGATCGCGCGGCTCGGCGTCCCGTCCTTGCGCGAGACCGATGCCAGCCTGGGGGTTTCCTGGGTGATGGGTGCGCGCGGCGACGGCGCCACGGCCTTGCCCTCGGGCCTTGCGATGGCGTCTTCGTGGAATCCGGGCCTGCTGGGCGAGGGCGGAGCGATGATCGGCTCGGAAGCGCGCGCCAAGGGCTTCAACGTGCTGCTGGCGGGCGGCACCAATCTCATGCGCGATCCGCGCAATGGGCGCACCTTCGAGTATTTCTCGGAAGACCCGCTGCTTTCGGGCGTGCTCGTGGGCAATGCCATCGCGGGCATTCAGTCCAACCACATCATCTCGACGATCAAGCATTTCGCGCTCAATGGCCAGGAGACCGGGCGCAAGTTCGCCGACGTCCGCATCTCCGATGCCGCCGCGCGCGAGAGCGACCTGCTGGCCTTCCAGATCGGCCTCGAGATCGGCAATCCGGGCGCGGTCATGTGCGCCTACAACCGTGTGCTCGGCCACCAGGCCTGTTCGAGCGATTACCTGCTCAACACCGTGCTCAAGCGCGACTGGGGCTACAAGGGCTTCGTCATGTCGGACTGGGGCGCGGTGCCGGGGCTCGACGCGGCGCTGAACGGCCTCGACCAGCAATCGGGCGAGCAGCTCGACCCGGCGGTCTTTTTCGCCGACAAGCTGGCGGCGGCGGCCAAGGCCGATCCGCGCTATGCCCGGCGGCTCGACGACATGAACCGGCGCATCCTCTGGGCGATCTACGCCAATGGCCTCGATGCGCATTCCGCGACGCCGGGACAGCCGATCGATTTTGCCGCGAATGGGGCTGTCGCGCTCGAGACCGCGAAGCAGGGCATCGTGCTCTTGCGCAATGAAGGCGATGTCTTGCCGCTGGCGCGCTCGGCCAAAAGTATCGCCGTGATCGGCGGGTACGCGGACACAGGTGTTCTCTCGGGCGCGGGTTCCAGCCAGGTGCAGGGCGAAGGCGGCCCGGCGGCATCGATCCCGATGGGTGGGGAGGGGCCCTTCGCCGCCTTCATCACCCAGCAGTTCCAGCGGTCGGTTCCGCTGAAGGCGATCCGGGAAATGGCTCCCGAGGCACGGGTGCGCTACGCCAATGGACGCTACATTTCGGATGCGGTGAACCTCGCGCGCGAGGCCGAAATCGTGATCGTCTTCGCCACCAAGTGGGCGACGGAAGGGGCCGACCAACCCGACCTGACCCTGCCCGAGGGGCAGGACGCGCTGATCGCTGCGGTCAGCGCGGCCAACCCGCGCACGATCGTCGTCCTTGAGACGGGCAATCCCGTGATCATGCCATGGCTGGACAAGACCGCCGCCGTGCTCGAGGCCTGGTATCCGGGCGCGCGCGGGGCCGATGCGATCGCCTCGGTCCTGTTCGGCGAGACCAACCCTTCGGGACACCTTCCGATCACGTTCCCGGCGAGCGAGGCCGATCTGCCCCGTCCCAAGGTCGACGGCTTTGCCACGCTCGACCCCAACTTCGCGGGCGATCCACCGACGCCCGATACACGGCTGAGCGTCAATTACGACATCGAGGGTTCGGACCTGGGCTATCGCTGGAACGCGCGCGAGGGAAAGAAGGCGTTGTTCCCGTTCGGCTACGGGTTGAGCTATAGCCGCTTCGCCGCGGGCGGGCTTGCCAGCGATGGCGCAACCGCGCGATTTCATGTCACGAACACCGGCGCGCGCGCCGGGGCCGACGTGGCGCAGGTCTATCTGGTAAGTCGCAATGGCAAGGCGCGCCAGCGGCTGGTCGGTTTCGCCCGGGTGGAGTTGGCCCCGGGGGAAAGCCGCGAGGTCTCCGTCACGATCGATCCGCGGCTTCTGGCCGACTGGAACGGCAAGGGCTGGACGATCGCGCGCGGAACCTATGCCTTCGCGCTGGGCGAGGATGCCGAGCATCTGGGCGAGCCGGTCACGGTCGCGCTCTCAGCGCGCAGTTGGAAGGACTGATCGCCCGGTGTGCTAGCCAACGCGCGCGGGGAAACGCCTTAGGCTCCAACCCCGCGCCATGCAGGCCGCAGGGCCCCGCTCACCCGGTTATGCCGGGCAGGTCGAGGCCTTTCTCGCGCGCGCAGTCGAGTGCGATCGCGTAGCCCGCATCGGCGTGGCGCATGACGCCGGTCGCCGGGTCGTTCCAGAGCACTCGCTCAAGACGCTTGGCGGCGGCCTCGGTGCCGTCGGCGACGATCACCATGCCCGCGTGCTGCGAGAAGCCCATGCCCACACCTCCGCCGTGGTGGAGCGAGACCCAGGTCGCGCCGCTCGCCGTGTTGAGCAGGGCATTGAGGAGCGGCCAGTCGGAGACGGCGTCCGAACCGTCCTTCATGGCCTCTGTCTCGCGGTTGGGCGAGGCGACCGAGCCCGAATCGAGGTGGTCGCGCCCGATCACGACCGGGGCCTTGAGTTCACCTTTCGCGACCATCTCGTTGAAGGCGAGGCCGAGCCGGTGGCGGTCGCCCAGGCCCACCCAGCAAATGCGCGCGGGCAGGCCCTGGAACTGGATCTTCTCGCGCGCCATGTCGAGCCAGGTGTGCAGGTGCGTGTCGTCGGGCAGCAGCTCCTTCACCTTGGCATCGGTCTTGTAGATGTCCTCGGGATCGCCCGAAAGCGCGGCCCAGCGGAAGGGCCCGACGCCCCGGCAGAACAGCGGGCGGATATAGGCGGGCACGAAGCCGGGGAAGGCAAAGGCGTCCGCGACCCCTTCCTCGAAGGCCATCTGGCGGACGTTGTTGCCGTAGTCGGTGGTGGGCACGCCGTCGGCCTGGAAGGCGAGCATGGCCTTGACGTGGGTCGCCATCGAGGCGCGCGCCGCCCGGGCAACGGCGGCGGGATCGCTCTCGCGCTTTTCCATCCATTCGGCCACGCTCCATCCGGCGGGGAGGTAGCCGTTGAACGGATCGTGCGCCGAAGTCTGGTCGGTCAGGAGGTCAGGGCGGATGCCGCGCGCGTAGAGTTCGGGCAGGATCTCGGCGGCGTTGCCGAGCAGGCCGACCGAGACCGGCTTCTTCGCGGCATTGGCCTCCTCGATGATCGCCATGGCCTCCTCGATGGTGGTCGCCGAACGGTCGAGGTAGCCGGTGCGCAGGCGAAACTCGATGCGGCTTGGCTGGCATTCGATGGCCAGGCACGAGGCGCCTGCCATGACGGCCGCGAGCGGCTGCGCGCCGCCCATGCCGCCAAGCCCCGCCGTCAGCAGCCACTTGCCCGCAAGATCGCCGCCGTGGTGCTGGCGGCCCATCTCGACGAAAGTCTCGTAAGTGCCCTGAACGATCCCTTGCGCGCCGATGTAGATCCACGAGCCCGCGGTCATCTGGCCGTACATGGCAAGACCCTTCTTATCGAGCTCGTTGAAATGCTCCCAGTTGGCCCAGTTGGGCACGAGGTTCGAATTGGCGATGAGCACGCGCGGCGCATCGGCGTGGGTGCGGAACACGCCGACCGGCTTGCCCGACTGGACCAGCAGGGTCTCGTCCTCGTTCAGGCGCTTGAGGGTCTCGACGATTTTATCGTAGCTTTCCCAGTCGCGCGCGGCGCGCCCGATGCCGCCATAGACGACCAGCTCTTCGGGGCGCTCGGCGACGTCGGGGTGGAGGTTGTTCATCAGCATGCGCATCGGCGCTTCGGTGAGCCAGGATTTCGCGGTGAGCGTCGTGCCGGTCGCGGGCTTGATCACGCGGGCGTTGTCGAGACGGGTCATGGGCATTTTCCTTCAGGTCAGGAACGGGCGAAGGCGAGGCAGGCTTCGAGCACGTCGTGCAGGATCGGGGTGAGGGTGGCGGCGCGTGGGGGCGAGATGGGGGCGGGCCAGTTGGTTTCGTCGGGCGCTTCGGGCTCGTTGAGGTAGGCGCGCATGGCGAGTTCCATCTGCACCGCGTGGAAGCCTTCGGCGGGCCGTCCGTAATGGCGCGTGGTCCAGCCCCCCTTGAAGCGGCCGTTGACGACGTGCGGCAGGCCCGAGGCGGCACAGAGCGTAGCGATTTCGGCTTCGAGCGCGGGGTCGCAGGTCGCGCCGCCGTTGGTGCCCAGGTTGAAGACGGGCAGTTCACCGTCGAACAGGCGCGGGATCGCGCTGCGGATCGAATGCGCGTCGTAGAGCACGACTTTGCCGTGCGCGTCGCGAAGGCGCGTGCGTTCGTCTCCCAGGGCGGAATGGTAGGGATCGAACCAGAGCGTGCGGCGCCGCGCAATTTCGGCCTCGTCCGGCGCGGCATGGGCGTAGAGCCGTTGACCGTCGAAAGTGGTCGTCGGGCACAGTTCGGTCGTTGCCTGCCCCGGATAGAGCGAGGCACCCGAAGGGTCGCGGTTGACGTCGATCACGCTGCGCGAAATGCGCGTGCGCACCGTCGTGGCGCCGAGATCGCGGGCAAAGGCATAAAGTTCATCCACCCACCAGTCGGCATCGCGCCGCGCAAGCCAGGGCGAGACGAACGCGCCTTCCGCGTCTGCGAGCTCGGTGCCGGTGTGCGGAAAGGCGACGAGGAGCGGCGCCTCCCCGCGATGGATGTCCAGCCAATCGGTCATGAGACCTCGGGCAGCAACGTGTCGGCGACGGCCGCGAGCGCGCCCGAGCGGATCAGCGCGTTGGCGGCCTCCATGTCGGGGTGGAAGTGGCGGTCGTCGGCCAGCGCGGGAACCTGGGTGCGCAGCAGCGTGCGCGCGGCCTCGAGCGCGCCCGAGGAGGCGAGCGGTGCGTGGAACTCCATCCCCTGCACGGCGGCGAGAAGCTCGATGCCGAGCACGGCGGTCGCGTTCTCGGCCATCTCCATCAGGCGCCGCGCGCCGTGTGCGGCCATCGAGACGTGGTCCTCCTGGTTGGCCGAAGTCGGGATCGAATCGACACTGGCGGGGAACGCACGCTGCTTGTTCTCCGAGACCAGCGCGGCCGCCGTCACCTGGGGGATCATGAAACCCGAATTGAGCCCGGGCCGCGGGGTGAGGAAGGCGGGCAGGCCCGAAAGCGCGGGGTCGATCAGCATGGCGAGGCGCCGCTCGGCAATCGAGCCGATCTCGCACACGGCCATGGCGATCATGTCGGCGGCGAAGGCGACGGGTTCGGCGTGGAAGTTGCCGCCCGAAAGGGCTTCGTCGGCTTCCGGGAAGATCAGCGGGTTGTCCGAGACGCCGTTGGCCTCGATCTCGAGCGTCGTCGCGGCCTGGCGCAGCACGTCGAGCGCGGCGCCCATGACCTGGGGCTGGCAGCGTAGGCAATAGGGGTCCTGCACGCGTGCATCGTTTTCGACGTGGCTGGCGCGGATCGCCGAGCCGGCCATCAGCGCGCGCAGCGCGTCGGCCACCTCGATCTGGCCGCGATGGCGGCGCAGCGCGTGGATGCGCGGATCGAAGGGGGTGTCCGAGCCCTTCGCGGCCTCGGTCGAAAGCGCGCCGGTGATAAGCGCGGAGCGGAACAGCAATTCGGTCTCGAACAGTCCGGCCAGCGCGTTGGCGGTCGAGAACTGCGTGCCATTGAGAAGCGCAAGGCCTTCCTTGGGGCCGAGTTCGAGCGGGGCAAGTCCGGCGCGTTCGAGCGCCTCGATGGCGGGAAGGCGCGCGTCTCCCACGAAGATTTCGCCCACGCCGATCATCGTTGCGGCCATGTGCGAGAGCGGGGCCAGATCGCCGCTCGCGCCGACCGAGCCCTGGCACGGCACCACCGGGGTCAGCCCTTTGGCCAGCATCGCCTCGAGCAGGGCGAGCGTTTCGCGGCGCACGCCCGAGGCCCCTTGCGCGAGGCTGGCGAGCTTGAGCGCCATCATCAGGCGGATCACGGGAACCGGCGAGGGCGCCCCGGTGCCTGCCGCGTGGCTGAGCACGATGTTGCGCTGGAGCACGGCGAGGTCCTCGTCCGCGATGCGCACGCTGGCAAGCTTACCAAAGCCGGTGTTGATGCCGTAGACGGGCTCGCCCTTGGCAAGGATGCGCGCAATCGCCGCCGCGCTCGCCGCGACCTTGGGCGCGCAGGACGGGTCGAGGCTGAGCGCGGCGCCGCGGTAGATCGCGCGCCAATCGGCCAGGCTTACCGCGCCGGGGATCAGCAGGACTTGGGTCATTTTCCACTCCAGATGCGCGCATGGAGGGGATTGAACCCCATGCGGTAGACAAGGTCGGCCGGGCGCTCGATGTCCCAGATGGCAAGGTCGCAGGCCTTGCCCACTTCGAGCGTGCCCAGTTCGTGGGCCAGGCCCAGCGCGCGCGCGGCGTTGCGCGTGACGCCAGCCAGGCATTCGGGCACGGTCAGGCGAAACAGCGTCGCGCCCATGTTCAGGGTGAGGAGCAGCGAGGTCAGCGGCGAGGTGCCCGGGTTGCAGTCGGTCGCAAGCGCGATCGGCACGCCGCCCGCGCGCAAGGCTGCGACCGGGGGCAGTCTGGTCTCGCGGCAGAAATAGAAGGCGCCGGGCAAGAGGGTTGCGACGGTGCCGCTCTGCGCCATCGCGGCAATGCCGTCTTCGTCGAGGTGCTCGAGGTGATCGGCCGAAAGCGCGCCGTAGCTCGCCGCGAGCCGGGCGCCGTGAAGATTGGAAAGCTGCTCGGCGTGAAGCTTGACCGGCAGGCCCAGCGCGCGCGCCGCATCGAACACGCGCCGCGTCTGTTCGGGCGAAAAGCCGATGCCCTCGCAAAAGGCATCGACCGCGTCGGCGAGCCCTTCCTCGGCCACGCGCGGCAGCATTCGGGTGCACACGAGGTCGATGTAGCCGTCCGGATTGCCGGCGAATTCGGGCGGCAGGGCGTGGGCGCCGAGGAAGGTCGTCACCACGCGGATCGGGCGAAGCGTGCCGAGTTTCCGGGCGGCGCGCAGCAGCGACAGCTCGCTCTCGACGTCGAGCCCGTAGCCCGATTTGATCTCGATCGTGGTGACGCCCTCGGCCAGCAAGGCGTCGAGACGGGGCAGGGCGCTGGCGACGAGTTCGTCCTCACCCGCCGCGCGGGTGGCCTGCATGGTCGAGACAATGCCGCCCCCGGCGCGCGCGATCTCTTCGTAGCTTGCCCCTTCGAGACGCATCTCGAATTCGTGCGAACGGTTGCCGCCGAAGACGAGGTGCGTGTGGCAATCGACCAACCCGGGCGTGATCCAGCGCCCTGCGCAGTCGATCGTGCGCTGTGCGGCGAAGGCGGGCGCCCCGGTCGCAGGGCCGACGTGGATGATGCGGCCTGCGCGTGCGGCGATCACACCGTTCGCAATCGTGCCCAGGGCATCGCCGGTCCCGCGTGGCTCGGCCATCGTGGCGAGCCGGGCGTTGGTCCAGAGTGTGTCGATCTCCATCGGTCGAATCCCGTCGTGTCGTTGTCCGCGTCCTTGGCCTCTCGCTGATTGCAGTGTTCGTTATTAATGTATAGACAAAATTTGCAAACAAGGAGATCTGCGATGGGCGAAGCGGTGGCAAGGCCCTGTCCCGGACTGTTTTTCGACGAGGCGCTGCTGCCGACCGGTTGGGCGCGCAACGTACGTGTGACCGTGCGCGAAGGCCGCGTGGAGACGCTCGAGTCGGATGCAGCGATGGAGGCGGACGACGAGCGCCACGCCTGCGCGTTGCCGGGCATGCCCAACCTGCACAGCCATGCCTTCCAGCGGGGCATGGCAGGTCTCGCCGAATGGCGCGGCGAGAGCGCGGACAGTTTCTGGACCTGGCGCGAGACCATGTACCGCTTCGTGCGCGCGCTTGGTCCGCAGGACCTCCATGCGATCACCGCAATGGCCTGCGTCGAAATGCTCGAGACCGGTTTCACCCGACTGGGCGAGTTTCACTATCTGCACCATGCCCCCGATGGCTCGGCCTATGCGGACCGGGCCGAGATGGCCGCCGCCATCGCCGCTGCTGCGAGCGAGACCGGCATCGCGCTCACCTTGCTTCCGGTCTTCTACGCGCATTCCGGCTTCGGCGGCCTGCCGCCGGGCGATGGGCAGCGGCGCTTCCTGCATGATCTTGACGGCTTCGTGCGGCTGCTCGATGCGAGCCGGGGGGCGCTTGCGCCCTTGCCCGATGCGGTGCTGGGCCTTGCGCCGCACTCGCTGCGCGCGGTGGCGCCCGAGGAATTGCGTGCGCTGGAAGCGCTCGCGGGTGAGGGGCCGGTGCATATCCACATCGCCGAGCAGCTGCGCGAGGTGGAGGACTGCCTCGCCTGGTCGGGCGCGCGCCCGGTCGAATGGTTGCTGGCGAACGCCAAGGTCGATGCGCGCTGGTGCCTGGTCCATGCCACGCACATGACGCCTGACGAAACGCAGGGCCTTGCCCGCTCGGGCGCGGTGGCGGGGTTGTGCCCGATCACCGAGGCGAACCTGGGCGATGGGCTGTTTCCGGCCGCGCGGTTCCTCGAGGCGGGAGGGCATTTCGGGATCGGGAGCGATTCCAACGTGCGGATCGATGCCAGCGAGGAACTTCGCCTGCTCGAATACGGGCAGCGTCTGGCCGGGCGGGCGCGCAACGTATTGGTGCGCACGCCCGGTGCGTCGAGCGGCGCGGCGCTGTACCAAGGGGCGCTCGCGGGTGGCGCGCGCGCGCTCGGCGCGCCGGCTGGGATCGCCCCTGGCCACAGCGCGGATATCGTCACGCTCGACACCGGGCATCCCTCGATGGTGGGACGCTGCGGCGATGCGCGTCTCGATGCCCTTGTCTTCGCGGCGGGGCGCGAGGGCGTCGATTGCGTATGGCGGCGCGGAGAAAAGCTGGTAACCAGCGGAAAACACCACAATCGGGCCGCTTTTCAGGCGCGTTACACCGCCACTCTCGAAAGACTTCTCGCGTGAAGATACCGCTGCAGGAACGCATCCGTTCCGATTTCGAGGGGCGCATCCTCTCGGGCGAACTGGCGCCGGGCGCGCGCCTTCCCATCGAGCAGGAGCTGATGGTTGCCTACGGCTGTTCGCGTATGACGGTGAACAAGGCGCTTAGCGCGCTGGCGCAGGCGGGCCTGATCGACCGGCGCAAGCGCGCGGGCACGTTCGTCGCGCGTCCCAAGGTCCATTCGATGGTGCTCGACGTGCCCGACCTTGCCGCGCAAGTGCGCGGACGTGGGCAGAGCTACCGTTATGTCCTGCTGCGCCGCGCGCGCCGCCGCCCCGATCCCGAACGTCCCGCCGAAGGCGCGCTTGCCGGCGGCGGGGATCTCGTCGAAGTCGACGGTCTGCACGAGGCCGATGGTGTGCCGCTCGCGATCGAGCGGCGGCTCGTCAGCGCCGATGCCGTCCCCGCATATGCCGAGGCGGACTTCCTGCACGAGTCGCCGGGTAGCTGGCTGCTCCAGCACGTTCCCTGGACTGAGGCGGAGAACCGGATCAGCGCGGTGGGGGCGAGCGTTTCGGAAGCCGATCACCTCAAAGTCGTGCCGGGGACGCCATGCCTGTGCGTGGAGCGGCGAACCTGGCGCGGGGCGGAAGGCATCACCAACGTACGCCTGCTCTTCGTCGGCGAAGCCTACGACCTGATCGCGCGCTTCGGACCTTCGCAACCGGGCTGAGGTGCAGGCCTTTTCCGGGCAGCAACCCTCGCGCCCCGGCATTTGCCTGACACCTCCTGCATCGGTGCATTGTCAAGCCCACGCATTCGCGTTTCCGGCCGCCTTCCACCCGGTGATGCGTGGATGGCGAGGTTCCGCTTCCACGAATGCGGGCTCCTTCGCAAAAAAGTTGCGATTGATTATCATTAGGAGTAGTGCGCCGCCAGTTCTTTCCAGGAAGGCGTCTGAAATGTTTGTGAAAATCTCTACGCGGGGCTCACTCTTGCTGGGCGTGGCGGGCCTCGTGATGGGCTCGGGTGCGCTCTCGGCCAAGGCGACGGCAGCGGATGCCGAGAGCGCCGACGCCACGGTCGATTCCGCGACCGGAAGCGCACGACGCGACGAGATCGTGGTCACCGGCGACCGCGCGATCAACCTCGCCAGCGCGGGGACCAAGTCCGACCTGCCGCTGTCCGAGACGCCGCAATCGGTCACCGAGATCGATTCGAAGATGCTGGCCGATCTCGCCATCCAGAACCTCAACCAGGCGATGCGCTTCGTTGCCGGCGTCACGCCGGAAACGCGCGGTTCCTCCGCCGAAGTCTACGACCAGTTCAAGCTGCGCGGCTTCGACGTGCCGACCTTCCTCGACGGCCTCAAGCTCTTCACCAGCCCGACCGGCTACGCCTCGCCGCAAGTCGACGTTTCGCGCATCGACCGCATCGAGGTCGTCAAGGGCGCGGCCTCGGCGCTCTACGGCGCGTCGAGCCCGGGCGGCTTCGTCAACGAGCAGAGCAAGCTGCCGATCGATCGCGATTTCTACGGCGCGGTCTCGGCCAGCTATGGCAGCTACGACCAGTACCGCGTGGATGGCGACGTCGGCGGCAAGCTCGGCCAGGGCGTGCTCTGGCGGCTTTACGGCAGCGCCAATGGTGCGGACACCCAGCAGGACTTCGGCAAGCGCGAACGCCAGACTCTCTCGGGGGCAGTTACGCTGGGGGCAGGCAGCTCGACCGACTTAACCATTCTGGCGGCCTATTCGCACGACCCCTATAACGGCAACTACGGCGCTTTCCCGCTGGTGGGCACGCTGATCGACAACACCGGGGCGGACGGCGACCTGCCGACCTCGTTCTACGGCGGCGAGCCCAACGACTATTTCAGTCGCGAGCAGATGGGCGTGACCTACATGTTCAACCACGACTTCGGTGGCGGCTGGAAGTTCCATTCGGCCGGGCGCTACCAGTACGTGAAGAGCGACCTGGGTATCGTCTATACCTCCGGGCCGCAGGCCGATTCGGAAAGCGATCCCACGCTCTACGGCCGTTCGTCCTATGCCACACACGAACAGCTCAACAGCTGGGTGATCGACAACCGCCTGACCGGCGAAGTGCGCACCGGTCCGCTTGTTCATGAGCTGATGTTCGGTGTCGACCGTCAGGTCGGGCATTCGCGCGAGCTTTACGCCTTCGGGGGCGCCACTTCGATCGACGCCTACGATCCTGTCTATGGCACGATGGCGACGCCTGCGAGCCCCTACGACGTGATCAACTACAGCCTCGATGGCTATGTCGATCCTACGCTGACCGTCGCGCGCCAGCGCCAGCAGGGCATCTACGCGCAGGACCAGATCTCGCTGGGCGATCTTCGCGTACTGCTGAGCGGACGTCACGACTGGGCCCGCGCCGAAGTCGACGGCCAGGTCACCAAGGATACCAAGTTCACCTGGCGCGCGGCCGCGCTCTACAAGACGAGCCTGGGCCTCTCGCCCTACGCCAGCTACTCGACCTCGTTCGACCCGCAGGCTGCAGAACTCGAAGATGGCTCGCTGGCCACGCCTTCGCTTGGCAAGCAGTACGAATTCGGCGCTAAGTACCTGATCCCGGGCACCGACATCCTGGTTTCGGGCGCCTATTTCCACATCGAGCAGACCAACCTCCTGGTCTACGCGCCGGTGACGTATGCCGCGACGCAAGTGGGCAAGGTGCGCTCGAAGGGCTTCGAGCTCGAAGCCGGTGGTTCGCTGCCCTACGGCTTCGACTTCCGCGTCGCCTTCAGCACGCAGGACGTGAAGGACGTCGAAGATTCCGATCCGGATCTCGTCGGCCGCGGGATTGCGGTCGTGGGCAAGGGCGGCACCAGCGTGAACCTCAACTGGGCGCCGCGCAGCGGCCCGGCCGAGGGCCTCACCATCGGCGGTGCCATGCGCCACGTCGACAGCACCTATGCCGGTCTGGCCACCGACGGGACCGCCTACAGCACGCCCAGCTACACCGTGTTCGACGCGCTGCTGCGCTACAATCTCGCCAAGCTGGGCACTGGCTTCGAAGGCGCGAGCGTGAGCCTCAACGCCAGCAACCTGTTCGACAAGAAGTACCTGACGAGCTGCTATGCCGCCTATAGCTGGTGCTGGTACGGCAACCGCCGGACGGTGCAGGGGACGCTCAGCTTCACCTGGTAAGCGTATGGTTTCAGCGCTTCGGGCCGGTACGGGGAGACCCGTTGCCGGCCCGATGTGTCTGAGGCCTTCCGCCGGTAATGACCGTCGCGGGCTGCTTGCTGACGGAAAATCCCCTTTTCTCATTGCGCACAATCTCAAGGCCACCGACTTTGGTGGTTTGGATGCAGAGTGTGGCTACGCTTTACCCAGGGGTGGCCATAAGGACTTTAGTCTGGGGCGACATCTGCCAGTTGACGTCGAAGAGGCTCCAGGTGGTCGGCATAGGGTTTCCAGGCATCGACACCGGCCTTGTTGATCGGGCGGCGCACTTGTTCGGAGCTGGCCGTGCGCACGGCTCGATCGGTCTGGTGGAACGCCAGGCAGGCGGGATCGAAGGGGAGGCCCAGGTAGTCGAGCATGCGGCGCACCTGACCTTCCAGATCGGCCAGCACGTCCTCGTGCTGCACGCTTAGAATCGCGCCGGGAAGGACCGCCTGCCAGTGATCCATGAGCCTCACGTAGTCGGCGTAGTACTGCCCGATTTCGGCGAGGCCATAAGTGAACTCCTGCCCTTCGGCGAAGAGCTGCTTGAAGCCCGACCAGCAGCAATCGAGCGGCGCGCGGCGCGCATCGATGATCTTCGCGTTGGGCAGGATCAGGTGGATCAGGCCGATGTGACGGAAGTTGTTGGGCATCTTGTCGATGAAGAAGGGCGCGCCCTGGCGGTGGATGCGCGTGCTCTCGATATAGCCCCGCCCCATCGCCTCGAGCTGCTCGGGGGCGAGGTCGTGGAGTACCTCGGGATAGCGCGAGGTGCCCGCATGGCGGCCGCGCAGGCGGTGGGCAAGCGCGAGGATGTCGGGCAGTTCCAGCGTACCGTCGACCATCGGATGCGAGGCGAGGATCTGTTCAAGCAGCGTCGAGCCCGCGCGCGGCAGGCCGACGATGAAGATCGGGTCGGGGGCGGGGCAGCCGTGACCTGCGTTGCGCGCGAAGAGGTCGGGCGTGGCGCTGGCGGCCTGTGCGGCAAGCTCGGCGCTCATGCGGTCGGCATCGTAGCGGGTCTGACGGCGTTTGAGCTCGTTGCCACGTTCGTAATGCGCGAAGGCCTCGGCGAATTCGCCCGCGTCCTCGCAGGCCTTGGCCAGCGCGAATTCGAGGTGGACGCGGTCCATGAAGCCAAGGTCGCTGCGCTGCAGCTGGGCGCGCATGGCGTCGCGTTCCCCGGCCGCGAAACGCAGCGTCTTGAGATTGGCGAGCGCGTACCAGGCATCGCCGTGATCGGGCTTTTCCGCGATCGCCGCGCGGTAGCTGGCGACCGCGGCGTCCTGCGCGCCGGTGGTCTTGAGCGCGTGGCCCTTGCTGGTGAGCGTCGCGGGATCGCCGGGCACGCGTTCGAGCACTTCGTCGAACAGCGCGAAGGCGCGGGCATAGTCGCCGGTCTGCATCGCCTCGATCGCGAGGTGCGAGGCGAAAAGCGGATTGGCGGGGTCGCGGGCGTAGAGATGCTCGGCCTGGCCGAGGGCCTGCGCGAACTTCTGCCGCTTGCGCAGGACCTGGATGTAGTCGAGCCGCAACTGGACGTTATCCGGCGCGAAGCCGACCGCGCTTTCAAGCAGGAATTCGGCGTCGTCGAGAATGCCCAGGCGCGCGCCGATCTCTGCGAGGAGGCGCATGCCTTCCACATCGCGCGGATGGGCGCGCAGGTAATGGCGGCAGAAGTCCTCGGCGCGCAGCAGGCGGCCTTCGTGAAGGTGGTTCATCACCGCGACGAGTTCGCGCGGCAGGGCGGCGATGCGGCGACCTTGCGCGTGGGCGGCCTCGGCTTCGGCGGGGCGGCCTTGCGCGGCGAGGAGATCGCCCTGCGCGCGCCAGCTGGCCTCGAGCGCCGGATTGTAGCGCACGGCGCGCGCATAGGCGGCGATAGCGGCATCGTCCCTGCCTTGGGAGCGGGCCAGATGGCCGTGCTCCTGCCAGGCGCGCCCGTACTCGGGGCTGACGGCGAGCAGGCGTTCGAGAAAGCCGTTCGCATCCTCGAACCGCGCGAGGTAACGGCAGGCGACGGCGGCGAGATAGAGCGCATCGGCACTGTCGGGCGTGCCTTCCAGCGCCGTGCGGGCCTCGGCCAGCCCATCCTCGAAGCGGCCGGCCTGGAGGGCCTTCTGGCCTTGCGCGAGGTGGGCTGCAAGGCGGGCGGCGGGATCTTCGCCGGGCAAGGTGCGTGCATCGCTCATGACGGGTTCTCCTTGCGCACGGCGAAGCGGCAGGCAAGGGCCCAGCCCCTGCCTGCCGCCATGACCTGCCGCGCTGGCGCGATGGGCCTCAGTAGTGCCAGCCCATCCGCACGCCCACGGTGAGCGGGCGGTTGATGACCACGCGGGCGCGGTCGAAGTAGAAGTTGCCGGAAACCTGCGCGCGCTTGTCGGTCAGGTTCTCGCCGTAGATCTCGACGTTCCAGTTGTCCTTCTCGATCCCCGCCGCGAGGCTGACCGTGGTGTAACCTTCAAGGCGCAGCCGGTTGATCGTGACGATGTCGGTGTACTTGTGCGCCGAATGCGTCACCTGCGGCATCACGTGGGCGACGATGCCATCGGCAAGATCCCACTCGTAGCGCGCCCGAAGGTTACCCTGGAACGGGGGCGCGTAGGCGAGCGAGGAGCCCTTCTTCACCGTGTCGGTGGGGGTAAGGACCTTGGTCACCTTGGAATCGAGGAACGAGAACGCGCCTGCCAGCGTGAGACCCGGCACCGCGTAGGGCGCGAAGGTGAAGTCGCCTTCGATGCCGTAGCTGCGCGCATCGGCCGCGTTGTCCGAGAAGGTCAGGTTGGTGATGCTCGGATCGAAGATCGTGGTCTGCAGGTTCTGGATGTCGAGGTAGAAGGCGCTCGCGTTGAAGCGCAGCTGGCGCTCGAACAGCTCGGTCTTCCAGCCGATCTCGTAGTTCTTCACCGTGTCCGACTGGAGCGCGAAGGGCACCGTGTAGCCCGACGAGCTGGTCGCGCCGCCCGGGCGGTTGAGCAGACCCGGACGGAAGCCCTCGGAGTAAGTGGCGTAGAACATGACCCCGTCGGCCGGGGTCAGCGAGACCGTACCCTTGAAGATCACGCCCTTGTCACGTGCCTTGTCGGGCGCAGACAGCGCGTTGAACACTTGCGTTGCTTGCGCCTCGGTGAGTCCGGCACCCATGATGTCCTCGACCGACTGGCCCTTGGTGAAGGTCGTGCCCAGCGCATCGCCGCAGGTGCCCACGAACGTATATTCGCCATCGCCGTCGTAGAGGTCGCTGAGGTTGGTTCCAAACGCGTTCACGTCGGTGCCGCCCGCGTTGCAGAACGAGCTGTTGGCGGTGCCGGTGAGGTCCACCGAGACATCGTAATAGCGCATGCCGAAGCTGGCCGAGAGCAGGTCGGGCACGACGTCGTAGTCGACCTGGCCGAAGAGACCGAACTGCTCGTCGGTGCGCTTCACGTCGTTGCGGAAGATGCCGCCCGCAGGCATGGCCTCGTCGGTGCTCGACCAGGCGCCGGGGAAGTTGCCATTGGCCGGGAAGCCGGTCTGGCCCCACAGGTCGACGTACTGGCTGCCCGGGTACATGAAGTCGCCCCGTTCCTTGAGCACCGTCTTCGACCAGAACGCGCCGCCCGTGGCGCGCAGGCGGTTCTCGCTCGGCGTCGAGAGGCGCAGCTCCTGGGTGATCTCCTTGGTGCGGCTATGCGTGCGCACGTAGAGGTTGGGCGCCTGGCAGGTGCCCGAGGGCGCGGCCGAACCGGGGTAGGACACCGAGCCGTCGCAGATGTAGTAGGGCAGGTACTGGCCGACATAGAGGTAGTCGGTGTAGTCCACCGTCTGGTCGGTCACGCGGTCGGTGTAGGCGCCGTTGTAGACCACATCGAGCATGCCCAGGCGCCCTTCGACGGTCCAGGCGGTGTTCGAGAAGTCGTCCTCGAGCCGGTCGGGCGAGTAGCGCTGGATCGAGGGATCCTCGAGGCCCAGCTCCGGGTCGGCGTAGAACACGCCGTCGGAATCGACGTTCTGGCGGGTGTGCGAGAGGTTGATCGTCCAGTCCGGGGTCACTTCCCACAGCGCGCTCAGGCGGAAGCCCTTGTAGGTCGTGCCGTTGAAATCGTCCTGTACCAGGGCCTGGTTGTCGGCGGCCATGAAGTTGACGCCCGACAGGTCCTGCCCGGCCTGGAAGCCCGCGCGGTCGGCGCTGACGACGGTGCCGTTCTGGCGCACCGTGCCCGCCGAACGGAAGCGCGCGCTGTCCTGCGCGGTGACCGAGCCGTGCACGTTGTCGATGTAGCCGCCCTGGTCGTCAACGTAGACCACGGCGCGCAGGCCGAAGTTCGAGCTGACCGGCAGGTTGATCATGAACTCGCCGTTGTAGCTGGGATCACCCTTCTTGGTGAACGCCGCACCCGCCTTGGCCGAGGCGTCGAAGCCCGAAAGGTCGGGCTTGTTGGTGATCATGCGCACTACGCCCGCTTGCGAGCTGGCGCCGAACAGCGTGCCCTGCGGACCCGAGAGGACCTCGATGCGCTGGAGGTCGGCGGCGTAGACGTCGAGATTGCGACCCGGCTGTGCCAGCGGCTGCTCGTCGAGGTACATCGAGACGTTGGGGGCAAGGCCCGAGACGCCCGCAACCGTGAGGTTGGGCGTCGTCGAGGCAAGGCCGCGGATGTAGATCGTGTTCTGGCCCGGGCCGCCGCCGCCAGCGGTGACGTTGGGCAGCTGTTTCAAATAGTCGTCGAAGGTGTTGACGTTGAGCCGGTCGAGCTCGCGCGAGTCCAGCGCGTTGACTGAGACGGGCACGTCCTGGAGGTTCTCGGTGCGCCGGGTGGCGGTGACGACGATCTCGCTGACGCCGCCCTGGCGCTGGGTTTGGGTTTGCGGTTGGGCCGGTGCCTGCTGGGCCATGGCCGGCGAGACAATAGCGATTGCCAGCGCGCCGATCGACGCGCCGCTGCAATGCTTGAGCATGTGAAATCCCCTGTATCGTTCACAGTTCATGCGACACGCGCGCGCCGCGACGAAAGGGCACGCGCAGACGGCGCCCCGAAAACGCATCGAGACGCCATGATATCGTGGGCCAAGATTGAATTGATGTAGCGCCCAGATGTCAGCACATACCGATGTGAAGCGTTATGGCAACCGGGCAGAGCAGATTATTGCCTTGGAATTTTGAAACGTTGCATAATCACAACACGCACTATATGCGTAAAAGTTCTCAAAAATGCACATTGCATATCTCATTACAATGCGGCTCACTACAGACTTTTACTTATTTTTTACTTTGCACTTGTATTTCAATGCTCAAAGAAAAGGGAAGTAAACTTAGGGTCGAAAACTTGGAGTTCTTCTCGGGTGGCAAGTCAACCGGACAACGCAGCAAGTCCCATCTCCGATTTCAAGCCGACCGTGTTCTTTGGTGCCATTGCCGCGATCGGTGCGCTTATTGCCTTTGCCCTGTTTGACACGGATGTTGCGGCCGAACGTTTCCAGGCAATTCAGGATTGGGCCACGCACACCTTCGGATGGCTGTTGGTGGGCACGGTCAACGTGCTCCTGATCGCTTGTGCCTATTTCGCGTTCACGCGGCTTGGCAACGTGCGGCTGGGCGGGCGTGACGCCAAGCCGGCCTATGGCGCGCTCAGCTGGTTCGCGATGTTGTTCAGCGCGGGCATGGGCATCGGGCTGCTGTTCTACGGCGTGGCCGAGCCGGTCATGCATTTTTCCAACCCGCCCATCTCCGCCTTTTCCAACCCGGGTGCGACGCTGCCTCAAGGCCTGGCCCGCAACGCGCAGCACGCCATGGGCCTGACGTTCCTGCATTGGGGCCTGCACGCCTGGGCGGTCTACGCGATCATCGGCCTGGGACTTGGCTACATCTCATATAACAAGGGCCTGACGCTTAGCATCGGTGCGTTCCTGCGGGCCGCCTTTCCACGCATTCCGACTGTTCTGGTGGATGCCATCGACGTGCTGGCGATCACCGCGACGGTCTGCGGCGTGGCCGCCTCGCTGGGATTCGGTGCCTCCCAGATCAACGCCGGGCTCACGCTGCTTGCGGGCGTGCCCGACAGCGGGATGGTCAAGGCGATCATCATCGTCGTCGTCACCGGGCTCGCCACGCTTTCGGTAGCGCTTGGCCTCGATGTCGGGATCAAGCGCCTGTCGGAGGGCAACATGGTGCTTGCCCTCGCGCTGGCGCTGTTCGTCTTCGTGACCGGCCCGACGGTTTACCTGCTCGACAGCTTCATCCAGAACATCGGCTACTACGTGCAGCGCTTCGTCTACTTCTCAACCTGGACTGAAAGCTACACCAAGGAAGACTGGCAGAGCGCCTGGACGCTGTTCTACTATGCCTGGTGGATCAGCTGGTCGCCCTTCGTGGGCATCTTCATCGCGCGCATTTCCTATGGGCGCACGGTGCGCGAATTCATTGCAGGGACACTGCTGGTGCCCAGCCTTTTCACCTTTGCCTGGATGACGATCTTCGGGGACAGCGCGCTACACATCGAGCTGTTCGGCGCGGGCGGGCTGTCACAGGCGGTCAACGCCTCGATGCCCGATGCGCTGTTCGCCTTCCTGCACCATTTCCCGTTCAGCACGATCGCCTCGGGCCTGGCGATCCTGATCGTGGCGACGTTCTTCGTGACCTCGGCCGATTCCGGGGCGCTGGTCACCGCGATGATCGCCTCGGGCGGGCACCAGGAGGCGCGCTTTGTGCCTCGCGTGACTTGGGCCATCGCTATCGGCATCTTGGCCGGCGCACTGCTCTATGCCGGTGGGCTAGGGGCGTTGCAGACGGCAGCCATCGTCACCGGCTTGCCGTTCGCGCTCGTTTTGCTGGCGATTTGCCTGGGGTTGACCCGGATGCTCAAGGCAGAGGCCGAGCAGCAGGCGCATGCGTCATGACCCTCAAGCGGTGTCTTGGATTAGGGGCGTCATAGCTTAGTAGCCGTAGCGAAGTTGGGCTTCTTCCCCGGCAGCAAGCGATCGTGACCAGGTGGCGATCCCGTCCGTCTGCGGCAAATTCTCATCCTGCGAGATGATCTTCTGTCCGGGCGAGCCGATCGGGATTTCCACGAGGACCGGGAAGGGGTTGGCGTTGGTGATGCTTAGTAGCATTTCCCTTTGCGATACGACCTTCTGCGTTGCCAGGACTTGCGTACTCGTGCCGGCGGAAAGGCGAAAGGTTTCGCCTTCGGCCCGATCCGTCAGCGTGCCAAGACCCAGAAGCTGACGGCTCTCTTTTTGCTGCGCGTAAAGTGCCGTCGTGCCTTGGGGCAGGGCAAGGCCAAGCCCTGCGGCACGTTCATTGCGCAGGGCCAGCACGATCGCGGTCGGCGCGCCGTCCAGCCTCTGCCCGGCAAAGACAGCTCGGCGATAGCGGCGTTCGAACGGGATGTTTTCCCGCGCCAGTAGCGCGACTTGCTTCTGCGCGTGCGGCGCGACGCTGACGCGCTCGGGCACGCGGTAGAGTTTCAGGTCGCCCAGATCCTCTGGCGGAGGAGGGGGAGGGGGCGCGGGTGGTGCGGGCGCTGCCATGGCGAGTGGCGGCGGTGCCCCTCTAAGCCGGTGTTGAGCGGTGACGATGATCTCCTCTTGCGGCGCAGTGTGCGATGGCAGGTCGGAGGTCGTCGTCCCAAGCGGGAAACACGAAAGGCGCAGGCGTGCGATCGAAGCCTGCAACTGCGGGGTGGCAACGCGGTTGAGGCGTCCTGCGACGGCGTTCACTTCGGCTTCGGTGAACGCCTGCCCATTGCCGTTCGCCAGCGTCAGCCACGCGAACAAGTCCAGGCTACGACCATCGGGAGCCTGCGTCGCGACATAGCTCGCACGCCAATCGAAACCGGAGGCGAGGTAACTTAGCCGCACCGTGACCGTGCGGGCGGAGGGGCTGTCGGTCGTCACGCTCAGTACCGGCTTGCTCGACAAACCCGTTGGAATGCCGCCGTATACCAGCTTTTCGGGCAGGCCGGAGCATCGCAGCGCCTCTATTGCGCTGGCGGTGCGCAGGACGACGCCTTGTTGCGGGCCGGCGACGATCGTTGCTTCCTCGCTGGTGACGCGGCCGGTCGCCTTGTCCGTACGGGTGATCGTTACCTCCCGGCCGAGTGTCCCGTCGACGAGCGAGGCAGGCGAGAGCAGGCGCGCATCGCGGTTCTTCTCGATCGTGCCGCCGGGTAGTCCCTCGATCACCGCGCTGACGGGTACGATGCCCTCGGCGACGCCCTCGAAGCGAAGTTCCACGCGGCCGCGTGGCAGGCGGACCTTGCGGGTTTCGGTGATCATCGCGAAGCCGCGGGGGTTCGCGCGGTCGATCTCGCCCCGGGCATAGGGTGCGCGATAGACAGTCAGTGCCACGCGCGCGGGACCGGCCGAGACGACGATCCGGCCATCCAGCGCTGTGCCAGCGGATGGCAAGGCCGCGGCCGCGAGGATGACGGCGAGATGGAGCCGGGCCATCAGTAGCGGGTGTCGAACGTCGCGGTGACCACGGCCTCTCCGTTCGCCGGAACCGGCACCTCCCAGACGGCGGTGCCGGCGTCGCGGCGCTCGCTCTTGCGGCTTTCCTCGGTGACCCGCGTATCGCTCCAGTCGAGTCCGCCCTGCACCAGTTCCACCGTCACGCCGCGCGAACGTGCATTGGTGAGGCGATAGCGCATCTGGGTGCGCCAGCGATTGGGGTTGATCCGGGTTCGCGTCACCACGACGGGTTGTACCTTCACGTCGAAAGCGTCGCCCGTCGGCAAAGCGATGGTGGAGCCTTGCGGCGTGTGGCCGATGGCGTTCTCTCCGGTGAATTGCGGTTGTCCGCTGGCGTCGCGCACGTAGACGCGCACGGTTCCCGCGGGAAGGGCATCGCCGAGGCCGCCCGCGCCCGAGTTGGCGAAGGTCAACACGCTTTGCGCACTGCGCGCCTCATTCGCGCTGGCGAGCCAGCCGTTCTCGAAGCGATAACCCGAACTGGCGGACACGCCTTTCACGTCCAGGAAGCTGACCTGTTTGGTCTGCTTGTCCGCAATCGTTGTACGTTGTGCCAGCGGGTAGAGATAGAAGTCGCCCAGTTGCTCGCGCGAGGCGCTTTCGGTGCCGGGGCTGGTGCGTGTCATGCGGCGCGGCTGCGGCGCGTACATGGGCGCATCGCCGGAGCTTCCGACGTCCCCTGCGACCAGCAGGGTTTTCGCGTTGGAAAAGGTGGTGCCACTGGTGTTCTGTAGCGTTACCCAGCCTTGCACGTCGATCTTGCCGGACTTGTCATCGAACAGCGCGACATAGTCCGCGTTCCAGCGCAGACCACCCGTGAGGTACGTCAGCGTCGCCGGCCGCGATCCCGAGCGCGTGCTGGCCAGAGTTACCGAGAGAGTCGGGCGCGCGCGCAGGGATTGCGGTACCTCGTCGAATATGGCGCGAACCGGAAGGCCATCGTCGCGCAACACTTCGATCCGACCGTCGATATTCAGGACGACGCCGCCGTTCACCGCCAGCACGCGGGCGCGTTCGCGCGTCTCGGCGCCGGTGGCGGGATTTGTGCGGATCAGCGTGATCGTCTCTCCGATTGCCTTTTCCATCAGACTGGAAGGGGAGAGCAGGTCATAATCGAAGTTCTGTTCCACGATCGCCGCATCGGCGATGGTGAGCGAAACCGTCGCGGGGCGGATCTGGGCGCTGACGTCCGGAAAGTCCTGACGTACGCGTCCATTGCCGAGGGTCAGCGTGCGAATGTCCTGCACCAGCGCCACGTCGCCATTGTAGATCGAAATGGATAAGTCGCCCTGCGCGTTCTCCTTTGCGGGCAACGGCGCGTCTTGCGCCGCCAGCGGGATGGACGCACAAGCCAGCAGCGCTGCCCAGCCAAAGTACCTCTTACGCATCGACTTACCCCTTCGACCTCGCCTGTCGGTGCGGCATAGTGTCGAAGCCAGGTTGAAAAGACCAGTACGCGAACAGGATTTCAGAACAAATTCAACGAAGCAAATAGTCAGCCTTTGGCAATTGCCCGGCTGGGGTTGACCTCGGGCCTGGGCTTGACTGTCACATGGGTAAGATCAAGGCATCGCACCTCGCGTTCAGGATTGCGCCTTGGCCATCGCCGCCGTTCGTTGCGCAAGCGTCAGTCTCCGAACCGGTCCCTGCGCAACCCGAATTGCTGTCGCCGGTGCGGTGGCCGCGGCCTTGCCTATCGGTTATCTAACGACTGGTCGTTCTTGAACTCGACCCTCAGCGCAAGGAACGGCTTGGTTCCGCGGTTCAGTATCGCGTGAAGCCCCTCCGGTTCCACCCGCACGGCCTGGGCGATATTGAGCGCAGGCGCATCGACGCGCCTGGTCTCGACCGGGATGCCGTCAATGAGCTTGTATTCAATATAGGTGATTGGCTGGGGTTGCTCGAAATACATGAGGCTCGGCCATTGGTGATCGTGTACGGGTTCCGTCGCGCCGGCGGCCACCTCTACCCGCAGTACCCGGATCCTCTCATCTTCCAGCAGGATGTGATGGCTGCCGGGTGCAGCGGCCACCGCATCGTAGTTCCTGGCCTGTGCGCTGGCCGGGATCGCCGCGGCAATAATCATTACCATAGGAAGACAGTGTCGCATGACAATTCCTATCCGGAAGGTTCGCCGCTCGCATCAGGACGCACGAATGCAAGCATAACTGCGAACTGGGTGCCGGACCACAAAGAGATGTCTGCGGCCCGGTTCCCATGAAGAAAAGTGCAGCGCTGTCAGAGGGGATTGGCCGCGTAGTTCATCGCCTTGAGATCGGTCAGCAAATCGGGGCCGGTCGGCACCCATCCGGTAATTTCGCGGGTTCTGGCACTGGAGGCGGGCATGTCTTCACTTGCGAGCATGGCAAGCCATCCGAAGTAGTCTTGCATTTCGTGACGGCTGAGCGAAACCAGCGGCAGATCCAACCCATCGGCGAGGACTTGCGCGATGGCTCGGGCTGGAACCCCTTCTTCGGCAACCGCATGATAGCGCGCACCTGGTTCCGACCGGGTGATCGCAAGCGCGTAGAGGCGAGCGACGTCGCCGACATGGGCAGCCGGCCAGCGGTTGGCGCCTTCACCGACGAAGGCGACTTTCCCCTGCGTTCGCGCAATGGCGATCCAGCTCGTGATGAGGCCTTGTCGGCTCGTGTCGTGTACTTGGGGCAAGCGCATGACGGACACGTTGATCCCTTGCTCCAGCAACACCTGTCCGGCCTGTTCCGAGGCAATGCGGGGGTTCGGATGGTTGAAGTTGACGACGCTTTCGAGGCCAATGCCACCTTCGTCCGGAATTCCGATACCCGTTCCCGAGGTAATCAGGAGGGGACGGGAACTGCCTTTCAAAACTTCTCCGAAAGCGCTGATCACCTTGCGATCCTTCTCGCAATTTTCCACGAAACGGGAGAAGTCATGGTCGAAGGCGGTGTGGATGATGGCGTCCGCTTCTTCCGCGCCCGAACGCATGCTCGCGAGGTCTTCCAGTGATCCGCGATGGACACGCACGCCAGCCTCGGCAAGAGCCCTTGCCCCATCCTCGGATCGCGCGAGGCCGAGCACTTCGTGGCCGGCGGCAAGAAGTTCAGGCAGGATGCGTGAGCCAATGAAACCGGTCGCGCCGGTCAGGAATATCCGCATGATATATCTCCAAATGCGTTTGGAACGGGATATCATCGATTCAATCATCCTGTTAAAGTAGTGTCTTTATCAGGGTATAATGATCAACAGGCAGTCATGAATTCACCCAAGGACAACGCGCTCGGCATGTTCCTGCGCGATCGGCGCATGCGTCTCGACCCGGCGAGCTTCGGCTATCCCACGAGCCGCCGGCGGACTCCGGGTCTGCGCCGTGAGGAAGTCGCCCAGCGCGCCAATATCAGCGCCACGTGGTACACCTGGCTCGAACAGGGGCGCGGGGGAGCCCCGTCGGCGGATGTGGTCGAACGCATCGCCGCTGGCATGATGATGACCGAACCCGAGCGCGAGCACCTCTATTTTCTGGCGCTGGGGCATTCCCCCGAGGCGCGCTACAATCCCTTCGAGGCGATCACGCCGCGCCTTCAGCGTGTTCTTGATGCCATGCCGGTCAGCCCTGCGATCATCCGCACCGCAACCTGGGATGTCGTCGCCTGGAACCGCGCCGCGGCTACGATCATGACCGATTATGGAGCGCTTCCTCGAAAGGACCGCAACATCCTGCGACTGTTGTTTTCCAGTGCCCGCATCCAGGCGGCGCAGGAGGACTGGCTGGGTATCGCCCGCTTCGTGGTCGGGTCCTTCCGGGCCGACGCTGCACGAGCGGGAGCGGGGCAGGAAATCCGGCAGCTCGTCGAAGAACTCTGTGCGATGAGCCCCCTGTTCGCAGCTCTCTGGAGCGACAACGAAGTGGTTGGCAACGGTTCCGGGGTGAAGCGACTTCATCATCCGGATCTCGGCAAGCTCGAACTGGAATTCTCGACATTCGCCGTAGAAGGACGACAGGACCTGGTGATGATGATCTACAGCCCTGCCAATGATGACGTCGAGCAACGCATGCGAGACTTCCTGGAAGTTGGCGCGACGTTCTGATTTTGGGGTCGCAGGGGTCTTGCTGCGCAAAATCGGTCGCAGAGCAGCCTTTGGCCTTTATGTCCATCGCTTCCGCCGTGCCCTTCCAAGCCGCCAACCCGGCTTCCGGTCACTTCGGAAGCCGGGATCTCCAACGATCCGGCGTCTACACCCAGGCGAACTCTGCGCCACTGTCGCCGTTTGGAGGGACCATGCTTGCGCCTGCACCTCCCACCGCCTTGATGCCCGTGCTGTCGATCAGCAGGTGCAACGGCCCGGAACCGGGCTGGCAGCAGAGCAGACTGGGGTCCGCGCTTGCCGGTCGGATGGCCGCGGTAAAAGGCTTTGCGAATTGACCAATAGCGAAGTGGCGTACGCTCCATTGAACTCTCCGGCCCCCGTCGGTTCTGGTCCTTGCGTCGAAGGTTGGCTGTTTCTGCCTTTGCACGGCTTTGGTCGAACCCAATCCGAGCGCGAGAATTTCCGAACGATCTCTGGACAATGCAGGCCAATTCATGCTGATGTGTCGGACCAATTTGAATTGGAGGGGGAGGGGAAACATGCGGCGCAAGGACGACCGTTCGTGTCGTGCTCGGGGATCGGTGGAATCCGCTGGCGCATTACTGCCAATGGATCGGCGATCTGCGGTGCAAGCCGCCCTGGCGCTTTCGACGGCCGCAACTCTATCGTTTCCGGTGCATGCATCTGGAGCGGGCTTGACCGATAGCCGTTCGCCAAGGCGCGTTGAGCGTCTCGCGGGGGGCTGGCAATTCCATCTTGGGCACGCCACCGACATGACGCGCGACTTCGGCTTCGGGCGCAACCAGCGCACTTTCGCCAAGGCTGGCGCGCAGACTGCCGACGCCGCGATGCCCGACTTCGATGCCGATGGCTGGTCCGAAGTGCGCGTGCCGCACGACTGGGCGGTGAACCTGCCCTACGCTCCGCCGCGCGAGCCTGTTCCCGAGGCCGAGGCGGATGCGGTCGCGGCGCATGGCTTCAAGGCGATCGGCCGTGCCTATCCCGAGAACAGCGTGGGTTGGTACCGCCGTGCGCTGCCCGTCTCGGCCGCCGACAAGGGGCGCGCGGTCTGGCTCGAGTTCGACGGGGTCTTTCGCGACTGTATCGTGTTCGTGAACGGCTATGTCGTGGGAGGCAGCGCCAGCGGTTACGCGCCCTTCCGTGTCGATATCGCCGACTTCCTCGACTACGAGGGGGGACCCAACCTGCTGGCGCTGCGCGTCGATGCGACGTTGGGGGAAGGGTGGTTCTATGAGGGGGCGGGCATCTACCGCCATGTCGACCTCGTCAGCGCGGACCCGGTCCACATCCCGCAATGGGGTGTGTGCGTGCGCGCCACGCCCGATGCAGAAGGGGCGGGGGTCACGGTGTCGGTTGCCCTCGCCAATGCGGCGGGCACGCCGGTGCGCGCGCGGCTGGAGCAGCGCATCGAGGGGCCGGATGGCGCCACGGTGCTGACGCTCCCGCCCGCCGAGATCGACCTCGGCGCTCGGGGCGAAGGGGAATGGAGCGGGACGGCGCGCCTTGCCGCGCCGCGGCTGTGGTCGCCCGAAACGCCCGAACTTTACACGCTGGTCAGCGAGCTCGTCGTGGACGGAGCGCGTGTCGACCGTGTCGCGACGCGCTTTGGTGTGCGCGCGATTGCCTTCGACGCGGCGCGCGGCTTTCTTCTCAACGGCACGCCGCGCAAGCTGCTGGGCGTGTGCAACCACCAGGACCACGCCGGGGTGGGAACCGCCATTCCCGACGGACTCCACGCCTGGCGGATCGAAGTCATGCGCGAAATGGGCGTCAACGCCTGGCGCATGGCGCACAATCCCGCCGCGCAATCCCTGCTCGACTTATGCGACGAGACCGGGGTGATGATGATCCCCGAGGCGCGGCTCAATTCGACCAGTCCCGAGGCGATGGGCGAACTGGAACGGATGATCCTTTCCAGCCGCAACCATCCCAGCGTGATCCTCTGGTCGCTCGGCAACGAAGAGCCCCAGCAGGCGAGCGAGCGTGGCCGCCGCATCACCGCGGCGATGGCCGCTCGCGCCAGGGAGCTCGATCCGACCCGGCTTACCACCCAGGCCTTCGACAGGGGCTGGGGCGAGGGCGCCAGCCTCGCGGTCGACGTCGTCGGCTTCAACTACCGCACCGATCAGATCGCGGCCTTCCACGCCGCGCATCCTGATGTCCCGGTGATCGGGTCGGAGACCGGATCGACCGTCGCGACGCGCGGCGCCTATGCCAACGATCCTGCCGGGCACATCGTGCAGGCTTATGACACCGAACATCCCTGGTGGGCCTCGACCGCGCAGGAATGGTGGACGATCGCGGCGGACAGTCCCAACATCGCGGGCGGTTTCATCTGGACCGGGTTCGATTACCGCGGCGAGCCCACGCCCTATCCGTCCTGGCCCAGCGTCTCGAGCTACTTCGGCGTCGCTGATCTATGCGGCTTTCCCAAGGACGACTATTACTACTACCGCGCCTGGTGGCGGCCCGACCAACCGTTGGTCCACCTCCTGCCGCACTGGACCTGGCCGCAAAAGGCCGGGGCTGGCGGCAAGGGCGAGCCGGTCGAGGTCTGGGTCCACGCGAACGTCGAGGAGGTGGAGCTCGTTCTCAACGGGCGCAGCCTCGGACGCAAGGCGATGCCGCGCAACCGCCATCTCGTCTGGAAGGTGCCCTACGTTCCCGGAATCCTGGAGGCGCACGGATATACCGGCGGGCGCCGCATCGCCGGCGACGTGCGGCGCACGGCGGGTGCCCCGGCGGCGCTGCGCCTTGCCAGCGAGGTTCCCGGGCCGCTAGCGCCGCGCCTGCGGGCGGGCGCGCACGACCTGGCCGTGCTCAGGGTCGAGGTCGTCGATGCGCAAGGGACACCGGTGCCCGATGCCGACAGCCACATCACTTTCGATCTGACCGGCCCGATCCGTCTGCTGGGCGTGGGCAACGGTGATCCCACCAGCCACGAGCCCGACCAGGTGCCCGAGCGCCGTGTCTTTCATGCCCTGGCCCAGGCGATCGTCGAGGCGACGGGCAAGGCGGGGCGGGCCAGCGTCGTGGCCCGTTCGGCGGGTCTCGAACCGGCGCAGGTCGAAATCTTCGTGCATGACGCCGGCGCGGCAGGCGGCAGCTGACGCTCCCCTCCGCATTCGCGGTTCACGCGGCAAGCGCGGCTATCGCAGGTGGTGTTCTGGCGCGGTTCGCAGTAGCGTGAAAGCCGTCTGTCAAATCGGAGAATTTCTACATGGCCAAAAGGGTGAGTTCCTTGCCTGAGGCGGATCGGGCAAGGGAAGCCTCGGGGCTTGGGGGCAAGTCGGAGAAGCTCTACCGCAAGGTCATCGATGCCGTGCAGCAGGGTATAGACGCAGGGGCCTACCCGGTGGGGACGCGTTTGCCTTCCGAGCGCGAGATCGCCGAGGAGAACTCGGTCAGCCGCACGACGGTGCGCGAGGCCATGGTCGCGCTCGAGATGCTGGGCGTGGTCGAGATGCGCAAGGGTTCGGGCATCTATGTCGTCGACGGGATGCCGATTCGCGCAAGTGCTTCCGAGCTCGACGTCGGGGCCTTCGAGCTGATCGAGGCGCGGCGGCTTCTCGAGGGCGAGATCGCGGGTCTTGCTGCGCATTTTGCCAGTGACGCCCAGCTCGAACGCCTCGCGGAACTGCTTGAGGCGATGGAGGATCCCGACGAAATCAAGGGCGAGCAGGCAGACCGCGAATTCCATCAGGTGATCGCCGAGGCGAGCGGCAACGGCGCGCTCGAAGCGGTGGTGCGCGACCTGTGGGACATGCGCGAGAGGGCGCCACTGGCGCGCTCGATCCTGCACCGTGCGCGCGGGCTCGGGCTGGGCGCACGGGTCGACGAGCACCGGGCGATCCTGGAGGCTCTGCGCGCGCGCGACGCTCTCGCCGCGCGCCAGGCGATGCGTGCGCATCTCGAACGGGTCATCGACCACCTGCTTGCGATGACCGAGAACGACGACATCGCTGCCGCGAAGTCGCGCAGCGCCGCATTGCGCAAACGGGCCGCAATCCACTTCGGTTGAAGAAATCCAGATCGGCCCCTGAGTGTCGTTGGCAAGGTCTGCGTGGATTGATCTGGCAGGCCAAAATGGAAGAAGGCTTGCAAATATCGTAAAATTGGTCTGTCAGACTTGACGGGCCAACTTACATTTCCGTAATGTCCCCCGAGATAAGAACGGGAGGATGAATGATGGGCTATTCCACACTCGGCGGCCTTTTGTCCGGCGTGGCGCTGCTTGCCGTCGCGGCGCCGGCGGTTGCGCAGGAAAGCGGGGCTGACGCAGCGGGGCAGGCGTCCGGTGCAGCGGCGGGGCCTGCGGGTCCGTCGGAAGTCACCGCCCCCGAGATCATCGTGACCGGCATGCGCGCCAGCCTCAACAGCGCGGCGGATCGCAAACGCAATTCGGGCGCCATCGTCGATTCGATCGTGGCCGAGGACATCGGAAAGTTGCCCGACAACAACGTGGCGGAATCGCTCCAGCGCATCACCGGCGTCCAGATCACGCGCAGCCAGGGCCAGGGGCGCGGCATTGCCATTCGCGGCCTCAGCCAGGTCCAGACCCTGCTTGACGGGCGCGACATCTTCACCGCCGGATCGCGCACGCTGACGGTGTCGGACATCCCGGCCGAACTGGTGGCCGGGATCGACGTCTACAAGACCAGCCAGGCCGATCAGATCGAGGGTGGGCTGGGCGGCACCGTCGACTTGCGCCTGCGCCGTCCGTTCGATTTCGACGGGTTCGAACTCAGCGGCAGCGTCAAGGGCGAGTACACCGACAAGCTCGAAAAGGTGAAGCCTTACGCCTCGCTGCTCGTCAGCGACCGCTGGACCACCGGCATCGGCGACATCGGATTGCTGCTCGGCGGTTCCTATCAGGAATTCGGCTACCGCATCGATCGCAACGCGGTCGGCACCTACAGTGACCGCTATGATCTCTACGACCGCGATGGTGACGGGGTATTCCCGGATGACCCCGACGACGACATCGTCGCGCCCACCGATGTGGGACAGCGCTATACCTACGGCAACCGCAAGCAAGCCGGCCTCAATGGATCGTTGCAGTGGGCACCGAGCCCCGATCTCGAATTCCATCTCGACGGACTTTATACCCGCTACGATTCCAAGGAGGACAACCAGCTCGTCTACGCGTTGACCGGAACTGCGGGCCTGCGCGCCTCGCCGGCGGTCGCGGTCGGGCCCTTCGAGTTCGCCGAGGACGGTCTGACCGTCGCCAAGGGGCAATGGACCAACGCGCGTTTCCGTACCAGCACCTATGTCCAGGACAACCTCACCGAGACCTACCAGTTCGCGCTGGGCGGCAAGTGGACCCGCGACGCGGTCGAGGTCACGGGCGACATCAGCTACAACAGCAGCCGCGCGACGAGTTATTACGACGAATTCGGCATTCGCGGCCTGACCGACACCTACGACCTCGATCTGACGGGCTTCCTGCCGCGTATCTCGGTCACCGGGATCGATCCCACCAATATCAATGATTTCGAGCTCGACCGACTTTCCTACAATTTCTCCCGGACCAAGGGTTCGCAGTGGGCCCAACGCCTCGACGCGCGCTTCGAAATCGGCGACACCGGGCTCACCGCGATCAAGATCGGTTTCCGCCATGCCTCGCGCGATGTCGATTACTACGCGCTCTCGGACAATTACACTTATGCCTCGGGTGTCTCGGCCGCGGACTATGCCGACACGCAAGTCCTGACCCGCGACGACCTGTTCCCCGGTTACGGGCTCTCGATCCGGCAGTGGCTGACGAGCGACGCCGATCTCGTGCGCAACTACACGGCCATCCGCGAGCGTCTTGGCTACAGCACCGAACTGCCCGCGCTTGTCCCGACCGACACTTACAGCTTCACCGAGAAGACTACGGCAGGCTACATCAAGGGCGAATTCGCCTTCGATCTGTTCGCGATCCCGATCGACGGCAACCTGGGCATGCGGGTGGTGACGACCAAGGATGTCGGGCATAGCGCGGTCGGCCTTGCCGATGGCGGTTATGCGCCTGTCGTCCAGGACAATTCCTACACCGACGCCTTGCCCAGCATCAACGTGCGGGCCAAGCTGAAAGACAACGTATTCCTGCGCTTCGCGGCGTCGAAGTCGCTGACACGTCCGGCCTTCTCCTCGCTCAATCCGGCCTTGCGGCTCGAATACAACTACCTGACCGGTTCGGCGGGCAACGCCGAGCTCGACCCGCTGCGCGCCAAGCAGCTCGACGTCTCGCTCGAATGGTACATGCCGCATGGTGGGCTGCTCTACGGGGCAGGCTTCTACAAGTGGGTGGATGGGTTCATCCAGAACGTGGTCCAGAACGAGCTCCACGACGGCCAGACCTTCCTGGTCTCGCGCCCGCAGAACGGCAACAGCGGCAAGATCAAGGGCATCGAGCTGGGCTACCAGCAGTTCTTCGACTTCCTGCCCGCGCCCTTCGATGGGCTGGGATTGCAGGCCAACTTCACTTACGTTTCCAGCGCGGCGCCGACGGCGGTGGTCGGGCAGACGGTGCCGCTCGAAAACCTGTCCAAGTACAGCTACAATCTCGTGGGCATCTACGAGAAGGGCGGGTTCAGTGCGCGCCTTGCCTACAACTGGCGTAGCTCCTTCGTGGAATCGACGAATGGCGGCGGTTCGGGAGGGCTTCCGCTTTATGCCAACGCGCAGCCCCAGCTCGACGCTTCGCTGTCCTATGACCTGACCGACCGCATCGCGATCACGTTCGATGCGCAGAACCTGACCGCACCCGAACGTCGCGAATACTACGGCGTGACCTACCGACCCAAGGCGCTGCTGGTCCAGGACCGGCGGTTCCAGTTCGGGGCCCGCTTCAAGCTATGATCGTTCCTCGCACACTTATTGCCCTTGCCGCGTTCGCCCTGCTGATCATGCCGGGCGTGACCGGCAGGGCGCGGGCCGCCGAACCGGCGCCCTTCACACTGGCTTTCACTCCCGGTACCCCCGGCTTCGCGCTCGTGCGCGGCGGAATTCCGGCACGGCTCGTGGCCGATCCCAAGGATGCGGCGGTCGTCTGGCATGCCCTCGATGCCTTTGCGGGGGATCTTGCCGCGGTGGGCGGCACCCGGCCCGAGCTCGTACGCAGCGCGGACGCGCCCAGCGGCTCCGGCGCGCGGGTGGTCGTGGGAACGCTGGGCCATAGCGCGCCGGTCGATGCCCTCGTCCGTGCGGGCGCGATCGACGTTTCACGGCTGCGCGGTGCCTGGGAAAGCTTTATCATCGCCGTCGTGCCTGCCGACAAGGCGAGGGGCGCTGCGACGCTGCTCGTCGTGGGCAGTGACCGGCGCGGAACCGCCTATGGCCTGTTCGAACTGAGCGAGGCGATGGGCGTTTCGCCCTGGACCTGGTGGGCCGACGTGGTGCCAGCGCACCACGACAGCGTGACCGTGCCCGCGGGCACGCGGCGCTTCGGCCCGCCCTCGGTCAAGTACCGGGGCCTGTTCATCAACGACGAGGACTGGGGCCTCTTTCCCTGGGCGGCAAAGACTTTCGATCCCGCGCGCGGCAACATCGGACCGCGAACTTACGAGAAGGTCTTCCAGCTCCTGCTGCGGCTCAAGGCGAATACGCTGTGGCCCGCGATGCACAAGGTCAGTGCGCCCTTCAATTCCGACCCCGAAAACGCGAGGCTGGCCGACAGCTACGGCATCGTGATGGGTTCCTCCCACGCCGAGCCGATGCTGCGCAACAACGTGGGCGAATGGACGGGCGCCAGCGCCGACTTCAACTACGCGACCAACCCCAAGGGCGTCTCGGCCTATTGGGAGGAGCGGGTGCGCAGCAACGCGGGGTATGAGAACTTGTGGACGCTGGGAATGCGCGGCATCCACGATAGCGGCATGGTCGGCGCCGACACGCTGGCCGAGCGCGTTCACCTGCTCGATACCGTGATCGCTGACCAGCGCGCGATGCTTGCGCGCGACGTGCCCGAAGAACGCCGCGCGCAAGTCTTCATGCCCTACAAGGAAGTGCTCGACATCTACCGCGGCGGCCTTTCGGTGCCCGACGAGGTCACGATCCTGTGGCCGGACGACAATTTCGGCTACATCCGCCAGTTCGCCGACGCGCGCGAACGCGCCCGCAGCGGCGGGGCAGGGGTCTATTACCACTTGTCCTACCTCGGCGCGCCGATGTCCTATCTCTGGCTCTACACCACGCCGCCCGCACTCGTGCAGGAAGAGATGACCCGCGCCTGGGACAAGGGCGCACGCTCGGTGTGGATCGCCAATGCGGGTGACATCAAGCCTGCGGAGATCGGCCTCGACCTGTTCTTCGAGATGGGTTGGGACATTGATCGCTGGCGCGGCCGCAGCCAGGCCGACTTTCTTGCCGATTGGGCGGGGCGCACCTTCGGTGCCGAGCATGGCGCACAGGTGGGCTCGGTGCTGGATCGGCATTTCCGCCTCAATTTCGAGCGGCGGCCCGAGCACCTGCAGTGGTGGCTGCCGGGCGAGCGTCCGACGCGCAAGAACACGCCCGGTCTCGAAGTGGCAGGGCGCTATGCGCTGACCTCGCGCGCGGTCGATGACAGGCTGGCCCGCTTTGCGCAGCTAACCTTCGATGCGCAAGTCGCCGCGAAGGCGATGCGGCCCGAGCAGGCCGACAGCTTCTTCGAACTCGTGGGCTATCCGGTGCAGGCCGCTGCGGCGGCGAACCGGCGCTTCTTCGGCGCCGAACGCTATGCCGCCTTCATCGATACCGATCCGGCGCTGGCCCGCGCGGCGGGCGCCGCGGCGCGCAGCGCCGATGCCGAGATTACTGCGCTGACCCGCCGCTACAACGAAGACATTGCCCAGGGTAAGTGGCGCCATATCCTGGCGGTTGAGCCGGCGGACGACCAATGGCGCGACTACCGGCTCGAACCTGCCTCGGTTCCGGTCGCGGGTCTCGTTGCCGAAAAGGATGGGCTGGCACCGCTCGGCGCTGCGGGACGCAATTCCGCGACCCTCGATATCGAGCCCGAGACGGGCATGGCTCCGGCCAAGGGCTGGCGGCGGGTAGAGGGCCTTGGCCACGGCGAAGGATCGCTCGTCGCCCGGGCAGCCGGCGCGACGCTGGCGCTCGATGTCACCGTGCCGCAGGGGCCTGCGCGCCCGCTTGCGCTCGGCCTGTTGCCGCTCTTTCCCGATGATCGGGCCGACGACACGTTGCGCCTTTCGGTGCGGATCGACGACGGTGCCCCCCAGGCGCTGGAGCTTGCGCATCCCGCAGGAAGCGCGGCCTGGACGCAAGGGGTGCTCGACAACCGACTCTGGCTGGCGGTGCCCGGTACCCTATCGCCCGGCCACCATCGCATCGCGATCACGGCAACGGGCACCGGCATCGCGCTCGACACACTCCGCCTGCAGGCCACGCCTGTTCCTCACACCCATTGATGCAATTTCGAGGCGGCCGGGATCGAACGGTCGCCCCATACAAGGAAGACACACCGCAATGCCCAGGATAACCGATGCGAAGGTGATCGTGACTTGCCCGGGACGCAACTTCGTGACGCTCAAGATCACGTGCGAGGATGGCACGACGGGCCTTGGCGATGCCACCTTGAACGGCCGGGAATTGGCGGTCGTGAGCTATCTGGCCGATCATGTCGTACCCTGTCTGATCGGTCGCGACGCGCACCGGATCGAGGACATCTGGCAGTACTTCTACCGTGGGGCCTACTGGCGGCGCGGCCCTGTCACCATGACCGCGATCGCGGCGGTCGACATGGCGCTGTGGGACATCAAGGGCAAGCTGGCGGGCTTGCCGGTCTACCAGTTGCTGGGCGGGGCGAGCCGCGAGGGCGTGATGGTCTATGGTCACGCCAACGGGACCACCATCGAGGACACCGTCCGCGTGGCGCTCGAATACAAGGAACAAGGCTACAAGGCGATCCGCCTGCAGTGCGGTGTGCCGGGCATGGCCTCGACTTATGGCGTTTCCAAGGACAAGTACTTCTACGAGCCTGCGGACGCCGACCTGCCGAGCGAGAACGTCTGGAACACCGCGCGCTACATGCGCGTGGTGCCCGAACTCTTCGCCGCCGCGCGCGAGGCGCTGGGGTGGGACATCCATCTCCTGCACGATATCCACCACCGGCTGACGCCGATCGAGGCAGGGCGCCTTGGCCGTGATCTCGAACCCTACCGGCCGTTCTGGCTCGAGGACGCGACGCCCGCGGAGAACCAGGACGCCTTCCGCCTGATCCGCGAACACACCACCGCGCCGCTGGCGGTGGGCGAGATCTTCAACTCGATCTGGGACTGCAAGCACCTGATCGAGAACCAGTTGATCGACTACATCCGCGCCACGGTGGTGCACGCGGGCGGGATAACCCACTTGCGCCGCATCGCCGCGCTGGCCGATCTCTACCAGGTGCGCACCGGTTGCCACGGGGCGACCGACCTCACGCCCGTCGCGATGGCCGCCGCGCTGCACTTCGACCTTTCGGTGCCCAACTTCGGCATCCAGGAATACATGCGCCACACCCTTGAGACCGACGCCGTGTTCCCGCACGCCTACACCTTCGCGCAGGGCATGATGCACCCGGGTGAGGCGCCGGGACTGGGCATCGCGCTCGACGAGGAACTGGCCGCGCAATACCCCTATAGCCGGGCGTTCCTGCCCGTGAACCGTCTCGAAGACGGCACGATGTACAATTGGTGAGGCGATAACCGGAGCCGCCGTCGTACCCGCCGCGGCGGAGAAGGACACGCTGCCCGCGCGCCCGGCGCAGGCAAGCTTGCCCAGACCCTCGGGGCGGTTTCGCGGGGTGGTCTGCGGCCTGCTCTTCGCCGCGGTCGTGCTCAGCGATATCGAGCGTCTCGTGCTGCCCACGCTCAAGCTCGAATTGCAGGTGCGCTACGCGGGCGCGATCCTCGAGAACCTGGGCAATTAAGGCCCGATCTTCGCGGTGCCCTCGTGCGCCTACCTCGTCGCGCTCCACGGCATCCTGCCCCGTACCAGAGCGCCGTGGCCCAAGACCCGCAGGTCTGACCCTTACTCGGGCTGCCCCCTCGCGATATCTTCGCGCAAGGAGCGCATTTGCTTGCCGGGGGTGCAGCCCTTGCACAGGTCAATTCTGACCAAAGCTGATGGAATGTCTCGGGATAACCCCGATCCCGCGTCTTAGCCAGCCTTCAAGTGCTTCAATCTTATAGGATGTCTCAGACGCAGAGCGGCTCTTGCTGTTCGGGCGTTTCAATTTCCTGTTGCGAAAGCCATCCATGTGAAGCGCCATGCCTCAAGCATTTCGTCGCGTACCAAGCGCGGCTTCGGACTGTTGCTGGCGGCAACGCTCCTGTGGGGGATCGCGAGTGGACTGGTCGGAGCTTACCAACGCTCTGCCCTGGCCCGGGTCGATGCGGCCGTGACGGTGTTGCGCAACCACATGGAAGCGGACATGCTGCACGACACCATCCGCGGTGATGTCCTGGGCGCTCTCGCTTCCGCCGCCGGCGCTGTCGAGGGAGACCAATTCAGCCAGAATTTCGCCGATGATGCCAAGTCCTTCCGGGCGCACATCGCGCGGACCCTTCAATATTCCGACAGCCCGCTCGTGCAGCAGGCCGCCAGGACCGTCGAGGCCGACGTGGCGGCCTATCTCGAGTCCGGCCAGCAGTTGATCGGCGCCGTCGATGCGCGCAGGCCCACGTCCCCGGCGCAGTACAAGACTTTCATCGAGCGCTTCGAAACACTCGAAGGCGGAATGTCGAACATATCCGACAAGGTCGAAGAGAACGTTGAAGCAACACGCAACGCGGCGGATTTCGCCAACCTCATCGGCCTCGTCGTCACCTTCGTGTGCGGTGGCCTTATCCTCGCCGTGAGCATCCTGGTCTGGCGCGAGACAAAGGCCCACATCATTTCGCCGATACTCGCGATCCGTGGCGCCCTCGACGCCTTGGGGCGTAACGAACTGGAGGTCCATGTCCCTCTGGCGGACAAGGATGATGAGATGGGCGATCTGGCGCGTGCGGCGGAGACCCTGCGCGATTGCCTGAACGCCGCGCAAGTGGCGCGCGAGGATCAGGAGCAAACGATCATCACGTCGTTCGGCTCGGCGCTTCGCCGCCTGGCGGACGGCGACCTGTCAGGCCGCATCGAGCACGAAATGGGCGGCGGCTTCGCCAGCTTGCGCCGCGATTACAACACCGCGATGGATGCGCTTTCGCAAACGCTCAAGATGGTCCTTCAAGCCAACGGCGCGACGATCGGCACGGCCAGCGAGATCAGCGCCTCGGTCGACGATCTGTCGCAGCGCAACGAGCGCCAGTCGAGCCAGCTCCAGGATATGGCCAGCGCCATCTCGGGTGTGACACGGGGCGTGGGTGATGCGGCCGGATCGGTCAACGAAGCCCAGGAAGAGATGCTCGCCATCAATTCTGCAGTGACCGAGGGTGGAACCGTCATCCAGTCCGCGGTCGAAGCCATGGACCGTATCGAGGAATCCTCGAACCGGATCGTCTCGATCATCACCACCATCGACGGGATTTCCTTCCAGACCAATCTTCTGGCCCTCAATGCCGGTGTCGAGGCGGCTCGCGCCGGCGAGGCGGGCAAGGGCTTTGCGGTCGTCGCAACCGAAGTGCGCGCGCTGGCGCAGCGTTCGGCCGAAGCGGCGAATGAGATCAAGCACCTCATCACGCTTTCAGGAGACGAAATTCGCCATGGGGTGGGGCTTGTGCGCGAGGCCGGAGCCGCGCTGGTCGCGATTGTCGAGCGCATGGAGCGCATATCCACGACCATGCGCGAAATCAGCAATGGGGCGCAGGAACAGGCGCGAGCGCTGAGCGGCATCGATACAAGCGCCAAGGAACTGGAGAAGATCACCCAGGCCAACGCCGCCCTGGCCGAGGAAGTCTCCGCCGCGACGCGTCAAGTCTATGCCGCGACACAGGACGTCTCGCAAAAGCTGGAAGCTTTCGACTTTGGCGCCGGAAATGCCGGTCCGGCCTCGCGTTCGGGCTTTGGCCCGCGTCTGGCCGCGTGATAGCTGGCGGGCAGGCACCATGCGGGCGGCCCTGATCCTGGTACTGGCGGGCTTTCTGGCACCGCTCCAGGTCCAGGCGGCACCCGGCCTCGACTTCGGTTTTGCCGAGACGATCGACGTCGTGTCCATCCTGTCGGGCCCGGGCGACCGTCGCCTGCGCGTCCTTGAAAACACCGACGTCATATTGGATGCGGACCTCGAGACCCTGGCGGGGTGGGCATCGACACGGTCCCACATCTATGTCCTGAGCAACCACGGGGCCCGCCCGAACGAAATCGTGGGAAGCCTTGAGGGGTTCAACAACATCGAGGTCGCACGAAGCGGCGTCCGGCTCTTCGAGGCCTGGATCGAGCGAGACCTGGGCAAGGGGTCGCTCCTGGTCGGGCTCTTCGATCTCAACAGCGAATTCTACGTGACCGAATCGGCCGGCACGCTCCTGTCCCCACCCTTCGGCATCGGCTCGGAATTGGCCGGGTCCGGGGTGAATGGCCCCTCGATCTTTCCATCGAGTTCGCTGGCCCTGCGAGGCCAGGTTGCGATCGGTGACCGGGGGCAGTACTTGCGCGCCGCCCTGGTCGATGCCGACGCGGCCAGCTGGGGCGATCCGCATGGCGTCGATTTCAGCTTCCACGAAGGGTTGCTTGGGGTTGCCGAGGCCGGGCTGGACAAGGACGGCCTCAAGCTCGCGCTGGGAGGATGGGCTTACACCAAGGCGCACGATCATCTCTGGGCGACCCAACCCGACGGCAATCGCCTGGCGCAGAAGACTTGGGGTGTTTATGCCCTTCTCGATGCGCGGCTGACATCGCGCGAGGCCGACCAAAGCCTCTCCGCATTCGTTCGCGGCGGATGGATCGAGGGGCAGGCGACGCCTTTCGAGGCGAGCGCGCAGGCCGGAGTGCTGCTCGCTCCCATGTTGGCGCAGAGGCCGGCCAGTGCCCTCTCGATCGGAGTGCATGCGGCTTGGACGAACCAGGCTCAGCGCGCCCTCGTATCGGCAGAGGGACGCTTGCCAGCCAGGTTCGAGCGTGGCGTGGAGATCACCTTTACGGACGAACTCCTACCCGGTCTGACCATCCAACCTGATTTCCAGATCATCCAGAATTCGGGTGGCCAATCCGATTCCCCGCTTGTTGTCCTTGGCATGTTGAGAATTGCTTTCGCAATTGAATGATTGCGCAGGATGCCCTTCTGGCCGTCTTGAAGGGGTGGGATGGACATGGAATCCGTTCCGCGATCCAGCGCTGAAAGCGGACGCCGAACGCGTGAGATGCGTCAGTTTTAGCCAAGACAGACCGCTGGAGCCAAGGGCTTTCCCAGTTGGCGAGGACGCAGCTTCGCACGGTCATTTCGATGGTCGCGGGTTGGCGTTTCGGCAATCTGCATCTGTGAAAATAGAACAAGCCTCGTGGAAGTGCTTAGTCCGGGTTTTTCATTACCTTGGATGCGGTTCGATATACGCGACCTAACCCTTCTGTGCGCAGGTCCAATCAATGACAGACCAAGCTTTCAACAATGATCTTTCCGAGATCGCCACCAGTGCCGCGCTGCTTGAACATCGCTTCTTTGCCATCAACCATGCTTTCGCGATTTGCCAGTTCAGCCCCGAGGGCGAACTGATTCACGCCAACTCGCGCTATTGTGACTACCGCGGCACCGAGGAAGCTCAACTGGTCGGCCGCTCGTTTGCCGATCTCTACGCAGCGCAAGGAATTTCGCTGGAGCAACTGGATGAGGATTGGAATGCTCTCCTCAATCGGGATGAGACGGCATTCATTCGCCAGTTCGTCCAGCCTGATGGCTCCATCATCTGGCTCGAGGAGACTTACGTTCCCACGCGCGACGAGAAGCGCCAGCTCATTTCGGTTCTGGCATATGCCAAGGACGTGACCAAGGTGCAGCGCGATCAAGCGTATGCCGCGTCGATCTCGGCCGCAATGGGGCGTGGCTATGCGATCGTCGAATTCGATCTCTCTGGCCGGATCTTGACGGCTAACGAGAATTTCCTGAGCTGCATGCAGTACTCGCTCGACGAGATCGTCGGACGCCATCACAGCATTTTCTGCGATGAAGCTTATACCACCAGTCCGGCCTATCGTCAGTTCTGGGAAAAGTTGGGCCGAGGCGAATTCGACCAGGGCGAATACCGTCGACATCGCAAGGACGGCAGCGACATCTGGCTGGAGGCCAGCTACAATCCCATTCTCGATCAGGAAGGCGTTCCAACCCGGATCATGAAACTGGCGGTCGATGTCACGCAACGGCGTGTTGCCGCGGAAGAAGCGCGTGGGCATGCCAATGCCATCGACCGATCCCAGGCTGTCATTGAATTCGATCTGACCGGACGGATTCTGAAAGCGAACGCGAACTTCCTCGATATCTTCGGTTACGAAAGCTCGGCGATCGTCGGCCAGAAGCATACGATCTTGTGTGATGAAAATTATGTGGCCTCGGAAGAATACGCGGAACTCTGGCGCAGACTGCGCGCCGGCGAATTCGTCAGCGGGCAGTTCAAGCGCCTTGCCAAGGGTGGTCGGGAAGTCTGGATAACGGCCACCTACAACCCGATCCTCGACTACGAGGGGCGCCCGGTCAAGATCGTCAAGTTCGCACAGGACGTGTCGGTGCAAAGCCTCAAGGCGATCGAGATGGAGGGGCGCGCACGCGCCATCGACCGTGCGCAAGCGGTCGTCGAATTCGATCTTCAGGGCAACGTCCTGAACGCCAACCGCAATTTCCTCAACTTGATGGGCTACACTCTTGAGGAAGTGCGCGGTCGCCATCATCGCATCTTCTGCGACCCGGCCACCCAGGGCAGCGATGATTACGCGCAATTCTGGGAAAGGCTGGCGCGGGGGGACTGCGACAGCGGTGAATACCGCCGGATCAACGCCGCGGGGGACGATGTCTGGATCAGTGCGAGCTACAACCCGGTGCTCGATCTGAATGGCAATCCCTACAAGGTCATCAAATACGCGCTCGATATCACCGACAAGAAGCGGCAGGCCAACGACCACAGTTCGCGCATCGAGGCGATCCAACGCTCGCAGGCGGTGATCGAATTCGATCTCGATGGCAAAGTCCTTACCGCGAACGAGAATTTCCTGCGGATCACCGGATACAGCCTTCGTGAAATCCAGGGGCAGCACCATTCGATGTTCTGCCCGCCCGACTATATCCGGAGCCAGGAATACCGGGATTTCTGGCTGGTCCTCAACAAGGGCGAAATCCATAGCGGACGCTTTCACCGGATCGGCAAGTACGACCGCGACATCCATATTCAGGCGACCTACAACCCGGTCCTCAATCTGCGCGGCGAACCGGAACGCATCATCAAGTATGCGCACGACATTACCCAACAGGTCATGCTGCAGCAGGAGATCATCGCACGCGCCTCCGATCTGGAAGCGCTAGTAGGTCGCCTGACCCGGTCGATCGAGTCCATCAATTCGTCCACCTCGGCCGCGGACTCACTGGCCGAGAAGACACGCCAGGATGCCTCGGTGGGAAGCAATGCCCTCGAGCGTGCCATCGAAGCGATCGACCTGATCCAGAAATCGTCCTCCGGCATCGCCGAGATCGTCAAGGTCATCGCGGAGATTTCGGGGCAGACCAATCTGCTGGCCTTCAATGCGGAAATCGAGGCCGCCCGCGCGGGCGAGCACGGGGTGGGGTTCTCGGTCGTCGCGGGCGAAGTGCGCCGGCTTGCCGAGCGGTCGAGTACAGCCGCGCGCGACATCAGCCGCCTGATCGAGGAATCGCTGGGATGCATCTCCAAGGGGAGCGAACGTTCGCAGGAAGCCCGCGTGACCTTCGTGGATATCGAAGGGTCGGTCCACAGCACGGGTGAAGCCATCGCGGCCATCTCGGACTCGGCGAAACTGCAATGCGAGGTTTCCGGCGAAGTTGTCGAACTGATCCGCAAGCTTTCCAACGCAACGGCGCAGGCCTGAGGGCGTCGCGGCGATGCGGTACGTGGCGCGATACGGGAGGTACGGCGAAGTCGAGGCCCCAGCCGAGGGCTTCCCGCCAGACTTGGCGTCCACTGGTGTGTCGAAGCCTTCGGCGACACCTGAGCCTGGCCTGGAAACCGCATTTTCGCCCGATGTCCAACCGGGACTGTATGGCATCGTGCGTGCGGGCGAACTCTTCGCTGCCTTTGCGATCGGCAATATCCGTGAAGTCGTCCCCTTTCCCGGACACCTGATCGCCTGGCCGCGCACACGGCCTGAATTGCTCGGCGCATTCAGTTTGCGTGGTGCGGTCATTCCGGTGCTGGATCTGCGCTCTCTGCTGCAAGTGGGCGCTGATGGGCTCGAGGCCGACGACGACAACGAGGAGGAGTGCGTCGTCCTCGTGCTCCAGCATCAGGACGATACGTTCAGCGTTAGGATTACGGAAATTTGTGGCGTTGCCGATCTTGGTGAGGATGCCTTGACCGCGCTTCGCCGCGACGGGACGGGTAAGGCGCATGTCGCTCCGGCTGCCTTCGTGCACAAGGACAGCAGTGGCCTGGTCGTCGATGTCGCCGCTCTGGCCGGCTTGTCCGGACTGCCCAGGGCCCGCTCGCGCGTGCAGGCCCTCACGAGCCAACGCGAGCGCGGAACACCGCGATTGCTCGCTTCGGTCGGGGGACATCTTTTCGCGTTCGCAGCCGCATCGATCGATGCAACAATGCCCCATTCCAATCTCTCCCCTTGCCCGATTGCCGATCCCCTATGGATCGGAATGCTGGCCTACAACGGACGGAAAGTTCCCGTGATCGATACGCTCGGTTTGTTTGGGCTGGGGGAAGTGGTCCGGACGGCGCAGGCCGCCTGCCTCGTCCTGCGCATGGCAGATGGAGAGCTGGTGGCGCTGCAAATCGACAGTGCCCAGGACATGCTGTCTATGAGCGACACCGACATTCGCCCACTTGAAGTGGCGGAGCTGGAATGCCTGCGGTTCTTTCAAGGGATTTACGAGTTCGGGGACAAGCTGGCGCTGGTGGTCGAGCCCAAGAGCCTTCAGGAATGCCCGGAACTGGCGCAACTGGCGTGCCTGGAGGAAGCAGGTATCGAACAGGCAGGGGCCGGTTCGATGGCAGGTTCCACCAACCTGGGAGAGCATGGAGGCGCCGAGTGCCGCGCCCGGCCGTTTCTGCTTGTCCGGCTCGGAGGCGGGCGCTTTGCAGTCCCACTCGAACACGTCGTGGAAATCTTGCCAGTCAGTACGTCCCGTATCGCCTGTCCGGGGGCACGCGCGGGTCAGTCGCTTATCGTTCATCGTGGCAAGACGATTGCGCTGCATTCGCTTGGACGCGCGCTGGGCCAGGAAAGGGATGATGCGGGTCCTGGGCCAGTGATCGTCGTGCGGCTGACCGACAGCCAGATCGGTTTTGAAGTGGATGCCTTGGTTTCGGTGGAACGCGTCCCGCTACAGACCCTGAACGCAAAAGAAGGCGCACCATCGATGGGGCTATTGACGCATACGTTGGCGTTACGGGATGGAACTTGCTCTGTTTTGGATATCGCCAGGATTATCTGAATGAACCCTATATTTGGGTGAGTGGCCAGGCACGTAAGGATGCCCCCTGTCGTGCAAGTGTTGTGAAAGTGGCGCCGGCGTGTGATCGGATGCGGTCATGTATCAGGCTTGTTGCGCGCCCAGAAATGGGCGGTGCCACAAGCCTCCATCGCCACAATGCAACGCGACTGCTGGGGCAGAAAGGGGTGCAACTGACCACGGCTAAGCTTCTTGCGGAGGAGCGCGCGCCCGTTCGGAAACATCACATGTGCTCATTCGATGCCGTGGGGAGGGGGCATCCACTCCATCACTTCTCAGTGGCAATCAACAGTCGCTAGCGAATTTCGGTTCGGACCACGGCGTGAAAGCAATTCGATTCGGGCGACTGTGCAAGGGCTTGTCTGACCGGTCTGAGGGTATGCCCGAAAAACTATGCGCAAACCCCATGGCGATGTTCAGCGCGGCAAGGGTGGTGGTGAAGTTACTGTCTGGATTATTTTTTCTGTAGCTTGAGGACCTTCCAGAGGGGGCTCGGGATGGCCATGCGGGGCCGATTTCAACGGTCGGAATCAGTCCCTTTACACGCCGCAACCACTCCTTTATTCCTCGATAAGAGAAATAAATTCGACTTTGGGAGAGAGCTATGACGAACCCTGCGAAATCAGGTTTGAAATCGGCAAGTGCGTTTACAAGTTGCCATATCCGAAGGCTGGGGGTCGGCATGGCGATTGGCGTTGCCGCCCTTCTCGTGCAGCCGTGTGCTCCGGCGGCGGCACGTGCCGCGGCGGTCGCCGCCGCAAACGAAGCTGCCAGTCCGTTCGAGACGCTCTACCCCGGGGTCTACACCGAGAAGGAGAAGGCGGGGCTGGCCAAATACTGGGCCGAAGTGGCCGCGATCAACGCGCGCGGTCCGGTTGATGTGGCGGCGCTCGTTTCGGGTAAGCTGACGGGGCGGCCTGGGATCAATTCGATCGTCGTCGCGGATCCGGCCTGGGTCGCCTACGACAATGCCAAGTACGACCCGGACAACAAGGTCTACAATGACGCGGACTATGCGCGCAGCCTTGGCTACAAGGACATGCTCGCCTTCCCGACGTTCGCGGCAAACGACGATGCGATCATTCAACCCTATCCGTCCGGCGGGACCGACACCCTGCTGGCGGCCGATCTCAACCACGAGATCACCAGCTATCGCCCGATCTATCCCGGCGACACGCTTTATCTCGTCATCAACCACCGCGAGATAAAGGACCTGACGCCGCAGGGCGGGTCGATCTACCGCTATCTTGCCTTCACCAGTTCGGGCAGCATCTACAACCAGCACGGCGAGAAGGTGCAGGATGTCATCTTCCGCAACTTCCGTGGATTGCGCATCTACAAGCCGGGCCTGGCGCCCGAACATCCAACTTTCAAGGATATCTGGGACAGCCCCGACTGGCGTCAGCGCAAGCCGCATGTCTACACCGACGCCGACTGGGAGACGATCAAGGGGCTCTGGCGCGGGGAACATCGCCAGGGTGCAGCGCCCCTCTACTGGGAGGACGTCAAGATCGGTGATCGTCCGACTTGGACCGCCGACGGTCCGGTGGAGAAAAGCGTGGCTCCCGTCGCGCCATGGGGCATGGGCTCGGGGGGAAGTCGAACGATACGCCACGAACTCCTGGGCGATGTGAAGCCCGCTCCGCAAATCGTACGAGAAACCAATACCGGCATCTATGTAACGCATCGTCGCGATATCCAGATCCCGCCCGTCCCGGCCCTGCCACAAGGACTCGTCCCCCAGCCCGACGCGCCCAAGACCGAGGATGCGGTGATCAACACCGCCGACATCCATGAGGAAGGCGACAACCGTTCGATCCTGATCAATTACATGGGGCGCGAATATGCGATCCGCCACATCAACAATTGGATGGGCGACCATGGCTGGATCCGCAATATTCGCTGGGGCATCCTCAATCCCAAGGCGTTCGCGCTCAATGGCAAGACGATCCCGGGACATCCCGACGCACGCCGCTTCCTGAGCCATGTGCCGGGCATGGAAGGGCGCTTTGTCAGCACGCACGGCATGACCGAGGACCTCGCGATCGTGAAGTCCTACGTTTATGACAAGTACGTGCTGAACGGTCAGTATGTCGTCGATCTGGCGTGGTGGATCGAAAATCTCGATGGCGACATCTGGGAAGCGGGCGGGGCGACCGTCGCGCTGCCCTCGCGCCTGGATGGCAAGGCCGATCCTGTCGCCGATGCGGTGCGCGGGCTCGACAGCGAGCCGCCGGTACCTGCCGCGGCCTCCTGAACCTTCCTTTTGCGTCTACGATCGGACCCACGACATGCTCAAGATCTTCGAACTCTATGTAACCCGTAACCCTGCGGACGAGGCGGCGCTTGGTGCGCTTGCCGAGGCGGCAGGCGCCTTTGCGCAATCCTGCCCGCACGTGGCCGGATTCACCTTGCAGTCTGCCAATCCCGTTCCGGCGCGCAAGGACATCGTCCAGTTGGCTGTTCCGGCCGAAGTCGATGCCTTCGCCGAGTTCTGGGTCGCGGATGAGGCGGCGTGGCACGCAGCTCTTGGGACCGAAGCCGGCAAGGCCTGGCGCGCCGTGCGCACCGCAACCATTGCATGTGCCAATACGCTTCTCGTGCAGGAGCATGCGCTCATCCCCGTTCCCGACCCGCGCCCGGGGTGCCGCAACAACGCCTTTCTCACCCGCAATCCGGCGCTGAGTGAGGAAGGATTCATGAACGAGTGGGTCGGCGAACACGGCGCGATGTGCCACGCGATCCCCTACTTGCGCGGCTTCGTGCCGTGCAAGGTGCTCACGCGTCTGCCCGAATTGGACGTCACGCCGATGGAGTGTGCCGACATCGAAGGCATCGCGCAGGCCTACTTCGATAGCCCCGAAGAGGAACTGCAGATGATCGGCACGCCCGAGGCGAAAGAGTGGTTCGCCCATGGCGCCATTACCTTCGGCCTGATCAAGGCGTTCGGCGCACGCGAACTGTCGGTGGCCATTCCCGCAACGCTTCCGGCCGGGGAGTGCGGCTGATGTTCAAGAGCTTCGGAATGCAGATCGCCCGCGAGGGGCTGAGCCATGACGGTTACGTGGACTACTGGCTCAACGTGCACGCGCCGATGTCACAAGGGGTCCACGACCTCATGGGCTATGTTTCCAACGAGGTTGTCCGCGCGGGTAACCGGCTTGCGATCGCCCGCGAGGATATGTCCTTCGGCGCGCAACTCGACGGGATCGCGCAACTGCATTTCGCCACCGAGGATGGCTTGCGCCGCATGGCCGAGCGTCCCGAAGTGATGAAATGGTTCGAGGATGGTCCGAACTTCGTGGGCATGCGGACCGGCTTTATCGCCGAAGAACACGTACTCGCGGTACCCCGTCGCGAGGGAAACCCGTTCAAGGCGATCGGCTTCTTGGCCTGCGAGACTTCGCCCGAAGTCGCCTTGCGCCGGATCGTACCTGAGGACGGTCTCGTACTTTCGCGATTGGGGGAGCCAACCGGCTCGACCAACCTGCCGGGCCTCGAGGTTCCGGCCATGGACTACGCGCTCGAGGTGTGGGGCCGCGATGCCGAGCAGGCGGAGGCGGTTCTGGCCGCGCTCGTTGCCAGGCTCGAAGGCAAGGTGCGCCTGGTGGCTGCGGTCGTCGTGCACGAACGCGTCATTCTCCTGCCCAAGGACCATCAGGCCTGATGCGCGAAGTGGCATCGGCGTCGCGCATGCGCGAATTCACCCGACAATCGGTGATTGTCACACTCGCCTGTGCGGCGGGTATGTCGGTCGGGCCGACGCCCATGGTTTCGGCGGTTGCCGGAATGTTCATGAAGCCCGTTGCCGAAACGTTCGATCTCAGTCGCACGATGATTTCGGCGGTCATGCTGATGTCTCCGCTGGCGGTCGCCGTCTTTGCCCCGACCGGCGGACGCCTGCTCGATCGTTTCGGCGTGCGGCGCGTTCTGCTGCCCGTCGTCGTGCTGTTTGCCCTGGCCAATGCCGCGATGGCCCTGGTGACCCAGGTCTGGCACTATCTGGCACTCTCCCTGGTGATATCGGCGTGCATCTCGGTGCATTGCTATTCTTCCTATACCAAGGTGCTCGCGCTGTGGTTCTCGCGTCATCGCGGGGTCGTGACGGGGGCGACCATCGCCTGTGGTTCGGCGTTGGGTGCAGCGATAATCCCCAAGCTCGTCCAGCCCTGGATTGAAAGTTACGGCTGGCAGCACGCCTACCTCGGCATTGCCGCACTGGTTGCGTTCTGGGGACTTCCGATCCTTGTCCTGTTCCTGCGCGAGCCACGCGCGGACGAGCGGGCCGGGCCGGTCGAGGCCGAACATGCGGGCGAGGTCCCGGGAGCGACGCCCGCGCAGGCGATCCGGGACCGCGTGTTCTGGATGCTGGGCGCGGCCATGTTCCTCGCCCCCTTCACCATCATCGGCACGGTCGCGCATCTCTTCCCGATGCTGACCGAGCGGGGCATGGCCGGCGCGGATGCGGCAACGGTGCTGTCAATGATCTACATCGGCGGGATGGTTGGGCAATTGAGTTCAGGACTGCTCCTCGACCGGACGACGAGCCCGCGTATCGTGCTGGTCTATTTCGGTGGCGCGGCGCTGGGCGTGTGGTTGCTGCACCTTTCGGGCAGCGCGGCGCTGGCGCGGCCGGGCGCTCTGTTGCTGGGGTTGGGGCAGGGGGCGGAAATGAGCATCCTTGCCTATCTTGCCTCGCGTTACTTCGGTCTCAGGCACTACGGCGCTATCTATGGCCGGCTATACGGCTTTGCCAATTTCGGGATCGCTTGCGGGATCCTTTCGATGGGCGCGGTGCACGATCTGACCGGGACCTATGCGGCGATGGGCAAGGTCTTTGCGGTGACGATCCTTCTCGTCATGGGACTGTTCGCGACGCTGCCTGCCTATCGCTTTACCCGCGACTAGATCATCGTGAGATAACCTGGCCCTTCAAGCGCGCGCCAAAATCGGTTCCAGAGCGGTTGATCTGATGTCGTCAGATCAACCGCTTTGTGGATCAACGGGCGGAACCGATGCGGGATTGGCTACGGGTGTAACGCCACCAGGCGAAGGCCGTGCCGAGGGGAAGGATCGCCACCACAAGAGCCATGGTGAACGCATCACCCAGCCACACGGTGGCACTGGCGGCGCTGCCGACCAAACCGCCTGCGAACTGGATCGCGCCGAGTAGGGCGGCCGCGCTGCCGGTCCCGGCCGAACAGGCGTTCATCGCACTTGCTGCGCAGTTCGGCAGGATGAAGCCCAACTGCGCCATGACCAGGACAATCAACCCGCAGGCCAGGGCCGGTCCGGTCTGTATTCCAGGTACCAGCAGGGCTGCGGTCAGGCACAAGGCCGGCAAGACGCCTCCCGCGATCGCCGCCGGGGTCCGGTGCGCAAGCCAGCGTCGGTTGATCTGTCCGCCCGCCGCCATGGCCAATAGCGCGGCGGTGAACAGCGCGGTGAATTCGACGCGGCCGAAGCCGAAGTGCACCATGAATGCAACCGGCGAGCCGGTCAGGAAGGCGAAGAACGTGCCCGAAGCCGCCGCAGTGGCCAGGGCAGCCCAGACGAACCGGGCATTGCTCAGTAGCCGAATATAGTTCGCGAGGGTTGCTCCCGGATGCAGCGTGACGGTGCGCCGGGAGGCGGGCAGGGTTTCCTCGATCCCTACGGCCACGGCAAGAAAGGCTGCCAGGCCAAGCCCGACCAGCATGACGAAGATAGCCTGCCAGTCGGCGAACCACAGGATCACGGCGCCGATGGCTGGAGCGATCAGCGGCATGGCCACGTTGATCATCGAGAGCGTCGAGAAGGATCGGGCGACATCGTGCGCATCGAGCCGGTCCCGGATCATCGCGCGGCCCAGGATGATGCCCGAGCATCCCCCCAGTGCCTGGCCTAGCCGCATAGCCAGGAATCCGGTCAGGTCGAGCGGGAGCAGGCACCCGGCGCTGGCCAGCGTATAGATGGCGATACCGGCCAGAAGCGGGCGTTTGCGGCCGAAGCGATCACTTAGGGGGCCATAAAGCAGTTGGCCTCCTGCCAGCCCCGCCACGAAGACCGTGAGGCTGGAGGCGACTTCGGTGCGGCTCGTGCCCAAGTCGTGCGCCATCTCCGGGAAGGCGGAAAGGTAGGTGTCGGTCGCGAGCGGTCCGAACGCGGCCAGCAGCATGAGTACGCCAAAGAACGAGACCGGCAGTTCCCTGCCGGTCTCGATCGTGTCTGCGCGAGTATCTGCCATGGAGCGCAGCCTGCTCAGGCTGGCGCGACGACAATGGCGCCAACGTAGGACCCGGGTTTCGCCGGATTCATCTGCGCCCCGTCAACGGAGATCGTTACTGGCGTACCATCCTTTCCGACCAGCTTTGCGCCGGGCAGAATGGTGAGCTTGTCGAGGTAGGAAGGGGCGGTAACGATCCAGGTGCTTCCCAGGTCGAGCGTGAGGTAGGTGCCAAAGGTGCCCTTGCGGGGACCGAAGGCGTTCGCGACATCGCCGATGAGGCGGAAATTCGCCTCGTTCGGCTTTGCCCCTGTACGCGGGGACTGCTCGGCGTTCGACACCCGACCTTCCAGTGTTGCGTTCTCCAGCGTCAGGAACAGGTTGCCCTGACTGGTGCGTGAATTGACCACGTCGCCAGTGAGCTCGGTGTTGCGCAGCGACACTTCGAGATCGGGATCGGCGGGCGTCTTGTTGCCATAGGCGTAGCCCGCGCGCGGCACGCCGGGCTGGCGATCGTTGTCGTCGATCATGGCCTGGATCAGGATGCCGTTCGCAGGAATGATGCGGGCATCGTCGATCACGATCTTGCCGCCGGTGCCTTTGGCCTGGATCCCCGTCGAGGCCGTGTTCATCACCGTCTTGCCATCGATCAGCAAGGTCCCGGCGCGCGGATAGGTGAACATCATCACGCCAAAGCGCTTGCTGTCGACGGTGGTGCCATCGGTGATGTGGGCCGAACCATTGGCCGCCATGATCAGGGCCATGTCGGCAACGTCGAAATGGCTGTTGCGTACGGTGGTAATCGAATCGCCGATGGAGAACACGCCGTAGCCGCTGTCGCTCGTTTCGATCAGGCAGTCCTCGACGAGCATGCGCACGTGCTTTGGCGCATCGATCGAAAGCGCGCCCCAGCCTTCCGAGCGGATGGTCGAGCGCTTGTAGTAGACTTCACCCGAATCGACGATGACGGTCGCGCGCACATTGCCCGAGAGACCGAGCTGCCAGGGAACCTTCTTCATCTTCCCGAGCGCGAAGTCGAAGACGTAGTCGTCGGGCAGGGTGCCGTTGCGCACGGTGATACGGCTGTCGAAAACCTTGAGCTTGCCCTGCTTGTTGACGAAGATCGCGGGGCGGATCGCGCCCCAGCTGTCGAGCTGGGCATCGTGCAGGGTCAAGGTGGCGTCGTCGGTGACGGTGATGCCGGCGCCGAAGCCCGAGAAGTCGTTCCCACCATTGCCGATCAGGGTGATCCGTGGCGCGTTGAGCGTGTAGTTCGAATGCCCGCCGACCCAGACGCCGTTGAAATTTTCGCCTTCGGACCGGATTACCAGATCGTTGGCGCTGGTGTCGCCCACTTTTCCGCCGAGCACGGCTGCGGCAACCGACTTGTCGGCGATGTAGTGGTCGTCGTCGATGACGACGGCGGCCCGGAACATCTCGGGGGGGAGGTCCATGAAGCGGAACGGCATTTGCGGCGTGACGGTCAGCACCACGGCTCCTGTGTAGGTGCCCGGTGCGAGATTGCGCTCGACGCCATCGACCGTCAGGGTGAGCGACTTGCCTTCGGGCGCGGAGAGTTTGGCGCCCGGGGCGATGGTCAGGCTGGAGAGGTGCGTGGTCCTGGCCAGAGTGCGATCGGCCTGAACGGACAGGGTTTCGTGTGTGGCCTTGGCCAGTGCGGGCTGGGTCAGTGCAGGCTGGGCCAGTGCGGACTGGGCCATTGGCACCATGGCCAGTCCGGCGGCCGAGAGGAGCAAGGTCCTCAGGCCGGGGCGGCGGACCTTGGTCGGGTTGGTCATCTTTGCGTATCCTCTCTCGATTATGTTCATGCGTTCGTGGTGCGGGCCAGGAAGTCCAGCACAATGGCGTTGAAGGCGTCCGGATCCTCCCAGTAGGCCGAATGCCCGGCGCGCGGGATGGTGGCGAACCGTGCGCCGGGCGCCATCTCGGCGACACGGCGCATCAGTGCTGGCGGCGCGAACAGATCCGCCTCGCCCGCAATCCAGAGTGCGGGCACCGCGAGCGCGGCGAGGTCTGATGGCGTGATCTGTGGTTTGGGGGGCGGGCCGAGCGGCCCGGCGGAGGGGCGCGAGAACTCTTCCAGCTCCCGCCAGGCCTGCGTGCCTTGAGGATTGGCCGCGCGGAATTCGGGGCCAAGTTCGCGGATATGCGCGGGCAACTCATCAAAGCCCTTGGGCATGAGCGCGCGCGAAGCCGCGTTGAGCGCGGGATCGTCGATGTTGCTGGCGCTGCACGCGAGCGTGAGACTGAGCAGTTCCTGAGGGCGCGAGATGGCGTAACCCAGGGCGATGCCAGCGCCGGCCGCGGTTCCGACGAGATGGAAAGGCACGAGCGCGAGCGCTCGGGTCAACTGGTGCAGGTCATTCTGGGCGAGAGCGGCGTCCGGCGCGGCGGGGCTCGATCCGCGATGGCCGCGCCGCGACCAGGCAATCGCGCGGTAGCCCGCACTCGAAAGCGCGCGCAACTGGGCGTCGAAGACATGGGCGCTGCCCGTCACGGGGTGCGCGAGCAGTACGGCGGGGCCGCCGCCATCGGCTTCGCGCAGATAGATCGAGCCGTCCGGCAGCGCGACGGTGCGTTCGCGAATGGCGGCGACGGTGGTAACCTGGGAAAGGGCCAGCAGCGGCGCGGGGCGTAGTGTCGCCAGGGCCGCACTGGCGAGCAGGGAACGTCGCGTGAAGGGAAGCCGGGGCATCTCAATAGGTCCGTTCGAGGGCAAGTGAAAGACCCTGGCCAACGCCGACACACATGGTGACAAGTGCACGCTGGCCGCCGCGCGTGTACAAGGCGTTGATGGCGGTTTGTACCAGACGTGCGCCTGACATCCCCAGCGGATGTCCCAGCGCTATCGCTCCACCGTGGGCGTTGACGCGTGGATCGAACGGGTCGACCCCAAGGCCGCGCATCGAGGCGATCACTTGCGCGGCAAAGGCCTCGTTGATCTCGATGACGCTGTAGTCCGCCATGGTCAGGCCAAGACGTGCGTTGAGCCGCTGGGTCGCCGCAATCGGTCCGATACCCATGACATCGGGCTCGACCCCGGCGCTCGCCATGCCGAGCAGACGGGCCCGGGGCCTGAGGTGGTGGCGCACAATGGCGGCTTCGGACGCGATGATCATCGCGATCGCGCCGTCGTTCACGCCGCTGGCATTGCCCGCCGTCACTGTACCGTCGGCGCGCACGATCGGCTTGAGACGTGAAAGAGCCAGGGCATCGGTTTCGGGGCGCGGGTGTTCGTCGTGCGCCAGCGTCACGCTCCGCTTCCGGCCCGTGACCTCGACGGGCATGATCTCGCGGGCGTGGAAATTTTCGTCTCTCGCCTTGGCGTAGCGCTGTTGGCTGGCAAGGGCATAGGCGTCCTGCTCTTCGCGGCTCACGCGATGTCGGGTGGCGACTTCCTCGGCGGTCTGGGGCATCGAGGCGGTGCCATGGGCCGCATGCATTGCCGGATTGACGAAGCGCCAGCCGATCGTGGTGTCCTCGACCTTCTGATCGCGCGCGAAGGGGCTGCTGGCCTTGCCCATGACGAGGGGCGCGCGGCTCATCGACTCGACGCCGCCGGCCACGATCATTTCGGCTTCGCCGCAGCGGATCGCGCGCATTGCCTGGCCTACCGCTTCGGCTCCGCTGGCGCAGAGCCGGTTGACGGTCACGCCAGGGACCGAGCTGGGCAGTCCAGCCAGCAGCGCAGCCATGCGCGCGACATTGCGGTTGTCCTCGCCGGCCTGGTTGGCGCAGCCGAGGATGACCTCGTCGATGGCGGCGGGGTCGATGGCGGACAGCTTCACCAGTTCGCGGATCGGCAAGGCGGCGAGGTCGTCGGCACGGATCGCGGACAAGGTCCCGCCATAACGTCCGATCGGAGTGCGCACGGCCTCGCAGACAAAGGCCTCGTTCATGCGGCCGTGCCCTTCATCGCGGAGGCGTCGAAGGGCACGGCGGTCTTCGCCTTCACGTCGTCGAGCGTCACCTCGGGGGCGAGTTCGACGAGCGTGAGGCCGCCGTGCGTGCGGTCGACGGCGAAGACGCACAGGTCGGTGACGATCATGTCGACCACGCCCTTTCCGGTGAGCGGCAGGGTGCACGCGGGCAGGATCTTGGGTTCGCCCGCCTTGTTGCAATGTTCCATCACGACGACGATCTTCTTCACGCCCGCGACGAGGTCCATCGCGCCGCCCATGCCCTTGACCATCTTGCCCGGGATCATCCAGTTCGCGAGATCGCCGTCCTGGCTGACCTCCATCGCGCCCAGCACAGCCATATCGATGTGGCCGCCCCGGATCATCGCGAAGCTGTCGGCGCTGGAAAAGAAGCTCGAGGTCGGCAGCGTGGTGACGGTCTGCTTGCCAGCGTTGATGAGGTCGGGGTCTTCCTCCCCGTCATAGGGGAACGGGCCGATGCCGAGCAGGCCGTTCTCGCTTTGCAGCGTCACCTTCATGCCCTCGGGCACGTAGTTGGCGACGAGCGTCGGGATGCCGATGCCCAGGTTCACGTAGAAGCCGTCCTTCAGCTCGCGTGCTGCGCGCGCGGCCATCTGGTTGCGGTTCCAGGGCATTTACGCGGCCTCCCTTTCGCGCACGGTCTTCTTCTCGATGCGCTTTTCGTTGATGGTCGAGAGCACGACGCGGTCGACGTAGATGCCAGGCGTATGGATGCAATCGGGATCGAAGGTGCCCTCGGGCACGATCTCCTCCACCTCGACGACGGTGATCCGGCCTGCGGTCGCCATGTTCGGGTTGAAGTTGCGCGCGGTCTTGCGGAACATGAGGTTGCCCTCCGGGTCCGCGCGCCAGGCCTTGATGATCGCGAGGTCGGCGCGCAGCCAGGTCTCGCGCACGTAGTCCTCGCCCTCGAAGCTCTCGACCGGCTTGCCCTCGGCGACGACCGTGCCCACGCCCGTCTTTGTGTAGAAGGCCGGGATGCCTGCGCCGCCGGCGCGGATGCGCTCGGCCAGCGTGCCTTGCGGGTTCAGTTCCAGTTCGAGCTCGCCGGAAAGGTACTGGCTTTCAAAGAGCTTGTTCTCCCCTACATAGGAGGAGATCATCTTCTTTACCTGCCGGCTCTCTAGTAGCATCCACAGCCCGAACCCATCCGCGCCCGCGTTGTTCGAGACGACGGTCAAGCTCTTCACACCGGCCTTGCGGATCTCCGGGATCAGGCTCTCCGGGTTGCCCGAAAGGCCGAAGCCCCCCGACATGATCGTCATCCCGTCAAACAGCACGCCCTCGAGGGCCGCCGCCGGGCTGTCGTAGATCTTGGATGTCATGGCTTGCCGATCCTCCTCGCGCTGCCGGTTAATTCCAGTCGCGGACGATGGTCTGGACGGCCTCGAAGGCCTTGCGATACTCATCCATCGAGCCATGGCGGCGTTCGATGTCGCCGATCGCCACCGAGCCTTCGACGACGGCCTTGCACTTGTCGTAGCGCGCGGCGGTGAAGCGTTCGAGAAGCTCGGATACCGGCAAATTGGCACGGTAAAGACCGGCCAGACACAGCGCGTCCTCGAAGGCAAGCCCGGCTCCATAGGCTGCGTGGGGGGTCGTTGCATGCGCGGAATCGCCGATCAGGACGAAGCGCCCCTTATGCCAGGGGGCGGGCACGACATGGACCTTGAGCGGGCGGTAGTTGACCTGGTTCTGCGGCCCCAGATCGTTTCGAATCTCGGCCATGAGGCCTCCGAAGCCGGACAGGAGGCCTTTCAGGCGCTCGAGCCACTGGCTCTCTTCGATCCATTCGTCCTCGTCCTTGTTCTCGAGCAGGAACATGTACATCTGGTCCTGCGAGACTGGGTTTACGCCGACCTTGTATTCGCCGATGAAGGTGCTCGCACCCTGGATGTCGGCGGGACGATCAACCACTGCGCGCCAGCACCCCTGGCCGGTGAACTGCGATGCCGGCGCGTCCGGAAATAGCTGGTGGCGCATGGGCGACCAGAAGCCATCGGCGCACAGCACCATGTCGCCCTGCAGGGTCTCGCCGTTGGCAAGCTCAACCACGCCAGCCTCGGCGTCGACCACCCGGCTGGCGGCGACGCCCTTGCGCACCGTAATGCCCAGCGCTTCGATGCGTTCGAGCAGGAGATCGTGCAGCACCGGGCGCATGATCGCGCCGCCGTTGGGCACGTCGGGGCCGAAGATGCGCTCGCTGCTCGAGGTGAATTGCAGGTTGCCCTCCGCATCGAAAAGCTGGCGCACGTCGTGGGTGAAGCCGCGACGTTCGACTTCGTCGAGCACGCCCAGTTCGCGCAAGGCGCGCATCGATGCGCCGTTGAGGCTGAGCCCCGCGCCGAGCGCGCCCCAGTTGCTGTCCGCCTCGATCAGGGTGACGCGGGCGCCGGCTTCGCCGAGCGCGATGGCCGAAGACATGCCGGCAAGGCCTCCGCCGACGATCAGGATGTTCATTACGATGTCTCTCCCGAGAAGGTTTCATAATTCCTGAATATGGGAATTAGAGTCAAGAAGGGGCTGTACGTATCTCCGGTCATGGATTTACCGGCGCGCAGGCGCGTAGCGGAAGGGGCCGAGGACCAGGATGCAGATCAGCGAAATCGACATGGTGCCCAGGAACACCGTGCCCATCGGAGCATAACTGCCCCAGGTGTCGCGCACGAAGCCCATCAGCACGATGCCCAGACCAATGCCGAGGTTGGAGGCACCCATCGTGAGCCCATAGAGCGTGCCAAAGGACTTAAGGCCGAAGTAGCGCGAGATGAGGTAGGCGTTGAGGCCCACTTCGCAGCCCAGGCCAAGCCCCATCAACGGGGCGCCGAGCGTTAGCGCAGTGGTGTTGTTGACGTGATGGAGGACGTAGAGGCCAACGATTGCGCACAGGAAATAGGGAAGGACGACCTTGGGCGTGTTGAGCCGGTCGACGATCAGGCCGGCCGAGAATTCGCCGGCGACCACACCCATGAACACGAAGGACATCACGGTGGTCGCGGCCGAGACGTCGACACCGCGGTCGGTCAGCATCGGGACAGCCTGCTGGATCGTTCCGAGAAGGGACATCGAGGCAAAGGCGATCGCCGTGAAGATCAGGTAGAGTTCGCGGGTGCGGATGGCCTCGCGAAAAGTAAGACCGATAGTCTGGCGGTCCTGTGGCGTATCATCTTCGAAGGGAACCGCGGCCGGGCTGGCGTTGGTGTCGGGCTCACCAGGTTCGAAGTGCGGTGTGGTCGAGGAGTTGGCGCGCGCGTCCGGCGTGCGAACGAGCAGGAATACGGCAGGAAAGCCGATGCAAAGGATGATCGCGGCGATCAGCCAGTACCCGCCGCGATAGCCACCCCAGCCGATCGCCCATTGCGAGACTTGCGGCATGATCGTCTGACCGAGTCCGGCCCCGAAGGCCACGCACAGGCCCAGCACCAATCCGCGGTTTCGATCGAACCATGTCGAGACGACCTTGGCATAGCCCACCGCGTTGCAGGCCGTGATGACAAAGGCGAGCAGGATCTGCAGAACATAGAAGTGCCAGAGCTGCGTCATCGTGCCCATCAGGAAGTAGATCGCCGCGAAGCCGACAAGCGCGGGCAGGATCACCGCGCGTACGCCGAAGCGGTCCATCAGGCGGCCGGTGAAGGGAATAACCAGTGCCACCAGCCAGACCGATACCGCAAGCGCGCCCGAGACCGCCGTCCGGCTGGCACCCAGGACGCCGGGGAGGACATTCAGGAAATTGGAGTTGGTCGCCGCCACCATTGCGTTCGGTCCAGTCAGGAAGGCAAGCCATACCCCCAGAACGACAAACGCGGAGCGGCTGGTGAATTCCTTTTGCATGTCTTCTCCCGTGGGCCGCCTCGGCTGGGTCGCGCGGTCCGCTATCTTGGTCTTTGCGCGGTTCGTGTTTGACAGCGCCATTTATTTCCCCGTAGAGGGAATTAAGCGCGGTGTAAAGCCGTAGGCGGAAAATTGATCAGGAGAGTGAGGCCGTCATGCCCATCATCGGAATTTGCGAAGTAATCTACGGCGTCGAGGACATGGAAACCTGCACGCGTTTCTGGACAGACTACGGGCTGGTCCCTTTGACGCAGGAGGGCGTGGCACGCTCTTTCGGCGTTGCGAGCGGATCGCGGATCACGATCCTTCCCAAGGAGGATCCCGCGTTGCCTCCTGCCAATTTCGAAGGTCCGGGCGTGCGTCGCACCGTGTTCGGGGTCGACACTCTCGACGCGCTCGAGGGCTACGCACAACGCCTGGCCAGTGTAACCGAGGTCGAGCGGGTCGGGAATTCGCTCTACTTCCTCGATTGCGATGGAAACCCCATAGGCCTGCGCGTGTGGGACAAGCGCCCCGTCATGTGCCGGCCCGATCCGGTCAACGCACCCGATGCGATCGTGCGCCTGAACCAGCATCGCAAGTGGCGCGTGCGCGCCGAGCCCAGGACGATCAACCATATCGTGTACTGGTCGGACGACTACGTGCGCAGTTACGAGTGGTATCGTGACCATCTCGACTTTCGCATGAGCGACCATTCCAAGGCGAACGGGATCTTCGCGCGGGCAAGCGGAACCTATGAGCACCACACCCTGTTCTGGGTGACCACCGGCCATCCCGGTCGAGAAGGGACCAAAGGGTACGCGCATATCGCGTTCGGTGTGGAGGACATCGACGAGATCATGGTCGGGGCGAACTACATGATGGATCAGGGCTGGTCGAACCAGCGTCCTTTCGCGGCCGCTCTCAACCGCCACCGCATTTCGTCCGCTCTCTATTATTACTTTCCCTGTCCATGCGGCGGCGACGCGGAATACCACGCGGACACCGACTACGTCGACGATGGCTGGGTCCCGCGCGTGTGGGAAATTATGTTCGGGGCTGCCATGTGGGGTTCCTCCTCGCCGGGCTTCTTTGGCGCGAAGGGGATCAGCTGGGATGTCCAGCTCGACTATGGCGAAGCCTCGATCGAGGCCTGGCGCGGACCCGTGTCGCAATGGCCGACCGGACCGTCCGAAGGACATGCCGTCACGAAATAGCCGGAAGGCGAAAAGAGCCCGGCGTTGCGTGAGGCAACGCCGGGCCGTCAGGCTCGGAGAGAGCGGGGAAGGCGTTTCAAAGGGGCGTCAAAGGCCAAGCAGCGTCGCGAGATTTTCGCCCAATATCGCGCGCTTGTCGTCCATCGACAGGCCCCGGGCCTCCATCAGCAGTCCGTGGATGTCGTAGTGGCCCATGTCGAACGGGTAGTCGGTGCCGACCACGACCCGGCTTGCCCCGACCTGGCGGACGAGGGCTTCCAGGACCTGGGGCTGGAAGACCAAGCTGTCGAACCACATGCGTTTCAGATAGTCGCTGGGCCGATGCCGGCAGGTACAGGCATCGGGGCGCTCTTCCCAGGCGTGGTCGGCCCGTCCGATATAGGTTGGCAGGTATCCTCCGCCGTGGGCCGCGACGACCTTGAGCCCTTCGTGCCGGTCGAGCACGCCGCCAAAGATCAGGTGCGAGATGGCTACCGCGTGTTCGATACCCTGGCCGACATGGTTCGAGAGATAGCCGGGGGCGAGCCGTGCGCCCATCGGGCAGCCCAGCGGGTGCAGGAAGAGCACCGCACCCTTCTCGTCCGCGCGCTTCCAGAACGGTTCGAACGTGCGATCGGACAAGTCACGGTGTCCCACCATCGAGGAAATTTCGATGCCCTTGAGGCCGAGTTCGTCGATGGCGTGGTCGAGCTGGCGCACCGCCAGTTCGGGGTGCTGAAGCGACACCGTGCCAAGGCCGACCAGTCGCTGCGGATGCGCCGCGCAGCATTCGGCCACGTGGGTGTTGAGCCGGTCGACGATCGAGGCACTCAGTTCCGGATCGGCCCAATAGTGGTACTGGTTGGGCGAAGGGCTGAGCACCTGCATGTCGACACCCATCGCATCCATCGCGCGAAGTCGAACTTCGAGGTCGGTCAGATGGGGCAGGCAGTTCGGGATCATGGCCTGTGCGTTGTAGTCGCACGAGGCCTGACCCATCGCTTCGACGCGCTGTTCGGGCGTGTCCGGTCGGTCGGGATGACCGGACACCTCCTGTTCTATGCTTGGCACCATTACGTGCGCATGGACGTCGATCGTGCGTTGCGGTTGGCCGTCTGCGGCGAGAATTCGGGGTGAAGGCAGGTGCGAGGGGATCTGCCCGGGACCGGGGCCACCATAGACCATCTGAAACTCCCCTTTCGTGTCAGTCGATGCGGTGCGTGGTGTCGCCGCTGGCACCACCGGTCATGGCGACCAGCCAGCCGCCGCACATTTCAAGCATGGGCAGATCAGCGAAGCCATTGATCACGTTGTACTGGGTCGGCTGTTCCTCGAAGCTGGGACGCTGCCATTCCACGCTGCCGGAACCGGTCCTGTACATGACTGTCTCGCCGCCCGACCAAGCGGGAGGCGTCAGCGTGGCGTAGGCGGCGTCGGCCGCATCGCCCCACTTCTCGCCAAGACGGGGCGTGGCGGGGATGTATTTGTAGGACAGCAGCCCCTTGTGTTCGGGATTGGGCTTGGCGGGCTCTGCATCGACCAAGTCCTCGACGGCGATCTTGAGGAAATCGTGCCCGCGCCAGCTCATCGAGGTGTGATTGCGGCCCTGGAAATCCTTGATCGGATGAATGTCGCAGAACAGCTTGTTGTGGCCCAGTTCCTCGCGTCCGGTCAGGATCGGGTCGGCCAGGTCCTCCCAGCGGACCATGAGGAAGGTGCCGTGGACCGGTCCGTCCTTCGACTGGTACACGCAGGGAAACTTTACGTCGCCCATCGCATAGCCGCCGCCTGCAAGCCAGGAGAAGCCGGTCATGTAGGTCAGCTCGACCGTCAGGACAGGATCGCCCCAGACGCTGAAACCTTCCGGCAGGAGCGCCTCGAGACTGGCCTTGTCGGTCAGGTAGCGGGCCCCGATGGCGGTGCGATAGGGCACGAGCGAAAAGTCCTCGTCGATGCCCTCGGGCCACCAGCGGGGGCAGGGCATCGGCCCGAAGAACACGGGCATGCGGTAGAATTTGCCGCTCTCGCGAATGAAAGCCATGTGGAAATCCCTTGAATTGTGCGCAGGCTCAGCCTTGCGCCGGTGTGTCGTTGAAAACGGCGCCTGTGCGCAGTTCGAGATGCTGGGGAAGGGTGGCGCGCAATTCGGGCGCGAATTCTCCCGAGACGAGGATGAAGGCCATCCGGCACACCTGGTCCGAGCGGTTCTCCCACGCATGGTCGGTGCCGCGCTGGATGACCACGGTGCCGGGCGTTAGGTGCACCTCGCTATCGTCGAGGATCATCCAGATTTCGCCCTCGAGCACGATCCCGTAGTCAACGGACTGGGTCCGGTGCATCATCTTGTGACGGCCATCGGCGCGCTCGGGGAGCTTGTCGATATGGCCCGGGAAAAAGTCGTTGATGCGGATCTTGGTGCCCCCGGCAGCCGGCGGCGTGACCAAAGGTCCATCGGTTGGCTCGGGTTCGCGCGCGGTGATCGGGGCCGGTACGCTCGGCGTATTCCAGATCTCGATGAAATCCACTCCGGTGCCGCGATCGCGGATGTTGGGCGGAGTGCCGTCTTCCAGCACGATCGACTTGCCGTTCGGATCGTGGCCGGTCACGACGCGGCGAGCAGGTCGCCTGTCAGTCATGGTTCTCCCTTTCGTGTTTCTTCGCCGGTTGGCGGCGCTACATCTTGTCTTGCTAGATCAATTTATTCCCTAATCGGGGAATAAAGTCCAGCCCTCTTGCGGGGCGAACGTCCGTCGTATCCGTCACAAGGTGCTGAAGGTCAGCTCGGGCCTGGAATTCTGCACGAATTCGATCAGGTTGCCCGCCTGGTCGCGAATGAAGATATTGGCTCCGAACGGAAATTCCTTCACCCACACGATATCCGCGCCGCGCGCGGCCAGTTCGGCGGCGAAGTCGCGCGCGTTCTCGATGGCAAAGCTGGGATGCTTGTTGCCCCAGGTGTGGATGTCTTCGTTGGGGATCGAGCGTTGTTCGGATGGCGCCTTGGCGTGCGGAGATTCGAACAGCTCGACATGGCACGAGCCATTACCCATCACGGCGACTTCGGCCGGGATCGAGGCGATTTCGTAGCGGCGCAGCAGGGTGAACGAAAGCGTCCTTTCCCACCACGCGATGGCGGCATCGAGCGAAGGAACGGAAATGCCGTAGTGATGATGCCAGAAGGTGAGGCTCATGGAACGCGTCCCTCGAAGTAGAGGCGGGCCGGGTTGTCGACCAGGATCGCATGGCGGGCCGTCTCGTCGGGCACCGCGCGCGGCAGGAGGTCGGCCACATGGCCGTCGTCCGGCATGAAACGCACGTTGGGATGGGGCCAGTCCGTGCCCCAGAGCGTGCGTTCGGGGGCGGCGCGGGCGAGCGCGGCCATGAAGGGCACGGCATCGGACAGGCGTTCTTGCGCATCGACCATCCGGTCTGCGCCGGAGATCTTCACCCAGACGTTGTCCTGTGCAACGAGGTCGAGCAGGAGGCGGAAGGCAGGCTGTTCGAGGCCGTCCGCCACTGGCACGCGCGCCATGTGGTCGATGACCAAGGGGCAGCCAAGCTCGGAAATCCATTCGCCATTCGCCAGCAGGGCCGCCGCGTCGAGGTGGAACAGAAGGTGCCAGCCAAGCGGAACCACCCGGTCGATCGTGCGCCGCACATCGTCGGGTGTAGGAAGCGAGCCCAGGTGTCCAACCAGATTGAAGCGCGCCCCGCGCATGCCCGCCTCGTCGAGGCGCGCCAGTTCCGCGTGGTCCGTGCGATGATCGACCAGGCCAGCAGCGCGGTAGCGGCCTTCGCCGCGCTCGAGGGCATCGCAAATGGCGCGATGATCGCGCCCCCAGACGGCGGGTTGGACGAAAACCGCGCGAGACAGCCCGAACCAGGCCATGAGCTGCTCGTAACGCTCGAGAGGAAGCTCGGCCGGTTCGTAGGTTCGCGCCGGTTGGTAGGGGAACCGCCCGGCCGGACCGAAGAAATGGCAATGCGCGTCGCACGCGCCGACAGGGAACGTGAAACCAGGCGGGCTCGGTCGCTCCAGCGGGGGAGGTTGCACGGCCAGGGGCCGGCCAGGCATGGCGTCGACCATCAGGAGGCCATGGCTCCGCCGTCGATGTTGAAATTCGCGCCGGTGACCCATTCGGCTTCATCCGAACACAAGTAGACCGCGCACCAACCGATGTCCTCGGGCTTGCCCAGTCGCTTGATCGAAAAGCGCGAGAGGATACGCTCCTTCTGTGCGCCTTCGGCCGCGCCTGCCGCGCGGGTCGCGTCGGTGACGACAAGGCCGGGCGAGATCGAATTGACGCGAATGCCGTCGGGGCCACCTTCGATCGCCATTTGGCGGGTCATCGCCATGACCGCTCCCTTGCCCGCACAGTGCGCGATCATGCCGAGCCCGGTGCTTCCGCGCTGGGCATTTACCGAGGCGAAGTTGACGATACCGCCTCCGCCGCTCGCCACCATGTGCGGCCAGGCCGCCTTGCTGACGAGAAAGACGATATCGACTTCGCCTACCATCGTGGGCGTCCACTCGGTTTCGTAGTCCATCGCTGCGGTAGAGGCCATGTGCGGCTGGATCGCGGCGGCGTTGACGAGCGCATCGATCCTTCCATGGCGGCTCATGGCCTGCGCCACGTAACGCTCGACATCCGCCGGACTGGTGAGATCGATCGGGTGGATCGATTCGATAGCCAGTCCCTTGCCTTGCGCTTCGGCGATGAAGCCTTCGGCGTTGGCCGGATTGATGTCGCAGCCCACCACGATCGCACCTTCCTGAGCGAAGAGGCGCGCGCAACCTTGCCCAATGCCCGATCCGATCCCGGTGACGAGCGCGACCTTGCCTTCCAGACGACCTGCCATGTCCGATGCCTCAGATGCCGGAGGTGGTGATGAAGCGGGTCTGCAGGTAGGCCTCGATGGCTTCGGAACCACCTTCGAAACCGTAGCCTGAATCCTTGATGCCGCCAAAAGGCGTCTCGGGCATGCCCAGGCCGAAGTGGTTGACCGAGAGCATACCGGTCTCGACGTCCCTAGCCAGGTTGGCGGCGGTCAGCGAGGAGTTCGTGAAGGCGAACGCAGCCAGCCCGTATGGCAAGCGATTGGCTTCGGCAACGGCGTCTTCGTAGCTCTCGAACGGATTGACGACGACCACCGGACCAAACGGTTCCTCGTGCATGATATCAGCCTCCAGCGGCACGTTTGCGAGCACGGTTGGTTCGTAGAACCAGCCGCGGTTGCCGATCCGCTTGCCTCCGGTAACGAGCTTTGCCCCCTTCGCGACGGCGTCGGCGACAAGCCGGTCCATGGCCTCGATCCGGCGACCGTTGGCAAGAGGGCCGACTTGCGTTTCGCTTTCGTGTCCTGGGCCGACCTTAAGCGCTTCTGCGGCTTTGGCAAACGCCTGCGTGAAGGTTTCGAACGCGCTGTCCTCGACCAGCAGGCGGGTGGGGCTGATGCAGCTCTGCCCGGTGGCGCGGAACTTGTTGCCAACGAGGGCATTGGCGGCCGTCACCGGGTCGGCGTCGGCGAAGACTAGGACCGGAGCATGCCCGCCCAGTTCCATCGTCACGACCTTCATGTGCTTTCCTGCCAGCGCGGCAAGGTGCTTGCCGACCCCGGTCGAGCCCGTGAACGAGATCTTGCGCACGAGCGGATGGGGCACGAGGAACTCGGAAATCTCGGATGGCACGCCAAAGACGAGATTGAGCACACCGGCATCGACGCCGGCATCGTGAAAGGCCCGGACCAGTTCGGCGCAGGACGCCGGGGTTTCCTCCGGCCCCTTGACGACGATGCCGCAGCCGGCAGCGAGCGCACCGGCCACCTTGCGCACGATCTGGTTGACGGGGAAGTTCCAGGGGCTGAAGGCGGCGACGACGCCGATCGGCTCCTTGATCACCATCTGCCGTACCCCGGGCATGCGCGGTTCGATGAGGCGACCATAGATGCGCTGGGTTTCGCCGGCCAGCCAGTCGATCGCCTCGGCGCCGCGCTCGACTTCACCGAGCGCCTCGGGCAGCGTCTTGCCCATTTCCAAGACCATCATCTCGCCGATGGCGCGTGCCCGTTCGCGAAGCAGGGCCGAAGCCTTCATGAAGATGCGCGCGCGTTCGAGTGGTGGGCGCGCGGACCAGGTCTTCATGCCGCGATGGGCAGCCGCGACCGCCGTTTCGAGATCGGCGATCTCCGCTTTCGCGACCGTGCCGATAACGGCTTCGTCGGCCGGGTTAGTGACGTCGATCGTGGCGCCCGCAGCACCATCGGTCCAGATGCCGTCGACAAGCAGCTTCACGTCGGGGAAGGGGGTGGCAAAGGTCATCTCGGTCTCCCGGTTTGTTCTTGTTGAGACGTTGTGTCGTGCTGGTCGGAAGCCAGCCATTTCGAGCCGAGCAATATTCCCTGATTGGGGAATAGTCAACGCCTTGCAGCCGCAAATTGCGCGAGCCGGGGCGGTGGCTTGACCGGTCCAAACTATTCCCTTATCGGGGAATAAATGGCCCGCAAAGTACGCCACTGGGAGAGTCTTCATGAAACTGTGCCTGTTCAAATCGTCCGGTGATGCGACTGCGCGTCTCGGTCTCATGGCCGCGGACGGCGTCATCGATGCCTCGAGCCTTGCCGCAGGCCCTGACGGGCAGGCTGTGATGTGTTCCGTGATCGACCGGTTCGACGCCTTGCGGCCCGAGCTCGAGGCGCTCATCGCGCAAGGCGGCGCATTGGATCATGCTGAGGTAACCCTGATGGCGCCGCTGCCTCGGCCGGGCAAGATCGTGAACTGCCTTGCGAACTACTGGGAGCACGCCCAGCGCGAGGCGCGGCCGCTCAACATGTTTCTCAAGAGCCCCGATGCGGTGATCGGCCCTGGCGAAACAGTGGTGCTGCCCAACTTCACCGAGCCTTACGCCTTCATGCACGAGGCGGAGCTTGCGCTTGTGTTCAAGGGGCCGGTCAAGGAGGTACGCGAGGAGAACTGGCGCGACGCCATTTTCGGCTACACGTGCTTCATGGACATCACGGCGCGCGAGAGCGGGCGGCGGACCTGGCGCAACAACAGCTGGATGGGCAAGAGCTTCGACACTTTCGCGCCGATGGGCCCCTGCATCGTGACGGCAGACGAGATCCCCGACCCGAACGAACTTTGGGTGCAGTTCTGGAACGATGGTCAGCTGCGGCATAACTACATGACCGACGATATGGAGCACCGCGTGCCCGAAATCGTGTGGTGGCTGACCCAGTTCATGACGATGAACACCGGCGACGTGGTCGCCTGCGGAACCAACCATGAAGGGCTCGGCTTCGTGCAGGATGGTGAGACGCTGCGCATGAAGATCCACGGGATCGGCGAATTCGAGGTCGGCGTGCGCGATCCCCTCGGGCGCGAGTGGGAGCGCGGTGTCTACATGGGCGAGGGGTCGACCAACCACGAGGCGGTCCGGCGCCATCGTCCAGACGCCACGCTGAACCCGACGAGCAATTGAGGGCGCAGGTCGTGCAGTTTCGACAGTGGGCCGGGGCGCCTGGCAAGGGACTTGGCGTAGACGGAACCGAGAGCGCCGTGCTGGTGGCGCTCGATCCGCAGGGCGAGGCCGGTCAGGTCGTCTTCGATGGGGAATTCCGGGACGGTGCGCAGGCTGGCACGGCACACTACGAAGGGCGACTGGTGCAGGATACGGGGAGCTTCGAGGGCGCGGCCGGCGTGATCATGTTGGTGGCTTTCGACGTGCCGGTCGAAATGCGCGAAGAAGTCGACCGCTGGTATGAGGAAGAGCACGTTCCGCTGCTGATGCGCGCGCCCGGCTGGCTGCGTGCGCGGCGCTACGAGGTCACCGCTATGGGGCCGGGCACGCGCCGCTTCACCAGCCTTGCCTTTCATCAGTTGGCGGACGTCTCCGTACTCGAATCCAGGGAACGCGCCTTCGCCCGTTCGACCGAATGGCGCGCGCGGCTGGAGCGGGGCGGGACCTGGTTCGGCCAGGCCGGGCGCTGGGTCTATGCCTGCCGGTGAAGCGGATGTCCCGGGTTCAGGGGCGCAGTCCCTGAATGATGAGGTCGAAGATGAAATTCTTGTAGTTTTCCCGGAAATCCGTGCTGATGCGCGTGGTGCGCCTGGGCAGGTTGAGCAGCGCATGCGCGGTCGTCTGGAATTCGGCGAGACCGATGATCGAGGTGAACAGCAGCGCGGGATCGATCCGGCGAAAGGCCCCCTGGGCCACGCCGTCCTCGATGATCGCAGCATAGCCTTCGATGCCGCCCGCGGTCATGCGCTCCATCAGGGCCTTGGCTTCCGGGTCGTCAGATTCAAGGATCTCCTCGACGATCAGGCGCTGGTAATAGGGGTATTCGGCGATCAGATCGACCAGCGCCCCGATGCGGACCTTGAGCCGGGCTTCGGGATCGGTGCCGGCGCGCTTGGTCAGCAACTGGACCTTGTGCGCGTAGCGCGCATTGAACAGTTTTGCAGCTTCGATCAGCAGCAGATGGACGTTCTTGAAGTAGTAGCGGATCAACGAGGGGTCGACGCCCGAGGCCCGCGCCACTTCGGCGCGGGTCATCTTGCGCGGCGGCATTTTCTTGAGAAGTTCGCAGGTCGCCTCGATCAACGCCTCGCGTCCCACCGTCGCCGAATCGACCGAAGGTCGGCCGATGGTGCGAGGCGCGTCCTCGCTGCGGATGCGTTCGATTGTGGATTTCGTCGGTGTTTTCGCCAAGGTCTGCTTCCTGCAGGAGATGCCGGGTGGATGCCGCGTCAACGGGTCTACCTTGCACTTAAGGTATCATAATCGGGATGAGAATGCCCACTAAAGGGAATTATGCATCGATGGAACGATATCCCCTTCTTGATCGCAAGGATTGGTCGGCCGAGCAGGAAATCGCGGCGCAGGCGCTGATCGCAACCCCACGTGGGGAAGTGCGCGGACCGTTCATCCCGCTGCTCTACAGTGCCTCGCTGCTTGATCACGTGCAGAAGCTGGGGGAGTACCTTCGCTACGATAGCCTGCTCGAACCCCGGCTGCGCGAGGTGGCGATCCTGGTGACCGCAGTCGCATGGTCGCAGGGCTACGAGTGGCAGGCCCATGCCCGTCACGCCTCGGCGGCCGGTGTCCTGCCTGAAACCGTCGACGCGATCGCGCAAGGGCGTGACCATCCCGGGACACCGCAGGACGAGCGGGAGATTATCGCCTTCTGCCGCGAATTGCATGCCGACCAGCATGTCGGTGATGCCCGGCACGAGGCAATCGTACGGCGTCACGGACGCGCAGGCGCCGTCGAACTGACCGGGATCTGCGGCTATTACACCTTGCTCGCGATGGTCCTCAACGTGGCCGAGATCGGCGATCCGGAGGCGATCGCCAACCTGCGCTGAACGTGCGGTGCGGGCACAGTGCGCGACGAAACCCGGCTTGCGGCGAGGCGTGGCTGTACGAGAAGGCCCGGGCATGGACTGGAGGATGAGAGGCCGCGAAGCCTGCTCGTCCTCACCCATGTCGCGCGAGATCCAGCCGCCATTATGGCGGATGCCGTCGTTCTGTCGCGCCTCGCCAGACTCTCGGTGAGAGTCTCGAGGCCACGATCCAACGGTACTCCAGACGGGCGCGGCCCATTGGGTTGCCCTGTGTCCGGCTGAGAGACCGGGAGTGGCGAAGCGTGCAGGGGGAGGCGGGGGGCGTCAGCCGGGACCGGACGCTTGCGCCGGCGCCAGGCGCAGGATCAGACGTTCGAAGTTGGCCGCGTCTTCCTTTGTGACCGTAGGCTGGGGTGGCATCGGCATCGTGCCCCAGCGACCGCTTATTCCCTTCTGGATATGCTCCACCAGCGCTGCACGGGCTTGCGCGTCCGCTCCTTCGTAAACAGCTGCGACATCGGCAAAGGCAGGGCCAAGGCGCTTGTAGTCGATCGCGTGGCAGTTGTCGCAGGCATGGTCCGCCATGAGGGTCTTCAACTGAGGTGAAGGTGGCTGGTACTTTACCTCGGTTCGTGTGATCTCGGGTGTCGAATCGACCTGCCCTCCCGCTCCGGCGGAAGGTTTTTGCGTGCACGCCACGCTTGCCAGAATGGCCCAGAGCCCGCAGCCGACCAGGATTCCTCGCGCCATAACCTCTTCCCCAATGTTCATTGCGTCCGGGCCGAAGATTGCCTCTTGCCAAGCCCGGTGTCTTCGATTTATTCCCTACTAAAGGAAATAAACGGATGCTGGCAAGAGCGATTGCGAAAAGGCAATGCGCTGGCAACCGGTGGGAAGAGGAAGCAGACTTGGCCATTCATGATCGCCGCGAAGCCGTCAAACTCCTTGCCGGAAGTGCCGTGGCCTTGTCCACCGGCATGGCTGGAGGGTGCCGTTCGTCCGCGTCGCCTGCGAACGCGGAGCAGAAAGCGGACTTTGCGAAAGCTCTCACCGGGAAGGCGGTGTGGAAGGGGGATGCGGATTACGAAATCGCGCGTGCAGCGGCCGCTTACAAAGTCAATTTGCCCGAGCGGTATCCGGCTCTGATCGTCCTGGCCGAATCGGAGCGCGACGTGGTGGGGGCGGTGCGCTTCGCCCGGGAACACGGCCACAAGGTCACGGTTCGATCGGGTGGGCACAGTTGGTCGTCCGCGCATATTCGTGATGATGTGGTCATGATCGACATGTCGCGCCTCCAGACCGTCGAGATCGATGCCGAAGCCCGGACCTTGTGGACCAATCCCGGTGTGCTCGGTTCGGAAATCAACATGCAACTCGAACCCCACGGGCTCCTGGTGCCGACCGCGCATCATCCGTCTCCGGGCATCGGCGGCTTCTGCATGAACGGCGGGTTCGGTTGGAACAGCCGGGTGTGGGGCAACGGCTGCCACCATGTGCTGGCGATTGACGTCGTCACGCCTGATGGGGATCTCATTCGCGCCGATGCCGATCAGAACAGCGACTACTGGTGGGCCGCGCGTGGCGGCGGCGCCGGGTTCTTCGGCGTGATCACGCGCATGCAGTTGCAGTGCCGCAAGGTGCCGCTCTTCATGAAGGTAAGCGCCTACGGTTTTGGCGCCGAGGCATACGAGGACCTCATTCGCTGGGCGCGCGGCAACGTGGAAAACACGCCGCGCAACATGGAAATGGTCATCACGTCGACCTCGCATGACCGCATTACGGGGGAACGCATTCCGGTGCGATTCACGCTCGCTGCGCTTGCGATGGGTGACGATGAAGCGCAGGTCGACGCCGCGCTCGACAGCTTGCGCACGATGCCGCGGATCGAAGAGGCGACGTTTGCCGTCGAAAAGAAGCCGACCACGCTCGAGGAGCGCTACGCATCGGGCTACGATGCCGATCCGGCCGGTTTTCGCTACGCTGCGGATAATATCTATACCGAGGCTTCGGCGGATGATCTGGTCGAGCGGCTACGACCGGTCTTCCTGGAGCAGCCCAGCCCGCGCACCCACACGTTCTGGTTGACCTGGGGGCCGACCCGTCCCTTGCCCGAGGATGCCGCCTTCTCGATGCAGGGCGATGTCTATGTCGCGACCTACACCTTGTGGGAGGATCCGGCTGAGGACGAACGGCTTTCGATCTGGCCTGCGCAGCAGATGCGCGCGCTGTCCGATATCGCAATCGGTGGGCAGATGAACGACGAGAACATGCTGCAACATCGTCAGAAGTACCTTTCCGAGGAGGCCTATGCCCGCTTCGAGAAGTTGCGCCTGAAACACGATCCCGAGGGAATTTTCGCCGGTTGGCTCGGTTCGCCTATGCCGGCCGCGGGGTAGCAGCCTGGAGGCGAATGCGGCGGGCATGCTTGCGGAACGACCTTGGTATATTCATAATTCCTTAATTAGAGAATTAAGTCTGTCAGATGACGGATGACACCCAGAGGATGGAGAAACAGAGATATGGCGCAGTGGCTGAAGCGTGGCGCGACGGCGCAGGCGAAGGCGGACGCGGATCGCAAGGTTCGGGATATCGTGGAGTCGGCGCTTGCGGACATCGAGGCGCGCGGGGACGCGGCGGTGCGCGAGATGTCGATCAACTTCGACAAATGGGACCGAGATGACTACCGGCTCTCGCAGTCCGAAATCGACGCCTGCGTCGACAGCCTGACCCCGCAGGAGCGCAAGGACATCGAGTTCGCGCAGGCGCAGGTGCGCAACTTCGCGCAAATCCAGCGCGCGAGCATGCAGGACGTCGAGGTCGAGACGCTTCCGGGTGTCGTGCTGGGGCACAAGAATATCCCGCTGGGTTCGGCCGGGTGCTACGTGCCGGGTGGCAAGTACCCGCTGCTGGCCGGCGCGCACATGTCGGTGATCACGGCCAAGGTGGCGGGCGTGAAGCGCGTCGTCACCTGCGCGCCGCCGTTCCAGGGGCAGCCCGCGCGCGCGATCGTTGCCGCGCAGGCGCTTGCCGGAGCCGACGCGATCTACGCGCTGGGCGGCATCCAGGCGGTGGGCGCCATGGCCATCGGCACCGCCTCGATCAAACCGGTCGACATTCTCGTGGGCCCGGGCAACGCCTTCGTCGCCGAAGCCAAGCGCCAGCTTTTCGGGCGCGTGGGCATCGACCTCTTCGCCGGCCCCACCGAGACGCTGGTGATCTGCGACGAGATCGGCTGCGATCCCGAGATCGCCGCGACCGACATCCTGGGCCAGGTCGAGCACGGGCCCGACAGTCCCGGCGTGCTGCTCACCAACTCGGAAAAGTTCGCCCGCGAGACGATGGCCGAGATCGAGCGCCTGCTGCAGATCCTGCCCACCGCCGACCACGCGCGCAAGGCGTGGGAAACCTTCGGCGAGGTGATCGTGGCCGACAGCTACGAGGAGATGGTCTCGATCGCCGACGAGATTGCCTCGGAACATGTCCAGGTGATGACCGCCGATCCCACCTACTTCCTCGACAACATGACCAACTACGGCGCGCTGTTCCTGGGCAGCCGCACCAACGTGGCCTACGGCGACAAGGTGATCGGCACCAACCACACGCTGCCCACCAAGAAGGCGGCGCGCTACACCGGCGGTCTGTGGGTCGGTAAGTTCCTCAAGACCTGCACCTACCAGCGGGTGGAGACCGACGAGGCTTCGGCGCTGATCGGCGAGTACTGCTCGCGGCTGTGTGCGCTGGAGGGCTTTGCGGGCCATGGCGAGCAGGCCAATATCCGGGTGCGCCGTTTCGGCAAGCGCAACGTGCCCTACGCCGGACAGGCCGAGCCGACGAGTGAGACCGCGGCCTGAACAGGCCGCGCCATCCCGCCTGACAGGCCTTGCGATGCCGGCTGATTGCCACGGGCATAAGCCGCCGGATCTTCCCGTGGACGAACTGTCCTAATCCACCATCGGGCCGTTCGGCCACGGGAAGCCTTTCGCATCGTCCGAACCAGATACGAGGATTTTCGCATGACCCTGCCAAGCACCCCGAGTTTTCGTCTCGACGGGACACGTGCGCTGGTGACAGGAGCCGGGCGCGGCATCGGGCTTGCCGCAGCCGCCGCGCTGGCGCAAGCGGGCGCGCATGTCACGCTGGTTGCGCGCACCTCGTCCGAGATCGAGGCGGGGGCTGCCAAGATCGTCGCGGCGGGCCACAGCGCGGATGCGGCCACGCTCGATGTGTCCGACCTTTGCGCTGTCGAAGCATTCTTTGCCGCGCGCGACGCCTTCCACGTCCTGCTTAACAACGCCGGGACCAACCGGCCCAAGCCGATGTGGGAGGCGAGCGAGGCCGATTACGACGCGGTCATGGACCTCAACGTCAAGTCCGCGTTCTTCGTGGCGCAGGCCTGCGTCAAGCGGATGCTGGAGACGCAAACGCCAGGCTCGCTGATCCACATGAGCTCGCAGATGGGCCATGTGGGCGGGCCCAACCGCGCGCTCTACTGCGCCAGCAAGTGGGCGCTGGAGGGCATGAACAAGGCCTTCGCGCTCGACCTCGCGCGCCATCGGATCCGCTCGAACACGATCGCGCCCACCTTCATCGAGACGCCGCTGACCAAACCCTTCTTCGAGGACCCGGATTTCAAGGCCAGCGTGCTCGAGAAGATCAAGATTGGACGCATCGGAACGCCCGAGGACCTCATGGGCGCCGTCCTCTTTCTCGCCTCCGACGCCTCCGCAATGATGACCGGCACAAGCCTCGTCGTCGATGGCGGTTGGACCGCGGAATGATCGATCGCGACAAAATCCGGCGCGCGGGTCATGTATTCCTTGAATGGGGAAATTATTTTGCTATGAGCCGTCTTATACGAATGTGGCAGGTCAACTGCTGAACTACGTGGGAAAGGAACTGCGCGAACCGTTGTTTGCGCCGAAGGGGCGTTTGTCCGCCCGGGGACTGGAATTCGATTTTTCGATAACAACGTATCGAGACAAGCGACTATTCAACGTCTCGTACTGCTATTAATTCCTCGCTTAGAGAAAAAATGATGCCTCAGGCATCGTGACAGGGAGAAGATGTATGAACCGCAAGGCAGTACTTCTGGGCTTTTCGTCGCTGGCGGCCATGGTGCCGGCCGTGGCGTCGGCGCAGAGCGCACCCGAGGACGCGCAGCAAGGCGATTCCCGGCGTGCGATGAATGAGATCATCGTCACCGCGCAGAAAACCGCAACCACACTGCAGGACACCCCGGTCTCGATCGTCGCCATGAGCGGAGACAGCCTGAACGAACAGGGCAAGTCCGAGCTTCGCGACGTGCTCGACCAGGTGGCTGGCGTCAATTTTTCGTCGGCCGCCTATGGCACGACGAACATCAACATGCGCGGCGTTGAAGGCATTACCGCAGCGCAAGGCAAGACCGATCCTGCCGTCGCCGTCTACTTTGACGGCTCGGTCCAGCCCGCCTTGTTGGGTGACCCCGGAACCGGCGCGTTCTACGATATCCAGCGCGTCGAAGTGCTGCGTGGACCGCAAGGGACGCTCTACGGCCGCGGCGCGGCGGCGGGCGTGCTCAATGTCGTGACCAACAATCCCGAGCCGGTGCTGGGGGGCGGGGCCACGCTCGAAGCCGGCAACTACAGCCTGGTGCGCGGCTCGGCCTTCGTCAACGTGCCCATGACCGATACGCTCGCCGTGCGCGTGGCGGGCCAGCGTCTCTATCGCGAAGGCTTTTACACCTCGGGCGGCAACGCGGCGGACGTGCTTTCGGTGCGTGGCAAGCTGCAGTACGATTCCGGCGCGGGTCTGCGCATCCTGGTCGGTGGCCAGTTCACCAATGTCGCAGGGCCGCTGTCGATCGGGGGCAGCGGCACCGGGGTCAAGGCCTGGGCGCTCGGCGATGCGCCTGACAACCCCTACGACGATCTTACCAAGGACGGGGGCGTCACGGGACAGGTTCCGGGTTCGACCCAGGACGATGATTTCTACAAGGTCTGGGGTGAAATCGAAGCCGACCTGGGCTTCGGCACGCTGACCGTCATTCCCGCCTACAACAAGGTTTCGCGCGACCGCGTCCTTGCCAAGTACTCCAGCGCCCTGGGCGCGTACAACTACGCCTACTACGACAATACGATCTACGGCGATTCCAAGTCGTTCGAAGCGCGCCTGGCGTCCAACGGCGGCGGCATGATCGACTGGCTGGCAGGCTTCTACTACGATACCGCGGACAGCGACTACTTGCTGGGTGAATTCAGCCGCACGATCAGTCAGGGGCAAAGCTCGATCGCCGGTTTCGCCAGTGTCACCGGGCACATCACCGACGCCTTCTCGCTGACCGGCGGCCTGCGCTACACCGAGGACAAGAAGGACTTCGTGACCACCCGCCTTGCCAGCGGTGCCGTGACCGAGGGCGAGGACAAGTGGACGCATGTCGACTGGCGCATCCAGGCGCAGTACGACATCTCGCCCGACAACATGGTCTATGCCTCGGTGGCCACGGGCTACCGTCCAGGTGGTATCGATACCGCGGGTAGCGAATATCTGACCGACCTCGATGGCAACACCTTCCCGAACCCCTCGCTGTTCTCGAAGGCGGAATATCTCACCAACTTCGAGATCGGCACGAAGAACCAGATCGGCAACACGCTTACGCTGAACCTGTCGGCCTATTTCACGACCTTCAAGAATCGCCAGTACAACTACTTCACGACAACGGCTGATCCCGATGCGCCGTGTCCGAACGGGGCAGCCCCGCAGCTCTTCGGCGACGACGTGGTGTGCAGCCAGCTGACCAACGCGAAGAAGGTCGAAATCTACGGCCTCGAGGGCGAACTGGCGTGGCAGCCGACCGACTACGACCACTTGCAGCTTTCGTTCGCCTACCTGTCCTCGAAGGGGGCCGCCGACGAGGAAGTCGCCCTGTCCATTCCTCCGGGATCCACCGTCCCCGATGGCGCGGACGTCGAGGGATCGAACATCGTCTACCAGACGAATGGGAAGACCTTGCCGCAGGCGCCGAAGCTTCAGGTAAACGCCAGCTACAAGCACGGCTTCCAGGTGTTCGGCGGCGTCCTGTCGCTGGGCGGTGGCGTGCGCTATTCGACAAAGTACTACATGAACGGGTTCAATTACCTCAGCGATGCGGTGAACTCCGACGGCGTGCGGGTCGGCGATCTCTACATCCAGCCCAGCTACACCCAGTTCGACCTCAACGCCGACTTCAAGCCTGACGACGGCCCATGGTGGATTTCGGCGTACATGCGCAATGTGTCCAAGGAAATCGTCAAGTCGAACACCGACGGGAGCAACACGCAAGTCGAGCCCCCGCGCACCTATGGCGTGACGTTTGGCTTCAAGTTCTAGGGGCACGGCAGCGCGAATGGCTGGCGAAAGGGCTCCGGGTCCTTTCGCCACCCGGCTCGAACCCGATGGAAGCAGGAAGACCCCCGTGTATCGCTCCTTCGCCTTCCACCAGGCCCGCGCGGACCTCGGCCACGCGGGCTATCTGGCCTACTGGCGTACCCGTCATGCCCCGATGGCGCGGCGTGTCCACGGGCTCGGCGGATATGCCATCAACGAGATCGTCGAGCCCTTCGCTCTTGCCCCGTACTTGGCGGCAAAGCGTGCGGCATGGCCGGCGCTCGACGGGATCGCGGTGCTGCGCGTGTCGGCGCGCGACGGGCTCGAGACGATGGCCCGGGATCAACCTGCAGTGCGCGCATGGTATGCCGATGGCCCCAATTTCATCGGTCATCGCACGGCGCGAACAGGGCGTGAGATCATCTTCCAGCCGCCCGCAGAACGCCGCGCCGCGCGTCCGCCACTAAAGGGAATGATCTTTTGCGATCTCGTGCGTGATGAGGTGGCGCAATCCCTGGCCATGCGGACGGGGCTTGCCGGAGAGGGCCTCGTCGTGACGGCCATTGAAGGTGGTGCGGGACCCTCGAGCCTGGATTTGCCCGATTTTTCGCACGTCGTGGAAATCTGGGGCTCCTCGCTGCGCGCGGTATGCCAGCGTTTGGCAGGATTTGCCGCCGCGATCGCACCAGCGGGTCGGACCGACGCGGCGATGTGTCTTCGCGAAACGGTGATCGCGTGATCCGCTCGCGGCCGGAACATTTTCGATTTCTATACCTGAGGTGGATTGTGATGAACTGCAAACCTTGTCTCGCGACGGCCCTGATCCTGGCACTTGCCGCGCCCGTGGCTCAGGCCGAAGTTGCACCGGCGCACATTACCGGGACCGCGCATTTCACCGATCTCACGATCGGAGCCGCGGCCTTGCCCCAGCCGCCCGAAGGCAAGCAGCTTACCCTGAGCGTCGACGGTGTCGAACTCCCGCTGCAGCCCGGGCGCTACGCGGGCGACGTCGCGCTGAGCGTCACCGACGACATCCCGGTCCAGTACCTCGATCTGCCCGTCCATCACTTTCGCAGCGCGCTCTATGTCGAGAACGGCGCGCCGGTCTGGTCGAAGTCGATCAAGGCCGTGCTCGGGCGGGGGACGGCCGAGGCTGGCAAGGCGAGCAAGCTCGACATCCGCTCGCATGGTCCGAACTTCAACGGCGTGATCGTGGCGGGCGAGGGGGCCTATGTGCTCGATCGGCCGGTAATCGACATGGTCGGCAATGGCGGCAACGACTTTGCCGGCTATGGCGCCGCGATCATGGCGACCGACAAGGCCGAACTCACGTTGGAGCGCCCCATCATTCGGACGCGCGGAGCGATACGCACGGCGCTGTTCGTGGGGGGAGAGGCCACCGTTCGCGTCAACAACGCGGAGATCGAGACCTACGACGGAACCCTGCCCGAAGGCTACCGTTTCACGGTGGACCTTGGCCGGATGATGGAAGTGCCCTGGATGTTGGGGGTGAGCGGGAATGTCCGTGCCAGCAACCTGGTCGGCAACGGGACCTTGATAATCACCAATTCGCACATTCGCTCGCAAGGCTGGGGCGGGCTTTCGACCGACATTCCGCGCAAGGTGCGCATGGTCGTGAAGGATAGCCTGATCGAGCTGATCGAGGCTGGCTATGGCACCTACTCGATCGGCGATTCGCACAACGTCTTCGAGCATTCGATCATTCGCTCGCCTGAAGTTGGCGGGATCATCGGTGCGCAGGGAATGCTCACGTTCACCGATGGCACGCGGGTCGACGCCGGGACCTACGGCGTGATGATGCATTCCGGGCTGGGCGGAGGTTCGCTGGTCATCGCGGATGGTAGCGAACTGCATGCGGGGCGTGCGGCGATCGAGGTGAAGGGCGTTGGGACGACCATCAAGGTCGAGGATGCGCGCGTCTCCAGCCGCGAGGGCATTATCCTGCAAGCTATGGAAAACGACGATCCGGTGATGGCGGCGCTGATGCGCGGCGAGTTGCCCGAGGGGATGACGACGTTCCCGCCGGGGCTCGGGCCGGATGCCGCGGCCGAAAAGGAGAAGGGGCCGAGACCTTCGCCCAATGTCAGCGCCTCTTTCCGCGGGACCCGGCTTGCCGGTGACATCTGGAATGCCCGCTTCGCGCACGGTGGCATGATTCTGGATTTCGAGGACGCGACCATCGCCGGGCGCATCTCTACGTCTCGTGCCAGCCCCGTTTCGGGCGTTGCTCCGGATGCGAAGACCTACCGCGAGGTCGGTCATGTCGCGAATGTCGCGGTGCCGGCCGGTGGCAAGCCCGATGCCCTGGTCCTGCATCTTGGCAAGGGTTCGCAATGGACCGTGACCGGCACGAGCTATCTCACCGAGCTGTCCCTCGACCCGCAAGCGAAGATTTCGGCGGCAAAGGGGCGGCTCGTGATGCGCATCGACGGCAAGCCCAAGGCGATCACGCCGGGGGTCTATCGCGGCGAAATAGTCCTCGATCTGGACTGAGCCGGGCATTGCGGCTCGCAATGAAATCGTTCGTTCAAGCCGGCGCTTCGGCAAGGCGATCTGGAAGCGATGGAGCGGCTATCGCCGGCGCAGCCTGGTCGAAACCAAAATGCATGGCTTCAAGCTGCTGGGCGAACGCATCATGGAACGATACTTCCATCGCCAGGTCGCCGAAATGCAAATCCGCGCTGCCATCCTAAACCGCTTCACCGCGCTTGGAAGGCCTCACACGCAGCGGGGCTCGTAACCCAATGCCCCCAAAGGCCGACTGCTGCCCTGTGACTGATTTGCGCGACAAAGCCGACTTGAACCGGCTTTGTTGCGCAAATGCCCAAGGGATTCCGTTCGTGAATCCAGTGGGTTAATGATAGGCGATGAGCAAACCGCCCCGCGCACGCTACCGCACGACGAACTGGAAGTCCTACAACGCAGCGCTGGC
>NZ_JABWCU010000016.1 GCF_018491765.1 Novosphingobium profundi | reverse complement strand
CAGATCCAGACCGATGATGCTAACTTCACCCATGGATGCCTTCTCCTCTGCTGTGACGTTCGGAAACATCACAATGGCACATTCGATGCCGTCGGGAGGGGGCATCCACTCCATCACTTCTCAGTGGAAATCCCGGGTCACTTCTCAGTGGCAATCAACAGCCTTAAGGTATTGAGGGATATGATGTTCGGGCGATTTCGCGATTTAAATTCACCATTGTCTCGAAATCTTGCCAATCCATCTTGCCCATAGCCCCATATTTATTATCGCAAGCTGCGCCGCGCACCTTCATGAACCACGAATCGGGAATAATTGAAGTCCAGGCGAAACCGCCATCGCCGTTGTTAGATAGGGGTGTTTTGATATCGGTGAAAAAGTTGATGGATATCGCACGCATTTTGTTGGTCGAGCAATCAATCTCAAATCGACTTTTTACCACCGACATAGATTTATGATCGACCGTCTGAGGGCGCCAATACTGCGTAAAAAGCCAAAAATTGGCAATATTCCCCGTCATTGTTATGGACCCGGCGTCGATTGCTTGAAGCGCTTCAGCATTCAAATCCATAAGCTTATAAGGGGCAGCATGAACGCCCGAAGCACCGCTTATCGCTGTGGCGATAAGCACAATACGAACGATCGACCGCAATTTTATGACTCCTAAGGTTGTATTGCCCAAGAGTAGCCTGACATTGTGACAACTGTCCATTTCTCATGGCCCACTAAGTCAGGACCTCTTGTCCTAATTATCAGCGGCAGGGGGGGGGAATTGAACTCCAACATTTTTTCGGGACCGCTGTCGTGATAGGTCTACCAATTCAGTCACGGTGTCCGAAGCTTCTAACGGGGCTAAGAGAAAGCACCAATGTCGGCTTTACTTGGCTGTCTTCTTCGAACCGGACGTTCCGCAACCGGCCCAAGGCAGTTATCAGCGGCAGGGGATTGAACCCGCACCCGGTTCCCGGATCACTGTGGCGACACATCGCAAGCGCCGATGGCCAACCCGGCGGGACCGATTTTATGCAATGCGACAACGCCCCGGAGCGGGTCTTGCGCGCTCCGGGGCGTTGCTTTTGTTTTCGGGGTCGGTCAGGCCCGGCCCAGACACAGGCTCAGAGCTGGAAGCGCACGCCCATGGTATAGACCCGCCCGATCGTATCGTAGAGCGAACGCGTGGTGCCATAGCCGCCTACGCCGGTGATCGGCGGGTCCTGGTCGAACAGGTTCTGGACGCTGCCGTAGAGCACGATCTTGTCGCTGCCCCGGTCGAACACTGTCATTTCACCCGATAGGTCGAAGTAGAGCCGCCCGTTGACGCGCAACACGTCGATATCCTTCTCGGTGTAGTCCGGATCGATGCGTCCGCCGCCGACATAGCGGGCGCCAAGGCTGAGGCGCCACTGGCCGGTGGCGTAGCTGGCGCTGGTGTTGAAACGCCAGCGCGGATTGCCGCCAAGCGCGGCGATAGTCGGCTGGTTCACCGCGTCGACCAGATCGGTGGTCGTCGTGCCATCGTAAATCTGGGCCTTGTCGATATAGGTGACGAGCGCGCGCATGCCGAGCTGCCCGGTTCCGAGCGCGAGGCTGTAGGAGCCTTCGAAGTCGATGCCGCGTTCTTGCACGCGCTGCAGGTTGACCGGGCCGTTGAGTACGCTGGTGATCGCGCCGTCCTCGCCACGGGTAATCAGCGAGCAGAGCTGCGGAGCGGTGGAGTAGCACTGCTCGACAATCGTCGCGGGGGTCAGGCTGATGATCGCGTTCTTCAGCTTGATGTCATAGTAGTCGATCGAGAGCTTCAGGCCGGGGACGAAGCCCGGGGTCAGGATGAGCCCGGCGGTGAAGGTGTCGGCCTTTTCCGGGGTCAGATCGGGGTTGCCGGTGTTAAGCGCCTGCACGGTATAGCTCGCCCCTTCCAGTTCGGGATCGGTCACGCTGAGCGAACTGGTAGACCCTGCGGCGTAGAGCTCCTCCAGACCCGGTGCGCGAATGTCGCGCGAGCGGGTGAGGCGTAGGCGCACACTGTCGTTGACGGCGTAGTTCAAGCCTGCTTTCCACGTCTCGACTGTGCCCGAGGTGCTGTAGTCGGTCACGCGGCCGGCTACGTTGAGACTGAGGTCGCGTGCCCAGGGCTGGTCTGCGGCCAGCGGGACGAGGATCTCGCCGAAGGCTTCCTTGACCTCGACCTTGCCCGAATAGGCCATTGTTCCGCCGCCAAGGTAGCCTTGCGCCTGCGAGATGGCGTCCGAGGTCGTATCGACGCTTGAACGGCGATATTCCGCACCCACGGCGATGCCGACTGGGCCTGCCCAAGTGGAGAAAGGCTGGCCGTGGAGCGTGCCGGACAGGACGTGCTGGCGGATGTCCCATTCGCGCTGCGAAGTGCCGTTGATGTAGTTAAGTGCAGCTTGCGACACGTTGCCTTCGCCGATCAGGTTGATCGGCACGCAGCCGTTGTCGGGATCGGTCAGCGTAGAGCGGCACACCGCTGCGCCGGTGTCCGGATCGGTTACCGCGTCGAGCGCAAGGTTAAAACGTTCGGTGATGTACTGCTCCAGCTTCAGGACGTTCTTGGTGCGTCCGAAGCTGTAGTAGGCATCCCAGGTCCAGCCATCGCCAAAACGGCCTTGCGCGCCGGTAACGCTTTGCAAGGTGGCGATGTTGATCCGCAGGTCATTGCGCGCGAAGTCGTTGAGGCTGCGGCCCATGACGAAGCTGGAAATCCCTTCGGCCAGCATCACGTCGCGCACCGAATCGGGAATGAAGGGGTTATCGACCGAGATGGTGTACTGGCGTTTGCGCGCCAGCGTCGGGTAGCGCGAGGTCGTCTTGGAGTAGCTGAATTCGGTGAACAGGGTCAGCGCGTCGCTTGCCTCGAAGGTCAGGCGGCCAAAGCCGTTGTAGCGGGTGTAGGGCACCGCGCCGACGTTGTCTGCCGTCGAATTGCTGCCATCGCCCCCGACCATGCTCGAGGAGGAGACGAGCGAGCCATAGGTAAAGGGAATGGCCGAACCGTCGGCGGCGAACTGGATACCAGACAGCGCGCCGGGCGAATTTATGACGCCGCCATAGCTGGCGTTCGCGGAGTGCGCGTTGGAGACGAGAAGGTAGCGCGGTTCGTCATTGCTTGCGGTGTAGGCCGGGTTGGAGATGCGCGCCGGGTTGTTGCCCCAGTCGCGATCGCCGATGGAATCGATGCCGCCGTTCTGCGCGACGTCTGCGGCTACCACGAGGCGCATGCGTCCATCGGCGAAGCGCGTACCGTAGGCCAGCGATCCCAGGAAATTGCGGTAGTCGTTATGATCGGTGATGCCGCCCTGCAGCTTGCCCTTGATGCCTTCGAAGGCATCGTCGATCTTGATGTTCACCGCGCCGGCGACCGCGTCCGAACCATAGGTCGCCGAAGCGCCGCCGGTGACGATGTCGACGCTTTTGACCAGCGCCTGCGGGATGGAACTGATGTTGATGCCGCCGTTGGGGGTGCTGGGCACATAGCGGTGACCGTCGACCAGGACCAGCGTGCGCAAATAACCTAGGCCGCGCAGGTCGAGATAGTTGCCGGTGGCCATGCTGCTCAGGTTGCCGGTGCTGGCCGGTGTCAGCGAAGGGCGGACCGAGGGCATCTGGTTGATGACATCGGCGATGTCGGGAGCGGCGGTGCGTTGGAGGTCCTCGGCGCTGATCGCGGTCACGGGCGTGGGGGTGTCGAAGCCGTTGCGCGCGATGAGCGAGCCGGTAACGACGATTTCCTCGGTTGTGGAGCGTTGCGGGGAGGTGCTCTCGGCTCCGTTCGTCAAAACCGATGCCTGTGCGAAGGCGGGCGACGAATTGCAGAAGGCCAAAGCGGTTCCGCAGGCGAGCAAGGCTTTGGCGGACCATTCCTTGCCGACTTGCGTTGCCTTTCGGCTGGACGATGGCTGCTCCTGGTGTGAATACCTCATGATTTCCCCTGATTGTTGCATTTTTCGGTGTGCAACAATGTTGCAATCAAAGGGGAGGGGCGCGAAGCATCAAGAGCTGCGATAGTCATAACCTCACGTTATGTCTCGCCGCGCGCCGATCGTGTCTGGGGTGGGCGTCTGGTGGTTTCCAAAGCTGGCCTAGGCGAGCTGGCTCGCACGCAGGGGGGCGATACATGCGCTTGCGCCACATCGAAGTCTTTCACGCCGTCTATGAGCATGGCTCGATCAGCGACGCCGCTCGTGCGCTCAACGTTTCGCAGCCCTCGGTTAGCAAAGTGTTGCGCCACGCAGAGGACCAGTTGGGATATGACCTGTTCCAGCGTACCAAGGGGCGCTTGGTGGCGACCGAGCAGGCGCATGAACTCTTTTCCGAAGTCGCCGAGGTCTACACCAGCCTCAGCCGCCTGGCGCGCACGGCGCGTAATCTGGGCACACGCAAGGGTGGGCATCTCAAGGTGGCCGTGCTGCCTTCGATCGCGCTTGCCGTCGCGCCCCGGGCGCTTGCGCGCCTGTGCTCGCGCCATGCGCAGGTGACCGCAGAGATCACCACGCTGCACAGCCGGGAAATGGAGCGTAGTCTTAACGAGCGGGAATGCGATGTCGCCATTGGTTTTCGTATTTCGCGGCAATCGCATCTGCATCAGGTGGTGCTGGGTCAGGCCGGGCTCGTGCTGATTGCGCCGCGCAATACGTTTGGCGGGGATGAACAACTGGTCCCTATCGAGGCGTTGCACGGGGTGGATTTCATTGGCCTGCGGGAAAGTGGGCCACTGGCCGATGCCTTCGTGAACGAATTGAACCGACTGGAAATCACGCCAAACGAAGTCGTCACGTCGCATACGTATTACGCGGCGCTTGCGCTTGTGCGCGAAGGCGTAGGGGTGACGGTCACCGACGAGTATACCGCGGCTGCCTTGTCCTCTACCGGCTGGTGCCGGACGTCAAGGCGCCCGTGTACGCGACGACGCTTCGCAGCGCACCATCGCAGGATCTTGCCGCGCTGTTCGTCGAGACCGTTTGCGAAGTTCTTGCCGAAACAGGGCAGGGGTGATCTCGACCCATTCCATAGACCCAGGTTATGACTAGCCCAAGAACGTGACATTGTCTTGCGCGACCCGGGGCTGCAAACCGGTCCTGGGCCAGTCGGTGATGCATGGTCAGCCGTGAAGGGGCAGTCCCAGAGGTCAGTCGAAAAGAGGTGTACGTGTCTGTTTCCTGCCATACTCGAGCAAACCGACGTTGGGCCTGCCTGCTGGGCTCTGCGCTGGCGATGTGGCTGGCGGCTGCGCCAAGCCTGGCTGAGTCCGGGCAAGGTCGCGCGTCAGCCGGTTCGGAAGCCATCCGGGCGCTTCTGGCGGATGCTGGGCATCCTTTTGCGCCCGGCTGCGTGACGGGCACGTTCCGTGACGGCGCGATGACCGCGATGGTCGCGCAAGGCTACGCCGATATTCCCGCGCAGCGTGCGCTTGATGGCGATACGCTGTTCTATGCCGCGTCGCTTTCCAAGCAGTTCACCGACCTTGCCGTGGCTCGGCTCGTTGTTGAGGGCAAGCTGGCGCTCGAAGAGGATGTGCGCCGCTACCTGCCCGAACTGCCGGTTTACCGTGCCCCGATGACCGTGGCGATGCTCATGCAGCACACAGCCGGTATTCGCGATTCGCTGGGCTTGGTACGCATGGCGGGCATGGCCGATGTCGGCCAGGCGCCCAAGGAGGCTGCACTTGCGTTGGTCTTTCGCCAGCGCGACACCCAATTCGTGCCGGGCACGGCGTACAGTTATTCAAACGGGGGCTATTTCCTGCTTGCCGAAATCGTGGAGCGGGTGACGGGTGAGCCGTTCGCCGCCTATGCCAAGCGCACGATTCTCGATCCGATGGGGATGACCCGGTCCTACTTCCTGAGCGGTTCCGATCCGCGCCCGGGAACCTTTGCGCACGGCTACCTTCCTGCGGGCAATGGCTTTGTCCAGCGCGATACCTTCCCGCGGTTCAGCGGATCGGGTGGGCTTATGCTCTCGATGAACGATCTGGCGCGCTACGAATATGACATCGAGCGCGGGCACCGGGTCTGGACCGATGCCGTCGCGAGGATCATGCTGACGCCCGGACACTACAGCGATGGTACGCCGATCGATGATGGCGAAGGGCTGGGCTATGGAGGCGGACTGCATATCGGCACGATAGACGGCCAGGCAGTGGTCCAGCACACCGGGTCGGCCGAAGCGCTCAAGCACGCTTACATCCGTCTGCCGCAAACCCGTGAGGCTTTTGCGCTGTTGTGCAACCGCGGGGACTGGACGGCGAGTGCGCGGCTCAAGCAGGTCATGGCGGCACAGGGCGTGCGCTATCCCGGAATGCCGCGCGTGCAGCCCGCTGGCCTGTTTCATTCCGATGAATTGGGGGCCAGCTATCGCCTTACCCCCGAAGGAGCGGGGTTGCGCGTGGAGGTTACCTCCGGTTTCCTCGAGGCGCCAGCCGTCTTCACGTTCCGTCCCGCCGATGACGGCCTGTTTCACGACGATGGCGTGACCATCGCGCTCACCGATGATCCCGATCGCATTGTGGTGAGCCGCGGTGCGATCAAGGGGATCGTCTTTAGCCGCAGCAAGGAAGGAAAGCGCAAGTGACCGGCGCACGAATGATGAGCTCCCTCCTTGCCGTTCTGGCCGCCGCCGGGCTGGCGACGGGAGCAACAGCGCAGGCGGGCACGGCCACCACTACGGTCCTGACCGGGGGGACTATCTACGACGGCAGCAGTCCGAAACCGCTCGTCGGCGATGTGGTGCTGCGCGGTGATACCATCGTCTACGTCGGGCCGAGCCGCAAGGCGCCGCGCGGCGCGCATGTCGTCGATGCCCGGGGGATGATCGTGGCGCCTGGCTTCATCGATCCGCACACTCACGCGGGGCGCTTTCTTGGTAGCACAGATGCGCAAGTGAGGCTCAACCTCGCCTGGATGATGCAGGGCGTGACGACGATCTTCACCGGTGTCGACGGTGGCGGTACACCTGATGTCGCAAGCTTCTTCGACGATCTGGAGGCCCGCGGTTTCGGGCTTAACGTGGCCGCTTATGTCGGTTTTTCCCCGGTGCGCCGCGCCGTTCTGGGCGATGATGCCCGTGCGCCCGACGATAAGGAACTGAACGCCATGAAGGCGTTGGTCGCCAAGGGTATGTGTGAAGGTGCGATCGGCTTTTCGACTGGCCTGTTCTACGCCCCCCAAAGCTTTGCCAAGACCGGTGAGGTGGCTGCGCTCGCGGCAGAGGCGGGCAAGCGCGGCGGGATCTATGACACCCACCAGCGTGACGAGGCGACCTATACCATCGGTATCGCGAAATCGGTCGAGGAAGCGCTCGAGATCGGGCGCGATGGCCACCTGCCTGTCCATTTCGCGCACATCAAGGTGCTGGGTGTCGATGTGCAGGGTCAGTCGGGCGCGATCATCGAACTGATTGACAAGGCCCGCGCCAGCGGTCAGGTCGTCACCGCCGATCAATACCCATGGGACGCTTCGGGCACAAGCCTGCAGGCCTCGCTTTTGCCCGGCTGGGCGCAGGATGGCGGGCGTGAGCCGATGCTGGCTCGACTGGAGGATCCCGTCACCCGCGCGAAGATCGAGACGGAAATGCGCGAGAACCTGCGTCGTCGGGGCGGGGCCCATGCCTTGCTGCTGACCGATCCGGGACACGAATGGACGGCAATGCGGCTCGATGAGATTGCGGCTCGCTGGACCCTCGACCCGGTTGCGGCTGCGATCCGGATTATCCGTGACGGTGACAGGAGCGGCAAGGTCGTCTCGTTCAACATGGCCGAGGGGGACATCGCGACCTTCATGCGCCAGCCCTGGGTAGTCACAAGTTCGGACGGCTCGGAAGGCCACCCGCGTATGTACGCGACCTTTCCGCAGAAGTACGCGCACTATGTGAAGGAGGCTGAGGTCATCGATCTTGCTACGTTCATCAACAGCAGCACGGGGCGCACCGCTGACATGTTCGGGCTGACCGACCGGGGGCATCTGAAGCCCGGCTACAAGGCTGATGTCGTGGTGTTCGATCCCGCGCGCTACCGTCCGGTGGCGACCTATGTGCAGCCGCGTGAGCTGACCGTGGGCGTAGAGAGCCTGTTCGTGAACGGCAGGGCGGCTGTTCTGGGTAGCCAACCTACCGGCGTTGCCGCTGGCCGGGCGATCCGTCGCTCCGCTCCGCCCGGCACCTGCCCAGGTTAACCGGAACCGGCATCCCGCCGCAGCCGGAAGGCTGCGCGTCGTCGCCTGTAAATTTTCTATTCGAAGGAAACCCATGGAACATTCGCAACCAGCGAAGGGAGAGGTCTGCCTGTCATCGATGCGCCTCGGCACGCCTGAGACTGTCAGGCCTGCTGCCGCCGGGCCTGTCGCCGATGTGCTGGTGCTTGGCGCCGGTGTTATCGGTGTGACGACGGCTTATGCGCTGGCGCGCAAGGGCCTGTCGGTTGTTCTGGTGGATCAGGCCGATGGGCCGGGGCAGGGCACCTCCTTCGCCAACGGGGCGCAGCTTAGCTATGCCTATACCGATGCGTTGGCGCAGCCAGGCCTGCTGAAGCGCATCCCGGCGCTTGTGGCCGGGATGGACCCCGCCTTTCGTGTCCGGCTTTCGCCCGACCCCGCGTTCCTGCGCTGGGGCCTTGCCTTCCTGCGCAACTGCTCACAGGCGCGCTTTCGTGCAAACACCCTGGCAACGCTCGAACTGGCGTTGGAATCGCAGGCGGCCATGGCCGAATTGCGGAATCGCCATCCCTTTGACTTTGGCCATGCCACGCCGGGTAAGCTCCATGTTTTTCGAGATGTTGCAAGCCTTGACCACGCCCGCGCGGTTGCGGTCATCAAGCAGCGGACGGGCATCGAGCAGCACTTGCTTACGCCTGGTCAGGCAATCGATCGCGAGCCAGCCCTCGCCGGTACGGGAGCTTTTGCGGGTGCCTTGTGGACACCGGGCGAGGAGGTCGGTGATCCGTACCGTTTCTGCCTTGCCCTGCTGGATATCCTCGAGCGGGACTACGCCGTGCGTGCGCAGTTCGGCTTTCCTGTCGCTCGCCTGCAGGCCGATGGGGAGTATGCCCACGCGCTGCGCAGCGATGGTGAAGTAATTTCGGGGCGCTGCGCGGTGGTATGTCTCGGCGCTGACGCGGCGCGGTTTCTCACCCCGCTCGGCCTGCGCGTCCCGATCCGGCCGATGAAGGGGTACAGCTTTACGGCCCCCGTCGGCGCGCAGGCGCCATCGATCAGCGTGACCGATACAGCGCGCAAGATCGTTTTCTGCCGGTTGGGGGGTACCCTGCGGGTGGCCGGCCTTGCCGAACTGGGACGCAGTGATCGCGTGGTGGAGCCCGGCCGGTTGCGCACGCTCGTGGATGGTGCGCGCGCCGCGCTGCCTGCGGCGGCGGACTACGCCGCGGCGGGCGATGGCTGGGCAGGGCTGCGCCCGATGACGCCCGATTCCCGCCCGATCATCCGCCAGGTGCGCCAGCGGCTCTTCCTCAACGTCGGGCACGGCATGTTGGGATGGACTTTCGCCGCTGGCGCCGCGCAGCGGATCGCCACTCTCGTCGCGGCCACGCAGGCCGCGGCCTCTTCCTCCTGAAAGGACCCTTCATCCATGACGCAGCCTGCGACACCACCTCCACTCAGCCGATATCGTCGCGCGGGTTCCCTGATCTTTACCTCTGGACAACTGCCGCGCGATGCAAAGGGGCGCGTTGTCGAGGGCGACATTACGGTGCAGACCCGGCAGGCGCTGGCTAATCTTGCAACGGTCCTGGCCGAAGCGGGCGCGCGGCTCGATCAGGTCGTCAAGATAACCGCCTGGTTGACAGACGCGGATTTCATGCCCGGCTTCAATGCGGTGTACCGTGAGGTCTTCGGTGAGCCCTTTCCTGCGCGCTCCACGGTCATTTCCGGGCTCGTCGCGGGCGATGTCGAGATCGAGGCGGTGGCCTGCGTGGCGTGAACGCAAAGCCGCTTGGATACGAAAAGGGCGCGTCCTGCATTCGGCAGGGCGCGCCCTTTTCGTATCCACGGCCCTGACCCTAGACGTCGTCGGCGGAGACGTACTCGGCGATGTCGATTTCCCCGGCCATCCGTCCGACCGCGACCGCCACGACCGCGTCACCGGTGACGTTGGTCATCGTGCGCGCCATGTCCAGGATGTGGTTGATCCCTGCCACGAACGCGATCGTCTCAAGAGGAACGCCGATCGTGGAAAGTACGAGGCTCATCATCACCAAGCCAGAGCCGGGAACACCGGCTGCGCCGATCGCACCCAGCGTGGAGGTGAGGGCGATGAGAGCATAGGAGAGCCAGTGCAGCTCGATGCCATAGGCCTGCGCGCCGAACAGCGCGATCACGCCCAGGTACATCGCGGTGCCGTTCATGTTGATCGTGGCGCCGAGCGCGACCGTGAAGCTGGCCACCGCGTTTGAGACGCCAAGGTTGCGTTCGACGCAGCGCAAGGTCACGGGCAGGGCGGCGTTTGAGGAAGCGGTGGAGAAGGCGACCGCCTGTGCGTCGATGATCCCGCGGTAGAAGTCGCGCACCGGCAGGCGCGCGATAGTGCGTAGGATAAGCGGGTAAAGCAGGCCCAGGATCAGGGCGCAGCCCAGATAATTGAGCGCAACCAGCTTGGCCAGCGGCACCAGCGCTTCGAATCCGAACGTCCCTATGACCCAGGCGATCAGGGCGAAGACACCGAAAGGCGTCAGTTCCATCACGAAGATGGTCATCGTCTGCATGACCGACGAGCCGGCGTTCATGATTCGCGTCAACGGGGCGGCATCTTCTCCGGTGACGAGTAGGGAGATGCCCAGCAGGACCGAGAAGACGATTACCGGGAGGATTGAGCCTTGCGCCATCGCCATGACCGGATTGTCCGGCACGAGGCCCACGATCATCGCGACCAACGACTGGTCGGGCGCGGCGGGGACCACGCTGCCTGCCGGCAATTCGATGGCGAGGTTCGCGCCCGGCTGGACGAGCGTGGCGAGACCCATGCCAAGCGAGACGGAAACCAGCGCGGTTGTCATGAACAGCAACAGGGCACGGCCCCCGACACGCCCAAGCCGGCCGATGTCGCCCACCGCAGTGATACCGGAAACCAGCGAGAAGAAGATCAGCGGCACGACCAGCATTTTGATCGCGCGGATGAACAGGTCGCCAATCCACTTGATTGAGGCGGCCTGTTCGCCCAGCAGGATGCCAGCAACGAAACCAAGGACGACGGCAATCAGCACCCGCTTCCAAAGCGATAGTGCGAACCAGGTGCGTAGCATCGTGATGGTATATTCCTTCCGGTCTGTGCGGATGCGAAGACATCGATAGCAAACAATCGCGCAACCGCGATTGCGAACCGTTTCTCTGATCATAACCATGGGTTATCGCCATTGAAGGGGCGGATGATATCCTGTTGCCAGGGCGCTTGCCGAGCCGGTCATCCGGCTTGCATGGGTTCGACCGGAGACGGCCCCAATATGCCGCTAAAAAGGGGGCTTTCGGCTTGGATTCGAAATCAGTTTGGCGGTGCGCGAATGCAGCGCTGCCGTCCATCTATCGTTGCGTTACGTTGAATGATTCGGCCAGATATTCGGTATATCGCGCGGCTCCCGATGCCTGTTGAGACGGCTTGCGAGCAGAACGTCAAAATGGAAATTCTGGCGGCAGATTTTTTGATCGTCCCCAACCGTCCTTAGACGTCCCGGATCGTTCACTTCGCCAGGTTCTGCGCTCCAGCCAGTGCCCGCATGCTCTTGATCCTGCCTCGTTTTGGCTCATTCTTGTTCGTGGCCGGCCAGTCCACCTCACCAAATCGGAGGACATGCCACATGAACATGATGACGCCCCCTGACCGCTTTCTTCGCCTCGGCGATGTGCTCGACCGCACGGGTCTTTCCCGCGCGACCCTCTACCGCAAGATTCAGAGCGGGACCTTTCCCCGGCAAGTGCGCCTCGCCGAGCGATGCTGTGGCTGGCGCGAAAGCGCCGTCACCGAATGGATGCGCAATCCCATCTTCTACTCAGTTGATGATTTTCCGCCTCAGGCATGAGTACCGTCAAATCCAGCAGGAGCCATGCGCGCCCGCCGCAGCGGGCGCGCCCATTTGCTCACCAGCCCTTGCGCCTCTGCCGATCCAGTGACTGGCTCAGCATCGCAATAGCGCGGCCCATCTCGATCTCCACCCGGCGCAAGCTGATGTCGAGTTGCGCAGCGATCTCGTCATAGGACCAGTTCTCGTAGCGCACGAGGCAGAACAGCTGACGGTGGAAGCGCGGCAGCGAATGAACCGCCCGCGCCACCCGCCGCAACTGCGGGTCCTCGTACTCGGGGAAGGCATCGCTCAGGAACGCTTCGCGGATAGCCTGCTCCAGCTGGTAGAAACGCCGCATCATGCCACGTCCTCCCCGAAAGCCAGGAGGTAGTCGGCACCTTTGCTGGCCGCACTTGCCGCCCGGAAGATAGCCTTCTCGTCGGCGCGCAAGACTTCAAGCCACGCTCCGATGTAGTCACTGTGCCGGACCGTGGGCTCGATACCCAGCGACGCGCAGGCAAACGCGGAGGTCATTTCCGCGACGAGTTCCTCCTTGGCGTACAAGGCCGAACCGAACTTGCCGCTCTGATCGCGCTCCAGCCGTCCCTTGCCGCCAGCCCAGTGGCCAAGCTCGTGCAGGGCCGTGCGAAACCAGTTCACAGGTTCATGGAAGGCGGCCTGCGGGGGCACCTGCACATAGTCAGACTTGGGCGAATAGAATGCTTCGCTCCCACCGACCCGGAAGTCGGCACCGCTGGCCGTAATCAGCCTGTCCACTTCGGCTATCGCCATCACGGGATCGGGCACGACTGGCTCGTTGGCATACTGTTCGGGCAACCCTTCGATCTGGTCGAGATTGAACACCGTGAAGCGCTTCAGGAAGGCAATCGTGCGCGCCTCGCGGTCCTCACCTGCGGCCTTCGCGGCTTCGTCCTTGGGGGTAAAGCGATCAGCATAGCAAATGACCGTGCCTTTCTCTCCGCGTCGGACATGCCCGCCTGCCTTCTCGGCCTGCTTGTAGGTAAGCCAGCGCTGCGAAGTAAATTCCCGCTCCACCGCCTCGCACCACAAGATCAGCACATTAATTCCGGAGTACACTCGTCCGGACACCGCGTTGTGCGGCATCGTGCATGCACACCGGGCCTTGTCCCAAGGCTGCACCCACGGAAGGCGTCCTTCTTCCAGCTCGGCGATCACTCGTGCGGTAACCTCGCCATAAAGGCTCTGACGGTCGGCCATAACTCCTGCTCCTTTCCTCAACCGCCATTGACCGGCGCCAGGGTGGCGGGGGGCGGCAGGAGCAGACCAGAAGCCCCGCCGGCTAAAGGCGGGGCGCACCCGAAGGGGCGAAACGAAGAGGAGCACCCGGCAGCGCAGCGAACGGGTTGCGCGCCGTCGAGGCGGGGCTAAGGGGCCGCGACGCCCCCCCGCCACCACGGAGCCGTCAAGGCTCAACGCCGCCGCGCCTCATGCGCGGCGACCATTGTCGGGATGCTAGAGCACCCCGACCGGCCCGCCCAATGGCGGGACGGAACGCGTCATGCGATCGTGACGGCTATGCCGCCGAGACACCGCATGGTGGCTCGGCTGGAGCTGCAGCGGAAGTAGAGCGCGGTCACGCATCCGCGTGGGACGCTCGATATTTGCGTTATCCCTTTGGTATCCCGCCGCCTGCCAAATTAGCCTGCGACCGGTAGGCTGGCTGAACGTCAATGCCTTCACGCAGCGTATCAAGAAAGTCGCTCCACCATTGGTGCATCTCGACCCGCTCGGCCCAATAGCGGCCACGATTGTAGATGCCGCGGATGGCGTTTGTATCCATGTGCGCGAGAGAACGTTCGATAGCGTCAGCACTCCAGCGCCCGCTTTCGTTGAGAAGGGTAGAGGCGGTAGTTCGCAGTCCATGCGCTGTCAGGTCACGTGGGCCGTAGCCCATGCGCCGAAAAGCGTTGTTTATCGTGTTCTCGCTCATGGTCTTGCGTGCAGTATGTCTTGCTGGAAAGGCGTAACCGTACGGTCCGGTAAGGTCCTGCAGCTCGATTAGGTAATTGATGACTTGCCGGGATAAAGGCACCTCGTGGGCGCGTCGGGCTTTCATTCGTTCGGCGGGGATCGTCCAGACAGCTTCGGCGAGGTTGAATTCGGACCAGTGTGCGTTTCGCAACTCGCCTGGTCGCGCCATCACGTGCGGAGCGATTTGCATGGCAAGGCGAGTGATCGCTGTTCCCGAATAGGCGTCGACGTCACGGAGCAGTTTGCCGACCTGGGCTGGCTCCAACAGTGCGGCATGGTGTTTCACCTTTGGCGCGATCAGCGCGCCGCGCAGAATGAAGGTGGGGTCTTGCTCGCCGCGTCCTGTGGCGACGGCATAGCGGAAGACACGGCTGGCGAAGGCGCGGCACCGGCGTGCCGTCTCGCGTTTGCCCTGCGCCTCGATCTTCTTGAGAATGGCCAGGACCTCCAGAGGCTTTATCTGCGCAACCGGGCGCTTGGCGATCGGTTTCAGAAGGGAGAACATCCAATTGGCCTTTACGATTGTCGCCTCGGCGCGCTCCTCCGCCGTCAGTTTTTCGATGAACTCCTTGGCGACATCCTCGAAGGTGTTGGCCGCCTGATAGACCGCAATCAGTTTATTCTGCTTGCGCAGGGCCAGGGGATCTTCCCCTTCTTGAAGAACCTGTCGAGCTTGGTCTGCCCTTCTGCGGGCTTCCGCAAGGCCGACGTCGGGATGCCGTCCAAGGGCCAGCCGGTTTTGCTTGCCGAGATAGCGGTACTTGAAGCGCCAGAGCTTGGAGCCGGTCGACTGAATTTCGAGATAGAGACCCCGCCCGTCACTGCACTGATAATTTCTGTCGGCAGGCTTCAGTTGGCGAATTTGGATTTCTGTAAGTGCCATGGCGAATCTCCCAAAAAACCGGGAGCCGTCAGGCCTCGAAAAGCTTCGCGAATTTGAGTCCTGTGGCGGCCATTCCTTGCCCGCCTCATGGCCCCATTTCGCAAAAGATGTCGTGATTTCGCCTGATACGCTCCGAGATCATCGAAGCTTCTAAATGGCAGAAATCTGCCATTTTTTCAAGCTTCAGAGACGTTCTGGGAGGGGCTAATGGTGCCGCTTACAGGACTCGAACCTGTGGCCCCCGCATTACGAATGCGATGCTCTACCAACTGAGCTAAAGCGGCGTGCCTTGGCGATTCCCGGGTGTTTCCGGTTCGCGGGCAGGGGGCGCCTTTACCGGGGGTGGGCGAGGAGTGCAAGAGGGTTTTGCGAAAGGCAAGCGATGCGGTGGGGCGGCGCGTTGATTTTCGCGCCTTGAACGGGGCTTGCGTGCCGCCGGAGCGGGGCCTAGCAGCGCTCGCATGACCCATCCTACGCGCCCTTTCGAACTCGCCCAGGTCGAGCCCTTCCACGCGATTTCCATTGGCAAGTTGGCCTATGAGCTGGCTGAGCAGGGGCGCAGCGTGATCCATATGGAATATGGCCAGCCCTCGACCGGCGCTCCGGCAGCGGCCCTGGCAAAGGCACGCGAGGTGCTCGACACCGAAGCAGGCGGTTATTGGGAGAATGAAGCGCTCAAGCAGCGCATCGCGCGCCACTACCGCGAGCGCTACGGGCAGCACGTCGAAAGCGACCAGATCATCCTCACCTGCGGCGCTTCGCCTGCACTCGTGCTGGCGCTCTCGAGCCTGTTCGCGCCGGGGGCACGAGTCGCGCTGGCCCGACCGGGTTACGTGGCCTATCGCAATACGCTCAAGGCGATGTACCTGGAGCCGGTCGAGATCGAATGCGGCGCCGAGGCGCGCTACCAGCTCAGCGCCGCCGCACTCGAGGCGCTCGAGCCGGCGCCCGACGGCGTGATCATCGCCAGTCCGGCCAATCCCACCGGCACCATAATCGAAGCCGCCGATCTGCGCGCGATTGCCGAGGTTTGCGCGCGGCGAGGCATCCGGATCGTGTCGGATGAAATCTACCACGGCCTGACGTATGGCCCGGAGGCGCACTCGCTGCTCGAATATGCGCCCGAGGCGGTCGTGATCAACAGCTTCTCGAAGTACTACTCGATGACCGGCTGGCGCCTGGGCTGGCTGCTGGTGCCTCGCGACCTGGTCGCGGTCGCCCGGGCGCGCATGGGCAATCTGTTTCTCACCCCGCCGGTCCTGGCGCAGCACGCCGGGCTCGTTGCCTTCGACTGCACCGAAGAGCTGGAAGGTCATGTCGAGATCTACGCCCGCAATCGGCAGATGCTGCTCGAGGCTCTCCCCCGGCTAGGGCTGGAGCGGATCGCGCCACCGGATGGGGCTTTCTACATTTGGGCCGACATCAGCGCCTATACGCAGGACAGCCTCGCATTCTGCCGCGAGATGTTGCGCGAGACGGGCGTGGCGACGGCACCAGGCATCGATTTCGACCCTGTCCACGGCGCGGGCTTCATGCGTTTCAGCTTCGCCGTCTCGCCCGCCGAGATCGTTGAGGCCATCGAACGCCTCGTGCCCTGGTTCGCGACACGGCGCGGGAGGACGGGCCCATCCTGACTTTCGTTCAGGACTTCCGGTGCCTGTGTCGCACGTTGGGACGCCGGTCAAACGCGGCAGTCTCTGCGGATTGACCCGGGGCTCGCGGTAAGGCTTGAGAAAGTCATGCCCTCGACAAAAGCCCCCGCCCCGACGATGACCCGAGCCCCTGCATCCCAGCACGCGTCCACCCACACGTACCAGGACCGCCTGCGCGATTTCATTGCCGACTGCGCTCGCAGCACGGTGAGCGAGGAGCCAGCGCGCATTCGCGAGGCAGCGTGCCTGCTGGGCCGTGCCGACGCGGAAGCCGGCACCGGGCCCTGCCTCGAGACCCTGCTTGCGGTGGGAGCCGGGTTGAGCGGCGTCATCAGCCTGATCGGCGAAATCCTGCCCGTCATGTGTTCGCGCGGACCCGGCGGCATTTGCCTCGCCATGGTTGCGGTCGACGATGGTAAGGATGAGATTTGCGCCGAGGGCGCCACGCTGGCCTTGGCCCTGCTGGGGGCCTGGGCGGGTGCGTGTCTGGCCGAAAGCGAGGAGGAAGCCGATGCCTTCCAAGGCCATGGGGCGATAACCAGCGTGCATTGAAGGTGCGGATTTGGCGGTGTGATCTTGCCCCGCTTGATCTCGCTTCGCCTTACTTGTACTGATCGGTACAACTTAGCGAAGCGAGAAGTGCCATGCCGCGTCCTCCCCTGCCTCCTTTCACTACCGAATCGGCGACACGGAAGGCGCGCCTTGCCGAAGATGCGTGGAACAGTCGGGATCCGGCTCGGGTCGCTCTCGCCTATTCGCTGGACAGTCACTGGCGTAACCGGGGCGAGTTCCTGCAGGGACGCCCAGCCATCGAGGCGTTCCTGGCGCGCAAATGGCAGCGCGAGCTGGACTATCGACTGGTCAAGGAGGTCTGGGCCTTCGCGGCGAACCGGATTGCCGTCCGGTTCGCTTACGAATGGCATGACGACACCGGTAACTGGTTCCGTTCCCATGGCAATGAGAACTGGGAATTCGACACCGAGGGCCTGATGACGCGCCGGCTTGCGTCGATCAACGATTGCCCGATCGAAGAGGCGCAACGCCTGTTCCATTGGCCACTGGGGCGCCGCCCGGACGATCATCCCTCGCTTGGCGAAATGGGCCTGTGACAGCGCGGCGGGTCATGACGGAGCGTTCGGGAAGCCTGGCGGCCCTGGCCGAGGTCTTCCGCGAGCACGGCTTCGAAGGAACCAGCCTGACCACGATCTCGAAGGCGACGGGGCTGGGCAAGGGCAGCCTCTACAACTTCTTTCCCGGCGGAAAGGACGAGATGATGGCCGCCGTGCTCGACGACATCGACCGGTGGTTCGAAGAGGCGGTCTTCACCCCACTTGAAGCGGCTGATGAACCCGGTCCGGCGATCATGGCCATGATGCAGGCGGTTACCGCCTACTTCCAATCGGGCGGCAGGGTGTGCCTGGTCGGATGGCTTGGCCTGGGATCCTCGCGCGAAGCTTTCGCGGACCGGGTGAACGGCTACTTCGCGCGCTGGATCGCCACGCTGGCGCATTGCCTCCAGACGGGCCGGGTACCGGCGCCGCGCGCGCGCAGCCTGGCGCAAGAGGCCGTGTCCGGCATTCAGGGGGCCATCGTCCTGTCGCGTGCGCTCGATGACACGCGCCTCTTCGTTCGTATCGTCGAGAAGCTCGAATCCGAACTTCTGGCCGTTGTCGCGCGAGGTGAAAGTTGAGAGTTGAAATTTAGGATCGAGATTATGGGAAAGGCCCACAAGGCAGATCCGGCCGGACGATGGATATGCCCGACCGGATCTGCCGGTACACGACTAACGGGACCAGGAGCCGGCGCTCGCTCAGGATGCGGGGGCCGGCACACAAGATCATGCCTTCGCGGTTGCTAAGCTTGCGTTGTGGTGCGCTTAGGCGAACGTACGCAAAGGCTGACGTTACTCGGGATCAGTGCACCATGGCGGCTTCGATCGCGATACGGATGGCGTCCGAGGTGTGGTTGGCGCCGAGCTTGTTGAGCATGTTGGCGCGGTGGATTTCGACCGTGCGGGGGCTGATCGAAAGCTTCTCGCCGATCAGCCGGTTCGACAGGCCGCTGGCGACGCCGCCGAGCACCTCGCGTTCGCGGCGGGTGAGCCGGTCGACACGCGCGCGGGCCATGATCTCACGCAGCTTGGCGTTACCGACGTTTTCCGCACGGCGGGTGGCGCGGGCGATGGTGTCGTTCAGTTCGGGGGCGGTGATCGGCCAGGCGATGTAGTCGATCGCGCCGTCGAGGATCGCGCCTACGATCCGCTGCGCGGCGGGGTTTTCGCTGAAGGCGATGATCGGGAACCATTCGCCATGGCGCGACATGTTCTCGATCAGTTCGTCGATCGCGCCGGCTTCGTCGTGGATGAGGATGATCCCGCTGCGCGGCCAGCTGGTGGACAATTCGGCGATGTTTTCGAACGGTTCGACATGGATGCTGGCCACGGCAAGCGCATGGCTGATCGCCGCCCGGCGCCGCATGTCGTTGTCAATCAGGATGAGATTCGAAATTGCCTGCTCCACGAAGCGTCTCCCTTATGATTTGTGCTTAGGGAGATAACGCAATGCGGCCCGGATTTTTGGGCTTTCCCCTCCAGAACCGAGGCGTTGCGGTGGGCCAACTGCAAAATCGCCGCGATTTCAACGCCGCTATGTCGGCGTGCGCTGCCATTTCGGTTCCAGATGGACGGGATAAGGTGGGTATTTCGTGTTCCGATCCGGGATCGCGAGGCGGGGCGTGCCGCCCCTCACAGGGACGATTCCCGAGTCCGGAGGGCCTTCAGCCAGCCTGCATCGCCTGGCCGATTTCCTGGAAATCGTTGCGAAGTTCGACGATCTTCTCGCGCGCGAAGTTGGTCGCACTGTCGAGGATCGTGCGGCGTGCGGCGGCGTAGACCTGGTTGAGCGCCGAGGCGATCCCGCTGTCGCCCGCGACGCCCATCTGCAGCGCGGTGACGGCGGTCAGGGCGCGGGTCATCGAGCGGCTTTTCAATTCGCCATCGCCGATGGCATCGGCGTGAAGCGCGGTGCCCAGGGCACCGACGAGATGCTCGAAACACAAATGCACGAGCTCGGTGCTGTCGGCGCCATTGACGCGGGCGTCGAAGTCGACGCGGCGGTAGGCCTCGTGGGGGGAAACACGGCCCAGCATGTCAGCTGCTTGTCTTGTTCCACTGGGCGATCTGGCTCTCCAACATGGACTTGGTCGCGTTGAGGAGGCCGATCCGGCTTTCCGAGGTCGTGAACTGGCTGGCGAGGCGGGCGCGCAGCTTTTCCTGTTGTTCGGCGACGTCGGTCTGGCTGTCGGTGACGGCAGAGAGCAGGGCGGTATACTTCTTGATCGAGGCGCCCAGCGAATTGAGACCCGTCGAAGACGACGCGGTGCGGTAGATCTTGTCGACGCTGGCGTAGACGCCGTAGACGCCCGTCGTGAACATTGCCGAGACGCCTTCGGGGTCGGCGGCGATCGTGGCGTTGAGCCGTGTGGTGTCGAGCGTGAAGGTGCCGTCGCGCTCGGTCTTGAGGCCGAGATCGGCGAGCGTACGCGCGGCGCCGGTGGCGTTGGGCATGATCACGGTGCCCGCAAGCCCGGAAAGGCTGCGCTTGAGCGCGCGAGCACCGGCGTCGTTGGCGAGGTCGCCGCCGATGCCGGTTGCGGTGTTGAGCGCGGACATGACCTCGTTGAGCGCGTCGGTGAGATCCTGCATCGAACTGGCGATGGCCGACGTCGGGTCGGCAAACGTAACCTTGGTCGCTGCCCCGACGTTCGTGCCGGTAAGCTGGAGCTTGACCCCGGGGATCACGTCGCTGACCGCGTTCGAGGTGGCGGTATAGGAGAGCCCGTCGACCTTGAAGGCCGCGTTGCTGGCTCCATTCAGGAGCTGGCCCGAGGTCGAGGAGGGATTCCAGGCGAGCCCGGCGAGGCCCGGCTCGAGCGGGTCTTCGCTGGCTTCAAGGACGAAGCCGTTGGCCGCCCCCGCCTGTCCCTTGAGCACGAGCTGTGCCCCGGAGACAGTCTGTGCGACATAGGCCTGCACACCCGCGTTCGCGCCGTTGATCGCCTTGGCGACGTCGGCGAGCGTGGCGCCGCTCGCGATCGTGATGTCGACCGCGGCGTGGGCCGTATCCTCGCTGAAGGTGCTGCCCGAGACGGTGCCGAAGCGCAGTGTCAGAGTGCCCGCGCCAACGGTATCGGTAGCGGAGCCGTAGGCCCGGCTGGCGAGGTTCTGGCCCTTGGCGAGGGACGTTACCTCGAGGTCGTAGCTGCCCTGGGGCAGGCTGCTGCCGGTCAGCGTAGCGCTGGCGACGGCAGTATTGGCGACGCTGGGCGTGCGCGAGAGATCGCCGGTGCGGATGAGGGTGCCGAGCGAGGTGTCGAGCGCGAGCAGCATCGACTTGATGTCCGAGGCGGTCGAGATCTGGGTGGTGAGCGTCTCGCTGCGGGTCTCGAGCTGGTTCACTTTGTTGGCGAACTGCGCCTGCGCCAGCTTGTTGGCGAGGTCGAGCATGTCGATGCCGCTGCCTCCGCCAAGCGCGGTGACCAGCGAACTGGTGGCGGTGGGGGAGGTGGAGATCGTGGTCATGGCTTCCAGAACGGCTCCGCGCGGTGGATTTTAAGGGCTGGCATGGGTCATTTGCTCGCCGATTCGAGACGCCCATCGGCATCGAAGCGCAAGGTGACGGGCACCGAGACCTCCGGGCGCTTGCGGGTCTCGCCGCGCTGGATGCCCAGAACGAAGGCAAGGATCGCGGCGACGGCGACATAGTGCTCTTCGCGGATCATGCGTTTCTCGCGGGTCGAGTAGTAGACCGAGCGGGCGAGTGCGGGATAGGCGAGCACGGGGACCTCGTATTCGGCGGCCAGCTCGCGGATCGCCATGGCCTTTTCGCCGCGACCCTTGGCGACCACCACCGGCGCGGGGGCCTTCTCCGGATCCCACGAGAGCGCGACCGCGAAGTGGGTCGGGTTGGTGAGCACGAAGCTTGCCTCCTGCATCGCCGGGATCAGCGCGCCCATCGCGATCTTGCGCTGGCGCTCCTTGATCGCGGCCTTTTTTTCGGGCGCGCCCTCGGCGTCCTTCTGCTCGTCGCGCACGTCCTGCAGTGTCATGCGCAGGCGCAGCAGGCGGCGCACGAGCTGCACGGGCAGGTCGAGCAGGGCGATGAGCGCGAGGCCCGCGGCTAGCCAGAACAGCAGGGCAATGAGCTGGTCCCAGGCGTAGCGCAGTTCGGAGAAGAGGTCGCCACGACCAAGGCGCGAGAGCGTCTCGATCCTGTCGCGCGCCCAGATCCAGGCTATCGTGCCGAGCAGGGCCACCTTGGCGATCCCCTTGGCCATTTCGATCAGGCCATTGGGGCCGAACATGCGCTTGAGGCCCTTGGCGGGATCGATGCGCGAGGCCTTGGGGGCGAGGTTCGCGGGAATCCAGCGCCCCTCGCCGAAGCCAAGCTGCGAGACGAGGCTGACGAGGAGGACGGCGAGACCCAGGACGACGACCGGGGGGAGGCCCTCCAGCAGCGCGCTGGCGAGGCGCGCGCCGGGGGTGAAATCGTCGATCGCCGCGCGGTCGAAGCGCAAGCCCTTGCGCAGGACATCGGCAAGGCTCTCGAGCAGCCAGGGCCCGGCAAGCTTGAGCCAGACCGCGCCCACTGCCACCGCGCCCGCCGTCGCCAGCTCGCGCGAGCGGATGACGTCGCCTTTTTGCGCCGCGTCGCGCTTGCGCTTGGCGCTCGGGGCAAAGCTCTTCTCGCCTTCGGACTGGCTCATGGCTGGAGGACCTCGGCGGCCTGCGTGACGGCATCGTGCGAGAGACGCACGACGAGATCCGTCAGCAGCGGGGCGGAGACGAGCAGCGCGGCAAGGCCCCCCAGGATGCCGGCGGGCAGGCCGAGCGAGAACAAGTTGAGCGAGGGTGCCGAGCGGCTGAGCACCCCGGTCACGAGCTGGACGACGAGCAGCACGAGGCAGACCGGAAGCGCGATGGTGGCCGCCGTGGTGAAGGTGCGCAGCGCGAAGCTTGCGATCAGCGCGGTGCGCTCGGCGCCCAGCCAGGTGTGGCCGGGGGGGAAAGTGGAGTAGCTCTCGACCAGCAGCGCGAACCATTGCAGGTGCGCGCCGAGCGCGAGAAATACGAGCGTCAGCACGACCGCGAAGTACTGGCCGAGCGCGGGCGACTGGGTGCCCGAATTGGGGTCGACCGCGACCGCCATGTTCATCCCCATCGACCCGCCGATGACTTCGGCGGCGAGGATTGGCGCGGCGAAGGAGAGCTGGAGCACGAAGCCGAGCGCCAGCCCGACGAGCACTTCGCCCAGGACCGCGAGAAGCCCGGCCAGCGAGAACAGCGCGGGCGGCACGACGACCCCGGTCCAGGCGCAGACGAGCACCGCCACCGCGCCCGCACCGATCACCCGCACTTGTGGCGGCACGCTCGATATGCCGAAGAGCGGGGCGGCGACGAGCGCGGCACCGATCCGCGTCATCACGAAGAGCAGGCGCCAGAATTCGTGTTCGAGCGCGCCGAACCCGAAATCGAGCGCAATCATGGCGCCACCTGCTGAGCCTGGCCGAGATTTGCGATCTGGGCGAAGATTTCCTGCGTGAAATCGCCCACCAGCGTCATCATCGAGGAGCCGAACAGGACCAGCACGAGCGCGACGACGGCAAGCTTGGGGACGAAGGTCAGCGTCTGTTCGTTGACCGAGGTCGCCGCCTGGACAAGCCCGACGACAAGCCCCACCGCAAGCGCGCTCAGCAGAACGGGCGCGGCAACCAGCGCCGTCACCCAGAGCATCTTGTCGGCTAGGGAGAGGAGCTGGGTGATGTCTTCCATCGCACAGGCCCCCTCAGGTGAAGCTTGCCGCGAGCGAGCCCATCATCAGCGCCCAGCCGTCGACGAGGACGAAGAGCAGCAGCTTGAAGGGCAGCGAGACCACCATCGGGCTCATCATCATCATGCCCAGCGACATCAGGACCGAGGAAATCACGAGGTCGATGACGAGGAAGGGCAGGAACAGCATGAAGCCGATCTGGAAGGCGGTCTTGAGCTCGCTGGTAACGAAGGCGGGAAGCAGGATCGAGAAGGGCACCTCGCGTGGGGAGGCGAAGCGCGGGGCCTTGGCCATGTCGGCGAAGAGGGTGAGGTCGCGCGCGCGGGTCTGGCGCACCATGAAGGCGTGGAATTCGGCGCCCGCGTTGGCGATCGCCTGCTCGGCGCCGATCCGGTTCGCGGCGTAAGGTGCGATCGCGGACGCGTTCACCCGGTCGAGCGTGGGCGCCATGACGAAGAGCGAGAGGAACAGCGAGAGCCCGATCAGGACCTGGTTGGGGGGCGACTGCTGGAGCCCGATCGCCTGGCGCAGGATTGCCAGCACGACGAGGATGCGGGTGAAGCTGGTCATCATCAGCACGAGGCTGGGCAGGATCGTCAGCAGCCCCATGATGAGCAGGAGCTGGAGCGAGAGGCTCATGCCCGGACCGCCCGGACCCGAGCCGGTGCCGCCGATCTGCGCAAAGGCGCGGTCGAGCGCGCCGGGGATCGCCTCCTGCGCGTGGAGCGCGGTGGGAACGACGCTCAGGAGCAGCACCGTGACGAAAGCGAGGCGCGCGCGAGGGCTCATTCGATCACCTCGAAGGTGGCGCGCGCGGGCGCCTCGGCAAGCCGGGTCAGGCCATGGCGCGAGGCCGAAACGAGAATCTCGCGGCCGTGGAATTCGATCACCGCGAGCTTGAGCGTGGGCGAGAGCATCGTCGTCTCGACGATCCGGATCGAGCGCGAGGCCTGTCCGATCCCGGCGCGCTGCTGCATCGCCTTGGCAAGGCGCAGCGCCCCCCAGGCGAGCAGCGTGATCAGCGGCAGGAGCACGAGGAGCTTGAGGACATACCAGAGCATCGCGCCTCACTCCCGGCCCGGATCGGCTTCGGGCAGGGGCAGGGCGGCTTCGGCCCCGCCCGTCTCGCCTGCCTCTGCGGCTTCGTCCTCGTCACCCACCATCTCGATGATGCGCAGGCCGAACCGCCCGTTGTGCGCGATCACCTCGCCGCGCGCGATGGCCTTGCCGTTGACGAGGATGTCGAGCAGCTCGTCGGTCATCCGGTCGAGCACGACAAGGCTTTCGGGCCCCAGCGCGAGCACGTCCTTCAGCTTCATCTGCGAGCGGCCGAGTTCGACCGAGACGCGGACATCCACGTCCCTCAGGAAATCGAAGCCGCGTGGCGGCCTTCGTTGCGGTGTTGACATGGTTGGTTCTTCCCCAGTTGGCGCGCCGGTGTGACCGCACCGGCGCGGATAGGCGCGAAGGCGCGTGGTTCACGCCCCTGCGTCCTTGGTACGAAGGCGCCTCAAAACGCCTGTCCGATCTGGACCGCGACTTTGTCGTCGAGCTCGCCGATCGTGCCGGTGGCGATGAGGTGTCCCCCCGCCAACAACGGCACCGCGCGGCTGACCGGCACCGGAATCACATCGCCGGGGCGCAAGCTGGCGAGACGGCGCATCGGCATTGGCATGTCGACGAGGACGGCGGTGACCTCGAGCGTGAGCGAGGCGAAAGGCTCGTGTTCGGGGGCGGCCTTGCGCGCGCGTCGCCGCGCGCGGGTCGGGGATCGACCAGGGGCGAGAAGTGCGCCCAGCGTCGCGATCGGAAAGGCCAGCGAAAGCGACCAGGGATCGGCGCCGGCCTCCTCCACTTCGAGCGCGAGCTGGAGCAGGTCGGTGCGCTTGTCGAAAGGATCGAGCTGGCGCAGGCTGGTGTCGCGCCGGATCGTGCGCACGGCGTGCCCGTGCTCGCCCGGGAAGAGCGGTTCGAGCGCGCGCGCGATTGCGTTCTCGATGCGGGCGAGGAGGAGTTCGGCTGAGACCGGGAAGGTTTCGGGCAACGGCTCGGGCACCTCGCCGCGTCCGCCGAAGGCGCGGTCGACGAGGCGGAACACAGGGGCAGCCTCGAAGGTGGCGAGCGCGGGCAACGCCTTGGTTCCGATGCCGAGAAGTGCGTGCGAGGCCAGCGTCTCGAGTTCGGCCTGGATCCCTCCAAGCGTGGTGTCCATCGGCATGCCCACGCGCACCAGGGGGGGATCGCCGCCGGTGATCAGGGCCAGGTGTGTGGGCAGCGTGCGCGCCAGCTTCTCGCCCAGGAACGAGAGCGCGGGCACCAGTTCGTCGATTGAGGGCGGCGCGCCGAGCAGCTCGGTGCAGTGCCGGGCCTTGATCGTCTGTGAAGGGGGCTGGGGCGTCACCATGTCACTGGATGATCAGCGTGCGGAAGTAGACGGCGTCGACGCCGCCATAGCCTTCCTTCTTCTTGAGCACGTCGTTGATGGTCTTGGTCAGGCGCTTCTGCAGTTTGTCCTTGCCCGCGATCGTGTACATGTCGTCCTCGGGGGTATCGGCGATGACCGAAAGCATGTTCGAGCGGATCGCCAGTTCGTGCTTGGCGAGCCATTGCAGCACGCGCCCGTCGCGCCGGGTCGAGCAGGCCAGCGCGAGCTGGACGAGGGCATCGGAATCCTTGAGGTTGGACGTGAACTCGTCCTTGAAGGAGTAATAGGCGGTGCGGTATTCGTCACCGCCATCGCCCTCGGCCTCGGGGGCGGCCCCGCCTTCGCCTTCGCCCTCGGGCGCGGCCGGTGCGTAAGGGTCGACTTCGCCCTTGCGGATCAGTTGCGGGCCCTTGGGCTCGGCGACTTCCTTGTGCCCGCCGCCCATGAAGATCATGGCGCCGGCCGCTCCGCCACCGCCCAGCACAAGCATGCCCAGCGCGACGAGAATCAGGCCCATCTTGCCTTTGCCCTTGGGCTTTTCTTCCTTGTCACTCATGCGTGTTCCTCATCGTCGGTTCCCCGGAAAAATTGCGGCCCGATGGTTCAGGCGTAGATGCCGCCCGATGCGGCTGGCGCGATCTGGTCGCTGCCAGCGTGGGCGGTAGGTCGGCTCGGATCGGGTGCGTCTTCGCGCACCTGGCCACTGTGGGGGGCGTCCTGCCGTCCGCTGGTGTCGGCTCCGGCCTGCGCGGCGCTTTGCGCGAATCCTCCTGAGGATCGCGCGTCGCTCCCCTGGTTCGATCCGGAGGATGTCGCGGGCGATTGCGAGGAAGGCGTGTGGTGCGAGGGGGGCGATCCATCGCGCGGCGTATCGCCCGACTGCGCCGCCGCGCCAGCCAGCACTGCGGCCGCCGCGCTCTGGACCGAGCCCGCGAATTGCGGGTCCGCGCTCTGCAAGGTCACGTTCGTGCCGGTGGCGTCGGGACGGAACTGGAGCGAGACGGGACCGAACTGGGCATGGACAAGCGAAGTGCGTACGACCGGTGCGCCGCTGCCCTCACGCGCTTCGTGGAGACGGCTGACGAGGGTTTCGAAGTCGCGCGCGTCGACACCCGGCACGGCCGAAGTCGGCGGCGCCTGCGTGAACGAGGCCGGCGCGGCAGGAGCCGTGGGCACGATCATGCTGGCCGAACCGGACGTGGCGATCGAGGCCGTCGCAGGATTGGACTCGAACTGGCCCTTGGGGGCCTCGTCGGTCAGGTGGGCGAGGCCGGCCGCAGGTCCAGTCTGCGGCGCGGAGCTGGTGGTGGCCGGGGTGATGGTAGGAGCCGCGGCGCCTTCGCTCGACCCGTTGGCCGACGCGACGGTCGCCAAAGTGGCCAAAGTGCTGGGCGAACGGGGAGACGTCTGCAAAGGCAACGGGGCGTCGTCGCGCAGGACGGGGCCTTGTGGGGTCTCCAGGCTCGTCAGGGATGGCATGATGCGTCCGGCTTGCGGGGGCAGAACGGGAACTTGCGACAAGCTGGGGGAGCTCACCGAGGCCGGGACCTCACTCGAGGGGGCCGGGACGACGGCGGCTGTCGCGGGAAGCGAGGTCGCTTCGGACCGGACCGCGATAGGCAACTCGCCCGGGATCGCGCGAAGCGTGAGCTCGACGGCACTTCCCGCGTCCGGTTTCAGGGCTCCGAGGGCTGCCACCTCGTTCGCGACGGGACGCGCGCGGGCCAGTGCGGTGTCCGGCGGGGAAGCGGGCGAGGGATCGACGCGAATGCCCGCCTGGCGCACGGGCTCGGGAAGCAGCGCCAGCCAGGCAGGGCTGAGCGGAAGCAGGGACGCCGCTGTTTGTTCGAGTGGCTGTCCGCTTGTGGCAAGTTCGCCTTCGCCCGCCGCGCCGTCGTCGTGAACAAGTTCGACCGCGTCGGTCTTGAATTCACGAAGCTCGGCGGCGTGCGTGGCCCGAAGGGAGGGCTCGTCGTCGCCGGATCGGTCGCTGGAGGCGATGGCTGTGGCGGACGGCAGCAGGGTGGCCAATGGCGGCAAGATATTGCCGGTTGCCAGCTTCGAAGGTGGCTGCGGAGCTACGTTGTCCGGCGCGCCAGACATCGGGCTCTCGGGAATGGTCTCGAGCGCGGCGTCACTTGCGCCAAGCCCCTGCAGGACTTGGGCGAAGCCGCCGCCTTGCGCCGCCGTTTCCGGTCGCGCGGGCACCGTGCCGGTAGTATTCGCGGGAGAAAGGCCGGGCATGGGGGGCGTGGGGGCGATCATCGGCAGGGCATCCTCGGGTAGTCCATGCCGGTTCTTATTCAAGCTTCGTGCCAGATGATCGGCGAGCAGCGAGCACCGGGGCGGTGGCTTGCTTGGCGATCATGCGCTCCTGCAGGGCGGCACGTTCCTCGATCGCGGCGCGGCGGCGTTCGGCCTCGGCGAGCTGGCGCTGCTTGGCATCGGCGATCGCGTGGGCGCGCCGCGCATCGCCCTCGGCCGTTTGCGAAAGCGCCTGGAGTCCCGAAACGAAGCGTCCGATCTGATGAAGCGCAGCGCCGTCGGCGGCATTGCGCCGTCCGGCGTAGTCCTCGGCCAGCTGGCGGGTGCGCGCACTCAGCGAACGCAACTGCGCGAGCGTACTCTCGGCCTGCGCGGCTTCGTTCGCGGCGGTCTGGCACGCGAGTGCGCGGATCTTCTCGAGGCGGCGCAGCCGCGCGAGGCGCTTTTGCTCCTCGCGCATGGCTCAGGCCTCGAGAAGCGCGGCGAGTTGCTCGGCGCTCTCGTGCAGCGGCACGATTTCGCCGGCCGACTGGCTGAGGAAGGTCGTCAGCTTGCCGGTCATGGCGATGGCGCGGTCGAGCTGCGGATCGGCGCCGGGGCGGTAGGCCCCCATCAGCACGAGGTCGCGGTTGGCCTCGTAGCTGGCGGTGAGCGCGCGGAAGTTGCGGGCAAGCTGCTGGTGCGGCGTGGGCACGATGTCGTTCATCACGCGGCTGAGCGAGGCGGCGATGTCGATGGCGGGATATTGCCCGCGCTGGGCGAGTTCGCGGCTGAGCACGATGTGCCCGTCGAGGATCGAGCGCGCGGTGTCGACCACCGGGTCGTCCTGGTTGTCGCCATCGGCGAGCACGGTGTAGAGCCCGGTGACCGAGCCCCCCGAAGCCGCTGAATTTCCCGCGCGCTCGACCAGCTTGGTGATCGTGGCGAGCGCGGAAGGGGGATAGCCACGCGCCGCCCCCGGCTCACCGAGCAGGAGCCCGATTTCGCGGGCGGCGTGGGCGACGCGGGTGAGGCTGTCCATGATCAGGAGAACCTTGCGGCCGCGCGCGCGGAACTGTTCGGCCATGGCGGTCGCCAGCATCGCGCCGCGCAGCCGCAAATTGGGGGCATGGTCGGCGGGTACGGCGACGATCACGGTCTTGCCCTTCATCGCGGCGTGCATGTGCCGCTCGACGAAGTCCGAAACCTCGCGTGCACGCTCGCCGATCAGGCCCACGACGACCACGTCCGCGCCGCTCTCGGCCAGCGAGGCGCCGCGCGCGATCATGTCGATCAGCACCGACTTGCCCACGCCCGAACCGGCCATGACGCCGATGCGTTGGCCAACGCCGAACGTTGTGAGCGCGTTGAGCGCGCGCACGCCGGTGTCGAAGGGCAGGCGCACCGGACTGCGATCGAGCGCGGAGGTGCGCACGCCGCCCGCGGGCCACTCGGCACGGGTGTGGATCGGCAAGCCGCCGTCGATCGGCAGGCCTTCGCCATCGACCGCGCGGCCAAGGAACGCGTCGCCCACCGGCAGCATGCCGGGGCGCCCCTCGGGGCAGACCCGCGCACCGGGGCGCAGGAGGATGGTGTCGCCCAGCATCATCATCATCGTGCGACCGTTGCGAAAGCCGATCACTTCGGCGAGCAGCGGCGCCTTGCGGCCATCGGCCACGCGGCACATCGCCCCGACCGGGATCGAGAGGCCGCTCACTTCGAGCAATCCGCCATCGCAGGCGGTGACGTAGCCGAAGCGGCGCGGCGAGAGATCGACCGGCTCGGTGGCTAGATCGTGCAGGATGGCCTCGCAGATGCGCAGCATGGGAACCTCAGCAGTCGTGAAGCGCCTCGGCGATGGCCTGGCGCCAGGCGTCCGGGCCGTCCTCGACCCCGCCGCTGGCGGTCTCGACGCGGATCGTCCCTCGGGGGAGGGTGGGATCGGGGTGCAGCTCCCATTGGCGAGCAAGTTCGGGTGAGATCAACGCGATGTCCTCGGGGTGGAGGCGCAGGACGCGTTCGTCCTCGCTGCGTGCGAGCATGGCGACAGCCTTGGCAATGCGGCGTTCGAGCGCCCCTGCGTCGATCGCGAGCGGGGCGAGCGCGCTTTCGCACAGAGCCGCCACGGTTTCGCGCAGGCGCAGGCGCAGCTGCTCCGCGAGTTCGCCGTCGATCCGCTCGAGCGAAAGGCCGAGCGCGGCGCGCGCGGCGTCGTCCGCCTCGGCGCGCGCGGCGGCCGCCTGGCGGGCTTGCTCGAAGCCCTCGGCAAAACCCTGGGAGAAGGCTTCGCCGAGCGGATCGACGGTCTCCCCCTGCGCCTCGGGTTCGGGCGGCGGCGCGGACACGGGCGGGTTCGCCCGGCGCTCCTCGCCGAAGCGGCGGTCGGGCGTGAAGCCGCGTCGCTCGGCGAAAGGGGCGATCAGCTTGAAGCCGGGGCCCGGAAAGGCAAAGCCGAGGTCAGACATATTCTCCATCTCCCGATCCCATGATCAGCGATCCGTCGGCGACGAGCTTGCGCGCGATCGTGACGACTTCCTTCTGCGCGGCGACGACGTCGGAAAGCTTGGTGCGCCCGCGCGCGGCGATCTCGTCCTTCACGCCGTCGGCGGCGCGGCTCGACATCGCGCGGAAGAAGAATTCGCGCTCTTCCTCCGAGATGCCCTTGAGCGAATCGATCAGGGTGTCGTTGCCCACGTCGCGCAGCAGCACGCCCATCTGCTGCGGCTCGAGCACGAAGAGGTGTTCGAACTTGAACATCTCCTCCTCCAGGCGCTTGGCGAGGATCTTGTCCTTCTTGGTGATCTCGCCCATCACCCGCTTTTCGATCACTTTGCCCACGCCATTGATGATCTCGGCAGCTTCCTTCATGCCACCCATCTGCAAGGGGCGGCTGCCGTGGCACTGGGTGATGCGCCGGCCGAGCAGTTCCTCGAGCATGGCGATCGCCTGGGGCGAAACCGGGCCGATCGTGGCGACGCGGTGGATGATCTCGGAATGCTGCTCGGGCGGAAGGCCATGCAGCACTTCGGCCGCGACGAGCGGGTCGAGCTGGACCAGGAGGACGGCGATCGCCTGGGGATGCTCGTCCTTGATCAGCGGGATCAGCGCAGGCGGGTTGAGCCACCGCGCGAGCTCGACCATCGAGGCCTTGGGCGCATCGGGCGGAACGATGCGCTGCATCAGGTTCTCGGTCTTCACCTCGCCCAGCGCGCGGTGCATCATCGAGCGCACCTGGCCGATCCGGTCGTGCGAGGGCAGGCCGAGCTCCTCGGTCTTCTCGAGGAAGCCGGTGAGCGCCTCGGTGATCACCTCGGGGCTGATTTCGCCCAGCTTGCACATCTTTTCGCCGAGCCGGCGCAATTCGTCGGGTTCGAGTTCGCACAGAATGCGACTTGTCTGCTCCTCGTCGAGCAGCATCATCATCACGGCGGCGTTGTCGGCCGCCTCGAAGGGGGGCATCTCGCTCATCAGGCCGCTTTCGCCTCGTCGCCCGCGGGCCCCTGGTTGAGCATCTGGCGAAGCGCGTGAACCGCGTTTTCAGGATTCTCGGCGACGAGCCCGCGTGCGAGCGCGATCTGGCGGCTCAGCAGCTCGGCGCGGGGAATGTGTTCGTCCTCTTCGGAACCTCCCGGGATCGCGGGGCGCTCGACGGGAAGCGGCTGGCCGTCGGGAGCGCGTATGTCGGTCTCGCTCTCTTCCTCGTCCTCGCTTGCGCCCTTGGCCTTCTTGCCTTTCTTCCCCTTTGCAGGCTTGCGCGCATCCCCGCGCACCGCACGCACCATCGGGCGTACGCCCAGGAGCAGGACGAGCAGCACCGCGAGCACGGCGGCCACGTTGCGCACGACCATCGCGAACCAGCTCGCCTCGTAAAAGGGCAGCGGCGTCTCGGTCGAAGGCTCGAAGCTGCGCGAAATCAACTTGACGACATCGCCGCGCTGCGGATCGGCACCCACGGCGGCGCTCACCAGCGCCTGGAGGTCGGCGATCTGCTGGGCGCTCGCCCCTTTCATCGCCTCGGCGCTGATCGCGACCGCGACCGAGAGCCGCTTGACGCGGCCCGGCCCGCTGTTCGAGACCGAAACCTCGCGGCCCAGTTCGTACGTGCGGCTGGAGGAACTCTCGCCGTTGGTCGGGGCCTGCGCACCGGGAGCGGGAGCTTGCGTTCCCTGTGGCGGGCCGGGCTGCGCCTGCGTCTGCGGGGGCGGGGTGTTGGCGAGCACGCCGGGAACACCGGCGGCGGCGCCCGTGCCGGTGGTCTGCGACTGCTGCTGGCTCTCGCTGCGTACGACGCCATCCTTGTCGTAGCTCTCGCGTGCCGAGGTGACGTCGTCCATGTCGAGGTCGACCTGGATTTCGGACGAGAAATTGTCCTCGCCCAGGATCGGGCTCAGCAGTTGCGAGACCTGCTCGCGCAGCTTGGCTTCCATGCGCGCCTGGAGATCGAGCCGGTCGCCGTCGGCCCCGGCGCCGAGCGCGGAGAGCAGCCGCCCGTGCTGGTCGACGACGCGCACCGCATCGGGCGCGAGGCCGGGGACCGAGGCGGCGACGAGGTTGACGATCGCGGTGACCTGACTGTCAGTGAGGCTGCGCCCTTTGGCGAGCCGCACCATGACCGAGGCGCTGGGGGGCACGTTGTCGCGCACGAAGACCGATTTCTCGCCCGAGGCGAGGTGCACGCGCACGCTCTCGACCCCGTCGATCTCGCGAATGGTCATCTGCAGGTCGGCCTCGCGCGCGGCGCGCAGGCGTTCGCCTTCAAGCGTGCGGCTGGCGCCCATCGGCAGGCTGTCGAGCATTTGCGTGCCGCTCTCGGGGGTGGCGAGCGCGCCGTCGGAGGCGACGAGCATGCGGGCACGATAGAAGTCGCCCTCGGACACGGTGAGCGCGCCGGTGGCGTTGTCGATGCGATAGCGGATGGCGGCCTGATCAAGCGCGGCGGCGACGCTGGCACGCTCGCCGTCGTCGAGCTGGCTGTAAAGAATGCGCTGCGGGTCGGGGGCCATCGCGCTCCAGGTGAGCAGCGCCGCGCCGACGGCGGCGAGGCCGACGAAGACGGGGAGGACCTTGCGCACCGCAGGTTGGGCGGTGAAGGCGCCAAGGCGGGTAAGCACCGGGCCACCCGCTGGATCGGTGAACGGGGCCAGCAGCGAGCGCGGCGCGGGAAGGCCGCCATTGGCAGAGTTCGCGGGGACGAGATCGGGCATGCGCTATCAGACCCCCATCCGCATGATGTCCTGGTAGGCGCTCAGCAGTTTGTTGCGCACCTGCATCGTCGCCTCGAACGCGACCCCGGCTTCCTGGCGGGCAAGCATGACCTTGGCGACGTCGGTGACCTCGCCGGTCTGGTAGGCGCTGCTGAGCGTTTCGGCGCGCGCCTGCACCGCGTTCACACCATCGAGCGCGCTGCGCAGCGTCTCGGCGAAGGCCGGGGCGGGGGAACCGTTGCCGACCGGCGAACCGGCAAGCGCGGCGCCTGCCGCCGCGCTCGTGTCGGGGGCATGAATCTGGCGCAGGATCTCGCTGCGCGCGATGATCTGCTGGCGCATGTCGAGGATCTGCTGGATCCCGCCATCGCGCGCCAGGACCGCCGGAACCGTGCTCATCTGCGACCTCCGGCGAGACGCGCGGAGGTGGTACGTCCAACGTGGATCCCTGCGTCGCGCAAGGCCGCGAGGCGATAGCGCAAGGTCCTTTCGGAGATGCCGAGCTCGCGCGCGGCCATTTGGCGGTTGCCACCGCAGCTCTCGAGCGTCTCGACGATGGCGCGGGCCTCGGATTTCTGGACGACACTGGAGAGGCGGCGGGCGTGGTCCGCATCTGCGTCGGCTTCGCCCATTGCCGCAGCGCCGGAGGCTGTCTCGAGAGGGCTGGCGCAAAGGAGCCGGGCAGGGCTGTCGAAGACGATGTGCGCGGGGGTGATCGTCCTGTCGGTGTGCGCGAGCAGGAGCGCACGTCGGATCACGTTCTCGAGTTCGCGCACATTGCCCGGCCAGGCGTGCAACTTGAGCATGGCCAGCGCGCTCTCGCTGAAACAGGGCACCGGGCCCTGGGGGGCGCAATGGCGCATCGCCATGGCGTAGGCGAGCGGGGCGATGTCTTCGCCGCGCGCCTTGAGCGCGGGGAGAGTGAGCGGGAAGACGTTGAGGCGGTAGAACAAGTCGGCGCGGAAGCGCCCCTCGGCCACTTCGGTCGGCAAGTCGCGGTTGGCGCAGGCGATGACCCTGAGGTTGACCGGGATCGGCTGGGTCGAGCCGATCGGCACGACTTCCTGCTCCTGCAGCGCGCGCAGCAGCTTGGCCTGAAGCGAGAGCGGCAGTTCGGCGATCTCGTCGAGAAGCAGCGTGCCACCGTCGGCCGCGCGCATGAAGCCTTCGCTGGCCTCGGTCGCTCCGGTGAAGGCACCCTTGCGGTGGCCGAAGAGCATCGCCTCGAGCATGGTCTCGGGCATCGCGGCGCAGTTGACCGCGATGAAGGGCCCCTTGCACCGGGGGCTGCGGGCGTGGATGAAGCGGCTCAGCACTTCCTTGCCGGTTCCGGTCGGACCATTGATCAGGACGGGAATGTCGCTCGCCGCGAGGCGTTCGGCGAGCGCGAGCACCGAGAGGCTGACCGGGTCGGCCGCGATCGGTTCACCTGGACCGGCCATGGCGGCCAGCAACATGGCGAGCGCGGTCTCGCTGACCGGGTCGGCGTAGCGCAGGATCACGCCCAGGGGATCGCGTTCGAGCCCGTTCGCCTGCCTGCAATCCAGCCGTTCGAGGCGCACGAGCCGGCGTCCGGGGCGGATTGTCGAGCTCTCGGCGATGTCGCGCAGATCGAGCGCGCCTTCGTCACACAGGCTGCCCGCCAGCGTCCGCGCGCGCGCGACCAGCGCGGCGTGGTTTCCTCCGGTTTGCGGTTCGCTTCCCGAGGGCGATGTGATGGCCCGGCCGAACTGCGCGGCGCCGTGCGGGCTGGCGTTGAGACCTGACATGTTCGCGATTTCCCCGTGGAAGTAACCCGTTTCCGAGAGTCGGGTATCGCGCGTGAACGGCCAAGGTTTTGAGAATTTAAGGCCTTGTGGATTCCCGTAAGGCGCGAAAACCTTCCGGCAGTCATGGGGCGCTTTGCGGCGCCCCGAGTCCGTACTCTTGGAAAGCCCCCTTAAAAACACGCGGGCCTTGCCGGTCTAGGGTCTGACAGCCAATCCGGATGGGCCGGATGGCATGTTCGGGCTTCGGGACAGCCAACGGGAGCTATTCAATGTCAGTTATCAATACCAATATCAGTGCCATCAAGGCTTCGAACGCCTCGAACTCCGCGAACAAGATGCTGGGCACCGCGATGGAGCGCCTGTCGACCGGCAAGCGCATCAACTCGGCCAAGGACGATGCCGCCGGCCTCGCCATCGCCACCTCGATGACCGCGCAGATCAAGGGCATGAGCCAGGGCATCCGCAACGCCAACGACGGTATCAGCCTGGCGCAGACGGCCGAAGGCGGCCTCTCGGAAGTCTCCAACATGCTCCAGCGCGTGCGCGAACTGGCGATCCAGTCGGCCTCGGCGACTTACCAGGATTCGGACCGCGAGGCGATGCAGTCGGAAGTGACCGCGCTGACCGAGCAGATCTCCGACGTGCTTTCGGACACCAAGTTCAACGGCAACGCGCTGTTTTCGACTTCGGGTTCGGACGTGACGTTCGACATCCAGACCGGCGCGAATTCGGGCGAGACGATCACGCTGACCTCGACCACGATCGACGGGACCAACCTCGATGCCACCGCGCTCGACGTCAGTGACGCGGCCTCGGCTTCGACCACCATCGACAATGTCGATGCCGCGCTGGCCGACGTCAACGCGACGCGCGCTTCGCTTGGCGCCGGGCAGAACCGCCTCGAATCGGCGATCAACAACCTCACCAACAACGTGACGAACCTGTCGGACGCGCGATCGCGGATCGAGGATGCGGATTATTCGAGCGAGACGACCCAGATGGCCAAGGCGCAGATTCTCAGCCAGGCCTCGACGGCAATGATCGCACAGGCAAACCAGAGCCAGCAGAACGTGCTCTCGCTGCTGCGCTAAAGTGGTCGCAAGTAATGTATGGCCTGCCCTGACCAAGTAGGCCTCCAGTTGGGCTCGGCGGTGTCTTCCCCAGACCGCCGGGCCCATTCGGCTTGCGTTGAAGGCGCTGGAACTGGGCCCGCATTTCCGGCAGCCAGTCCTCGAGCCAGACCTTGTGGCGCAAGCGGCGAATGGGCGTGCCGCACATCTGGCAGCGACTCACGAAATGGCTTCCATCCCATGCCGCACGACGTTGAATGGGCGCGTGTCTGTTCAGACGGCACCGCATGATGGTGAAGACTCGCACGATCAAATGTTCCGACCAATTCGCCGATCCCCGTCGGCTCGATTCGACGCGTAGCAGGGTCAAAAAGCACGAAAAAGCGGGATTCTGGTCCGAAACGATTGCAGCAATCGAGCCAAACGATTGTGTTATGGCGATTCCCGAAAATTAGCTTCTAGGCTTTACCGGGAGGGCGAGGCGCTTGGCCTATTTTGCTCGTAATATTTTGATATAAATCAATAAAAATGTGCGCTGGTGGCGCTTCGGCCCGAGTGGCGCAGTTGCGGGTCTGGCGATTGCGGGGCGGTGGTGTGCTTGCGCGGACGGAGACAGAGAGGCGGAGGCGTGACCTCCTTTGCCCCACGCCCCGACGGTCGCAATCAGAGACGCTCAACAGTCTTGCGCCAAACCTTTTTGCGAAGGCGACGAAGGGGCGTACCACAACACTTGCAATGGCTCACGAAATGCCAACCGTTCCACTTGGTCTGATTTCGGTCCGGGTCGTGCCGTCCGAACCGGCAAAGAAAATACTGAACCATACTAAGGCCTACTTCCTGACTACCGTGTGTGAGCCGCCACGAGGTCTGCGTATTATCGCGTGGTTAATCAGGAAGATAGGACAATTTTCTTGAATTTCGTCATTTAAACGATTTTGAGTGACGGCCTTGGTCAAGTAACGTGTCGCGCCTCGAGGCGCGTCACTTCGCCGTCTTGTCGAAGACCAGGCTGAAGCTCACGGGAACTTGTTCGGTGATCGAGGGCAGTCCAGCCAGTTCCTGGAGCTTTGCGAGGCCCTCGGTGAGCGCGAAGCTGCCGGCATCGACGATGATCGGGCTGATCGTCGCGACCTGCACCTTGTCGGCGGCGATGCGGGTCACCGCAAGGTCGGTCTCGATCGGGGCGTCCTGGCCGTGCAGCGACAGCGTGGCGGTAACCGGGAGGGTGACCTGCTGCCCGACGGCAAGACTTGCCAGCTTGGCGGGGTCGAGCTGGGTGGTCACGGTGGCTTCGGGGAATTGCGAGATCTGGAACAGGATGTCGCGCATGCGTTGGTCGCGGATGTCGACCCCGGTCTTTACCGAGCCCAGGGCGATGGCGAAGCGTGCCTTGCCGTCCGCGCCGACGGTCCCGGAAAGCGTGTCGAAGCGATGGGCCTCGACGACCTGGCCGGCCTTGATGGTGACGAAAGAAAGATGCGAGGCGGGCTTCTCGAGCGCCCAGTCGCCCGCGAGTGGTGCGGATGCGCTCGGGGCGGTGCCCCAGGAGGCGGTCGTGCTCGCCACTCCCATCAGGGCGGCGCAGGCGGTCAGGACGAGTGGAATTCGGCGCATTTCAGATCCTTCCGGGGCTTGTCTCGCGCCAGAGTGCCACGCTTGCCCGGAGTTGGCTACTGTCTCGCCCGGCGCATCGCCTCAGTCGAGCAAGGTGATCGAGATGCGCCGGTTGCGGGGATCGTTGGGATCGGCCGGGATCAGGAGCTCCTTGTCGGCGACGCCTTCGATGCGGCGGAAGCGGTCTTCGCCGAGGCCATCGCGGATGAGCGCCTGTCGCGTCGCTTCGGCACGCCCCGCCGAAAGCGACCAGTTGTTGCCCACGGTGCCCGGCAGGAAGGGCAGGGCATCGGTGTGGCCGCGAATGGTCAGCTCGTCAGGGTTGGAGCCCACCGCCTCGGCGATCGCGCGCAGCAGTTCGGCGGCATCGGGTGTGAGCACGGTGGTTCCGAGGCGGAACATCGCGAAGTCGGCATCGTCGACGAGATCGATGCGCACCCCCTGCGTCGTGTCGACGAGGCGTACCTGCTTGGCGAGGCGGCGCAGGCGTGCGCTCGATTGCAGCTTTTTCTCGAGCGATTCCTTGGCGCGCGAGCTCTGCTTGATCGGCTTGGCGCCTTCCTTCGCGCCCCCGGTCTTGTCGCGCGGAATGGTGATCGCCTTGGTCCCGGTCTGGCCCATCGAGTGCGGGTAGTTGTCGGCGTCGGTGATCGAGGAGCCGCCGAGCAGACCCGAAGCCGAACCCGCCGATTGCTTGCGGGTCTGGACAAGCGTCGGGCTGAAGTAGTCGGCGATCCCCTTGCGCTGCTTCTCGGTCGTGGCGCCCACGATCCACAGCAGGAGGAAGAAGGCCATCATCGCGGTCACGAAGTCGGCATAGGCGACCTTCCAGGCGCCGCCGTGGTGCCCGCCTTCGACGACCGTCACTTTCTTGACGATGATCGGGGGGAGGGCCTCGTCCTTTTTCTTGGCCACGTCAGCGGCCCCGCATCGCGTCGAGCAGTTCGGAAAGGCCCGGGCGGAACGCGTGGCCCAGGCCCGAGCGTGCGCTTTCGACCACGAGTGGCTGCGGCCAGCCATGGAGGCTGGCGATGATCACTTGCTTGACGCAATGGAAGATCATCTCGTCCTGGTCGTTCACCTGCTTGAGACGGCCCGCCATCGGGGCGACGATGCCGTAGGCGAGCAGCACGCCCATGAACGTGCCCACGAGCGCCGAACCGATCATGCCGCCCAGGATCGAGGGCGGCTTGTCGATCGAGCCCATCGTCTTGACCACGCCCAGCACCGCCGCGACGATGCCGAGCGCGGGAAGCGCGTCGGCGAGGTTCTGGATCGCGTGCTGGGGGCCGTGAAACTCGTGGAAATGGGTCTTCATCGCATTGTCCATGACGTCCTCGACGGCGTGAACCTCGAGTGTGCCGGAGGAGACCACGATCAGGGTCAGCGTGTCGCAGATGAGGTCGGTCAACGCGTGGTTGGCGAGGATGCGGGGGAATTCGGCGAAGAGCGTAGAGGACTTGGGATCGTTGACGTGGCTTTCGAGCGCGACCGGCCCTTCCGAACGCAGGATCTTCATGAGACGCACCGTCAGCACGATGACGTCGATGTGGTCCTGCTTGTTGTGCTTGGGGCCCTTGATCACGCGCGCGAAGCCTGCGCCCAGCGCCTTGAGTTCGTGCATCGAGTTGCCGGCGACCACCGCGCCGATCGCCGCACCGCCGATAATCAGCATCTCATGGGGGATGGCGTGCATCACCGGGCCCAGCGCGCCGCCGGTGAGCGCGAAGCCGCCGAAGACCATCACCAGCAGGATGACGATGCCGATGAGTGCAAACATGGTTAACTTTCCCCCTCGGTAAGAAGCCCGGAAGCGCGGTAGTGCGCTTCGGGGCCGGGTCCGGGCTCAGAGATGGTCGAACAGGGTGAGGCCGGCTAGCTTGGTGAAGCTCGCCTGGCTTGCTTCCAGGACGGTCAGCGTTTCCTGCAAGGTGGCGATGGTGGTGGCGATGTCGGTAGCACCGATCTCGGATTCTTCGCTCTGGCGCAGTTCCTGCAGGTCGACGCGCCGGTTGTCGGTGAGCTCGATCCAGGCGAGGCGCGTGCCGATCACCGTCTGGCCGGTGGTCAGCGCGTCGAGCCCGCTTTGGAGATTGCCCAGCGCCTCGCGCGCGGCGCCGGCAGGATCGCTCGAGCCTCCTTGCAGTGCGCTGGCAAGTGCCTTGACGGTAGCGAGAGAGTCGGCGGCATTGCCGTTGCTGTCGATGAAGGACAGGAATTGCGGACCGGTCATCGACCGGCTCACGCTCTGCCCTTCGCCGAGCGGCAGGTCGCTGGTGCCGGGCGTACCCACGTAAAGCGCGTTTCCGCTCGCATCGAGACTATAGGCATCGCCAGCACTCTCGCCCCCGAAAAGCGCATGGCCGTTCGAATCGCGCGCGTTCGAAAGTGCGACGAGGTTGCCGAAGATCTGCTCAAGCTCCTGCCCGATCGAGGTACGCTGGGCATCGGTCAAGGTGGCGTTGGCGGCTTCGGTGGCGAGCTCCTGCGCCCGGATCAGCGCGTCGGCCATATCCGACATGGCCGCGTCGGCGAGGTTGAGGTCGGCGTTGGCACGGCTGGCGTTGGTGGCGTCGATCTCGGACAGTTTTTCGAGCCGCGCGAGCGATCGCAGCCGCGAGGCGGCGACGGGGTTGTCCGAGGAACGCGTCAGCTTCTGTCCGCTGCTGAGCTGGCTCTGCAAGGTTTCGGCCTGCGAGCGCAAGTCCTTCAGGTCGGTACGGGCCCGTTCGTAGAAGGCGCTGGTGCTGGTGGAGACGATCGGCATGGCGCGGATACCTCAGCGAATGGCCAGGATGGAATCGAAGATGTCAGTGGCGACCTGCATCACGCGGGCATTGGCCTCGAAAGCCTGCTGGAAGCGCACGAGGTTGACCGCTTCCTGATCGAGATCGACCCCGGCCTGCGCCTGAAGCGCGACCTTGGCGGTGCTGGCGATCGAATCGAGCGCGTCGCGCGTGACGATCCGGCCCGCGACCGCGCTCGAGACGCCGAACAGCAAGGTATCCATCGCGCCGGCGGGATCCGCGCTGGCCAGCGCGCTGCGCATCGCCTCGAGGTTGGAGACGTCGCGGCTGTTCGCGGAAGCTCCGGCGGGCGCGGTGGCGACGGCCGAGCCGTTGGTCGCGATCATCGTCATGTCGCCCGCGCCGGACCCCGAGAACAGCGGTTGGCCCGCGTTGCCATTGAGGTCGACGCCGCTCGTCTGCGCGGCGTTGATCGCGGTGATGATACCGGCGGCGACCGCGTCGAGGTCGCTGCGGGTGATGGCTGCCTGGTTGAGCGAGAGGCTCTTGCCCGCGATCGCGCCCGAAGAAATGGTCGTGGCCGTGCCGTCGAGGTCGAAGCTGATCGTGCCGTCCGACGCGGTGGTCATCGCCAGCGTGCGCGTGACGCCGCCCGCGACGAGATCGGTGCCCGCAGTTCCGCCCAGGGTGACCGTGACGACGCCGGTGTCGGGTGCGAAGCTGGTCTTCATGTCGACGTATTGCGAGAGCTCCTGGAGCAGCGTGTCGCGCTGGTCGAGCTGTGCGGTCTGGTCGCTCGAGGCGTCCGAGGCGCGGGCAAGGCGCAAGTTCACGCGGGCCAGCTCGGCGGCGATGCGGTTGACGTTCTCGACCCCGTCGGCGGCCTCGAAGCGCAGCCCTTCGCCGACCGCGTCGAGGCTGGTGGCGGCAACGTTCATGGTCTGGGAAAGCGTGCGTCCTTGCTCGAGCACCGAGGCGCGCAGCGCGCCGTCGGTGGGATCGGCGAGCAACGCCTGCAGGCCCGCCTCGAAATCGACGATCGAGGTGTAGACGCCGGTCTGCTCGACCGCGGCTTCGATGTTTTCCAGGCCCTGGACCTCGGCGGCCGCGCGCGCGGCGTCCGCGCCGGTGCGCCGCACTTCGGACTGGCGGAACTGGTCGGCGTTGCGCACGATTCCGGCGACCGCAACGCCTGCGAGGTTGATCGCGGTGGGGGTGGCGTTGACCGTGCCTACCGCGACTTCGGTGAGCGAGACCGAGCGGCGCACGTACCCCTCGGACGAGGCGTTGGCGATGTTGTTCGAGGTGATCTCGAGCGCGGTGCGCGCGGCGCGGGTGCCGCTGCGGGCCATTGCGATGAGGTCGGAGGCCATGGCTCAGCTTTCTCCCGTGGCGGTGGTGGAGGGGGCGTCGGTCTCCGGCGGCAGGTGGCGCGCAAGCTGCGCCTCGATCACGCTGGCAAGCCCCAGTGCGCCGGTCTTTGCGGCGAGGTCGGCGAACTGGTCGTCCTGCATCTGGCGGAAGGTCTGCAGCGCGCCGCTCGAGAAGATCCCCTCGCTGTCGAAGCTGGTCTTGCGCGCCTCGGCCAGCATCTGGCGCACGAAAATCGCCTCGAAGTGCTGCGCGGCTTCGTGGAGCTTTTCGCGCTCGCTGGTGCCAGGCGCGGAAGTGAGCCCGCGCTCGGGCGATAGGACGAGGTTGGTGGTGGAGGCAATCGTCGTCATATCACCACCATCTCGGCCTTGAGTGCGCCGGCCTGCTTGAGCGCCTCGAGGATCGCGACGAGGTCGGAGGGCGTGACGCCGAGCAGGTTGAGCGCGTCGACCACCTGGGCAAGCGAAGCGCCCGGTTCGAACAGCGCGACCGAGCGGTTTTCCTCCTCGGCGGTGATCTGCGAATTGGGTTCGATCGCGGTCTGGCCTTGGCTGAAGGGAGCGGGCTGGACGACGGTGGGCTTCTCGTCGACGCGCACGGTGAGCTTTCCATGGCTGATCGCAGCCGGCGCCAGGCGCACCGCCGAATTGATCACCACCGTGCCGGTGCGCGAGTTGACGATGACGCGCGCAGTCGTCTCGGCGGGCTTGATCTCGATCATCTCGATCGCGGCCATGACGCTGGCGCGGGTGTTGGACTCGAGCGGAAGGGTGAGCGCGAGCGTCACCCCGTCCTCGACCGAGGCGGTGCCGGGCATTTTCTGGTTGATCGCGTCGCGCACGCGCGCGGCGGTCAGGAAGTCGGCGGCGAAGAGGTTCCAGCGCAACGTCGCCTCGCTGTCGAAGCCGGTCGCGACTGCCCTCTCGACCGAGGCACCCTCGGCGATGCGGCCCACGGTCGGTACATTGACGGTCAGCTTGGAGCCGTCGTTGGCCGAAATGCCCAGTCCTCCGACGGCGAGATTGCCCTGGGCCATCGCGTAGATCTGCCCGTCGGCGCCGTAGAGCGGGGTCAGGATGAGCGCGCCGCCGCGCAGCGACTTGGCCTTGCCGATGGTCGAGACGGTGACGTCGATACGCTGGCCCGGCTTGGCGAAGGCGGGCAATTCCGCGGTAACCATGACGGCCGCCGCGTTCTTGAGCCCGGGCGCGACACCCGCAGGCAGGGTCAGGCCCATGCGGCCCGAGACGCCCTTCATCGCCTGCGTGAGATAGGCGAGGTTGTCGTCTCCGGTGCCCGGCAGGCCGACGACGATGCCGTAGCCGGTGAGCTGGTTCGAGCGCACGCCCTGGAACTGGCCGAGATCGCGCACCCGTTCGGCCAGGGCCGGCGACGGAGCCAGGCCGAGGGCCAGAAGCGCGATCACGAGACAGGCAAGCAGGCGGTGCATGGCAGCTCCCTCAGAACGGCGAGATCAGGTTGAAGAAGCGGCCGAGCCAGCCTTGCGTGCTCGCGCGCTGGAGCGCGCCCTTGCCCGAATACTCGATGTGCGCATCGGCCACGCGCGGCGAGGCGATCGTGTTGTCCTGATCGATGTCGGCGAGGCGCACGATCCCCGAGAAGCGGACCCATTCGTCACCCTGGCTGAGCAGCATCTTCTTTTCCCCCCGGACGAGTGCGGTCCCATTGGGACGCACTTCGGCGATGGTGACGGACAGCGTCGAGGCGAGCGTGCTCGTCTGCGCGGCGCTGCCCTGTCCCTTGAACGACGAAGTCGAGCTCGCGTTAAGGGCGTTGGGGTTGAGGAACGAGAGCAGCCCGGCCGTGGGGGGCGTGATGGAGGCGCCTCCGCTCTTGCCGTTGCTCGAACTCACCGACTTTGCAGCGGTGGTCGTCTCGAGCAGCACGATGGTCAGCGGATCGCCCACGCGCGTCGCGCGGTTGCCCTGGTAGAGCGGGGCGTAGCCGGCTGCGGCCGAATAGATCCCGCCGCTGGCCTGCGCGGGGGGCAGCGCGCTCGGGGCCGGGGGCAGGGTGGCCTCGAAGCCGGAGGGGCGGGGCGGCTTCTTCGCCAGCGCCGGCTGCGCGAGCGCGAGGAGGGCGCAGGCGAGGAGGATCGAGCGCGGCATGGTCACAGCGTCTGGTTGGCGTTGCGCAGCATCTCGTCGACCGCCGAGATCATCTTGGAATTGATCTCGTAGGCGCGCTGCGTCTCGATCATGTCGACCAGTTCTTCGACGATGTTGACGTTCGAGGCTTCGAGCATGCCCTGCCGGATCTGGCCGCGCCCTTCCTGTCCGGCGATGCCGATTTGCGCCGCGCCACTGGCTGCGGTCTCGAGCAGGAAATTGTCCGACATCGCCTGGAGGGCTTGCGGATTGGTGAAGTTGGCGACGGTGATCTGCCCGATCTGCGAGGGGTCGGACTGCCCTGTGATCTGCGCCGAGACGGTGCCATCCTCGGAAATCGCGATCGAGGTCGCGCCCTCGGGAATGGTGATCGGCGGTTCGAGCGGATAGCCCTGACTGGTGACGAGCAGGCCTTCGGAGGAGCGGCTGAAATTGCCGGCGCGGGTATAGGCGAGCTGGCCGCCGGGCAGGGTCACCTGGAAGTAGCCGCTCCCGTCGAGCGCGAGGTCGAGGCTGTTGCCGGTGGTCTGGAGCGAGCCTTGGGTTTCCATCCGGGTGGTCGACTGGACGCCGACGCCGGTGCCCAGGTTGAGGCCCGTGGCATATGTGGTCTCGTTGGAAGAGGCCGCACCCGCGACGCGTGCGTCCTGGTAGGCGAGAGTCGCGAAGTTGGCACGGTCGCGCTTGAAGGCGGTGGTCGAGACGTTGGCGAGGTTGTTGGCGATCACGCGCATGCGCGTGTCCTGGGCTTCGAGACCGGTGCGGGCGACCTGGAGGGCGGATGAGGGCATCTTGCGGGTTTCCTTTGGACGGGTCAGTCGAGGCGCATCAGCCGCGCGCCGCCCTCGTCGAGCTGGCGTGCGGTTTCGATGAGCTTGGTGCGAAGGTCGAACAGGCGCTGGGCGGCGATCATCTCCACCAGCACTTCGGAGGCGTTGACGTTGGACTGTTCGAGCGATTGCGGGATCAGCCGCGCGTTGGCGTCGGTTGGCAGAACGCCGAATTCGTTCGGGCTTCCCGCGATCCCGTCGCCGGGAACGCGGAACAGGCCGTCGAGCGTCTTGGTCAGCGCCGAGCCGGTGGTCGAGACCAGCTTGATCTGGTCGAGCCGGGCAGGGGGCTGGTCGGGCGTGGCGGGATCGGTCATCAGCAGGCCGCCATCGGGCGCGATGGTGAGCTGCGCGCCGGGGGGCACGGTGATCGCTCCGCCCTGGCCCATGACCGGCAGGCCCTCGCCGTTTTGGAGAACGCCGGTCACGGTCACCGAAAGGTCGCCGCGCCGGGTATAGGCCTCGCCGCCATCGGGTGCCTGGACGGCGAACATGGCATTGCCCGAAAGCGCGACATCGAGCGGGTTGCCGGTGTTGACCACCGCGCCGTCCTTCATCAGCGCACCCTTGACGTCGGCGCTGGACATCGCGCGCACTTCGAGCTGCGGACCTTCCAGCGTCATCGGGGTGGCGTTGAGGACCTCGGCCTTGAAGCCGATGGTCTGGGCATTGGCCATGTTCGAGGCGATCACGCGTTCGCGCGTCATCGAATTGGCCATGCCCGAAAGCGCGGTGTAGATCAGGCGGTCCATCGTCCGGGGCTCCCGTCAGATACCTCAGCTGCGCAAGTTGATGATCGTCTGCGAAAGCTGCGTGGCGGTGTCGACGGCCTTGGCATTGGCCTGGAAGTTGCGCTGCGCGGTGATCAGCGAGACCAGTTCTTCGGCGATGTCGACGTTGGAGCGTTCGAGCGAGCCGGCCATGAGGTTGCCGAACAGGCCCGAGCCCGGCTGGCCGTACTTGGCCGCGCCCGAGACGCCGGTCGCCGACCAGCTGGCGTTGCCTTCCTGGCGCATCGCGGTGGGGGCGACGAAGCTGGCGAGCGCGAGCACGCCCAGCGTGGTGTTGCTGCCATCGGCGTAGGTCGCAACGACCTGGCCGGTCGAATCGATGGTCACGCCCGCGAAATCCTCGCCGGCCGCGTTCTGGGCCGGGATCATCGCGTCCTGCAGCGTCGTCGTCGAGGTGATCGCGCCGGTGGCATCGACCGGGAACACCTGGAGGCGCATGCCTTGCGCGTTCTTGATGTAACCGCCGCCATCGACGGTGAACGAGCCCGCGCGGGTGTACTGCGTTTCGCCCGAGAGCGGCGAGACGACCGTGTAGAAGCCTTCGCCGTTGATCGCCACGTCGAGCGCCGAGCCGGTCTGCTCGATCGGCCCCAGCGAGAACTGCTGGACGATCGCGCTGACCCTGGCGCCGATGCCCGTGGTCAGCGCGGGGTCGGTCAGGATCGAGGAGGAGACGATGTCGGCAAAGGCGGTGTCGCTCTTCTTGAAGCCGGTGGTCTCGGCGTTGGCGATGTTGTGCGAGATGACGTTGAGGTCGGTCTGCGCGTTCTTGAGGCCGGTCAGCGAGGTATAGTAGGACATGGGCGTTCTCTCTCGTGGCGCGCGCTCAGGCGGCGTCGGGGGTGGTCGGATCGGTGGCGGAGGCAAGACTGGCCGCGACGTACGTGGCGAGGTCGGAAATCGCGCTCTGCGTGGCGGCCTGGTTGCTCACCAAGGCGTCCATCTGGCCGGATATCGTGGTCAGCGTATCGGCCATCGAGGTCGTCCCCGCGAGCGAGGAAAACTGCGCCATCTGTGCGAGCATCTCGGTCTGGTCGGTGGGGTTGAACGGGTCCTGCTGCTGGAGCTGGGTCATCATCAGCTTGAGGAAGTCGCCCTGGTCGAGATCGCCGAGCGAGGTCTTCGCGCTGGTGGTCGTGGTGGAAGTGGCGGAGGTGATCGAAGTGACGGTCATTTGAGCCTCATCGTCTCGAGCATGAGCTGCTTTGCGGTGGAAAGGGCCTCGACCAGGTTCTGGTACTGGCGTGAGGCTTCGAGCATCTCGACCATTTCGGCGTTCTCATCGACGGGAGAGGCCCAGACGTCGCCGTTGGCGTCGGCGAGCGGATGGTCGGGGTTGTGCTGGCGCACAGCGGCGGCCTGTTCGCGCACGACGGCCCGAACGTCGACCGAGGCGAGCCCGCTGGCGGCGTCGAGGTCGGCGGCGAAGACGGGGCGGATCGGCTTGTAGGCACCTTCCTCGCTGGCCGAGAGCGTGCCCGCGTTGGCAAGGTTGGAGGCCGCCGCGTTCATGCGCACCATCTGCGCGGACATGCCGCGCTGGGCGAGTGTGAAGATCGTCATCGGGGGATTGGCCATGGTCAGTCGCCCCGCAGCGCGCGCTTGACGGTGTCGACCCGTCCGCGGATGAATTCGAGAGTGGTCGAATAGCCCAGCGCGTTCTCGGAGAAGGCGAGCTGCTCGTTCTGGAGTTCGACGGTGTTACCGTCGAGCGCGGGCATGACCGGGACCCGGTAGAGCGTGGCGCCTTGCGCCGCCGCGTCGATGTCGCTGCCGTTTTCGGCGCGCGTTAGAGCCGCGCCGAAATCGATGTCCTTGGCCTTGTATCCCGGCGTCGCGGCATTGGCGATGTTCGAGGCGATCAGCCCCATGCGCTGCGAGCGCAGCTCCAGTGCCTTGCCGTGAATGCCGAACAGGTCCTGCGGCATGTTGCTTCCTTCTACCTTGCCGGTGTTCCGTCCTGGGTGATCAGCAAGGGGCGTGCCAGATGCGACCGATCGCCGCGCAGCGGCCGTTCACATGGTGGGTTCGAAGTTCGCGGGGGGCCCGGGCGGCAAGGAGTTGCCGGATGGGCGGCAAAGCGCGGGCAGGGCTGAATTTGTCCGGGTGGTGCCGTTCTTGGCTGGAGGACGAGCCGGGAAAGGATACGCCGAGCCATGGAATGGAAGCAGCCGTGATGTCGCCCGAAACGCTGTTCGACGGCCCAAGCGCGCTGATCGTGGTAGGCGGCACCGTGCTCACGACGGTGCTGCGCTGCGGTCTCGGCGACAGCGCGACCGCCTTGCGAGCCCTGCGCGGCCTCGCCCGCAGACGCTTCGATGCCGGCCTGCTCAAGGCCGAGCTCGCGGTTCATGTCCAGGAGATGCAGCAGGATGGGGTCATCCGCACCGAACCGCACCACTCGGGCGACCCCGAATTCGACGAGGCGACCGGCGCACTCATCGGCACCCGCTCGGCCGCCTCGCTGCACGCCGCGCATATCGCGCACAAGCGCCGCCGGGCCGAACAGAACATGCGTGCGGTGCGTACGCTGGGGCAGGCCGCCGATCTCTCGCCGGTGCTGGGCCTGGCGGGCACGCTGGTCTCGCTGAGCCAGTTGCCCTCAGGTGGCGGCGAAGGGGGCAGCTTTACGGCGGCGATCTCGATGGCGGTGCTGACCACGCTCTATGGCCTGCTGCTCGGCAACATGGTGTTCGCGCCGCTGGCGCGCATGGTCGCGCGCCGGGCGGGCGACGAGGAAAAGGCGCGCCAGGAGGTGCTCGACTGGCTCGAGCAGCAGGTCGCCGTGGCCCTGCCACGCCATGGCGACCTGCTGCCGAGTGCGCCCCCAAGCGTGGCGAAGCGGCGATGAGCGGGCGCGCGTCGGTCAGTTGGCAGACCTCGCTGGCCGATCTGTCGCTGATCCTGTTCATGGTCACCGCCGCGGCGGTCAGCACACCGCGAAAGGCCGTGCCCGGCGCAAGCGGCAAGGCATGGCAGAGCACTGCCGCGGCGCGGCAGGAACGTGCCGAAGCGCCCGCGATCGCGGAGCCGCTGTCGGTCTACATCGCGGCCGCCGACGCGCCCCCGTTGCGCGACTGGCTGGCCCAGCAGGCGCCCGATCCGCGCCAGCAGCTGACGATCACCGCGCACTACGACGCCGGTCGGCACCAGGGCCTTGGTGCCGCTGTCGAGGAGGCCTTGCGGCTTGCCCGCGAGGCCTCCGCTGCAGGGATGCGCGCGCGCGTCGTCGTCGAGCCCGGATCCGGCGCCGTGCGCGCGGCGCTCGCCTTCGACGCCGCGAACCCGGACGCGGGGCTGGCACGATGATTGCTCCACCTCAAGATCGCGCCTGCGCCGGCAGGCCTTGCGGGCATTACCGAGGAACACGGTGCACGACATGGGAGCAAGCAGTCTGATCATGGCAATCGCGGCGGCCGGGGCGAGCTCTCCGGGCGCGCCGGGCTTCGCCGATCTCGAGGCGATCGAGCGGCAGGTGGCGGCCTTCACAGGGGCACCGATCGGTGCGGTGGGCGGAGCAACGACGCCGCTCGACCGGCGCCTGCGGCTCACGCGCTGCCAGACCTCGCTTGCACTCTCGTGGCGCACGCAAGGCCGGGACAGCGTGGTGGTCCAATGCGGTGATGCGGGCGGCTGGCGCCTCTTCGTGCCGGTGCGCCAGCCTGATCCCGAGCCGCTTGATGCCAGGCCACCGCTGCCGCTTGCGGTCCATCGCGGCGATGCGCTCTCGATCGCGGTGACCGGCGAGGGCTTTACTGTCTCGCAACCCGGCGAAGCGCTCGAGGCGGGCGGCGTCGGGGCCTGGATCCGGGTGCGACCGGCGCTGGTGCGACGTGGTGGCGGGCAGGAGCTGCGCGCGCGTGTCGTGCGCCCCGGTCTGGTTGCGTTGCCTCTGCCCTGATGCCTGCCATGCCGTTGAAAACGCCCGAGAGTCCCGGGTCTTAAGAGAGCTTTCGGAACAGCCCTTAAAGCGCGAGCGGAACGGCCGTTCTCTAGACCAGAATCTTTCAAGGAGCGGTAAGATGCCACCTATCGAAGTGGGACCTGCGCAATCGGTCGGACCGATATCCGCGCGCCCGGCCCGCCTGTCGGGCGGCGACGACGTGACCGGGGTTCAGCCGGCAAGCCCGGTCCGGTCCGAAGCCGTCCAGACCTCGCAGACGACCCCCTCGCAGACGAGCCCCAGCGTCGAGACTTCCGCAGCGCTCGATCCCGGCGCGCCGCCGGTCGACATCGACCGGGTCTCGGTGATCCGCAAGGCGGTCGAGGCCGGACAGTACCCGGTCATCCCGACCCAGATCGCCGATGCCATGATTGCGGCGGGCGTCCTCCTGCGGAGCCCGAAGTAAATGGCTTCGCCCGATCTGCAGGGCGCCTTGCGGCAGATGCTTGCCGTTCTCGAGACCGAGCGGCAGGCGCTTGCCGGACTCGACCTCGACGGCATCGTCGGCGCGACGGGCGACAAGGACCGTCTTTGCGCGCGCCTCGATGCGCTGGGCGGCGGTGGCCTCGACGAGGAGTGCCGGGGGCTGCTCGACACCGCGCGGCGCCTCAACGAGGTCAACCGGCAGGTTCGCAACATTCTTGCGGCCAATGTCACCAAGCGTCTCGATGCGCTGACCGGCAGTCCGCAGCTCTACCGCGCGCACGCCGGTTACGCGGTCGCCGGAGGGCGGCCCTGATCCACGCGAGGCCGGTTCCGAAATGGCACGGCCCTTGCTGATCCCGACCCGAAGCCATCTTTCGGGAGTTCCCATTTGAGCGAGGCACGAGCAGCGGGAGGCGAGAGCGGCGCGACGGTCGGGCGCCCGGCAATCGCGCGCGCGGGCATGTCCGAGACGCGCGCCCGAGCCGCGATCGCGCGGGCGGCCGACGCGACGGGTGTCGACTTCCAGTATCTCATGGCGCAAGCCCGGCTGGAATCGGGGCTTGATCCCAGCGCCCGCGCGGGAACATCGAGCGCGGCGGGGCTGTTCCAGTTCACCGACGCGACCTGGCTTGGAACGCTGGGACGCCACGGTGCCGACCACGGTATGGGTTGGGTCAGCCAGGTCATCGCGGGTGGGCAGGTGCGCGATGGCGACATGCGCGAACAGGTGCTGGGGCTGCGCTTCAACCCCGAGGCCTCGGCGCTGATGGCCGCCGAACTGGCACGCGACAACCGCGCCGATCTTACCGTTGCACTTGGCCGCGAGCCCGATTCCACCGAACTCTATCTGGCCCATTTCCTCGGCAGTGCGGGCGCGCGCGACTTTCTTGGCGCTCTGGCAAGCGAACCGGGCGCAAGTGCGGCCGCCTTGATGCCGCGCGCGGCGGCGGCCAACCGGTCGATCTTCTACACCGCGAGCGGGACCGCGCGCAGCGTGTCCGGGGTGATGGACCTGCTGCGTTCGCGCATGTCGGGCGCGCTTGGGGAGGGGGCCAATGCGCCCAGCCTGCCCGACGACCTCGGCGAAATTGCCGGACAGGCAGGCGCGTTTGTGCCGACCGGGCTCGCTCTGGCGGGACAACCGGGCGCGGCGCCGATGGGACCGATCGCGCGCGAATTCCATGCCGCCCGTACGGCTACGGCTACGGCTACGGCTACGGCTACGGCGCCCAAGGTCGCGACCGTCTCCATGGCGGACACGCTGCGCGGCGCCTTCGGCGCCTCCGACGCGGCACTCCCGGGCAACGTACAAAGCGCCTACGGCAAGCTGGCGAGGTTCGGGCTGTGAACCTCTTGCGGCGTATCAAGGATCCCTCGGGGGTCGCGCTGCCGGTCGGCATCCTGACGCTGATCGTGCTGATGATCGTGCCGGTGCCCGCCTTCGTGCTCGACCTCGCCTTCACGCTCAACATCGCGCTTTCGGTGGCGGTTCTGATGGCGGCGATGAACGCGGACAAGCCGCTCGACTTTTCCTCGTTCCCTTCGGTCCTGCTTTTCGCCACGCTGCTGCGCCTAGCGCTCAACGTCGCCTCGACGCGCGTCGTGCTGGTCCACGGCCACGAGGGCGGCGAGGCGGCGGGCAAGGTGATCGAGGCCTTCGGCGCCTTCCTCATCGGCGGCAACTTCGCGGTCGGTATCTTCGTCTTCCTGATCCTCGTCATCATCAACCTCGTGGTGGTGACAAAGGGGGCGGGCCGCGTCTCGGAAGTCTCGGCGCGCTTCACGCTCGATGCCTTGCCGGGCAAGCAGATGGCGATCGACGCGGACCTTGCCGCGGGCCTGCTCACCGCCGACGAGGCCAAAGCGCGGCGCCGCGAAGTATCTACGGAAGCCGACTTCTACGGCTCGATGGATGGCTCCTCCAAGTTCGTGAAGGGCGACGCCATCGCCGCGCTGCTGATCCTGGGGGTCAATATCGTCGCGGGCTTCTGCCTCGGCATGATCAGCCACGCGATGTCGGCGGGCGATGCGGCGCAAGCCTACATCACGCTTGCCATCGGTGATGCTCTCGTGGCGCAGGTGCCTTCGCTGCTGCTCTCGATCGCGGCGGCGGTCATCGTCACGCGCGTCTCGGATACCCGCGACCTTGCCGGGCAGATCGGCGGACAGTTCGCCAACCCGGAAACCTGGCTTCCGGTCGCGGTCGTGCTGGGTGCGATCGGCATGATTCCCGCGATGCCGCAGACGATCTTCCTGCCCGCCGCCGCACTTGCCTTGTGGCTCTGGCGCGCCTTGCGCCAGCGTGCGGCGCGCGGCGCGATGCCGGTCGAGGAGGCGCCCGTGCCCGTCGACCCGGCGCGGATCAGCCTTGAGGACGTTTCCGACCACACCCTCGTCACGATCGAGCTGGGCTATGGCCTCGTCCAGCTCGTCGACGCGCGGCACGGCTCGCCGCTGGTCAGCCGGGTCACCGGGGTGCGCAAGCAGCTCAGCCAGGCCTTCGGCTTTATCGTCCCGCAATTTCGCGTACGCGACGCGCTCGACCTCGCACCCCACGACTACCGTATCGTGCTGGGCGGGGTCGTGCTGGGAGGATCGAACCTGCGTGCCGACAAGGTCCTCGCCATCGATGCCGGTGAGGCGCGCAAGGGTCACACCGTGCGCGGCGAGGCGACCCAGGATCCGAGTTTCGGCTGCCCCGCGCTGTGGATCGCTCCCGCCGCGCGCGACCATGCCATCGCTGAAGGCTTCCTCACGGTCGATGCCGGCACCGTGATCGCAACGCATCTCAACCAGCTCCTCGCCGAACGTCCGCAGGACCTGCTCGGCCCGGACGAAGTGAAGGCGCTCGTCGATGGGCTCAAGGACCATGCGGGGCAGCTGGTGGAGACGATCACCCCGCAGCCGCTTTCGCTGGCCGCGCTCACCCGCCTTTTGCGCAACCTGCTCGAGGACGGCATCCCGATCGCGCACCCCTTGCCGATCTTCGCCAGCCTCAGCCGGGCGGTGCAGCAGAGCGTCGAGCACGACCGGCTCGTCGAACTCGTCCGTGCGGATCTCGGGGCATTGATCGTCGGGCGGGTCTGTCCGCCCGGCGTGCGCCTGCCGGTGATTACGCTCGACGCCGGGCTCGAGACCGCGATCGTCTCGGGGATGATGGACCCGGCCACCGGCCAGCCAGTGATCGAGCCCGACCTTGCCGCCACGATCGGACGCCACATCGCCGAACTGTCCGACGCGCGCGGAGCCCATGCGGTGCCGCTCGCGCTGGTCGTCCAGCCTCGCGCACGCCGGGCGCTTGCGCAACTGCTGCGCCTGCGCGCGCCCAGTTGTCTTGTCCTCTCGATCGCCGAACTGCCGCCTACCCAGCCGATCGAGGTGATCGACGTGGTGGGCGCGCCGCGCACGCCCACGCCGGGTCTGCCCGGTCCCGACCCGATGTCTCCCGATCCCGCCGAAAGCCTGGCCGCATGAAACACGATCAAGCCGCCTTGTCGCCGCCGACGTATTCGGTCGGTGGGCGCAGCCCCCGCCTTGGCGGTCACCGCGAGGACGTGGCCGACCGCGTGCGTCGCTTCCTGCCGATGGTCCGGCGTCTTGCCTGGCACGTCAACGGGACGGGCCGTCCGGGCATTGAGCTGGAGGATCTGATGCAGGCGGGGCTCGTTGCCCTCACCGAATGCGCACAGAAGCACGCGGGGCCCACCGAAGACGGTTTTGCCGCCTACGCCAAGCTGCGTGTGCGCGGCGCGATGGTCGATCTCGTGCGCAAGACGGTGCCGATGTCGCGCGGGGCGAGCGAGCGGCGTCGCCAGATCGAGGCCCGGGAAAGCGACTTGCGCGCGAGCCTTGGTCGCGCGCCGTCTCTGCGCGAGCTGGCCGAGGCGCTGGGGATGGACGAGGGCGAGCTCGCCGCAATGCAGGATTCCAGCCAGCCGCTGCGCTTCGAATCGATCGAGGAAGTCTACTCCGACCAGAACCCGGCCTTTGCGGCCCAAACCAGGGACAGTCTCGAGCTGCTTGCCGACGAGGAAATGCGCGGGGCGGTCGTCGCGGCACTGTCCGAACTGCCCGAGCGCTTGCGGCTGGTCGTCTCGCTCTATTTTGTCGAGGAGCTGAACTTGTCCGAGATCGCCGAGGTGCTTCAGGTCAGCGTCCCGCGCGTGCATCAGCTCAAGGCGCAGGCGCTTGCCAAGCTGCGTGAGAGCCTCTCCGGGGTGGCCGACGTTCTCTAACCCGCGTGCGCCGTTCTAGCGGGCCATGCCCATCAGCGCCCCCTGCGCCCATTGCACGATCGCCTGCGGGGGCATGGCGCCCGACTGGCGCGCAATCTCGCGGCCCCGGAGCATGAGCAGCAGGGTCGGGATCGAGCGGATGGAAAAGCGCCCGGCGATGGCCTGTTCGGCCTCGGTGTCGAGCTTGCCGAGGCGCATCGTGGGTTCGAGGTGCGCGGCGGCGGCCTCGAATGCGGGGGCCATCTGGCGGCAGGGGCCGCACCAGCTCGCCCAGAAGTCGATCAGCAGTGGCAGGTCGCCCTTGCCCGCGTGGGCATCGAAATTGGCCGAGGTCAGCACCAGTGGCTTGCCCGTGAAAAGCGCGGAGTGGCAGCGCCCGCAGGTGCCCCCGGCGCCGAGTTTCGCCAGGGGGACGCGGTTCGAGGCGCCGCATGAAGGGCATACGACGATCTTGCTCTCGGGCGTACTTGCGGGGCTGGACATGGACGCGTTCTCCTTGGCCGCGATATGGGCGCGACGAACAGCGAGCGAAAGGTCTCAGGCGACCGAAAAACGCAGGCGCTCGGACTTGAAGGCCTCGTCGAGCGCCTCGATCACCGCGCGGATGCGCGGCATGTCGCGCAAGTCGCGGTGGACGCCGAGCCAGATTTCCCGCGCGGGGCCGAGGCCCGCGTGGGAGATGCGCTCGATCCCGGGCGTGGCCTCGGCGAGGTAGATGGGCAGGCAGGCGATACCCAGTCCCGATTGCGCCGCGCCGGCCTGCGCGTCGCGGCTGTTGGTGCGGTAGACGACGCTTGCGTGGGGGACCTTCTCCTCAAGCCAGCGGGCCTCGTTCTGGTGCGCCATGTCGGGCATGACGGTGATCACGGTGTGCGCGGGATCGGTGAGCGGTTCGGGGTGCGCCTTGAGGTAGTCGCAACTCGCGTAGAGCGCGCAGACCATCGTTCCCATCCGCTTGGAGACGAGCTCGTTGTGCTCGAAGCGGACCATGCGGATCGCCAGGTCCGCCTCGCGCTCGATCAGGCTGAGCGAGCGGGTGTCGGAGAGCAGATCGATCGTGATGCCGGGGTATTTCTCGCGAAGGCGCGCCGCCGCGATCGGCAGCAGGCGGTTGGCGATCGTCTCCACCGTGGTCAGCCGGACCAGCCCTTGCAGCGCGACGTCGCGGCCCTGGACGATGCGCTCGAGCGCGCGGGCGTCCTCGTTCATGCGCTCGGCGTTGGCGAGCACCGATTCGCCCAGCGGCGTGAGCGTGTAGCCGCTCGGCGTCTTGAGCAGCAGGCGCGCACCGCTGCGCTCCTCGAGTGCCGTCAGACGGCGGCTCATCGTGCTCTGGCTGAGACCCAGCTCGCGCGCCGCGCCCGACAGGCTGCGCGCCCGCGCGATCGCGAGGAAGGTGCGGATGTCATCCCAGTGCATGAGGGCCCCTGGAAACGCCATCTATCCGTTTTTGCATGGAAGGTATGCTCATCTCGCCAATGGTCATGCAAAACTAGCAGGACTATCTCCTTCATCAAGCTTCCTGCGAAGCCCTGGCGGCTCCCTTTTACGAAGGGGCGCCACCCCCCATTATCCAGGAGTTCCATTCGCATGACCAAGTATCTCGTGATCCGTTCCGCGGCCACCGGCGCCGCTTCCGTCAGCAACCAGCTGATCGACGCCTATCTCGCCGAACTGCCCGAAGGTGCCAACGTCGTCGAGCGCAACCTCGACACCGATCCGGTCCCGCACATCAACTCGGGTTCGCTCGTCGGCATCGGCCGTGCGGCGCCCGAAGGCGACAAGCTGACCCCGGCCTCGCAGGAGGCGCGTGCTCTCCAGGACGAGCTGATCGCCCAGGTGATGGACGCCGACGTGCTGGTGTTCGGCCTGCCGATCTACAACTTCGGTCTTCCCTCGACGCTCAAGGCCTGGTTCGACTACGTCCTGCGCGCCGGTTCCACCTTCAAGTACACTGAGCAGGGGCCCGAGGGACTGGTCAAGAACACCAAGGCCGTTGTCGCGCAGGCGCGCGCGGGCAAGTATGATGACGATGCCGGCATCGTCTTCGGCATGCCCCACCTCAAGGGCATGCTCGCCTTCATGGGCGTGACCGAAGTCGAGGTCGTCACCGCCGAGGGCATGGCCTTCGGTCCCGAAGCGGCCGCCAGCGCCATCGCCGACGCGAAGGCCGCCATCGCCAAGCTCGCCTGAAGGAAGAAGCCCATGACACGTTCCACTCTCAAGCTTGCCCTGCTTCCCGTCGCCCTGCTGGCGTCGGTTCCCGCCGTCCTCTATGCCCAGGCCGCCGATCCGGCGCCTGCGGCGGCGCAGGCCGGGTCCTACAACGTCGAGCCTTCGCACACCCGCGTCGGCTTTTCGGTGCTGCACTTCGGATTTACCGACTATTATGGTGAATTTTCGGGCGTTTCGGGCACGCTCTCGCTCGACCCGAAGAACGTCGCCGGTGCCAAGCTTGCGGTGACCATTCCGGTCGCCTCGATCGACACCACCAACGACACGCTCAATGGCGAACTGCGCGACCCCACCTGGTTCGACGCGGCCAAGTACCCGACGATGACCTTCGTCTCGACCAAGGTAACCCGTACCGGCGAACGCACCGCCGACGTGACCGGCGACCTGACGTTCCACGGCGTGACCCGCCCCGTCACGCTTCACGCCAGCTTCAACGCGGGCGGGGTCAATCCGATGAGCAAGGCCTACACCCTGGGCTTCAACGCCACCGGCACGATCCAGCGTTCGGACTTCGGGGTGACCAAATATGTTCCGATGGTCGGAGATTCGGTGACATTGCGGATCAGCGCGGCCTTCGAACAGGCTAAGTGACGCCCCACATAAGCCCGTCACCGGGTCGCATATAGAAACAGGCCCGGATCTTGGCGGAGATCCGGGCCTGTTTTGGTTGGATTCGGGCGCGCGTCAGACCGCGAGCAGGCGCCCGAAGAAAGCGCGGTAGCGCTTGAGCGCCTGGCGCAGGTCCTCGGTCGAGGCTTCGCCGTCGCGGTCCCACTGCCCTTCCAGAGTGGCGCGCTCGCTGGCGAAACTTTCGGCAAGCCGCTTCATCGCCGAGGCAACGAGTGCGTCGGCATCCTCGACTGCCCGACGGGGTTCATCGACGAAGCCCGCCTGGACGCCTTCCCAGCGCGAGCGCAAGGCCTGCGCCTCTTTGCCAGGGAAGAGTGGGGCGTCGTCTTCGATGGCTGTGCCATTTTGATCGTGGGCGCGGGTCTCGGCCAGTCGTGCGGTGTCGTTCCCGCTCCGGGCAAGATCGGCGGTGGAGATCGCCTGATCGCTTTCCTGCGAGTAGGTGGTGTCGACAGGCATGGCGGCGGGCTCGGCGAAACTGCCGGTACGGTTGAGGCCATCAGTCATGGGGGTGCTCCTCACGGGTCTTCTCGGTGCGCAGGTCGATCACACGCCCTTCGCGGCGGGCGATCGCGGGGACATTGCCCTGCGGTTCGTTGACGAGATCGTCGAACAGCGCGCGGTAGTGGATCATCGCCTGGCGCAAGTGTTCGGTAGTCGCCTCGCCGCGCGCATGACGCTGCGCGATGGTGTGGGCGGTGCGGTAGTTCTCCACGACGTCGCCGTGGTCGACCGAGAGGTCCTGCGAGCGTTGCTCGAAGTCGACGACGGGATAGCCGCGCGCTTCCATCACTTCGCCCAGCAGCACGTCGGCGCGGGTGATGGCGTCGGCGGGGCTGTCGACGAAGCGGCTCTGCACGGCGCGCCACTCGGTGACGTAACGCTCGCGTTCGGGGCCTGAAAGCGGGCGGATGTCGAAGCTGGCGACGCGCTTCTCGCGTTCGTGCAGCAGCGTTTCGGCCTTGTGGGTGCTCCCGGTCGAATCGACCGCGCGCTCGTATTCGTGGCCGAAGCGGGTCTTGAGCGTCGCGGAATGGCGGCGGCGCATCGCGGTAACGGCGATACCGACCAGGACCGCCACGACGAGCAGGCCGATGACCAGCTCGAGCGGGGTAAGTGTAATCACGTCTCGTCTCCCGAATGGTGGCTGGATCGCGATGGGAAACAAGGCCCCGCGCGTCCTTACGCCCTATTCAATGAGAACCGAGGCAGATCAGTTTCCGATGCCCGAACGCTTTGCCGCAATTAATGCCGGGTTCGCGGGACGGGCCTGGTTTCTCATTTCTGGGTGGCCTTTTCGCTCAACAACGCGGGGGTCAGGACTTGTGGGAGAATTTCGGCCGCCTTGCCGGGCGCGTACCAGACGTAGAGCGGGACCCCTGCCGCGCCCCGTTCGGTCAGGTACTGGGTGATCTCGGGATCGCGCCGGGTCCAGTCGCCGCGCAGCACCACGACGCCGCGCTTGCGGAAGGCCTCGCGCGTTTCCTCGCGCTCGATCGCGACCCGCTCGTTGACCTTGCAGGTGAGGCACCAGTCCGCCGTCATCCACACGAAGACCGGCTTGCCGCTCTGCAGCGCGCTGTCGAGCGCGGCGGCGGAGAAGGGGCGGGTGTCGAGGATCGAGGCGGCGGCCACCGGTTCGGGCGCGGCGCTGGGCAGGAGGGCGAGGCAGGCGAGGGCATCGAACAGCGCGAGGAGGGCGGCCGGGCGCGCCTTGCGGCCCCGGCGCTGCGCGCGCCCTACGCCGTAGAGCGCAAGCACCAGCAGCAGCGCGAAGAGCAGCGTGACGGCGAAGTAGATCTCGCCCCCGACCTGCCAGACCAGCCAGCCGAGCGCGAGCGCGGTCAGCGCCATCGGCACGGCCATCCAGCGCCGGAAGGTGACCATCCAGCGGCCGGGGCGGGGCAGGCGGGTGCGCAGGGCGGGCACGAAGGCGACGGCGAGGAAGGGCAGCGCGATGCCAAGACCCAGTGTGGCGAAGAGTGCGAGTGCGGGCACGACCGGCAGCAGAAGCGCTGCGCCCATCGCGCTCGCCATGAACGGACCGGTGCAAGGGGTCGCGACGAAGGCGGCCAGGAGCCCGGTGGCAAAGGCGCCCTGTGGGCTGCCTTCGCTGGCGAAGCCGGGCACTGCGAATTCGAAGAGGCCAAGCAGGTTGGCGGTGATCGTCGCGGCCAGCAGGAGCAAGGCGACGACAACCGCGGGTTCCTGAAGCTGGAACGCCCAGCCCACTTGCTCACCGCCCGCGCGCAAGGCCAGCAGCACGCCGCCGAGCGCGAGGCAGGCCAGCACCACGCCGGCCGCATAGGCCAGCCCCTCGATCCGGGCATGCGCCTCGCTCTCGCCCGCGCGCGCCAACGAAAGCGCTTTCAGCGAAAGGATCGGGAAGACGCAGGGCATCACGTTGAGGAGAAGCCCGCCCGCGAGTGCGGCGAGGAGCAGCCAGGGCAGGGCGGGCAGCTCGCTGCTGTCGGGGCCCGCCAGCGGGGTTCCGCCGCCAGGGACGGTGCCTTGCCGGGCGGAGAACGAAAGACCGTTGCCGAAGCCGTCGAGCTTGAGCACGCCCTCGAGCGAGGTCGCCTCGCGCGCAGCGAAGGGCGCGCGCGGGATCGTCACCAGCAGCGTGTCGCCCTTGCGCGCGAAGGACTGTTGCCCGGCATAGTCGACGAGCTTGTCCTCGCGGATGAAGACGTGCGGGTTGTCGAGATCGACCGAGGCGGGAAGCGGGATCGCCAGGCGCAGGTCCTTGGCGCCGAGGGCCAGGCTCGCGCTGGCGTCGAGCGGGGCGGGCAGCAGGCGCCGCCACTTGGCGAATTGCCGGGCAAGCTTGGCGTCGGCCTGTCCGACGACGACTTCGCTGGCGAGTTCGGCGCGCTCGGGAACGCAGATTTCCTCGGTGCAGGCCAGCCACTGCGCCTTCACGCGCACCGGCACGCGGTCCCCCGCGCGCAGGCTTGCGGGCAGGGTGAGGGGGACGAGTACCGCATACGTGCTCTCGTAGACGTGGTTCATCAGCCCGGCGACAAGCAGCGTGTGCGGCACCGGATAGAGTGGCTCGCCCGCCTCCGCGCCTTCGGGCAGTGACCAGTCGAGGCGCATGCCGAGGCCGGCGTCGCCCGGGTTGACCCAGTAGCCGTGCCAGCCTTTTTCGGGCTGCATCTCGATCGCGAGCGTGGTTTGCTTGCCGGGCTCGGCGCCGGGAGCGGCCAGCAGGCGCGCGGCGATGTGGTTGCCCGCCGCCAGCGCCGGGGATGCGCACAGGAGAAGCGCCAGAAATTGACACACGACTGTCAGAAACGGGCGATAACGACGCGATTTCATACGGTTTCCCTGCGCGAAACGGGCCGAGCGCCCAACACGCGGACCCGTCCTAGCTGCCTGTGCCCCGTGCGCGCCCACAATTCAAGGAACTCCCATGCGCCTCTTGCCCTCCTCGATCGCCCTGGCCCTGGCCCTGGCCGCGTCTCCGGCCTTCGCGGGCGACGCGGCGAATGCACCGGCAGTCGCCGCTTCGACACAGGAGCCGCCACGCCTGATCGTCGCGATTTCGGTCGACCAGTTTTCGGCCGACCTCTTCGCCGAGTACCGCCAGCACTTCTCCAAGGGGTTCACCCGGCTTTTGAAGGGGGCGGTGTTCCCCTCGGGTTTCCAGTCGCACGCGGCGACCGAGACTTGCCCCGGCCACTCCACCTTGCTGACCGGGGTCCACCCCGCCCGCACCGGCATCACCGCCAATTCCTGGTTCGAGCCCGGCCTCGCGCGCGCCGAGAAGGAAGTCTATTGCGTCGAGGACGAGAGCGACCCGCGCAGTTCGCCCGACAACCCGGTGGTGAGCCCCAAGCACCTCAAGGCGCCCACGCTCGGCGACCTTCTCAAGAAGCGCGATCCGCGCACGATCAACGCGGCGGTTTCGGTCAAGGACCGTGCGGCGGTGATGATGAGCGGCCATGATACCGACGCGGTCTACTGGTTCGGCAAGCAGGGCTTCACCACCTTCCTCGACCGCAAGGCCTTGCCCGCCGTGAACGCCTACAACGCGGAGCTCGGCCGACTGGTCGCGGCCGGTGGCGGCGAGATGGCGGTGCCCGGCTTCTGCGCGCCTTACGACCGCGCGACTTCGGTGGGAGATTTCACTATCGGTACCTACAAGTTCCCCTTCGCCAAGGGGGACTTCGGGGCCTTCAGCGAAAGCCCGCGTGGCGACCTTGCCACCGCGCAAATGGCGGTGCGTCTCGTCGATGAGCTGGGCATGGGCAAGGACGCGGTGCCCGACGTGCTTTCGGTCAGCTTCTCGGACACAGACAAGGTCGGCCACGCCTTCGGCACCGAAGGGGTCGAGATGTGCATCCAGATGAACACGCTCGACACCGCGCTGGGTACGCTGTTCGACGCGCTCGACGCGCGCGGGATCGACTACGAGGTGGTGCTGAGCGCCGACCACGGGGGCTTCGACGCGCCCGAGCGCCAGCATCAGCGCGGCAACCGCGACGCGGTGCGCATCGATCCCGCGCTCACCGCCGCTTCGCTGGAGCAGGAGGTGTCGCGCCGCACCGGCATCGCGGTGCAGCAGGGCCCGATGCTCTATGGCGGCGGGGAATCGGGGAGCGTCTGGCTTTCGGCCGAACTGACCGGCGCGCGCAAGCAGCAGGTCGTCGACGCGCTTCTCGCCATCCTCAAGGCCAATCCACAGATCGAGGGCGCCTTCTCGGCCGACGAGATCCTGGCCCAGCCGATGCCCGAAGGCCACCCGCAGGACTGGAACCTGATCCAGAAGGTGCGCGCCTCGTTCGTCCCGGGCCGCTCGGGCGACGTGCAGATGCTGACCCGGCGCGGTGTCGTGCCGGGGAAGGCCAAACCCTTCAAGGTCGCCTCGCATGGCAGCCCCTGGGACTACGACCGCCGCGTGCCGATGCTGTTCTGGCGCGCAGGGATGCAGGGCTTCGAGCAGCCCGATCCGGTCGAAACCGTTGATATTGCCCCCACTCTTGCCGCCAGCGTGGGGCTGACCGCGCCTGCCGGCACCTGGGACGGAAGATGTCTCGACATTGATGCGTCAGGGGCCGATAGCTGCCCGTCATGAGCGATTCGCAAACAGGTTCCCCGAAGGCGGACGACACCCGCCGCGATCTCATCATCCTGGGCGGCGGCCTCGTCGGCATGACGTTGGCGCTGGCCGCGGCGAAAGCCGGGATCACCAGCCACGTCGTCGACCGGGCCGACCCGGCCGACCTGGTGGCCGAGGGCGCCGATGGCCGCGCCTCGGCGGTCTCGACCGCGAGTTGGAACCTGTTCTGCAACATCGGCCTTGGCAAGCGACTTGCCCCGCTCGGCTGCGCGATCGATTCGATCGCGGTAACCGACGGGATGAAGCCGGGCCGCATCGACTTCCAGCCCAAGCCCGACGAGGGCACGCTTGGACGCATGTACGCCAACCGCGATTTGCGGATCGCGCTGTTCGACGCGGCGCGCGACGAGCCCGCCATCGCCTGGCACGTCAGGACCGAGGCCGTCCGGCGTGACCGCGGCGCGCACGGCGTGGAGGTGGAGCTGAGCGACGGGCGCGTGCTCAAGGCTTCGCTGCTCGTCGCGGCCGAGGGGCGCCAGTCGCCCACTCGCGACGAAGCGGGCTTCTCGATGGCCAAGTGGGACTACAAGCACCGCGCGATGGTGACGGGGCTCTACCACTCCAAGCCGCATGGCGGCACGGCCTGGGAAATCTTCTACCCGGCCGGCCCCTTCGCCTTGCTGCCCCTGCTCGATGACGAACAGGGGCGCCACCGCAGCGCGCTCGTCTGGACCGTCGCCGAAAAGGATGCCGCCGGGGTCATCGCGATGAGCGATGCGATGTTCGTCAACGAGGTTGCCGCGCGCATGCACGGCGTGCTGGGCGAGATCAAGCTGTCCGCCCCGCGCATGAGCTATCCCTTGCGCTTCCACCACGCCGTCAACGTCGTCGAGGAGCGGCTGGCGGTGATCGGTGATGCCGCGCACGGCATGCACCCGATCGCGGGGCAGGGTTTGAACCTGGGCCTGCGCGACGTCGGCGCGCTCGTCGAGGTGCTGGCCGAAGGCATGCGCCTCGGCCTCGATCCGGGCGATGCGCAATTGCTTGCCCGCTACGAGAAGTGGCGCAGTCTCGACAGCGTCATGGTCATGGCCGCGACCGACACGCTGACACGCCTGTTCGGCATCCCGGGCCGCATCCCGAGCGCGATCCGGCGCCTGGGAATGGCGGGCGTGCAGCGCAGTGGCCTGCTCAAGCGCTTCTTCATGGACGAGGCGCGGGGCATGTCGGGCAAGCTGCCCGAACTCCTGCAGGGCTAATCGTCCGTTCAATCCTCTCCGGAATCGGCGCTTGGCGTTGATTCCGGTGTCTCGCCGGGATCGAAGAAAGCGCCCGGCGCGGCTAGCGGGCTGGGTTGGTCGACTGCATGGCCTTCGGCGTCCTTCAACCGGCGCGGTTCGAGCATGGCGGTCGTCTCGAGCAGGTTCAGTGCCTTCTGCACGCGTTCGTAGCGACGTGCGTCGGCAATCCATTTCTTGGCGGCTTCCGCGCCCGGCAGGCGTTCGACTTCGTTGATCGCGCCGTCGATGCGGCGTGCGGTCAGCATGATGCGGGCGCGTTCGATACGGGCCTTGGGTGAGACGAGCGCGGGCGAATCGCGGCGCACGGTGAACAGCGAGCTCATCTCGTTGCGCGCGCGGTCCCAGAAGCTGACCTCGCGGCTGGTGACCGTCAGTTCGGGCGAAAGCGCCTCGAGCCGGGCGCTGAGCTCGTCGATCGTCACCGGGGCCTTGGAAAAGGCGATGATCGTGTCGACGGCGTTGGGCTGGGCGTCCATGAAGCGCAGCCGGAGCTGGTCGGCGACGTAGCTCAGCGGTTCGCCGCGATCGACCATGCGGCGCGCGGCGAAGGCGATCAGCAGGCTTTCGGCGCGCGCGGCGTTGCCCGAGGCTGCGTCGGTCTCGTAGTCGATGCGCGAGAGGCGGTCCTCGATCATGGCGAGCCGGCCTTCGACGCTGCCCAGCGCGGCCATCTGCTCGGGCGTCGGTTTGCTGGCCGGGAGATCGTTCGTGGGGCTGGGGGCGGTGACGGGTGTCACGGCCGCTTCGTCGCTGGCATCGGCGAGGGGCGTCTCGGAGGCGTCGGGCACCGGCAGGAACTTGTCGAGCATCCCGCGCGAGGAGGCCCAGGCCACCAGCGCGGCCCCGAGCAGGAAGGCGACGAGCGCGACGAAGAACACGCCGCCGCTCGAACGGCTGCGCGGCACGTGCGCGGTATCGCGCTGTAAAGGTTGTGTCTCGAAGTCCTGCATCAGGTGTGATTGTCTGCTTGTACCGATCCCGTTGCGATCTCTTGGCACATCTGTGCAGCCAAGGCCAGCAACGCGGTGTCGCTGGGTTCGATCGCATCCTGCACCCTGCCCCAGCGCGCGTGAAGGCGGGAGGATACGCGCGGACCGATGGCCGCAAGATGAACGAAGTGCGTGGGAATTTCCCAGGCCAGGCATAGCTCTTCTAAACGCGCGGCGGCCTCGCCCGAATGGAGCAGGGCGACGAGGCCTTCCTGCGCGTGCAGAAGTTCGCGGTGCAGGCCCTCGCACGCGGGCAGTGCCTCGCTGGCATAGACTTCGCGCGTGGCGATGGTGACGCCCGCAGGAGGGCTGAGCGTTACGCGCTCGCGTCCGGCAAGCCGCAGCAGGCGGGCGTGGCCGGGGGCCAGGGCCGCGAGCGTGGCCTGCAATCCTCCCTTGCCGGTAAACACGACGTCGAGGCCCGCGTCATGCGCGGCTTCGGCGGTCTTGGCTCCCACGCAATAGGCGGGCTTGCCTCGGTAGCGATCGAGATCGGCGCCGCCGTGGCGCAGGGCATTGGCGCTGCCGATGAGGAGCGCGTCGACGTCCGCTGGATCGAGCGCCGGCCACGCACGGGGGCGGATTTCGAACAGCGGATAGGCCTGTGCGGCGAGGCCAAGTGCGCGCGCCGCCTCGAGCGTGGCGTGGGCGCCGGGTTCGGGGCGCAGGACGAGCAGGCGTGGGGTGCGGGGCGGTGAACGAGGCGATGAACGGGGCGGGGGCCCGGCGGTCACTCGGCCGGACCGGAAAAGTGGATCGCGACGCGTGCCGAGGCCCTGGCGAGCAGGTCGGCGGCAAGACGGCCAGGACCTTGCGCGTCGTCGTGGGCGAAGCGGGCCTCGCTCTCGACCCGCTCGCTGCCGTCGGGCGCGTAGATCGCCGCGCGCATGTGCAGCCCCTCGTCGTCGTTGCGGGTGAGAACGGCGATGGGGCTGTGGCAATTGCCGCCGAGCCCTTCGAGCAGGGCGCGCTCGGCGAGCACCGCCCGGCGGCTCGGCATGTGGTCGATCGCGGACAGGAAGGTGCGGGTGCGCGCATCGTCGGCACGGCATTCGACCAGGATCGCGGCCTGTGCCGGGGCCGGCAGCCAGTCTTCGGCGTCGAGCGGGTGGCCGGTGCCGGTCTCGCCCAGGCGGTTGAGCCCGGCCAGCGCGAGGAAGGTCGCCTGCGCTTCGCCCGCGGCGAGCTTGGCAAGGCGGGTGGCGACATTGCCGCGGAAGGTCACCACCTCGCAGTCGGGGCGGGCGTGGAGCAGTTGCGCGGCGCGGCGTGGCGCGCTGGTGCCGACCACGGCGCCGGGCGGCAGCGCGGCGATGCTTTGCGCACCCACCAGCACGTCGCGCACGTCCTCGCGTTCCAGCACTGCGCCGATGGTGAAGATTTCCGGGCGCAGGGTCTCGACGTCCTTGGCCGAATGGACCGCGAAGTCGATCTCGTCTGCGGCGAGCCAGGCGTCGAGCTCCTTGGTCCACAGCGCTTTCCCACCGATTTCGGCAAGCGCGCGGTCCTGGATGCGATCTCCGCTGGCAGTCACGGCCACGATCTCTATATGCGCGGGATCGATTCCGTGCGCCCGGGCCAGGCGATCGCGGGCCTCGTGGGCCTGCGCCATGGCGAGCGGCGAGCGGCGTGTGCCGAGACGATAGCGCGTTTGCGACGTGGAAGTGTGGGTACTCATCGGTGAAGTGTGCTAGCGCGTGGGCGCGGCAAGGAAAAGGTCGTTCAGGCAAAGTGGTTCAGGGAATGTGAGGATGAGTGTTGTCCTCGGTATCGAAAGCTCGTGTGACGAGACCGCAGCGGCGCTGGTGACGGCGGACCGCACGATCCTGGCGCAGCGCATCGCCTCGCAGGACGAGGAGCACAAGCCCTTCGGCGGGGTCGTGCCCGAGATCGCCGCGCGCGCGCACGTCGAGCGTCTCGCGCCCCTGATCGAGGGGACGCTCGCCGATGCGGGGATGACGCTCGACGAGGTCGACGCGATTGCCGCGACCGCGGGCCCGGGGCTCATCGGCGGGGTGATGGTCGGCCTGGTCTCGGCCAAGGCGCTGGCCATGGCGACCGGCAAGCCGCTGATCGCGGTCAACCACCTGGAAGGCCATGCGCTTTCGCCGCGTCTCGCCGATGCCAGCCTTGCCTTTCCCTATCTCCTGCTGCTCGTCTCGGGCGGCCATTGCCAGATCCTGCTGGTCGAGGGCGTCGGGCGTTTCCGCCGCCTGGCGACGACCATCGACGACGCGCTGGGCGAGGCCTTCGACAAGTCGGCCAAGGTGCTGGGGCTGGGCTATCCCGGCGGTCCCGCGCTTGAACGGCTCGCCGCGTCGGGCGATGCCAAGGCGGTTCCGCTGCCGCGTCCGCTCAAGGGCAGCAAGGAACCGCATTTTTCCTTCGCCGGGCTCAAGAGTGCGGTTCTGCGCGCGCACCAGTCGGGTGAGCACAGCGCCGCGGACATCGCGGCCTCGTTCCAGCAGGCCGCGATCGAATGCATCATCGACCGCACCCGCCGGGCCCTGAAGGGCATCGAAGACGTGCCGGTAAGCGCGCTGGTGGTGGCCGGCGGCGTCGCGGCCAACACCGCGATCCGCACCGCGCTCGAGACGCTGGCGGCGCAGTTCTCGCTGCCCTTCATCGCGCCGCCGCTCGCGTTGTGCACCGACAATGCGGCGATGATCGCCTGGGCGGGCGTCGAGCGCCACGCGATGGGCCAGAACGATCCGCTCGACGTCTCGGCGCGCCCGCGCTGGCCGCTCGATCCTGATGCCGAGGCCGTGCGCGGTGCGGGGGTCAAGGCATGAGCGAACCCCTGAAACCGGCCGCGATCGGGGTCGTCGGCGCGGGGGGCTGGGGCACCGCTCTGGCGCAGGCGCTGGCGCGCGCGGGCGCGAGTGCAGGCGAGCGCGAGGGCGCTGGTGAGCAGCGCGAGGTCCTGCTCTGGGCGCGCGAGAGCGAGCTGGCGACGCGCATCAATGCCACACGGCGCAACGATCTCTACCTGCCGGGCGCCGAACTCGAACCGGCGATCCGCGCGACCTCGGACCTCGCCGAGCTGGCAAGCCTGCCGGTCCTGCTGGCGGTGGTGCCCGCGCAATTCCTCGCCTCGGTGATCGGTCAACTGCCTGCGAGCGGGCGCGACCTGGTGCTATGCGCCAAGGGGATCGAGGCCTCGAGCGGGCGGCTCATGGCGCAAGTCGCCGAGGAAGCCGCGCCGGGCAGCCGCCTCGCCGTGCTGTCGGGGCCGACTTTCGCGCACGAGGTGGCCGCAGGGTTGCCCACGGCGGTGACGCTCGCCTGTTCGGGCGGCGAAGCGCAGTGGCAGCGCCTTTCGCCCTTGATCGCAAGCCCGGCCTTCCGACCTTATTACTCCGACGACGTGATCGGCGCCGAAGTGGGCGGGGCGATCAAGAACGTGCTGGCGATCGCCTGCGGGGTCGCCGATGGCCTGGGCCTGGGCCAGAACGCCCGCGCGGCGCTGATCGCGCGCGGCTATGCCGAGATGCTGCGCTTCGGCCTCGCGCGCGGGGCACGCGGGGACACGCTTTCGGGCCTGTGTGGGCTTGGCGACCTGGTGCTTACCTGTTCGTCCACGTCGAGCCGCAATTTCTCGCTGGGGCTGGCGCTCGGGCAAGGGCAGAGTGCCGAGGAGGCGCTCGCTGGCAAGAATTCGGTGGCCGAAGGCGCCGCGACCGCGCCGATCCTGGCCGAACTCGCGCGACGCGACGGTATCGACATGCCGATCGTCGAGGCGGTCTGTCGGCTGCTCGAGGGCAAGGCGCCCGCAGCCGACGTGGTCTCGCGGATTCTCGCGCGCCCGCTGCGGGCCGAACAGGAGCCGGCGGCGTGAGCGAAATCGTCAGCCGCGATGAGGCGGCCCGCGAGAAGCAGGATGGCGACGACATCGCTGCCCTCGCCAAGGGCGGGCGCACCAATTTCCTGGGCTTCTTCCTGAGGCTTGCCGCGCGCATCCCGTTCCTCTTCATCGCCGGACGCGCGGCGGCCTACGGTCCGGCCGCAATGGGGCGCTTTGCCTCGGCGCTGGTCATCATCGAGCTGACCGCGATGGTCTGCTCGATGGGCGAGAAGCGCGGTCTCGCGCAGCGACTGACCGAGAACGAGGGCAAGGAGCCGCCCGCGAACACCATCTTCGACGGCATGGTTCTGGCTTTCGTTGCGAGTTGCGCGGCGGCGCTGTTCTTCTGGCTGGTTCCGACCCCGATGTTCCCCGGGGGCAAGTACACGTTCCTCGACCGCCTGATCGTGGTCGCGATCCCACCACTGGCGCTGACCGAGATCTGGCTGGCCGCGCTCGCCTATCGCCTCAAGATCAGTCCCACGGTCTGGTCGCGCGCGATCGTCGAGCCCTGGACGATCTCGATCATGGCGGGCGTGATGATCTTCGTCGCGCCCGAAAGCGGGCTGTCGATGGCTTATGTCGCCTCGATCTTCGCGGCCGCGATCACCGCCTTCGTGCCCTTCATCCGACTTTATGGCCTGCCGCGCGGATGGCGTCCGCGTTACTCGGTCATGCGTCGGGTGCTGGTGCGCTCGATGCCGATCGCGCTGGCCGATACGATCGAGTGGGGCACGCGCCGCGTCGACGTGCTGCTGCTTGGTTTCCTCGCGCCGCCCTCGGCCGTGGGCGTCTATTACGCCGCGCAACAGGTGGCGAGCCTGCCACAGAAGCTCAAGACCAGCTTCGAGCCGGTGCTGGGTCCGGTCATCACCCGTGCGCTCAAGCGCGAGGACTATGCCCTCGTCGCCCGACAGGTCAGCCAGGTGGGCTTCTGGATCATCGCCGCACAGGCGGCCATCGCGCTCGCGCTCGGGATTACCGGGGAAGGCGTGATGGGCCTGATCGGGCGCCAGTTCGTGGGTGGCACGGGCGCGCTCGCGTTGCTGCTCGCGGCCGAAGTGGTGGCGTCCACCGCCGTGGTCAGCGAGGCGGCGCTGATCTACATCCATCGCCTGCGCAACCTGATGGTCTCGCTGGCAACGATCGCGGTTCAGGCGGCGCTGACCTTCGCGGGCATCCTCGCGATGCAGCGGCTGGGCTATAACTCGCTGTTCCAGGCCGCGGCCGCGGCCGCCGCGCTGTTCGTCGCGCTGGGGCTCACTTCGCTGGTCAAGGCGCGCATGTTGGGCAAGTATCTGGGGCAGCCGATCAACAACTGGCGCTGGCCACTCTTGTGGGCGGCTGCGCCGGCGATCGTGATCGGTTTCGTCTTCACCCAATATTTGCCCGAGTGGGTGGAACTGGCCTTCGGCATCCCCGCGATCCTGGGTGCTTATCTCTTCGTCATCTGGAAGAAGGCTTTCGGCCCCGAAGACCGCAAGCTGTTCCAGAAGACCAAGACGAGCTAGGCGTCGAAAATCGGTTGGTTAGAGGCTGACAGGGGGCTCTGCGCGCTCTAGGCTTGGGCCATGAACCCGCGTAAAGCCTTGATAGTAGGAGCGGGCGCCTTCGCGTGCCTGATCATGTCCACCGCCACCATGGCCTATCGCGGGCCGGTCTTCATCGGGGGGCTCGAGGCACGGGCCCGTGCGGCGCGCGACGCCGTGGGCGGGCAGGCGGTCTCCGTCGCGTTCAAGGATCGCTACGGCTGGCTGACGCGGCACCCTATCCTCTCGGGCGGCGATGCCTTGCCGTCCGAGACCCGCAAGGAGGTGGCGGCGCGCATTGCGGCAATCCCGGGCATCGGCGGCATCAGCTGGGCGCGCACGAGCACCCGAGCAGGGCCCACCGAGGCGCTCCATTGCCAGGGCGACGTCGAGCGCATCCTCGAGACGCGCACGATCCGTTTCACCGAATCGAGTGCGCGCCTCGACCCGGCGAGTGGACGCCTGCTCGACGAAGTCACGCGCGCGCTCAAGCCCTGTGTGGGCAGTATCATCGCGGTGACGGGCCATACCGACAAGGGTGGCAATCCCGACGTGAACAAGGCTCTGTCGCTGGCGCGCGCGGAGGCGGTGCGCTGGGCGTTGATCGGCCGTGGCATCCCGGCCGACGGCCTGCGGGCGACCGGCGTGGGCGCGGAGAAGCCGATCGCGGGATTGGATCCCACCGACCCGGCCAATCGGCGCATCGAATTCTCGGTGATCGTTTCGGCCCCGGTCAAGCCGACGCCGATCGACACGCCGGGACCGGGCTGATGCCGACGTGCGCGGCCGTGGTCGGCCTTTTACACGCTCGTTTCAGGCTTTTCGCAAAGCCATTGGGATCGTCGCCCGACGCTGCTAAGGGCCGCGCCGGGAAACGGCAATTCATGCACGGAAAGGACTGCTGATGCCCATGTGGCTTGAACTGGCCGTCTCGGTGCTGCTGGCCTATGCTATGGGTCTGGGCATCGGCTGGCTCGTCTGGAAACGTAAAGGATAATCACGTGGTGCAAATGATCGAGGCCAATTGGCTGATCTTCCTCGCCGCCCTGGTGATCGGCATCGCGGTCGCCTACTGGATATTCGCGCACGGCTCGAAATCGCCGCGCGGGCGTACGCACCGTCCCGACGTGCTGGACGAAGGCAGCGCTCCCGCGCAGCGCAACCAGGCTCTCATCGACGCGGCGAGTCCGGCCTCGCAGTACGATCTGCCGGTGCCCGAGGCCGTCACGCGCGAGCCCGAGCCGGTGCATATCGATCCCCCTGCCGCTGCCGGCGTGATGGCCGGGATCGGCGAAGTGATCGCGGTTGCCGCGCAGGAGGAGGCCGAGGCCGCGCGCGCGCTGGACGAGCGTGGCGAGAACGTATCGCAAGCTACTTCCGAGCCGGCGGAAGCCGCGCCCGAACTCGCTTCAGAACCCATCGTGGCCGAACCTGTCGTGGCCGAACCTGCCGTCAGCGAGGGGCCCGAAGACGACTTGCGCAAAATCAAGGGTCTCGGCCCCAAGATGCAAAAGCTGCTCGTTGCGCTGGAAATCACCCGCTACGCGCAGATCGCGGCCTGGAGCGAGGCGGATCTCGACGAACTCGATGGCAAGCTCGGCGCCTTCGCCGGGCGCCCGCGCCGGGACAAGTGGGTCGAGCAGGCGCGGCTTCTCGCTGCAGGCGACACCGGGGCTTATGAGTCTGAATTCGGCAAAATCTGAAATTTCGGCATCGCCATTTGTAAAAAAAAAAGGGGGCTTTTGCCCCCTTTTTTCTGTTTTTGAAATTTGATGGTGCTTTCAGTAATTTAATTTACGCATTTTGCGTTTTTCTTTTGGTTTGCGACTTCGAGGGCGTGGCGGCTGTTTTTTATTCATATACAGCAGTTTGCGCCCATCTGAAAGATCGTTTTTACCCCTAATTCCGCGAAATATTCGATTGCATTACTTTAGGTAGCTGGCCATTACATCGCGACGCAGCGCAGCACCACTGTCCTGACGTGCGTAGAACATGTGGCCACCGGGGTATTTGTGCAGGTGGACCCGGTTCGCATTGCCGAAATCGGGCATCTGGTCGATGATCAGTTGCGAGGCGAAGAACGGGCAGGACAAGTCGTCCCAGCCGTGCACGATGTCGACCGTCATCTTGGGATCGATCGAGATCGCCTTGCGCAAGTCCTGGACCGGGCTGTCGGTGTTGTCGCGATCCCAGGCCTCGTTCACCGAATAGGACAGCGCGTTGTAGCGTGCATCCACCTTCCAGCCGACCTGACGCGTCACGAAGTCGACCATGGCCGAAGTCGTGGGAGCGATCAGCGTGGTCAGTAGCGGATCGTTGTATTCCTGGTCGGCGCTGGCGGGGAAGGGGTCGTAGGCGGTGAAGTTGGAATCGTAGACTGAACCGACGAGGCCCTGCGAACGGCGAATTTCGCGCAAGTAGGTGGCGATGTCGACGCGCCCGTTCATGCGGCGCACGAGCGCCGGATCGAGCCCGGTCAGTTCCGCGACCCGGGCCGAGAGGCGATCGGTCGCGGCCTTGTCCTTGGGGCCTGCCAGGAAGTCGGCGACGTATTGCGTGCGCAGGTACTGCTCGACCGGCCCCATGGTGGTTTCGTCGAGAGGCTTGCCCTGGCGCTCGAAATTGCCCGCGGCCATGGCGGGCAGGTTGATCATCCAGGGGAGCGGCGAAAGTGCGGTCTCGTCGCCGATCGCGGCCGGGTCGAGATAGGGCGAGACGAGCGTCATGCCGCTGATGCCCACCCCGATCTGGGTCTGGAGGTAGTAGGCGAGGCGCGGCAGGCGGTAGCCGCCGTAGCTTTCGCCGGTCAGGTACTTGGGGCTCGAAAGGCGACCTTCCTTGACCAGCCAGTCGTAGACCACGCGGCTGAGGTAGTGGATGTCGGCATCGGCCGCGTAGAATTCCTTCTTCGTCGTCTCCTCGTCGGCGCGGGTGCGCGAAAAGCCGGTGCCGATCGGATCGATGAAGACGAGGTCGGTGAAGTCGAGCCAGGAATTGGGGTTGTCGCGCAGCACTGCCGGGTCGCTCGGCGAATCGCCTTGCGCACCGAAGGCGACGCGCTTGGGGCCGATCGCGCCCAGGTTGAGGTAGACCGAAGCCGCGCCGGGGCCGCCGTTGAAGGCGAAGGTCACCGGACGGTTCTCCGCGCGCTTACCGGGCACGGTATAGGCGGTGTAGACGACTTCGCCGATCAGCTTGCCCTTGGCGTCCTTGACCGGGATCGTGCCGACGGTGGCGGTATAGTTCACGCTCTTGCCGCCGATCACCGCGCTCTGGCTGATCGACTTGTCGGCCGGAAGCGGCGGGAGGGCATCGTCGGCGGATTTGGAAGCCTTGGCTTCGCTTGCCTCGTCATCCGCATGGAGGACGGCGGGGGTGATGGCGCTCGTGGCGAGGAGCAGGCCAAGCGCCAGTTTTGAACAACGTAACAAGTAAGTACCTCGCTTGCCGGATGGGGTCTGGTGGGCAAGCGAGGCACATTACCGTGTCGCCAAGTGGCGACAAGGCCCGCGCGGGGGGTGGGGGTCTGCGGGCCTTTTAGCGGTGCATCAGGGCAACATCGAGCCGGTCTCGATGAAGCGCTGGTGCCACGAGAGGGCTTCGGATGCGATCATCGGGCTGTAGCCGCCGAAGCTGGTCGCTTCGGCGCGGGCCAGATAATCGCGCAACATGGGTTGGTAGTCGGGGTGCGCGCAGTTCTCGATGACCACGCGCGCGCGCTGGCGCGGCGTGAGGCCGCGCAAGTCGGCAAGGCCGCGTTCGGTCACCAGGACCTGCACGTCCTGTTCGATGTGGTCGACATGGGCGACGCGTGGGACGATCGCGCTGATCGCGCCGTTCTTGGCCGTGGAAGGGCTCATGAAGATCGAGACGTAGCTGTTGCGGGCGAAGTCGCCCGAGCCGCCGATCCCGTTCTGCATGCGCGAGCCCATGACCCGCGTCGAATTGACGGCGCCGAAGATGTCGGCCTCGATCATGCCGTTCATGGCGATGCAACCCAGGCGCCGGACGACCTCGGGGTTGTTCGAGATGTCCTGCTGGCGCAGGATCATCATCTCGCGGTAGCGCGCCATATCCGCATTGACCCGCTCGGCGCCCTGGGGGCTCAGCGAGAAGGCGGTGGCGCTGGCCATGCGCAGGCGCCCGGAATCGAGCAGGTCGACCATGCCGTCCTGGATCACCTCGGTATAGGCCATCATGTCGTGGAAGGGCCCGTCGATCAGGCCGGTCAGCACCGCGTTGGCGATGTTGCCCACTCCCGACTGGAGCGGCAGGAGCGAGGCCGGCAGGCGGCCCATCTTCACTTCGTGTCCCAGGAAGTCGAGCAGGTTGCCCGCGATCGCGCGCGCGGTGTCGTCGGTAGGCGAGAAGGGCGCGTTGCGGTCGGGCGCATCGGTCTCGACGATGGCGACGATCTTGGCCGGATCCACGCGCATGTGGGGCTGCCCGATGCGCTGGTCCGCGCGCACGAGCGGGATCGGCACGCGGTAAGGCGGCAGTGCCATGCCGTAATAGACGTCATGCATTCCGTCGAGATCGACGCTCTGCCAGGAATTGACTTCGAGGATGACCTTGTCGGCCAGTTCCAGCCAGGCCTTGTTGTTGCCGAGCGAGGAGGAGGGCACCAGATTGCCGTTCTCGTGGATCGCGCTGACCTCGATCACGGCAACATCCATCTTGCCCAGGATGCCCTGCCAGGCGATCGGGGCAAGCTGGGAGAGGTGCATGTCGAGGTAGTCGATTTCGCCCGCGTTGATGGCATTGCGCGCGATCGGGTCGGTGTTGAAGGGCATGCGCCGGCCGATCGCCTTGGCTTTGGCGAGCATCCCGTCGAGTTCGGGGCCGGTCGAGGCGCCTGTCAGCAGATCGATCTTGAAATCGCGGCCCGCGGCGTGCTCGGCGCCGGCGCGTTCGGCCAGCGCCTGGGGTACGGCCTTGGGGTAGCCCGAGCCGGTAAAGCCACTCATGCCCACGGTGTCGCCGTTGGCGATCAGACGCGCGGCGTCCTGGGCCGACATGATTTTGGAACGCAAAGCGTTGTTCTTGATGCGCATGGCCTCTCCTAAGTCCACCTGTGAACGCCCGTTTGCGCCCGCTACGCGGAAAGACCAGTGAAAAGCGGAGCCGGACGTTTGCGCCGATTGCAACTTTCCCGGGCCGTGCGATGGGGTTCGGCCCGTCGGCCTCAGGAACCTATGGCGTCCAGAATAGATCGTGCAATTGCAACAAGTTCGCTCTCGCGGTTGACCTCGCACTTGAGGAAAATCATGCGCAGCTGCGTGTTTACCGTCTGCGGACTGACATGACGCAATGCAGCAATTTCTTTGCGCGAGAGTCCGTGGGCCAGCAAGGTCGTGACTTCGGCTTCGGAGTGGGTCAGTGCCAGGGCCGTCGCGAGCTTGCCCGCCATGATCGCGAAGTTTTTTTCGTCGGCCACGTCTTCGGCTCGCACACGCGGCGTCAGCAGCGGGCGCAAGGTGACGATCGCGGCCCCGTTGGTGCCCAGGTGCCAGTTACCGCGCGGCAGCGGGCGGACGTCGACAAGCAGAAGTCCGCTTCCTGTCCGGATCCACAAGTCGGCGGGGCCGGGGTCGTCGCCGCTCAGCGCCTGGCCGATGCGGATGCCCAGCGCCCGATCGATGTAGGGACGGTTCGAGCGCACGGCGCGGCCATTGAGCTGCAGCGTCTCGGGCCCCAGCAGCCGTTGCGCGGCGGGGGTGACGTGGGTGACGCGGCCCAGCGAATCGAGGAGGATGGCGGCGGTCTCCATCGTTTCGAGCGCGCCGTGCAGGAGGCTGGCGCCCGCCTGCTCGATCGATTCCTGGACGCGGATGGCCGATAGGATGTCGGGCGCAATGCGTGCGAGGGTCTCGTGCTCGCTCGTGCCGGTCCGCCCTTCGCTAGGGCTGCGCATGAGCGCCAGCCCGAAGAAAAGTCCGGGCTTCTGCGCCAGCACGACCTGGGCACCATGTTCAAACCCATACTTGCGTGCAAGCTCGAGGTAAGCCTCGTCGGTGTGCGCCTTGCGCGCGACGTCGTAATGCGCCTCCCAGGTAATCTCCATGGGCGCGCGCAGCGCCGCGATGCGATAGTTCACATCGGGGCGGTAAATCTCGATCCGGCTGGATTCGGCCTGAAAGTCCTCGGGCGCGTCGTTGAGCCAGTTCATCGCCAGGTGCTTGTCGCCCAGGGCGACGAGCTGGGCATGGCGCGATCCGGTGGCCTGGGCAAGGGCACGCAAGGCCAGGTTCCAGCCATCCGCAGCAAACGGGGCCTGCTCGATCGCGGAGCGCAGACGCGTGAACGCCTCGCCGTCAATGCCCCCATGTCTGCCCACATCCTGATTTTGTCGGGAATGGGCAAGGTCCGCAAGAAAAACCGACAGGGATTACACGCTGCATACCACGATCGTGGCATGCGCGTGCTCACGATTGCATACATTGTATCGGCGCGACCCGAGGGCTGGTTTCGGCCAATCCTTGATACTGCCCGAAAGCTTCCGAGGAAGCTTTCGGGCATTTTTTCGTGACTCGCCGCGCAGGCCGCGCGCGATCGACCTGTGGCGGTGCACCCGTTTCCTCGGTCCGCGAACAGCTCCGGTCCGCAGCCATGTCCAGCGTGCACCGCAGCGCTATCCTGGAGAGCGTTGGATCGGGCAAGGAGCCATGCATGCGATACCTGGGCTATGAACGAAACGGCGAACCGGGCGCGGTCCTCGCCCTTCGCGACGGCGACGAACCGCAGGCGAAGATGGGAGAAGTCGTCGTCGCGCTCGAGGCCGCACCGCTCCACATCGCCGACTTGCTGGCGGTGCGTGGCGAGCTTGATTTCATCGCGCGAGGCGGCGGGGTTCCCGGATTCGAGGGCGTGGGCCGAATCGTGGCGCTGGGTGAGGGCGTGACGCGCTGGCGCGTGGGCGAGCGAGTGATCCTGCCGATGGCCTACGGCGCCTTGCAGGAGCGACGCGCGCTGCCGGCCGATGCGCTCTGGCCCGCACCGGAGGATGTCGCGCCACAGGAGATCGCGCTCGCGCGGATCAATCTCGCCACTGCCTGGCTCTTGCTTAATGCATACGAAACCATGAGGCCCGGCGAGGTGGTCCTCCAGAACGCAGCGAACGCGAACGTGGCGGGCTATGTCGCGGCGCTGGGGGATGCGCAGGGGCTCACCGTGATCGACCTGGTCCGGCGTGAAGAGGCCGCGCGCGCCTTGCGCGAGGCGGGGCGCCGTCACGTGCTGGTCGATGGGCCGGACCTGCCCGCGCGGCTATCCGGGCTGGGCCTCGCGCCCCCGCGTCTCGCGCTCGACGCGGTCGGCGGGGCGGCGACGCGCCGGTTGGGGGCCTGCACGGCGAATGGCGGACTCGTCCTCGCCTATGGCTTTCTTGCGCATGAGCCTTACGCGCTCGACTACCCCGACATGATGTTCCGCGACGTGCGCCTTCGGGCGATGATGACCGACCGTGCCCTGGCACGCGTCGGCGAGGACGGGCAGGCGCGCATGGCGCGCGCCGTGTTCGACGTATTGGCCAGCGGGAGGACGCGGGCGGAGATCGCCGGAGTCTACCCCTTCAGCCGCTTTCGCGAGGCCTTCGCGCACGCGGCGCGCACGGGTGAGGCGCGCCAGGGCAAGGTGATCCTCGTGCCCGAGTGAGGCACCGTCACGCCGCGCGCCGAGGCGCGTTTACTTGCCCCACTTCTTCGTCTGCTTGCCGTAGCGGGTCTTGCGCGTGCCCGGCTTGCCCTCGTTCGAGCGGCCCACGCGCGGCGCCTTGTGCTCGGCTTCGGGCAGGCCCAGTTCGGTGGCTTCAAGGCGGCGGATCTCGTCGCGCAGGCGCCCGGCTTCCTCGAATTCGAGATCGGCCGCAGCGGCGCGCATCTTCTTTTCCAGGTCCTCGATATAGGCGCGCAAGTTGTGGCCAACGAGGTTGTTGGCGCCGTCCTCGGTCTCGATCTCGACGGTGACGCCATCGCGGCTCGCGGTATCGGCGACGATGTCGGCGATGCGCCGTTTGATCGTCTGCGGGGTGATCCCGTGCTCTTCGTTGTATTCCTTCTGCTTTTCGCGGCGGCGGTCGGTTTCGGCGATCGCGCGCTCCATCGATCCGGTCATGCGGTCGGCGTAGAGGATCACGCGGCCTTCCGCGTTGCGCGCCGCGCGCCCGATGGTCTGGATCAGCGAGGTTTCCGAGCGCAGGAAGCCTTCCTTGTCGGCATCGAGGATGGTGACGAGCCCGCATTCGGGAATGTCGAGCCCCTCGCGCAGGAGGTTGATCCCCACCAGCACGTCGTAGACCCCCATGCGCAGATCGCGGATCAACTCGATGCGCTCCAGCGTCTCGACGTCCGAGTGCATGTAGCGCACGCGCACGCCCGCCTCGTGCATGAATTCGGTGAGGTCCTCGGCCATGCGTTTGGTCAGGGTCGTGACGAGTGTCCGGAACCCCTTTTCGGCGGTGGCCTTGCATTCGACGATGCAGTCCTGGACCTGGTCCTCGACCGGGCGGATTTCCACCGGGGGATCGATCAGGCCCGTGGGGCGGATGACCTGCTCGGCAAAGACGCCGCCGGTCTGCTCCATCTCCCAGCCGCCAGGCGTCGCCGAAACCGCGAAAGTCTGCGGGCGCATCGCGTCCCATTCGTTGAAGCGCAAGGGGCGGTTGTCGATGCACGAGGGCAGGCGGAAGCCGTATTCGGCGAGCGTGATCTTGCGCCGGTGGTCACCCCTGGCCATCGCGCCGATCTGCGGCACGGTCTGGTGGCTCTCGTCGACGAAGAGGAGGGCGTTGTCGGGCAGATATTCGAACAAGGTCGGCGGCGGCTCGCCCGGCAGGCGTCCGGTGAGGAAGCGCGAGTAGTTCTCGATGCCGTTGCACGAGCCCGTCGCCGCGATCATCTCGAGGTCGAAATTGGTGCGCTGTTCGAGCCGCTGGGCTTCGAGCAGCTTGCCCTCGGTCTCCAGTTCCTTGAGTCGCTCGGTCAGTTCGAAGCGGATGGCCTCGCTCGCCTGCTTCATCGTCGGGCCGGGCGTCACATAGTGCGAGTTCGCGTAGACGCGTACCTTTTCGAGAGTTGTGCCCTTCTTGCCGGTGAGTGGGTCGAACTCGGCGATCTCCTCGATCTCATCGCCGAAGAAGGACACGCGCCACGCCATGTCCTCGTAGTGTGACGGGAAGATTTCGAGATTGTCCCCGCGCACGCGGAACGTGCCGCGCGAGAAGGCGGCGTCGTTGCGTTTGTACTGGAGCGCGACGAGCTTGCGGATCAGCTCGCGCTGGTCGACTTCCTTGCCCACCTCGATGTCGAAGATCATCGCCGAATAGGTTTCGACCGAACCGATGCCGTAAAGGCACGAGACCGAGGCGACGATGATCACGTCGTCGCGTTCCAGCAGCGCGCGCGTCGCCGAGTGGCGCATGCGGTCGATCGCTTCGTTCACCGAGCTTTCCTTCTCGATGTAGGTGTCCGAGCGCGGCACGTAGGCCTCGGGCTGGTAGTAGTCGTAGTACGAAACGAAGTATTCCACCGCGTTCTCGGGGAAGAAGTCCTTCATCTCGGCATAGAGCTGCGCGGCGAGGATCTTGTTGGGCGCCAAGATCAGGGCGGGGCGCTGGAGTTCCTCGATGACCTTGGCCATCGTGAAGGTCTTGCCCGAGCCGGTGACGCCCAGCAGCACTTGCGTCTTGTCCTCGGCGCGTGCGCCTTCGACCAGTTCGGCGATCGCGGTGGGCTGGTCGCCGGCGGGAGCGTACTCCGAAACGATCTTGAAAGCCTTGCCGGGGAGCGACTTTTCCGGACGTTGGGGCTTGTGGGGGGTGAACGCGCCGGTGGTGTCCGGTTCGTCGAGTCCGCGTCGGATGATGAGTTCGGCCATGCGAGAACATATGGGGACTATCAGAGCCCATCGCAATCACTTGCTGACAGCGGTGTGTCATTGAACTGTAATGCTTGGAGCGGGCCGGGCGGGGATGCTAGCGGCTCCGGGCCCGTCCATGGTATCGAGGTGGCAGGGGCGAACCTGTCCCGTCGCGAGGAGGGGAAGCAATGCTTTACAAGGAGTCGACGCGAAATTCGGTGCGTGCTGGCTGGTGGATCGCGGTCTCGTGCCTTGCATTGGCCGGCTGCGGTTCGAGCGAGACGGCGTCCTCGGGCGATGAAGGGGGCGCTGCGCCCGTTTCGACCGCCAAGGTCGATCGCGCGGCGGCGCAGGCGATCCGTCCCGAACCTGGCCTCTACAGCCGTACGGTCGAGTTCAAGGAGTTCGACATGCCCGGACTTCCCGCCGAGACCGCCCGGCACATGAAGGACATGATGGCCCGCAATCAGGACGAGAGCTTCTGCCTGACCCGGGACGAAGCGGAAAAGGGCTTTCGCGACATGTTCGACAATGTCGGGCAGGCCTCGAAATGCCGTTATGATACGTTCACGGTTTCGGACGGAAAGATCGACGCGCGCATGACCTGCTCACATCCCAGTCAGGGAACGGCGGTCATGACGCTGACTGGAACCGGCAGCCCGACCGATTCGGACGTCACCATGACGATGCAGGTGACCGGGGCGACGCCGCCGATGGACCGGATGAACATGACCATGCACGTGGTCTCGCATAGGACGGGGGATTGTCCCTCTTAGGCGATGACCACGCAGGAAAGACGAGAAGGCAGACGCAGAAGGTGAAGCCGTTGAGTTGGGATACGCTGGGGCCGGTGCGCGCGCAGGTGCTGCACCGCGCCGCCTTGGCGCGCCAGCCCCATCCCGAGGGCGTGCGCAAGCCGCCGCTCGCCCTGTTGGCACGCGAATTCGCCTCGCTCTGGCGCGTGGGGCAGGGGCGCGGCGATGCCGTCCTGCCCGCGCGCCAGGCCCAGACCGTCATGCTCCTGCCCGGTTTCGGCGCGCATCCCAAGCGCATGCGGCCCATGTTCGAGGCACTCACCCAGGCGGGCCACGAAGTCCACGAATGGGGGCTCGGCTTCAATTTCGGCCCGACCCCGCAGAACTTCGCCTTCCTGATGCACCGCGTCGGCGCCCTGGCGCGGCAGGGGCGTCGCCCGGTGGTGCTCGTGGGGTGGAGCCTGGGCGGCCTTTTCGCGCGTGAGATCGCGCGGCGCCAGCCGGGCGCGGTCGCCAAGGTGATCACGATGGGCACGCCGTTCTCGGGCGATCCGCGCGCCAACAACGCCTGGCGCGCCTACCAGGTGATCACCGGCCACGCGGTCGACGCGCCGCCGATCGACTGCGCCTTCGCTCTCAAGCCGCCGGTGCCCACGATCGCCTTGTGGAGCCCGCGCGACGGGGTGATCCACCCGCGTTCGGCCAAGGGCTGGGCGCACGAGCGCGACCGGGCGGTCGCCATTCGCTGCTCGCACCTCGGTTTTGCCAGTGACCCGCGCGTGATCGCGCAGGTTCTTTGCCAGATCGACCACGAGGAAGAACTCGCGCCGACCTCGGCGTAGGGGTCGGGGTTCTAGACCAAGGGATCGTCGCGCAGTCGCGCGATCGGCGCGCGGGCCTGGAGCGAGCAACCGGCCGCCGCCGCGATCAAGAGGGCGATCGCCAGCGCCTGGAGCACGGTGAGCGTCTCGCCGAGCACGGCATAGCCGACGAGCGCGGCGATCGCCGGGGCCGCGCTGCTGATGAGTCCGACGACCCGCGCGGGCAGCCGCGCCATCGCCCGCATTTCCAGAAGGTAGGGCACTACGCTCGAGAGCAGCGCGATGCCCAGCACCGCCCCCCAGGCCTCTGCGGGCGGCAGGCTTGCGCCGCTGGCAAGCGCGGCGGGCAGCGTGACAAGGCAGGCCGTCACCATGCCGAGCGAGACCGCGGTGCTGCCCGGAGCGCGCGCGGCTCGGCGCCCGAGCAGGATGTAGAGCGCCCAGCACGTCGCGGCCCCGAGCGCGGCACCAAGGCCCGCTGGATCGAGCGCGTGGGCGCGGCCCGGCCAGGGGATCAGGAGGGCGAGGCCCGCGATTGCCAGCAGGGGCCAGACAAGGTCGCGCACACTGCGCGAGGCCCCGAGCGCCACCGCCAGCGGCCCGCAGATCTCGATCCCCACCGCGACGCCGATCGGCAGGCGTTCGATCGCCTCGTAGATGAGCAGGTTCATGGCCCCGAGCGCGAGGCCGTAGAGCGCGATCCAGCCCAGCAGCGCGGGCGCCAGGCGGTCGGGGCGCGGGCGGACCAGTACGAGGAGGAGGAGCGCGGCAAGCGAGGTGCGCAGCGCGGCGACCATCTCGGGACCCGCCGTGGCGAAGAGGTCCTTGGCGAGCGCCGCGCCGAGGTTGACCGAGACTTGCGCGGCCAGAATGGCCAGCCCCGCGCGAAAGGGGTGCGGGTCGGATGCGGCAGCGTTCATGACGGGGCGGGACGCGCGCGGGCTTACAGCTTGCGCAGGCGCGCGAACTGCGCGGCCCCGAAGCCACCGCCCCACATCAGCAGCGCGCCCCGCTGCGTGGCGAAGAACGTGCGCGGCGTCGACAGCGGACGGTTGAGCCCGGTCTCGGTGGGGTAGCCGGCATCGGCGTCGTAAGCGGTCTGAACCAGCCGGATATGCGCGTGGTGACGTGCGAGCAATGTCGCGGGTGATCCCGCGTAGTCGAGCGGGCCCGAGTAATAGGGATCGTAGGCAAGCGGCGGGGCCGAGCCCAGTTCGCGGCGCATGAAGGCGCGGAAGGTGGCAGGTGTCGGATCCTGGAGCACTTTGAGGACGGCGCCCGTCTCCGCATCGCCCAGGATGAAGGGGATGTAGTGGACCCGAAAGCCCTCGACCGTCAGCTTGGGAAATTCGCGAAAGTACTTCTGGCAATAGGGGCAGAGCGAGGAGAGCCACATCCACACCTCGCGCCCGGTGCCGAAGGCGACGCTGCGCGAGGCGCGCAAGAGGTTGAGCGCAACTTCGGCGCGAGTGCCGGTAAGGCCCTCGAAGCCTGAGCCCAGGATTTCGGCGCGCGCGGGGCGCGGGGCAAGCAGTCCGCCGAGCGAGGCGGCGGCAACGCCGCCCGCGCCGGCTGCCAGCAGGGTGCGTCGGTCGAGCGGGAGGTTGTCGGGCAAGGGGGCGTCCTGTCGTCGTGCCGGCTCGCTCTGCCCGTTCGCGTGCCGCCGCGCAAGCGGGCGTTTGGCGGGGCCGGCGATCAGGCGCGCGGTGGTTGGCGGCGGTAGCTCAAGGCCTCGGCGACATGGGCGCGCCCGATCGTCTCGGCGCCGGCGAGGTCCGCGATCGTGCGCGCCACGCGCAGGATGCGGGTATAGCCGCGCGCAGTAAGCCGCATGGCCTCGGCCGCCTGGAGCAGCAGCTGGCGGCCTGGCTCGTCGGGTGTCGCCTGGCGTTCCAGAGCTTCGCCGTCGAGCTCGGCGTTGCTGCGCGCGCCGCTGCCTTCGAGGCGCTGGGTCTGCAGCGCGCGGGCGCGGCGCACGCGGGCGGCGACCTGCGCGCTGTCCTCCGCGTGCGCGGGCTGGGCGAGATCGATCGCGCGCACGGGATCGACCTCGACGTGCAAGTCGATGCGGTCGAGCAGGGGCCCCGAGACCTTGCTCTGGTAGTCGGCCGCGCACTTGGGCGCGCGTGAACAGGCAAGGCTCGCGTCCCCGAGGTGCCCGCAGCGGCAGGGGTTCATCGCGGCGATGAGCTGGACGCGCGCGGGAAAAGTGACGTGGGCGTTGGCGCGTGCGACGGTCACCTCGCCGGTTTCGAGCGGCTGGCGCAACGAATCGAGCACGGTGCGCTGGAATTCGGGCAATTCGTCGAGGAACAGCACGCCCAGGTGCGCGAGCGAGACTTCGCCGGGGCGCACTTTCAGGCCCCCTCCGGTGAGCGCGGCGATCGAGGCGGAGTGGTGGGGCGCGCGAAACGGGCGCGCGCGGCTGATCTTGCCATCTTCGAGCGTTCCCGCCACCGAGGCGACCATCGAGACTTCGAGCGCCTCGGCCGGGGCGAGTTCGGGCAGGATGCCGGGCAGGCACGCGGCGAGCAGCGACTTGCCCGCCCCCGGCGGGCCGCACATCAGGAGATTGTGCCCTCCGGCGGCGGCGATTTCGAGCGCGCGGCGGGCGGTTTCCTGGCCCTTGACCTGGGCGAGATCAGGGCCGGTGCGGGGCTCCTCGACCGTTCCGGCCACGGGGCGGGGCAGAATCTGGACCCCCTTCAGGTGGTTGAGCAGGCTGACGAGGTTGGGCGCGGCGGTGACCGTGACCGTGCTTGCCCAGCTCGCCTCGGCGCCTTGCGCGGCCGGGCACAGCAGCGACTTGTCGCAGCTCGCGGCGTGGAGCGCGGCAAGCAGGACGCCGGGGGAGGGGATCAGGCGCCCGTCGAGCGCAAGTTCGCCCACCGCGATGACTTCGGCCATCTGCTCTGCGTCGAGCAGCCCCATCGCGGTGAGCAGCGCGAGCGCGATCGGCAAGTCGTAGTGCGACCCTTCCTTGGGCAGGTCGGCGGGCGAGAGGTTGATGGTTATGCGCTTGGGCGGCAGCGCGAGCCCCATTGCGGTGAGCGCGGCGCTCACCCGCTGGCGGCTTTCGCCCACGGCCTTGTCGGGGAGGCCGACGAGCGCGAATCCGGGCATGCCCGGGGCGATCTGGCACTGCACTCCGACCGATCTGGCTTCCAGTCCCAGGTAAGCAACCGTCGAAATAATCGCGACCAAAAGGCGACCCCTTTTAAAGTGGTCTAAGTAATTATCTGTATTTCTCGTCCTGTTTACACGGAGTTCGCGGCCTGTCGAGAAGCAAGGCGTTGCCTAGATCATGCCTTACAGCATTTTAACCGGATTTCTCACGGTTTGGGTAAGGCCCCTGGAGGCATCTTCCCGGCATGCGCTCGTTCACCGCAGCCTTTGTCCCGGTCGTCGCCGCTCTGCTTGGAGCAGGTGGCCTTTGCGTCGCTTCCCCCCTGGCGGCGCAGCAGATCGCCTATGAAGCTGTCGATGTGAATGCCGATTACGTCGCCGGCGGTGGCGAGCGCATGCGGCGCCTCGTGCCGGTTACGAGCCGTCCGGCGTCTGCGGCGCCCGTTCTGAGTGGCCACGAGCCGGCCTATGGCCCGTTCCGTGTCCTCGACGCCACGCACGCCGCGCTGGTCGATGCGACCGGAGTGGGCACGCCCGGCCAGTTTCTGGCGATGCTGCGCGATCATCCCGGCATCGCGGTGATCGAGATGCTCGAATGTCCCGGCACCCGCGACGACCTCGCGAACTTGCGCCTGGGGCGCATGATCCGCGAGCGGGGCATCGCCACGCACGTGCCCCAAGGTGGTTCGGTGCGTTCGGGCGGAGTCGAGCTGTTTCTCGCCGGTGCGCGCCGCATGGCCGATCCTGGCGCCGAGTTCGCGGTCCACTCGTGGATCGACGACACCGGTCTCGAGCCAGGCGACTATTCGGCCTCCGCGCCCGAGAACCGGCGCTACCTCGACTATTACCGGCAGATGGGCATGAGCCCGATCGAGGCCGAGGCGTTCTACGCGATGACCAATTCGGTCCCGTTCTCGAAGGCGCGCTGGTTCGGCGCGGGCGTGATGAGCTTGTGGGTCGCCTTCGACCCCGACGGCGCCGAGGCCGACACCAGCCGTTCCTGATTGCGCCTGTCGGCATGGGATGTCCGGCGACGTTCCCATCCGTGGAAGGCGACTCTATTCTCCCGCCCAGATTCTCTTGCCCATGCGATTCGAGCGGCTCGTTCCGGATGGATGCGTGGGTCGACTGCGCGATGCTGCAATTGCCAAGAGACTTGCCCGTAAAATGGCCCGTGGAAGCAACGAATCGGTCCCCTCAGCTTGACTCAGGGCGCGGTCTCACGTAACGGCGCGCTTCTGATTTGCGGTCGTCTGCTTGCAGGCGGCTTTTTTGTTCGGTCCAGAACTGGGCCATCTGAACTATTCGAGGACTGACATGAAGCGCACTTTCCAGCCCAGCCGCCTTGTCCGCGCCCGCCGTCACGGCTTCCGCGCACGCACGGCGACCGTCGGCGGCCGCAAGGTGCTTCGCGCTCGCCGCGCCCGCGGCCGCAAGAAGCTTTCGGCCTGATCACATCCGCATTCCCGCGCTCCCGGCCCCTGCCGGGGTCGCGGAAATGAACGGCACGGCCCGCGCGGCCGCCTGGAGCCTCCTTCGGGATGTTCTGGCGATTGCGCGGGCCGCCGTCGTTTGGGAATCGCCTCGCGTGTCCGGCCGCGCCGGTCGAAGCGGGTTTGCGATTCGCCGGATGGGCGATTGCCCCTGGCGCGGCTTGCGCTAGGCTCGTGCCCGAAATGACCGTTCCCTACCAGATCCTGAGCCGCAGGGCCGATTTCCTCGCTGCCAACAAGGGCACGCGGGTGGCGCGCGCGGGTTTCGTGCTGCTTGCCAATCGCAACGCGGGCGAGGGGGTGCGGGCGGGCATCACCGTCACCAAGAGAATCGGCAACGCGGTCGTGCGCAACCGCATGAAGCGTCGCTTTCGGGCGCTCCTTCGCGAACTCCTGCCCGAACATGGCCTGCCCGACACCGACCACGTCTTGATCGGGCGCGAGAACGGGGTCGAGCGCGACTTCGCTCTGCTGCGCCAGGAACTGGTCGCGGCGCTGGGCCGGGCGCGCGAGGGCAAGGGCGATCCGCCGCGCGGCCCCCGCCAGGGCAAGCGTCCCCCGCGCAAGCACTCGAGCGCCGATCGTCGCAAGGCGGGCGGCGTTCCGGGGAAACCGGCGGCGCAATGAGCCGGCTGTTCGCCTTGCTGGCGCGCCTTCCCGGGCTGCTCCTGATCGCGATCGCCCGGGCCTGGCAGCTGGGTCCCTCGGCGGTAATGCCGCCCACCTGCCGCTTTTCGCCGTCCTGTTCGCAATACGCGATCGAGGCGGTGCGTGCCCACGGTGCGATTAAGGGTGGATGCTACGCGCTATGGCGTCTATTGCGCTGCCACCCTTGGGGCGGGCACGGCTACGATCCGGTGCCCGGAACCGAAATGAAATCCAAAAGCGACACCGACCATCCGGACCGCTGTTGCCACTGACGAGACGACGACAGGAAAGCCTTCGTGCAGAACCAGCGTAATATCATTCTAGCGGTCGTGTTGACGGCGCTTGTCCTTTTCGGGTGGGAGGCCGGTGTCGGCTACTTCTACCCCCAGGCCAAGACCCCGGTGCAGACCGTCCAGGCCGGCGGAGCCGAGGAAGCCACCAAGCCGACCAAGCCCACCCGTGAAGGTGGCTTGCGCGACGCGGCCGAGATGGCGCTCGAGCAGAAGGACCTGAAGACCGCGCTGGCAGGAGGCTCGCGCGTCGCCATCGCGGCGCCGGGCGTGTCGGGTTCGATCAACCTGACCGGCGGCCTCGTCGACGATCTCGTGCTCAATCGCCACCGCGAGACGGTGAAGAAGGATTCGGGCCCCGTCCGCATCTATTCGCCCGCCGGCACACCCGCGCAGCAGTTCGCCCAGTTCGGCTGGGTCGGGCAGGGCTCGGCGACGCCCAACGGCAAGACCGTCTGGACCGCACCCGCCGGCGCCAAGCTGACCCCGGCGAGCCCGGTCACGCTGACCTGGAACAACGGCCAGGGCCAGACCTTCGCGCTGACCTACAAGGTCGACGACAACTACATGCTGACGGTCGAGCAATCGGTCGCCAACACCGGCAAGGCGCCGGTGGTGGTGCAGCCCTTCGCGCTCATCAACCGTACCGACCTCACCGCCAGCCTCGACAGCTTCCAGGTCCATTCGGGCCCGGTCGGCGCGTTCGACGGTTCGGTTTCGTTCGGCACCAACTACAAGGACGTCGCCGAGGACGGCACCGTGAACCCGGCGGGCAAGGCGGACTGGATCGGCTTCACCGACGTCTACTGGATGTCGACGCTGGCCCCCGTCGGCGCCAAGGCCGAGGGTACTTACCGCTCGCTCGGCAACGACCTGTTCCGCGCCGACCTGATGTACGACCAGCAGGCGCTGCAGCCGGGCCAGAAGCTCAGCCGCACGACCAAGCTCTTCGCCGGCGCCAAGGAGCACGCCGTGCTCGATGCCTACGAAAAGCAGGGCATCACCAATTTTGGCCTCGCGATCGACTGGGGCTGGTTCCGCTGGTTCGAGAAGCCGATCTTCTGGCTGCTCACCAGCCTGTTCAAGCTTGTCGGCAACTTTGGCGTGGCGATCATCCTGCTTACCGCCATCGTGCGCGGCGTGATGTTCCCGATCGCCCAGCGCGGCTTCGCCTCGATGGCCGCGATGCGCGCCGTCCAGCCCAAGATGAAGGCGATCCAGGAACGCTACAAGGACGACAAGCAGAAGCAGCAGCAGGAGGTCATGAAGCTCTACAAGGAGGAAGGCGTGAACCCGCTCGCGGGCTGCCTCCCCATGGTGCTTCAGATTCCGGTGTTCTTCGCGCTCTACAAGACCCTGATCCTGGCCATCGAGATGCGCCACCAGCCCTTCGTGCTGTGGATCAAGGACCTTTCGGCGCCCGATCCGCTGCACATCCTGAACCTGTTCGGCCTGCTGCCCTTCGATCCGCCCAGCTTCCTGGGCATCGGCGTGCTGGCGCTGCTGCTCGGCGTGACCATGTTCCTGCAGTTCCGCCTCAATCCGGCGCAGATGGACCCCGCCCAGCAGCAGATCTTCATGATCATGCCCTGGTTCATGATGTTCGTCATGGCGCCCTTCGCCTCGGGTCTGCTGCTCTACTGGATCACCTCGAACCTGCTCACCATCGCGCAGCAGAAGTACCTGTATTCCAGGCATCCGCAGCTCAAGGCGCAGGCGGCCAAGGTGGCCGAGGATACGGAGCGGGCGAAGGCCCGCGAGAAGGGCAAGGCCTGACGTGGACGCACAGGATTTCCTTGGCGGCAAGGAAGAGCGCGACGGGGCGCTGATCGAGGAGGCGCGCAAGCTCTTCTCGGGCCCCGTCACCTTCCTCAAGAGCGCGCCCGACCTCAAGTTCCTGCCCGATCCCAACGCTCCCGAGGTCGCTTTCGCCGGCCGTTCGAACGTGGGCAAGTCCTCGCTCCTCAATGCGTTGACCGGGCGCAAGGCGATCGCGCGCACTTCGGTGACCCCGGGGCGCACGCAGGAGCTCAACTTCTTCGAAGTGGGCGATCCGCTCCAGTTCAGGCTGGTCGACATGCCCGGCTACGGCTTCGCCAAGGCCCCGCTTTCGGTGGTCGAGAAGTGGCGCCGCCTGGTGCGCGACTATCTGCGCGGGCGCGTGGTGCTCAAGCGCACGCTGGTGCTCGTCGATTCGCGCCACGGCGTGAAGCCGGTCGATGCCGAGATGATGAAGATGCTCGACGAAGCCGCCGTGGGCTATCGCATCGTCCTCACCAAGGCCGACAAGATCAAGGCGAGCGAGCTGGAGAAGGTCCACGCCGAGACGCTCGCCGAGGCGCGCAAGCACCCGGCAGCCTTCCCGCAGGTGCATGTCACAAGCTCGGAAAAAGGCCTTGGTATCGAGGAGCTGCGCGCGGCCGTACTGGGCGATTCGCGTCTCTGATCACGCCGGCTTGCCCAAGTGCAAGCCGGTGGATCGGGCGGGAATGTGCGATTGCGACCGGCGCGTGACGATTGCGTGACGCGCGCTGGGAGGGTATCGGGCGCCGGGTTTGCCGCGAATCGGCGGTGCCTTTCTCCCACTCGTCACCCCAGCCAGCCCAGGGGGCCAAGGACACTACGTGCGCCAGATTGCCGTTCTTCCCTACCGCACCGAAAGCCCCTCGGTCGATTCGCCGATCCAGATCCTGCTGATCACCTCGCGCGCGACGCGCCGCTGGGTGATCCCCAAGGGCGGGTTGATGAAGGGGCTGAGCCCGCACGCGGCGGCGGCGCAGGAAGCCGAGGAAGAGGCGGGCGTGCTGGGTGCGGCCTGCCCCACGCCGCTGGGGTCCTACCGCTATCGCAAGCGGCGCTCCTCGGGCGCGCATGTCTGGGCCGACGTCGACGTGTTCCCCTTCGCGGTCACGGAGATGCTCGACACCTGGGACGAGCAGCACCAGCGCGAACGCCGCTGGTTCTCGCTGACCGAGGCGGCCAAGGCGGTCGACGAAGACGATTTGAGGGCGCTTATCCGCTCGTTCGGTGCGCGAGAGTTCCGCGCCGCCGCAAGCCCGGCACGCATGCTGGGCGTGGTGGCCGACAGGACAGGAGTCAATGCAATGTTCGCCTGGTTTCAGAAGCTGCTCCCCCACCAGGGTGAGTTCTTCGACCTTTTCGAGAAGCAGGCCGCGACGCTCGTCGCCGGTGCCGATGCCCTCGCGCGTCTCGCGCAGGGTGGATCGGGCCGCAATCAGCACATCCGCGAGATCGAGGAGCGCGAGCACGACGCCGACGAGATCACCCGTGAGGTGCTGCAAAGCGTGCGCCGCACCTTCCTGACGCCCTTCGACCGTTCGGCGATCACCAGCCTGATCACCACGATGGACGATGCCATCGACGAGATGCAGCAGGTGGCCGGCGCGGTCAGTCTTTACGAGGTGGCCGAGTTCGAGCCCGAGATGATCGACATGTGCGCGATCATCGTCGATGCCGCGCGCCTCACCGCCGAGATCATGCCGCTGGTGCGCAAGATCGCCGACAACGGCCACCGTCTGCACGAGCTGACCGAGCGCCTGGTGCGCATGGAAGGCCACGCCGACGACATCCACGCCTCGGGCCTCAAGCGGGTGTTCAAGGCCAGTGCGGGCAAGGATCCGCTGCACTTCATCGTGCGCCAGGAAATGTTCAAGCGGCTCGAACGCGTCGTCGACCGCTTCGAGGACGTGGCCAACGAGATCGACGGTCTCGTCATCGACCACGCCTGATCGAACAGCGCCTCACGCATCATGGACCACACGCTCGCCCTGCCGCTGCTCGTCGGCCTCGTCGCCCTTGCGCTTGCCTTTGACTTCCTCAACGGGCTGCACGACGCGGCCAACGCCATTGCGACGGTCGTCGCCACGCGCTTGCTCTCCCCGGTGGTGGCGGTGCTCTTCGCGGCGGGCGGCAATTTCGTCGCCTACTGGTTCGTCGGCCTGCACGTGGCCGAGACCGTGGGCAAGGGCATCGTCTCGGCCGACGCGATCACCCCCTCGGTGGTGTTCGGCGCGCTGGTCGGCGCGATGTTCTGGAACGTGCTGACCTGGATCAAGGGGATTCCCTCCAGTTCGAGCCACGCGCTCATCGGGGGCCTCCTCGGCGCAGGGATCATGCACGGCGGTTTCGGCGTCGTCGAAAGCTCGGGCACGACCAAGACCGTGGTCGCGATCTTCCTCTCGCCGCTCATCGGCTTCGCCATCGCGATGGTCTTGATGCTGGTGACGAGCTGGCTCTTCAAGGGCACCAGCCCGCGCGGCTCGACCACGATCTTCAAGACGCTGCACCTGTTCTCGGCCGCCGCCTATTCGATCAGCCACGGCGGCAACGACGCGCAGAAGACCATGGGCATCATCGCGGTGCTGCTCTACTCGACGGGGCACCTGCAGGGCGGCTTCCACGTCCCCGAATGGGTCGTCCTCGCCTGCTACACCGCGATCGCGCTCGGCACGCTTTCGGGGGGCTGGAAGATCATCAAGACGATGGGCTCCAAGCTCACCAAGCTCAACCACCACTCGGGCTTCTGCGCTTCGAGCGCGGGTTCGATCGTGGTATTCGGCGCCAGCGCGCTCGGCATTCCGGTTTCGACCACGCACGCCATCACCGGCTCGGTGGTGGGCACGGGCGCCGCGCGCCGGGCGAGCGCGGTGCGCTGGTCGGTAGCCAGCCGCGTGATCGTCGCCTGGTTCATCACCATTCCCGCGAGCGCGGCGGTGGGCGCGCTGTTCTACCTCATTACCCGCCTGTTCTGAGCGCGCCTGCACGCGCGTGCAGACCTCGACATCGCGGCGTCCAGTCTCTAGGCCCGTCGGGCGACTGGCAGAAGGAAGGCGCTCCTCCACGTGAAGCTCATCATCGGTAACAAGAACTACTCCAGCTGGTCGCTGCGCGGCTGGCTGGCGTGCAAGCAGTCGGGCCTCCACTTCGAGGAGCTGACCGTGCCGATCCTGGGCGAGGACTGGGAGCACATCAAGTCGAGCACCGACGAGCTCGCCCCCAGCCACGGCAAGGTGCCGATCCTGTGGGACGGCGAGGCCGTGGTTTGGGACAGCCTCGCGATCATCGACTACCTCGCCGACAAGGTCGGGCGTGACCGCTTCTGGCCCAAGGACGAGGCCGCGCGCGCGATGGCGCGCTCGATGGTCGCCGAAATGCACTCGAGCTACATGCCGCTGCGCCGCACGCTGCCGATGAACGTGCGCCGCCGCGTGCCCGATGCGCCGATGAACGAGGACGTACGCGCCGACATCGTGCGTATCCTCACGCTCTGGGCCGAGGCGCGCGCGCGTTTCGGGCATGGCGGGCCGTTCCTGTTCGGCACGTTTGGCGCGGCGGACGTGATCTACGCGCCGGTCGTCAGCCGTTTTCTGACTTACGGCATCGGCGTCCCCGGTTTCGCGCAGGCCTACATGCAGGCGGTGTGGGAGCACGACTGGATGCAGGCCTGGATCGCGGCGGCCGAAGCCGAGGAATGGGTGATTGAGCAGTACGAGACGCCGGTCAGATGAGCATGAACCGTTTCCGGAGAGCCCTGACGGGTCTTTGCGCGCTCGCCGCGTTCACGTTTTCCGCGAGCCCCGCCCTGGCCTGGGGCGCGATGGGGCACCGCACCGTCGGAGCGATCGCCTGGGCCAACGTCAAGCCCACGACGCGCCAGGCGATCACCCGGCTGCTGGCGCACCAGCGCGAGATCGACACGCCCGAATGCGCGATGAAGACGATCGAGGACGCCGCGGTCTGGCCCGATTGCATCAAGGGTGAACGCTGGCGCTGGGCTTTCGCCTCCTCGTGGCATTACCACGACCAGCCGGTCTGCGGCGATTTCAACCTCAAGGACGAGTGCCGCGACGGCAATTGCGTGACCGCGCAGATCGAGCGCAACGAAAAGCTGCTCGCCGACCGCAAGCTCGCCCCCGTGCTGCGTCTTCAGGCGCTGGCTTTCGTGGTCCACTTCGTGGGCGACGTGCACCAGCCGCTCCATGTGGGCGAGAACCACGACATGGGCGGCAACGCGGTCAAGGCGGACTATGGCGATGCCCCGGGGCGCAATCTCCACTCGATCTGGGACGGGGTGCTGGCCGAGCGGGCGATCACCTCGGCGCGCCCGCCGCTGGTGCGCGCTTACAGCGCGGCCGAGAAGGCGCGCCTCGCCACCGGTTCGGTCGAGGACTGGGCGCGCGAGAGCTGGGAAGTCTCGCGCGATTTCCTTTATCCCGCGGCATTCGGAGGCGCGCTTCCCTGCGCAGCCAAGGAGCCTGTGCGCGTGGTGTGGAGCAACGCGGCGATCGAGCAGGCAATCCCCATCGTCGACGAGCGAATCGAGCGCGCGGGCCTGCGCCTTGCCCACATGCTCGACGCCGCGCTCGCCTCCTGACCGGCTCGGGACAACCGGCTCAGGGAAGAGCCTGATAAGGCAAGGGGTAAACTACCTAGATCGGGCGCTTTCAGGGCACCCCGCTTTGATCTCGATCCACAGGGGCGTAAGGATTTTCCCATCCATTCGATGGAGGAGAAGATGCTGTACACCAAGATGATAGCAGCCTTGAGCGCCGGCCTGCTCGTGGCCGGAGCTCCGCTTGCCGCCGATCCGCCCAAGCCACCCCAGCACGCTCCCCAGAAGAAGCCGCCGGCCAAGAAACCGACGGGTGGCAAGCCCAGTGGTAACAAGCCCAAGCCTGGTGGTGGTGGCAAGCCCAAACCGGGCGGTGGCAACTCGCAGGGCCATCACGGTGGCCCGCCGCCCAAGTCATCGGGGCATCACGACAACGGCAACCACCATAACAACAACCGCTACGACGAGCATGGGCGCTACCGTGAGCCACAGCGGATCGACCGCAACAGCCACGTCTGGCGCGGTTCGGACGGGCATTATCACTGCCGCCGCGACAACGGCACGACGGGCCTCCTGATCGGGGCGGGCCTCGGCGCGCTGGCGGGCAATGCGCTGGCGGGCAACGGCGACAAGACGATCGGCTCGCTGCTTGGCGGTACGCTGGGCGGGGCGCTTGGCCGCGAGATCGACCGCGGCAATCTCCAGTGCCGTTGATCGCCTGAACGTTGAGACACCACGAGAAAGGGCCCGGCGTTCGCAACGCCGGGCCCTTTCGATTTCAGGCTGTCACTCGCCGGACTTCGCGGCGTGGCTCGCCGGTCGCGCACCAGAATAGGGTGTGCCGTCCTTGTGGATGTAGCCGTCCTCGCCCCAGGCCATGTCGATATCGGAGTAGACCCCGCCTTCTTCGCGACCCGCGCCCACGGCGACGAAGAGGCACGGGGCGGTGCTTTCGTTGATGAGGCAATGGCCATTGGCGGTGCCCGCTGGCCAGGCGCAGACGTCGCCCGCGACGATCCGCGTGCGCCCGCTGTCCTCGACGAGCGTGGCCTCGCCCGCGAGCATGATCACCAGTTCGTCCTCGCCGTGGTGCCAGTGACGCTGGCTCGAGGCCGCGCCGGGCTCGAGCCGCACATGACTGGCATTCATGTGGGTGAGGCCGCCTGCGGGTGCGAGACGCTTCCACCAGCGGCCCGCCACGGCTTCGTCGAAAGGAGCCGGGTATCCGGTCGCATTCGAGGCGGTGAGGGCGTCGAGATCGATTCTGGGCATCGAAGTGGTTCCACTGGCTATGGTCAAGGCCGGGCGCTTGTGCGATGGCGACGCACTATGTCTCAGACCCTGCAAACCACCGCAAGCGCTCTCGATCGGGCCGAGGCCCTGATTGCCTGCCCCAGCGTCACCCCGGCCACCGGAATGGTGTTCGACTGCCTTGAAGAACAGCTCGCGCCGCTGGGCTTTTCGGTCCACCGCTTCGTCGCCGGAGAGGCGCCCGATGGCCCGGTGGAGAACCTTTATGCGGTGCGCCGGGGCCCCGAAGGCAGCCGCCACTTTTCCTTCGCCGGCCATGTCGACGTGGTACCCCCGGGCGAGGGCTGGACTTCGGCTCCGTTCCTGCCCGAACGGCGCGGCGAGCTGCTTTACGGGCGCGGCGCGGTTGACATGAAGGGCTCGATCGCGGCGATGGTCGCTGCGGCCGCCGAAATTCCGGCCGAGGCGGGCACGATCAGCTTCATCATCACCGGGGACGAGGAAGGCCCGGCGACGTACGGCACCCGCGCGCTGATGGACTGGATGGCCGCGAACGGTGAAAAGCCCGACCTGATCCTGGTGGGCGAACCCACCTCGGTACATCGCCTCGGCGACATGATGAAGATCGGCCGGCGCGGTTCGGTCAACATCTTCCTGAGCGTCGAGGGCGTGCAGGGCCACGTGGCCTACCCGCACCTCGCCGACAACCCGATCACCAGGCTGGTCGCGATGCTCGCCGAGCTCGACGCGCTTATGCTCGATGAGGGGACCGACTGGTTCCAGGCCTCGAACCTGGAGGTTACCGACCTTGCGGTGGGCAACCCCGCGCACAACGTCATCCCGGCCAAGGCCGAGGCGCGCATCTCGATCCGCTTCAACGACCTGCACACCGGCGCCGAGCTGGGCGCGCGGGTAAGCGCGATTGCGCAGAAGCACGGCGGCATGGCCCGTCCCGTCATCTCGGGCGAGGCGTTCCTGACCGAGCCGGGCGCCTTCTCGACGATGCTGGCCGAGGCGATCCGCGCCGAGACCGGTGTCGAGCCCGAACTGTCGACCAGCGGGGGCACGTCGGATGCGCGCTTCCTCAAGGACATCGCGCCCGTCATCGAATTCGGCCTGTGCAACGCGACGATGCACAAGCGCGACGAGGCGGTGGCCATCGCCGATCTCGAAGCGCTCGCGCGCATCTATCGCCGGGTGACCGAGGCCGCTTTCGCACGCTGATCGCCGCAGCGCGGGCAACTGTCGGGGCCGGGGCGGCATGCGCGCCGCGCCGGCCCGCGCCGGGGAGTTCGCGCTGCGTCGGATTGACCCGCTCCAAGGGGCTGTTAGGGTCGGCGGCTTCCTCCGACGCCACCATTTATCAAGGGGTACGCAATGGGCAGGCGCCTGACACTCTACATTCTGATCGGCATGGTCCTGGGCATCGTCGCCGGCTACATCCTTCACGCCACGCTGCCCGGTGACAGCCCGGTCCTCAAGCAGTGGACCGACTACTTCCGGCTGCTGCCCGACGTCTTCCTCAAGCTCATCAAGATGATTCTCGCGCCGCTGGTCTTCGCGACGATCGTGACCGGTATCGCGGGGATGGGCGACAGCTCGGCGCTGGGGCGCATCGGCGGAAAGGCACTGGCCTGGTTCATCACCGCCAGCCTCACTTCGCTCGCGCTCGGCCTTGTCCTCGTCAATCTGTTCCAGCCGGGCGTCGGCGTCGGGCTCGACACCGCCGCGGGCGTGGGTGACCTCGAGATGGGCGAGCTGACGCTGCGTCACTTCATCCTCGAAATCTTCCCGGCAAGCCCGATCGCGGCGATGGCCGAGAACAACATCCTCCAGATCCTGGTCTTCTCGGTCTTCGTGGGCGTGGGCCTGACCGCCATCGGCGAGAAGGGCGCGCCGATCGTGCGCGGGGCCGAGGCGCTGGCCGAGCTCATGCTGCAGATCACCGGCTATGTGATGCGCTTTGCGCCTTTCGCGGTGTTCGGCGCGATCGCGGCGGTGATCGGTACGCAGGGGCTGGGCATCATCGTGACCTATGGCGTGCTGGTGAGCGAGTTCTACTTCGCGATGTTCCTGCTCTGGGTGATCCTGTTCTGCGCGGGCGGGCTGTTCCTGCGCGGCCGCGTGGTGACACTGTTCCGCTACATCCGTGAGCCGCTGCTGCTCTCGTTCTCGACCGCCTCGTCGGAAGCGAGCCTGCCCAAGCTGTTCGAGCAGCTCGACCGCTTCGGTGTGCCGCGCCGCATCTCGGGCTTCATCCTGCCGCTGGGCTACAGCTTCAACCTCGACGGCTCGATGATCTACATGACCTTCGCGACGATGTTCATCGCGCAGGCCTATGGCATCCACGTCCCGCTCTTCACGCAGATTCTCATGCTGCTGACGCTCATGGTCAGCTCCAAGGGCATCGCCGGGGTGCCGCGCGCGAGCCTGGTGGTGATCGCCGCCACGCTTACCCAGTTCGGCCTGCCGGTCGAGGGCATCGCGCTGCTGCTGGGCGTCGACACCTTCCTCGACATGGGCCGCTCGGCCACCAACGTGGTGGGCAACGCGGTCGCGACCGCGGTGATCACCCGTTCGGAAGGCATGCTCCAGCCGCTGATGGATCCCGATGCGGACGTGCCGCATGCGCCCAGCCACACCGCCGCCGACGGCCGACGCGGGCTGAATATCGATCCCGAACAGTACGAGAGCTGATCGTTTGGGGCCCTCCCTTTCGGGGGAGGGTCACTTCTCCAGCGTGACCGGCACGAACGGCGCGAGGCCGCAACCCGGGCCGCGCTCGAACCGGTTGCCGTAGCGCATCAGCGGATAGATGATGTCGGTGCGGCACAGCTGCGAGAGCGAGGTCTCGTACGTGAAGCTGTCCGCACTGCGCAGGCCCGGGCAGCGCTGGGGCAGCGTCACCCGCCAGACCTTGCCGCCTGCGGGACTGGTGAAGTCGATCGTGTAGTCGTCGCGGATGCGGGTCCCCGAGAAGCTGTTCAGCGCGAGGCAGTCGCTCGCTTCGCCGATGACCCTCGCGGCCGGACTGACCGGCGGAGCGGGGCGCGGCTCGCCTTGCGAACAGGCCGCAAGTGCGAAAACGGCGGCAAAGGCCGAAAGGGCGAGGGGCTGGGGCGCGCGGGGCATCGTCATCTCTCCGGTCTCGGGCTTGGATATGTCCGAACCGGATTAGTGTGCCACTCTCACGCGCATATGTCACATTGTGCGCGTGGCGTAACCTCAGGGCGTGGCGGGGGCCTTCCCGCGGGCAGGCTTGGCGCCAGCGGGCTTCGTGGCGGGCTTGGCGCCCTTCTCGAGAATCTTGTCCTTGAAGCTGCACAAGTCGATCACCGGACAGCGCCAGCACTCGGGGCTGCGCGCCTTGCAGATGTAGCGCCCGTGCAGGATCATCCAGTGGTGCGAGCCGACCCGGAAGGGGTTGGGGACCTTCTTCTCCAGCCCCTTCTCCACTGCCAGCGGGGTCTTGCCCTTGGCCATGCCCGTGCGGTTGGCAACGCGGAAGATATGGGTGTCGACCGCGAAGGTTTCCGCCCCGAAGGCGCAGTTGAGGACGACGTTGGCGGTCTTGCGCCCGACGCCGGGCAGCTCGACGAGCGCGTCGCGGTCGGCGGGCACTTCGCCACCGTATCTGTCGACGAGGATCTGCGAGAGCGCGATGACGTTTTTCGCCTTCGAGTTGAACAGGCCGATCGTCTTTATGTGTTCCTTGAGGCCATCCTCGCCCAGCGCCACCATCTGCGCCGGCGTCTTCACCTCCGCGAACAGCTTGCGCGTCGCCTTGTTGACCCCGACGTCAGTCGCCTGTGCCGAAAGCGTGACCGCGACGAGCAACTGGTAGACGTTGCCGAACTCCAGCTCGGTCACCGGATCGGGATTGAGTTCGGCCAGGCGGCGGAAGAATTCGAAGATGTCGTCCTTTTTCACGTCAGGTCCGTTTCATCGCCCGGGAGCGGGCCAAGGGTGGGGTCGTTGAGCGCGCGGCGGCGCTGCATGGCGTCGCTGAAGGCCGAGGCCATGATGCCGGTGGGCATTGCGACAAGACCGATGCCGCACATCGCGACGAGCGAGGCGAACATCTTGCCGAGCGGGGTGATCGGCGTGACGTCGCCATAGCCTACGCCCGTCAGCGTGATCACCGCCCACCACAGCGCGCGCGGGATCGAGCCGAAGGCCTCGGGCTGCACTTCGTGCTCGGTCCAGTACAGTGCGGTGGCGCCGAGCAGCAGCAGGCACCCGCCGAGCGCCAGTGTCACCAGCAACTCGTAGCGCCGGTCGGAAAGCGCGTGCATCAGTTCGCGCAGCGCGATCGAGAAGTGGCTGAACTTGACCAGCGCGGCAAGGCGCAACAGGCGCACGAGGCGCAGCACCGCCACGTCGGAGAAGAAGAAGGGCAGCAGCGAGGCGATCACCACGACGAGATCGAGCAGCGCGACGGGTGTCGCCATGAACCTCAGCCGCATCTTCCAGGCTGGCGCCGAAGGATCGTCCTCCACCACCGCCCAGACGCGCGCGAGGTACTCGACGCCGAAAATCGCCCCGAAGGCCATTTCGGTGGCGATGAAAAGGCGCCGGTGCGGTTCGAACAGCGTCTTCTCGCTGGCGAGTACGGTCAGCATGATGGCGAGGAAGATGGTGGTGACCATCAGCCGGTTCATCCACGACAGCCCCCGGCGCGCCTGTGCACTGTCCGAATGGATGAAGAGCTGGTCGTGGACGTAGCGGCGCAAGGCGGCGGTCTCCGGTTAGAGCCCGAGCACCTCGGGCATCGTGTAGCGGCCGGCGTCCTTCGCGAGCACCCAGAGCGCGGCCTTGACCGCACCCTTGGCGAAGATGCCACGGTTCTCGGCAAGGTGCGAGAGCGAAAGCCGCTCGTTGTCGGCGAGGAAGTGGACGGTGTGGTCGCCCGCCACGCTGCCTCCGCGCAGCGCGGCGAAGCCGATGTGGCCGACCTCGCGCGCGCCGGTAATGCCGTCGCGGCCCCGGTCGGATACGTCCGCCAGCGTCACGTCGCGACCCTTGGCGGCGGCTTCGCCCAGCAGCATCGCGGTGCCCGACGGGGCATCAACCTTCATGCGGTGGTGGGTCTCGACGATCTCGATGTCCCAGTCCTCGCCAAGACGCGAGGCAGCCTCGCGCACGAGGTGAGCGAGCAGGGTGACCCCGAGCGAGGTGTTGCCGGTCTGGAGCACGGGGATCGTGGCGGTGGCCTCGTCGATCAGCCAGTGGTGGCGCTCTTCCAGGCCGGTGGTGCCGATCACCATGGGAACCCTGGCGGCCACGGCGGCCTCGAGGTTGGCTTCGAGCGCGGCCGGGCGGGAAAAGTCGATCAGCACATCGCTCGCCGCCGCAAGCGCGTGGGCATCGCCGTCCCGGCCGATACCGCCGGCAAGGTCGTGGCCCGCGGACGCGATGGCCTCTGCAATCGCGCGCCCCATGCGCCCCTGGCTGCCGATGATTCCGATCCGTGCCACTGTCCTGCCTTTCGTGGGCGCGCCGCGGGAGGGGCGCGCGTCCTTCGTGAGGCTCCCTTAGGGGCTGTTCGGGCCGGCTGACAAGTTCCCGCGCGTGAGGGGAGAAGTCGGAGCGCGGATGGCGGGGGCAGAGGGGGCTTGAGCCGGCGCGCGCTTGCGGCAATCATGGGGGCATGATGCCTCCACGCAATATCGTCATCCTTACAGGGGCCGGGGTCTCCGCCGAGAGCGGCATTGGCACCTTTCGCGATTCGGGCGGGCTTTGGGAGCAGCACCGCGTCGAGGACGTGGCGACGCCCGAGGCCTTCGCGCGCGACCCCGATCTTGTTCACCGCTTCTACGACATGCGCCGCGAGCAGATCCAGGCGCGCGCGCCCAACGCGGCACACCTCGCGCTCGCGCGGCTGCAGCGTGACTGGCCGGGCCAGAGCGGGGGGCGCGTGACGCTGGTCACCCAGAACGTCGATGACTTGCACGACCGGGCGGCGCGCGCGGAAGGGGTGGTGGACGCCGACGTGATCCACATGCATGGCGAGCACCTGTCGGTGTGGTGCACCGCCTGCGATGCGCGCCAAGGCTGGACAGGGGCGCTCGCCGACCGTCCGGCCTGCCCGTCGTGCGGGGTGCCCGCGCTGCGCCCGGACATCGTCTGGTTTGGCGAGATGCCCTACCGGATGGAGGCGATCCTGACCGCGATCGATGAAGCCGACATGTTCGTCTCGATCGGTACCTCGGGCGCGGTCTATCCGGCCGCGGGCTTCGTGCGGACCGCCGCCGAACTGGGGGCCTGGACGCTCGAGCTCAATCTCGAGGCCTCGCAGGGTACCGACTGGTTCGACGAGGCGCGCCACGGTCCGGCGACGCGGATCGTGCCGGCCTGGGTCGAGGAAATGCTGTCAGGCGGCTGAGGCGCCTCGGCCACCACAGGCCGCGCAGGCCGGGTCCTTGGCAATGCGCATCGCGCGCATGCCCGGATTGAGCCCGTCGACGAGGTGCAGGGTGCCGTACTGCGGCTCGCCGAAGGCGGCGTGGCCCTGGGTCAGCACGCGGATCGCGTGCATCGCGGCGAAAGTGCCGATCATGCCGACCATGGCGCCGAGCACGCCATCGGCGGCGCAGGTGTCGCAGTCCTGCGCGTCGAAGGCATCGCCCACGAAGCAGCGGTAGCAGGGCTGGCCGGGCAAGTGTCCGGCGAAGTTGGCGACCTGCCCTTGGAAGCGTCCGATCGCCGCCGATGTCAGTGGGATGCCCAAATTGACACAGGCATCTGACACCGTGAGGCGAGTCGCGAAATTGTCACAGCCGTCCAATACGACGTGGGCGCCGGGGAGAATCCGGGCAGCGTTGTCACCCCCCACCCGCTCGACGACTGCCGCGACTTCAAGGCCAAGATCAAACCGCCGCACCCATTCGGCCGCCGCTTCCGCTTTAGGCTTGCCGACATCCGACGGCGTGAAAATCGTCTGGCGCTGGAGGTTGCTGACGTCGACGACGTCATCGTCCACCAGGGTGAGGCGTCCTACACCGGCTGCGGCAAGGTATTGCAGGGCTGGACTGCCGATGCCGCCGCAGCCGATCAGGACCGCGTGCGAAGAGGCCAGTGCGGCCTGGCCCGCGCCGCCGATCTCGGGCAGTACGATATGGCGCGCGAAGCGCGCGATCCGCTCGGGGGGCAGCGCGGTGGCAAGCCCGCTCACGCCGAATCGCCTTCAAGGATCGGCCGTTCCTTGCGAAAGCCGTTGAGCCCGAACCACCACTGCGCGGCGATCACTGCGCCCTTGGCCGGCTGCAGCAGCCCCAGCATCATCGCCAGCGCAAGCGGCACGACCAGCGCGAAAATGGCCAGCGGTTCCAATTCGAAATCCTTGGAGAGGAGGATGATCAGGGGGGCCAGCAGGTGGCCGGTCACGATGATCGCGATATAGGCCGGAAAATCGTCGGCGCGTTGGGGTGTCCAGTCGATCTGGCAGGCGCTGCACGAGTCGCACGGCTTGAGCCACTTGCGAAAGAGCCGGGCCTCGCCGCACCGAGGGCAATGGCCGCGTGCGGCGCGCAAGGCGGCTGCGGGGAAAGTGCCCGGAAGGGGCGTCTGGTCGGCGGCACGCATGGCCGGTTCCCTAGATCATGCAGGGGGCGGCAATCAAGCTGCTTGCGGAAGAAGGGCAGGAATGTGCGGGTTCAGGCGCCGCTGGCGATACGGACCCGGTTGCGGCCACCTTCCTTGGCCTCGTAGAGCGCGGCATCGGCGCGGCGGGCGGCCTCGCTTAGTTCCTCGTGGTTGCGCAAGGGGGCGATCCCGCAGGACAGCGTGATGGGCCAGCTCGAATCGAGCAGGCCCGAATTGAGCGCGATCGAGGCACGCAGGCGCTCCATCACCAGCCGGGCCTCGTCGAGCAGGGTATCGGGAAAGAGGATGGCGAATTCCTCGCCGCCCCAGCGGCAGCATACATCGCTGCGGCGCAAGTTCGATTCGAGCGCCTTGGCGACATTCTGGAGCAGCGTGTCCCCCGCCGCATGGCCGAAGCGATCGTTGATCAGCTTGAAGCGGTCAAGGTCGATCAGTGCGAAGGCGGCGTTGGTCTCCCCCTGCAGGACGCGTTCGGCGGCGGCCATGAAGCCCCGGCGATTGCGGATGCCGGTGAGCGGATCGTGTTCGCTCAGGGCTTCCAGGCGGGCGATGCGCGCCGAGGATTCCTCCGCCGCGGTGAGCACCCCATCGAGCAGGCGCCCCACCAGATCGTCCGCGCCGGTCGGAATGGCTTCGGGCCGCTCGCCCGACTGGATCGCCCGCAACATCCCCGTGGCCTTGCGGATCGGCGAGAGCAGGCCGTGGATCGCAAGGACGCCGAAGATCGTTCCGGCAAGCGTCGCGCCCAGAAGCACGAGCAGCGTGCCCAGCGACCAGCTTCCCAAGAGAGCCTGGAAGGCGATCGTGGTCAGGAGCGGGATGTGGACGGCGAAGAAGCAAATAAAGAGAATTCGCCATTCATAATGCCGTCGGAATAGAAATGTTGTCGCATTGTAAAAGCGCATGATCGGGGGCTTCCTGCGTCTCTCTACAGCAATGTGGCGCTGTTTCTTTCCTCTTGCATAATGAAAAGGCTCGGGAGGTGTACGTTTTTTAATCGAAATGAATAAAAAATTGACTTCTATGTATGATTTTACACATAGTTAACTGCGAAATGGATCGGAGCAGGCCGCAAGGGGGTGGGGCTGGTGTCCAATGTGAGGGCTATAGCGCGTGCGATGCAAAAAAGGGAGGCTTGCGCAGCGTTGCGCAAGCCTCCCTTCACGATGTCGGGGCCTGGGAATCGCGCACGTGCGGCCTGGCCGCGGCGCGCGGGCTCAGCTTTCGAGCTGGCGCAGCAGGCTGCGCACGTCGCCGTCCATGTCGGCGTCGCGCGTGCGCAGTTCCTCGATGAGGCGCACGGCGTGGATCACGGTCGAGTGATCGCGGCCGCCGAACTTGCGACCGATTTCCGGGTACGAGCGCGGCGTGAGCACCTTGGCGAGGTACATCGCCACCTGACGCGGGCGTACGACGGCGCGGGCGCGGCGCTTCGAGCTCATCTCGGTACGGTCGATGCGGTAGAACTGGCAGACCGTGCGCTGGATCTCGTCGATCGTGATGCGGCGGCGGTTGGCCGAAAGGATGTCGGTAAGCTGTTCCTCGGCGAGCTGGAGCGAGACTGGCTGGCCGGTCAGCTGGGCGTAGGCGATCAGCTTGTTGAGGCCGCCCACGAGTTCGCGCACGTTGCGGTTGATGGTGCGGGCAAGGAACTCGATCACGTCGGCGGGCACGTCGATCGAGGCGAAGCGCTGCAGGCGATTTTCCAGGATCGCGCGGCGCAGTTCGATGTCGGCGGGCTGGATGTCGGCGACGAGGCCCATCGACAGGCGCGAGAGCAGTCGCGGCTCGACCCCGTCGAGCGCTTGAGGCGCGCGGTCGGCGGCGAAGACGAGGCGCTTGCCTTCCTGGAGGAGCGCGTCGATCGTGTAGAGCAGCTCTTCCTGGGCCGAGGCCTTGCCGATGATGAACTGAATGTCGTCGACCAGCAGGAGGTCGAAGCCACGCAGGCGCGCCTTGAATTCGATCATCTGGTTCTGGCGCAGAGCCTGGACGAATTCGACCATGAAGCGCTCGGCCGAGCAATAGAAGATCCGGGCGTGCGGGTGGTTGGTCAGGTAGGCGTGGCCGATGGCGTGCAGCAGGTGGGTCTTGCCCTGGCCGGTCGAGCCCTTGAGGTAGAGCGGCGAGAACTGCGGCTTTTCGGTCGCGGCCATGCGCTGCGCGGCGTTGCAGGCAAGGACATTGCTTTCGCCGGTCACGAACGAGGAGAAGGTCTGCGAGGCGTCGATGCCAGCGGGGCCCTGGCCGAGCGCGGTGAAGGCTTCGCCCGAAAGCGCGGCCGAAAGCGAATCGCTCGATCCGTTGGCCGAATCGTTGGCCGGAGCGCGGCTGGGGCGGCCGCCGCTGCCAAGGCGCAGTTCGGGAAGCTGGCGGCGACCCGGCTGCACGAGAATGCGCACGTGGCGCACGTCGGGGCGCGCGATCTTCCAGGCCAGCGAGAGACGATCGGCGAAGCGATCGTTGACCCAGTTCGCCGAGAATTCGGTGGGCAGGTACAAGTCGAGCGTACCGGTTTCCTTGCAATACGTGCCCGGCTGAATCGGCTTGATCCACTGGCTGTGCGCCTGGTGGCCGAGATCCTTGCGCAGACCCTGGCTGATGTCAGCCCAGTCCGCTGCCAGGTTCACCGCTTCACGCTCCTCTTCCGTCGTCACTTTGACTGCCTTGACCTTCTTGCTTGCGCTGTTCGCGCCCTGACCCGCTGAGGAAACTGACACCTTACCGAACTCCCCTGGTTCGCCGCCTAACCTGGATGGCACCGCGCGGAACCGACTCGCGAAAGCGCCGCCAACGGCAACGAGAGGGACAAAACGTCCCCGAGCTGCAAAGCTACTTTGCAGCCGTCGTTTCCACTATAGCGCGATTTCCCCGACCAGTTCCGCAATGGCCGAGCGCCCTTTTAGGGAGGGCTTTGGCCTCGGCGCAATACGGTCATCCCAAAATAAAAAAATTTAAGACAGTTGACTCACGTAAGTCTGCGGGAAACGCCGTAACAAAACTGTTTTATGGCAGTTTTTCAAGGGTTTGCGCCAGCTGCCTCAGCGAATCGCGGTGTTTCCTAGGCTTTCTTCACGGGCCCAGGAAACGCCTGCGCACAACGCAACAAAGCCGGGGATCGCCTCCCCGGCTTTGTTCCACTTTCGTACTGAAACAGCCTCGAACGGGAGGTCCCGCCGGGCCGAATCAGAGAAGGCTCAGAGCGCGGCGACGCGCTTCGTCAGGCGCGACATCTTGCGCGCGGCGGTGTTCTTGTGGAGCACGCCGCGGGCAACGCCACGAGCCAGCTCGGGCTGGGCAGCCTTGAGGGCTTCGGCGGCGGCCGACTTGTCACCACCGGCGATCGCGGCCTCGACCTTCTTCACGAAGGTGCGGATGCGGCTGACGCGGTTGGTGTTGATGAGAGCGCGACGATCATTGCGACGGATGCGCTTACGGGCTTGCGGCGTATTGGCCATTAACGTTCCTCTGTATGGCCGCCACGCGGCCCCTTGCCTGGTCGAATCTCGAAAATTCGGCGAGCGGACTCGCCGGAAAGCGCGCCCCTTAGCGGTGGGAGGCGTTTTCGTCAAGATGCAGCAGGTTCTGGAAACGGCTCATTTCTGGCATTTCCGGCACCAGAACGTGCTGCGCCCGCCCTGCACGAAGCGCAGGACCGGCGCGCTACATAGGCAGGGCTGGCCTTCACGTCCATAGACCTGCCAGGAAGTCGCGAAATATCCCAGTTCGCCGGAGGGCTGTGCGTAGTCGCGGATCGTCGATCCGCCCGCCGCGATCGATTCGGTAAGAACCGCGCGAATCGCGGGCACCAGACGCTTCAGCGCGGGCAGGGTGACCTTGCCCGCGGCCTTGTCGGGCCGGATCCCGGCGCGAAACAGCGCCTCGCAGACATAGATGTTGCCAAGGCCCGCGACGAGGCTCTGGTCGAGCAGGAGCAGCTTCACTGGGGCGATCCGGCCCTTGAACGCCGCCGCGAGGTGCGCGGGTGTCAGCTCTGCGCCAAGGGGTTCGGGACCCATTTCGGCGAACGGGCCCCAGCTTTCGAGTTCGACGGTCGGCACCAGATCGACCGAGCCGAATCGGCGTGCATCATTGAGCGCGAGGGTGTGGCCCGAGCCTGTCTCGAGCACGAGGTGATCGTGCTTCTCGGGGCGCTCGGGTTCGATTCGCCAACGGCCCGACATGCCCAGGTGAAAGACCATGGTGCGCTCGCGATCGGTATGGATAAGACCGTATTTCGCGCGGCGACCCATGCCGGTCACCCGCGCGCCGGTGAGCGTCTGCACCAGGTCGGGCGGGAAGGGGCGGCGAAGGTCGGGCCGGTTGAGCGTGACGCGGGCGATCCGCTCGCCATCGAGAAAGCGCGCAAGGCCGCGCACGGTCGTTTCGACTTCGGGAAGTTCGGGCATGGTCTGCCTTGTGTAGGTACGATCCGCCCGCGATGCGAGGGGGCAGGCAAAAGGGCGGCACACGATTACAGAATTGTAAGTGCTGCCTGCGAGGCTTCGGGTATGAAGCGAATCGTTCCTGGCCTGGCTCTTTTTGGTGCCGCTGCGCTGACCTGCACTGGCGCCGCCAAGGCGCATCCGGGAGGTCTTGATCGCAGCGGTTGCCACAACGAGCGCCGCACGGGCACTTACCATTGCCATCGCGCACCCGCGCCGCGAACGCTGGCTGCGCCTGCGCGGCCGAGCTCCGATGGGGCGGCTTATTACCCCAACTGCACGGCGGTGCGGGCGGCGGGCCGTGCGCCCTTGCGGCGCGGCGAGGCAGGTTACCGCGCGGACCTCGACCGGGACGGCGACGGGATCGCCTGCGAATAGCGCGCGGTTGCACCGGTGGCGCGGGCCCCTTGCGCTTTGCCGTCGCCTTCGCGCGGCGGGCACGTTAAGCCCCCCGGTCATGACCCGACCTCACTCGACCTCTTCGTTGCGCGCCACGCTGCTGCTCGGCCTCGCCATGTTGTTCTGGGCCGGCAATTCGATCGTCGGGCGCGGGGTGCGCAGCGAAATCCCGCCTTTCTCGCTCGCGTTCGGGCGCTGGGTGATCGCCGTGCTGATCGTCCTGCCGCTGGCCTGGCCGCGTCTTCGTGCGCAATGGCCGCAGATACGCGAGGGGTGGGGCTGGCTGGTCGTGCTGGGGGTGCTGGGCGTGGTCTGCTTCAACTCCTTCGTCTATTCGGGCCTTCACTTCACGAGCGCCTCGAACGCGCTGCTCTTGCAGGCGGGGATCCCGACGTTCGTATTGCTTCTCGAGTTCGTGCTGTTCCGCGGGCGCCCGGCCTGGCTCCAGGCGTTGGGCGTGGCGGTCTCGACGCTGGGCGTGCTCTTCATCGTGTTTCGCGGCGACTGGCAGGCGGTGCTGGCCTTGCGCATCGGCGGCAAGGGCGACGCGCTGATCCTGTGCGGGGTCGCGTGCTGGTCGTTCTACACCGTGCTCTTGCGCAAGAAGCCGGCGGTCGATGCCCCGGTCTTCGTGTTCCTGACCTTCCTGCTGGGCGCGCTCGCGCTGGCCCCGCTCGCGGGCTGGGAGGCGGCGCAAGGGTTACAGGTGCACTGGTCGCTGCCGGTGCTGGGCGCCTTTCTCTATGTCGGCCTGTTCCCTTCGGTCCTGGCCTTCTTCATCTACATCGCCGCGACGGCCGAGCTGGGGCCGATGCGTGCGGGCCAGGCGATCACCTTGATGCCGCTGTTCGGGGCGCTTCTGTCCACCTTGCTGTTGGGCGAAGTGCTGGTGGCCTATCATCTTGTGGGCATGGGGCTGATCCTGGCCGGGATCGTGCTCTCGGCGCTCGCGCTGCGCACGCGGGTGAAAACACCAGTGGCGCTCCGGAGCGCACGGGGCTAGAGGACGTGGCCATGAGTGAAACGGTTTCCTTCGGATACGAAGAGGTCGCCGCCGAGGAGAAGGCCGGCAAAGTCGGCGCCATCTTCTCCAATGTCGCGCGCAAGTACGATATCATGAACGATGCGATGTCGGGTGGCATGCATCGGGTGTGGAAGGATACGTTCGTGCGGCGGGTCAAGCCCCAGCCCGGTGAGCAGATCCTCGACATGGCGGGCGGCACCGGCGACATCGCCTTTCGCATGGAAGCCAGGGGCGCCGTCGTCACCGTTTCGGACATCAACCAGGACATGCTCGACGTGGGCATCGAGCGCGCGATGGAGCGCGGTATCGACACGCTCGTGTGGTCGCGCCAGAACGCCGAGGAACTGGCTTTCCCCGACCGTCATTTCGACGCCTACACGATTGCCTTCGGCATTCGCAACGTCACCCATATCGACAAGGCGCTGGCCGAGGCGCACCGCGTGCTCAAGTACGGCGGGCGCTTCTACTGCCTCGAATTCTCGACCACCGAGTGGCCGGGCTTCAAGGAAGTTTACGACGCCTATTCGCACAAGCTGGTCCCCAAGATCGGCCAGATGATCGCGGGTGACGCCGATTCGTACCGCTATCTCATCGAATCGATCCGCCGCTTCCCGCCGATGCCCGAATTCGAGGGCATGATCCGCGCGGCCGGCTTCAAGCACACCAAGGTCGAACCGATCCTGGGCGGGCTCGTGGCGATCCACTCGGGCTGGAAGGTCTGAGGCCCGACACGTGACCTCGCGACTGACGCATATCGCACGGCTCCTCAAATGGGGCCGGGTCCTCGCTCGCCACGGCGCGCTGCGTGGGATCGAGAACGACCGCAACGCGCCCGCGCCGGTGAAGCGCTTGTGCCGCATGGCCCGCTTCGGCGCGCGTCAGGGCGACGAGCCCGACTACGCGGGCGCTTTCCAGTCGATCGGCCCGGCGGCGATCAAGCTGGGCCAGGCGCTCGCCACGCGGCCCGACCTTGTCGGCGAGGGCCCTGCGAAGAACCTGCTGACCTTGCAGGACAGCCTGCCGCCGGTCGATTTCGCGCTGATCCGAAGGCGCATCGAGGACAGCTTCGAGCGCCCGCTCGAAGAAGTTTTCGCCAGCTTCGATCCCGAGCCGATCGGCGCCGCCTCGATTGCGCAGGTCCACGCGGCGACGACGCCCGACGGGCGCAAGGTGGCGGTGAAAGTGCTGCGTCCGGGCATCCGCGAGCAGTTCAACCGCGACGTCGAGACCTACGAGTGGGCCGCCGCGCACCTCGAGGCCTTCGGCGGCGAGGCGGCGCGCCTGCGCCCGCGCGCGGTGATCGCCAACCTCAAGCGCTGGACCGTGCGTGAGCTCGACTTGCGCCGCGAGGCGGCTTCGGCCTCGGAACTGGCCGACGGGATGAAGTCGGTCGACGGTTACCGCATTCCCGCGATCGACTGGGACCGCACCAATGGCCAGGTTCTGACGCTCGAGTGGATCGACGGCATCAAGATGAGCAACCTCGAGGCGCTCAACGCGGCGGGCTACGACCTGCCCGAACTGGCGCACCGGCTCGTGCTCACCTTCCTCAAGCAGGCGATCTCGGCGGGCTTCTTCCACGCCGACATGCACCAGGGCAATCTCTTCGTGCAAGGGAGCCCGCAGGACGCGACGATCGTTGCCATCGACTTCGGCATCATGGGCCGGATCAACCGGCAGGCGCGGCTGTGGCTGGCGGAGATCCTCTACGGCCTCACCACCGGCAACTACAAGCGCGTGGCCGAAATCCACTTCGAGGCGCAATACGTGCCGAGCTACCATTCGGTCGAGGAGTTCGCGACCGCGCTTCGCGCCGTCGGCGAGCCGATGCGCGGCAAGCCGGTGTCCGAGCTCTCGGTCGGGCAGATGCTCGACGGGCTCTTCGCGATCACCCGTGATTTCGACATGGCGGTGCAGCCCCACCTCCTGCTGCTCCAGAAGACCATGGTCATGGTCGAGGGGCTGGCGACCGCGCTCGATCCGCAGATCAACATGTGGGACGTCGCAGCGCCCTTCGTGAAGAACTGGATTCGCGACGAACTCGGCCCCGAGGCGGTGATCGCCGACCGGCTGCGCGAGGACCTTGCGACCCTGGCGCGCCTGCCCGCTCTGGTACGCCGCATCGAGGAGCGTTTCCCTCCCAAGGGCGGCGCCCCCGAACAGGCCCCGTTGCCCGAGATCGACCTCATCTGGGAGCGCAAGCGTAAACCCGATGGTAACCACCTTGGGGGCTATGTTCTCTCTGCAATCGTGGGGGGCATGGCCGCATGCGCGGTGACGTACTGGTACCTGATGACCTGACCGGGCCGGGGGCCATATCGGGCCCGACGCCGGCTCCGGATCGCTTTGCCGCCTGGCCGGCCTGGCTGGCGCGCATGGCTCTGGCGGCACTGGCGCTTCTGCTGGTCGCTTCCGCGTTCGTTCCGACCTTTCCGGCGGGCAGCCGTTCGCCCTGGCAGGGGGCGGTCGATGCCTCGGTGCCTGCCGAGGCGACGAGCGAAGAGCTTGATGCCGACGAGGACTACGACCAGGATATCGCGCTCTACAAGGTGGCCTCGAAGCGCATCGCGGCGGGCGAGAACTATTACGATTTCATCGTCTCCGAGCAGCGCGCGCGCGACTATCCGGTGAACCCGGGGCTTGCGGTGCGCCTGCCCACGCTCGCCTATATCAACGCCTATCTCGGCACGGCGGGGCAGGTCGTGGCCGCCCTTGCGCTGATGCTGGGGACGATCGTGGCCTGGTGGAACAAGCTGGGCGAAGATCCCGCGATCGCGCGCCAGCGCCGCCTGGCCTGCGCGATGGTGGCGGTGGGCGTCTCGCTCGCGCTTAATCGGCATTACTTTCCGCTCCACGAACTCTGGGCCGGGGGGCTGATCGCGCTGTCCTTCGGCTTGCACCGGATCGGCAGGCACGGGCAGGGTGGCCGCTGGATCGGGGCGTTCTGTGCCGCCGCGCTGGCGCTCGCGATTCGCGAGCACACGCTGCCTTTCGTTCTGCTCATGGCCGCCTTCGCGCTGTGGCAGCGCAACGGCCGCGAGGCACTGGCCTGGATCGCGCTCGTCGTGGTGTTCCTCGCCGCGCTCGCGCTGCACCTGCATCTCGTGGCGCGCGACGTCCTGCCCAGCGATCCGCATTCGGCGCCCTGGCTGGTCGCGCGCGGGCTCTCGGGCTGGCTCGCCAACATCGCGCAGGCGAGCAACTTGCGCTGGCTGCCGCACTGGCTGGCAGGCCCGGCGGTCATCCTGATGACGTTCGGGTGGCTGGGCTGGAACGCCCGCGCGGGCCTCTTCGGCTTCTTGCTCAGCGCGGGCTATGGCTTCGCCTTCATGATTGCGGGGCGCTGGGACAATTTCTATTGGGGGGCGATGGTCGCGCCGGCGATGTTCGCCGGGATCGTCTTCGCGCCCCGCGCGCTCGCTGGCCTGTGCGGCGCGGCACGCGAAACCCGGTTGGCTTCGGCCCCGCTTGCCGGTGCGCGCGGCGCATGACCGATACCCTCTAAACCGATTGCGTCGTGATGCCCGCTGTTGCACAAGCCCCGAGAATGAACGGACCGCGTATCCTCCTGGTCATCGGTGGCGGCATTGCCGCCTACAAGGCCTGCGAACTTGTCCGCCACATCCGCAAGGAAGGTGGCGAAGTCACTTGCGTCCTCACCGAGGGCGGAAGCCAGTTCGTCACGCCCATGGCGCTGGCCGCGCTTTCGGGTAATCCGGTCTACACCTCGCTCTTCGACCTCAAGGATGAAGTCGAGATGGGGCATATCGAGCTCAGCCGCGCGGCGGACCTGATCGTGATCTGCCCGGCGACCGCGAACCTGCTGGCCAAGATGGCCTCGGGCATTGCGGATGACCTCGCCACCACCATGCTGCTCGCCACCGACGCGCCGGTCATGGCGGTCCCGGCGATGAATGTGCGCATGTGGCAGCACGCGGCGACCACGCGCAACGTGCAGATCCTGCGCGAAGCCGGGGTCGACGTGATGGAGCCCGACGAGGGCACGATGGCCTGTGGTGAGTTCGGCCCGGGACGCCTGCCGGATCCGGTGGCGATCTGGCAGCGGATTGCCTGGGGCCTCGGCCTCGGCCCGGTCGAGGTTGCGCCGGTTCCGGGCGGTCTCGAAGCCGAGCCGCGCTACCCCGGCCTCCCGCCCGCCACGGGTGAGGACGGGCGCGTCTGGCAACCCGAATTCAGCGATCCCGAACCCGAGGAGCAGGACGAGGGCGGCATGGGCCTGGGTGGCCTGTCGGGGGGGATGATCCTGCGCGCAGGTGGCTCCACGAAGAAGGCGATCGCCTTCGAGGAGGCGGCCCCGACAGCTCCCGGCAAGGCGGCCGAAGGACTCGGCCTCACCTCGCTCATGGCGAAGAAGGGCGGTGCGCGCGCAGCCCCGCCGACCGATCCGGAGGCCATCAACCATCTTCTTTCGGTGCATGGCGATGCCGTGCGCCCCGATCCGCTGCCCGGTGAGGATCCCTTCGCCCATCCCACGATGGGCGTTGGTTCGGCCCTCGATACGCCATTCATGCCCGGCGAAGGGCCGCTTGCCGGACGTCACGTGCTGGTGACGGCCGGCCCGACCTGGGAGCCGATCGACCCGGTGCGCTACATCGCCAACCGCTCTTCGGGCAAGCAGGGCTTCGCGATCGCTGCCGCGGCTGCGCGCGCGGGCGCGCGCGTGACGCTGGTCGCCGGGCCGGTCCATCTGCCGACGCCCATCGGGGTCGACCGGGTCGACGTGGAGAGCGCGCTCGACATGGCCGAGGCGGTCAAGCAGGCGCTGCCCGCCGACATCGGGGTGATGGTGGCTGCGGTGGCCGACTGGCGCCCGGTGAGCGCAGCCGGTCAGAAGCTCAAGAAGCGCGGTTCGGCCCCGCCCGCGCTGATCCTGACCGAAAACCCCGACATTCTCGCGACCGTCGCCTCGCGCCCCGATCGCCCGCCGCTCCTGATCGGCTTCGCGGCCGAGACCAACGACGTGATCAAGTACGCAAAGGACAAGCGCAAGCGCAAGGGCGCCGACTGGATCATCGCCAACGACGTGTCGGGCGATGTCATGGGCGGCGATGCCAACGCAGTCCACATCGTGCGCGGCGAGGACGTGATCTCGCTACCCGAAATGCCCAAGGAGGAGGTCGCGAACCTTCTCGTGGAAAGGATGATCGATGCATTCGCCAGCTAACGTTCCCGTGCCCCTCAAGGTCCTGCCCCACGGCAGGGGCCTTCCGCTACCCGCCTATGCCACCGCGGGGGCTGCGGGCATGGACGTGGTTTCGGCCGAGGACGTGACGATCGCGCCGGGCGCGCGCCACGCGGTGGCGACGGGGCTGGCCATGGCGATCCCCGAAGGCTTCGAGATCCAGGTGCGCCCGCGTTCGGGCCTCGCGCTCAAGCACGCGATCACCGTGCCCAACACGCCGGGCACGATCGATTCGGACTACCGCGGCGAACTGAAGGTGATTCTTATCAATCACGGCAGCGAGCCATTCTCGATCGTGCGCGGCGACCGCGTTGCGCAGCTCGTGCTCGCCCCGGTGATCCAGGCCAGCTGGCTCGAGGTCGAGGAACTCGATGAGACCGTGCGCGGGGAAGGTGGCTTCGGCTCGACCGGCGGGGTCACCGCGCTCGGCAACTGAGCGGGCCCGATGGCCTCGACACTGGACGGCGAGGCGGCGATCGAGCGGCTGGCGCTGGCGATGATCGCGTGCACCTTGCCCAAGGCGCAGTGGACCCACGAGGCGCATTTCGCCCTGGCCTTGTGGCTCGCCCGCCATCGCCACGAGCTGACCGCGCCGGATGCCTTGCGTGCTCTCATCACGCGCTACAACATGGCGACGGGTACGGCGAACAGCGACACCTCGGGGTACCACCATACGATCACGCGTGCCTCGATGCGCGGGGTGCGCGCGCAACTTGACGTGGCAGGGGAGCGTGCGTCGCTCGACGAAATCCTGAAGGGGCTGATGGCCTCGCCATTGGGACGGGCCGACTGGCTATTGGCCTACTGGAGCCGGGACGTCCTCTTCGGTGTCGCGGCGCGGCGCACCTGGGTGGAGCCGGATCTGGCGCCGCTGCCCTGGTAGGTGCGCCTCAGTCCTTGTCGGCGCGCTTGGCGCGGCGGCGCCTGACCACCCACCACCCCGCGCCACCAAGGCCGATCGCCGCGATCGCGCCGCGCGCTACCGTGGCGAAGGCCGCCTCGAGCGCGCCGATCGTCACGCCCCAGAAGAGCTGCGACATGATGGCCATGAAGGTGTTCATCGTCTCGGGGTATCCCGCGTCCGGTGTCGAGTTGGCAAGCCCCTCATTACGAAGGCTGGCGCTGGCGGGGTGTGCGCCCTGAGGGTTGCGCTCGTATAACAGGGCATTTCATATAGCCTTAGGGCGAGCCCGCCTTGCGACGAGCCCGCCCCTCGGTGTCTCCCTCTTCAAGGGGGAGCCTGTCAATATCGGGTGTTCGGCAGTGTTACTTGCCTTCCGGTGCCACTGTAATGCGCACGGTCTCGCCCGAGTTCCCGGGGAAATCGGTAAACATCGCATCGACGAGATTGGGAACCAGATATTGCAGGCGATTGGAGGTCGAAAGGGCCTGTGCCTTGCCTTCGAAGAGGCGCTGGCCGTCCTTGGCGCGGTCGATCTTCAGTTTGATGCCGCTGGTGTAAACGGTGTAGGAATCGATCCCGCCCGCAAAATAGGGATCGTAGAAGCCATAGCGCCAGGGGCCGCCGTAGTAGCCGCCGAACCCACCAAATCCGCCGAACCGGCCGTAGCGGCCATAACCGTACCAGGGGTCGAAGTAGGGCGAGCGCGACTGGATGCGTTCGCGCCCATTGTCGACACCGTAGTCGAAGCGCACGATGAGATCGGCGTTCGAGGGGCTGCTTGCGGCGGTGTAGCCCAGCTCGTTCATGTGCTTGGCGACGAGGCTGGCGTATTGCGCGAATTCAAGGCCACCGGCCAGTTCCGGATCGTCGGCGACGATGGCGAAGGACTGGCCCGCGGGCGCGGGAAGCTGGGACTGGAAGCGCGAGACGTCGGCGTTGAACGGGGCGGCGCAGGCCGCGACCGCCACCAGCATCAGCGCGGCAAGTGCCATGCGTATGCGGGCAAAGGAGGCGCCGGCCGGGTGCGCCCGTTTGGTCTGGCCGAAAGATTGGATCATCCTACTCACTCCACATGCCTCTCTCTGGGCGATCGGCGGGATCGAATCCCCGGACCCGCAGCCGGGGGCCGAACCGAAGAGGCGCGGCATCGTCAATACTGTCCAGGGCCTGAATAGCGGTTGAATGGCGCCGCGCTTGCGACGAACCGCCTGCGCGTGGATGGGCCTTGCCCAAGGCTTTCCCCAATCGACGCTGGTCCAGGGCTGGATAGGCAACGCCCTGTGATATAGGCACTTTGCACAGTGAAAGCGAGTCCGGCTCATGCGCATTCTCTCGATCAATTGCGGTAAGGTGGCGCGCTTTCGCGGCGCCGACGAGCACAGCGCCATCGCCAAGCGCGCGGTGGCGGGCCCGGTGCGGGTCGGCTGGCTCGGGCTCGAAGGTGACGAACAGGCCGATCTGGCGGTCCACGGCGGCCCCGAAAAGGCGATCCACCACTACCCGCACGATCATTATCCGTTCTGGCGCGAGGCGATCGGACCACACCCCCTGCTCGACGCTGCGGGGGCTTTTGGCGAGAACATCTCGACCCAGGGGCTGACCGAGGAGAGCGTGTGCATCGGCGACCGATTCCGGCTCGGCAGTGCGCTCGTCGAGGTCGCGCAGGGGCGCCAGCCCTGCTGGAAGCTCGACCATCGCTTCGACGGGGCCAAGGTCATGGCCGGCGTCGTAACGAGCGGGCGTTCGGGCTGGTATTACCGCGTTCTGGAAGAGGGGCAGGTCACGGCGGGCGACGAACTGGAGCTCGTCGAGCGCGCTTATCCGCAATGGAGCGTGGCACGGGTCTTCTCCTTGCTGATCGCGGGCGGCTACAAGGCCGACCGCGCGGGGCTCGAGGCGCTCGGCGCGGTGACGCCGCTGGCCGAAGCCTGGTCCCGGCGCCGCGAGAAACTTCTGGGGTAAAGATCTTTTCATGAAACGGGATTGGCTGGGCGGGGCGCTGGCCCTGTCGTGCCTGCTGGCATCACCTGTGGTTCGCGCCCAGGCGGTGGAGGCACGGGTGACGGACGAGCAAGCCGCGCCGGAGCGGCTCTGGACCGGCCGCGCACGCACGCTGATGGAACAGCTCGATACGCGCTGGGGACGGCCCGACGGCTGGCAGGGCGCGGGCGGCTGGCAGCGCTTCGTGCTCGTCGACCTGATGATCGCCTACCGCGCGCGGACGGGCGACACGCGCTGGGACAGCCGCATCCACACCGCGCTGCGCACGCGCGACCGGCTCGCGCTCAACGACGATGCGCTCTGGGCGGTGATCGCCAGCGTCGACGGCTGGCGTCTGGAAGGGGATCCGGAACTGCTCGATTACGCGGCCGATACCTTCACCGGCCTCGTCGAGACTTATTGGGACGAGACCTGCGGTGGCGGCATCTGGTGGGGGCCGCATCGGACCTACAAGAACGCGATCACCAACGAACTCCTGCTGACCGCGGCGACACGCCTTTACGCCGCGACCGGGCAGGACAGCTACAAACAGTGGGCGCTGCGCAGCTGGGGCTGGCTGGCGGCCTCGGGCATGATCGGGCACGATGGCCTCGTCAACGACGGGCTCGCGATCGACGCGCGCACCGGGCAATGCCGCAACAACGGCCAGCCGCGCTGGAGCTATAACCAGGGGGTGCTGCTGAGCGGCCTGTCCGACCTGACCACGATCACGGGAAGCCCCGTCTATCGGCAAAGGGCGGTCGTGACGGCGACCAACGCACTGGCGACGCTCGTCAATCCCGACGGTACGCTGCGCGAGCCGGTGCCCTCGATCGGGGTGGACGGGCTCGCCTTCAAGGGGATCTTCGCGTTCCATCTCGCCGCGCTCATGGACGTCCTGCCCGAAAGTCCCGAGAAGGCGGCTCTACGCGAGGCGGCGCGGCGCAACGCCGAGGCGATCTGGCGGATCAGCGCGCAAGGGACTGGTCCCATCGATTCGGACTGGACCGGGCAGACGGGGCAATATGGCGCGGCCGCGCAGGCCTCGGGTATCGCGATGCTGCTCGCGGCCGATCGTTAAGGGCAGGAGAAACGGAGGAATTCGAGGGGCAGGACCCCTCGAGCTCCCGATCCCGTTCAGCCGCGCACGAGGCCCAATGCGTCGTAGGCGGCGTGGAGCGTGGGCAGCGCCAGTTCGCGCGCTTTCGCCGCGCCTTTGGCGAGGATCGCGTCGAGCGCCGAGTAGTCCTTGCGAAGCTCGTTGAAGCGCGCGTTGATGGGGCTGAGCTTCTCGACCAGCACTTCGCCGAGTGCAGGCTTGAACTTGCCGAAGCCCTCACCGCCGAAGTCGGAGAGGATCGCCTCGATGCTCTGCCCGGTCATCGCCGAGTAGATGCCCACCAGGTTGCTGGCTTCGGCGCGGCCTTCGAGGCCCGCCTTTTCGCTGGGCAGCGGCTCGGCGTCGCTCTTGGCCTTCTTGACCTTCTTCATGATCGTGTCGGCATCGTCGGTGAGGTTGATGCGCGCCATGTCCGAAGGGTCGGACTTGCTCATCTTGGCCGAACCGTCGCGCAAGGACATGATGCGCGCGGCCTCGGGCGGGATGATCGGTTCGGGCAGGGTGAAGACCGGGGCCTCTTCGCTGGCGAAGTCGTTGTTGAATTTCTGCGCGATGTCGCGGGCAAGCTCGAGGTGCTGCTTCTGGTCCTCGCCCACAGGCACGTGGGTGGCCTGGTAGAGCAGCACGTCGGCGGCCTGGAGCACCGGGTAGGTGAACAGCGCGACCGAGGCGCCCTCGCGGTTCTTGCCCGACTTGTCCTTGAACTGGGTCATGCGCGAGAGCCAGCCCATGCGTGCGGTGCCGTTGAGCAGCCATTGCAACTCGGCGTGCTGGGGGACCTGGGTCTGGTTGAACAGGATCGAGCGTTCGGGATCGATCCCGCAGGCGACGAGCGCGGCGGTCATCTCGCGGGTGTTGGCCGAGAGCGCCTTGGGGTCGTGCGGCATCGAGATCGCGTGCAGGTCGGCCAGGAAGTACAGGCTCTGCCCGCCCTGCGCGGTCACGTCCTCCTGCATCTTCACCCAGTTCTTGATGGCGCCGAGGTAGTTGCCGAGGTGAAGGTTGCCCGTAGGCTGGATGCCGGAGACGATACGCATGGTTTTTCGTGCCTGTGGTTATTCCGAAAGATCGACCGGATCGGCCTTCGCCGCCGGTCGGCGACGCCGTAGCTGGGCAAGCAGGTCCTTGTCGAGGGCTCCGAAGAGGTAGGCCGCGACGAAGAACACGACGAGACCGACCCCGACCAGCGCGCCAAGCGACCAGACCTTCTCGATCACGTGGCCGGCGTAGTGGCTCGCCAGCCGCGGGACGAGCGCCCAGAGCGCAGCGCCCATCACCGCGCTCGCCAGGATCTGGCGCGCGATGCGCGAGGCGAGCTTGAGGGTGAAGTGGAACCAGCCGCGCAGCTGCAGCACGGCGTAGAGGGTCGCCACGTTGAGGCTCGAGGTGAAGGCGGTGGCGCCGGCAAGGCCGACGATGCCGAAGCGCGGCACGACGGCGATGTTGACGCCGATGTTGATGAGAAGGGTGACCGTGGCGATCCACACCGGGGTGCGGGTGTCCTCGCGGCTGAAGAAGGCGGGCTGGAACACTTTGACCAGAACGTAGGAGGGCAGTCCGCAGACGAGCGCGACGACGATCGCGGCCATGGTGTCGCCATTGGCCTGCGTCATCTTGCCGCCCACGAAGAAGGCGGTGACGAAGGCCGGGGCGCAGACCGCGAGCGCGACCGCGGCGGGGATCGTGAGCAGGCACGCGATCTCCACGGCATTTGCCTGGAGGCGCTGCGCGCCCGCTTCGTCCTTGCCCTGGATATGGCGCGCGAGCATCGGCAGGATCGCGGTGCCGAGCGCAATGCCGACGATGCCGAGGGGCATCTGGTTGAGCCGGTCGGCGTACTTGAGCAGGGTCAGCGAGCCCTGGGCAAGCGAGGTCGCGAAGAACGTGTCGACGAACTGGCTGATCTGGTAGACGCCCGCGCCGAAGGTGGCGGGCAGGATCAGCAGGCACAGCTTGCGCACGTCGCGGGTGAAGCGCGGGGCGCTGATCTTGAGGCGAACGCCCGCCTTGCGCGTCGCCCAGCCCATGTAGGCGAGCTGCGCGACCCCCGAGGCACTGACCGCGATGGCCACGCACCAGGCCACGATCTGGTCCGATCCGCTCGCCTTGCCGAGGAAATAGCCGGTGACGATACCGGTGATCAGCACCAGGTTGAGCAGCACCGGCACGAACGCGCCGGGGGCGAATTTCGAGTGGGCGTTGAGCACGCCCGAGAGCATCGCGACGAGGCTGACGAGCCCGAGATAGGGGAAGGTCGTGCGGCTGAGCGCGACGGCCAGCTCGAACTTGCCGGGGACCGACTGGTACTCGCCCGCGAGCAGCCAGACGATCGCGGGCATGGCGATCATCGCCAGCGCGGAAAAGCCCAGCAAGACCCAGACGAAGACCGAGAGCACGTCGCTGGCGAAGCGGTTCGCCGCGTCCTCGCCGCCGCCATCGGCCTCCGCGGCCGCGAGCGTGCGCGTGTACATCGGCACGAAGGCGACCGAGAAGGCGCCCTCGGCGAAGAGCCGGCGGAAGGTGTTGGGCAGCACGAAGGCGAGCTGGAAGGCGTCGGCGGCAAGACCGGCGCCCAGTACGCGCGCGAGCAGGATGTCGCGGGCGAAGCCGAAGATCCGGCTAAGGGCGGTCAGGCCACCGATGGTGCCGACGTTGCGGACGAGACTCATGCCTTGAAGCGTCCTCTTTAACGCCGGTTCATGGGAAATGGGCAAGGCCGGGCGCGGGCACGAGCGCCCGCGTCCGGCGTTTCAGGTCCGGTATCAGACCCGCGCGTGGGTCAGGCGTGGCCCATCGGCGGGTCGCCGGCGTTCACGCCCTGCTGCTGGGCCTGGAGCTGCTGGACGTAAAGCCCGTTGAAGTCGATCGGCTCGAGCATGAGCGGTGCGAAGCCGGCATCGCGCACGGCGTCGGCCACCACGCGGCGGGCGAAGGGGAACAGGATGCGCGGGGCTTCGGCGAAGAGGAAGGCGTGGGCCTGGCCTTCGTCGAGGCCGCGCATGCCCACCAGGGCGCAGTAGCTGAGGTCGACCACGAAGGCGGTGCCGGCCTGCGCCTTCGAGGTGCAGGTGATCTTCAGTTCGACTTCGTGCACTTCGCCTTCGATGGCCTGTGCCGCGATGTTGAACTGCACGTCGATCGAGGGGACGTCCTGCCACTGGAAGCACTGCGGCGCGTTGGGGTTCTCGACCGAGAGGTCCTTGACGTACTGCGAGATGATGCCCGCGCTCGGGCCCATGTCGGCGCCGTTGCCCAGGTTGAGGTCGGAGATCACGTTGCCTTCGTCGGCCATGCTATGCTTATCCCGCTTTGATCCAGAAAATTTCGAAGCTGCCCCCCGCGCGTTGGCGCAGGGGAAGCGATTCTCGCGCGCTAGAGCATTTTTGCGCTTCGTGGAACACCCCAAGTGCGAAGCGGTCGGTGCAATCTGCCTGGGTCGGGCTCGGGATGTCGAAAAAAAGACCCGATATGGCCACTCACGCGTTGTTCATTTGTCAACCGTACCTATCTGAGGCTATGTTAAGAGAAATACTGGACCGGCAAACCGGGCCCAAATCGGACCCGGTGCCAGCCCTTAAGGAAGGAATGGGTACACGAACGTGACACCGGAAATCGTCATCCTGGCCATGATCGCAGCGTTCCTCGGCTTGCGGCTCTATTCCGTGCTTGGCCGCCGTGCCGAGCATGAGGAGGAGCCCATTGCCGGTCGCTTCGAAGGGCAGCAGGGGCAGCCCGGTGGCGTGCGGCCGCAGCCGCACAAGCGCCCGGAAATCCGCAGCGAAGAGCCCGCCGCGCGTGGTCCGGCAGATCAGCGCATGCGCGAGGTGCCGGTCACTTCTCCGATGGCCGAGCGCGGGCTTTCCGCAATCGCCGGCGCGGACCGTCGCTTCGACGCCTTCGCCTTCCTCGAAGGCGCGCGCGGGGCCTATCGGCTCGTGCTCGAGGCGTTCTGGAAGGGCGACAAGGCCGAGCTGCGTGCGCTGTGCGACGACTCGGTGCGCGAGAGCTTCGAGGCCGCGATCGACGAACGCGTCGCGGCAGGCGAGACGCTCGACAACAAGTTGGTGCGCATTGAGGACGTGAAGATCGTCAGCGCAGGGATCGAAGAGGGGGTCGCGCGCATCACCGTGCGCTTCCGTTCGGACATCGCTGCCGTCACCCGCGATGCCGAAGGTCACGTCGTGGCCGGTTCGCTCGACGATGCGATCGAGGCGGTCGATGTCTGGACCTTCAGCCGTCCGGTGCGTTCCTCGGATCCCGACTGGATGCTCGAGGAAACCGACGCCGGTTGATCTTTTCCGCGCGATTGCGCAGGTAACGGGCAGGAAACGCACCTTCGCGTTTCGCTGCCCGTTTTGTTTTGCCCTTGCGTCCGGCTCGTAGCGGCCCAACCGCTCGTGGCGCCTTCCTCGTCAGGAGTGTGTTCCCCTTGGTCCGAACAATCCGTTCGACAGCGATCCGTCCCCGGGCGCGGCCTGCGCGTGCGAACCTGCGTGGGGTTTTCGTGGCGGCGGTGCTCTGCGCGCTGCTCGCCGCCTGCGTCGGTCCGCGCTCCGGCGGGGAGCCGGGCGGGGTGGCGCCGGTGCCGGAGAGCGCCCTGGCGCTCGGTGTCCGTGCCGGTCCACCGCTGGCCTCGCTTCCGCTTGGGCTCCTCGACGCCCAGGCGGCGTTGTCCGGTTTTGCCGAAAGCTGCCCCAAGCTTCTCGTGCGCCGCGATGCCAGCGGACTGACCCGTCCACAGGATTGGAGCGAGGCCTGCGCGGCGGCATCCCATTGGGCGCCGGAGCAGGCGCCCGCCTTCTTCGCGAACTATTTCGAGACCGCACGCATCGGCAACGCGCAGGCTTTCGCGACCGGCTATTACGAGCCCGAGATCGCTGGTTCGCGCACGCCGATGCCGGGGTATGACGTGCCGATCTACGGCATGCCGAGTGACCTCGTGCGCGCGAAGGCAGGCGAAGCGGCCCCGCTTGCCAACGGTTCCATGCCGCTCGGACGCTACGACGAGAGCGGTCGCTTCGTTCCCTACTATGACCGCGCCGCGATCGAGGCCGGGGCGCTCGCTGGAAAGGCACCGATCATCGCCTGGGCTCACGATCCGGTCGAGGTGTTCTTCCTGCAGGTGCAGGGCTCGGGCATGCTGCGGGCGCCCGACGGCAGCGTGATGCGCATCGGCTATGCCGGGCAGAACGGTTTGCCTTATACCGGGATCGGAGGCGTGATGCGCGAGCGCGGGTTGATCGGCAGCGGTCCAGGGCAATATCCCGGCTCGATGCAGGGCATCATGCAGTACATCCGCGAGAACCCCGAGGCGGGCAAGGCGCTGATGAACGAGAACCGCTCCTGGGTCTTCTTCCGTGAACTGACAGGCGACGGCCCGGTCGGCGCGCTGGGTGTCACCGTCCGGGCGCACGCCTCGGTGGCGACCGACCCGCGCTTCGTGCCGCTTGGCGCGCCGGTCTGGCTCGACCTCGACCGACCCGAGGCCGATGGCCTGTGGGTGGCGCAGGACACCGGGGGCGCGATCAAGGGCGCGAACCGGTTCGATACGTTCTGGGGTAACGGCGACCAGGCCCGGGTCACCGCCGGTGGCATGTCGGGACGGGGCGAGGCGCTGGTGCTGCTGCCGCGAGGGGCGATCGCCCGGCTCGAAGGTCAGTGAGAATGGCACGGGTGTGGCGGTGAGGCGGCCGGGGCGCAGGCTCAGCGAGGAAGAGGCGCGTCTCTGGGGCGAGGTGGCGCGCACGGTCAAGCCGCTCGCCCCGGCCACGCGTGTGCCCGTCGCGAAGGCGCAGCCGCCCGCCAAGGACGCGCCCGCGCCCGCACCGACCGTCCCCCGCAAGAAGGTCAAAGGGCGCGTGCCGCCACCCCTGCCGCCCAAGCCCGTCGCGGCCAAGCCTGCGGCGAAGTCCGATGCGCCTGTCCATCTTGACGGTTCGTGGGAGCGGCGCATCGCCAAGGGCACGCTGCTGCCCGACTTCAGTCTCGACCTTCACGGCTCGAACCTCGACATGGCCTACCGCCGGTTGATGGGTGGGCTGTCGCAGGCCAAGGCGATGGGCGCGCGCGTGGTGCTGGTGGTGACCGGCAAGCCGCGTCCGGTGGATGCGATGGACCGGGCCGACAGTCGCGGCGCCATTCGCGCCAAGATCAAGGATTGGCTTATGGTAAGCGAGCATGCCAGCGACATCGTGGCCATTCGCGGGGCACATCGGCGGCATGGCGGGCAGGGGGCGCTCTACATCGTGCTGAGGCGCCACCGCTAGAGCGTTTCTCGATCCGACTGCGTCAGGTTGGCCGCTCTATGCTCTTGTTTTACCGCGTTTTCTGAAATGCCAAGTGATTCACTATGGCTGGAAAACGCTCTCGGCACAGTTGGCCTTTTGGGCCTCCCCACTGTCGAAAATAGCAAAAAGGCCGCATGAATATCATGCGACCTTTTGAATAGATCAGCTGAAACGCGAACTCAGGTCTGAGGCAACTTGATCATTTCTTGCGAGGGCAAAAGTAAGTGGCCCCTTGCGGCGAAGCGACTGGCAAATCCAGATGCCTTTGTCTTCGCAATAGTTGCGCAAGTCCTGAAAGTTTTCGTCTAAATAAGAGAAGCGGGAGAATTCTGAAATAGTGTTCGTCATCCCTGGGATATAGACGAAAAATTCAAAAAATTCAACCCACCGTGATTCCGGCACTTTTTTCCGCCGAGAGCGCGGGGCTCGCGGGTCCGATCGGAGAGCGTGCGCGCGGCCTGGCGCCCTGGGCCGGCTTCCGGCGCCGGGGGCGGCGCTGCCACCAGAAGAGCAACCCGCTGATCGCGAAAAAGGGTAGGAACAGGCTCGAGACGAACAGCGCCGCGCGGCCGAACGGACCGAAGTAGGCGCCCTTGTGGATCTGGAACACCGCATCCACGATCCGCTGTCCCACGGGCACGTCCTTGTACGGTTCGGTTTTGAGCAGGGCGCCGTCCCTGGCGGCAAAGTCGTAAAGGTCGACCTGCTTGGCGTGGCGGGCGTTGCGAGGCAGGGCTTCGATCCTGACGCGCTGGCCGCCGCCCGCCATCGTGATCCGCGCCGAAGCGTAAGCCGGGACGGGCATGCGGGCGAGAGCGTTCCAGGCGGCGTTGGCGTGCCAGATCGGCGTGCCCTCGGCCTCGGCCTTGTCCTTGCCTTTGCTTTTCGGGTGCCTGGTTTCGTCGCACGTCGCCGTAGGGCCCACCAGCAGGAGGCGCACGCCGGTCTTGTAGGTATCGCTCCCCCACCACAGCCCGGTCAACGCGCTGACAAGGTAGAGCGGGAGCAGCCAGAGGCCAACCACCCGGTGGAGGACGCGCAGGCGACCCTTGCGCTGGCGGAGGTCGAGAACCAGCAGCTTGCGCCACTGGCGGCGCGTACGCGGCCAGCGCAAGGCCAGGCCGGTCATGGCGAAACCAAGCAGTGCGAGCGCGCCGAGGAAGGTGATCGTGCGGCCCGGACCATCCCCCTTGCCGGGGAGGGCCAGCCAACGGTGGACGTGCTCGATCGTCGCAAAAGCGCGCACGATGGCGGGTTCGGGAAGCCAGGCTCCACTGGCGCGATCGACCCGGCCGGTCATCCGGTTCGGTGCGGCGTGGCCACCCGGTGCTCCGGAGGGCGAGCCGACCAGTCGCACCTGGTGCGACTGGTCGCGATCCATCGTCCAGTCGATCCGGTTTACGTGGTAGCCCGGGAAGCGCGCCTCAAGGCGAGTGGCCAGCGCGTCGGGCGAGAGATCCGGCGACGCGGGCGTGCCGGGCGCGGTGTAGGTGGGGGCGAGCAGGCCCGTGAGTTCGTCCTCGTAGGCGAGCATCGCACCGGTCGCGCCCATCGTCGCCAGCACCAGCCCAAGACTGATGCCGAGCCAGCTGTGGATCCGGAACAGGGTCCTTTTCATCGTCTGCGCAGTACCTTGCCTTGCCGCCCATGGCCTGGCAGTGCCTCTAATATAATTGCAAATGCCTCGCAATAGGAATAGTGGGCGCGCGCTCTACCCAATCTTTCGAAAGCGCGAGAATGTCCTTTGCGCTCCTGTTCGCTGCGGCCGCCGCGACGTCGGCAACGGCCGACCCGGCGTCCCCGGCGGCGCGCGCTTCGTCGATTACCGTGTCGTCTCGGACGAAGGCGACTATCGCGTCGATACCGTTACCCCCTCGGCCGCGCTGGTCCTGCGTCCAAGTGCGAAGAGCAGTCTCTACGCCTCCTATCTCCAGGGGCTGGAAAGCGCGGGCGTCGCGCCCGACGATGCCGAGAACGCGGGCGAGGTGCTGGCACCTGCGCGCAGCAAGCAGTGGGAAGTGGGAGCCCGTCTTGAGATCCTGGGCGCGTGTGCTGCGCTCAGCTGGTTCCACATCGACCAGGCGCTCGCCTATACCGACGCGGCCAACTATTACGTGGTGAACGGGCGCGCGCTCTATCGCGGCTTCGAAGCCTCGCTCCAGGGGAACCTGGCGAAGAACGTCTCGCTTGCCTTGTCCGGCCAGCGTCTGGTTTCCGAGCAGGCCAAGACCGGTTCGGACGAACTCGACGGCAACGAGGTGGTCAACGCGCCGCGCTGGTCGGGTTCGGCCTTCGCCGTCAACGGCGGTGCCTGCTACACTGGCGCGCGCTTTTCCGACGATGAGAACCTTGCGCGCCTGCCCGGCTACGTGCCGTTCAGCCTCGGCGCCAACTACCGCTGGGAAATGCCCTCGGGCCAGGTCGTGACCTTGCGCATCAACGGCGACAACATCTTCAACAAGCGTTGCTGAGCGACCGGCGGGACGAGCCTCTATGCGGGCGATGGCCCGAGCGTGCGCGCCTCGGTCTCTCTGTCCATGTGAGCCGGCGCGGCCATGGGCTGCCGGGCACGAAAGAAGGGGCGGTAACCGCGTGGGTTCCCGCCCCTTCTTCGTTGGGACCTGGTAGCTCGCGCGGGGCGATCAGGCGACCGGTTCGGCGGTCTTCTGCGCACCTTGCGCGATTTCGGCCGGAGCCTCGTTGCGGATCAGGAAGTCGAACGCCGAGAGCGCTGCCTTCGCGCCTTCGCCCATCGCGATGATGATCTGCTTGTAGGGCACGGTGGTCGCATCGCCCGCCGCGAAGACGCCGGGGATGTTGGTGGCCGCCTTGTCATCGATCACGATCTCGCCGCGCGGCGTGAGTTCCACACCCGAGTCCTTGAGCCACTCGGTGTTGGGGACGAGCCCGATCTGGACGAACACGCCTTCCAGTTCGAGCAGCGTCTCGACGCCGGTGTCGCGGTCCTTGTAGCGCAGCCCGTTGACCTTCGAGCCGTCGCCGGTGACTTCGGTCGACTGTGCGTTCGTGAGGATCACCACGTTCTTCATCGAGCGCAGCTTGTCCTGCAGCACCTGGTCGGCGCGCAGCTTGGTGTCGAACTCGATGAGCGTCACGTGGCCCACGATGTTGGCCAGGTCGATCGCCGCTTCGACGCCCGAGTTGCCGCCACCGATGACTGCGACGCGCTTGCCCTTGAACAGCGGGCCGTCGCAGTGCGGGCAATAGGCCACGCCCTTGGTGCGGTACTCGGCTTCGCCGGGCACGCCCAGGTTACGCCAGCGCGCGCCAGTGGTCAGGACCAGCGAGCGCGCCTTGAGCGAGGCGCCGTTCTCGAACACCACTTCGTGGTAACCGCCCAGTTCCTTGGCCGGGATCAGCTTCTCGGCGCGCAGTAGCGGCATCGAGTCGATGTCGTACTCCTTGATGTGCTGTTCCAGCGCACCGGCGAGCTTGGGGCCTTCGGTATAGGGAACCGAGATGAAATTCTCGATGCCCATGGTGTCCTGGACCTGGCCGCCCATGCGTTCGGCCGCAATGCCGGTGCTGAAGCCCTTGCGCGCGGTGTAGATCGCGGCGGCCGCACCGGCGGGCCCACCACCGATCACGAGCGTTTCGAAGGGGGCCTTCTCGGCCAGCTTCGCGGCGGCCTTTTCGCCCGCCTTGCTGTCGAGCTTGGCGAGGATCTCGGCGACGTCCATCTTGCCCGAACCCCACATCTCGCCGTCGAGGAAGACGGCGGGAACCGCCAGCACGCCGCGGTCCTCGACTTCGGCCTGGAATGCGCCGCCTTCGATCAGGGTGGCGTGCACGTTGGGGTTGTTGAGCGCCATCAGCGCCAGCGCCTGCACCACGTCGGGGCAGTTGTGGCACGAAAGCGAGAAATACATCTCGAAGGTGTATTCGCCCTCGAGCTCGCGGATCTGCTGGAGAACTTCGTCCTCGACCTTGGGCGGGTGGCCGCCGGCCCACAGCAGCGCGAGCACCAGCGAGGTGAATTCGTGGCCGAGCGGAACACCGGCGAAGCGCACGCAGGCCTCGGGGTTCGACGTACGGCGAATGAGGAAGCTGGGCTTGCGCGCGTCATTACCATCGAAGGTCGCGGCGACCTTGTCCGAAAGTTCGGAAATGGTGGTGAGCAGTTCGCGTGTTTCGGCCGACTTGGCATCGTCGCCCAGCGAGGCGACGAGCTCGATCGGCTCGCGCAGCATTGCGAGGTACTGGGAGAGCTGTTGCTTCACGGTGGCGTCGAGCATGGCAGGGTCCTTCTGGAAAGAGAGAAATGCGTTGGGGAGAGGGGCGGTCCGGGGCCTGGTTCCTGGTTCCACCGGGCCATATCTGGCCGGCATCCGGGGCGCGCGGGGGCGCGCTCGGGGGAGGGAAGGCCCCGGGCCGCGCACCATCTTCACGCGACCCGGATACCGCGGGGAGGGCCTCAGGCCCGCCCCGGATACGTTGTCGCGTCGGTCTTAGAGCTTGCCGACGAGGTCAAGCGAGGGAGCGAGGGTTTCCGAACCTTCTTCCCACTTGGCCGGGCAGACCTGGCCGGGGTTGTTGCGCACGTACTGGGCAGCCTTGATCTTGCGGACCAGTTCGCCCGCGTTGCGGCCAACGCCTTCGCAGGTGATTTCCATGATCTGGATCACGCCGTCGGGATCGACGACGAAGGTGGCGCGGTCGGCGAGGCCGGCATCGCGCAGAACGCCGAACTTCTTGGTGAGGTCGTGGTTCTGGTCACCGAGGAACGCGTACTTGATCTTGCCGATCTTGTCCGAGGTGTCGTGCCAGGCCTTGTGGCTGAAGTGCGTGTCGGTCGAGACGCCGAACACTTCCACGCCCATCGACTGGAGGGTGGCGTACTGGTCGCCGAGGTCTTCGAGTTCGGTCGGGCACACGAAGGTGAAGTCGGCGGGGTAGAAGAAGAAGACGGCCCACTTGCCGGCGATGTCGGCTTCGGTGACGTCGAAGAAGTCCTTGCCTTCCTGATAGGCAGTGTTGGTGAACGGCTGGATCTTGCTTCCGATGATACCCATGAGAAATCTCCCTCGGTTGGGTGTGTTGAACTGACGAGGGTGAGATAGGCGCACCGGGTGACATTTTGTAGCGGGTTGATCCGATTGGGTTGATCGGTTTGTGCGATTATTCGCAGGGAGATTGAGCGAAAACCTCGATAAAGCGCAGGTGCAGCGAATTTGGCGCTGGGGATCGGGTAAATCCGCGTTTTCCTTATGACACTTTATGACGTTGCAGCCGCGTGTGCCCCGGCCTAGACCCTGCGCCCATGTCCCAGAACGATGATCGCACGCCCGCCGAAACGACAGCCGTTTCCGACGAACTTCCCAACCCCTCGCGCCGCCGCCTGCTGGGCGGGCTCATGGCCACGGCCGGGGCCGTCGCGGTGGCGCCGATGGTCGCGGGCGAAGCCGAGGCGAAGAGCCGCAAGGGCACGCGCGCGCCCAGCGACGCCGAGCTTGCCGCGCATATCGACACCGTCGTCGTGATCTATGCGGAGAACCGCAGCTTCAACAATCTCTTCGGCGACTTTCCCGGGCTCGAGCAGCCGCTCGCCAAAGTCTCGCCCGAACGCGCCGCGCAGCGCGACCGCGACGGCAGCCTGCTCAAGCAGCTGCCGCCGATCTGGGAGGGCCTCGTGCCGAGCGAGCAGGTCGTCGAGCACACCAGCTACAAGATCGGCCCCGACGACATCGCCCCGCTGGCCAACGCGCCTTTTGCGCTGGCGACGCCCGAGGGCGACCCGCTGCCGCACGGGGTTGTCACGCGCGACCTCATCCACGCCTTCTACAACAACCAGTTGCAGATCAACGGGGGCAAGAACGACGGCTTCGTCGCCTGGGGCGATTCGGGCGCACTGACGATGGGGCACTACGCCGACAACGCGGCGAACTTGCGCCTGTGGCAGGTCGCGCGCGAGTTCACCTTGTGCGACAACTTCTTCATGGGGGCCTTCGGGGGCTCCTTCCTCAATCACCAGTACCTGATCGCGGCGCGCCCGCCGTTCTATCCCGAGGCCGACACGAGTCCGGCCAAGGGGCGCATCGCGGTGCTCGAGGGCGACGATCCCAAGGGCATCGTGCCCAAGCAGACCGCGAAGTCTCCGCCGAGCGCGATGGACGGACCCGTCAGCTTCGTGACGAACACGCTCTCGCCCGACTTCTACGCGGTCAACACGATGCTCCCGCCATTCGCGCCGACATACGAGCTCGACCCTGAGCGGCCGGGCTACGCCAACTGGCAGAGCGGGCACACGCTCATTCCGCAGAGCCACGACACCATCGGCGACGTGCTGTCCGAGCGCGGTGTCGAATGGGCCTGGTACGCGGGCGGCTGGGCGCAGGCGCTGGAGGGCCAGCTTAATTCTAAGGACTTCCCCTCTAGGCCCAACTTCCAGCCGCATCACCAGCCGCTCAACTACTACCAGCAGTTCGGCCCCGGAACCGAGGCGCGCGCCAGGCACTTGCGCGATGGCGGCACCGGCGAAACCGCGCGCACCAACCGGTTCCTCGCCGATGTCGCGGCGGGTAAGCTGCCGCAAGTCGCCTTCTACAAGCCGCAGGGCAACCTCAACATGCACGCCGGCTATTCGGACGTCGACGCGGGCGACCGGCACATCACCGGGGTGATCGAGGCGCTGAAGAACTCACCCCAATGGGACAGGATGCTGGTGGTGATCACCTTCGACGAGAACGGTGGCTGGTGGGACCACGTGGCCCCGCCCAAGGGCGACCGCTGGGGGCCGGGCACGCGCATTCCTGCGCTGATCGTCAGCCCCTACGCGAAGAAGGGCGAGGTCGACCACACGATCTACGACACCGGCTCGATCGCACGCTTCCTGACGCGCCGCTTCGGCCTGCGCAAGCTGCCCGGCCTCCTCGAGCGTGAGCAGGCGATGGTTGCCGCCGGGGGGCCTGCGCCGGGCGACCTGACCGGGGCGCTGCGCTTCTCGTAAGAACAAGAAAAAAGAGGGGGTTCGAGGGGCACAGCCCCTCGAGCTCCCATTCCCGTCGAGGACGGCGCGAGGTTGACGGGTTTGGGGTCCAAGGGGCGATGGCCTCTTGAATCCTCCTTAGAAAATCCTGCGCAGCGAGAGCTTTACCGTGCGCCCCAGCGGATCGAGATAGTCCTGCTGGTAGGCGTAGGGCGTGGTGCCCGTCTCGTCGGTTACGCGCTGGCGCTGGTTGAACAGGTTCTCGACCGAAAGCGAGACGCGCGTGCCCTCGGCCCAGCCCTTGCCCCGGAAGCGGTTCTGCAGGTTTGCGAAGATCCGCGCGTCGAGCGTGAACAGCGAGGAGAAGTGCAACTCGCCATCCGAGGAGGAGGTGACGCTCGAGCCGTCGACGTCGGTGGCCGACTGCCAGTTGGCATCGAAGCGCAGACCCAGACCATTGTCGGTCACCCCCAGCTGCGCCTGCACCTTGTGGCGCGAGGTCGCGCTGCCCGTGATCGTGCCGCCGTCGAGCAGGTCGATGGAGGCGGAATCGGCGGTGAGCTGGACTTCGTCCTGCAAGACCCAGGTGTGGTAGAGCGAGAACATCAGCCGCGCTTCGTTGCTGCTACCCCCGAAGAAGCCGCGCCCGCCAGGACCATGCGGACCACCGGGACCGCCCGGGCCACCGGGGCCACCGCCGGGGGGCGGTCCCATGCCGTCGGGGGGACCCATGCCATCGGGCGGACCCATTCCGTCAGGAGGCGGCCCCATGCCGTCGGGCCCGCCCGGCGGCGGGCCGAAGCCACCGCCAGGACCGCCTTCGCCCGGGCGATCGCCGGTTACCGTGATGACGTTGCCGTCGGGCCCCACCATCGGTTTGCCGTCGGCGTCGAGCCTTGCCTGTTCACCTTCGCCCGGCGCTTGTCTGGCCTGACCCCTGGGCGCGTCGGGGCCGTTGGCGCCGACCGTTGCACCTTCCTGCTGGCGCCGCGCCCAGGGCGGCGGGCCATCGCCCCAGGGCGGGCGCGAGGGGCGCTTGGCCTTGCGCAGCACGGCGGACATGTTGAAGCCCCAGCGCAACTGGCGCTTCTGCTCGCGGTAGACGTTGATCGAGCGGGCATCGATGCCGGTCAGCGTGCCGTTGGCATCGCGGGTGTAGAGGTCGGGGAAGGCGTCCTCGAGCGCGGCGGTCACGCCGCCGGGCGTGATGATCGCGTTGCGCGTGTCGCTGTCGGCGTAGTTGAGCGTGAAGTTGAGCTTGGGGCTGTCCATCAGCCTGGCGTTGATGCCCAGCTTGAAGACGTGGCGGTCGTCGGCCTTGAGATCGGGATTGCCACCCGAGACGCGGGTGACGAGCACGGTCTCGCCGGTCACATAGTCGTAGACGCGCGAATTGGTGGTGGTGATGACCGGGCCGTTGAGCTGGGCGACGGTCGGTGCGTTGCGGTCCTCGTTGAAGGCGGCGATCACGCTCAGTCCGGTGAACGGGGTCCAGGTCAGCCCGTAGCCGAAGGTGCCGAGCGCGCCATAGTCGGAAACCTGCGTGACGCCCCCGTTGAGGTTCAGGCTGAGCGTGCCCACGGCGCCAAGGACGTCGTTGCTCTTGCTGGTGAGCGGAATGTCGATGTTGAGCCGCGCGGATTCGGTGTTGCGGGTTGTGTCGCTCGAAGTCACGCCGCTGGCTTGCGTGGTCTCGGCGTCCTGTGCGGTGAAGTCCGCGCCGAGCTTGAGGGCGAGCCCGATGTCGCCGGCGGGCAGCGCGAAGCCCTTGCCCAGCAGCACCGCGCTGGCGCTGCCGGTGTTGCTGGTCGACTTGGCACGGTTGGTCTGCATCGCGCCGAGCAGGCTGGGATTGAGGACGCCGTAGGGATCGACCGCGGCATCGCCCGCATCGAGCGCGGCCTGAAGCGCGTCGGTATCGTAACCGGTGTCGGTGCGGGTATCGCTCTGGGCGTACGAATAACTGCCGACGACCGAGAGCTTCCAGCGCGTCGACAAATCGACGTTGAGCGTGCCGCCGCCCGAGAAGGTCGCGCTTTGCGCCGACTTGTTCAGCGCATCGTCGGAGAGATAGCGGCTGATCGTCGTGTCGCTGCCGCTGCCGTAGGGGCTGTCGGCGGGGATCGACAGGTCGCCGCTGGCCAGGCCGTCGAGCGAGTCCGAAGTCGTATATTCACCGCGCAGGTAGAACGAGGCGTTGGCGTTCGAGCTGATGTCGTGGGCGAGGCTGGCGTTGCCCTGGTAGGTGCGCGTCTCGGCCTGCAAGGTACGGTATTTGCGATCGTCGGCAAGGCCGGCCGCCTCGGTGATGCCGCTGTCCGCATCGGGTTCGATGTCGCGATCGCTTTCCAGCAGCGAGGCCTGGGCCTTGATGCGGCCCATCACATTGAGCCGGTCGTTGTCGTGGATTCGGGTGTAGACAAAGCCGCCTTGCCCGCTTTCGCCGCCACCTTGCATCGACATGCCGCCCTCGAGGTTCACCACCTTCGACTGGAAGCGGCGCTTGAGGATGATGTTCACGACCTTTTGCTGGGCGTCATAGCCGTACTTGAGCGCGACTTCCTCGGGCAGGATGTCGACCCGCAGCACCGATTCCACCGGCAGGTCGCCGACCTCGTTGACACCCGAAATGCGCTTGCCGTTGACCAGCACCACCGGACCACTCGACGAATCGCGCCCCTCGATGCTGGTGGTCTGGTCGGCGATCTGGTCGAGCAGGTCGTTGATCGAATCGACGCCGTAGCTCTCGATTTCCTGCCGTCCGATCTGGTTCTCGGGCGGAATGTCACCGATCACCGCGCCGGGGACGGCCTGCCCCGTGACGATGATCTCGTCCATCGCGGCGGCATCGGCCGAACTGGAAGCCTGGCGCGTCGATCCGGGCGAACTCGCGCTTGCTCCGGCACCGCTCTGGGCCACGGCCAGGTGCGGCACCAGCGTCGCGCCGGACGCGAGAAGCAGGATCGAGAGCCGGGACGGGCGGCGCGGACGCGGACAGGTGTTCATGGTGCCGCGCTACGTCTGGCGGGTGCCTTGCGACATCCTCAAATGGTAAGAAAATGTATCGCCCTGCTACAGGTTGGCGGCGTTGCGCAGTTCCGCTCTCAGTCGGCAGAGTACCCGCGCTTGCCAGCCTCGAGGATGGGAAGCCCGCCTTCGGTTGGTACGTAGATGATCTGACCTTTCGATTCTTCGAGATTCTGGATGTAAAGGTAGCGCAGGTATCCCTCCGGACCACCGAGGCTATCGGCGACGATACGATTGGCCGCGGCGAGCCCCTTCGCGCGCTCGACTTCGGCAGAGGCCTTGAGCTTTGCGCTATCGAGCGCGGCTTGTGCTTCGAGTACGGCGATCCGACGGTTCTGCGTTGCCTGCGCCAATTGGGCTTCGCCTGCGACCTGCGCATTCCATACGCGCAGTGAATTGTACGCGGCGCACGACCCGAGGCCTCCGCCAACCACTACCGCCAGCAGAATGACGAAAGTCGCTGCAATCTTGATCAAGCTGTCGGATGTACGGTTCATGAGATTGCCCCCCAATTTGGAAATATCCTGAGCAATTTAGCAGGGGTGGTGGGTGGAGCCAGCGAAACCGTTTGGATCTGTGCCGATTTTCGGCGGGCTTTTCCTATGGTTGTCCTGATTGTGCGGCGCGCAGCAACTTTACGAGCGTCTGGTCGAGCGCGGAGAGGAAGCGCGAGCGGTCCTGTTTCGAGAACGGGGGAGGGCCGCCGAGCTGGTCGCCGCCCGCGCGCAAGTCCGCCATGATCGCACGTGTCGCGATCGCCCCGCCGATCGAGGCCATGGTGAAGGCCTTGCCGTTCGCCGCGAGCACTTCTCCGCCCGCTTTGAGGCAGCGGTCTGCCAGCAGGATGTCGTTGGTCACGACGACAGAGCCCCGGGCGGTGTTCTCGGCGATCCAGTCGTCGGCGGCGTCGAACGCGTCGCTGACGATCTTGCGGCTGACGCGCGGGCTCTGCGGAATACGGATGATCTGGTTGGAGACAACGACGACGGGCACCTTGTAGCGCTCGGCGACCTTGTAGATCTCCTCCTTCACCGGGCAGGCATCGGCATCGACGAGGATGCGGATCGAAGGCCTTGCATCAGTCATCGGCGAAGAAGCGCAAGATGCCGGCGCGGCGCGTTTCGCCGCCGGTGTCGCTGGGGTGGTTTTGCCCGTCGTTGACGATCACTTCGGTAAGGTCGAAAGGGCTCATGCCTTCGATGCAGGCGAAGTTGACACCGTATTGGTCCGGGTTCGAGCGGCGTTGGTGGTGGGTGTAGATGCCGCAGGTCTTGCAGAAGAAATGCTCTGCGGTGCCGGTGTTGAAGCGGTAGCGCGCGAGGTTGTCTTCCCCAGCGGTAAAGCGAATGCCGCCCAGCGCCACCGAAACCGCCACCGCGCCGCGCATCCGGCACAGCGAACAGGTGCAGCGTCGCGCGGTGTTCAGCCCGTCGACGAGCCTCGCCTCGAAGCGCACGGTGCCGCAGTGGCAGGCGCAGGAGACGGGTTCGTCGCGCACGCCGTGCTCAGCCGCACTGGCCGCGGTGGAGCAGCTTGTGATCGGCCAGCACGCAGGCCATCATCGCCTCGACCACGGGCACCCCGCGAATGCCCACGCAGGGGTCGTGGCGGCCCTTGGTGAACAACTCGGTCGCCTCGCGTTCGCCCTTTTCGTTGGGGCGCGTGACGGTGGGCTGGGGGGTGAGGATCGAGCTGGTCGGCTTGAACGCGACGCGGCAGGTCACCGGCTGGCCGGTCGAGATCCCGCCCGCGATGCCGCCCGCGTGGTTGGCGAGGAATTCGGGGGCGCCGTCGGGGCCGGTTTCGGTGGCCGGGCGCATCGGGTCGGCATTGCCCTCGCCGGTCAGGCGCGCGGCGGCGAACCCGTCGCCGATCTCGACGCCCTTGACCGCGTTGATGCCCATCATGGCCGCAGCGAGATCACCGTCGAGCTTGCCGTAGAGCGGGGCGCCCCAGCCCGCGGGAACACCGCTGGCGTAGCATTCGACGACCGCACCGACCGAGGAACCGCTCTTGCGCGCGTCGTCGACGATCGCTTCCCAGCGCTTGGCGGCGGCCGCATCGGGGCAGAAGAAGGGGTTGTTGCCGATTTCCTCGGCGTCGAAGTTGGCCGGGTCGATCATGTCGCCGCCGATTTCCGAAACATAGGCGAGGATCGTCACTTCCGGGATGACGAGGCGCGCGACAGCGCCGGCGGCCACGCGGCTGGCGGTCTCGCGCGCCGAGGAACGCCCGCCGCCGCGGTAGTCGCGAAAACCGTACTTGGCGTCGTAGGCGTAGTCGGCGTGGCCCGGGCGATAGGCGCGCGCGACGTCCGAATAGTCCTTCGAGCGCTGGTCGACATTCTCGATCATCAGGCTGATCGGGGTGCCGGTGGTACGCTGCACGCCATCGGGCGCCTCGAACACGCCCGAAAGGATACGGACCTGGTCGGGCTCCTTGCGCTGGGTGGTGAACTTGCTGGTGCCGGGCTTGCGCGCATCGAGGAAAGGCTGGATCACGCTTTCGTCGATCGCGAGGCCCGGGGGGCACCCGTCGACGACGGCGCCAATGGCAGGCCCGTGGCTCTCGCCCCAGGTGGTGAATCGAAAGAGACGGCCAAACGTGTTTGCGGACATGGCACGCGCTTTGTCGCGCAATGCATCGTTTGTCCAGTATTAGCGCTTGCACACGATTGGTGCGCGGGCCATGGCCGGGACGATGTTTCTTGTCGTCTTCCGCAACCGCAAGCGCGCCGACATCGATGCGCGCGCCTATGCCCGCGATGCCGAGGCGATGGACGCGCTCGCGCGCCGCCAACCCGGTTTCCTTGCCTTCAAGAGCTATACCAGCGAGGATGGCGAGGTCGTTGCCCTGTCCGAATGGGCCGACGAGGCAAGTGCGCGCGCCTGGGGTCGCCAGGCCGAACATGCCCTGGTCCAGGGCGAGGGCCGTGCGCGCTACTACGCCAGTTACACCCTGTTTGCGTGCGACGCCCCGCGCATCCACGAATTCGAATGGAAGGAGCCCCTCTCGTGAGCCTCGACGTCTACGGTATCCCGAACTGCGACACGGTGAAGAAGGCGCGAAAGTGGCTCGAGGCACGCGGCATCGACTACACCTTCCATGACTACAAGAAGGAAGGCGCCGATCCGCAAAAGCTTGCCGACTGGGTGGCAAAGGCGGGCGTGGGTGCGGTGCTCAACAAGGCCGGCACCACCTTCCGCAAGCTCTCGGACGCGGAGAAGGCGGACATCGACGATGCCAAGGCGGTGGCGCTGATGACCCAGTACACCAGCACCATCAAGCGCCCGGTGGTCGAGCATCCCAAGGGCCTGCTCGTCGGGTTCAACCAGATGCAGTGGGAAGCCGTCCTGGGATGAGCCCGCAGCTTGCGGCCATCCTGGAGTGGGTGGCGGCCGGTTTCGGCGTTCTCAACGTAGGGCTGCTGGTGCGCCGATCGGTGTGGAACTACCCGTTCGGCATGGCCATGGTGGCCTGCTACGTCTTCGTGTTCTGGAGCCAGAAGCTTTACGCCGAGGCGGGCCTGCAGGTGTTCTTCTTCGCGGCGCAGGCCTGGGGCTGGTGGCTGTGGCAGCGCACTTTGACCCGCGAGCACGAACATGGTCAGGTGCCGGTGCGCTGGCTTGATGGCTGGAGCCGCACGGTCTGGGCGGTGGCGACGCTGGCGGTGGCGCTGAACCTGGGCCTGGTGCTCAACCGCTTTACCGATGCCGCGCTGCCCTTCGCCGATGCCGCCGTCACCGGGGCAAGCGTGACCGCGCAGATCCTGTTGGCGTTTCGGCGGGTCGAGAACTGGGTGGTGTGGATTCTCGTCGACGTGGTCGCGGTGGGCCTCTACCTCAACCGCGGGCTCTACCCCACGGCCGTGATCTACGCGCTGATGCTCGTACTTTCGGTGCTGGGGCTCGTCGAATGGGTTCGTGCCGCGCGCAAGGACACGGTTGCGGCCTAGCTTTCGACCGAGGTCCCGAAGAGCGCGGCGGCAAGGCCGAGCAGGCCGAGCGCCGCGTATCCCGCGATGCGCAGGCGGCTTGCGCCGGCCGAGCGTGCGCGGATCGCGGCGAGCGCGCTCTGGATCGCGTAATAGAAGGCGAAGGCGCGGCTGGCGTAGCTGACGATCTGGAACACGTCGGCAAGCCAGGTCAGCGCCAGCCCCGCGCCGATCAGCAGGAGGTAGGTCGGCTTCATGCCGAAGCGCGCGTGGGTCAGTTCGGCAACGAGGCCGCCGGCTCCGTTGGTGTCGGCGACCGCCGCGCTGAACTGGGCGCTGAGCGCCGCGACGATCAGGAGCGGGCCGAGCACCGCCGAGACGGTGCGCATGATGTCGATGATCGCGGTTTCGGTGAGCGTGAAGCTGCCGCTCGCAAAGCTCGTCGCGAGCAGGACGACGTAGACGAGGTAGATGCCGCTCGCGATCCCTTGCGCCAGCTTCATCGAGGTCTGGCGTTCGGGTGCGGAGTAATGCGCGCCGAGATAGCGCGAGGTCTCGAAGCCCTGCACCGTGATGACGAGGCCGAACATCAGTTGCAGCGCGGCGAGCGGGCCCAGCTTCGTGCCACTTTGCGCCAGCGTGCCATGGTCCCATTCGATCCCGGCGTGGACGGTGAGCGCGCCGATCAGCGCGGCGATGATGACCAGCTTGATCGAGACGGTCAGCTGCTCCATCCGCTCGAGCAGCGCGAATCCCTTGGTCAGCCCGGCGACAAGGATGAGGCCATAGGCCCCGCTCGTGATCAGCCGCGCCAGTTCGCCGGAAGGCGCGCCGAATATGCGCGCGGCGAAGGCCCCGAACAAGTTGAGGTAGTAGGCGACCGAAATGACGTAGGCGAAGGCCAGGGCCCAGCTCGCGATGCGCTCGAGGTGGCGGGAGAGGGGGCTCTCGTGGTGGCCGTCCTCGATCTGCGCGATATTGTAACGGATCGCCGCGCCGAACAGGTAGCCAGCGAGGCACAGCAGCGCCATCGCGGCAATGCCCCAGGTGCCGAAACTGTCGGTAAGGATCGGCCCCAGGATCAGGAAGCCGCTGCCGATGATCGAGGCCAGCGGAGTGATACTGGCGCGCCACAGGCGCGCGCGGACCAGGCGCGGCCAGACGAGCAGGGCGCCGCAGGCCAGCCCCGCGAGGGCGAGGCCGATGTCGATCGGAGGCAGGGACATTTTTAGGCTGTTCCGGAACGCTCTCGTCAGGTGCGGGCGTGGCGCGCGGTCACGATGAAGTTGAGCGCAAGGTCTTCGGACAGGTGAAGGCCCTTGGTGGGCGACCAGGAAATCCCGGTCGGCTCGCCCAGTTCGAGGCCGGCTCCGGCGGCGAGCTCGGCCAGCTCTTCGGGCGTGGGGAACGAGGCCCAGTCGTGTGTGCCGCGCGGGACCTTGCCGAGGCGCTCGGCGGCCTCGACCAGCAGAAGGCGCGAGCGCGTGGTGCGATTCGGGCAGGAAAGGATCATCAGCCCGTCGGGCGCGAGGCAGCCGGCGAGACTTTGGAGGAAGGCGCCCTTGTCGGCAACGTGCTCGATCACCTCGAGCGAGCAGACGAGGTCGAACCCGGCAAGGCCCAGGCTCCCCAACTCGCCGCAGCGGTAGTCGATGGCAAGGCCCGAGGCTTCGGCATGCGCGCGCGCGGCGGCGATGTTCTCGGGCGCGGCGTCCACGCCGGTGACCTCGGCGCCGAGGCGGGCGAGCGGTTCGCACAGCAGTCCCGCGCCGCACCCGGCATCGAGCGCGCGCCGCCCCGCCAGCGGCTTCAGCGTCCGGGTCTCGGTGTGGAAGTGCGCGTCGATGGCCTGGCGGATGAAGCCGAGGCGCACCGGGTTGAGCTTGTGCAGCATCGCCGAGGAGCCCTTGGGATCCCACCACTCGGCCGCCAGCGTGCCGAAGTGCGCGGCCTCTTCGGGCCGGATCGTGGCGGGCGCGGCTGCCGGAGCGGCGCTTTGGGCGGCGGCAGGAATCGCGTCGGGAGTCGCAGTGGGAGTTGCATTGTTCATGACTCCCCCCTAACAGCGCGCCCGAACCTTATCCATATCGCGCGTGGATTGAAATTTTCACACAGCCGCACGCGATACCTTATTTGACGGGAGCACTGGCACCTTGGCCCGTATCGTGATGAAATTCGGCGGCACCTCCATGGCCGGGACCGAGCGAATCCGGCGCGTGGCGGGTATTGTCAAACGCCAGCAGGAAGCCGGGCACGAAGTGGCCGTGGTGGTTTCCGCGATGGCGGGCGAGACCGACCGCCTGGTCAATTTCTGCCGCGAGGCGAACGCGCTCTACGATCCGGCCGAATACGACGTGGTCGTCTCGGCGGGCGAGCAGGTGACCTCGGGCCTTCTTGCGCTCACCCTCCAGGCGATGGGCTGCAAGGCGCGTTCGTGGCAGGGCTGGCAGGCGCCGATCAAGACCGACAGCGCCCACGCCAAGGCCCGCATCGAGGACATCGACGCCGATGCCGTGCTGGCCTCGATGGGCAGGGGTGAGATCGCGGTGTTCCCGGGCTTCCAGGGCGTTTCGCCCGAAGGCCGGGTGACGACGCTGGGCCGGGGCGGCTCGGACACTTCGGCGGTGGCGGTGGCCGCAGCGATCAAGGCCGATCGCTGCGACATCTACACCGACGTCGACGGCGTCTACACCACCGACCCGCGCATCGTCGCCAAGGCGCAGAAGCTGCCGCTCGTCACCTACGAGGAAATGCTCGAGCTGGCCTCGGTCGGCTCGAAGGTGCTGCAGACCCGCTCGGTCTCGCTCGCCATGAAGGAAAACGTGCGCGTGCAGGTGCTCTCCTCGTTCATCGACGAGAACGCCCCGCCGGCCGACGACCTGCCCGGCACGATGATTGTCAGCGATGAAGAATTGGAAGAAAGCGACATGGAACGCCAGCTGATCACCGGTATCGCCGCCGACAAGAACGAGGCGAAGGTTACCCTTACCCGCGTGCCCGACCGTCCGGGCGCGGTGGCTTCGATCTTCACCCCGCTGGCCGAGGCGAACATCAACGTCGACATGATCATCCAGAACGTGGCGAAGGACAAGGGCGAGACCGACGTCACCTTCACCGCGCCGACGGCCGATCTGGCGCGCACGATCGCCATGCTCGAAGAGCGCAAGGAGCAGATCGGCTTCTACCGCCTGATCTCGAACGACAAGGTCTCCAAGATCTCGGTCGTGGGCGTGGGCATGCGCAGCCACGCGGGCGTCGCCTCGACGATGTTCAAGACGCTGGCCGATCGCGGCATCAACATCCAGGCGATCTCGACCAGCGAGATCAAGGTCTCGGTGCTGATCGACGCCGACGAGACCGAACTGGCCGTGCGCGTGCTGCACACCGCCTACGGGCTTGACGCCAAGAGCTGATCGGCCTTCGCCCTTCGCGGATTTCCCGAACGAAGGGAGGCCGCTTTGGTACACCGTTTCGACCGCCCGGAATCGCGCGCGATTCCGGGCGGTCTTGCGTGGTTGTCACGCAGATGGCTCGCTGTCCGGGCGCGACAGGCCGAGGATGTAGTCGCGCAAGTCCGGCGGCCAGGCGGCAAGGCTTTGCGCGAATGCGGCCATGTCCTGGGCAAAGAGCTGGCGCGAGGCTTCCTCGAAGCCGGGCAGGTCGCCGCCGAGCGCCGAGAGCACGCGGTAGCAACGCTCTTGCGCCTGGCGCCTGGCGGTTCGCCCGCCATCGGCCCGGCGCGCTTCCTCGACGAGACGGCGTAGCGCCTGCGAGGCGCCGCCCGGTTGCAGGGCCAGCCAGTCCCAGTGGCGCGGGAGCAGGGTGACCTCGCGCGCGGTGACCCCGAGCCGCGGGCGACCGCGCCGGCGGGGTGGCGGTGGGGTTTCGCCCGGCTCCTCGGCGATCTGCGCCAGGCGCCAATCGAGGTCGACGACGCGGCCCGTGGTGTCGTCGAAGACGAGGATGCCTTCGCGTGCCTTGTGCAGCTCACGCACGAGCCGCTCGGGCGTTCCGCGCGCGATGACCTGGTGACCGCGAAAGGCGGTGCAGGCGGGAGAAGGGGATGACGTCATAATTTCATCCGGGTAAATTGATCTTCGCCGCGGGTCAATATATCCGGGTAGAAATCGAATCGTCGCTGGATCGCGAACAGGAGGAGCACGCAGTTTGGACAAGTCGCACCGCAAGGCCGCGCAGGCCGCCTGGCGCGAACGGCGCCCACGACCGGGAATTTATGCGTTGACCGCGCGCAGCGGGGCCGCCTGGGTCGGACGGGCGAGCAATCTTGACACGATCGCCAACCGGGTCCTGTTCGTCCTGCGCCAGGGCACCAGCCCGCATCGGGACATGCAGGCGGCGTGGAACGAGGAGGGCGGGGCGGGCCTTGCCTTTTCGCTGCTCGAGGAACTGGACGAGGAGGACGCGCTCGGCCTTTCGCGTGAGCGGGTTCTCAAGGAGCGTCATGAACACTGGATCGCCCATCTTGGCGCGAAGCGCATTTGAGCCGACACGGCGTCAGGCGGTCCGGAAAAGATGGGTTTACGCAGTCGAATTGGCCAGAGTTCCTTCGCCACGCGGATAGTTCGAGCCTTTCGAATACACCTGCACGCCAAGCTCGACTTAGTCTTGCCGGTATTCGCGGACGGGGGGAAGCGGATGGATTTTGCCGGGGCCGCGCGCGTGCCTTCCGGGCAATTCCCATAGTCCCTGCCCGTCCACTTGCGTTCCCGTCAGGGCACGCGGCCATGTCGCAGGAGACCGGAATTGAAGAACCCTCATCGCGCCCGCTTGCGGGTTCTGCTGATGGCCACGTGTCTGGCGGCAGGCGCGGGCGGCGTCGCGCCGGGCGCCCTCGCGGCCAAGGCGCCCCCGGCTCGCAACACGCCGGCTCCCCCTTCCGACGCGGCGGTCGAGGCCCGCGCCCGCGCGCTGCTTGGCCAGATGACCCAGGCCGAGAAGGTCGGGCAGCTCGTCCAGTTCTTCTACAGCGGCACCAACGCCGGCGCGACGACGTCGGATGCCTCGGCCAAGCCCTATGATGCCGACGCGGCGATCGCGCGCGGTGAGGTGGGCTCGCTGCTGCTGGTGACCGATCCCAACGAGGTCAACCGCCTCCAGCGCATTGCGGTCGAGAATTCGCGGCTCAAGATCCCGCTGCTGTTCGGCTTTGACGTGATCCACGGATTCCACACGATCATGCCGGTGCCGCTGGCGATGGCCGCCTCGTGGGACCCCAAGGTGGCCGAGGCCGGGCAGGCGGTGGCGGCGGCCGAAGCGCGCGCGGCGGGCGTGAACTGGACGTTCGCGCCGATGGTCGACATCACGCGCGATCCGCGCTGGGGCCGTATCGTCGAAGGCGCCGGCGAGGACCCCGTGCTGGGGGCGGCGATGGCGGCGGCGCAAGTGCGCGGCTTCCAGGGTAGCTACATCGGCGCGCCGGGTCACATCATCGCGGGCCCCAAGCACTTTGCCGGCTATGGCGCGGCGACCGGCGGACGCGACTACGACGAGGTCGAGCTGTCGGACAGCCAGCTTCACAACGTCTACCTGCCCCCGTTCAAGGCGGCGGTCGATGCTGGCGCGGGAAACATCATGAGCGCCTACATGCAATTGAACGGCGTGCCGGCGGCGGCCAACGGCTGGCTGCTGAACGAGGTTCTGCGTAAGGAGTGGGGCTTCAAGGGCTTCGTCGTCACCGATGCGGGCGGGGTGCTCTCGCTGCCGCGCCAGGGCGCTGCCGCGAGCCCTGAGGAAGCGGCCACGCGCGCGATCAACGCGGGCGTCGATCTCTCGATGGAGTTTCCGGGCAAGAGCCCGATGCTCTCGCTCGTCGATGCGGTGAAGGCGGACACGGTCAGCCAGGATACGCTCGACACCGCCGTGCTGCGCCTGCTCGAGGCGAAGATCCGCATGGGTCTTTTCGAGAATCCCTATGTCGATCCCAAGGCCTATGCCGCGCAGATCGCCGATCCCGCGCACGCGCAAGTCGCGCGCACGGCGGCCGAGCGCTCGGCCGTCCTGCTCGAGAACGAGGGCGGATTGCTTCCGCTCAATGCGGCGAAGACGAAGTCGATCGCTTTGATCGGGCCTTTCGCCGATTCCTGGCACGATACGCTGGGGCCCTGGGTCTTTACCGGGCCCAAGCCGACCGGGGTGAGCATTCTGGAGGGGCTCAAGGCCAAGCTCGGCACCAAGGTCGCGCTGTCCTATTCCCCCGGCGTGCCCGTGCCCGAGCGGATCCACAAGTCGTTCTTCGACGGGAAGGTGAACCCGCCGGTGCCGCTGCCCGCGTTCGACGCGAAGAGCGAGTTCGACAAGGCCGTGGCCCTGGCGGCGGAGTCCGATGTGGCAGTGCTGGTGTTGGGTGAGGCGCAGAACATGGCGGGCGAATCCGCCTCGCGCGAAGGCCTTGGCCTGCCCGGGCGCCAGCAGGAACTGCTCGAGGCCGTGATCGCCACCGGCAAGCCGGTCGTGCTGGTGCTGATGAGCGCGCGCCCGATCGATCTCAAGGGGGCCAGGCCTGCCGCGGTGCTCGACGTCTGGTACCCCGGCTCGCAGGGTGGACCGGCTGTGGCCGATCTCCTGATGGGCGATGCGGTGCCGGGCGGCAAGCTGCCCTACAGCTGGATCAACAGCGCCAGCGAGGCGCCCTACAGCTATGATTTCATGCCCAGCCACGCGCCCTGGGGCGCGGCCACGCGCTACTGGGACACGGCCACCAGCACGCCGAGGTATCCCTTCGGCTATGGCCTGAGCTACACGACTTTCGCCTATGCCAACCTTGCCGTGTCGAAGGACACGATTGCCAAGGGCGCGTCTCTTGATGTCAGCTTCGATCTGACGAATACGGGTAAGCGAAAGGGCGAGGAAGTGGCCCAGCTCTACATCCACCAGCGCGCGGGAACGTCCTCGCGCCCGGTACGTCAGCTCAAGAAATTCGCGCGCATGGCGCTGGCCCCGGGCGAAACGCGGCGCGTGACCTTCACGCTCACGGCGGACGACTTGCGCTACTGGAGCGCGGCAACGCGCGGTTGGGTGGAGGACGCCAGTGCGTTCGATGTCTGGGTCGGCGGCAGTTCCAAGGCCGACCTGGCCGGTGAGTTCACGATCGCGCCCTGAGCGGCGCGCACGCTCCGCACCTGGCCACTTGCGCCAGGTAGAAGTCTGTCCGGACGTGCCCGCTGGGGGGTGGGAAACACGACCGGACGGATCGCGCTGCGACCGGGGGGAGGGGGATCCTCCCGGTCGCACTTGCGCCCGGTAATCGGTTCAGGCTGTGTTTGGGACGCGTGTTTCGTCGTCAAGCGGTGCGCTTGCGAAACTCGGTGAGATGCGTCGCGATGGTTTTCTGCGCCTCGACAATGGCGGCACTGTCGCGCCGACGGGAGGCATCGAGCATGCGCTCGACGCAGGTTCCAAGATAGCTGTCGAGCGCCTGTGGAAGCCGCCCTTCCAGCGCAATCCAGGCATCGTGTATTTCATCGAGCCCCGGAAGGCCGGGCACATCCGAGCCCGAGGCGGCCAGTCGTACGCAGGCCTCAAGGTCGAGAATGTCTTCGAAAAGACTCGCGTCGAGGCGGAAATCGGAAGGAATCTGCATGATATCCTGTGAGGGATTGGCGAGCGAAAGGCCCTCAGGATTTGATAGATACACGCGCGACCCCCGTAAAATTGCAATTTTGAAACGTTCCAGAACCGAGACAAGCATCCCTAAGTTATAGAACGGCGATTGGTTCCCGCATCGCGGCTTGTCCAGTTTCTCTCCACCGCTTATGGCGCATCGCTTGGCATATCGCGCAAAAGGATTTTCGATGACCGCACACAGCAAGACACTCGCCCTGATGGCCCGGGGGCGTGAATTCCTCGGGACCGAGACGGCGATCCTGTGCGGTGCGATGTCCTGGGTTTCCGAACGCAATCTCGTCGCCGCGATCAGCAACGCGGGCGGCTTTGGCGTGATCGCCTGCGGGGCGATGACCCCCCAGCTGCTCGACACCGAGATCGCCGCGACCCGGCAGCTCACGCAAAAGCCCTTCGGCGTGAACCTCATCACGATGCACCCGCAGCTCTTCGATCTCATCGCGGTCTGCATCAAGCATGGCGTCGGCCACGTCGTGCTGGCGGGCGGCATTCCCCCCAAGGGCAGCGTCGAGGCGATCAAGGAGGGCGGGGCCAAGGTGATCTGCTTCGCGCCCACGCTGGCGCTCGGCAAGAAGCTGCTGCGCTCGGGCGCCGACGCGCTGGTGATCGAGGGTTCGGAAGCGGGCGGCCACATCGGTCCGGTCTCGACTTCGGTGCTGGCGCAGGAAATCCTCCCCGCGCTGGCCGAGGAACACGTGGTCTTCGTCGCGGGCGGCATCGGCCGCGGCGAGGCGATGGCCGGTTATCTGGAAATGGGCGCGGCGGGCGTGCAGCTGGGCACCCGCTTTGCCTGCGCCGCGGAATCGATCGCGCACCCCGACTTCAAGAAGATGTTCTTCCGCGCTTCCGCGCGCGATGCCGTGGCCTCGGTGCAGGTCGATCCGCGCCTGCCGGTGATCCCGGTGCGCGCCTTGCGCAACAAGGGCACCGACGAGTTCACCGCCAAGCAGATCGAGGTCGCCAAGCGGCTCGATGCCGGCGAAGTCGACATGGGCGAGGCGCAGCTGGCGATCGAGCATTTCTGGGCCGGGGCGCTGCGCCGCGCGGTGATCGACGGCGACGTCGAGAACGGCTCGGTCATGGCCGGCCAGTCGGTCGGCATGGTCAAGGCTGAGGAGCCGGTGGCCGATATTCTCGCCGCGCTGATGGACGAGAGCGAAGCCGCGCTCACCAAGCGCTCGGCGGCCTGACCTTCCCCCATTTCCGAAGGAACCCTTGCATGTCCGCACCGATGATCCTCGCCCTGTCCTGCGCCGACCGCCCCGGCATCGTCGCGCGGGTGACCGGGTATCTCGCGCGGTGCGGCTGCAACATCATCGAGGCGCAGCAGTTCAACGACCTCGCCGAGGACAAGTTCTTCATGCGCGTGGCCTTCGATCCGGGCACGACCGACCGTGAGGAAATCCGCGAGGGGTTCGGGCCGATCGCGCACGAATACGCCATGGCCTGGTCGATGCTGCGCCGCGATCGTGCGCGCCGCGTGCTGCTGATGGTGAGCAAGTTCGACCATTGCCTGGCCGACCTGCTCTACCGCCAGCGCATCGGCGAGATCGCAATGGACGTCGTCGCGGTGGTTTCGAACCACCCGCGCGAGGCCTTCGGCACGCACCTGCTCGACGGGGTGCCGTTCCACCACATGCCCGTGACGAGTGACACCAAGGCCGAACAGGAAGCCCGGGTGCGCGCGCTGGTCGAGGAGACCCGCGCCGAACTGGTGGTGCTTGCGCGCTACATGCAGATTCTCTCGGACGACATGGCGCGCTACCTCTCGGGCCGCTGCATCAACATCCACCACTCGTTCCTGCCCGGTTTCAAGGGCGCCAAGCCCTACCACCAGGCGCACGCGCGCGGGGTCAAGATGATCGGCGCGACTGCGCACTACGTCACCGCCGACCTCGACGAAGGCCCGATCATCCACCAGGACGTCGAGGCCGTGACGCACGCCGCCACGCCCGACGACATGGTGCGCAAGGGGCGCGACATCGAACGGCGCGTGCTGGCAGAGGCGGTGCGCCTGCACCTCGAGGACCGGGTGCTCCTCAATGGCCAGCGCACGGTGGTGTTCAAGAGCTGACGCGGCGCGGCGCCGCCTCGACGAAGCGGGCCCAGGCCGGGGCCGAGGGGTGGGGGCTGGTCACCGGATCCCATTGCCGGATCATCAGGCTGCGCGCGGTGCTCTCGTTCATCCCCTGCAGCCGGTTCCAGCGGTAGAAAAAGGCGCTCACGCGCCAATTGGCGATGCAGTGGACGTGGACCGGCGCCCCGGCGGCGCGCTCCATCGCTTTGCAGAACTCGGCGAAATGCGCCTCTTCCGGCGCATCGAAGGGCACGGGGATGGCGACGTAGGCCAGGCCCTGCACCTCCATCAGCGTGGCTTCCCCGTCCAATGCATGGTCCGAACCGGGCATCGCGAGGTTGATCACGCAGGCGACCCCAAGCGCCTTGAGCCGCGCCGGATCGCCGCGCGTCAGGTAACCCGAGGTGGTGATACGGGCATCAAGGCGCTGCCAGGCGGCGATGTCGTCGGGATCGGGCATTGGCGCGTGGGTCCTTTCGGGGTCAGTCTAGGGCTCCGTCGGGCGGTGGCAAGCGGAGGGACCATCGCGAAACCTGAACCCGGGGCTCGCCTGTGCGTTCAAGTGCCGTTACCTTGATGAACAGCAAGAGCGCAAAAAGTGGACAGCAAGCATGTGCGATGAATTTACCGCAGCCGATAATGCAACCCGGGCCGTCGGGGCGGCCAAGGGCCTCAATCGGCGCGCATTCGCCGCGCTAGGCGCAAGCGCGGCCCTGGCGGGATGCACCGTCGGTGCCAAGGGTACGGCGGCCGGGGGCAGCGACATCCGCGAAGGCATGGTCTCGGTCACCACCAAGGACGGCGTGTGCGATGCCTTCTTCGTGCACCCGGTGCATGGACGCCACCCCGGCGTGATCATGTGGCCCGACATTGCCGGGCTGCGCGAGGCGAAGAAGATCATGGCGCGCACGCTCGCGGCGGAAGGCTACGCGGTCCTGGTGGTGAACCAGTACTACCGCTCGAGCCCCGCCCCCGTGCTCAGGAGCTTCGCCGACTGGCGCACGCCCGAAGGCCAGGCGCGCATCACCCCGATGCGCGAGGAGCTGACCCCCGCGGCGATCACCCGCGACGCGGCCGCCTTCGTCGCCTTCCTCGATGGGCGCGAGGAAGTCGACACCACGCGCGGCATCGGCTCGAACGGCTACTGCATGGGCGGGCCCTTCACCGTGCGCTCGGCTGCGGCGGCGCCCGAGCGGGTCAAGGCCGCGGCCTCTTTCCACGGCGCCGGGCTGGTGAGCGAGGAGCCCGACAGCCCGCATCGTCTCCTTGCAAAGACCAAGGCCTCCTATCTCTTTGCGATCGCGCGCAACGACGATGCGCGCCAGAGCGACCAGAAGACGCAGCTGCGCGAGGCGGCCGCGAAAGCCGGGCGCGAGGCCGAGATCGAGGTCTACGACGCCGATCACGGCTGGTGCGTGCCTGATACACCCTCGTGGGATCCGGACGAGGCCGACCGGGCGTGGAAGCGCATGCTGGTGCTCTTCGCCGGCCTCTAGAAGCAGCGCGAAGGCCCTCGCGCGCTTGGAAAATACCCGGCCTCGTCCCATATCCGGGGCCAAGGAGAAGCCCATGACCGACAAGCTCACCCTGTCCGACGCGGAATGGCGCGCAAAGCTGAGCCCCGAGCAATACCACGTGCTGCGCGAGGCCGGGACCGAGCGCGCCTTCACCGGCAAGTACGACAAGAACTATCAGGACGGCACCTATTTCTGCGCAGGCTGCGGAGCGCCGCTGTTCAGCAACGAGGAAAAGTTCAACTCGGGCTGCGGCTGGCCCGCCTATTCGGCGCCGGTCGACGAGAGCGCGCTCGAAGTGCGGCGCGACATGTCGCACGGTATGGTGCGCGTGGAAGTGCTCTGCTCGCGCTGCGAGGGGCATCTGGGCCATGTATTCCCCGATGGTCCGGGGCCCACGGGGCTGCGGTACTGCATCAACAGCGCCTCGCTCGATTTCGAGCCCGAAGCGGACGAAGGCGAGGATTGAGGCCATAACGGCGCGCAGGCGCAGGCCTCTTTGGCCAAACGGCCAGGCCGTTCGACGGGCGCTGTTAACGGCAGGTTACATTTCGCCCTGCAAAGTGTAGAGCGTCGCCCGGACGATGTGCGTCCGTCACAGGGAACTTCATCCAACCGATGGCCAACAATTCCGGCCGGCGCCCGAAATCGGCGGCGTCTGCGCGCAAGACTGCAAAGAAACCGCTCTGGCGCCGTATCGTGCGGGCAGGATTGATCTGGGGGGCGGCGCTGTGCCTGCTCGGCGCGATCTTCCTGGGCACCGCGGTCATGTTCACGATGCGCGAGCTGCCCAGCCTTTCCGCGCTCGAGAGCAGCCAGAACGGGCAGATGATCGTGGTGCGCGCGAACGACGGGTCCGAACTCGTCTCGCTCGGGCCAAGCTACGGCAAGTGGCTTGCCTATGACCAGATCCCGCAGGTGATGAAGGACGCCATCATCTCGACCGAGGACCGGCGCTTTCGCGAGCACATCGGCGTCGATCCGGTGGCCCTCGCGCGCATCTTCAAGGTGCGTCTCGAGAAGGGCCACTTCCGCGAGGGTGCCTCCACCATCACCCAGCAGCTGGCGCGCAATATCTTCCTCAACAACGCCCGCACCTTCGGGCGCAAGGGCCGCGAGATGATCCTGGCGCTGGCGATGGAGCGCAAGTTCACCAAGGACCAGATCCTCGAACTTTACCTCAACAAGGTCTATTTCGGCGGCGGGGCCTACGGCATCGACGCGGCCAGCCGCAAGTTCTTCGGCCATCCCGCGACCGAACTGTCGACCGGCGAGGCGGCCATCATCGCCGGGCTGGTCAAGGCGCCATCGCACTATTCGCCGACCGCCGACGTCCAGGCCTCGATCGATCGCGGCAAGGTGGTTCTCGACCTGATGGTCGAGACGGGCGCGATCTCGCAGGCCGAAGCCGACGCCACCGACCTGTCGCAGGTCAAGATGGCAAGCGAGAGCGGCCAGAACTCGGTGCGCTACTTCACCGACTGGGCGCTGCCCCAGCTCGACATGCTGCTGCCCGAGACGACCGAGCCGATCGAAGTGTGGACCACGCTCGATCCCAAGATGCAGGAAGCTGCGACCAAGGCGGTCGACAGCAACGTGCCCAAGGGCGCGCAGGGCGCGCTCGTCAGCATGGACAATGATGGCGCCGTGCTCGCGATGGTGGGCGGCACCGACTACATCACCTCGAATTACAACCGCGCCACCAAGGCCGTGCGCCAGCCCGGTTCGGCGTGGAAGCTGTTCGTCTACATGGCCGCGCTCGAGGCGGGATACACGCCCGATGACCAGGTCGTCGACGAGCCGGTCACGATCGATGGCTGGAGCCCGCAGAACGACGACGGCAAGTTCGCCGGCCCGATCGACGTGCGCTCGGCTTTCGCCTATTCGAAGAACACCATCGCGGCCAAGCTCGGCTCGGAAGTGGGCTTCGGCACGGTTGCCAGCATGGCGCGCCGCTTCGGCATCTCCACGCCGGTGGGCACCAACCCCTCGATGGTGCTCGGCAGCTCGGAAGTGCGCGTGATCGACATGACCCGCGCCTTCGCGGCGGTCTCGGCGGGCGGGACCTCGGTCGAGCCCTTCGGCATCCGCAAGGTGACGACGACCTCGGGCGAGGTGCTCTACGAGCACAAGTCGGTTCAGGGCCAGATGCTCGTTCCGCATTACGTGGCGGCCGGTATCACCGACCTGCTGCAGACCGCTGTCGCCACCGGCACCGGTCGGCGCGCGCAGATCGGCCGGCCCGTTGCGGGCAAGACCGGCACCACCAGTTCGAACAAGGACGGCTGGTTCCTCGGCTTCTCGAGCGGGGTCACCACCGGCGTGTGGATGGGCCGTGACGACGCGAAGCGTGTGAGCGGATTGTGGGGCGGCACCGGTCCGGCCAAGGCCTTCCACGACTACATGGCCGTGGCGGTGCAGGGACGGCCGGTCGAAAAGTTCGACACCGAACTCAAGCTGCCCGAATGGCAGCTCGAACCCGACGACGAATCGCTCCAGGGCGATCCCGACGATTACTACTACGTCGATGAGAACGGGAACGTGGTGTACCCCGATGCCACGACCGGCGGAGCCAATGCCGACCAACCGCGCTACGAGGATGGTTCGCCGTTCCCCGGGCCGGGCCCCGGACCGGCGCCGGTTCCCATGCCATCGCAGGGACCGGCAGCGGCGAACGAGGATTTCCTCGACCGCGCGACCGGCCGGCAGGGCACCGTCACGCGCCCGCAGGGCCCGTCCACCCCGCCTCCGGTAACCGTCACACGCGGCTTGCCGGGACAGCGCCCGCCCGTACCGCGCGGCACGTCGACGCCCCAGCCCCAGCCACCTTACTGAGGCGCCTGCCGGGTACGGTCGGAAAATGAAAAAAAAAGGGCGGCGCGGGAGCAATCCCGCGCCGCCCTTTTTCATGATCCTTTGTCCGGTGTCAGAAGGCGTCCCGGTCCATTTCACGCAGGTCAAGCGCGGTGCACAGCGCGGCCCTTGCCGCGACGCACTGGCGCCACAGTGCCGGACTGGCGAGGTCTTCCACCGCGATCGCCTCGGGCCAGTGTTCGCGCACGACGGCCTCGATGGCGGCCAGCTTGTCGGGATTTGCCAGGAAGCGCGGATCGACGCGCGCGGGATCGGCAACGACGCGCAGGCGCAAGCAGGCAGGACCACCTCCATTGGCCATCGATTCGCGCAAGTCATGGACGAAGAGATGGCGGATCGGACCATTGCCCGCGACATGGGCCTCGAGCCAGTTCCACACCGCCGGGGTTTCGCGGGCCTCGCCGGGTAGCACCAGCGCGGTTTCGCCTGAGGGCAAGGTAACGAGCTGCGCGTTGAACAGGTAGGAGGTGATCGCATCGGCGAGGCTTACCGCCGAGGCGGGGACTTCGACGATCTCGATCTCGGGCAACTTTGCGCGCAACTCGGCGTAGAGCGCGTCCCTGTCGGCGAAGGCCAGTTCGTGCGCGAAGAGCACGCGCTCGTTGGCGACGGCGACGACGTCGTTGTGGAAGGCCCCCGCCGCGATCGCCTTGGGCGATTGCAGGGCGAAGACGGTGCGTTCGGGATCGAGCCCGTGGAGGCGGGCGATGGCCTCGCTTGCCTCGCGGTGCTGGCGCGCGGGGAAGGGGCCACCGGTCTCGCCATAGACGAAGACCTCGACGCCAGGACCCTCGTGGCGCGTGCAAAGCCGCATGTGGTTGGCGGCGCCTTCATCGCCGAAAGGGGGCGGCACCGGGCCGTGTACGCAGAAGGCTTCGGGGTCGGCGAAGGCGAGCTGCAACTGCGCCAGCGTCTCGCGCCATTCGTGGCTGCGGTGGGGCATCGTCACCAGGTTCGCGACGGTTATGTGGCAGCGTCCGTCGGCGCAATCGCTTGCCGGGCTCACCGTGCCTGCGTTGGCCGCCCACATCGAAGAGGCGGACATGGCGTTGGCGCGAAGGGCCGGGCTTGCGGCTTCCGGCGTGGTGCCAAGCGCGCGCAGCCAGCCTTCGTCGGGGCGGCGTTGCGGCAGGAAGAACCCCTGCGCCAGCCCGCGTTCGAGATTGGCGCGCATCTTGGCGAGGCCCTGGAGCGCCGCCTCGCGCGGGCGCGAAACCTTGCCCAGGTTCTTCGCCGAGGCGAGATTGCCGAGGCTGAGCCCGGCGTAGTTGTGCGAGGGGCCGACGATCCCGTCGAAGTTGATTTCGGTGATCATGACAGAAAAGGTCCTCAGGCCGGGGCGAAGGTGATCGTGTCGCCGATGCCGACACCCAGCAGTTCGGCGCTCTCGGCATCGAGCGTGACGCCGGCGGCATCGCCGGTCAACTCGCCCTGGCAAGCGCGGAACTGGGCGAGATGCCCGCAGGAGACGAGATGCGTGGCCGGATCGTCGCTGCGGGGCGCGAGCGCGGTGATCGGCGCGTCCTGCGCCTCGCGGATGGTGCGGATGCGGTCGGTCTCGGCCATCATCGAAGGTCCGCCATCGAAGATGTCGACGTAGTTCTGGAAGGTGAAGCCCTCGTTCTCCAGCATGCGCTTGGCGGGACGCCCGGAGAAGTGCGGCTGGCCCATGACCTGGCGCGCGGCTTCGGAGAGGAGCGCGGTGTAGATCGGGTGCTTGGGCATGAGATCGGCGATGAACTGGTGACCGTGGCGCGCGTTGAATTCGTCGGCGTCGCGAAAGGACATGTCGAAGAAGCGCCCTGCGAGCCCGTCCCAGAACGGCGAGTTGCCTGCATCGTCGATCGCGCCGCGCAGTTCGGCGAGCGTGCGGTCGGCAAAGCGCGAACGGTGCGCGCGCATGAAGAGATAGCGGCTGCGCGCGAGCAGCTTGCCGACGCCGCTCGCGCGTTCGCCCGCGTCGAGGAACAGCCCGCCGACCTCGCTCGATCCGTCGAGATCGGTGCACAGCGTCAGCATCTCGGCGCGGAAGGTGCGGTCGAGCTCCTTGGAATGCTGGGTGATGCGCCCGATCCGATAGGAATAGAAGGGGTACTTGGTGCCCACCTGCGAGAAGATCTGGCAGGTTCCGCCAATGCGTGCCGTCGCGGTGTTCTCGAGGATGAAGACGAATAGGTCGTTGCCGAGCCCCTCCTCCTCGCGCGCGAAGCTCTGCGCCGCCGTGGCGAGCTTGGCCTTCAGCGTCGGGCGGTCGGGCGGCAGGTTGGTGAAGCCCCCGCCAGTGCTCTTGGCCATGCGGTAGAGCGCCTCGAGGTCCTTCTCGCGGGCGGGACGAAGGAGAAAGGTCATGCGGGCAGGCCCTTGCGGTCGATGCGGTGGAGAACGAGTGCGGTGAGCCCCGCGCGCGGCGCGAGCGAAGAGGCGAGCAGGAACTCGTCCGGCGAATGGATCGCGCCGCCCAGAACGCCCATCGTGTCGAGCACGGGGACGCCGCAAGCCGCGATGTTGTTGCCGTCGCACACGCCGCCGGTGTCCTTCCAGTGCATCGCCTGGCCAAGGTCGGCGGCGGCTTGCGAGACTACTCCGTAGAGCGCTTCGGTCTTGCCCGAGATCGGCTTGGGCGGGCGCGAGACGCCGCCGTGGAGATGGATCTCGACCTCGTGAAGGTGGGCGACCTGGGCGATTGCGGCCTCGACCATCGCCTGCGCGGCCTCGGCCAGTTCGGGCGTGCGCGGTCGCACGTTGAAATGGAGGATGGCAAGGTCGGGCACGGTGTTGTTCGGGGCCCCACCCTCGATCCGCGCGGGATTGACCGAGAGCCCTTCGCGCCGCCCGGCGGCGAGCCGCAGCGCGAGGTCGCTTGCGGCGACGAGGGCGTTGCGCCCGTCCTCGGGATTGCGCCCGGCATGGGCGGAGCGCCCGCGGATCACCGCGGCGTAGTTGCCCGAACCCGGCCGCGCGCGCGCCATCGAGCCATCCGGCAGGGCGGGCTCATACGTGAGGGCGAAAAGCTTGTCCTTGGCAAGTTTCGCGATCAGCGCGTTCGAGGAGAGCGAGCCGGTTTCCTCGTCCGAATTGATCAGGACATCGTAGCCGAGCGTCGGCGCGGATCTTTCGTAGGCCAGCAGGCCGTCCAGCAGGAGCGAGAGGCCGCCTTTCATGTCGGCCGTACCCGGCCCGTGGAGCGTGTCGCCGTCGAGCCAATCGCAGGTCTGGAACGGGTGGTCCTTGGCATAGACGGTGTCCATGTGGCCGGTCAGGATCACGCGGCGCTCCGCTTCGGGGCGCACCGAAAGGACGAGATGGCGCCCATGGGGCTGCGCCTGTGCATCACCCCTGGCGTCGACCTTCGCGACCTCGCCGGGCTCGACGAGGGTCACTTCTCCGGGCAGCTCGGCAAAGGCATCGGCCAGCTTTTCGGCCATCGTGGCGAGGCCCTCTAGGTTGGCCGTGCCGCTGTTCACCCCCGCCCAATCGAGCGTGCGCGCCTCGATGGGCGCGCGTTCGATGGGGGCCAGCAGGGCCTCTTCGTCACGGGTCAGTCCGGTCATCCGGCGCGGTCCTTTCCCTGTCCAATCATTTTTCGAATACGAAACATAATTATAACGGGAGGGCAAGGGCCGGGTTCCGACCGAACCTGCAGGCTTGGGCCAACGAGCGCTACGATCTCTTTCGACGAGGCAAGCAAAGGCCCCGCGCGCCTACCCGTGCGCGCCGAACTCGTTGGCGATGGCGGTGGTGATGCGCAGGCCCAAGGCGTGGCTGCGCTCGATCGGCTGGATGTAGTCCTCGTGGATCTGGCCATAGCCCGCCGCGCTACCATCAGGGTATTCGCTCGGCTCGTCGATCTGGAAATCCTGGATCGAGGGAAAGTGGACCGGGAAGGCGCGGCGCAGCTGCGCGAGCGCGTCCTCGATGCGCAATGTGAAGACCATCTCGAGCACGTCGTCGCGGCTGATGTCGTTGGCGCGGGAGAAGGCGGGGACCATCACCGCGCGCAGGAACATGTGCTTCATCAGCGCGATGCGCAGCGCCTGCAGCACCCCGAGCGAGCGGCGGGTGTGCTCGCGATCGGGCAGGGGAGCCTCGTCGGGGACAAGGTCGAGTAGCTTGTGCAGCTTCATCGCGTCGACGCGCAGGCGCGAGGCGAGGCGGCGGAACACGCCGGTGCGATCATCCTTGGTGAGGTGTTCGCCGATGGTGAGGCAGGCCTCGGAGATGTACTGCTCGTCGCCGCGATAAGGGCGGCTCGCCCAATAGGCCGAGTTGAACAGCTCGCCATAGGCGCTCACCGTCTTGATCGAGCCGAGCGCGTCGGCGGCGCGCACCATGCGGATGATCTGGCGCCCACGCGCGCTGTCCTTGAGCAGTTCGGCGATTTCCTCGACGTTGCCGTCGGCCGCCGTGCCTACACCCGCGATCACGTTGACCGGGTAGCCCAGCTGCTGGAGGATCGCGTTATGCGGGATCGCGCGGATCTGGCGCAAGTTCATCGTGCGGTCGGAGGCGAGGTCCGACTGGCGGCGCGACTTGCGGCTACCGGTGTCGTTGAGCATGCCCAGGCCAAAGGCGGTGATCGCCCGGCTGTAGGTTGCCGATTCAAGGTGTTCGTGCTGGACCCGGCGGATCGCGCGGTAGAAGTCCAGGCTGAGATCGGTGCGGCGGTAGAACACGTCGGTCTGTGCGTCGGCGTCGGCGCCCCAGAGCGGCTTCTCGGCCATGCGGGTGAGCGTGGCGAGGGCGAGTTCGTCCGAGCCGAACCAGAGGTAGCCGTCGCCGCCCTGGAACGAGACTTCGGGTTCGAGGCGGATGCTGGCACGCAGGAAACGGCGGCGCGCCCAGGGCGACATCTGCCAGTCGAAGCGATCATCGATGCTGATGGGATGGCAGCCGCGGCCCATCGATTCGCCGCCGGTGTTGAAGATCAGCGCCGAGACGTCGGTCAGCGAGTTGGCGGCCATCGCTTCGGCAAGACGGCCCTGGAGGCGCTCGATCGCGAGAGCGGCCGGGATCTGGCCGACGAAGCGGCCCGCGTCGGAAAAGCCGGTCTGGATGCACACGCGCCCGCGCAGCTTGGCGTAATCGCGATAGGCGGGCTCGGCGAGCACGGCATCGAGGAAGCGGCCGCCGTGTTCGAGCGCGGTTTCGGTCTCGAACAAGGGTGAGACGTCGACCTTGTCCTCGATCCCGAACTTGCGTGCGAAGTAGAGCGCGGCGAGCACCGTGGTGGGCTGCTCGCACTCGGCGACGAGCATGCGGATCGGTGCGTCGGCGTCGATGTGGGCAAGGATCTGCGCCATGGCGAGGAACTGGCGCACGGCGGTGCTGTTTTCGATGGCGAGCGCGGCGAAGTTGGATTTCACCGGCTTCACTTCGGCGAGCAGCTCGCGCATGCGCATCAGCGCGGCCTGGCTGGAGAGCGAAAGCTTGCCATCGGGGTCGATGCGGCGGCGGATCGCGTTCTGGAGCTGCGAGGCGTTCACGCGGAAATGAATGCCGCCCATGCCCAGGCCATCGCCGCGCATGGCTGCCGCCACGACGAGCAGTTCGCGCGCGGTTTCGTGGCCGGCGTGGCGGGCCTCTTCCTCGAGCTCGGCGATCACGTCGGACAGGCTGATGAGCTTGTCGGGATGCGAGGCGGTCAGCGCATTCGCGGCGCTGGACAGGGCTTCGGGGTTTGAGAAGTCCTGGGCGAAGAGGCGCGCCATCTCGGCGGTGTGCGTGGCGGCGCGCTGCAGACGCGCGGCGATGTTGGGCTCGATCGGGGCGAGGCTCTCGGCATAGCCTTCGAGCCGCATCGCCTTTTCCTCAAGCCGGTAGCGGATCGAGGTGTTCCACGAGATGTCGGTGCGCCCGTCCATGTCGTAGCCGACCCAGGTGGCGAAGCGGACCGGCATCGGCTGGAGGCTCTTCCAGCGCTTGGGCCAGCGGTGCGCGGCGATGTCGAACAGGCGCGCGGCCATGCGGTCGCGGGCCTTCTGGCCGCGCTTCATCGCGTCCATCGCCTTGGCGTGCTCGTAGTCGAGGGTGATGGTGTCGCGCACGGCGCTCGCGGCGCAGACGCTGGCCTGCGAGAAATCGCCGTGCGATGCCGAGGTGGCGACCGCTTCGGTCTGCGCTTCGGTCAGGAGGAAGGTGGGGTGCGCGGTGAACACGACGTGCCCCGCGGGCCGCTGCCAGTGCGCCGCGAAGTCGGTGAAGTCATCCTGCGCGGCGGCCGCATCGAGCGCGGCGTCGTTGCTCTCGGGCGAGAGCGTGCCCAGCACCCGGTCGAGCCGCGCGGCGCGCGCGCGCAGCCCCTCGCATTCCATTTCGGCCACCAACGCCTCGATCTGGTCGAGCGTCATCTCCCCGTTCTCCAGCTTGCGCGACAGTTCGAGGCCGAGCTGGAAAACGGGGTTGTAGAGCGGTGTCTGGGCCGTGAGCTTGTGCAGTTCGCGAAGGCGGGCGGTCAATTCCTCGACAGTTGTCAGGGCAGGTCCGGTCATCGTCAGGGTTCCTTCGCAATCGGCAGGTCGGCGCGGAAATAGGGGGGCGGCGCGTCGGGGGCTCAGGCGGTGAGGGCGGCGGCGAGGCGCGCGTCGGCCTCGATCTTGGCGACGTCGGGCGCGCCCTTGGGCACCATCCACGAACCACCCACGCAGACCACGCAGTCGAGCGCGAGCCACTCGGGCGCGTTGCCCGGGGTGATGCCGCCGGTCGGGCAGAACTTGGCGCCCGCGAGCGGGGCCGAGATCGCCTTGAGCGCCGAGGGACCACCGGCCGCCATGGCGGGGAAGAACTTGAGGCGATCGAAGCCCATGTCCATCGCCAGCATGATGTCGGTGGCGTTGGCGGTGCCGGGCAGGAGCGGCACGTCGGCCTTGAGCGCGGCTTCGCCGAGCGCCGGGGTGAGGCCGGGCGAGACGAGGAATTCCGCGCCTGCATCAAGCGCCTTGTTCATGTCGGAGGGGCTAAGCACGGTGCCCGCGCCCACCTTGGCGCCGGGCACGGTCTTCATCGCCTTGATGACGTCGAGCGCGCAGGGCGTGCGCAGCGTCACTTCGAGCGCGGGCAACCCGCCGGCGACGAGAGCTTCGGCGATCGGCACGGCGTGGGCGACGTCCTCGATCACCAGCACGGGGATCACGGGCGCCAGGCGCATCACGGCTTCAACGCGGTCAGTGTAGGTAGTCATTGCGAAAGGTGCTCCCGGACATAGGCGGCAGCCGCGCCGAACAGGCCGGGCTGCGGATGGGTGATAAGCTTGACGGGCAGGTTCGCCATCATGTTGGCGAAGCGCCCCTTGGCGCAGAAGCGCTCGGAAAAGCCGGACTTCAGAATGGTCTGGCGGATACGGTAGCCAAGGCCGCCGGCGATCACGACGCCGCTCGCGCCTTGCGCCAGGGCATAATCGCCTGCGGCCGCGCCAAGCGAGAGGCAGAACCGGTCGACCGCGGCGTTGGCGAGCGGGTCCTCGCGCGATTCCGAGGTTCCGGCGGTCCAGATCTCGATGTCGGTCTTGTCGATGTGCGCGGTGTGCTGCATCGCGGCCAATGTCTCGTAGATGTCGACGATGGCCGGACCCGAGACCACGCGTTCGACCGAGACGCGATTGTGGCGCTTCCTCAGCCGCGCGAGGATCGCGTCGTCGACGAGGTCGAGCGGCGAGAAGTCGATGTGCCCGCCTTCGGTCGCCTGGACGTGGTAGCCCTTGGCCCCGTCGCGCCAGACATGGGCGACCCCGAGCCCGGTGCCCGGGCCCAGCACGCTAAGCGTGCCGCGCGGGGGCAGCGGGATTTCAGGGCCAGCGAGATGGACGAACTCGCTCTCGTCGGCGCAGGCGACGGCGTGGCCGACCGCCTCGAAGTCGTTGACGATGGTGAAACTGGTGGCGCCTAGGCGCTCCTCGATCATCGCGGGGCGGATGATCCAGGGGTTGTTGGTGAACTTGATAACCTCGCCGCCGACCGGACCCGCCACGGCAAAGGCGACGGCCTTGGGCAGGGCGCCCCCGTTCATCGCCGCGAAGGCCTGCCAGGCGAGCTGGAAGCTACCGTGGTCCTTGGTATGGAGCGTGGCCGGATCGCCCAGCGTGATTGCGCCCGCGTCATCGACGGTGGCGATCGCGAAGCGGGCGTGGGTTCCGCCGATGTCGACGGAAACGAGCTGTGTCATCTTTCTCTCCGCAGGCCCCGCCGCCCCTCGCTTGGGGGCGGTACGGGGGGTGTCGATGGTTGCGCTTTCGCTCACAGGCCCGCCATCGCGAGCATGGCCGAACCGCCGTCCTCGGCGCCGCTCGCGTTGACGCGGAACATGGCGAAGAGTTCGCGGCCCATGCCCATCGCCGGCTTGGGCGCGGGAGCCGGGGTGCGACCCGAGAGATCCGCGGTGGTCGAGAGTTCGCCGGTCTCGGCGCAGACGCGCACGATGTCGCCGTCCTGGAGGTAGGCGAGCGGGCCCCAGCTGCCATCGGCGGCGGGAAGCGCCTCGGGGGTGACGTGGATCGCGGCGGGGACCTTGCCCGAAGCGCCCGACATGCGCCCGTCGGTGACCAGCGCGACCTTGTGGCCACGGTCCTGCAGGATGCCGAGCGGCGGGGTCAGCTTGTGCAGTTCGGGCATGCCGTTGGCGCGCGGGCCCTGGAAGCGCACGACGACGACGACGTCCTTGTCGAGCTCGCCCGCCTTGAAGGCGGCGCTGACGGCTTCCTGCGTGTCGAACACGCGGCACGGGGCCTCGATCGTCCAGCGTTCCTTGTCGACCGCGCTGGTCTTGAAGGTCGCGCGGCCGAGGTTCCCTTCGACGAGGCGCATGCCGCCGTCGGGCTGGAAGGCCTGGGCGACGGTGCGCAGCATGCTTTCATCGCCGCTCGTTGCGGGCGCGGGTTTCCAGGTCAGTTCGCCTTCGTTGAGCGTGGGCTCGGTGGCGTAGGCGCGCATGCCGCCTTCGGCGACGGTCAGGATGTCCTCGTGGGCAAGGCCGGCATCGAGCAGTTCGCGCACGATCCAGGCCATGCCGCCTGCGGCGTGGAAGTGGTTCACGTCACCCGAGCCATTGGGGTAGACGCGCGTGAGCAGCGGCACCGCCGAGGACAGTTCCGAAAGGTCCTGCCAGTCGATCACGATGCCCGCCGCGCGCGCCATCGCGGGGATGTGGATGGCGTGGTTGGTCGAGCCGCCGGTGGCGAGCAGGCCGACCATGGCGTTGACGATCGCCTTCTCGTCGACGAGTTCGGCCATCGGGCGGTAGTCGTTGCCCTTCTTGGTGATCGCGGCGACGCGGTGGGTGGCGGCGCGGGTCAGCGCCTGGCGCAGCGGGGTGTTGGGCGGCACGAAGGCGGCGCCCGGCATGTGCAGGCCCATCATCTCCATCATCATCTGGTTGGAGTTGGCGGTGCCGTAGAAGGTGCAGGTACCCGCCGAGTGGTAGCTGGCGCTTTCGCTGGCGAGCAGTTCCTCGCGCCCGACCTTGCCTTCGGCATAGAGCTGGCGGGTCTTCTGCTTTTCCTTGTTCGAGATGCCGCTCGGCATCGGTCCCGAGGGGATGAACACCGCGGGAAGATGGCCGAAGCGCAGCGCGCCCATGACGAGGCCCGGCACGATCTTGTCGCAGATGCCCAGCAAGGTCACGCCGTCGAACATCGCGTGGGACAGGCCTACGGCGGTCGAGAGCGCGATCGTGTCGCGGCTGAAGAGCGAAAGCTCCATGCCGTCGAAGCCTTGCGTCACGCCGTCGCACATCGCGGGCACGCCGCCCGCGACTTGCGCGGTTGCGCCCGCCTCGCGAGCAAACAGCTTCATCTGCTCGGGGTAGCGGCCATAGGGCTGGTGCGCCGAGAGCATGTCGTTGAAGGCGGTGACGATGCCGATGTTGACGGTGCTCATCGCCGCGATCGCGCCCTTGTCCTCACCGCTCGCGGCAAAACCGTGCGCAAGGTTCGAGCAGGACAGGAACGAGCGGTCCGAATGGCGGCCGGCTTCGGCGCGCACCATGGCGAGATAGGCGGCGCGGCTCTCCTTGGAGCGTTCGATGATCCGGTCGGTGACGCGGTCGACGACGGGGGCGAGATGGGTCATGGGTAGTCTCCTGATCGCGCACCGCGCCGCCTGTCCGGCTGAACGAGGCAGCACGTGCGCGCACAATCATGGGGCGGCCCGCGAACCGGGCCGCATGGGCATTATTGGCCTTATTCGTGCCAGGTCACGCCGCCGCGCTCGGCAAGCGCGATGGCGGCGGACGGTCCCCAGCTCCCGGCGGTATAAGTCTTGGGCGCCAGTTCCTGTTCCTCCCAGGTGGCGCGGATCGCGTCGATCCACTCCCACTGGGCTTCCACTTCGTCGCGGCGCACGAACAGGGTCTGGTCGCCTTCGATGAGGTCGAGCCAGAGGCGTTCGTAGGCGATGCGGCGCTGCGGCCCGGCAAAGGCGTCGGGCATCGAGATGTCGAGCGGGATCGCGCGCAGGCCGAAGCCCTCGCGGTCGAGGCCCGGGGTCTTGGCCATCAGCGAGAGCGTGATGTTCTCGTTGGGCTGAAGCGAGATGACGAGGCGGTTGGGCACCGTGCGCGCGCCACGACCCGAGAAGATCGAGTGCGGCACGTCGCGGAACTGCACCACCACTTCGGTGGTGCGCCTGGGCAGGCGCTTGCCGGTGCGCAAGTAGAAGGGCACACCCTGCCAGCGCCAGTTGTCGATGTGGGCCTTGATCGCGACGAAGGTCTCGGTGTTCGAATCCTTGCCGAGTTCCTCGTCGTAGCCGGGGACGGCCTGGCGGGCGACGGCGCCCGCGCGGTACTGGCCGGTCACGGTCTCGTCGGCCTGGACCGAGCGCAGCGAGCGCAGGACCTTGACCTTCTCGTCGCGCACGGCCGTTGCCTCGTAGGAGACCGGCGGCTCCATCGCGACGAGCGCGAGGAGCTGGAGCATGTGGTTCTGCACCATGTCGCGCAGCGCGCCCGAATCGTCGTAATAGGCGACGCGCGATTCCAGGCCCACGGTCTCGGCCACGGTGATCTGCACGTGGTCGATGTGCGCCGCGTTCCACAAGGGTTCGAACATCAGGTTGGCAAAGCGCAGCGCGAGCAGGTTCTGCACCGTCTCCTTGCCGAGATAATGGTCGATGCGGAAGATGCGTTCCTCGGGGAAGGCGAGCGAGACCGCGTCGTTGATGACCTTGCTCGAGGCGAGGTCGACGCCGAGCGGCTTCTCGAGCGCGATGCGCACGTTGGGGCCGGCGAGGCCGTTGTTCTCGAGCCCCCGGATCGTCGGCTCGAACAGGCTGGGCGCGGTCGAGAGGAAGATCGACAGACCATGCTTGGGCTGGCCGACCTTTTCCGCCAGCGCCTTGTAACCTTCCGGATCGGTCGCATCGAGCTGTTGGTAGGTCAGCCGGTTGAGGAACCGGGCCATGCCGCCGCGCCGCTCGGGGGCGAGGAACTGCTCGAGCGATTCGCGCGCGAAATTGCGGAACGCGAGGTCGTCCATCTCGGAGCGGGCGGTGCCGATGATTTCGATTTCGGGGTCAAGCAGACCCTCCGCGTCCAGCGCGCACAGCGACGGCAGGAGCATCCGGCGCGAGAGATCGCCCGTCGCGCCGAACAGGAGGAGTCGATCGGAAGTGAATTTGGTCACGTAAGCCTTTCCACCTGATGGCCGGGCTCCTCCTCCCGGCCTTCGTGAATCTTCGAGGTGCCCCTTTGGACCACGCGGGTGCAGCATATCAAGGGTCTATCTGGTCCGCTAGGTCGATGGTCCGTTTTGAACGCGCCTCGGCTACCCCTGCGCGCGGCGTTCGGGCAACTCGTGCAGGGGCGCACCTCTGGCGGGAAAGGCGGTGTTCGCGGGGTGCAACAGGACTGTCTTGCAGGCGGGCTAGGTCTACTTGCCGAATGCAAGGGCAGGGCGCATGAAGGATGAATGGAATTATCCGGGGGAGGGCATTTTCGTCGAGCCGCCGGTCGAAAGCGGAGCACGCGCACGAATGGTCATCGAGGGTGTCGATCTTCTGGAACATCTGCAGACCCCGGCGCTGATGGTCGCGCGCGGGCAGGTGCGCTTTGCCAATGCCGCGGCGAAATCCCTGCTGGGCGCCCATATCGTGGGTCAGGACGTGCGCATCGCCATCCGCGATCCCAAGGCCGTCGCCGCGATCCTGAGCGAAAGTGGCGGCACCGCGCGCATCCCCGGCCTCTCGACCGGGGGCAGCGTGTGGGAGGTGGACTGCAAGGTCGTGAACGGGACCGACCGCATCGTCAGCCTCTACGATCTCTCCGAAAGGGTGAGCGTTGCCAAGTCGCACGCCGATTTCGTCGCCAACGCCAGCCATGAACTGCGCACGCCGCTGGCCAACGTGATCGGTTACGTCGAGACGCTGATGAACCCCAAGGCGGGGAGCAACGAGGAACTGCGCGAGCGGTTCCTGGGCACCATCCGCCACGAGGCACAGCGCATGCAGGCGCTCATTTCCGACCTCATGTCGCTGTCGCGGATCGAGGCGGTCAAGCACGAGGCGCCGTCCGAATCGGTCGACGTGGTGCATCTTGCGCGCGAGCTGACCGGGGAATTCCGCGACAGCGCGCACGTCGAGCTGGTGACCAATTGCGAAAGTGCGGTGGTTGCGGGCGACCGGGGCCAACTCCTGCAGGTCCTGCGCAACCTTATCGACAACGCGCTCAAGTACGGTCAGCCCGGCGGTCCGGTCCACGTTTCGGTCGAGGCCGCGAGCACCGGCTGGCTGCTGGTCATGGTGCGCGACGAAGGCGAGGGGATCGCACCCGAGCACCTGCCGCGCGTCACCGAGCGCTTCTACCGGGCCAGCAACAGCCGCAGCCGGGCTGCGGGCGGAACGGGTCTTGGACTTTCCATCGTCAAGCACATCGTGGAGCGCCACCGCGGGCGATTCGACATCGAGAGCCGCCCCGGCAAGGGCACCACCGCTTCGCTGATGCTGCCGCTGCGCGATCAATAAAGCGTACGCGCAACAGAGACTTGTTCGATCGTTTTCGCGCCCGGAAGGCTTCCACGCCAATTGTGTCTGCTTGGTGTCATCAAAGTGACATTCAGTGGTCATATTGGCGTCGCCCGACAGACACGACGACGTAAGAAAAGGGGTCTCGGGTGCGTTCCATTCTTGGTATTTCCACGGGCGCGATCGCGCTCGTCCTGGCCGGTGGTGCGCCGGTGGAGGCGTTCGCCGCCGGTTCCGGCTCGGCCGCGCAGCCCAGCGCAACCGCGCAGGAGCTTGCCGAAATGCGCGCCCAGATCGCCCGCATGGCACAGCGCATCGATCAGCTCGAGGGTGAACTCGAGCAGACCAAGGCCGACGCCGCCCAGGCCAGCACGGTGGCGCAGAGTGCCACCGTCACGGCGCAGAGCGCCAGCGCGGCCGCGCAGTCGGCGACCCAGGTCGCCAGCGCGGCCCAGGCCAGCAGCGCCAAGGCGCAGGAAACCCAGATCGCCTGGAAGGGCGCACCCGAATTCAAGACCAAGGACGGCTGGTCGTTCAAGCTGGGCGGTCGCCTCAATCTCGACGCCGGCTACATCAGCGCGCCCGACAGCGCGGGGCCGAGCGACGGGATCGGTAGCGAGATCCGCCGCGCGCGCCTGCGTGTTCAGGGGAGCATCCCCGGCGGCTTTGGATACAAGTTCGAGTACGATTTCGCGCCCGCCGCGCAGGACCTGACCGACGCCTACATCAGCTACGAGGACAAGGGCCTCGAGATCATCGCGGGCCAGCACAACAACTTCCAGGGGCTTGAGGAAATCTCGAGCAGCCTCAACACCTCGTTCCTCGAGCGCGCGGCCTTCACCGATGCCTTCAACTTCGAGCGTCGCCTCGGCCTTTCGGCGCAGTACGCGACCGGCGCGCTGCTGCTCCAGGGCGGCGTCTTTTCGGACAACGCCGAGGACCTGACCAACAAGAACTACAGCCTCGACACGCGCGTGGTCTATGCGCCCAAGATCGGCTCGACCCAGTTGCACCTGGGCGCCTCGTACCACTACGCCGGGCTGGCGGGCGACGATGCGACCGTGCGGTATCGCCAGCGCCCCTTCGAGCATTTCACCAGCACGCGCTACCTCAACACCGGCCTTATCTCCGCCACCGCGGAGCAGGGCATCGGGCTGGAGAGCGCGGTGATCGCCGGGCGCTTCCACGCCAGCGGTGAAGCCTACTGGCAGCATGTCGTGCGGCCCGGCGATCTTGCCAACCCGACCTTCTTCGGCGGGTCGTTCGAAGTCGGCTACTTCCTCACCAGGGGCGATACGCGCGGCTACAAGCATGGCGTGTTCGACCGGGTGAAGCCGGCGCACCCGGTGGGCGAGGGCGGCATCGGCGCGATCCAGCTCAATGCGCGCTACGACTACCTCGACCTCACCGACGCGGGGATCGTCGGCGGCATCCAGAAGGGCTACGAAGCCTCGATCATCTGGACCCAGACCGATTACACCCGCCTGATGCTCAACTACGCGCACCTCGATTATACGGATGCCTATTACGCCACCGCGTCGGGCAGCCGCGACTACGGAGTCGACGTCATCGCGATGCGCGCACAAATCGACTTCTGAGCGCCGATGCCGGCCGCGTCCCGCGCGCGCGGCTTGCATCGCACTGGGTCAGGCCCTAGAGCCTGCCTGCGGCGCAGGTGCCTGAATTCGGGCCCTGCACCGCGCGCGGAAGACCAAATACCGACTGTCACCAAACGACACGATCCGGCATCCCGGGAAGAATGTCACACTTTTGTCATGGAAGTGTCATTCAAGACCAATAGGGGCGGTTCCGGAAGTCCAGACCAAGGGATATCTTCATGCGATCGATCAGTTCTCTCGTCCTTGCCGCAGCCTCGGTGCTCGCGCTCAGTGCCTGCGGTGGTTCGGGTGGCGGCGCTTCGGGCGCCCGCGACTATGTGACGGCCGTCGGTTCCTCGACCGTCTATCCCTTCGCGACCGCAGTTGCCGAAGACTTCGCGCGCAGCACCGGCAGCAAGTCGCCGGTCATCGAATCGACCGGTACCGGCGCGGGCATGGAGCTGTTCTGCCAGGGCGTCGGCTTCGACTACCCCGATGTCGAGGACGCCTCGCGCCGGATGAAGAAGTCGGAATACGAGACCTGCAAGGCCAACGGCGTCACCCAGATCATGGAAATCCAGGTCGGCATCGACGGCATCGCCTTCGCCGAAGGCAAGAACGGCCCGGGCATGAAGCTGACCCCGGTCGACATCTACAAGGCGCTCGCCGCCAATCCGTTCGGCAAGCCGAATACCGCCAAGACCTGGAAGGACGTCAACCCGGCGCTGCCCGACATGCCGATCCTCGTCTACGGCCCGCCTTCGACCTCGGGCACGCGCGACGCGCTCAAGGAACTCATCCTCGAGGCCGGCTGCAAGACCGATCCGGCGATGGTCGCGCTCAAGGACAGCGACAAGGACAAGTACGAGGCGGCCTGCCACGACATCCGCGAGGATGGTCCTTATGTTGACGCGGGCGAGAACGACAACCTGATCGTTCAGAAGATCTCGCAAAATTCCAAGGCAATCGGCATCTTCGGCTTCTCCTTCCTCGAAGAGAACCCCGACACGCTCAAGGGCATTCCGATGTCCGACGTGACGCCGACCTACGCCTCGATCTCGGACTTCTCCTACCCGGGCGCGCGTCCGCTCTACATCTACGTGAAGAAGCAGCACATGGCGCCGGTCAAGGGCCTCAAGGCCTATGTCGACGCCTGGCCCAAGCTCTGGGGTCCCGACGGCCTTCTCCAGAAGAAGGGCATGGTGATCTCGCCTGATGACGTGCGCGCCAAGAACGCCAAGATCATCGCCGAAGGCACGCTGCTCGACCCGAGCGTCCTGAAGTAAATCCCAACCAGGAAGGACCGGCTTTTCGGCCATGATCTTGACAGGAATCCTCCTGGCCGTGGTGGGCCTCGGCCTCGTCGGCTGGTTCGTGGGGAGGGGGCGTGCGCGCCTCCTCTACGACGGGCGCGGCTCGATGCATTCGATGCCCACCTATCATGGCTGGCACCTGGCGCTGTGGATCGTGGTCCCGGCGCTGGTCGTCTGGACGGCGTGGTCGGCGATCCAGCCCGGCCTCGTCGAGGGCGCGCTGATGGCCGATCCGGTCGCAGCCACGCTGCCGGCCGATGCCATGCACCGCAGCGCCATCCTGGCCGAGGCGCACATGCTTGCCAACGACCCGGGCGCCTCGGTGTTCAACGCGCAGTCGCAGGCGCTCGCAGCGCCCTTGCGCGCGATCGTCACGCGCTTCTCGCTGATCGGCGCGCTGCTGGTCGCGATCGTCGCCTTCGCGGGCGGTGCCTACGGCTTCACCCGTATCCGGGCGCGCTTCGAGGCGCGCACCCAGGTCGAACGCGCGGTCATGGGCGTGCTGCTGCTCGCTTCGCTGATCGCGATCCTGACCACCTTCGGCATCGTCGCCTCGCTGGTGTTCGAGGCCGGGCTGTTCTTCAAGGACGTCTCGCCGATCGCCTTCCTGACCGGCACCCATTGGTCGCCGGGCAACGCGCGCGGCGCCGACATCGCCGAGAACTTCGGCGCGGTGCCGCTGTTCTGGGGCACGATCTACATCGGCGCGATCATCGCCATGCTGGTGGCGATCCCGCTCGGCCTGATGAGCGCGGTCTACCTCACGCAATACGCCTCGCGTTCGATGCGCAAGTGGCTGAAGCCCATCCTCGAGATCCTCGCGGGCATCCCGACCGTCGTCTACGGCTACTTCGCCGCGCTGACCGTCGCCCCGCTGGTGCGCGACTTCGCCGCCTCGATCGGCATGCAGAACCCCTCGACCGAGAGCGCGCTGGCCGCAGGGCTGGTGATGGGCGTGATGATCATTCCCTTCGTCTCCTCGATGGCCGACGACGCGCTTGCCGCCGTGCCGCGCGCGATGAGCGACGGTTCGCTGGCATTGGGCGCCACGCGTTCGGAGACGATCAAGAAGGTGCTGCTGCCCGCCGCGCTTCCCGGCATCGTCGCGGGCGTCATGCTGGCGATCAGCCGCGCCATCGGCGAGACCATGATCGTCGTCATGGCCGCGGGTGCCGCCGCCAATCTTTCGGCGAATCCCTTCGCTTCGATGACCACGGTCACCTTCCAGATCGTCCAGTTGCTGACGGGCGACCAGGAGTTCAACAGCCCCAAGACCCTTTCGGCCTTCGCGCTGGGCCTGATCCTGTTCATCGTCACCCTCGTCCTTAACATCATCGCGCTGCGCGTGGTGAAGCGGTTCCGGGAAGCTTATGAGTAATCCCCAATGGCAGACGCCCGAGGCGCGCCGGCGCCTCGCCAGGCGCCACGCCTCCGAACGCCGGTTCAAGGCGCTGGGCCTGGGCGCGATCGTGCTTTCGATGGCCTTCCTGGTGCTGCTCCTCGTGATCATGCTCAAGAACGGCCTGGGCGGTCTCGACTGGTCGTTCCTGACCGGTTCGGACTCGACCAGTCCGGACATGGCGGGCGTGTGGGGCGCGGCCAAGGGCTCGCTCCTGACCATGTTCGTCACGCTCGTGCTGGCCTTCCCGATGGGCGTACTGGCTGCGATCTACCTCGAGGAATTCGCACCAAAGAACAAGTGGATCGACCTTGTCGAGGTCTCGATCAACAACCTCGCGGCGGTGCCCTCGATCATCTTCGGTCTGCTCGGCCTCGCGGTCTTCATCAACACGCTGCACCTGCCGCGTTCCTCGCCGGTGGTCGGCGGGTTGACGCTGGCGCTGATGACGATGCCCGTGATCGTCATTTCGGGGCGCAACGCGATCAAGGCAGTCCCGCCTTCGATCCGCGAAGCCGCCTACGGGATCGGCGCGAGCAAGGTGCAGACAACTTTCCACCACGTGCTGCCGCTCGCGCTTCCGGGCATCCTGACCGGCACGATCATCGGCATGGCCCGCGCGTTGGGTGAAACCGCGCCGCTGCTGATGATCGGCATGCGTGCCTTCGTCGCCACCCCTCCGGGCGGCATCACCGACCCCTCGAGCGTGCTTCCGATGCAGATTTTCCTGTGGTCGGACGAGATCGACAAGGGCTTTGTCCAGAACACCTCGGCCGCCATCATCGTCCTCTTGGTCTTCCTGCTGGCGATGAACGGCCTTGCCATATACCTTCGAAACAAATTCGAGGTCCGCTGGTAGGATTATGACCGAACCCAAGCTTATTGCCCGCAACGTCGACGTCTACTACGGCGAGAAGAAGGCGATCGACAACGTCTCGATCGACATCGACAACGGCATCGTCACCGCCTTCATCGGCCCCTCGGGCTGCGGCAAGTCGACCTTCCTGCGTTCGCTGAACCGCATGAACGACACCATTGCCGGCGCGAAAGTTACCGGCGAGATCCTGCTCGACGGCGAGGACATCTACGCCGCTTCGATGGACCCCGTGGCGCTGCGCGCGCGGGTGGGGATGGTGTTCCAGAAACCCAACCCGTTCCCCAAGTCGATCTACGAGAACATCGCCTATGGGCCGCGCATCCACGGCCTGGCCCAGGGCAAGGCGCAAATGGACGAGATCGTCGAGCGTGCGCTGACCAAGGCGGGCCTGTGGGACGAGGTCAAGGATCGCCTGAGCGATGCGGGCACCGCGCTCTCGGGCGGCCAGCAGCAACGCCTGTGCATCGCGCGCGCGATCGCGGTCAGCCCCGAGGTTATCCTGATGGACGAGCCGTGCTCCGCGCTCGACCCGATCGCCACCGCGCGTATCGAGGAACTGATCGACGAGCTGAAGAATTCCTACGCCATCGTCATCGTGACCCACTCGATGCAGCAGGCGGCCCGCGTGTCGCAGCGCACCGCGTTCTTCCACCTCGGCAACCTGGTGGAATACGGCGAGACCAGCCAGGTCTTCACCACGCCGCGCGAGGACCGCACCAAGGACTACATTACCGGCCGCTACGGCTGATTGCATAAGCGTCGCCGGCCCGAGCACGGGACCGGGGGACATACAGGGACTTTCGTATGGTTGATCATACCGTCAAGGCATTCGATTCCGAGATCGGTCAGCTGCGCGGCCTCGTGGCCGAAATGGGCGGCCTCGCCGAAGTGGCGATCCGCGACGCGATCAAGGCGCTGACCGAGCACGACGACGTGCTCGCCGCCGAAGTCGTCGCCAACGACGCGCGCCTCGACGCGCTCGAGGCCGAGGTCGACAGGCTCGCGGTGCGCACCATCGCGCTCAGGGCTCCCATGGCCGACGACTTGCGCGACGTGATCGCCGCGCTCAAGATCTCGGGCGTGATCGAGCGTATCGGCGACTACGCCAAGAACATCGCCAAGCGCGTTGACGCGCTCGACCGTGCCTCGCGGATCGAGCCGGTGACGCTGGTGCCCACGATGGCCGAGATCGCCGAAGGCATGGTGCGCGACGTGCTCAACGCCTACGGCTCACGCGATGCGCAGCTCGCCGTCGAGGTGATCCGCCGCGACGCCAAGCTCGACCATTTCTACAACACGCTGTTCCGCTCGCTGCTCACGCACATGATGGAGAACCCCTCCACCATCACCGTGGCCGCGCAGATGCTGTTCATCGCGCGCAACCTGGAACGCATTGGCGACCACGCCACCAACGTCGCCGAGATGGTCTACTACGCCGCCACCGGCGAGTACTGCACCGAGCGCGACAGCCAGACCGACGACACCAGCGACGCGGTCTGATCCGCCTCGCCGTAACGCCCCGAAACCATCAAGGAAGCTGCGATGAACCCCTCGGTCCTTGTTGTCGAAGACGATGTCGCCTTGTGCGAACTGCTCACCTGGAACCTGTCCGCCGAAGGCTATGACGTGCGCAGCACGGGCGATGGCGAGGAAGCGCTGCTGATGGTGCGTGAGCAGGCTCCCGACGCCATCGTGCTCGACTGGATGCTCGACCAGATCCCCGGCATCGAGGTCTGCCGCCAGCTGCGCAAGGACAAGGAGACCGCGCAGATCCCGGTGATCATGGTCACCGCGCGCGGCGAGGAGGAGGACCGCATCCGCGGCCTCAAGACCGGCGCGGACGACTATGTCACCAAGCCGTTCTCGCCGCGCGAGCTGATGGCGCGGATCGAGGCGCTGCTGCGCCGTTCGCGCCCCAGCCTGGCCGGCAACGTGCTGGTGTGGGGCGACATCGAGCTCGACGCGACCAGCCACCGCGTGCGCCGTGGCGGCGAGCCGCTGCATCTGGGTCCGACCGAATTTCGCCTGCTGCGCTACTTCATGGAGCGCCCCAACCGTGTCGTCTCGCGCCAGCAGATCCTCGACGGGGTCTGGGGCATGGACTCGGACATCGACGAGCGCACCGTCGACGTCCACATCCGTCGCCTGCGCAAGGCGATCAACCGCGATGGCGAAGCCGATCCGATCCGTACCGTGCGTGCGGCGGGCTATGCCATGGACGTGAACTGAGCGCGCCTGGGGCAGGGCAAGGCGCCTCGACCTAGAGACGCTTGCCCATGCTCACGCGTTCTTCAACCACGAAGCCGTGCTTGCGGTAGAACGCGGTAACGGTCTGGTTGCCCGCGCGCACCTGTAGGTTGACCTTGCCGCAGCCCAGCGACTTGAGGCGCGCCTGCGCCTCGATGACGAGCGCGCTGCCCACCCCCTGGCCCTGCCAGTCAGGATCGACCGCGATCGAATAGAGCCAGCCGCGATGGCCGTCGTAACCGGCCATCGCGGTGC
>NZ_JABWCU010000015.1 GCF_018491765.1 Novosphingobium profundi | reverse complement strand
TCCTACGAAAACATCATCGACCTCTGCTGTGAAGCCTGGAACAAGCTCGTCGATCAGCCGTGGCGCATCATGACCATCGGACGTCGCAAATGGGCGCGTAGGTTCTGATCAATGCAGGTTGGTATTAGCAGGACTTATGCAATCCTTCCTCGCTTCATTGTTCCCAAAGGGGCTGTTCCCTGTTTCGCCTTGAGAGATCCTGCGTACGCCTCGTGGTCGGCATGATCGCCAAACGCTTCGATTTTGCCTGCAAGATAAGTGCAGGTCTGCAAGTGGCGAGCTGCGTAGGGGAGGGGGTGCCTAGCCTGAGCTCGCTCAAGCGCGAAGTCGATGTTTGGCTAGCCTCCGACGTCGGCTAAGCGGACATATGACGGCATCCGACCTCGAAAATCTGCTTGTCACGCGCCTCGTCCGGGGAAGAGAGGGCACGTCGCAGGCGTGGCGCCGGGCGCCTGGTAGGGTCATCGTGCGCGCCCGATGGAATGCGGCCGCTGGCGCTAGGGCAGGAAGCTTCTGGGGCATTCGCGACAGTCGCCGTCGGAGCAGCCGTCCTCGGTAAGCCAACCTTCAGTTCGCGATTGCGCGGCCTGAGATCGGCGACCTGGGGTGGGAGTTCGCGACTGTTGGCTTTGGACCGTCCCAATAGTGAGAGCCGGCGCGAATTTTAGGGTGGGCTGGGCTTTGATGATGTGATCGCTCTCTTGTGTGGATTTGTCCAGACCCACATTCATACATCAATTCCGTCGGGGGCGGTCGCATCACCAAAGCCCAACTGAGGTATTCCTGGTCGCACGCAGAGGTGGGTGTGAGGGTGCCACTCCTGCCCGACAATCGTTCAACTTCGGGGCGTAAGGGTGCCTATGACTGTAGACGTGCGGCAGATAAACGTGGCGGGGCATGTAACGGAGCCACGTGCGTTTGTCTGCCGTTGCAGGGTTCGAAAAATTCGAACGCGACAGGACGGACAAAGCTCGGTCAGCGGACCGTTTCTCCCGCGATGTCTCCCTGGAGAACTCGCTTGACCGAGATCGTGCGCGCGCCCTGTTCGTAGAGGCCGCAGATGTTCCAGAGCGTGCGGATCGTGGTCTCGAGGTCACCCTCGCCGTGGAACGCGCCGCCCACGCTTTCAAGCAGGAGTTCGCGCCGCACCTCGGCATAGCGGTCGGTCACGTCCATGCCGCGCTTGGTCACGGTGTACGTCGTCTGGCGCAGGGCACCGCGGCATTTCTCGATCAGGCCCGCCTTTTCCAGCTTGCGCAGGGCATAGAGGATGTTCGAGTTGTCGTCGCGGTTGAGGTAGCGGCCGATGTCGGTCGCGCTCTTGGGTTCCTCGTTCATGCGGATGAGCTGGAGGACCGAGACGTCCGCCTGGGGCAGGGACTCGCCGCTGACGTATTCGTGCAGCGCGGAAGACCAGCGTGCGAACGCTTCGACGATGTGGTGCAGCGCGAACTCGAATTCGTGGAAGCGCACGGCCTGGCCGGTGCCGTCCTCGTCGATGGAGAGATGGGAGGCGTTCGGCGGCGCGGGATTGCTCTTGCGCGCCTCGTTCGCGGCTTTCGTCCCGGCCCGAACGCCTCTGGCCTGCGCTCCCTTGTCCTGCGCCATCTCTAAGCACCTCTATTTGAAATTATCATGCAATTTGCAACAAGGTCAGCCCTAGAGGGTTCCGGAGCCGGGTTCAATCACCGGACGGCGCTTTTTCTCAAGTCTGGCCTTTTAAGCGTCTCCCCGGATCGGCCTGGAGGTGGGGCCGCAAGCGCACTGTGAAGACTTGTTCGTGGCATTTGGAGAGCAAAAATGGATTCAAATAACAATTTTATTTGCATGGCTTGATGCATTGTAAAATTTATGTACGTTTTCAGTCGCGAGGGCGCGGGGCCCTGCTGCCGCCGACCCGAAAGGCTTGTTCCGCAAACTGGAGTTGAACGCGTGTGCCCTGACAGCGCAAGGACCGAACTTCTGCGGCGTGGCCCGTCTTCAGAGGTGCCTGCGTTGTCGCTGGCGCCGTGCAGCACGGTACTGCTGGTGATCGACGTGCAAGTCGATTTCGTCGCGCCCGAGGGCGCTTGCGCCAGGGGCGGCGCCGATGTTTCGGGCATGCCGGCCGCAATATCCCGGATTGAGGACGCGCTCGGCGCGGCGCGGGCCTGCGGCATGGAAGTCTGCTTCGTGCGGCTCGAGACTTCGCCCGAGAGTGATTCCCCGGCGATGGTTCGGCACATGGCCCGGCGCGGGATGGCCGGGGGGGAAGTCCTGTGCCGGGCGGGAAGCCCGGGGGCGGATTACTGGCGGGTCCGGCCCGGGCCGGGAGAGCGCGAAGTGACGAAGAGCCGCTACGATGCCTTTCTGGAAACCGGGCTTGACGCGCTCCTGCGCCGGCTTGGTGCGCGCACCGTGGTCCTGACCGGCGTCAGCACCGATTGCTGCGTCGACGCCACAGCGCGCGGCGCTTTCCAGCGCGACTACGACGTGCTCGTGCTGGGCGATGCCTGTGCGGCGGGTACGCGCGACTTTCACGAGGCGGCGCTCGAGGCCTTGTCCCGCTATGCCGCCACGATCAGCGATACGGCGAGCTTCATCGCGGCCTGTTCGGCTGCGGTGCGGGGCCGCGAGACAGCCGGGGAATGTTCATGAGTGATGCGCTTGCCGCCCGTTCCGCCATTTCCGGTGCGGGCCAATCGGCTGCCGGACGACCCGGACTGGACTTTCGCCGCATGGCCCTGCTGGCAGGGGGCACGCTCGGAACCTTCGCGGGCTCCACTTCGACTGTGACGATCCCGCTCGGGGTGATGCTGGTGCCGATCGCGACGAGCTTCGGGTGGAGCCGCACGACGGTGGCCACCGCCTTTCTCGCGCAGACGCTCTCGCAGGCGCTGTGTTTCCCGCTCGCAGGCTGGCTCGCGGATCGCTTCGGCACGCGTGCCTGCCTTCTCTTCGGGTTCGCCGCGCTGGGTGTGACGTTGTTCGCGATAGCCGCTTCGCCGGCCTCGCCCTGGGCCTTCTATGGCCTCTTCGCGCTGTCCGGAGTGGGCGGGGTACTCGCCAGCACGATGGTCATCGCCAAACTGGTGGCCGAATGGTTCACCGAGCGACGCGGTTTCTGGTTGGGGCTGGTTGGCGGTGTCGGCAATGGTCTTGGTGGCATGGTCATGCCCGCGGTCTCGGGTCTGCTCGTCGTGGCGCTCGGCTGGCGGCACAGCTTTGCCCTAATCGGCCTGTTCGTCCTTGTCTGCGCGCTTCCCGTGGCCTGGGCCAGCCTGCGTTCGCCTCCGGGAATGGAGGCGGGCACGCGCGCGCGCTGGAGCGAGGTGCCCCTGGCCGGACACTCCTTCGCCGAGGCCATGCGCAGCCCCCTGTTCTGGGCGATCTTCAGTGCCGTTCCGTTGGGCGGGGGCGCGCTGACCGGGGTTTTCGCCAATACCGTGACGATCCTGGGCACCCAGGGGCTGAGCGCCGCCGGAGCGACGCTGGTCGTCACGCTTTTCGCGCTGACCTGCGTGATCGTGGAGCCGCTCGTCGGCCATATACTCGATCTGGCGGCCCGCCCGCGCCGCGCGGCCTTTTTCTATGTGCTTGCGATCGTAGGGCTGCTGATCCTGGCCCATGCCCATACCCTGCCGGTTGCGATTGCAGGCGGGGTGCTGACCGGCATGGGGCTGGGCGTGGAATTCAGCGTCCTGCCCTATCTCCTCTCGCGCTATTTTGGTTTGCGCGATCTCGGCGCGATCTGCGGGGTGGCCTATACCGGCGCGCTGATCGCCAACGGCGTGTCGCCGGTCGCGCTCAACGCGGCTTACGACCATTTCGGCAGCTATGTGCTGGGGATCTACGCAATTGCCGTGATGATGGTCTACGCGCTGGTCGTGTTCGTACTCCTGCCCCGCTTTGACCGGGCGCACTGAGGCGCAGGGCGGGCCGGTCTTGCGGGGCCGGCCATGCCGGGGCAGTCGATGACGGCGGCCCAGATTTCCTCGCCGCGCAGTTCGACCGCATAGACTTCGAGCTTTTCGTCGCAGGGCAGGTCGATCGCCTCGCCCGTGCGGATGTCGAACGAGCCCTGGTGCAAGGGGCAGATCAGCCGGTTGCCCTCTACTTTCCCGCGCGAGAGGAGCGCGGTGCCGTGCGTGCACTTGTCCGCCGTCGCGTGGATCGTCCCGTCGACGAGGAATACCGCGACGGCGGGGCGCGGTCCGCGCGCGATACGCTTGGCGCCCGAGGCGGGAATGTCGGAAAGCATGCAGAGAAAGATCATGGTGCGAAGAGGCCCCCTGGCCCGCGCGATCCGATGCTCGGCGCGAGCTGGATGATGAAAAACAATATAAAGTGCATTGCAAAATGCATTTCGGTTTGCAAGACAATGTGGAAATCACAATTCGCCACCCCCTTCCAGGAGTTCCGTGTCGATGGACAAGTTTTCCCATGTGCCGCTGCCCGAGATGGCGCTCAGCCCGCAGATCCGGCGTCTGCTCGATCAGCTCGACGCCAGCCAGGGAGACGTGGCCAGTGCGATGAGCCTGCCGCCCGAATGTTATACCTCGGAAGAGTGGTTCGAGTTCGAGAAGCGTGCGGTCTTCGATTCCGAGTGGACCGCGCTTGGCCATGTCGGCGCGATCCCGGAAAACGGCGACTACTTTGCCCTGGAAGTGCTGGGCGAGCCTCTGCTCGTCGTGCGCGGCAAGGATGGCGAGGTGCGGGTCCTTTCCTCGGTCTGCCGCCATCGCGGCCACTTGCTTGGCGATGCGCCACGGGGCAAAGCCCGGGGTGGCTTCACCTGCCCCTTCCACGGCTGGTCCTATGACCTGGAAGGCACGCTTACCGGCGCGCCAGAGATGGAAGGGACGCTCCCCTTCGAGCAGCTGCGCCACACCGCCTGCCTGCCCGAATTCCGTTCGACGATCTGGAACGGCTTCATCTTCGTGAACTTCAGCGGCGAGGCCGAACCGCTGGCCCCGCGCCTCAAGGGCCTGACCAGTCTGGTCGAGAACCACCACATGGCCGATCTTGCCGCGATCACGCCGGTCGAATGGGCGGACAATGCGTGGAACTGGAAGTTCATGCAGGAAAACGCGCTCGAGCCCTACCATACGCACTATCTTCATTCGGGCATCCACGACTTCGCACCGTCCACCAACGTGCGTTTCACCGAGTGGCAGGAAGACGATGACGCCGCGATCTACCGCGAGGTCCACTTCACCAACGCGGACGGCGGCTTCAACATCTCCAGCAAGGCGCTTTTCCCGCCTCTGCCCGATCTCACCGAGGAGGAACGCGCCCGCGTGGTCTTCGCCGGGGTCATGCCCAACCTGTTCTTCGGAGCGCAGGGCGATGTCGTGTTCTACTACGTCATCCTGCCCCAGTCGGCCGGCAACATCACTCTCAGCGTCGGCATGCTGACGAGCTGGGACAACCTGTCGCTGCCGACCGCGCCGCTGTTGCTCAAGGGCACGCTGGACGGCGTGCAGATGTTCAACGAGCAGGACACCGTGGCCAACATCGCGACCCACAAGGGCCTCCGGTCCCGGGTGGCGCCGCGCACGCGCTGGGCTCCCAACGAGAAGACGCTGGTCCAGCTCAGCAACTGGCTCATCAAGCGCTACAAGCGCTACGCCGCCCGCGTGGGCGAAGCCCTGCGGGAAGACGCGTGATGGCGCGCGGGATGACCGCCGATAGCGCTGGCGCCGAAGTCCTTCGCGCCGAGATCGCCGCCCTTCGATCCGAGGTGGAGCGCCTTTCCGCCAAGGATGCGATCACCGATCTCGTCACCACCTATGCGCGCTGTTGCGACGTGGGCAACGACCCGGTCCTCCTGCGGCCGCTCTTCACCGACGATGCGACCTGGCATTGCGACGGCTTCGGCACCTTTGAGGGCGGCGATGGATGCGCGCTGGGCCTCAAGGCGGTGGCGGGCGAGAAGATCTGGTGGTCGCTGCACAACATGATCTCGGTGCAGGTCACCTTCGATCCCTCGGGTGAGGAAGCGACCGGCTTCTGGTACCTGTGGGAAGCGGCGACCCTGCCCGACGAGCACACCAACGAGCCAACCGCGACCTGGATCGCGGGCACCTACGACGCGCGCTTCCGCAAGGTCGACGGGGGCTGGCTCTTCTCGAAGGTGGTGCTCAAGCTCAACATGGCGAGCCCCATCGACAAGGGCTGGGTGAAGAAGCGCTGGCCCGACGGCACGCGCAAGCAGCCGCATTTCGTCACGCTCGAAGCGGGCGAGACCTATTACTGGTGCAAGTGCGGCAAGTCTAAGACCCAGCCATTCTGCGACGGCTCGCACGCTTCGGGCAAGGTCGAGCCGGTGCCCTTCCGTGTCGAGACCTCAGGGGTTCACCCGGTTTGCGGCTGCCGCTATTCCAAGACCAAGCCGCTCTGCGACGGATCGCACCTCAACCTGAAGTACGACTGGTCGTTGCTTGGCAAGGACGGACCGGAGATCAAAGCATGAGCGTGGTGAAGAGCCTCGAGACGCATGAACTCAAGCCGGGTTTCGGCAGCGAGATCGCGCGGGTCGATCTGGCGAGGGCAAGCGATGCCGAGCTGGCTGAGGTCGTGTCCGAATTTCACCGCGTTGGCGCGATCGTCCTGCGCGGCCAGTCGCTCTCGCCCGAGCAGTTCCGCCGCTTCGGACAGGCCTTCGGCGAACTGGAAGGCCATACCCTCAACGACTTCACCTTGCCGGATCATCCCGAAATCTACGTGCTGTCGAACCGGGTCGAGGATGGCCGCCCGGTTGGTGCGCACAACGACGGGATCGGCTGGCATACCGATCTCAATTATACCGCCGAGCCGGTCATGTGCACGATGCTCTATGCCGTCACGGTGCCGCCCGAGGGCAGCGACACGCTGATCGCGGACCAGTGCGCGGCCTACGCGGCGCTGCCCGGCGAGCGTCAGGAGGAACTCGCAAAGCTCAAGCAGATCCACAGCTTCGAATACCTCGCCGGCAACCGCACCGAGGGGCGCAAGGTAATCCCGCCCGAAGTGCTGCGCGCCAATCCCGACGTGATCCATCCGCTGGTGCGCACGCACCCGGCGGACAGGCGCAAGGCGCTGTGGATCTCGAGCATGACGCCCGGCTTCGTAGGCTGGTCGACAGCGGAATCGACGCCGGTGATCGACGAGTTGATCGAATGGGTCACGCAAGATCGCTTCGTCTATCGCCACAAGTGGCAGGTGGGCGACGTGCTGGTGTGGGACAACCGCTGTTCGCTGCACACGGGCACCTTGTTCGACGATACGAAGTACATCCGCGAGATGCACCGCATGTGGGTCAAGGGCGACCGTCCCTACTGAAACGGGAAAGGAGGCGGGCATGTCCGTCAGCGTTCTTGCACCTTCGGGCACGGTCGGATCGCAGGGCTGGGCGCTCGAGCAGGTCATGGCGGCCACCGCCTTCGGGGCCGAGGCGTGTATCGCACCGTTCGAGGATGAGCACCTGCCGGTTCTTGCCGACGAGTGCCGGGTCGTGCTGGTCCGAAACGGGCCTGACCTGGCCGCGCTTTCTGCGGTCCTGAACGCACCGGGGCTGATCGGTAAGCGTCGCATTCTCGCGCTGAGTGAACGGGGCTGCGACATCGGCCCTGAAGCCCTGGGCCTGTTTGCCTGTGCCGACATGGTCCTCCTCGACCAGGCTTGCGTCGCGCGCCTTTTTGCCTTCGAGCGCGAGCCTCAAACCCTTGATGAACTGATGGTGCTGCGCAGCGTTCTCACGCTTACCAATCAGGCTGCCGTCGTGACGCTAGCAACCGGCGGTGCCATTGCGATCTGGGCGGACCGGAGTCTCGAATCTGTGCCGGTCGAGCGGCAGGAAGCGAGGGTAACGGCCGATCCTTTCTGTGGCATCGTGGCCGCCTGCGTCGATCTTGGTATCGGACCCGAACCGGCGCTGCGCTATGCGCTTGCCGGGAGAACGATGGTGGGAGCAGGTGCACGGGGCGCTCGGCACTTCCCCTCGCGAGCCGCTCTCGATGCAGAGCGGGACGAACGGGGCGGCTGACTTTCCTTCCGAGCGCGGTGGCGATGTCTACGCGATGCCGCTTGCGAAGGCGCAGGTCTGCGCGACCTGGGCGATCACCCCGGTTTCCAGCATGGCAAGCAGCGCCATGGTCGTGGCGGGATCGTAGGTGCCCGTCGCGTCCCCCAGAAGCAGGCACTGGAAGTTGCGGTCGTTGGCCTCGAACAGGCTGGCAAGGACGCAGCAGTCGAGCGTGACCCCGCAAAGCACCAGCTGGCGAATGCCAAGACTGCGCAAGTGCTCTTCCAGTCCTGTCGCGTGGAAGGCGCCGCTGCCCGGCTTGTCGAAGACCGCTTCGCCCGGAAGTGGTGCGCAGGGGGCGATGATCGCATGGCCACTTTCGCCCCGGATCATGTAGCGGCCGCGTGGGCCGCGCTCGCCGGGGCCAGGCCGGGCCCGGACGCGTTTCCAATCCGGGCACTGGGCAAGGTTCTCTTCGTATCCTTCGCGGGTGTGGAGAATGGCAAGGCCAGCGCGGCGGGCGGCGGCCAGGGCCTCGGCCACGCGCCGGCTCTGCCAGCGGCGCGAGGGGCAGGCCCATCGCATCGATCCAGCCCCCGGGCGAGAGGAATTCGTGCTGCATGTCGATGACCAGCAGCGCGGTCGCCGCGGGATCGAGGTCGAAGGGCGCGGGCTTTGCCGCGATCACCGCCATCAGGCGACCGCGTCCAGCACCATCTGCTGGAAGCCGCGCACGCCGCCTTCCCAGTAGGGCGAGAGGATAGGTGCAATGCCCGCCTCGTCACGGGCCTTCAGCGTGGCCTGTGCGGCCTCCATGAAGGGCTTGTCCTGCGGGATCACGCCCTGCCACATCTCGAGATTGCCCTGCCGTGCCCCGGCCAGTGCGGGATCGCTTGCTGCGCTGCCCTGGTAGTAGAGCGAGATGTCCATGCGGGTGCGATCCGGTCCGTCGGGCAGCAGCGTGCCAAGCATGACATGGTCGGAAGTGACAAGCAGTACGGCTGTCGGAAACAGGCACAGGGAATAGAGTTCAGGGAGCGGTTTGCCCTCTTTGGTCAGGAGATCGGGCAGGCGCGCGGTCCAGGCGCGGGTCCCGCTGTCCTGGTCGTGCGCGGCCGAGACATCGACCTTGCCGCCCGTGTAGACCGGGAGGTGAACGCAGGGCTCGACATTGCGGAACAGGTGCGCCTCCAGTTGGGGGTGTCCGAAGGGCAGGTGGTAGTCCTCGATCCCCGCTTCCATCGCGATTTTCCAGTTCGCCGCGTAGATGTCCTCCAGGCGTTCGCCGATGATCAGATCGGAGAGGTCGCAGTGCGCGAAAAGCGTCTCGACCGGGGCGATCCATTCGGCGAAGGGCGGCGCGCTGCCATCGATGTTGACGAAGACAAGGTCAAGCCAGCGGCCGAGGGCGATCGGCTTGAGCCCGTGGTCTTGCCGCGCGAAACCCTCGACCTGGTTGATCTTCTCTCCGCCGAACTCGGGCGTGGCCAGGAGCCTGCCATCGAGCCCGTAGGTCCAGGCGTGCCATGGACAGGTGATACGCGGCGCAGTGCAGGGCGCGCCCACCAGCTTGATACCACGGTGGCGGCAGATATTGTGGAAGGCCTCCACCTCGCCCGCGCCGTTGCGCACGAGCAGGATCGAGGCTCCGGCAAGGTCGATCGGCAGCATGTCGCCCGGTTCGGGAATGGAGCTTGCCGTGGCTACCGCGCACCAGCTTGCCGGAAAGAGCTTTTCCCGCTCGAGCGCATGGAACTGCGCACCGTAGAACGCGCCAGGTAGGGCGAGGGGCGGGGCGTCCTCCAGGGCGAGGCCGGCGCGGGTGTTTTGGAGATCGAAGATTGGGGCAACGAATGGTGAGGCCACGGCATGTCTCCTTTGGTGGAGTGCAATGCAAAGTGCACGATGAACTAAAATATAAATTGCATGATAATAACCCGTATGCAAGGTTCGCCTCGTCATCCTGATGAACCGGAGGCTTCTCAAATGCCCGCTCCCGAAGTCACCCTCTCCGAGCCGCCCCGCACGTCCCCCGCAAGCTATCGCGCGATCGGCGTGAAGCCGCTCAACCCCACGGTCGGGGCCGAGATTACCGGGGTGGACCTCGCGCAACCGATTCCGCAGAACGTGGCCGCGGAACTGCGCCGCGCGTTCGAGGAGCACATGGTGATCTTCCTGCGTGGACCGGCAATCGATCACGAGGCCCATGCTCGTCTGGCGAAAGTCTTCGGTAAACCGCACGTCGCCCCCTCTACCGTGCAGTGGCGCGTCGAGGGCCATCCCGAGGTCACGAAGATCCATGCCGACGGCGACTCCAAGTATGTTGCCGGGGAGGACTGGCATTCGGACATGAGCTGCGATCCCGAGCCGCCGATGGGCTCGGTGCTCTATCTGCATACGTTGCCGCCGCTTGGCGGGGATACCGTCTTCGCCAGCATGTATGCGGCCTATGAGGCGCTTTCGGACACGATGAAGGCCACCATCGCCGATCTTCGCGCGGTGCATTCCTCGGCCAAGTCCTTTGGTGACAAGGTGGCGCGCGACCTCGAATTGCCGACCTCTTCGCATCCGATGGTCCGCACTCATCCGGTGAGCGGGCGCAAGGCACTTTTCGTCAACCGTGGTTACACCACCCATATCGAAGGCCTGCCCGCGCAGGAGAGCGAGGCCATCCTGCGCTTCCTCTACGAGCACGTGGCCAATCCGAACTTCCAGTGCCGCTTTACCTGGTCGTCCCATGCGATCGCGATCTGGGACAACCGCTGCCTGCAGCACATGGCGATCTGGGATTATTTCCCCCAGACGCGCTCGGGCTTTCGCATCCAGATCCAGGGGGATCGTCCGGTTTGATACCCGACGCCGTTCTCGACGAGGCGGACGTCGCCGGGGCGCCGGTGGGCAAGGCTGCGCGGGACGCGGGCGTGCCGGCGTGGCTGCGCAACCAGGGCAAGCTGCACCTGCGCTTTGCGCGGGCCGAAGGCGGCGACACGCGGCTCGTCGGTCGAGGAGAGGGCGGTTGTCTTCGGGTGCGCGTGCCGCGTGGGGGGCGCGGCGACCCGCCCGAAGCCATTGTCGTCAACACTTCGGGCGGGCTGTGTGGTGGCGATGTGCTCGAGCAGGTCGTGGAATGGGGGAACGGCACGCAGGGGCTCGTCACCACGCAGGCGGCCGAGAAAGTCTACGGCTCGCAGGGCCATGAAACCCGCATCGAAACGCGCATCTCGGCAGCGGGCGGTGCCCGTGCGCATTGGTTGCCTCAGGAGACCATCCTGTTCGACAAAGCCCGTCTCCACCGCGATACGCATATCGATCTGGCGTCCGACGCGCGCCTGCTCTGGGCGGAATCGCTCGTCTTCGGGCGGGTGGCGCGGGGCGAACGGTTCGCGACCGGCACCTTGCGCGATCGGGTCCGTATCCGCCGCGGCGGCAAGCTTTGGCACGCCGATGTGCTTGACCTTGGGCGCGGCCTTTCATCCGGAGCCGCTCTCGCGGCGCCGGCGCTCGGCAACGGGGCGCAGGCCTCGGGCATGATCCTCGTCGTTCACGACGAATGCGCGGCGCAACTGGCGCCCTTGCGCGAACTCCTTGCCACGCTGAACGGGGCCCATGCCAGCGCCAGTTTCTGGCGCGGCCTGCTTTCGGTGCGGCTTCTCGCCCGCGATCCCGAACGCGTGCGCACCGGCATGGCCCGCGCGCTCGAATACCTCATGGGGGGCGCCGCGCTGCCCCGTGTCTGGAGATGTTGAGATGCAATTGAGCCCACGCGAGAAGGACAAGCTGCTTCTGGCCATGGCCGCGATGGTGGCGCGGCGCAGGCTCGAACGCGGGGTGAAGCTGAACTACCCCGAGGCCGTCGCGCTGATTTCCGATTTCGTCCTCGAAGGCGCGCGCGACGGGCGCACCGTGGCGGACCTCATGGAGGCCGGTGCCCATGTCCTTTCCCGCGACCAGGTCATGTCCGGCATCCCCGAGATGATCCCCGACGTCCAGGTCGAGGCGACCTTTCCCGATGGCACGAAGCTGGTGACCGTACATGACCCGATCCGCTGACATGATCCCCGGAGAGCTGCTCCCCGCCCAAGGCGAGATCGCGCTCAACGCAGGGCTCCCCGTGACCACGCTGACGATTGCCAACACCGGCGATCGTCCGGTGCAAGTGGGTAGCCATTACCATTTCGCCGAGGCCAACCCGGGCCTTGACTTCGATCGCGCCGCCGCGCGCGGCAAGCGGCTCGACATTCCGGCCGGCACCGCCGTGCGCTTTGAGCCGGGCCAGACGCGCCAGGTCGATCTGGTGCCCTTCGCGGGCGAGCGGCGCGTCGTCGGTTTTCGCCAGGACGTGATGGGAGATCTCGACTGATGGCCTACCGAATGAGCCGCGCGGCCTATGCCGACATGTTTGGCCCGACCGAGGGTGACCGGCTGCGGCTTGGCGACACCGGCCTGCTGATCCGCATCGAGAAGGATTTTACGGTTCCCGGTGATGAGGTGAAGTTCGGCGGGGGCAAGGTCATTCGCGATGGCATGGGCCAGAGCCAGCGCACCCGCGCGCAAGGGGCCGCCGACACCGTTATCACCAACGCCGTGATCCTCGACTGGACGGGCATCGTGAAGGCCGACGTCGCCCTTCGCGACGGGCGCATCGTGGCCATCGGCAAGGCGGGCAATCCCGACGTGCAGGCGGGCGTCACCATTGTCATCGGCCCGGGCACCGAGATCATCGCGGCAGAGGGCAAGATCCTGACCGCGGGCGGGGTCGATGCGCATATCCACTTCATCTGCCCGCAGCAGGTGGAAGAGGCGATCGCGAGCGGCGTGACCACCATGATCGGCGGCGGCACGGGTCCTGCGACGGGCACGAACGCGACAACCTGTACCCCCGGTCCCTGGCACATCGAGCGCATGCTGATGGCCGCGGAGGGCCTGCCGGTGAACCTTGGCTTTGCCGGCAAGGGCAACGCCAGCGAGCCCGCCGCGCTCAAGGAGCAGATCCTCGCCGGGGCCTGTGCGATGAAGTTGCACGAGGATTGGGGCACGACGCCGGCAGCCATCGACTGCTGCTTGTCGGTGGCCGATGCGCACGACGTGCAGGTGATGATCCATACCGACACGCTCAACGAAAGCGGCTTCGTCGAGGATACCATCGCCGCCTTCAAGGGCCGCACGATCCATGCCTTTCACACCGAAGGCGCGGGCGGTGGCCATGCGCCCGACATCATCCGGCTGGCCGGGCTTGCCCACGTGATCCCTTCGTCGACCAACCCGACGATGCCCTTTACGCGCAACACCATCGACGAGCACCTCGACATGCTGATGGTATGCCACCACCTCGACTCCGGCATCCCCGAGGACCTCGCCTTCGCCGAGAGCCGCATCCGCCGCGAGACGATTGCCGCCGAGGACATCCTCCATGATCTGGGCGCGCTCTCGATCATCTCCTCGGACAGCCAGGCGATGGGCCGCGTGGGTGAGGTCATCACCCGTACCTGGCAGACCGCGCACAAGATGAAGGCGCAGCGCGGCCCACTTCCCGGCGACGATGCCGAGGCCGACAACGCGCGCGCCAAGCGCTACGTCGCGAAGTACACGATCAATCCCGCCATCGCGCAGGGTCTGGCGCGCGAGGTCGGTTCGGTCGAGGTGGGCAAGCTGGCCGATCTCGTCCTCTGGCACCCGGCCTTCTTCGGCGCGAAGCCCGAACTGGTCCTGAAGGGCGGGATGATCGCGCATGCGCAGATGGGCGATGCCAACGCTTCGATCCCCACTCCGCAGCCGGTCCACACCCGTCCCATGTTCGGCAGCTACGGGCGCGCGATGGCGGCATCGTGCATCACGTTCGTCAGCAAGGCGGCGAAGGATGCCGGGGTGGCCGAGAGGCTTGGTCTGCAGCGGGAGATCTGCGCGGTCGAGCAGACCCGTACCATCGGCAAGGCTGCAATGAAGCTCAACGACGCGCTGCCCGAGATCACGGTCGATCCGGAGACCTACGAAGTGCGCGCCGACGGCGAATTGCTGGTCTGCGAGCCTGCCGAAGAGCTGCCGCTGGCGCAGCGCTATTTCCTCTATTGATCCCGTCCTGCGAGAAAGCCTGTGAACCGCATCCTCCATGTCCTGCCCCGCGACGGGGCGAACCCGCCCGCCAATGACCACGTTTCGCTCGATCATGACCGGCGCCGCCGGCGCCGCATGGTCCATACGACCGCAGGTGGCCGGGCGATCCTGCTCGACATGGGCAATGTCGTGCATCTGCGCGACGGCGACCGGCTCGAACTTGACGATGGCAGCGTGATCGAGGTGCGCGCGGTTCCCGAGGCACTGGTCGCGATCACCGCGCCCGACACCGCCGCGCTCGTGCGCATCGCCTGGCATCTGGGCAATCGCCACCTGCCGACCCAGCTTGACGGCGAAACACTCCTGATCCGCGAGGACCATGTCATCGTCGACATGGTGAAGGGGCTGGGCGGTGTCTGCACGCCGCGCCTTGCCCCCTTCGATCCCGAAGGCGGAGCCTACGAAGGCGGTGGTCATGGGCATGGCCACGATCACGTCCATTCGCATAGCCATGCGCACGCCCATGGATGAGGGCGCGATCTTCGATGTGCTGAGCTGGATGTCGCCAGCCTGGCCGGTCGGCGCCTATACCCATTCGGGCGGGCTTGAATGGGCGGTCGAGGAAGGGCACGTGACCGACCGGACAAGCTGCGAGCGCTGGCTGGCCGACCTGCTGCGCCACGGCCCTCTTTTCAATGAAGCCGTGCTGTTCGTCCACGCGCACCGCGCCGCTGCAGCAGGCGATGCAGCGCGCCTTGGCGTGGTGGCCGAACTGGCGCTGGCGGCGCAGAGCGGGGGCGAGCGTTTCCTCGAGACCACCGCGCAGGGCAATGCCTTCGCCCGGATCGCGCGCAGCGCCAGCACGCCGTCGAATTTTGCCGCGTTGCTTGCTCCGCTCAAGGGGGAAGACCTGGCTTACCCTCTCGTCGCGGCGACGCTCTTCGCCTGCCATGGCGTGGCCGAACAGGCCGGGCTGACCGCCTTCCTGCATGGTACGGTGTCCAATTACGTTTCGGCCGCCCAGCGTCTGGTGCCGCTGGGGCAGACCGACGGACAGCGTGCCATCCTGGCCCTGCGTCCGTGCGTGCTGGAACTCGCCGCGCAGGTCGTGGCGGGCTGCCGGGCGGACGATCCCTTCGATGATCTTGCCGGATGCAGTCTTCTCGCCGAGATCGGCTGCATGGCCCATGAAACCCAATATACGAGGCTGTTTCGAACATGATGAGCGACGACACCATGACTGAGGGCGCCGTACCGCTGGGGACCATGGGCCCGCTGCGCGTGGGCATCGGGGGGCCGGTCGGATCGGGCAAGACCGCGTTGATGGACGCCCTGTGCAAGCGTTTTCGCGAGACCTACCGGATCGCGGCGATCACCAACGACATCTACACCCGCGAGGATGCCGAATTCCTCACTCGTGCCGGCTCGCTCGAGCCCGAGCGCATCATCGGCGTGGAAACCGGCGGTTGCCCCCATACCGCGATCCGCGAGGACGCCTCGATGAACCTTGCCGCGGTCGATACGCTGGCAGACCGGTTTCCGGGGCTGGAACTCGTCCTGATCGAAAGCGGGGGTGACAATCTTGCCGCCACGTTCAGTCCCGAACTTGCCGATCTCACGATTTACGTCATCGACGTCTCGGCTGGAGACAAGATCCCGCGCAAGGGTGGGCCGGGCATCACCCGCTCGGACCTGCTCGTCATCAACAAGATCGACATCGCGCAATATGTCGGCGCCAGCCTCGAGGTCATGGACCGTGACGCGAAGAAGATGCGGGGCGAGCGCCCCTTCGTCTTCGCCAATGTCCGCCAGGGGCAGGCCGTCGAGGATATCGCGCAGTTCATCATCAAGACCGGAGGCCTTCGCCCATGACATCGTTCCGCCCGCTCGCCATGTTCGCCGCTGCCCTGGGCGCACTTGGCCTGTCCAGTCCGGCTCTTGCCCATCCTGGCCATGCCCTGGGCACCGGCGCGCTAACCGGTTTCGTGCACCCCTTCACCGGTCTCGATCACCTGACCGCGATGGTCTGCGTTGGCCTCTGGGCGGCGCGGGCCTATCCGGGCAAGGCCTTAGCGCTGCCTGCGGCCTTCATGGCGGCGATGGTCGCCGGTTTTGCCTTCGGGCGCATGGGCCTTGCCGTTCCGGCCGAGCCCGTGATCCTCGTCTCGATGCCGTTGCTGGCGCTTGGCGCCATCTTCGCCCCGCGCGTGAAGCTGGGCCTTGCCATGGCGATAACCGGCTTCTTCGCGCTGGCGCATGGTTTCGCCCACGCCGCCGAGGCGAGTGGCAGCCATTTCGCCTTCGGCATGGCCATGCTGGTCGCGACCGCGTTGCTACATGGCTTCGGACTTGCCCTCGGCCGTGGCCTGGACAGCCTTGGCCTGCGCCGCCGCGCCTGAAGAGAAACCCAATATATCAGGGGGGTGAATCCCTGGATCGCGGAACGGCCGGACGTCCGTTCAGATGGATCCGATGGCGTTTGCAGTTCCGGGAGCGCGAGGGCGAGGGCCCTCGAGCTCCTCTTCCTGCAGCTTCCCCCCAAATTTGTGCACCTCGTGGCAAGCGCGGGCAGGCCGCGCATGGCAATCCGTCGCCGCAGGCCCTTTGCGTCCGACTGCCCGCCCCAAGTCCGGAGTTCGCCGAAATGATGCAAGACACCTCCTCCATCCCCCGCGATCCCTCGCTTCTGAGCGCCAGTGAGCAGGCGGCGCGCATCCGCGCGGGAGAGCTCTCTCCCGTCACGTTGATGGAGGCCGTGCTGGCGCGGATCGCGGCGAGCGAGCCGGTCTTGCACGCCTTCTGCGCGCTCGATCCCGCGCGCAGCCTCGAACAGGCGCACGCCGCGGAGCGGCAGGTAAAGGCCGGGGAACCGCTTGGTTTGCTTCATGGCGTTCCGGTCTCGGTGAAGGACCTCATCTGTACACGCGATTTCCCGACGGTCAGCGGTTCGAAGGCCTATGTCGGCTTCACGCCGGAGGACGATGACGTCTGTGTGGAGCGCGTGCGCAAGGCGGGCGGGATCATCCTGGGCAAGACCAACACGCCCGAATTCGGCTATGCCGGGGCGGGCAAGAACGCGGTTTTTGCGACCACCGCCAATCCCTGGGACCCGGCGATGACGCCGGGCGGATCGAGCGCGGGCAGCGCGGCGGCCGTGGCCGCGGGGATGGGCTCTCTCACCATCGGCAGCGATGGCGGCGGTTCGATCCGCGGGCCGGCCAGCTATTGCGGCCTGTTCGGCATGAAGCCCTCGTTCGGGCGCGTACCAGCCTGGCCGGGGTGCCGCGATCCGCGCTATCCCGGGGTCAGCAGCTGGGAAAGCGTCGAGCATCTCGGCCCGCTGACCCGCACGGTCGAAGATGCCGCGCTGCTCCTCGCGGTCATCGCCGGGCCGGACGCGCGCGATTGGCACTCGTTGCCAGCAGGCGATGTCGATTGGCTGGCCGCGCCGCGCCGTGATCCTGGCCGGCTCAAAGTGGCCTATACCCCCGACTTCGGCTTTTCGGTGGTCGATCCCGAGGTGCGCGAACTGACCGCGAAGGCGGCGGGGGAGGCGGCCGAGGCGCTCGGCTGGGAGCTGGTCGAGGACACGCCCGCTTTCGAGGACATGTTCGATCTCTTCCTTTCGGTCATAATGCGCGATTCCGATCTGCGCGGCCTGCGCGCGCTGGCGGAAAAGGGGCAGATCCACCTTCCCGGCCTGCTCATGATGCTTGAACGCGAATGGAGCGCGCAGGATTTCACCGACGCGGCCATGCAGCGCCAGCGCGTGTGCAACACTCTTGCGGCCTTCATGGCCGAATATGATCTTCTCCTGACGCCCACGGTGTCCTCGCCGCCGTTTCCGCTCGCGCATTTCAATCCCGATACGGTCGCAGGGCTTCCGGTCGAGGAGGTCAATCCATCGCCCTTTACCTATCCCTTCAACTGGAGTGGCCAGCCTGCCGCGAGCGTTCCGGCCGGCTTCACCCGCAATGGTTTGCCGGTCGGCCTGCAAATCGTGGGGCGCCACCTGGCCGATGAAACGGTGCTTGCTGCTGCCGCAGCCTATGAGCGGGTACGCCCCTGGGCGCATCTCTGGCCTGAGATGGTGCGTGCCGAATCTCTTCCGTCCGCGCCCAGTTCGCAATTTTCATGAGATTTCCGGGGAGCGCAGCGGGCCTCGCGTTCGCCCCCTGCGCTCCCCGCACGCTTTTTGGACACCCAGCGTCAAAAGCATCACGCCTTTTGGATTGTGAATTACATTATAACTTGCAATGCATAGTGAATGATTAATCGGCGTAAATGACAGCCGATCGAGCGCCGTGAAGGCGCCGTATCCCGATTGCACACGAGACATGGCAAGGCATGGGCTGCAATCGACAGGGGGGGGGACTGAAAAGGCCAGTGGAGAACCGGCCAGCCGCTGCGGCTGCCATAACGATGGGGATACGAGTGAAAAAGACACACCTCAGGCGGACCGTCATCGGATTTTCGGTACTGGCGATGGCAACCTCGCTGGCCACGGCCGCGCAGGCCGAGGACGCGGCGGGCGCTGCGCCAGCCGATGCTGCTCCCTCGGCGGACGCAGATGCGGCCGGCAGCAAGAGCGGCGCGAACGTCGGTTCGGAAATCGTCGTTACCTCCGAACGCACCCACACCACGCTGCAGAAAGCGGCGCTGTCCGTCACGGCGGTGACCGCGGACTCGTTGGCCAAGAGCAACATCACCGAGATCGGCGGCCTCAACGGGCTTGCGCCGGGTCTCGTCGTCTCGGGCGGCAACGGCGGCGAGCGCAACATCTCGATCCGCGGCATCGGCCTGCAGACCCCGGAAAACCCCAGCACGCAACCGGGCGTTTCCTACCACGTCGACGGCGTCTACATCTTCAACTCGATCGCCGCGAACGCGGCCTTTACCGACGTGGGCCAGATCGAGGTCCTGCGCGGGCCGCAGGGCACGATGTACGGCCAGGGTTCGACCGGCGGTACGATCAACGTCGTCTCCAACCAGCCCACCACCGAAAAGGTCTCGGGCTATGTCGACGCTGGCTACGGCAACTACAACTACACCAAGGCCGACGGTGCACTGAACCTGCCGATCACCAACACCCTCGCGGTGCGCGGTGCGATCCAGTACATGAAGCATGATGGCTACGCGCACGCCACGGACGTGCCCGGCAAGTCGAACTACGAACTCAGCGATGCCAACAACCTGAGCGGCAAGCTGGCGGTCAAGTGGGCCCCGACCGACCGCCTGAGCGTGCTCCTGAGCACGATCCAGTACCGCGGCGATGCCAACGGGCAGGAGCAGAAGAACTTGCTCGACTCCAATCCCGACCCGCGTGAGGTCACGCAGGACTATCCGGGCAAGAGCTACGTGCGCACGCAGCTCTACTACGGTGTGATCAAGTACGACCTGGGAACGGTCAACTTCACCTCGACGACCAGCTACCAGAAGCTGCTTTCGCGCCAGTCGTGGGACGGCGATGCGCTCAATCCCGAACTCTTCGTCGAATACGAGGGCGAGAACACCGGCGATGCGCTCTACGACCATATCGCCCAGTGGCAGCAGAAGGTCGAATCCTACACGCAGGAATACAACCTTGCCTCGGACACTGAGGGCCCCTTCTCGTGGATCGTGGGGGCGGTCTACCTGCACTCGCAGAACGAGAACTACATCAACGAATACAGCGCCTCGACCGGCGACGGGCAGCTGGCCGCACTTGCCAAGGACACGGCCTGGAACGACGATGCCGTCTCCTCGCTCTACTATGGCGAGCTGACTACGATCACGCGTGAATCCTATGCCTTCTACGGCCAGGGCTCGCTCAACATCACCGACGATCTCAAGCTTACCGCCGGTCTTCGTTACAACCACGACACCTACAATGGCGCGGGCGACAGCATCAACGGCGGCGCCGTGAGCTTTACCTCGGGCAACTACCTGCAGCCGACCCCCTCGGTCACCGACTCCACACACGAGATGACCTGGAAGGCCGCGCTCGACTACCAGATCACGCCGAGCAATATGGTCTATTTCAGCTACACCCGTGGCTACAAGCCGGGCGGCGTGAACGTGGGGGCCAGCAAGAACGGTTCGCTCGTCACCTTCGGCAACGAGTACGGTGTTGCCGGGGTGCTCGAGAACGAGGTCGTGGACTCGCTCGAAATCGGCTCGAAGAACCGCTTCTTCGACGACAAGCTGCAAATCAACGCCTCGGGCTTCTACTACTTCTACAAGAACCTGCAGTTCATCAACGACGATCCGATCCTCTTCGCCTATGGCCTCAGCAACGCGCCGATGGCCCATATCTACGGCGTCGAACTGGAAGCCGAGTACCGGCCGAGCTGGCACTGGCACTTTAGCGGCAACGTGGGTCTCGAGAAGGGCACCTTTGATGGCGACATGATGGCGCTGGATCCGCGCGCTGCCACGGCCGCGCAGGTGGCTGCGGGTTACGCGGGAACCTCCGGTTTCTATTCGAACTACTACAACGCCTATCTGGCGCGCCTCTCAGCCTACCAGAACATCGATGGCAACGACGTTCCCAACATCCCGAAGGTGCAGGGCAGCTTCGCGGGCGAATGGACCGGCAAAATCGGCCCGGGCGATCTCCTGCTGCGCGCGCAGTACATCTATCGCGGCAGCTACTGGTCGAGCGTGTTCAACAACGGCTCCGAACAGAAGACCCCGTCCTACGACCAGGTCAATCTCTACGCCAACTACGACTTCGCAGACACCGGCTTCTCGCTCTCGGCCACGGTCACCAACTTGTTCGACACCGACGGGGTCAGCTCGCGCTTCACCGATCCCTACGGCACGCACCAGATCTACGACACTTACATTCCGCCGCGTCAGTTCATCGCGACGCTTCGGTACGACTTCTGAGCTGGTCCGGCCGGGGTTCGCCCAGGCCGGACTTCCCCGTGGGCGCAAGAGATCGTGGGGCCCGTGAAGATGGATGGAAAGACGCACGGACATGGCAGCCTCACCGTATCGAGGGCACATTTCCCGAAAACTTCACCTGGGGCGCGGGCACCGGCGGCTATCAGGTGGAAGGGCGAGAGACGCACAGCGACCTGACCGCCGTTCGCGATTGCGATCCCGCCGTTCTTGGCTTTCGCGAGCATGCCGGCACCGACGTCGTCCCCAGTTCGACGATCTACGAAGTCAACATGCTGGCCGCGATCCTGCCGACGGATTCCCGCAGCGCGATGGAAGCCGTGCACAAGGCGCTGGCGGCCCGCTACGTCACGAGCCGCTTCAGCATGGTCATGGCGCAGGACGGGCGCACGGCGAACAACCTCAAGCTTTCGCACCTTCGTGCGGCCGAGGCGATCCGGCGCGTCGCGCCGGGGCCAAGGTCGGCGCGACCTATTCGGTCTCGCACTGCCGGACCCTGCCGGGCGGGTTCGCTTGCCAGCATGAAGCAGGCGATGAACGAGGGCTGTGTGGTGCACGGCTGTGTCCACTGGTCCGCGCTCGACAACTGGGAATGGCTCGAGGGCTATCGTGCGACCTTCGGCCTGATCGGGATCGACTGCGTGACGCTTGAACGCCACCCCAAGCCGAGCCTCGCCTGGTTGGCCGGGCGCCGCGCTCCAACCGGACACAGGAGACTTTTTTTATGGACGTGACAGACCTGCCGCATGTCGATGCCGAGGCGCTTGCGGACATGGTCGATCCGGCGACGAGCGCGCTGCTCGTCGTCGACGTTCAGGTCGACTTCGCCTCGCCCGAGGGTGCCCTGGGTGCGCGCGGGGTCGACATGGGCGCGGCGGCCGCCGCGATCGATCGCATGGAGGCGATGATCCGCGCGGCCCGTGCGGCAGGCACTGCCGTGGTCTTCCTGCTGGTTGCCACCACGCCGGAAACCGACAGCGGCGCGCTGCGGCGCCTCTATGCGCGCAAGGGGCGGCCCGAGGGCGCGCGCGCCATCTGCCGCGAGGGGACGAAGGGCTTCGAACCCTATCGCCTGATCCCCGAAAAGGGTGACCTCGTCGTTGCCAAGCGCCAGTTCGACGGCTTTCATGGCACCGACCTTGCCAAGCGGCTGCGCGCGAAGGGCGTGACCAGCCTGTTCATGATGGGCCTGACGACGGACTGCTGCGTTGACCAGACCACGCGCAGCGCCTTTCACCACGATTTCGATGTCTTTGTCGTCACGGACGCCTGTGCCTCCTACGACCCGCGCCTGCACCTCGGCGCGCTCATGGCGATCGAGAAGAACTGCGGCCTCCTGACCGATGCCGCCGCCGTCGAGGGCATTTTTCACCGCAAGTCCTGAGTTCGGGTGCTCCAGCAACAGGAAGATCGATCATCGAAAATACGCCGCCCCAAGCCGTTGACTGGCTGATCCGGGACACCACCATCGTCTCCATGAATCCGGATCGCCAGATCCTGAAGAACGCCTCGCTGGCGGTAACCGGAGATCGCATCAGCCATATCGGCCCAGCTGCACGGGTCGAAGCGCAGGTCACGGCGCGCGAGGTCGTCGACGGCCGACGCTTCGTCCTGACGCCGGGCTACGTCAACGGCCATATCCACATTACCGGCGAGCCGATCAGCAAGGGCTACGTGCCCGATGACAGCGGCTGGGCGGAGAACGTCCTCGAATGGCTCATCCCGCTCTACATGGCCCAGACGCCCGAGGACGAGAAGCTGTCCGCGCAGCTTGCCGCGATGGAGATGCTGCGCACGGGTACGACCACCTTCCTCGAGGCAGGATCGATCCTCAATCTCGCCGAGGTGCGCGAGACATTGCTCGAAACCGGCATTCGCGGGCGTATCGGCCAGTGGTGCCAGGACCGCCTGTTCGAGCCCGATGCCGACCAGGCCGGGGAAACCGAGAAGCAGATCCGCAAGCTCGACGAAGCGCTCGATGCCTTTCCCGAACGCGATGGACGGATCCTTGTCTGGCCGCTGCTCGTCGGCCACAACATGATGACCACTGAGCTGTGGCAGCATTCGGTCGCCCGGGCGAAGGCAATCGGCGGGAAGGTCTGCGGGCACATGAGCCCGGTCGAGCTGGACGTCGAATGGTACCTCGCGAACACCGGACTGCGCCCGTTCGAATACCTCGCGGACATCGGTGTCCTTGGACCTGAACTATGCCTCACGCACGTGGTTCATCTCGATGACAACGAGGTGAAGCTGGCGGCCGAGAGCGGCTTGAACTTGACGCATTGCCCGATGTCCGCGCTCAAGGGGGCTTATGGCGCGGGCCCGAGCGGCCGCTTCCCCGAACTGGTCGCGGCGGGCGCCAACGTGATGCTGGGCACTGATGGCAACAACAACGGCAATTCGATGGACATGATGCGGTCGATGTATCTGGCCGCCGGGCTCTTCAAGGACGCGCGCCGGGATCCCAAGGCGGTCCCGGCGCACGAAGCGCTGACCATGGGCACGCTCAACGGGGCGAAGGCGCTTGGCCTGGAAAGCGAGATCGGCTCGATCGAAGTGGGCAAGAAGGCCGACTTCGTGCTGCACGACACCGACCGGCCGGAATGGCGCCCGCTGCTCAACGTGGTGAACCAGCTGATCTGGTCGGCCGACGGGCGCAGCGTCCACAGCGTCTGGGTCGATGGGCAGAGGCTTGTCGAGAACTATCGCTGCCTGACCATCGACGAGGAACGCGTCTTCGCGCAGATCGACGAGGCCGGAAAGGCACTCGTGGCGCGCTCGAAGCTTCCCGACAAGCAGGTTTGGCCGGTCGTCTGAGGTTTGGCAGAAGCGGGAAAAGGGCCAGTCTTGAGGAGTAGTACTCTTGGGGGCCCGTTGCTTGCACCCTAGGCTCAGGGCTTACGGATTACAGCCAGAATAGCACGGTGGCGGCGAGAGCGAGCCCGAGAAGAAGACGGTTGGGCCGCGGTCGTAGCGGGTTGCGAGGCGGCGCCAGTCCTTGAGGCGACCGAACATGATCTCGATGCGGTTGCGGCGCTTGGATGGGCGCTTGGATGGGCGCTTGTATCGGCGCTTGTCGTATTTGACCGCCATGGAGCGGGATTTGCGGCCTGGATGCACGGCTTGATGCCCTTTTTGCTCAAGCGCGTCCCTGAACCATTCGGCGTCATAACCCCGATCGGCCAGCATCCACTTCGCCTTTGGCAGGTCGTCGAGCCGGGCCGCCGCGCCCGTGTAGTCGCTGATCTGGCCAGCCGTGATGAAGAAGCTCAAGGGACGACCGTTGGCATCGGTGACGGCCTGAAGCCTGGTGTCCATGCCGCCCTTGGTCCGCCCGATCAGGCGCCCGAGCCCCCCTTTTTCACCCCAAGGCTGGAAGCCGTGCGGTGAGCCTTGAGATAGGTCGCGTCGATCATGATGGTCGGGGGTTCGGCCCTCTGGACGGACGGTCGGTTCACCCTTGCCGCATGCGGAAGCTGCGCCGATAGGCGATGTGCAGAAGGTCGCGGTTCGCGACGATTTACCCGTAGCAGAAGGGTTCTGGCTCCCCGACTGAAGGGGAGCCAGAGGGTGTTAGATTTCGGTGCCCTCCGCCAAAACCAATGCGTCTTCCACATCGACCCCAAGGTATCTGACCGTGCTTTCGATCTTCGTATGCCCGAGCAGGATCTGAACCGCTCGGAGATTGCCTGTGGCCTTGTAGATGATGGACGCCTTTGTCCTTCTCAGGGAATGTGTGCCGTAATCCTCGCAGGGCAAGCCTATTCCCGTGACCCATTCATCAACGAGGCGGGCATACTGCCGCGTGCTGATGTGCGCAGCGTGGTTCGTGCGACTGGGGAAGATAAAATCGTCCAGAGAGCCGCTCCGAAGTTCAAGCCATTTGAGAAGACTTGCCCGAGCATCGTCCATCAGTTCGAACTGGACAGGTCGCCCGGTCTTCTGCTGAACCACGGTAGCCCGGTTTCGAATCTTCCGATCACAGACGATATCGCCGATCTTCATCTTCACCAGGTCGCAACCGCGCAGCTTGCTGTCGATCGCAAGATCAAAAAGGGCCCGATCCCGAATGCGCCGGTGCTGGTCGAGAAAGAAACGCACCGCCCAGATCTGGCGCGGTTTGAGTGCACGCTTGGGTCCCACTTTGCGCCCTGCGTTCCACGAAACGCGCTCGTGAACGGCGGGATCAAATTCTGATAATCCCATGACACATCTCCTATGGCCGTGATGGCCATAGGTTGAACGCATCAGGGCAGCTCGATTGCCTGCTATTGCGGAATCGGCGTCAGTTGCGGCGGAAACGTAGGTCCCGTCGAGGCGGCGCGCAGTAACGGATGGCGGACTTCGGCCAGAAGATCGGCCAAGGGATCGGCCAAATTGCCACTCCATACCCCATCACACAGAGCGTAAAGCAAAGCATAAAACTGGAAAACCGGCTGTTCTTGGGTTAATGCGCGCATCAGAGAACCTGCTGGAAAGATCGGCCAAACCTGTGGCAATGAACGTCGAATCCCCCACCCAGATTGAGCCCGCACGGATCGACGCACCGGCCGGTGATTTGCCCGATCTGATCGCCGAAATAGCGGCCAAGGCCGAAGGTCTCGGGCGAGCACTTCATCCGCAGACCGCACTCCATCTCGCCAGCCTCGTGCGATTGATGAACACCTATTACAGCAACCTCATCGAGGGGCACCGCACCCGCCCCCGGGATATCGAGCGCGCGCTGGCCGGCGAACGCGATGACGATCAACGAGATCTCATGGCCGAAGCCGCGGCGCATTACCGCGTGCAGGAAGCCATCGATCAGGCTGCCGTTCGCGGCGAACTTCCCGATCCTGCCGACCCCGATTTCATCCTGCAGCTACACCGCGATTTCTACGCGGATGCCTCGATCGACATGCTCACCGTGCGCGGAAGGGGGCGAAGCTTCGTCATGACGCCGGGCGAATGGCGATCGAGGGCCGAGCACGATGTCCAGATCGGCCGTCACATCCCGCCATCGTCGGCCAAAGTGCCCGATTTCATGAGCTATTTCTTCTCGCGGTATGCCTTTGAACCCAACGATGGAATGCGCATGACCGCAGTGGGCGCCGGGAAAGCAAAGCGCATCCTTGCACTGGCAACAGCACATCACAGGTTCAATTGGATTCACCCCTTTCCCGATGGCAACGGCCGGGTTAGTCGGTTGATGAGCCACGCCATGGCGCTCAAGGCAGGGATCGGCGCACACGGGCTATGGTCGGTATCTCGAGGGCTTGCACGCGGGCTGGGGCCGGGAGATGCTGGCCGGACAGAATATCGCAAATACATGGCCTCGGCCGATGCACCGCGCCAGGGAGATCGCGACGGGCGGGGAAACCTTTCCGAAGCGCATCTGGTGGGCTTCGCCGAATGGTTTCTCAAAGTCTGCCTCGATCAAATCAGCTACATGTCGAGCCTCTTCGAACTCGACACCCTCTCAAAGCGGCTCGAGCGCCATGTGTTGATCACAGATGGTCTATCTCCGGAAAGTAACTGGCTGCTCCAGGAGGCCCTTATTCGAGGAGAATTCGAGCGCGGCGCAGCACCGCGCCTCACAGGCCTGCCCGAGCGCAGTGCTCGACGTGTCCTAAAGGAACTGACCGACGCTGGATTGCTGGCATCCGATACCCCGAAGGGGCCGGTATCGCTTCGTTTCCCGAGTGACACGCAAGATACGCTGTTCCCAAAGCTGTTCGCCTGACAGCGATCCTTCCCAGTCATTCAGACGCCAATCTAGGCTCCTTGGGCGCAGACTTCGGCTATTCGGATGGAGGCTCCCATCTGACAGCCAGGCACCCACTTCGAAACGCCGTGAGAGACAGCCGAGCTACTCGTGGCAAGCTCGACGAGCGCTGGCCTCCCTTGCTTAGCGCAGTCCCATGCGCGCCATCTTCTTGAGCAGTCCGACACGAGAGAGGCCCAATTCCCGCGCGGTGTGGGTATGGTTGTTACCTGTGCGCTCGAGCGCTTGGGTAATCCGCAGATGCTCCAAGGCATTCAGCTCGTCCTGTAGGCTGGCCTGGCCTGTTGGCATCATGTCGCTGCTCGGCAATGGTTCCAGTTCGTTCCCGATGGCAAGCGCAAGGTCCTCCGTACCGATCGTCAGGCCCGTGGGGCCCGGCACCGCCAGAGCGGCCGCGGTTTCGACTGCAGCACGCAATTCGCGCACGTTGCCGGGCCAGCCATGACCCTCCAGTCCTTCCAGCACCCCGGGGGCAAACGCGGCGGGGCCATGGGCCACACGGCGCAGGAACACGCTGGCGAGAAGCGCCACGTCGCCGGGCCGTTCGCTGAGCGCAGGCGTGCGCAGGATCATCCCCTTGAGGCGATAGTACAGGTCCTCGCGAAAGGTCCCCTCGGCGACGGCGCCGGCAAGGTCGCGGTGCGTGGCCGCAACGATGCGCACATCGGCCTGTCGCATCTCGCGCGCGCCAATGGGTTGATAGGTTCCATCGGCCAGGAAACGCAGCAGCTTGACCTGCATGAGCGGGGGCATCTCGCCGATTTCGTCGAGGAACAGCGTGCCCCCGTTGGCCGCCTCCACCAGCCCGGGACGGTCGGCGTGTGCGCCGGTAAAGCTGCCCTTGAGGTGCCCGAACAGTTCGCTTTCGAGAAGGTCGGCAGGGATGGCGCCGCAATGAACCGGCACGAGGGGCCCTGCAGCGCGTGGCGAAGCGGCGTGAAGGGCACGGGCGACCAGTTCCTTGCCGGTGCCGCTCGGCCCGAGCACCAGGATCGGAAGCCGCGTCGGCGCGATCCGCCGGATCATCGCGCGCAAGGCCACCATCGCGGGCGACTGGCCGATTAGGCCCATGTCCTGCGTCTCGGCTTCGACGGCACGCGCCTGAGCCAGTTCGCGCGCAAGCCGGGCGCGTTCCTGCGCCCTGGCGACGACCACCTTGAGCATGTCGGGATCGATCGGCTTGGCCAGGAAGTCCCACGCCCCCGCCTCGACTGCCCGGAGCGCGAGCTCTTGCTGGGCATGGCCAGTCATCACCACTACGGGCGCCGGGGCAAAGGCCCCGATCAATTCCAGCCCGGCCTCGGGATCGAGGTGCGGTGGCATGGCAAGGTCGAGCAGAACGGTGTCGATGCCGCCTTGCGCGAAGATCCCGCGCGCCTCCTCGCCATCCCCTGCGGTCACGACCTCATGCCCCAAAGACCGCAGCCAGTTGGCGGTCAGGCGCTGGAACGCGGGTTCATCATCGGCCAGCAGGATCATGCGTTACTCCCGAAAGTGAGGCGAAAACAGGTCGACCAACCGGGCCGCTCGGCCAGCGCCACCGAGCCGCCGTGCGCCTCCATGATCCGTCGCACGATGGCCAGGCCAAGCCCCGTGCCCCCGACCCGGTGCGAGACGAAGGGGCGGAACAGGCTCTCGGCGATTTCGGGCGCGATGCCTGGGCCATCGTCGCAGATGTCGAGGATGACGGGTGGTCCCGGCTCGGCGATCACCTGCACCTTTCCACCCATGGCGCGGGCGTTGTCGAGAAGGTTCGCCAGCACGCGGAGCAACGCCTGGCGATCCGCCAGCACGGCAAGGCCGGCCGGCACGTCGCACGCGACACCGAACTGGGCCAGCATGTCGGCGAGGTCGAGTGGCGCGGGCGTGACGCTCCAGGCACGGGCGTAGTCGAGGATGTCGGTCACCAGTGCGTTCATGCGCGCCACCTGTTCGCCGATTTCCGCGCGTACGTCCGCTGGCGCTCCGGTGGCGGCCATCTGGACGATGCCGAGCGGATTGCGCAAGTCGTGCGCCACCGTCGCGGCCAGCGCGCCGAGCTCGGCAAGGCGCGCCTCGCGTTCGGCTTCGACGAGACGCCGGGCGGCCGCGAGGCGGCGCGCGCTCTCGGCGGTAAGTGCCGCCAGACGCTCAGCCACGTGGCGCGGACCGGCGGGGGCCTGTTCCCACCCTCGCAGCGCGACCGCCTGCCCTTGAACCTCAATCGCGGGGCCATCGGCAGGCAGGGCCAGATGACCTTGCAAAAGGGCATTCGCGATTTCGCCAAGCTGCGCCTCATCCTCGGCCTCGGCGAGCCGGTCGCGCCAATGCGCGAGCCGGGCGTCGTCGATACGCGCACCGGGGAAGACGGACCGATCGGCAAGGCGCTTGAGCGGGGTGAGGATCGCGAGCCCCAGCAGGAGCGTCGCGGCTAGTGCCGCCCAGGTTGCGAGAAAGCTGGTCGGCCGTCCGGCCAGCGCAAGCGGCAGCGCGGCGATCAGCACGCTGGCCGCGCCCGCTCCCGCGATAAGCAGCATCCACACCAAGGCACGCCGCGCCCAGAGGTCGGCGGCCATGAACCGATGGCGCACAATACCATGGACCAGCGCCACCGAGTAAAACGGCAGAAGCAGAACCGGCCAGGGATAGGCCTCGATACCGAGCGCCGGGAACGCGAAGCCCGACAAGGCAACAAGCCCGATCAGGCTCGAGACGAAGACGGCCCGTGCCTGGCGCGCGCGCAAGTCGCCCTCGACCGAAGATCGCGCCGCCTGGAGCAATCGCAGATGCCCGACGAGCGACAGCGCGCCGGCCGTGCCCAACACGCCCCAACCCACGGCCGACGGCACGAAGAATCCCTCAAATCCACGCCATGGGACGATTTCTCCGACGCCGAAGAGGACACCCACCAGCGCTGCGAAACCACCCGCCGCGTAGCTGGCGAGCGCAACGGGCCGCAGCACCTTGCAGGCCGCGAAACTGAAGACGAGATGGACGAAGGCCGCTGCGGGCAACGGCGAAAGCGCGACAAGTGTCGTCGTCAACGGCGCCGCGCCAGGCCCCAGGATGGCGGGCAGAGCCTGCGCCAGGCTCCAGGCTCCAACGCCGGTCAGGAATGTCGCCAGAAGTCCTCCCCCCGGCACCCCGCGTGCGCGCACGACGACGAAGGCGGCCAGCAACAGGCTCGCCAGCCCGGTCAGGGTCAGCGCGCCGACATAGGCGAAAACTCCGGTCACTATATCCATCGTTGACAGCTCTAGCATCGTTCACTGTTCACGTCGTTAGCATTTGGTGGGGGCAAATCTATGAAAAGGCCCGCGTTCGCGTCCCGCATGGCAATTGGCATGCCAGTTGCTGATGAGGTTCTGATGCCGCGCCAAACCCGGTCCGGCGCACAATGAAAGGAACCTTGCCATGCTGTCTCCCATAGCCGCTCTGCTGCTTACCTATGCGCTGACCATTCTCGTCGCGACCTTCGCCTGCGCGGTGCTTTGGCGACCGCTGGGTATCCTGCTGTCCGAGCTGTGCGGGACCGAGGAGCGCTCACGGTTCTGGACGGTGTGGTCGGCGGTGATGATGGTGGCGACGCCCATGCTGCTGGTCTCACTACGCCGCCTTGCGACCAATGCGACCGATCTCGTTCAAGGGACGATGACCAGCGCGCTCTTCGGCATCCTCGCCGCTCTGGTCGGCATGGGCCTTGCGGTGTGGAGCCGCTCGCCCCGCCAAGACCCTTGAGGCCGCGCACGATGCGTGTCGTGATCGTGGGGGCCGGCGGCTTCATCGGACGCCATGTGGCGGGGCGGCTGCGCGCGGCCGGCATGGAGGTGATTGCCGCCGGACGCAGCCCGGAGCGCCTGTCGCGCCTCCTGCCCGGCGTGGAAACCATCGCCTGCGACCTTCTCCGCGACGATGCGAGGAAGTGGGAAGCACGGCTGCGCGGCGTCGATGCCCTGGTCAACTGCGCCGGAATCTTGAGCCGGGGCGCCGACTATGCCGGCGTCCATACGCGCGGGGCGATCGCCCTCTTCGATGGCGCCTACGCCGCCGGGGTGCGCCGGGTCGTCCAGATCTCGTCGCTCGGTGCCGACGACACCGCGGTGACACGCTACCACCTCTCCAAACGGACGGCAGACGAGCATCTCGCGATGCTGGGAGGCGATGGAACGCGGATGGGCTGGGCCATCGTACGCCCCTCCCTCGTCCTCGGCCGGGGCGGAGCGAGCATGGCGCTGTTCAGTGCCTTGGCAGCGCTGCCCATCGTGCCGCGCATCGCTAACGGGAACTGGCAGGTGCAGCCGATCCACGTCGACGACCTCAGCGGTGTCGTCCTGCGCTTGCTCGAAGCCGGGCGCCCGCTGGCGCTGAAAGTCGACGCGGTCGGGCCGGAGCCGATGACAACCGACGCGTTGACCACTGCCCTGCGGCAGTGGCTCGGCCTTCGCGAAGCGCCGAGGGTTTCGATCCCCCGGCCGCTCTTGAGGCTTGCCGCTCGGCTCGGCATCGGCCCCGCGACCCCGGAAAGCCTGGTCATGCTGGAGCGCGGGAACACCGCCTCGGTCGAGCCGCTTGTCGCGGCGACCGGGGCCAGGTCGCTTGGTGTGGAGCAGGCACTGGCGCTTCACCCCGCCCAGACCACTGATCTCATGGCGGCCCGGCTTTGGCCGATCGCGGCGCTGCTGCGTTGGCTACTGGCGGTGGTTTGGCTGGCGGGGGGCGTCGTCTCGCTCGGGTTCGCTCCGGCGCAAGCCATCGCCCACTGGCTCGGCAAGCTCGGACTGCCTTCTGCGCTAGGCCCCCTTGCCCTGTGGTCGGGCAGCCTTGCCGACATCGCCATCGGTCTTGGCCTGATCGCCGGCGTGAGAGGAGCCGCGCTGGCCGGTATCGCGCTGATGCTCGCCTATAGCGCGATCCTGACCGTGATCGCGCCCGAACTCTGGGCGGACCCGTTCGGGCCACTCGTCAAGAACCTGGCCGTCCTGGGCCTCTCGCTCGCCGTGAATGCACTGGAGGTGCGCCGTGATTGACTCTTACCTGCTGCTCAAGACCATCCATGTCCTGAGCTCCACCCTCCTGTTCGGCACGGGCCTGGGCACCGCGTTCCATGGCTGGATGGCGAACCGCAGCGGTGTGCTTGCGGCACGGCGCGTGGTGAACCGCAATGTCGTGCTGGCGGACTGGTTCTTCACCACGCCTGCGGTGATCGTCCAGCCCGTCACCGGCGTGTGGCTGGCGCGGATCGCAGGCTTCCCGCTCACCGAACCCTGGCTGCTTGCGGCGATCGGACTTTACGTGCTGGTCGGTGCCTGCTGGCTCCCCGTCGTTGCCATCCAGATCCGCATGCAGCGCATCTCGGATTCCACGCCAGAAGGCATGCCGTTGCCCGCGCTCTATGTGCGTTTGTCGCGCTGGTGGTTCGCTCTTGGCTGGCCAGCCTTCCTGGGAGTCATCGCCATCTTCTGGCTGATGATCGCCAAGCCCGATCTGTAGACGCTGAGAGCCAATTTTGGCTCCTCGCTCTTGCAGGGAGCCACAAGATCCTGGATTTTGGAACCTTCTTCAAGCCCGCCGCAATGCGCTTCAGCGTCCGACCCATTCGAGCCACTCAGGGGGCGGTGTTTGTTTGCCGGGTTCGGAAGGGCCGCTTTACCTTGACCCAAGGGGCGTGATATTGACGTATACGTGACCCACTCAATTCCCCACCGGTTTCCGATCGGCATCGCCCCGAGTGACATCGACTTTATGGGACATGTCAATAATGCCAGCTATTTGAAATGGGTGCAGGCTGCTGTCATCGATCATTGGCGTGCGTTAGCGCCTGCAGAAGCAATCAGTCAGCATCTGTGGGTGGCGATCAAGCACGAAATTACGTACCGCCGACCGGCTTTTCTGGAAGATGATGTCATAGCCACGGTGGTTTTGGAAAAAGTGCAGGGTGCCAGAGCTTTTTACGAAACGGTGATCAGGCGTGGCGAAGAGGTTCTGGCCGAAGTGAAGTCCAGTTGGTGTTGTCTGGATGCGGCGACCATGCGGCCCGCACGCCTGGCAAGCGACGTGATCAAGCGTTTTTTCTCGGCCGGAGAAGTGAGCCAGATCTAAGAGGCTGTTTTGAAATGGGTTGATGCGGTGACTTGGGTGCGGTTCGAGCTTGGGATGAAGACCTGTTCGAGCCGTCGCCAAGTGCGGACGCAAGCGTTCTACGGACCTGCATAATGTGCTCGATGCACTTCGCTAAATGGGATTGAGCAGGTGTCGGACCACGTATTTTCCCGATCGACGGCCCGTTCTGCCGAACATTGTATTGGTGGTTTCGCCCCTTCGGCCGCCGACCTTTGTAGACACTCAGCGGTCAATTTCTGGTCCCCAGGTGCCGACCGTCTGGTATATTACCGAAGTTCAGCCCCACATTCATGAATCTCGGTACCTTGGCTTGGCGGTTCCAAAGCCGGCTTCCGGTCAAATTTCGATCATGGTTGATCCTGACAAGTGCGACCTCAGAGCCCATAAGGCCCGGCATGAAAGCTCGATCCATCTCTGGCAATGTCATCGCGTGTTTCTACGCCGCAGCCGGGGTGCTTCACCTTGCGTTACCGGCCCCGTTCGTCGCAATCGTTCCAGGTTGGGTGCCTGCACCTGCTCTGATTGTTATGCTGACCGGATTAGCGGAAATTTCAGGTGCTATCGGAATGGTACAGTGGCGACTTCCGAGATTTCGCAAGGCTGCGGCATGGGGGCTCGCCATTTACGCTATGTGTGTCTGGCCGGCGAACTTCCAGCATATGTTTATCGATCTGGCAAAACCCAACCACGAATACATGCTCGCCTACCACATTCCCCGGCTAATGCTTCAACCTGTCTTGATCTGGTGGCCGCTTTGGACGGCCCACCTGATCCAATGGCCTTTCCGATCGATACGGTGAGCGGGCATCCTCAACTTTTCGGGGCGGGGCCAGTGCCTCGAATTGGGCGAAGGCTTTTTAAGAATTTTGCGGCCCGCTGAACGGATGGTCCGGTCTTTGGCGATTGAATTCTGCAGTCGAACGACCGGAATGGATCGGCTATTGCGGTGGATCGAGGAACGATGAAACTAGCTGCATTTTAAAGCAATGAAGGAGGGCGCGCCGCGGGATCGGCCCCGAACTCGGGGTTGGGCGTGTCGCGCATGTCGAAGGCCAGACGTCCCCCTTTCGCCAGTTCGCGATGCGAAATCCAGCTGCGGTCCCAGGGGCGGCCGTTCCATTGAACGCCATGCACATAACGGTTGCGCGCGCTGGTGTGCGGAGCCGCGATCACCAGTCTGCGACCCCCGTGAAGCTCCAGTTCCGTGCGAGGAAAGATGGGAGAGCCGAACACGTAGTTGCCGCTAACCGGATCTACGGCATAGAGCCCCAAAGCGCTCATGACATACCATGCGCTCATCTGGCCGCAGTCCTCGTTGCCCGACAATCCATCGGGCGCGGCGCGATATTGCGTTTCGAGAAGGCTTCGCACGCGATCCTGGGTCTTCCAGGCCTGTCCGGCATAGGCATAGAGATAGGCCACATGGTGGCTGGGCTCGTTGCCGTGGGCGTACTGGCCGACCATTCCGGACACGTCCGGAGGCATTCCGGGTGGCAATTCGCTGCTGGCGGCAAAAAGACCGTCAAGCTTGGCCGCGAACGCAGCATCGCCACCGAACAGCGTGATATAGTGGTGCACATCGTGCTGGTTGAGGAAGGTCGCCTGCCAGGCATTGCTTTCCGTGAAATCGACCCAGCCACGCGGGTCGTGCCGGTTGGAGCGAGGATCGAAGGGTTGCGCCCATTGGCCGTTGGACAGGCGTGGCCGAACGAACTGCGTCTCCCTGTCGAACACATTGGCATAGCTGCGCGCGCGTGCGCGCAGCTGGCTTGCGTCCTCGTAGGCGCCCGCCGCCTGCGCAAGGCATGCCATCGCCCAGTCGTCGTAGGCGTATTCGAGCGTCTTGCTGACGGACTGGCGTGACACGTCGGCGGGAACGTAACCGTGAGTACGATAGGCTGCCAGATCGAAAACTTCGTCCTCGAAGGCCCGGCGGCGGTAGAGCGACCACGCTTTCGTATAGTCGATGCCCGGAACGGCCTTGGCGCAGGCCTCCGCGATGACCACTGCCGAATGCCACCCGATCATGCAGCGTGTCTCAACGCCTTGAAGCGGCCAGATGGCGGGGCCCCAGGGGCTTTGTTCGGCAATTCGCACCAAATCGCGCACCAGTTCGGCGTTACGTTCGCTCTGGATCAGCGTGAACAGCGGATGGAGCGCACGATAGGTGTCCCAAAGGGAATAAGTCGAATAGGCGCGCTCTTCGGCAGGCAGGGTATGGATCGCCGTGTCCATCCCGCGCGTGCGTCCGTCCACGTCGCTGAACAGAGTCGGCGCGAGCATCGCATGGTAGAGGCCGGTGTAAAAGATGGCGGCCTGCTCGGGGTCGGCGCCGTCGACGGTGATGCGCGCCAGTTCCCGCTCCCAGGCTTGCGCCGCAGCGCCGCGATAGCCTTCGAAGTCCCATCCCGGCGCTTCGGTGTCGAGGTTGCGCATGGCTCCGTCCACGTCGACCCCAGATAGTCCGACCTTTATGACGAGAGCATCGTCAGACGCGTCCGGGAAATGGAGCGCGCATTTGAGTGCAGCTCCTTCGATCTGCATGCTACCTTCCGGGAGCGGGCGATCGTTGCCATAGAGGACTGCCTGCGCGCAGGGGCGTGACAGACGCATCGCGAAATGAATGAGGCGTCCGTCCGCCCAACCGTGAACACGCCGCGACCCCACGATCAGATCGGGCGCCACGACCTTGAGCGAGGCGTCGCTCACGTGCGTTGGCTCGACCGGATTGCCGCGGCTGCCGTGCGTAAAATCAATCAGCAGGTGGCCTGCCTCTGGAAAATGGTAACGGTGGATGCCAACCCGTTCGGTGGCGGTCAATTCAGCGGTGATGCCGCTCTCCCTGAGCGCTACGCGGTAGTAGCCCGGCTCGGCATGCTCGTCTGCATGATCGAAGCCCTGTCGATAGCTTCCCTCGGGCTTTTCCCGCGTGCCGGGATCGAGAATGACCTTGCCCGTCCGGGGGACCACCAGGACATCCAGCATGTCGCCGACGCCGGTTCCACTCAGGTGCGTATGCGAAAAGCCCAGGATCGTCCGGTCATCCGCGTGGTAGCCCGAACAGGCATCCCAACGCGCGTTGTCCGTGTCCGGGCTGAGCTGCACCATGCCGAAGGGCATCGTCGCGCCGGGATAGGTGTGGCCGTGACCGCCCGTGCCGATGAACGGATCGACATGCTGGCGCAAGCCGGCCCGGCCTCCGATCGCACGTGAAGGCTGGGTAGCCAAAGGTGGGCCGCTCTTGGCGGCAAGTGCTGCGCCGTGCCTGTCCTCGGTATGGGCCAGGGCGCGGGCCGGAGATATGGCCAGCGCCGCCGCGGCCGTGACCAGGGTCCCGGCGAGAACCTCGCGCCGGCTTGGTTTATCCATTTCCCGTACCTTTATGATTGAGAGGTGGAACCCAGCCTGGCGCGGCCCGGACGCCAAGCCCTGGCCTTCGCGCAGCCTGCAGGCCATGTGAAAACCAGGGCTTCGCGTTCCTCAGAACTTGCCGCGCAGACCGAACTGGAAACGGCGATCGGTGGAGGCGATGTCGAAGAGCTGGCCCTTGACCGAGTAGAGCTTGACCGATTCCTTGGTCAGGTTGACGATGTCGAGCGTCAGCGACCAGTCGCCATAGATCTTGTACGCTGCGCTGAAGTCGAGCTGCTGGGCGCCGTGGCTATAGGCGTTGCCAAGTGTGGGGTCGTCGTCGCCCAGTTCCGGATAGAGGCCGATCGAACGCACCTTGGTATCGTAGCTCGTCGCCAGATACTTGTCGCGGTAGTTGTAAGCCAGGCGGGTCGAGAACTTGCCATCCTCGTAATAGCCAATGAGATTGACGGTGTTGTGCGAGATATTCTCAAGTGGAATACCATTGGGATCCTCGCTGTCGGCATAAGTCCAGTTGGCGATCACGCCGAGCCCCGAGAGCGGGCCCGGCAGGAAGTCGAATGCCTGCTGGACGGCAAACTCGAGTCCCTTGACCGTACCCGAATGCCCGTTGGTCTGTGTGGTCACCGTCAGGCCGAGCAGGTCGCGGTCGGTGCTCGAGTCAATGTTCTCGGTGCTGCCGTCGAGCCGGCAGGTCTGCGAGATCACGCTGTCGTCGACCATTTCGATGATGTCCGGGCGGTCGAGACAGATCGAGGTCGAGCGCAGGAAGCTGGCCACGTTCTTGTAGAAAACCGCGGCCGAGATCATGTTGCTCTTGCTCGGGTACCATTCGACCGAGAGATCGTATTGGGTTGCGCGGTAGGGATCGAGATCCGGATTGCCGCGGCTGCCGCCTGTGAGGTTGAAATTCGTGGTCAGTGCCGGGCTCAGATCGCCGAACCCGGGACGGCGCATGACCTTGGCGGCGGCCACGCGCACGCGCAGGTCGTTACGCAAATCGAACGTCAGGTTCGCGCTGGGCAGAAAGTCGGAATAGGTGCGGTTGGCCAGGGCCTCGACGTATTCGCCAGTCTCCGCGTCTTCCTCCATGCCCTCGGTACGCTGGTCGGTGCGAACCCAGCGGGCACCGACGACGCCAGTCATCGGAATCCCGAAGAGGGTCGTGTCGAGGTTGAACTGGCCGTAGAGCGCCTGGGTCTTTTCGGTGATATGCGAGATCGTGGAGGGGTCGATATCGATCGAGGTCGGGATCTCGCTGCTCGTATCGCTGGTGAGCGAATTGAGCAGGTTGCGCAATGACTGGATATTGTCCTGAGACAGCGCCGACGGAGCGAGATAGACGCCGCCATCACGCCAGCCATAGTCCACGTCCATGTAGGTCGGGAAGGCATCGTGATAGGGCAGGCCCGTGAGGTAGTCCGAGAACGCGGTTGCGGAAATCGTGATCGGATTGCCGTTTGCATCCTTCAGGCCGTTGTCGAGACCTGTGTACTGCAAGTCGCGCGAGTAGCTGCTGTGCTTGCGCGTGGTTGCGCGCACGCCAAAGTCGAACGAGGAAATCAGCGTGGAAAGCGGCCCTCCGGCATTGTCATAGGAGAGGTCGAGCCGGCCGGCATATTCGTCGTCGTCGGTGTAGGTATTCTGGTCGCGGAAGATGCGCAGGACGTAGTTCGAGGGATCGTTGATATCGATCGAGTTGACGATGCTGATCGCGGGCAGACTGTCGGGATCGGTGGTGTCGTAGGTGAAGTCGGCGGTGGCATAGTTGTTGCCGGAGGGGTTCGCCGCCTCGGCTTCGGTGTCCATTGGGCGAAAGTGGAGCTGGCGAGCGACCGAACGACCCTTTGCCTTGACGTAGGAAACCTCGCCCGTGGTCTTGAGGCGGCCGAACGTCCACTCACCGCCCAAGGCCGTATTGTAGGTGTCGGTGTGGCGCAAATTGGCCGTCGAGGCCAACGCGTAGTTGGCGCCGGTGAGCGTGTAGTGCGTCAGCTCTCCGTTGTTGCCCACCGTGATCGGCTTGCTGGTATCTACGGTGCCGTCGAACATGAAGCTTTCGTAGCCGGCGAACGTGTTCTCGAAACGCGTGTAGGTCGCATCGACATAGAAGTTGCCGTTGCCCGATGCCGGGGCCCACTGCAGCATCGTGTGCAGGGCCAGGCGGCGACGGTCCTCGGTGTTGGTCGTCGAACTGGAATTCTTGGGCACGATCAGATCGGTCTCGTCGTCCGAGATCGTGCCATCGTTGTCGAGATCGACGTCCTGGACGTTGAGCAGCGGGCGCTGCTCATCCTGGCGCAGCTTCTGGTCGTAGTAGGAAACGTCGAAGATCGCGCCGAAATCCCCGGCGTCGCCAAGGTCCCAGGTGTGGCCGATCTGGCCGCCGATCGAAAAACCGGTCTTGTCGACACTGTCACCATATTCGCCGCGCCCGAACATGCTGATGACCGTTTCCTTGAGGTCGAGCGGGCGCTGGGTCTCCATTTCGATCGTACCACCAAGCGCGCCTTCGATCATCTTGGGGGTCGGCGATTTGATGACCTTGACCGACGCGAGCAGTTCGGGCGGCATGTCCTGGAAGTTGATGCCATCGCGCCCGCCGCCCAGGGTCGTTCGTCCGTTGAGCTGGATCAGGTTCTGCCCAAGGCCGCGGATCGACACTCCGGTGCCGACGCCTTCGTCACGCGTAATCGCGACACCGGGCACACGCTGGAGGGCCTCGGCGATGTTGTTGTCGGGCAGCTTTCCGATGTCCTCGGCCGCCACCACGTCGACGATGCGGCTGTCCTTGCGCTTGATCTGCACCGCCTTGTCGAGGCTCTCCCGGATGCCACTGACGATGATGGCATCTGCGTCGATCGGGTTCGCCCTGTCGCCTGGCCCCTCTTCCGCTAGGACTACGACCTGTCCATCTTCGCGCACGATGTGCAGGCCCGAACCTGCGATCAGACGAACGAGCGCGTCGTGCGGCGGAATCGCAATGCGAATGGCGACCGAAGTCCTTCCCTTGATCGCATCCGCAGGGAAGGCAATCCGCACGTTGGCCTGCTTCGAATAGGCGATCAACGCTTTGTTCAGCGGTTGCGCGGGAATGTCGAACTGCACTGTCTGTGCGTGCGCCATCGCGGGTGCGCTGGCCAGCGCGAGGGTGGCCATGGCGGCGGAAAGCCTCAGGCTGTTGAACTGCATGAAATGATACCCCTTCGCAGCACCATCCCGGTGCCCTTCAACGCGATGACGCGAAGCGAAGGGGGAGCCTCCATGTTGTCTGGAAAAATTTTTCGCGGGGGTATTTCCGCAGGCTCAGCGAACCAGCTGGAAGCCCTGTCCGGCAGGAGTCACCCGCGCGCCGAGCGTAAGGGCCACCGATTCCATGAACTCGGCCGGATTGTCGATCGCAAAACGTCCTCCCACATGTTCCCCAGCGAGTGCCGGGTCGGAAACGATAATCCTCCTGCCGGGCGTCAGGTACCGGTTGAAACGCGCGACGGCGTCCGAAAGGGGAAGATCGAGAAATATGATCTCGCCCTTGCGCCAGGCCATGAGGGCTTCGGCCTCCTGCGTGCTGCGTACGGCAACGACGGGAGCCAGTTGCGGCCCTAGCACAACGGATTCGTGAAGCTTGATTGGCAGCGTCAGTTGCCCCAACGAAGACCGGACTTTCCTGCGCGCGCCCGCAGCCTCGGCAGGCTGGGGACGAGAAGCCCGGGCAGCATCGGAAACCAAGGTGATCTCGAGTGTGCCTGGCCCGACCTGCGCGTGGAAGACGCCTGCCTCCAGAGGCGTGCTCACGCCGCCGCCTTCGAGGATCGAAGGTGCTCCTGGAACCAGATCGAGCGCCATCTCGCCGCGCTCGAGTTGAAAATGGCGCCCGTTGTCGGTCACTTTCCAGCGGAGCACCGAATCCGTATTGAGATCGGCGTGACTTCCGTCTGGCAGCGCGAGCTTCCGCACCTCGCCGATGCTGGTCCGTTCGGTGTGCCAGGCAAGGGCGCGCTGCGTGAAGACGGTCGCGCCCATCGCCAGGACTGGCGCGCCCACTGCTGCGGCCTTGAGCCAGTTGCGCCGGGATATCGACGGCTCGTGGATGCGCGGGCCATTGCCGGCTTGCGCCGCCGACAGGTGGCGGACCTCGCTTGCCTGCCCATAGGGCTTTTCGGCTTTTCCGGCTCCCTCGAAAGTCTTCTCTGCAAGCGCCTCCCAACCCGCCACAACACGCGCGTAGGCAATCGCGTGTGAGGGGCTGGCCGCTCGCCATGCCTCGAAATCGGCGATGTCGGCGGTGCCTGCATCGAGTGCCGCGAACCACCGCGCTGCGGTGTCGAGGACATCGTCGGTGTTCGGAAAAGAGATCGGATCAGGCATTTTCGAACATCGTGAGCGCGGCGGCGTCGCAAACCGCCATGCGCTGCGCGAAGTGCGCAGGGCGAGAGGTCAATATATCGAACGCACCGGGATAATTCAAAATGCTATTTTCTCAATTCCCGAGAGTGACTTACCCGTGGCATCGACGGGCGGAGTCGCAGGCGTGAGCGCCCTTGCGACAAGAGCGACGGCCCGCGCAAGCCGCTTTTCGAAGGTGGACACACTGATACCGAGGTCCGAGGCGATCTCGCGCGGGCTCTGCTCCTCGTAGCGCCGCCGCACCAACGCCACCCGACAGCGCTCGGGCAAGGATTCGATGGCTTCCTCTACGCGTTCGAGCTGGTGCTTTCCGGCAAGTATGCGAAAACTGTCCGGCGTATCGTCCATGCATTCGATCTCCGAGGCCGCCCGCAGCGGCGCGAATTCGACCACTTGTGCCTTGCGGAAACGCTCCATCGCCAGATTGTGGATCACCCGCATGGCATAGCCTTGGGGATTGGTGATGGCGGCGAACCCGGAAAGCCCGAGGAGCTTTGCGTAGCATTCCTGCAGAAGATCGCTGGCTTCGTCCTCGCTGCGAGCGAGACGGATCGCGTAGCGCATGAAGGCCACTTCATGCGGCAGTATTTGGTCGATAAACCAACGATCAATAGGGCGCAGTTGAGACACGGGCAGGTCCAGCAGCGAAGATGGGGCGAGCAACTGGAGGCTTCGCCTAGTGGCGGCGTGTTTCACTTTTACGACCGAACCGCCTGCAATTTTCCGGCTTTGTGCCGCAGCTTTCCCTGAAAAAATAAATTTCAACTCGGCATGGAGGCACGTGAGGCTCTTCGCGTCATCCCTAATGGCGGCCGCCCGTTCTCGTCCCGAGCCGGCCTCTGCAGGAGCGAGTTGCGCCGCGCGTTGCCGCTACCTGCCGGGACTTTGCCATGACCAAAGCCGGGGAAGCCTCGAACCATGTCCTTCGACCGCCGCATGTTGCTTCGCAACGCCACCTACCTCGCCGCGCTGGCAGGTCTGACGCCTTCGCGCTCGGTACTCGCCACAGGCCTGGGCACCAATCCGTTCACGTTGGGCGTAGCGGCGGGCGATCCCTGGCCCGATGGCTTCGTGATCTGGACACGGCTGGCACCGGATCCCCTGGCCCCCCATGGGGGCATGCCCGCGCAGAGTGTTCCGGTCGGTTGGGAGGTCGCCGAAGACGAAGCCTTTTCCAAGATCGCGCGTAAAGGGCAATCGCTCGCGCGTCCGGAACTGGGCCATAGCGTCCATGTCGAATTGAGCGGTCTCGAGCCCCACCGCCACTATTGGTACCGGTTCCATGTGGCCGGCAGCGATGTCAGCCCGGTCGGACGGGCGCGCACCGCGCCTCCCGCGACGGCGCCCGTCGACCGCGTGCGGATTGGGGTCGCCGGGTGCCAGAACTGGGAGATTGGCTACTACGATGCCTATCGGGCACTGGCGCAGGAAAACGATCTCGACCTCGTCTTCCATTACGGCGACTACATCTACGAAGCCGGGCCGCGTCCGCTTGGCGGTCCTATCGTGCGGCAGCATCTGGGCGAGACGCTGTACAGTCTGGACGACTACCGCCGCCGCTATGCCCAGTACAAGATGGACCCCGATCTGCAGGCCGCGCACCACGCCTGCGCTTTCGCGATGTCCTTCGACGACCACGAGGTCAACAACAACTGGGCAGGCGAATTCGACCAGGCCGGTACGCCACCAGAGATATTCGCGCTGCGCCGGTTTGCCGGCCTTCAGGCGTGGTATGAGAACGTTCCGGTACGCCGCGCGCAGATGCCTCGCCCGGGCGGGATCACCGCCTATCGACGCCTTGACTACGGCCGCCTGTTGCGAACCCACGTGCTCGACACCCGCAGCTACCGAACCGATCAGCCCTGCAGCGACGATCCCTGGTCGGCCGGCTGCACGCCGCAAGTCCATAACAGCCCCTCGATGCTGGGCAGCGTGCAGGAGGCCTGGCTAGACGAGGGGCTGGGGAACGGGGCGACCTGGAATCTTCTGGCGCAGCAGGTCATCATGATGCAACTGGACTTCCGCGAACCCGGGACGCAGGAACCCATTTTCCAGACCGATCTGTGGGACGGCTATCGGCCTGCCAGGGCGCGCGTGATCGAAAGCATCCGGCGCCACGGATTGACCAATGTGGTGGTGTCGAGCGGGGATCATCACAAGCACGCGGTCGGCAGCGTGGCGCTGCGCGATGACGATCCGGCCGGGGAAAAGGTCGCGGTCGAATTTCTCGCCACCTCGATCTCCTCGGGCGGAGACGGCGGCGGCGAAAAGGCAAGCCGGCACCTGCTCTCTAACAACCCTAATCTGGATCTCTACCACGACAAGCGAGGCTACCAGGTCTTCGATATTACGCCGAAACGCTGGACGACCGACGTCAGGATTCTCGATCACGTCAGTGCAAAGGGCGCGCCCGCAAGCACTCTTGCATGTTATGAGGTCAGACCAGAAAGTCCGCGTGTCCAGCGCATCGCCTGAAAATCAATGGGAGAAATTGTCGACCTGCCCGGCATCCGCAGGATGCCGTGGCGAGGGTAGGCTAGGCTGGCCTCAATCGTGCAGGTGCGGTGTGGTAGCGTCGAGGCCGTTCAGCCGGACATCGTTGCCGGTTGCGGTTTCGGTCTGCACCCTGGCAGCCTGCGACGGCGGTGCCGGTGGCGACGGCGCAGCAGCCGGTGACGCGCCGCGTTTTCCAACGGACGCTCGTTCACAAAGGGGACGAGCCCTGGGGGCCAGGACCGAGGCGCCCGGCGTTCGCGCGCTGTAATGGCCGATGAGCGCTACGATCTCTCCGCCCGGATCGGACTCGGCGACGAGCGGAAGCATCGAAACCTTCTGCGCCCGAGGTGACGAGCCAGGCCAGCAGGTGCGAGCGGATGAGGTCGGTAAGGTCGACTGGGGCGCCTGTGGGAAATTTCATCGCGGATGCCTCGTTGGGAAAGAGCGCGCGGGCGCCGCAACTGGAGATCAGGCGCTCAGCACCGGCGGGCGGGCCTGCGCGATCCAGGCGCTCGCCTTCTCGTAGGCGTGCCCCAGTTGCAGGACGGCCAGATCGGCGTTGCGCGGGCCGATCAGCTGAATGCCGATGGGAAGCTTCCCTGCGCCGCCAAAACCTGCCGGAATGGCGAGGACCGGCAAGGCGGCCATGGTGGCTGGCAGGGTGACTTCCATCCAGCGGTGGTAGGAATCCATGCGGCGTCCGGCGATCTCGTGGGGCCAGTGCTGGTCGGCATCGAAGGGGAAGACCTGCGCGGTCGGGAGCGCAAGGAAATCATGGCGGGTGAAAGCCTCCTGGAACGCCTTGGCGATGCGGGTGCGGCCTTCGCTTGCGGCGACCAGCTGCGGGGCAGTCTGGCGTTTGTAGCCTTCGACTTCCCAGATCGCCTCGGGTTTCATCAGACGGCGCGTATCGGGATCATCGTAGAAGCCCTGAAGGTCGGCGCCTACCGACCAGTGGCGCAGCGTGACGGCGGTCTGCCACATCGCTTCGGCGTCTTCGGACAAGCTGGCTTCGGCCACTTCCATGCCCAGGGATGCAAAGGCACCCAGCGCCTTCTCGCAGGTCTGCAGCACGCCCGCTTCCATGGGCAGGGCTCCGCCCAGATCGCCCAGCCAGCCGATGCGTGCGCCCTTCCAGTCGCGTTCGAGCGGCTGCGCGAAGAGGGTCGGGTCGTCGTCCTGCGCGAAGGGGGCACGTGGATCGGGGCCGGACTGGACCGACATCAGCAACGCCACGTCCTCGACATGGCGGCCCATCGGTCCTGACGTGGCGAAATTCTGCCAGAAAAGGTCGGTGTTGGGGAGCGAGGGAACCCGGCCCCAGGACGGGCGGAAGCCGAACACGTTGTTCCATCCGGCCGGATTGCGCAGCGATCCGCCGAAGTCGCTGCCGTCGGCCAGAGGCACCATGCGCAGCGCCAGCGCCACCGAGCCGCCTCCGGTGCTGCCTCCGGCGGATTTGCGCGGATCGTAGGCGTTGCGCGTGATCCCGAAGACAGGGTTGTAGGAATGCGAGCCCAGTGCGAATTCGGGCACGTTGCTCTTGCCCACGAAGATTGCTCCGGCCGCGCGCATGCGTGCGACGACCAGCGCATCTGCATCGGGAATGTTGTCCTTCAGGATCGGCGAGCCTTGCGTGCTGGCGATGCCACGGGTGGAGGCGGTATCCTTGACCGCGTGAGGGAAGCCATGAAGAGGTCCGCGAAAGTGACCTTTGGCTGCGTCCTCGTCGAGCCTGCGGGCCTGGGCCAGCGCGGCATCGCCATCGATGCGCGAGACGATGGCGTTGAACCTGGGGTTGAGCGCATCAACCCGTTCGAGATGCGCGGACATGACTTCACGCGCGGAGAGTTCCTTGCTGCGCAAGGCCTTGGCGAGCGAGACTGCGCTCATGTCGAGGATGTCATTCACAGGTGCATTCTCCCTGGATGCGGCCAGCACGGCCGGCGCGGTGAGGGCAGAGCCCAGGGCGGGAGCCAGCGCGGCGGAGCGGGTCAGAACGTCGCGCCGGCGCAGGCCCACGGGGGTGGTTGCTTGTGTCATGCCGAAGTCTCCTTGTCACACGGCCACAGGGTCAAAGGTGCGCATCGAACCAGGCGAGCACGCGCTCCTGGATGTCGCGTTGATGGTGGGCGCCGCCGATGCGGTGCGGCTCGCCCGAATAGGTGACCATGCTGGCCGGCTTCCCGAGCAGGCGAAGGCCACGGTAGAAGGCCAGCCCCTGGGACAGCGGCACGCGCGTATCCGCTTCGCCATGGAGGACGAGCACAGGCACCGCGACCTTGCCAAGCGCGCGCAAGGGGGCCGATCGGTCCATCCGTTTCATCGCTTCGGGCGGAAGGCCGAAGTAGGCGGTCACGAAGTCGGGCGTGTCGGTGGCAAGCGCGAAGGTCAGCGGATCGGTGGGCGCCGCACCGACCACGGCAGTGCGAAAGCGGCTGTCGCGGGTCACCGCCCAGGCCGAGAGGAAGCCGCCGTAACTCCAGCCTCCGATGCCCAGATGTGCCGGGTCGGCGATGCCGCGCGCCACCAGCATGTCCACGCCATCGGTCAGGTCCTGGTAGTCCCGCGTGCCCCAGCCTGAAATCACCCCGCGTGCATAGGCGTTGCCCTGACCTGCCGAACCGCGCGGATTGGGCAGGAGCACTGCATAGCCGTGGCCGGCAAGAAGCTGCGCCCAGTCGATCCAGCTGCCCTGCCAGGCCGTGGCCCAGGCTTCGTGCGGGCCACCGTGAGCGAGGACGACCGTCTTGCGCGGGGTGCCCGCATCGTAGTCCGCCGGCAGCACCAGCACGCCGTAGATGGTCTGTCCGTCGCGGCGGCTGGTCCAGTGCACGGTCTCGACCGAGCCGAGGGCAAGCGCGCGGACTTGCGGGTTGAGGTCGGTCAGAAGGGCCAGCGCGCCATCCTGCTCGATCCAGATGTCGGCGGGACGCTCGGGCGTGCTCGCGGCAAGGGCGACGCGGCCGCCCGGCGCCACCGAAAAGTCCGCGACGCGGCCTTCAAAGGGGATGAACGGGCTGGTCCGTCCGGTCTTCGCGTCGATGCGGACGATCTGCACGCGGGTGTGCTGGACGGCGCGAGCAAGGAGCGTGTCGGCCTGGCCCGACCAGGCGATCTGCCGGATCGTGCCGTCGAGATTGGCGCCGACCTTGCGCGCCTTTCCCGTCGCGACGTCGGCGACGAAGGCATCGATCCCCACGGTGCCGCGTGCCGGGGCGGTAAAGGCGACCTTGCGGCTGTCGGGCGACCAGCTGGCTGCGCTGTAGGCGCTCGGGCTCAGCGTGCGCAGAGTTGCGCCGCTCGCGACGTCTAACACGCGCAGCTCGGAATGGTAGAAACGGTCGTTGAGGCCCGACGTCGTGGCCGCGCGCAGGGCAATGCGCGTGCCATCGGGTGACCAGCTGATGTCGGACAGCGTGCGGCCTTCCACCGCGAGGCGCCGCACGGTGCCCGAGCCAAGGTCCTGGATCCAAAGGTCGACCGGGGCGCCCGGTGCATCGACCTCCTCGATCGGGAGGGCGGTGCCATCGTGTGGCGCGCGCGCCAGCACCGCGAGGCTCTGGCCGTCCGGGGCCCAGGCAAAGCTGCGCACCCCATCTGCGAAGCGCGTCACGGGGCGAGGCGCCTCGCGGCCGGGGCGGACGATCCAGACCTGGCGCGTGGCGGTGCCGGTCGGGTCGTCAGGCGCCTTGCGGTTCGAGATATAGGCGATGGCCGTGCCATCCGGCGACCAGCGCGGGCTCGCCTCCTTCCATGTGCCCTGCGTCAGGCGCAAGGGGGGAGAGACGCGATCCGTGGCCGCGGTCCAGATTTCCGAACGATCCGGATCACCGGTCGCCAGGCGGGGCTGGGTAACGTAAAGAACCTGCGCGCCATCGGGCGCAATCTGCGGGTCGTGGACGTCTGTCAGGCCCATGATGTCGTCCGGGGTGATCGGGCGTTTGCTCTGCGCCATCGATGCGGGAGCCGTCGTGACCGCAGGCGCGGCGGTCTGGCCCGGAGTGGCAATGCCGAGACCGGCGGCCAGTGCGCCTGCCAGCATGACCTGTCGGAGTGGCGCGGTCGCCCCGCGCAAAAGGTCCTTCACCAGCGATGTCCTCTTGCGATCTGTTGGATGTCAAAGCTGCGAAAAAGGGACTGCGGAGCCGGTACGCATGCTCCGCAGACCAAGAGGGACTCGATCAGAACTCGAGGCGGGCGCCGACCGTCATGTACCGGCCGATCACGTCATAGTACGGCGTGAAGGTGGAATAGATTGGCGGATCCTTGTCGAACAGGTTCGAGACGTTGCCATAGAGTTCGAAGGACCTTGAACCGTTGATCGCGATCTTCTGGCTCAGGTTGAGATCGAAATACAGGAAGGCGGGAATGTCGTTGTTGGACAGTGTGGTGCGGGTGCGATCCCAGTATCCGGCGGAGATAAACCGGCCCCGCACGTTGCCGCTGAAGCTGTCGCTGGAATAGCCGACCGTAAGGTTTGCGCGAAGGCGCGGCGTACCGTCGGTGAAGGCGTACCCTTGCGTGCCGACATATTCGATCTTGGTGATGCCATCGTCGCGGGTGAAGCTGTTCACCCAGGTCCCGACCAGGCGCACGTTGATCCGCCCGTTGGCATCGTTGTCGAGCGGCAGGCTATAGGCCACTTCGGCATCTATGCCATCGGTCTTGAGCTGCGCGAGATTGACTTGCGAGGACGAAATGCTGGTGATCGTGCCGCTGCTGTCACGGTTGATATAGCGGCAAAGATCGGTGTTGCCGGCCTCGCAGCGATCGACGATGTTCTGCCCGCCCAGTGTCGTGATGACGTCGTCGATGGCGATATTGAAGTAGTCGATCGACGCGGTCAGTCCGGGCAGCGGGGCCATGGTGAGGCCTGCCGTCCAGGTGTTGGCCAGTTCGGGCTTCAGGAGCGTGTTGCCGCCGCCGTAGACCAGCGTGCTGGTCGTTCCGGCATCCGGGTTCTGCGGATCGACGATACCCACGTAGCTCATCGTGGGGGTGGTGTAGAGTTCGCTCATGTTGGGTGCGCGAATATCGCGCGAGCGCGTCACCCGGCCGACGACGCCGGGAAAGAACTCGTTGGTCAGGCCCAGTTTCCAGGACCAGATCGTGCCGCTGGTGCTGTAATCGGAAGCCCGCACCGCGCCGTTCGCCACGAGCTTGCGAAGCAGCGGTGTGTCGTGAATGAGCGGAACGACGACTTCGGCGAAAGCTTCCTTGACGTTGTAGCGGCCCGAGAAGCCTGCGAAATTGAACGTGCTGAAAGCGGATGCGGCATCGAGCTCGCTGACGTCGGCGCGGGTGGAAAGGTTGCGCCCTTCGGCACCGATCGCGATCGAGACGGGGCCTGCGGGCAAGTCGATCGGTTCGCCGCGCAGCGACACGCCGTAGGTGTCGAGCTTGTCGAGCCCGTCGAAGGTGGGCGTGCCGGTGACATAGTCGATCGCGGCCTGGCTGGGCGCGCCTTCCCCGAACAGGTTGAGCGGGACACAGCCGGTCACGCCTTGTGTCAGTGCCACGCGGCAGACGGTTTCGCCCGTGCTCGGATCGACGACGGCATCCACCGCGTTGGCGAAGTTTTCCGTGATCAGGAAGCCCGGTGTACGCAGCTTGTTGCGGTATTCACCATGGCTGTAATAGGCGCTGTAGCGCCAGCGGCCGTCACCGAAGCTGCCGTCGAGGGCGAGCGTGCCCTGAATGTTGCGCCGGTCCACGTCGATGTCGGCGAAGGAAAGGTCCGAGTTGAAGCGCGAGAGCTTGAAGCTGTCCTCGCCTGCATCCACCAGCGCCTGGCGGATGTCGCTGTTGAGAAAGGCGTTATCGGCATAGATCGTCAGATTGTCGGTGTGGCTGCCGAACCAGGCGTAGGAATTGTAGTAACGCGAATAGCGAAGGTCGGCACTGACCTTGAGCGTATCGGTCAGTTCAAACGAGGCCTTTCCCATCACGGCATAATGACGCTGGGGGGTGACGAGCACGCTGTAGTCGTCGTTGGAGGGCGCTTCGCCGCCGATCATGCTGCTTCCGATCACCGTGCCCATGTCGGGGGTACGCAGGGTGCCATCGGGATTGAAGCCGTAGCCTTTGAGAACGCCGGAGTTGATGTAACCGCCGATCAGGCGGGTCGAGTAGCCGACGTCGGGGGTCAGCGTGGTGTTGCCAAGGCTTGACCAGCGTCCGGTGTTCGCACGGTCGGTACGGTGCGCAATGCCCTTGTTGTCGACGAATTCGCCGCCGATCACGAAGTGCCCGCGCCCGCCGGCAAAGCGGGTGCCGAACTTTCCGGAAAAGCCGTATTCCTGCGCATCCTTGCGCGAGGAAATGCCCGAGTGGCCATCCACCAGAAGGCCTTCGTAGTCGCCGTCGATGATCAGGTTGACGACACCAGCCACGGCGTCCGAACCCCAGGCCGCCGACGCGCCGCCGGTGACGACATCGACGTTGGCGACCATGATCGAGGGGACCGAATTGAGATCCCCGTCGACGAGGCGGCGACCATCCATAAGCAGGAGCGAGCGTTCGTCGCCCAGGCCCCGGATATTGATCGGAAAGCGCCCCGCACCGGTGTTCGTGCTCGAGGTCACGGGAGAATCGGCGGCCTTGAACTGCGGCAGGTCGGCGAAGGCCGCGCCCAGGTTCGGACGGCTCACGACCTGCAGGTCGGCCTGCGTCATGCGCAGCAGCGGAGTGGGCGATTTGTAGCCGGGAAGGTCGATGCGCGAGCCGGTCACGACGATGCCCTCACCCGAGGCGTCCGGCGCAATGGCGGTGTCCTGACGGGGCGACGAGGCCGCCGCGTCCGCGCGTTCGATGCGATACCCTCCGCGCGCATTGGCGACGGCACGAAGGCCGCTCCCGCGCAGCAGGTGGGCGATGGCGTCGTCGCTTGCATAGCGGCCACGCAGCGCAGGAGCCGTTCGGCCTGAGGCGAGATCGGGCGCGACGACGACCATGATGTCGGACTGGCGCGAGAACTCCAGCAGGCTGGAGGCCAGCGCCTGGGCCGGGATATCGAATTGACGCACCTGCGTCTGCGCCATGACCGGCGTTGCCACGGCGAGTGCCGACACGGAAACCCCGAGCGCCGAGGCCAGCGCCAGATGCGACTTGAATAGGCTCAACATTTGCATTTCCCCCTGATCCGTCCCTGAACGGTGGCGTTGCCCGGAGCCCCTGCGCCGTGCGCGCTGCACCGACCAACTCCCTGATGACGCGCACAGCCGTGCGATCGTCAGGGGCAGGGTGAACTTTTTTTAGCTTACGGGCAGATGCCGCCACGCGCTGTGTCGGCAATACGCGCATTTGGACCTATCAAGGACGGGCCCGCTGAAGGAGGAACGCCCCGTTCGATGCTTCCTGCGCAGTAACCGGGATGACCCCATCAAGTGCGCTGACGAAGGCCGGAATTTCACTGACCTTGAATGCGGCCGTGACGCGAAGCTCCCCGATCTCGGGATCTCGTATCGTCACGCCCGGTGCGAAGTAGCGGTTCACGTCGGAGACGAGATCGGCAAGGCGCACGTTGTCGTAGACCAGGCGGCCCTCGCGCCAGGCGCCGGGGGAAGGCGCACGTGAGGGAGCGGCAGGACGCAGTCCGGCGGTTGTATCGTCGAAAGGGCCGGCCCCCGTAGCGGTTGGTGCACCAGCGGTGAATTGCACCTCGGTCCTCTCTCCGGCGCGAAGCTGGGTGACGTGCTTGGGCGCTCCATTGTGTTCTGTGTGGGCCACTTCAACTTTGCCCTGCAGCACTGCAACGCGCAACGACAGGTCGGTGAAGTTGACGTCGAACTTGGTGCCCAGCACGCGAACGCGCGATTGCCCGGCCTCGACGGTAAACGGCCGGCTGGCGTCATGGACAACCTCGAAGAACGCTTCGCCGCGGGTCAGCGCAACGCGGCGCTGCGCATCGGCGAAGCGCACTTCGAGCGCGGAGGCAGGTGCCAGCGTCACCTGCGAGCCATCGGGCAGCGTGATGAGGCGCGTCTCGGCAAGGCGGGTCTCGTAGCGTTCCGGCGCAAGCGGGCGCAGCAGCAGCGAGATGGCCACGACGCCGACAAGCACGGCGGCAATCGCGGCCCATGCCATCGGGTGCCGTCCGAAACGGGCCAGGGATGGCCGCAGAGGCGCGCCGTCCGCCTCTGCTTCGGGCGGCGGCGGGGCCAGATCAGAAAGGCCTTCCAAGGCGGCGATATCGCCCCAGGTGCGCGAAAGCTCCTGCCAGGTGCGTTCGTGGCGCGGGTCGGCCGCGCGCCAGGCATCGCGTTCGCGCCGTTCCTCTGCGCCGAGCTCACGCTCGCTGGCCAGCACGACCCAATAGCTCGCCTGCTCGTCGATACGGTCCCTGTCTTCGCGGGCGGCCTGCGGCGTCATATCTCTTCCTCCGCCTCCCTCAACGCGCGCTCGCACTGCACGAGGGCCTGGGCCGCGTGCATCTTCACCAGGGTAGGCGAGCATTTGAGTTGGCGCGCTATCTCTGCGTAGCTTACGCCGTGAATGCGGTTCATAATCAAGACCTGTTGCCGGCGGGGATCCATCGTGCGGATCGTCCGCTCGAGTATCTGCCATCGTTGCTTTGCCGATAAGACGCGCTCGGCGTCGCAGTCGTCATGCAGGACGCCCAATATCTTTTCGCCCTCGGCATGGTCGCTGCGCACTTTCTGGCGACGGCGCTGGTCGAGGACGTAGTTACGCGCCGTACGGGCCAGGAAGGCCTCCGGGCTTTCGATGGCATGCCGGTCTTCGCGCACCGCAAATTTCTCGAAGGCGATCTGGACGACATCTTCCGGGTCGGGAGGACCGGGGCCGAAATTCGCCGCGACGTAGCGGCGCAGCCGGTCCCGGGAACCGCGATAGAGCCGATCGAGTTCCTCGCCCGAACCGGTCAAGGCGGGAGTCACGACGTCTTTCGATGTGGATTTGGAACTCATGAAGACGGCGCTTCCCTTCACGCGCGAGAGGACCAAATCCCGGACCCGGATGCAAGAGCGCTTTTTTACACCGCCACGATCCGGGAGATAAGGGCCCTCAGGATGCGGGACGTGGCGCGAGGTGGATGCCTGCCAGCATGCAGCGCACCGAGCCTCCGGCCATCTCGATGGTCGGCACGTCCAGCGGGACAAGGCGGGCGGCCCGCTCCAGCCGGGCGATCTGCCTGGCATCGAACGCGCGCAGGGCGCGCGAAGACAACGCGATGACGGGTCCGGAGCGCCCGTCGAGCTCGATCAGGTTGCCGCAGAACTCACCGACCTGGTGCTGGCTGATGGCGATCAATTCGCGCCCGTTGGCAGTCAACCGTGCGTGCAGTTCCTCGCGGCGGCGCGCATCACGCAGCGTGTCGAGGCCCGCGACGCAAAATCGTGTCCCGATGCTGAGCATGACGTTGGTGTGGTAGATCGCCATCCCGTCCGCATCGGTTGCCTCGAACATCATCGGTTCGAAAGCAAAGCGGGTGCAGAAGCGTTCGAGCAGGACCTCGCTGGCGCGCTGCGAGCGGGCGGTATAGGCCACGCGCTCGCAGTGGTCGAGCACGATGGCGCCCGTGCCTTCGAGGTAGAGGCCATCGTGCTCCAGCCCCGACCAGTCAGTCACTTCCTGGACGCGATATTCGCGCTTGAGGAACGCGACGATGTCCTCGCGGCGTTCGGGACGGCGATTGGGCGCGAAGAGCGGGAAGATCGCCAGATGTCCGCCCGAGTGGGTCGAGAACCAGTTGTTGGGAAAGACCGAATCGGGCCTCGTCGCCGCGCGGTCCTCGAACAGGTGGACCCGGATACCCGCCGCCTCCAGCCGGTCCGCCGCGAGCGAGACCTCGGCATAGGCGGCCTCGGCCAGCGCCGGGCGGGCATCGGCCCTGATGGCTGCCGTGCTCTGGAAGGCGTTGTCAGATCCGGTTTGCGGGTTGGGCTCGAAGAAATGGGGGCGGATCATCACGACCGCACCGGGCGCCTGCACAGAGGACATCATGTGTGGGCAGGCTGGCGGGGGGAGAGCAGGCCGAACAGGTCCCGCGGGTCCTGCGGTTGGGCGATGAGGTCGAGCTCGGTGGGCCTGCCGTACTCGGGCAGGAGGTCGTAGAGATAGCGCAGCGCCGAGAAATCCTCGATGCCGAAACCCACCGAATCGAAGATCGTGATCTCCTCGTCGTTCGTGCGCCCGGACGCCTTGCCCGAGAAGACCGACCACAGCTCGGTGACCTCGAAATCGTCCGGCATCTGCTGGATCTCGCCTTCGATGCGCGTCTGCGGGGTGTATTCCACGAAGACACGGCCGCGCTGGAGGATCTCGGGGGCCAGCTCGGTCTTGCCCGGGCAGTCGCCGCCAACCGCGTTGATATGAAGCCCTGCGCCGGTCATGTTGGCGCTCAGAATGCGCGCGTTGACCTTGTCGGCGGTGACGGTGGTGACGATATCGGCGCCGATCACGGCCTCGTCGGCGGACGGGGTGATCACGACCTCAATGCCGCTGTCGGCGAGGTTCCGGGCGAACTTGCGCGAGGCGGCCGGGTCGATGTCCCAGGCCTGCACGCGCGTGATGCCGAGCAGGGCCTTGAAGGCGATCGCCTGGAATTCGGACTGGGCGCCCTGTCCGATCATGGCCAGCACACGTGACGCGGGGCGCGCGAGGTAGCGCGCGGCAAGGGCCGACATCGCGGCAGTGCGCAGCGCGGTCAGCAAGGTCATCTCGCTGACCAGGACCGGGTAGCCGGTATCGACGCGGGTGAGCACGCCCAGCGCGGCGACCGTCTGAAGGCCCGCAGCGGTATTGCCGGGATGTCCGTTCACCTGCTTGAAGGCGAAATAGTCGCGATCGGCCGCAGGCATGAGTTCGATCACGCCGCCGGGTACGTGGCTGGCATAGCGCGGGGACTTGTCGAATTCCTCCCAACGCTCGAAATCGGCCTCGATCCGCTCGGCGAGGCCGCGCAGGAAGGTCTCGAGGCCGACCGCTTCGACAATCCCGGCAAGATCTGCAACGCCAACGAACGGTACCATACTGTGTCTCCTGATTTTCGCTCAGGATAGGCAGGCAGGTTTCATGGTGAATGTCGAAAATGCCTACATTTTTGCCAGATTTTAGGCTATTTGCATGGTCATTATGGGCAATTTGACATGATATCTCTCGACAAGCTGGACCAGAACCTGATCGGTATCCTGCGCAGCGATGGCCGCGCGCCCGTGTCCAAGATCGCGCAGATCCTGGGCGTGTCGCGCGCGACGGTGCAGACCCGGCTCGACCGTCTCGTGCAGAGCGGAGCGATCCTGGGCTTCACCATCCGCGCGCAGGAGGAAGCGCCCACAGGGGCGATCCGGGCGATCATGCTGGTCGAGGTTGCTGGCCGTTCGACCGATGCGGTGATCCGGCTCCTGCGCGGGATCCGAGAGATCCATGCCCTGCACACCACCAACGGTGCCTGGGACCTCGTTGCTGAGATCGTCAGCTCGACGCTTCCCGACTTCGACCGGGTCCTGCGCGAGGTGCGCATGATCGAAGGCGTCCTCAACAGTGAGACGAGCATCCTCCTGCGCTCGCTCGCATAACACCGGCGATCTGCTGGTCCCCCGATTTGGCGACAGGCTCGCAAGGCACGGCGGCTAACCGGGGATGTGCCGTCGCCGCCGACGCTGATGAAATTGGCCGGAGGAGGGAATTAAGCGCACGAGCGTCAATCGTGGCCCGCCTTCCTTATGGGGTAAGGTAAGGTGGCCTTTCCCTTCCTGATGAGCGCAAATCGGCCGCTGAGTGACCGGCAAGGATCGTCATTTCCAAGCAAAGCTCAGCCCCCCTTAAAAAGGGAGTCCCGGCCTTACCCCTGCCGATTTGCAAATGATTTTTGCAACAAGGCCAGCGTAATGCATCCGCCATTTGCGCGGAAATGCTCCTGGTGACTGTATAAATGAAATATTATCAGAGCATGTTTGATTGCTGCTATATGGCCTTATGAGTCGAAAACAAGGTCATAATTGACGATGTTCTGACGAAAATTCTTAAATTGTTGGTTGGCTTTTTGGGGAGGGGTAATGGCCGATTTCACGACGATTCACCCGTTGAGCGCCGCGATGGCGCATCATGTCGATCTCCATCTATGGCGCGGCGCACCGCAGAACCTCAATCCTGATCGCCCCGTGCAGATCCTAATCAACCAGGGTTATGCCGTCGGCTTCTCGCCCAAAACCCTTCAGCCTGCATGGTCGGCCTATTGCGTGGCGCATGCGGATCAGGCGGTCGATTACCTCCGGCCCCTCCATTATTATTCCGATGTCAGGATCGATCCGGAACAGCGGCTGAGCAATCGCACCTTCGGCAAGATCGGCGCCATTCCCCTTAACGTCGGGCACATGACGCCCAATGAGGTGATCAATAGACAATATGGGCGTCTCGCACAGATGGAGACGTTCCTGATGTCGAACATGAGCCCGCAGTATGAGGTTCTCAACCAGGGCGTCTGGGCAAAGCTCGAACAGTCGATCCGAGAGGTCCAGACCATGCAGGGCGGGGACTATGCCTGGGTCACCGTCGGGCCGATCTTCGGAGACGACCCGGACCATGTCTCGCGCGACGGCGGCAAACTGGTCCCGATACCGGAAGCCTATTTCGCGATCGTCGTTGATCCGGTCAAATATCCGTATGATACCCCCGCAACGGTCAAGCTCGACTGCTTCATAATCCCGCAGACCGCGCCGCGCGATTCCCGCCCAGCCGACTACCCGTCCACGCGCGAGGAAATCGAAGAAAGAACCGGCTTGAGGTTTTTCGACTCCTGGGGACGAACCTATGCGCTGGGGCAGGAGCTGGAAGCGAGCGCGGCAAGCGCGGCGATCCCGGAGAGTAGACTGAAGCGGGCATTCTCACAGCTGAGCGAGAAGTGGCAGAAGGACTTCGCGCCGGTTCCACCCGCACAGCCGGTTGCAGATACGATCGATGGCCTCATCGACGCGTTGATGGGAGAAGCAGCAGCGAGCAGCGCCGACGTCCGCGGCGAATTGCGCCAGACGTTGCCGGACGAAAAGGCACGGGCCGCAATGCTTCAACATACATTGTCCTGGCTCCTGCGCGCTCGCGAGCTTTCCAAAGGACCGGTGCCCGAAGCCGAGCACAAGAAGGCCCGCCAAGCCGGAAAGACATCTGCCCCCGCCCTTGGCATGCCTGCGGAGCCCGGCACCGGCGAGCAAGCCAAGCAGCCTAAGGCGAACATCATCACCTACAAGATCGTGAAGGACGTTGACGACCGGCTGAAGAACGGCGCGCGCGCGGCCTGCAATTTCTGGAACCGCTTCGTCCTGCCCGACTATTCGATCGTAATCCGCCTTGGCACCTTCACCCAGCTCGGCAACACGATCGCACGAGCCTATATGCCGTATGAGCAAGGCGGGGTTCGTTACGGCCAGGTCGAGTTCAACACCCGATTTCTGCTCGATTTCACGCCTGACCGCATCGCCGGAACGATTATTCATGAGATCGGACACACTCTCGGTTTCGGCTGGGAGATTTGGGAAGGGCTCTTCGACGCCGCGACCGGCCTCTTCACGCCTGAAGCCGTTAGCCGCTTTGCTGCACTCGGTGGGATGGAAGTCGAACGAGACGGCGGCCCTGGTACGGCCCTTGCGCACTGGGACGAGGAGCTTTTTGGGCGCGAGCTGATGACCGGCTACAAGAACCCCGGCGACGAACATGTCCTTCCGATCACGATCAGCATCATGGCGGCGTTTGGGCACGTCGTCGTCGAGCAGTTGGAGCAGCAGACGAGCCTTGAGGAGTTGCTAGCAGGTATCGCCAGCATGGTGTTCTCGCGGCAAGACGAAGTGCGTGAGATCAATCTCGACTATTATGTTGAGACGCCATTGCGCGAAACCGTCCCGCACACGCCCGGCGAGACATAGTCGGCCCTTCAGGGCCCAGGCTCAGGACCCATTGATTGGCATGCGGCGAAATGATTCAGGCTTCGCGAGGAGACTGAGTATGCGCGACCTGTATTGGCTGACGAATGAGCAGATGGCGCGTCTGTCGTCGTATTTTTCCAAGAGCCATGAAGAGCCACGTGTTCATGATCGACGCGACCTATCTCAAGGCTCACCGCACGGCTTCCAGCCTTGGGGTGAAAAAGGGGACCTCGGGCGCCTGATCGGGCGGACCAAGGGCGGCATGGACACCAGGCTTCACGCCGTCTCGATGCCAACGGCCGTCCCTTGAGCTTCTTCATCACGGCTGGCCAGATCAGTGACTACACGGGCGCGGCGGCCCGGCTCGACGACCTGCCAAAGGCGAAGTGGATGCTGGCCGATCGGGGTTATGACGCCGAATGGTTCAGGGACGCGCTTGAGCAAAAAGGGCATCAAGCCGTGCATCCAGGCCGCAAATCCCGCTCCATGCCGGTCAAATACGGCAAGCGCCGATACAAGCGCCCATCCAAGCGCCGCAACCGCATCGAGATCATGTTCGGTCGCCTCAAGGGCTGGCGCCGCCTCGCAACCCGCTACGACCGCGGCCCAACCCGGCCCCCGCTCTCGCTGCCACCGTGCTATTCTGGCCGTAATCAGTGAGTCCTGAGCCTGATGGAAGCCATGTGACCGACCGGCAGTTATCGCACCTTGATCTCTCCAGACGCGACAGTCAGCGATCGGCCCGTCCCGCGCTTTCAAAATGGGTTGGCGGACGGACCGCACCTGGGCGCCGGATTTTAGCGTCTGAGCGGCAACGAAGGGTCGATACGGGCCGGAATAGCTGTCCGTCCGGACCGGGGGACCGGCAATCACCCATTGAACGACCGGGATGGGCCGTCGGCTGAAACCACTTCAGAGCGCCAAAGGCAGCCATCACAGACGCCCGCGATATTGCGCTAAATTCGACTTGTCGATTCTCTTGCCAGCTTTGGCGGGAAGCAAGGGAGATAGCGCCTGAAAACAAGGGGTAAAATCGGAATGAGCCCTTGTCTGACGCCACAAGATCATATGTCACGACAGCATTCCCGTTTACAAGACACAGGGACCGGCCACATGTCGCGCGAAAGCGAAATTGGGCAGGAAGAACGGCATATCAACCATGGGAACTTCGGAAGTCTATTTGATCGCTCTCACGGTGATCCTCGGCGTGCCCTATCTTGTCTGGCGCCTGCTGCGCACCGAACACTGGGCGCCGCTCGTCGTGGTGCAGATCGTCGGGGGCGTCCTGCTTGGCCCCGGCGTGCTCGGCGCCCGGTTCCCCGAGATCCACGCCTTCGTGTTCAACCCCCAGGTCATGATGGCGCTCAACGGTGTCGCCTGGTGGGCGGTGATGATGTTCGTCTTCGTTGCCGGCCTCGAGCTTGACCTCACCGACGCCTGGACCCACCGCCGCGAGACGTCGATCACCGCCGCCTGCGCGCTGCTGACCCCGCTCGCCTTCGGGGCGCTCGCCGCGGCGCTGCTCCTGCGATCGCCTGGCTGGATCGGTTCGCGCGGCACATACCCGCAGGCGGTGCTCGGCATCGGCATGGCCTGTGCCGTCACCGCGCTGCCGATCCTCGTGCTGCTCATGGAGAAGCTCGGCATCTTCCGCAGGCCTCTGGGGCAGAGGATGCTGCGCTACGCCAGCCTCGACGACATCGCGATCTGGGGCGTGCTCGCACTGATCCTGGTCGATTGGGAGCGGATGGGTCGCCAGGCCCTGTTCCTCGGCGGCTTCGCGGTTGCGGCCTTGGCCATTCGCGCGCTGTTCCGCCGGGTGCCCGAGCCGGACCGCTGGCATCTTTCGCTGGTCTGGCTGGCCGCCGTGGGCTTCGCCGCCGACTGGTCCGGGTTGCACTTCATGGTCGGCGCCTTCCTAGCCGGGGTGGTGCTCGACGGGCACTGGTTCACCCGCGAAAAGCTCGACCAGTTCCGCGAGTTCCTGTTGCTTGCCGTCATGCCGGTGTTCTTCCTCAGCACCGGCCTGCGCACGAATTTCGGGGTCGGGGGCGGTATGGGCGCGATGGCGGTGATTGTTGCCGCGTTGGTGTTCCTGCTCGCCTCGGTCGCGGGCAAGCTTGCCGGAGTGCACCTTGCCGGGCGTCTTCTGGGTTGGCACAAAGGGGAGGCTTCACTGATCGGTTGGATGCTTCAGACCAAGGCGCTGATCATGATCATCTTCGCCAACGTCCTTCTCGATCGCGCGATCATCACGCCCGAGACTTTCACCGCCCTCCTGCTGATGGCGGTCGGATCTACCATGCTGACCGTGCCGATGACCAAGCCGCGTCTGGCCCGCCTTGGCGTTTCTGGAGACGCGTGAGTGGGCTGTCCGGTGGCGCGCACCCAAGCCTGGATCTAGCTGTTCTCGCGCAAGCTGTGGACCAGGTTGCCGATCGCGCAGACGACGGCCTGCTCTGCGCTGCGGGCCAGTTCGGCGCGGATCGGGAAGCGGATCTCGATGCGGTACTTGCCGATGTCGCTGGTGCCCAACGCGACTTCGACGTCCTCGCGGCCGGACGCAGGGCCAGCGGCGCTGTGCGAGCCGGACCGTGCGGTCGCCTCGATCGATGCCAGGGCCGATACAGCACTGTCCCGGATTTCGCCGCGCGCAGCGAACAGATTGCCCTGGGGTTCGAAGGTCAGCACGATCGTATGCCACGCCTTGCCCGGCCCCGCCGGCTCCACGCGCAGCGGCGCGCCGAACAGGAGGCTGTGCGGGACAATGACGTGTCGCCCGGTGAGGATGAGCGAGCCCTCGCGCCGTTCCATTTCCAGCAAGCGGGTGGCGATCAGGTTGTGGTCGAGGACTTCGCCCCGGATGCCACCCAGCTCGATGCAGTCGCCCACCGAGAAGGCGCGCGTCAAGGTCCGCAAGGCCGACCCCGAAAGACACAGGATCAACTCCTTCATGGCGACGACCATGGCCACGGCGAATGCGGTCAGGGACAACGCGAAGGTTCGCAATTGCGGTGCCCAGATCATGACGAGGCCGATCAGGCCGACGAGCAGCAGCGCGTTGCGGGCATTCGCCGACCAGCGTCGGATGACGTGCTGGGGCAGATCGTCCCTGCGCCGCAAGGCCCTGGCGACGACGACGCGCAGCAACGCGAGAAAGGCGACAAGCGCGATCGATGCGAGGACGTCGGAGTTGTAGATCTGTTGGGTCAAGATAGAGGGCATGTGGCTTCCGGTGGTGTCGATCCACGCTCCATGCCGCGTGTCGATCCGGCATGCAAATCGTGGCGGGACCGGACAGCGCGGCTCGCTCGGCAGCAACGATCCGGTTGCTGCACGTGCGGACCACGGCTAGGGGTGGCTCGGTGCCACGGTCGCAAGGTTGACCCTTTCGGCCACGAGACGGGCCGTATTTGCCTCTTTGCGCCGAGGAAGATCCATCCGGATCGACAAGCTTGGCCCGGCCCGCCCGATGCCCGCACATCCGTGGGCCGCAGCGCTCAAAGAATGACAGGAATACTTTTGTCGAACCCGAAGAATATGAATGCCGGCCCTATCGATCGCATCCAGGAGAACCTCCTCGCGCGCGCAGAGCGCAGGCTCCTCAATCGGCTTTGCGCCTCCATGCCGCGCTGGGTCATGCCCGATATCCTGACCGCGATCGGGATGTTCGGTGCCTTCGTAATTTTCAGCGGATATATCTTGAGCAATCTGGGTGATGGCTGGCTGTGGATGTCGATTGCCGGGTATTTCATCCACTGGTTTGGCGACTCGATGGACGGAAGCCTGGCCCGCTACCGGAAGATCGAGAGGCCGCGCTACGGTTACTTCCTCGACCATAGCTGCGATGGATTTGCGACAACGCTCGTTGTGGTGGGCATTGGCCTGAGCCGGTATGTCCAGCTGGAAGTCGCACTGGTGGCTTTGGCAGGCTACCTCCTCCTGTCGATCCACGCTTTCCTGCTCGTTCGGGTACTGGGCGAGATGAAGCTGTCCTACGCCTATGCCGGCCCTACCGAACTGCGAGTGCTGCTTATCGGGCTCACTCTGGCGATGATTGCCGCCGGATCGCAGCCGGTGCTGCTTGGCATGCTTACATGGTTTGACCTGGTTGTTGGCGGAATTGGCGCGCTACTGATTGTCTTCTTCGTCATCCAGACGTGGCGAACCGCCAAGCGACTGGCCATCGAGGAGCCCCCTCGCTGGACTTAAGGTGCCCGCCCCAATGTAGCTAGGGTCAGTGCAGTTCCCCCTAGCGGAAGGTCCGTTTCTGGAGCCTGGAAATCGGCGCCTGAGCGGCAAAAAAGGGTCGGTTGTTGCTGGTAGGTCCTATTCAGGAGTTCTTCTGACCAACTTCGTTCCCAGCTTCAGAGTTCAATCGCCAGCAGACGGAAGCAATGCGTCCCGAACACGATAGGTCGCCACATTTTCATCGAAGCGGTCGTAGGGCATAAGCGTGTTGAGAGCGCCTTCGTCAAAGCAATATTCCTGGAGCTGTGTCGCGTCGCGGGTTTCGTAGAAGCGTTCGCAGACGTGCTTGACTGCCTTGAACGCGGCGAAGATCGTCAACGGCCAGTAGACCGACATATTGGCTCCGGCTTCGGTTTCTTCGGCCATCGAATTCTGGAAGTCGACGCTGGTCACGATCAGGGGCCCCTTGATCCGTGCCCTGAAGTTCTTGAGCGCCTTGATGGAGCCCTTGAACACGACAAAAGCCGCGTCCGCGCCCGCCTCGAGGTACGAGTTGGCCCGGGCGATAGCCGCTTCGGCATCGTCCTGGAGGTAGAGCGCGTCGGTTCGCGCAATGATCATGAAGTTTGGATCCTTGCGCGCATCGCAGCAGGCCCGGATCCTCTCGCACATGACGTCGGTCGGGGTCAGGAGGGCCTCCTGATCGGTGTGCTTGCCGAAGATCTGGTCCTCGATGTGGATGCCCGAGACGCCAGCTGCCTCGAATTCATGCACGGTTCGCCAGATGTTGCCGGCATGGAACCACCCGCTGTCCGCATCGCAAACGATGGGGATACGGGTTTCCTTGGCGATTTCACGAGCGAGGCCGAGCAGGTCGCTCAACTGCACAAGCCCGACATCGGGGAGACCAAACGCACTTGCGCCAGTCACAAGGCTGCCGGTGTAGACCACCGGAAAGCCGGTGTTCTCGACGATCTTCGCGCTGAGCACGTCATAGGCCCCCATCAGGGGCGTGCATTCGGGTTCGGCAAGCAGTTCGCGCAAGCGAACGCGCTTTTCGTACATATCCATGGGATGGCCTTTCACAGGTCCTGAAGGGGGGGGGGAGAGCGATACGGCGGGTTGTGCGCAGCATCAGCGCATGAAGAGGCCTCCGTTCACGTCGAGCGTCGTGCCGGTCACGTACTTCGCATCGTCGGACACGAGGTAGAGGGCGGCCCCGGCTATGTCGGACACCTCGCCGTAACGTCCCAGAGGGATCGATTCGAGGACGGACGCGTCGTATTGCAGGATGTCCGTCATGGCAGTCTGGATGGTACCCGGCGCAATCGCGTTGACGGTCACGCCATGCGGGGCAAGCTGCTTGGCGGTTGCCTTGGTCAGGCACAGGACGCCCGCCTTAGTGACCGAGTAGGTCATTTCGGCCGAGACCCCGCCGACTTCGCCCGCAACCGAGGCCATGTAGATAATCCGGCCAGTTCCCCGTTCCTTTGCCTCGGGGGCAAAGACCTGGGTAGGATAGATGGCGCCCATGAGATTGATCCCGATCACCTTGTCCCAGGTTTCGGGCGAGATGTCCTCAATCGCAGCGGCCGGGCGTACGATCCCGGCGTTGCAGACCAGGATATCGACCGGCCCCAGCGCCTCGTGCGCAGTGGCGAACATCGCGACGCAGTCGGCCTTGGATGCAACGTCGGTATGGGCTGCGGCGAAGGACCCCGGGTATGCGGCCGCAAGCCGTCCAGCGGCCTTGGCGGCCTCGTCGCCGTCGAGATCGGCGAGGAGGACACTGGCCCCCTCGCGCGCATAGGTTTCGGCGATGGCCAGACCGATGCCGCGCGCGGCTCCGGTGACAATGGCAACCTTGCCTTCAAGGCGCATGGACATTCTCCTGATCAATCGAACTGAAAGCTGGTGTGGGCCGAGGCAAAGCCCTTTGAGCGTAATATCCACGATCCCTTGTCGCCATCAGGGCCATCGTTGGTGGTGATGAGCAGATCGTCGGTTCCGGGAACGAGCATCGGATGCGTGACGTGCATCAGCTGGCCTTTCTCACGTCCCGGGATCAGGACCTGCCCTATGGGCCAGCCATTGCGGTTGAAGATCATTACCCGTCCCTGCTGGTACATGGCGACATAGACATTGTCGCCGGCATCGATGCAGCAGGAATCGGGGCCATGGTAGCCACTGAAATGGTAGGGGACCGACGTTCCGTACGGCGCAACCCTGAGGCCGTCTTGCGACAATTCAATCATGTGCAGGCGGTTGGCGTTGGTCTCGGTCGCCCAGAGCCTGCGTCCGTTGACCGAGAGGGCTACCCCGTTGGGGCCCGCCATATTGTCGAGAATGGGCGTGATCGTCTTGTAATCCGCCGAAACGTGGAAGACGCCGCCCGTCGGCTCGGTCGATTTGCCCACGAAATGGGTGAAATAGAAACTGCCGTCCGCCGCGAACACCATGTCATCCGCGACATGGCCCTCGATGATCGTCTCGCGACCCGAGCCATCGGGCTGTATCGCGAAAATGTGGCCATTCACGAAGTCGCCAAGGCAGCACACGAACAGGCGGCCGTCCTTGTGGATCTTGATGGCGGCAGGGTTCTCGTCCGGAGCATGGTAGATTTCGTGGAGTGTCATCGAGGGCAGCTCGAGCTTGAACAAGGTGCCGCCAAAAACGTCGACGAAGTAGAGGTTCCCATCCCGATCAAAGCACAGGCCTTCCAATTGGAGGCTCTTGTCGGAAACCTTGAACCAGGGCTCGGCTGTCAGGGTGGGAAGGCTTGCCTCCCAGCTCGGCAGCGGCGCGAAGTCATGTTCGGAGTGTTTGGTGAAACCGGTCATGTGGGGACGTATCCTCTCGAGATTTCTGTTTTTTAGAAGAAATAGGCGATGCGCGCCAAGGCGTTGACATCCTGGCGATAGCCACCCTCGACATGGGTCTGGTGGCTGATTTCGCCTAGAATTTGCAACTTGGGCGAGACGAGCTTGGCAAGGCTGACGCGAACCTCGTCGAAATCGGTTCGCCCCCCCGTTTCGACACCGTCCAGCTTCTGCTTGCCGCCACGCCAGCCCTGGTACCCGATCCCCGCGGTCAGGGTCGGATCGAAACTGTAGTTGAGGAAGGCCTGGTACTGCTGTGCGGGCTTTTGCGTCAGGCGTTGGCGGGCGGCGCCGGATTCGGAGTTGGGGGTATAGAAAATGATGTCGGCAGCAAGGTCGGTTGACCACTTGCCGCCCAGGGGCTGGTGCAGCGAGGCCTGGAAATTCGAAACGAAGCGGTTGCCTCCCATGTTAACCGAGCGATCGGGCGAGTAGGACCCTGTTGGCAGCGTGAGGTAGTGAGCCAGCCCCAGGTTTGTACCGCCCGCATCGTCGGCGATCGGCCAGAACACCAAGCCCAGCGTGGTGTCTCCAAAACCGCTTGTTTCGCCAAGCCGGGAATCCCCGATACGCGCATTGCGGCTAGCTCCGAAAGGCTGGATCAGGCTGACGAGCGCGCGATGGCCCGCAAGGTCGAAGTAGTGCGCGGTCTTGGACGTGGCCGTATAGGTGTCCAGCGCCGCATCCTGACGTGCGCCGTCGGCGCTCGTCGAATTGCGGTAACCGTCGTAGTCTCCGTAATCCAAGTAAAGGATTTCGACCGAGGTTCCGGCCGGGAGAGACACGTACTCGAAGGGCTCGATTTCAGCCGCGTGAGCAAGGTGGGGCAGGTTCACAGCGAAGACACAACCCGCGAGCGTGGCGGTATGGCAAAATGTGCGCGGCCGGGCGCGGGAAGCAATGGAACGAAGAGGCATGGTAAGGCTCCGCCAAGAACCGTACCGGCGATCTTGCCTCGCTCTGGTACGGTTCGTGGAAATTTCGCCGTCCCGACTGAAGCGGACGGGACGGCAGGCTGAGGCTGGTGAATGCGCTTAGCCGAAAGCGGGAAGCCTTACGTGTGATCCAAAGAACGGCGATGGGGATGCGGCCATAGCGCGGGCGTGATCCGGCCTGGGCGCAGGAATTTCGGGGACATAGGGGGTGCGATCCATTCAGGGCTCTCCTTTTATCCGTGCAGGCCCGGTCGGAATGGGAAGGCACCCCTTCTCCATTCCTGACGGCCCGCGCTTTATCGGGATCTAGGTAAGCTCTGCGGGGGGTGACTTACAGGTACAATTCTGCATAATCATACGGTTACTGTACCAGTACTATGATGGGTAAGGATATGCCAAAAGGACCGGCTTCAAAGCTGGAGCGCGTCATCCAGATGGTGCGGCAAGAGATCGACAACGGGGCCCTGCACCCGGGCGACCGCTTGCGTTCGATCCGTGAGCAGGCCCAGGTTCTGGGAGTCTCAAAGAACACGGTCGTCGAGGCCTATCTACGGCTCGTTGCGCAAGGCGTGCTCCAATCGCGGCCAGGAGCGGGCTACTTTGTCGCGCGTGCGCTCAAAATCCCGGTACGGGCCGCCCGCTCGCCGTTCGCTGGTATTCCCGACGGCGCGGCCCTGCTGATAGAACAGCTTGAGCGGCGCCTTGCCATACGGCCCGGCGATGGGCGTCTTCCTGCAGACTGGCTGGCCGATGCGGCGCTACGGCGCTCTCTGTCCTCGCTCAAACTGCATTCGGCGGAGGCCTACAACTACAACACCGCGCGCGGCTTTCCACCTCTGCGCGAACGGATTTCCCGGTTGCTGGCCGAACGCGGGATCGGCTGCGCCCCCGAGCAGATCGTCATGACGCATGGTGCCAATCACGCACTCGATCTCATCATCCGCAACTATGTACGCGCTGGGGATGCGGTCCTGGTCGAGGAGCCCGGCTACTATCCTCTGTTTTCCAAGTTGCGCCTGGCCGGGGCCCGCATCTTCAGTGTCCCCCGGGAGCATGACGGCCCCGATCCGGAATTTTTCGCCCAGCAGGCGATGGCGAGCGGCGCGCGGCTGTTCTTCACCCAGACATTGGCGCACAACCCGACCGGGGGATCGACCAGCCTTGCACGTTGCCATGCCCTGCTGCGCATCGCAGAGGCGCAGGATATGCTTATCATCGAGGATGACCCCTTCGCCGACATTCTGCCGGCAATGGCGCCGCGTCTCGCGGCGCTCGATCAACTCGATCGGGTGATTTACGTCGGCTCGTTCTCCAAGACGCTCGCGGGCAGTTTCCGGTCGGGCTACCTGGCCGCGAACCGCTCGCGGGCCGATGCGCTTTCCGAACTGCTGGTGGTGACGATGGTCTCAACCTCGTCCCACAACGAGCGGTTGATCCATGCGCTCATGGAGCAGGGGGACTACATGAAACACCTCAAGCGCCTTTCGCGCCGCGTCGAGGAGGCCGGCGTGCGCTTGGTACGGGAACTGGAGAAACTCGGACTGACGATCGAGAGGCCCCAGACCCTCAGTACCTATGTCTGGGTGAGAGGGCACTTCACCATGACCGACCACGAACGTATTGCCGATGCCGCCCGCCACGGCATCTTCATCGCGCCCGGTTCTGCCTTCTTCGTCAAGGAGCCACCATACCAGGCGATGCGCATCAACATCGCCTATGGAACGGATCCCGCTTTCCTGAAATGGCTGGGCATGGCAATCAAAGTGGGCTGACACTTCGCCGCCTGACAGCTGCGGCGTCTTCATCGATGCAGCAGTTCGTCCAGGTTGGAGCCGTTCTGCGACTTTTGCTAACCAATTATTGTGAAAGCTGACGGACCGCACCTGCGGAGGGAAAATTGACTGCTCAACATCAACAATGGGTCGCACTCAGCGTCGAGATCTCGTTGTCGCCTGCGCTTTTTACGCTCTTCGCTAGCTGCTGGCGCAGCCAGGCCATTGCGGGATCGTGGTGGGTCCGTTCGTGCCAGACCAGAATCTTCGTAAAGCCGGCTACCGGCAAGGGGGGCTCCTGAAGATGCAGACCTTTCTGACCTTTTACCAAGCGGGCGGGAAGTAGTGCACAGGCGTTGGATGTGCGCACCAGATCGAGGACCAGACCAAAGTTGGGGGCCGTCATGATGACCCGCCTCGTGCGGTTTAGGGCCGCCAAGGCATGATCGGTCGCACCCTGGAACCGAGTGCCGTCGTGCGACATCAGGGCGTGGTCCAAGGCACAGAACGTATCGAGGTCCATAGCCTGCTCCGCTGCCGGATGATCACGGCGCAGGACGCAGGTATAGTGTTCCTCGAACAGGTGGCGCGCACGCAGGTTCTCGGGCGCCATCTGCGGGGTGACGAGCGCGAGGTCGGTCTTGCCCTGCTCCATGTCGAGCGCCAGCGTCTCCATCGCAACGTGCCGGATTGCAATCCGGATGCCTGGCGCGCTCGTGCGCAAGGCGCTCAGGAATGGGAGAAGTACGACCTGCTGTGCGTAATCGGTCGCGGCGATGCCGATGGTCCGCTCCGCCGTCGCGGGATCGAAGGCATCGGGTTGCAGCAAGGCCTCGATTTCGCCGAGCGCGCGCCGAAGCGGTTCCGCGAGAGCTTCGGCTCGAGGTGTGGGCAGAACCCCGCGCTGGGCGCGAACGAACAGCGGATCATCGAACGTCTCGCGAAGCCGGTTGAGCATGCCGCTTACGGCCGGTTGGGTCAGGCCAAGCCGCTCGCTCGCTCGCGTAACGGAGCGGGTGTCCAGAAGGGCATTGAAGGCCTTCAGGAGATTGAGGTCGGTGTTCTTGATATCAATCTTCATGATGCCAGGGATATTGAGATGTGATTTCAGCTATATCAAGCGCCCGCCTATATCCTGCGCTCAGGTTTTCCCACTCATGCAGGAGTACGATATGGGCGAAATCCAGTGGCCCGCGGGCTATGTCCCGGGTTTCAGCGACAATTTCTGTTCGAACGAGGTTATCGTCCGGGATCTTGCGGTTGCCGACATCTGGCCTTTCCTGGTCGAGGCCGCGCGTTGGCCTGGCTATTACGCCAACAGTTCGGACATCGCGATCCATGGGGACAAGGGGCCCGCACTCGAACTGGGCGACCGCTTCTTTTTCAAGACCTTCGGATTCCCGGTCGATGCCGAAGTGGTGGAATGCGTGCCGCCTGTTGAAGGCCAGGCTGCGCGCATCGCCTGGCACGGGTGGTCGGGTGATGACGAACATCGGCTCGACGTGCACCATGCCTGGCTAATCGAGGAGCTTTCCGGGCAACGCCTGCGTATTCTCACGCAGGAAACGCAGAACGGCGCACCGGCAAAGGAGCTTGCCCTTGCGCGCCCCAATCCGATGATCAACGGCCATCAGGATTGGCTTGATGGGCTGGTTGCCGCTGCGCGCGGCGCAGCGGCTTGAAAGTTCGACTGAGGCTGGGAGGTTGACCTGCCTGGCCTCAGTCGATCACCGGACCATTTTGGGGGCCGGGATAGCGGCGCAGCCAATAGGCGTATTGGTCGGGCAACACGCTTCCCGCTGCGGACAGCCCGAGTTCTCGGGCCACGCGGAACGGGTAATGCGGATTGGCGAGAAACGCGCGTGCGGCGAAGACGACGTCCATCTGCTGTTCGGCAATGGCCTTCTCCGCGTCCTGCGCAATGTCCATGCCCCAGGCCGTGCCAACGGCAAGCCCGGTCTCGTCGCGCACGCGCTTGGCGATCGGTGCCATGAAGGCCGGGGCCCAGGGCACGTTGGCCTCAATCGTCGAGAAGCCCATGCTGACGCTCAGGAAGTCGAGCCCTTCGTTCTTGAAGGTCTTCGCGAGGCCAATCGCCTCTGCAAGCGTCTCTTCGTCGCGTCCATCGAATTCGATGACGCCGAAACGTGCGGTGAGCGGCAGGTTCTCGGGCCAGACTTCGCGCACGGCCTGCAAGGTCTCGATCAGGAAGCGGCTGCGCGCCGCGACGTCGCCACCATAGGCATCGGTCCGCGTGTTTGCGTGGACCGAGAAGAAACTTTGCGCGAGGTACCCATGGGCAAAGTGCAGTTCGAGCCACTTGAAGCCGGCGTCGCGCGCGCGGATCGCAGCCGCAACGAAATCCCGCTTCACGCGCGCGATATCGTCCAGCGTCATTTCGGTCGGCACCTTTGGCAGCCCGCCGCCGAAGACCAGGGCCGAAGGCGAGATCGTCTGCCAGCCACCGGGCTGGTCGTTGGGGATGTGGTCGTCGCCTTCCCAGGGCTTGTTGGCACTGGCCTTGCGTCCGGCATGGCCGATCTGGATGCCGGGCACGGCTCCGCCCGCGGCAATGGCATGGGCGATACGGGCCATGCCCTCGACCTGGCCATCTTCCCACAGGCCCGTGCATCCCGGCGTGATACGCCCTTCGGGCGAGACGGCGGTTGCCTCCACGATGACGAGGCCCGCACCGCCGCGCGCGATGTCGGCGTAGTGGGGAAGGTGCCATTCGCTGACGTAGCCGTCGCGCGCGCTGTACTGGCACATCGGCGGCACGCCGATGCGGTTGCGAAGGGTCACGTCCTTGAGTGTGAAGGGGGTGAAAAGTGCGGGCATCGTATCCTCTTTCGTGGAACTTGGATCAGGCGAGCCCGATCACGGGCTTGCCGCTGAAATCGCGGTTGCGCAGCGCTTCGAGCAGGCGCGGCAGGTCCTCGAAGGTGCCGGGGACAAGGGGCTCGGGCGCAAGGGTCTTCGCTGCGACCTGCGCGAACAAATCTTCGCCCGCCGAGGTCTGGATCGACCAGTCGGCGGTATCGCCATGCTGGTGAAGGGCGCCGAGCGCGACTTCGTGTAGCGAAAGCGCACGGCCAAAGGCTGGACTGGGCCAGTCCGGCACGCGGCCCTGGATGCACACGAGATGGCCGTTGGCCTTCAGGCCAGGATGAAGCCGCGCGGCATGTTCAGGGCCGAGAGCATCGATAACCGCCGTGAAGCGCGGCGATCCGATTTCAGCTTCCTGCGTGAGTGGCCCGGCGATCCAGTCCACGGCACCAAGCCCGGCCAGTCGCTCGCGGTGGCGGATGTTGCACATGACGCTGACGCGCCACCCCGCCTGCACGGCCAGTTGGACGAGATAATTGCCCACCGCGCCGCCCGCTCCGCTGACCAGCATTCGCTGGTTGCCGCCGGGGGGCAGCTTCGCGAGCACGCGCCAGGCGGTCAGCGCCGGGCAGGGCATGCTGGCGGCAAGGGCTAGGTCGAGCGCGTCGGGGACACGCATGAGCGCGTATGCCCCGACGGGGGTGTACTGCGCGAAGCTACCGTGCGAGTGCAGGCTCTGGTGGTAGGCCACGCGGCTTCCCAGCCAGGCCGGATCGACATCCGGTCCGATCTTCACCACCGTCCCGGCGCCGTCGACACCGGGCACATGGCCAGGTTGCCATCCGAGGCCGCCGAGGACCTTCCAGTCTACCGGATTGAGGCCGATTGCCGCGTTGCGCACGATGACCTCGCCCGGGCCGGGCCGTGGCATGGGCCGTGTCGCCTGGACCAGGGCGAGCGGGTCCTCGCCCGCTACCCAGGTCCAGGCGCGGTAGGTTTCGGGAAGAGCCTCAGGCATAGGCTCCGGCCGAATAGGTCAGCTCGTAGCTGTGGCTGTAGACCTCGAGGATGTTGCCGAAGGGATCCTCGCAATAGACCATGCGGTAGGGCTTCTCGCCGGGGAAATATTCGCGCACGGGCATGCGCTGCTTGCCGCCGGCGGCCACGATCCTGGCGGCCATGCCCTCCACGTCCGGGTCCTGGATGCAGAAGTGGAACACGCTCGTCTTCCAGTACTCGAAATTGTTTTCCGGCCGCTCTGCATTGCGGAACTGGAAGATCTCGACGCCGACACGGTCGCCGGTCGAAAGGTGGGCGATGCGGAAGGAACCCCAGCCAGCGCCGAACACGTCGGTGCACATGACACCGATGGCGCTCTCGTCTTCCTCGATCGTGGTGGGCGGCATGATGAGGTACCAGCCCATGACTTCGGTGTAGAACTTCACGGCTTCGTCGAGGTCGGTGACCGACAGGCCGATATGCGAGAAGCTGCGGGGGTAGGGGGCCATTGGTGTTCTCCTGATCTGTTGTCAGGATCTTGAGGTGCTTACCTCATAATGAGAAGTGCCTTAAGCTTATCATTGTGATAAGAATTCATTATGATGAACCCGCAATGGATCACCAGCTTCGTCCGCGTCGTGGAGACCGGAAGCTTCACCCGGGCCGCCGATGCCCTGAACCTGACGCAAGCCGCCGTCAGCCAGCACATGGCGCGCCTGGAAGCGCAGGCGGGCCAGCTCGTGATACGTCGCCCTCGCGCTCTCGAACTGACGCCGGCCGGACATGCGATGCTCGCCTATGCGCGTGAGGTCGAGCAGGCGGACTTGCGCCTGCGATCGCGACTGTCGGACGGCGAGCGCATGGAAGGGGAGATCAGCCTGATTACGCCCGGCAGTGTCGGCCTGTTGCTCCATCCCCTGCTTCTCGACATCCAGGAACGGGAACCGGCGTTGAGCATCCGCCATCGCTTCGCACCCGATGCCGAGATCGTCCAGTCGGTGCTGGATGCCCGGTTCGAGGTTGGTCTGTCGACGACGCGCCCCGACGATGCGCGGCTGAGCGTTACGCCTTTCCTGCACGAACCCCTGGAACTGATTGTGCCCGCGGACAGCGAGGTGAACGCCTGGGGCGATCTCGAGCGCCTGGGCTTCATCGACCACCCCGATGGAATGGCCATGGCCAAGCGGCTTTTGTCGCTACGTTTTCCTGGTAATCCCGGTCTCTCTCGCCTGCCTATCCGAGGCTTCACGAACCAGATTGCCCTCATTCTGGAACCGGTTGCCCGTGGGCTCGGTTTCACGGTCCTGCCGCGTTACGCCCGGCAGGCGTTTCGCAATCCCGAGCAGATCCTGGTGGCGGGAAATGGTCCGCCCGTGGTCGATACCCTGTGGCTTCTCCATCGTAGCGAATGGCCCCTGACGGCCCGAATGCGCAAGGTTCTCTCGAACCTGCGCACTTCCCTTCAGGAACCTATGGCCCAATAAACTTTGGGGCCGCTTTCTGGACGATAGCTCGCGAACAGCGGACCGACCGCACTTGGGCATCGAAAATTGGCAGCTGAGTGTCTGAGGAGGGTCGTTATTGATGCGCACGCGCAGCGCTCAGCGTAACGATTACGTCGGCGAGGGTGCGGCGCAGGGCTTCTAGCTCTTCCAGATTTTGTCCGCGTGTCATAATCTCCGGCACTCCCAGAGCCTTTCCGCGCAGGGCTTTTCCGCTCGCTGTAAGGGAAACCCGCAAGCGGCGTTCATCTTCCTTGTCTCGCTGGCGTACCAGATGGCCCAGCGTTTCCATGCGCTTGAGCAGCGGCGTCAGTGTTCCCGTATCCAGATGCAGGCGCTTGCCAATGGCGCCCACGCTCTGCCCATCTGCTTCCCACAGGACAAGCATGACGAGGTATTGCGAGTAAGTGAGGTTCAATTTCGCAAGCACCGGGGCGTAAAGCCGCCCGATCAGGTTGCTGGCCGCGTAGAACTGAAAACACAGCTGGCGATCGAGGCGCAGCGGATCATCGTTCGGGGCAGGGTCTTGCACGGACGTTCGCATCGCCCGCGACGATAGCGCATGGGCTCGCACTGTCATAGCTTCGGCTATTTATATCGTGTACAATTTAATTTGACGCAATGGAACTCGATGGATGGCTGTCCCGTTTCCCCACCAAGAGCGAGGGTCGGCATCGGGTCGATCCTGCCGGCAAGGAGGCAATCCATGCGTCAGCTGTCCGACGGCTTCTGGAACTTTCGCGGGTCTTTCAAGATCGCGGGCGTTCTCGATGTCGGTACGCAGATGTCGCTTGTGCGCAGGGCCAATGGCCGTTTCCTTGTCCTCGACTCCTATGACCTAGCGCCTGAGGACCGTGCCGAGTTGCTGGGGCTCACCGACAATGGTGCAGCGATCGACGCAATTCTCAACGTCCATCCCTTCCACACCCTGCATTGCGAGGCGGTCCACAAGCTGTTTCCCGAGGCGCGGCTGGTGGGGACGCGGCGGCACCGCGAACAGGCCCCGCACCTGCGCTGGCAGGGCGGGGTCATCGAGGATGCCGCCACGCAGGCTGAGTTCGCCGATGACCTGGCCTTCTCGGTGCCCGAGGGGGTCGATCTGGTGACGCAGGACCCGTCGGTCCACGCTGGCTCGGTGCTGGTGCGCCACCTGCGCAGCGGCATCGTCCATGTCGACGACACGCTCAGCGTCCTCGAGGCGCCGGGCGTGCTGGGGAAGGTCCTGCCCCAGGGGCGGCTGCGCTTTCACCCGATGCTGGGCAAGGCCCTGCAGCCCCGGGCGGGCGCGGCGGATGTTTTCGCGCGCTGGGCGCGGCAGATCGCCGGGGAATGGTCGGGCACACCCTATGTGTGCGCGGCCCACTCGGCGGTGCGCGAACTCCCGGAGACAGGTTGGCACGAAGAGGTGCTGCACGCCCTCGAGGCCGCCGAAAAGACCCTCGCCAAGCATCGCGCCCGTCACGGCTGAACCCGCGGGCGCCCATCCCTCCAGACACGAGAGAAACGCCATGAGCGAACAACGCATCAAGACCGTCAATCCCCTCACCGAAGAGGTGCTGGATACCTACGCCTACATGAGCGACGCGCAGGCGACCAAGGTCGTCGAGGCGAGTCACGCGGCTTTCCTCGACTGGCGCCTGCAGAGCCTTGAAGCCCGCGCCGAGGTGATCCGCGCCATCGGCAAGGCCCTGCGCGAACGCAAGGAAGAGCTGGCCACGCTGATGACCCGCGAGACCGGCAAGCTGATCGGCGACAGCCGCGACGAGGTCGACTTGTGCGCGGCGATCTGCGACTACAGCGCGGACGAAGGCCCCAAGGCGCTGGCCGACGAGGAGCGCGAGGTCGACGGCGCAACGGCCATCGTCACCCATTCCCCCATCGGCGTCGTCTATGGGATCCAGCCCTGGAACTTCCCGGCCTACCAGGCGGTGCGCTATTCGATCGCCAGCCTGATGGCGGGCAACGGCGTTCTCCTCAAGCACGCCGAAAACTGCACCGGCAGCGGTCTTCTGCTGCGCGAAATCTACGAGCAGGCGGGCCTGCCCGAAGGGCTCTTCGGTGTCCTGTGCATCACGCATGAGCAGTCCGACGCGATCATCGAGAATGACCTGGTGCGCGGCGTGACGATGACCGGCAGCGACAAGGCCGGGCGCCACATCGCGGCCAAGGCGGGAGAGCAGGTCAAGAAGACCGTGCTCGAACTGGGCTCGAACGATGCCTATCTCGTGCTCGACGATGCCGACCTCGATCTCGCGGTCGACACCTGCGTCCAGGGCCGCCTCTACAACAACGGCCAGACCTGTGTGAATGCCAAGCGCTTTATCGTCACCGAGAAGAACTACGACGCCTTCGTGGAGCGGTACGCCGAGAATTTCGGCGCCATCGCGCTTGGCGATCCGACCGACGAGAATACGCAGCTTGGCCCCCTCGTCAGCCGCAGCCAGCGCGACCAGCTGCACGAACAGGTCACCGGGAGCGTGGAAAAGGGCGCGCGCCTCGTCGTCGGCGGCGAAGTGCCCGAGCGCAAGGGCTGGTTCTATCCCGCCACCGTGCTCGCCGACGTCGCCCCGGGCCAGCCCGCCTACGAGGACGAGCTGTTTGGCCCTGCCGCCGCGATCATCAAGGCCAAGGACGATGGCGAGGCCATGCGCATCGCCAATTCCAGCCGCTACGGCCTTGGCGGGGGTATCTTCAGCCGCGATGTCGAGCGCGCCCGCGAACTGGCGAGGACCCACTTCGACACCGGCATGGTGTTCATCAACACCTTCGACATCGCCACGCCCAACCTGCCCTTCGGCGGGGTGAAGAACTCGGGCTATGGCCGCGAGCACGGGCCCGAGGGTCTCAAGGAGTTCGTCAACATCAAGTCGATCAAGATCGCCCGCTGAGATGGGTGAGACGCTGCGCTGCGACGTCGCGGTGATCGGGGCCGGCACGGCCGGCCTCGCAGCCGAACGCGCCGCGCGCGCCAATGGCGCCTCGACCCTGCTGATCGATCCGGCCTTCAACGGCACGACCTGCGCCACTGTCGGCTGCATGCCCTCCAAACTCCTCATCGCTGCGGCCCATCGGGCCCGCGCGGTGAGGACGGCAGGCCCCTTCGGCATCGATGTCGGCGACATCTCGATCGACGGTCCCGCCGTCCTGCAACGGGTGCGTGACGAGCGCGACCGCTTCGCCCGCCTGACGCGCCAGTCCTTCGAGGACCTGCCCCCCGGCATTGCCATCAAGGCCCGTGCGCGATTTACCGCGCCGGGCCGCCTGGCGCTCGACGACGGGCGCGAGGTCGAGGCCGACCGGGTCGTCATTGCAACCGGCTCGAGCCCCGTCCTGCCTCCCGCCTTCGCAGGGCTGGGCGACAGCGTGCGGACCAGCGACACCATCTTCGAGATGAATGACCTGCCGCGCCGCCTCGCGGTGGTCGGATCGGGCGCCATCGGTCTCGAACTGGCCCAGGCCTTCGCGCACCTGGGCGTCGAAACCACGCTGTTCGACCGGGCGCAGCGCATGGGCGGCCTGCGCTGCGCCCGGGTGCACGAACGCCTGCACGCGATCATCGCAGCGGATCTTGACCTCAAGCTCGGAGTCGAGGTTACACCGCACGCCGAGGAGAACGGCGCGCGGATCGAATGGTCCGATGGTGAAGGCGACGTCGGCGAAGCGCATTTCGATCTCGTGCTCGCAGCGCTGGGCCGGTCCCCGCAGCTGGGCGACCTCGATCTCGATGCAGCGGGGATAGCCTGCGATGAAAAGGGCATTCCATTGCATGACCGGCGCACCATGCGCTGCGGCGACAGCGCGGTTTTCCTGGCAGGCGATGTCGCTGCCGACTTGCCCCTGCTGCACGAGGCCTCGCACGACGGTGCCATCGCCGGGCGCAACGCGGCGGCCTTCCCTGCACCGGTCGCGGCAGAGCGCCATGTCCCTTTCAGCATGATCTTCACAGAGCCCACCGTGGCGACGATCGGCGCGGCCCAAGGCGAGGGGGCTGTCACCGGCACCACCGACTTCGACGATCAGGGCCGCGCCCGTGTCGAGGGCCGCAACGCCGGACTGCTCACCCTCCACGCCGCTGCGCCCGACGGCCGCCTGATCGGGGCCGACATGGTTGCACCCGCAGGCGAGCACCTCGCACACATGCTGGCCTGGGCAATTCAGCAGGGCCGCACGGCGAGCGAACTGCTCTCGATGCCCTTCTACCACCCCACCATCGAGGAAGGCCTGAAGAACGCGCTGCGCACGATCTGCCAGGCCACCCCCATCGATCTTCCCCAAGACCAGGATGCCGGCACCCCGCCTGGCGCTTGATTGAAAAAGGACATTTCCGCAAATGACCCGTTCCGCTCTTTTCCAACCGCTCCGCCTGGGTGCGCTCGAATTGCCCAACCGCGTGCTGATGGCACCGCTCACCCGCAACCGCGCACATGCCGACGGCACTCCCGATGCCCTTGCCGCGACTTACTACCGTCAGCGTGCCTCGGCTGGCCTGATCGTCTCCGAAGCCACCCAGATTTCGGCCATGGGCAAGGGATACAAGGATACCCCGGGCATCTATACCCCGGCGCATGTCGAAGGCTGGAAACCGATCATCGAGGCGGTCCACGCCGCAGGTGGGCGCATCTTCTGCCAGCTGTGGCACGTGGGCCGCATCAGCCACGTGTCGCTGCTGCCCGGCGGTGTACAGCCCGTTTCCTCCAGCGCGGTGCGCGCGAAGGCGCAGACCTTCACCGAGAACGGCTTCGAGGACACCAGCGAGCCCGTTGCGCTCGACAAGGACGGGATCGCGCAAACGCTCGACGACTACGAACAGGCCGCAAGGTACGCGCGCGAGGCGGGTTTCGACGGCGTCGAGGTCCACTCGGCGAACGGCTACCTGCTCGACCAGTTCCTGCAGGACGGGGTCAACCGCCGCGAGGACGAATACGGCGGCTCCGTCGACAACCGCCTGCGCCTGCTTCGCGAGGTCCTCGCACGTGTCGGCGCGCATTTCCCGCGTGATCGCACGGGCGTGAGGCTCTCCCCGCTCGGTCAGGCAAACGATATGTCCGATGGTGATCCCGAGGCGACTTTCACCGCGGCCTACAAGCTGCTCGCGGGCTACGATCTCGCTTACCTCCACGTCATCGAGCAATTCTTCGGGCAGGACAGCAGTGAAGAAGACGCGGCTCTCCTCAAGCGCCTACGTGGCCTTTATCCGGGTACCTATATCGGCAACGGTGGCTATGACGGTTCACGCGCGGCGGATGCGATCGCGGACGGCGGCGCGGATGCCATCGCTTTCGGTCGTCCTTTCATCGCCAATCCCGATCTCCCCGAGAGGTTGCGCATTGAGGCCGGGCTCAACGAACCGGACCAGGATACCTTCTACGGGGGCGGCACCAAAGGATATACCGACTATCCTTTCCTAGCACCGGACCATTGAGCAAAGCGGAGTAGCGCCCGGTACTGAACAGGCAGCAAAGCATCAGGCTCAACGGCCTTAACGAGAGACGACTGCTCGAACGCGATCGCCAGCTTTGATGGCGCTGAGAGGGCCGAGGCGACCGTCAGCGCTACTCGTTCGCCCGGAAGGCACCAGGAAGTGTGCTATCGGTCTGCTCCTGTGGGCAGAACTCGAAATTTGAGAGACCGGAATGGGGCGGACATGGAAGAGGCGGCGGAGGATTTCTGACACGATAAGACGCGCGCGATCTTGCTCTCGGACGTCAATCAGCGCGCCATATCGAGTTCTGCGAGTCACAAATTCACGATATTCTCAGATATTCCACTTGAATTCACATCATTCCTACTTGTGAATACAGAGCTTCACAGCGGGAAGATCGGCCATGAAATTCGGCGACTATCTGAAGCAGAAGCGTGCTGAACGCGGGTGGACCCAACCCGAGGCGGCGTCGCATGTGAAGATCGAGCAGAGTTATCTCTCAAAACTGGAGAACGGTAAATCGATCCCATCGGGCGACATTTATCAACGACTGGCCCAAGTTTATGGCATCAATCCGACCGACATGGTCGGCGTACTATTTCCAGCTGAGCTCGACCGGCTGCGGGACATCGATACGCTGCGTGACTTGCTGCTTGAACGCTCCCGCCGCGACGTCGAAACGCCGCGCCGCCTGTTGATTGCCGGGCTGGCCGCTCTTGTGCTGGGTGGAGGTTTTGTCGGCTTTTCCATGACTGAGCCCGCGCGCTCGATGCTCGAATACACCTATAGATCGCAGGGCGTGATCGCTGCCGACGCGCCCCCGGATAGCGAAATCGCGCCCGGCACGCCTGAAGCTGATGAACAGACCAAGTTTCTGACCCAGATGCGAGGGCCAATGTTCACCGAAAAAGTGCCCGATGGCAAACGCGTCTGGTTGTTGGTCGGCAGCAATGAAATTCACCAACCGCCCCGCAATCGCTGGGCGCTGATCCCCGGCTTTGCACTGATTGTCGGCGGCCTGGGCTGCTTCTTCGTTGCCTGGCGATGGCGCTGACCATCTGACTTTTCACACCCTGAATATTCCGCGCGACGCACCTGTCGCCACCCTTTGACGTGCTCTGAAAACAGGGAGACCTTCAATGAAGACCCTACTCCTCGCTGCGGCGGCATGGATCGCGCATAGCCTGAGCGGATCAGCCGCAATGCCTGCCACACGCCTGCCGCTCACACCCGCCGTTTCCGGCTATGATGCGCTCGATACGCGTATAGAGGAATTGATGGCGCGAAACGACGTCAAGGGGATGGCTATCGCGATCATCGAGGGCAATGAAATCCCCCACATCCGCGCTTTCGGCTACGCCAATGTCGAAAATCAGCGCCCGCTGAAGACCGATACGATCATGTACGCCGCATCAATCACCAAGGCGGCCTTTGCCTATATGGTTCTGCAACTGGTGGATGAAGGCAGGATCGACCTGGATCGACCGATCCGCGAATATCTCGCCAGACCGCTGCCCGAGTACAGCGCCGGAGAGAGGGACTGGTCGTCATTGGAAGGCGACGATGCCTGGCGGCTGCTCACCCCGCGCATGCTGCTGACCCACAGCTCAGGCCTTGCCAACCTGCGCTGGTTCGAGCCTGACAATGACATGTCGTTCCATTTCACGCCAGGCACTGCCTATGCCTATTCTGGCGAGGGCTTCTATCTGCTCCAGTTTGTGCTCGAGGAAGGACTTGGCCTCGATGTGAAGGAGGAGATGCAACGGCGCATCTATGATCGCTTCGGCATGGCCAACACCAGCATGCAGTGGCGCGATGATTTCGCCGACCACCTCGCCGACGGCTACAAGTTCGACGGAAGCTTTGTGCCGCACGATCATCGTGACAACGTCAGCGCGTCAGGATCGATGGATTCCACCATCGCCGATCAGGCGCGAATGTGGCGCGGCATGATGATGGGCGAAGGCCTCTCGGCCGAACTGCGCGCCGAATGGACGCGGCCTGAAGTGCCGATTCACACAAAGTCCAAATTCCCGACCATCGAGGTGCTAGGCACCTACGATCCGCGTGGACCACAGGTGCATCTTGCCGGCGGTCTCGGGGTCGATACCTGGAAGGGACCGTCGGGTCGGTTCTTCGCCAAGGGCGGCCATAATGACTGGACTGGCAACATCGTCCAGTGCGACGAGCTCAACAAGCGCTGTGTTGTTCTGCTAGGCAATGATGTGCGTGCCGAACTCATCTACCCCGCAATCGTGACCATGGTGCTGGGCGACACGCGTTATCCTTGGTGGTGGACGTATCCGGAACTGTTCGGCGGGGGATGAGCTGCCCCTGACGTGACCTCCTCAAGGTGCTCCAAAGGAGCATTGAGACCTGGTTCAAAAGAGTGCGTTCGCCAGCCTAGCCGACCGTCCGCTCCTGAGAAGCTGAAATCGGCACCTGAATGGCCACAGTGGGTCGTTGTTGAAAAGGTGCTACATCCATGACTAGGATACGTGTGGATAGCGGGAAAACTGGAAGTCCGTCTGCAACCTTGAGGCCGTTCACTGTTCTGGCTGTTCGCTTTTTCCGTGAGTTGAAATTGACCAAGCCAATGCGACCATCAAGCCCAGTGCCAGAGTTTCGAGGAAAAACTGACCTGTGGCGAGAAAAGCCATGGGAAGCGGTTGGCGCACCCAAAAGCTATAGACAAATTCGTAAACGAACCGTCCTTTCATCGCCAGTAGCACAAGCGTGAAGGCGCCCACACGCTTGAACTCTCCTCTAGGCAGCCCAGTCCAGCACAAGGCGGCGAGCATCATGGCTGCATGGCGACGGCGCATGCGGCGAACGCAGGGGGAAACCGCTGCAACTGCAATGCCGACACACGGCAAAAAATTGCGACACCGAGAAGTTCTTCCACGTATGCGAGGACGCGCGCTCATTTCGGTAAATCCACAACTGAAGGATAGGGCACGCCGAGCCGATACAACATCCAAGTGTGGACGAAGATCGCGATGGGGGCGATGGCCAAGATCGAACAGCCAAGCACTATCAGGCGACTACGGGAAGCGCTTGAAATCGGCGCGACGGCAAGGTTCGAAGGCGTGGTTGGGTTTGGCAGGGATTTGGTCATTGTCTTATATTCTCGAGCGCGGGTATCTGGCCGAAGCCAACGTGCGCTATCAGGCCTGGAAAGCGATTTCCCGACCGGGCGCGACATGATCCTCGGCCCAGCGCAGGGCGTGATCGGCGATGGTTTCCCATCCATCCTGTCCGCAGGTGAAGTGCGAACGTCCGGGAAATTCCTGCACCTCGACGATCCCGGTCGTGTACATCGCGGCATTCCTGCGGTTCACGGTTGCCGGGACGATGTTGTCCGCCCCGCCCGCGATGAACAGGAGCGGCGCGCGGTCCGGCTTGGCGTAATCGATACGCGCATCCCCTGCGTTGCGCATCATGCCCAGTGCGGCCTGCCAAATCGGCCATGTCGGCGCGGGAATTTGCAGGCGTTGGCGCACGAGGTCGGATGCTTCACGCGTCATCGTGTTGGTGAATGCGAAATGGAATTGCCTCGGGCTGAGGAGGATGGTGCCGTGCGTATTCCAGGGCTTGCCGAAGATCGCCAATGTCGCGCGGGCAACACTGAGCGGCAGGGTGAAGAAGCCGGCGGACTGGCCGCCGTGGATCGCGACGCCGGCCTTGCCCAAGCCCCTATCCAGAAGCACTTGCAGCGCGAGTCCGCCCAGCGAGTGGCCCATGATGATCGGCTGTTCGCCCGTCTCTTCGACGATGCGTTCCACGAGCCTCGTGAGATGATCGAAGATCACGCCCATGCTCAGCCCGTTTAGTCCGGACGGATCCCGGCATAGCTGCGCGATGTCATCGCTCACGCCCGGGAACGCTGGGACGACGACGGTGTATCCGGCACGCTCGTAACGCGCCTTCCACGGCTCCCAACTCTTGGGCGTGAGCCATAGCCCGTGAATGAGCACGATCGTGCCTTTGGAGGTGTCGCAAGTTTCCATCGCCTGTTTCCGTGAGCCGTGAAGTGAGGGCGCGCGCCATTTGGTCTCCGACGCAGCGGGGAGCGACTAGATCAGGGCTGGGGACCAGGCGTCATAGATCAGGTTATAGCCGCCGGCGCTGCGCTCGACCCGGCCGGCTGTCGGCAGGTTGAAATGCATGCCGCTCACGGCGAGCCCGTCGGCGCTGGCGCGGTCGAGGATCGCGGCACGTGTGGCGCAGGCGGCCGCCGGATCGCTGTCGAAGGCGATCGTGACGTCCGGGCGCGTGATCTGGATATGCGGGAAGTGGACGATGTCACCCCAGACCAGTAGCGAGGCGCCCTTGTCGGTAATGAGGTAGCCGGTATGCCCGGGCGTATGACCTGGCAGAGGAACGGCCGAGATTCCGGGCAGAATGTCTTCGCCTGTGAAGGGCACGAGCTTGTCGGCGTAGGCGTCGAAGGCATTTCGCGCCAAATCAAAGAACGCACGGAAGCCGTCGGGAGCACCGGAGCGGATGGTGTCGTCGCGCCAGAACGCGAGTTCGTCGCGATGGACGTAAAGCTCCTGGACGTTGCGGAACAGCGGTGTTGCGAGCGGCCCGGCGATCCCACCGATATGATCGGGATGGGCATGGGTCAGGAGGATCGTATCGATCTGCAGGGGATCGATGCCGGCGGCGACAAGAGCGATCGGAAGACGGCCTCCCCAGCCATTGTAGCCGCCCGCACCGCTATCGATGAGGACCGTGCGTCCCGCCGTCTGCACGACATAGATATTGACGTTTATGCGCGGCAACGTGGAGGTATTGTGTGCGGCCAGCAGGCCTTCGGCAGAGGACGCGTCGATCCCCCTCAAAACATCGAAGGAGATGTCCAGATAGCCGTCACTCACCGTGGTGACGACGATATCTCCCACCATGCGGCGATTGACGCCTGGAGCTTGGAAAAGCAGGGCTGCGGACAATCTGGGCCTCCTCGAAATCGATGGGACACGCCGTCAGGACGCCGCATCGCGGCGCGGGGGCGCTCCATCGTATGGATGTCGTGGCCGGTGCGATCTGTCGAACCGGGCAAGAGGCGGTATAGCGGCCATCAAGTCATTGATCGCGCGCCCTTTTGGCGACGAATTGTAGCTCTGGGCGCTACAATCTTTGCGTTGTGACCGTGTTTTCCGGTTGCGCGGCCAGGGCCATGGCCGCTGGGAGATGGGCGGCGAGGTGGTCGATGGCAACCCGTGTGCGTAGCGGAACGATGTCGCTTTGCGGCCACAGCACCGCAATGTCGAACGAACGGGGCGCCAACACGGACAGCCTTTGCAAGGCGCCTGTCGCGACGTGAGGGGCCGCGAGCCACTGGGGAAGGCTTACTATACCCAAGCCTTGAACGGCCGTGTCGGCAAGAAGATCAAGGTCGTCGACTTGGAGTCTGGCGGTTCCTTCGGGACCGGCTTTGCCTTTCGTGTGCGGAGTTTGCCAATGCAGCGTGCGCCCTCGGGAATAGACGACCATGTGATGATGATCGAGATCGGCCGGGTTGCTCGGTGTCCCGAAGCGCTCGAGGTAGGAAGGCCCGGCATAGAGGCTCATGGCCTGGGTACCGATCTTGCGGCGCAGAATTCCGTCCGAATCCAGGCTCGCTCCAATGCGAACGGCCAGGTCGAATCCGCTTTCGAGCAAGTCGATCGGCTGATCGCTGAGGGAAAGTGCGACGTGCATTTCGGGATGGAGCCCCGGCAACTGGAGCAGAAGCGGTCCGATGAAATGGCGTCCGAGTGCGGCGGGAAGCGCTGCACGCAGGATCCCAGTGGGGCTGCGTCTTCCCGATGCGAACACCTCACGCACGGCTTCCAACTCGTTCTGCGCGCGCCGGGCGTGCTCCAGATAGATGTGTCCGTCTTCGGTCAGTCCTTGGTGACGGGTCGTTCGATGGAAAAGGCGCACGCCGAGATCGTCCTCGAGCTTCGCGATCGCCTTGCCCACCGCCGAGCGCGAAAGGTTGAGACGACGACCTGCGGCGGCAAAGCTTCCCGAGTCCGCACACATGAGAAAAATCGTCGATAAACTGTAGCTATCCAACACTGCTTTGCACTCTTTGCCACCTATCAACGTTCTGCAAGATGTGGCTTGTACCAGATACCGGCATGCCCCTATTCGCCGCAGAAATATATCAGGCTTGGGGTTCTCTTCACTGAATGGAAGGAGAGTCTTTATCGCGCGCAAAGTTTGTCAGATAAGGATTTTCGGGTGAACGCGGTAATCACCGACAACCTGACAGTCCGCAGCCAGGATACAAGAATCAACGGCGGAATGGCCGCCATGGGTCGAAGGAAGTCCCAGATCTATTTGACATTTCCAGGCATAACGTTGGCTTGATCCATGCGAAGGTAGGGATCTTTGAAGCTTTCGACCGTCCAAACCGGTTGCGAATTGCCAATTGCAAAGCGCGCCACGGCCCAGTCGATGAAAGCCCGCAGACGCGCATGGACCACCCGCCCGGGCGGATAGACGATGCAATAGTGCATTCTAGGGCGCGTCCATTCCTCGAGGATTGGCACAAGTTCACCGCTTTCGAGCTGGGGACGGATGATCTCGCGAAAGTTCTGACCGATGCCGAGCCCCGCCTTGATCATGTTGACGTAGCCCGTCGTCTCGTTGGTCGAGAGCGCGAAACGCTCGATCTCCCGGCGTCGGCCATCGCGGGCGAATAGAAGCGGCATCGGCTTGCCGGTAGCTGCGGAAAAATAGCCAATGAGATCGTGGTCCGCGAGCGCGTCCGGCGTTTCGGGAATACCCCGACGTTCGAGGTAGCTGCGCGAGGCAAAAGTGACATTCTCGAAGGAAAACAGATGATGCGCCACGAGCGGGGTCGTCTCTTCGTTGCTGGCCCGGATCGCGCAGTCCACCCCCTCGGCGACAAGATCGACATAACGGTCCGAAATGCCGACGGACAGAACGATATCGGGATAGCGCGCACGAAAATCGGCCAGAGACGGGATCAGGACAAGGTTCGCAAACGAGGATGTTGCCTCGATACGCAATGGCCCTTTGGGGCTATGCGGACGGTCGCGCAGGGCGTTATCCGCATCATCCACTTCGTGCACGATCCGGTGCGCCCGAACATAGTAGTCGCGCCCTTCCTGCGTGACGCGAACCTTGCGGGTGGTACGCTCGACGAGTTCTACGCCGAGGTGACGTTCCAGGTCGCTCACCAGCTTGCTCGCGGTGGAGCGCGGGATACCCAGCTGGTCCGACGCACGCGAAAACGAGCCGGTTTCGACCACGCGTGTAAACACGCGCATCGCCATGATTTGGTTCATTGCGCTTCTTCCAGGTTTTCTGTGACGGCTTATTATCCATTTTTATGGATTTAGATGTCGAAATATCGGCCTTCCCTGCGAGGAAAATACGCCTCATTTGCATGATTGAGGCATTGATGTGCCATGATCAGGAACAATAAGCCACGTCCTTCTGAACAAGGCTCCTCGTGGTTTCCGCAAAAGAGGTTTCTCGCATGACCAGCTTGTTCGACCCCATCCAGATTGGCGATCTGACGCTCGCCAACCGTATCTGGATGCCCCCGATGACGCGTGCCCGTGCCACGCAGGACGGCGTGCCGACCAGGATCATGATCGAGTACTATCGCCAGCGCGCCACGGCCGGGCTGATCATCAGCGAAGGCGTTTACGTGAATGGCGACAGCAGCGCATTCGACAGGGCGCCGGGGCTCTACACGCAAGAGCAGGTGGAGGCCTGGAAGTCCGTGACGGCCGCCGTCCACGCCGCGGGCGGCCACATCTTCGCCCAACTTTGGCACTGTGGCCGAGCCAGCAATGCGGCACTTACAGGAGGTGTTGCACCGCTCTCGCCTAGCGGCCGCAACGAAGACCTCGACAAGCTCGCGGTGCAGGGCCTGCTCGCCAACGGCGAATATGTGAAGATCGCGGCGTCACCTTCCAAGGCGATGAACAGCGAGGACATCGCGCGTACGATTGCCGACTATGGCAATGCCGCAGCGAACGCGAAGGCCGCCGGGTTCGACGGTGTCGAGATCCACGCCGCGAACGGCTACTTGCCGCATCAGTTCCTGTCGCCCGAGGTCAATGCCCGCAAGGACGCCTATGGCGGTTCGCGCGAGAACCGGGCCCGCTTCCTCATGGACGTTTTCGCGGCGGCCGCCGCACACTTCACGCCCACAAGGGTAGGCGTGCGCGTTTCGCCGCTCGCTACTTACAACAACGCGCTCGATCCCGATCCGGAAAGCACTTATGCGGACCTGGCGCAAAGGCTCGACGCCGTAGGGGCCGGGTACCTCCACGCAGCCGATCAGAACGCCATGGCCGGCGGACCTTCCTTCCTGCCCAGGGTGTTGGAGATGGTACGGCCTCATTTCAGGGGCGTCCTCGTGGCGAACGGGTCGCTGACGCCGGAGACCGGCGCGTCGCTCGTGGATGAAGGCATGGCTGATGCCGTCACCTACGGACGACCTTTCATCGCCAACCCGGATCTCGTCGGACGCATCCGGGCGGGCGCCAAGCTAGCTGAGCCGCGTTCGGTTGGCTGGTATGCAATGGGCGAAGACGGCTATACTGACTATCCCGCTCTCCAAGAGGCGTAATGGTCCACCGCCTTGGTGTCCTTTTGGTTTGATGAACGGAGTCGGGAAAGCAGACCGACAGCACGTGGGGCGTCGAAATTTGCTGATGAGCGACCGACAAGGGTCAGAATGTAAACGCGGACCGATTGACAACGATCAACGCCTACCGTTTCGCACAGGACGCCTTTAATATAGCGGTTCAGTGCCTCGTCGCGGATTGAGATTGGCGAGTTAGCAAGGGCACGCTCCGCCTCGTCGCTCTCTCGCCACATGCCGATTTCATCGACGCCAACCGGCTGATAAGCGCCCAAATAAGGGGGCGGGGGTGGAGCGACTTTGTCTTGTCCTATTGCCAACGTGGCTGCGAAGGCAGTCGCGGCTGCAAGCAGCCAAACAATCGGTCTCTTCACGGTTGAACTGCTGCTAGCTTCTGCGGCTCGCTACCGGGAAAATCCTCCAGAAGCTAGTCGATCCGCTTTTCTGCGCCATCGGGTTCACGCACGTCCCCCCCCCCCATGGCGCCATCGGCATTCAACCATAGGATATCGCCGGTCTTGAGATCGACGAGACCTGCATATCCGGCGTGTTCGCCCGACGTGACCCCCACCCCGCCAAACGCGGCTGCAATCTGCAGCAACTTACGACCAGTCGAGCCGTAAGCATCCTTGTTATAGATGAACAAGGCATAGTCCGCGTCAGCGGCGCCTGGGAGGGAGGATACGCCGTCACCAAGCGACCACTCGAACACATCTTCCTTGTTGTCGTGCTTCTTGGTCGGCAATCGGTTGCCAACAAAGAACTGATATTGGATTACCGACTGGGAAACGGCCGCAAAAAGGGCCGCATATTCCTCGACCCGCTGAGCCTCATCGCCGTACGACACCGGCGCGTAGACGATCTTGTTGCCCAATTTGCCTTGCCGCGAGGCCAAGGCGGCATCGATATTCTTGCGCGCCTGATCCGTCCAATCAGCGTTAGGTTCGAACATGCCCCCAGTCGACTGGGCGCCTACGCGCACGGTCGGCCGAAAAACAAGAATCGTCTTGCCGCTCTGCGGTGCGAGCGAGAAACCACGCTTAACCGCGGTTCGCTCTTGGCCAATGGCGGGTGTGATGACGCACGCTGCAAGCAACGCAGCCGCAATCGCGCGACAAATTCTATTCATGATGCCCCCTGCTAATACCCCTTGGCATTTAACTTAATAGTGAAATCAGGTTTTTCTAACAAGTCGGACAGCAACATGATTGGTTTAAATTAATGTCATGGATTGATGCCAAGGCACGATGAATCAGACTCATCGTGCCTTGGTCAAGCCCGCGCGGCGCCCGAGCGTTTCAGGCTGTTGATGCGTTAGCATCACTGCAGCTTGGTATGGGAGCGCGATCGACTGACCCCTGACGGGGGCAGCAGGCAACTGCGGCACGGGACAGAACATCCTAGGATGGCAAAGCGGACCTTCCGCACCTGGGAAAGGCAAATCAATGGCTGAGCGACGATAAAGGGTCGGGGGCGGAAGGGTGAGCGCGGCGTCAAGGCTCCGGGGAGGTCGTTGGTCCGGCAGGCGCCCAATTTGGTCGCGCGAAGGCCAATTTGGCGCGCTTGGCAGCGGACCGGCCGCTTTCCCCCGCCGTCCAGGTCGGTCAGCAGCCCAGATGGGTGGAACAAAGCCGTTCCACCGCGAGAACGGAAAGCCTGAAACCGGACGTGTCGGAACACACCCGATTTCCGTCATTCCTGCCGCTTTCCCGAAAACGATCAAGGAAATGGGAAGCTGTCAGACTGGTCGAACAGGCTGCCTAAGAATTGTCTTTAGCTTGGCGGGCGCGATTTTTCGTGGGTCGCTGAGATATACCTCATGATGAGGGCCGTTGAAGGTGACGCCAAGCTCGAGCATCACATCGTCGTGCAAATGCTTCAATGTCGGACCTTCGTCGTCATAGCTACCGATGTGCAGTATTTGCAGTGACCGGCCTTCCGAATATGGCTCAAACCGTAGTGACAACGGGCGATCGTTCCGCTTGGCCAGCGTCTTTGCGACCGCATCCTCGAACATCGTGTTTGTCACGAATTCAGGCGCCATGATCATGACTACCCATTGCCAGCGGTCCTTTTCGCGCCTTGCGAACGTACCGGGATCATCAGACCACCAAAGCGCTTCCAACGGCGGCACCACATAATCGCGGTTCAACTCGTTCTTCGCTGCAAATTTCATCGCATAGCTGACGCCATACAGCCATTCGACTGCCTGCCTGTAAACAGCGGAGGAATTGGGATCGCCGGCTCCATCGACCTTCACGAAGGGCATGGTGGGAACCACAATATCAGCAAATTCATGCTTCTGTGGATTGAACAGATGGCGAAGCTGCTTCTTGAGATCGAGCTTTTCCACTTTCGGTCCTGACGAGTGATTCACCGCCCCGAATGCTGTCTTCGATTTTTGACGGTTAGATGGCAAGTGGAGCTTTCCCGATTTGGAGAAACGAAAAACCCGTACGTTGGAAATCAGATGCTTTCCGGCAGGCGACACGTAGTTCCGCCGCCAACGTGCCTTGCGCGCCGCCTCGTGCCGCTCGTGGGGGGGCGAATGCGCGATAAACTCTGTCGGGTTGGACTATCGTTGCACCCACCTTCTGGCGAGGTTTTCTAACATGGCTTAGCGGCCGCAAGTCGCGACTCAGCGCTCCAAGCGCGACATTCGCCTGCCGGCCCCGGTCAGGCCCTCCGGTCCGCTTGGCGATGAAACCGCAAGAGTGGGCTGCACAAAACTGCGTGCGCAGGCTTTGCCTTGTGGCCGTTGCGTTCGGTTGAATGTTGCTGAAGGGTGCTTCGCCATCAAGTTGATGGCTGGCGAAGATTTGGCCCAAGGCTGCTTGCGGGCAGACTTCGTGTCGCTCCGGGCAAGGTTTGGTGTCAAGGGATATGCCGGGTTTGCGCTCCACAGACCATGCGCGCGGGCTTCAAAGACGTAAGGTCGTTCAGAACTGTCGCAGCTTTTGCCAAACGCGAGGCACCAATCAAACTGCGGGCTATGCACGGTCCGATTTTGGCGAACGCTTCAGGGCTGGGCACCGCGCAGATTATCTCGCAACCGCACCAAAGTTCGGTTCAGGTGCTTGATTTCGGCCCGCTCCAGTCCCGTGGCTTCCAGGATACGACCCGGAACGCAGGAGGCTGCCTTCGCCAAGTCACGGCCTTTGTTCGTCAATGACACTCGCACCACGCGCTCGTCGGCAGCGTCGTGTTGCCGAATAGCCAATCCCCCGGCCTCGAGGCGCTTAAGGAGCGGAGTGAAGGTGTTGGACTCCAGGGATAACTGGGTACCCAACTCGGAGACGGTCAGGCCATCGCCGTTCCCTACGCGACCATCGCCAGGTACTGAGGATAGGTCAGCCCGAGATCATCCAGAATGGGCTTGTCGGCTCGATGGAATGCCCGGCCGGTGGAATAGACCGTGAAGCATAGGAATGGGGCAAGCAGGGCGGATCCAGCGCTTGCGGGTCGATTTTTGCTCATAGGCGGAAAGTAAATCGCGCGTATGCAGGAGATGACCGATGATCAAAGTGGCGTATGAGGCACAGGCCACGTTCACCGGTGGATGTGATGGCAAGGCCCGTGTCCGGGACGGCAATCTCGACATCGGCTCGCCACCCTGAAAGCCTTGGATCGCGCAGCTGATGGCCATTGCCACCAACTGCGCGCGCCGATCGCAGGTCAGGCGAGTGGTGCCTGGAGGGAGGCCTCCATGCGCAGCACGGGCTTGATCACTTCGCCCGTCTCGCTGGCGTGGATCGCCTCGTTGATCCTCTCGAAAGGAAAGAAGCCGATCAGCCGGTCGAAGGGGAAGCGTCCTTCGCGGTAGTGCTCCATTAGCTCGGGCAGGAAGGTCTGCAGGTCGCTGTCGCCGCCCAGGATACCCATGACGCGCCGCCCGTTGCTCATGAAGCTGGCCTCGTTGAAGGCCAGCATGTCCTCGGGCGCGGAGGCGCCGACGAGGCCCAGCACGCCCATCGGGGCGAGCAACGTGAAGGCGCGTTCGATGAGCGTGTTCACGCCGGTAGTGTCGAAGGCGTAGCCCAGGCCCTGCGGGCAGATCGTGCGGATTTCGGCTTCGACGTCGTCGGAGCGGCCGTTGAGGACGTGCGTCGCGCCCAGTTCGCGCGCGAGCGCGAGGCGGCTGTCGTGGACGTCGATGGCAATGATCGGATCGGCGCCGGCGATCCTGGCGGCCATGATCGCGGCCATGCCCACGGTCCCGGCGCCCCACACGGCGATGGGCATGCCTTCTCGTACTTTCATCGCGTTGAGCACTGCGCCTGCGCCGGTCATGAGCCCGCAGCCGATCGGGGCGAGTACTTCGAGGGCCGTGTCGGCGAGGCTTTCGGGCACGCGCACGACATTGCGTTCGTGCGCGATGGCCTGCGTGGCGAAGGCGGACTGGCCGAAGAAGTTGCCGTTGAGCGGCGCGCCGTCCCGGTACAGCGTGGGCGAACCGTCGGGCCGTACACCCGACCAGTTGTTAGGGTAGAATTCGTAGCAGTAGGTTGGCGCCTCGATGCGGCAACTGGGGCACTGGCCGCAGGAGTTGAAGCTCATGACGACGCGGTCGCCCGGCTTCACCGCGGTGACCGCGGTGCCGACGTCCTCGACGATCCCGGCGCCCTCGTGGCCGAGCACGATGGGGAGCGGCACCGGCAATTGCGCGTCGCGCACCGCCATGTCGGTATGGCAGATGCCGCAGGCGAGGATGCGCACGCGCACTTCGTCGGTGCGCAGCGCGTCGAGCTCGACATCCTCGATGGCGAAGGGCCGGGTGTTGCCGTGGCAGATTGCGGCGCGCGCCGGGGTGCGGGTGGTCATGGGTCGGTTCCTCTGTGCGTGTCGGGTCGTTCGGGCAGGGGGGTCAGCCCCGGCCCACGAAGGGCATCTTGGTGGCCATGATCATCATCGAGGCGACATTGGCCTCGAGCGGCAGGCTGTCCATGTAGGCGATGGCCTCGCCCACCCGCGCGACGTCCATGACCGGTTCGGCGAGCACCTCGCCATTGGCCTGGGGGACGCCCGCGCCCATCGCCGAGCCCATGTCGCTTGCCGCATTGCCGATGTCGATCTGGCAGCAGGCGATGTCGTGCGCGCGGCCGTCGAGCGCGCAGGCGCGGGTGAGGCCGGTGATCGCGTGCTTGCTTGCGGTATAGGCGATCGCGTTCGGGCGCGGCGCGTGGGCCGAGATCGAACCGTTGTTGATGATGCGGCCACCCCTGGGGCTTTGCGCCTTCATCACCCGGAACGCGGCCTGCAGGCACAGGAAGGCGCCGGTGAGATTGGTGTCGATGGTGCGTTGCCAGTCGGCAAGGGCATAGTCCTCGATCGCGCCGCTCAGGCTTATCCCGGCGTTGTTGAAGAGCAGGTCGAGCCGGCCGAGGCCGTCCACGGCGCGCGCGAACAGGGCCTCGACGCTGGCGGGATCGGTGACGTCGGCGGGATGGACGATATGACCTTCGCCCGCCAGAAGGGCCCGGGTTTCCTCGAGCGCCTCGCGGCGGCGCCCGGCCAGCACGAGGCGATAGCCCTTTTGCGCGAGGGCCAGCGCCGCCGCGCGCCCGATGCCGCTGCCCGCCCCGGTGATGAGCGCCGTGCGCCGCGTCATGCCGGCAGCGCCGAACGGGGCCGGCGACCGGCGAGGAAGTCGTCGAGATTGGCGATGACCGTGTCGGCCATGGCCTGGCGCGTCTCGACGGTGGCGCTGGCGATGTGCGGCGTGAGCAACGTGCGCGCGCTCGCGATCAGTTCGCCGGGCACTTGTGGTTCGGCGGCGAAGACGTCGAGCGCGGCCCCGGCGATCGTGCCCTGTTCGACCGCGTGAACCAGTGCCGGCTCGTTGATCACCGCGCCGCGCGAGATGTTGACGAGGTAGCCCTCGGCGCCCAGCGCGCGCAGCACCGCGTCCCCCACCAGGCCCTGCGTCTGGGGCGTTGCCGCGCAGGCGACCACCAGCACGTCGCAGGCGGCGGCAAGGTCTTCGGCGTTCGCGCAGAAGGTGTAGTCGACCGGCTTGGGGGCGGCATCGCAATAGAGGATCGGTCCGAAGGGCTCGAGCCGGCGGGCGACCGCGTGGCCGATCTGGCCCAGGCCGAGGATGCCGAAGCGCCGTCCGCTGACCTTGCGCGCCAGCGGCAGGTCGCCCCCGAGCCAGCGCCCGGCGCGCACGAAGCTGTCCGCCGGGGCAAGCCCGCGCAGCAGCGCGATGACGAGCCCGACGCCGAGGTCCGCGACATCCTCGGTCAGCACCCCCGGGGTGGTGGTGACCGCAACGCCGCGCGCCGAGGCGAGGGGCACGTCGACCTTGTCGAAGCCGACCCCGTTGATCGCGATGATGCCGAGCGCGGGCAGCGCTTCCATCAGCGCGGAAGGGCAGCCGATGTGCCCCCCGGTGGCGACGGCGCGCACGTCCCGGGCATGTTCGGCGAGCCAGGATGCCTTGTCGGCCTCGGCACGCTCGAACCAGCGCTCAAGCGTGAAGCGCGCGGCAAGCGCGGCTTCCAGGGCGGGCGAGAACGGGCACAGTTGCAGCGCGACGGGTGCGGAAGTTTCCCCCATGGTCCGGGCTCCTCAGATGACCGAAAGAATGCCGCCATCCACGTAGAGTGTCTGGCCGTTGACGAAGTCGGATGCGCGCGAGGAGAGGAACACGGCGGCGCCGTGCAGATCTTCGAGGTTGCCCCAGCGGCCGGCGGGCGTGCGCTTGCGCAGCCAGGCGTCGAACTCGGGATCCTCGACCAGCGCTTGGTTGAGCGGGGTCGCGAAATAGCCCGGCCCGATCGCGTTGACCTGCAGCCCATGGCGCGCCCAGTCGGCGCACATGCCGCGCGTCAGGTTCTTCACCGCGCCCTTGCTGGCGGTGTAGGGGGCGATGCCCGGGCGCGCGAGTTCGCACTGGACCGAGCCGATGTTGATGATCTTGCCCGCGCCGCGCGCGATCATCGCCTGCGCCACGGCTTTCGAGACGAAATAGACGCTGTCGAGGTTGGTCGCCATCAGTTCGCGCCAGTCCCCATCGTCGAACTGGTCGAGCGGCGCGCGGCGCTGGATGCCCGCGTTGTTGACGAGGATGTCGATGGCCCCGACTTCGGTCTCGATGGCCGCGACCGCAGCGTTCACCTCAGCGGGATCGGTGACGTCGAAGGTGCGGGTCGCGACGTCGAAGCCTTCTGCGCGCAGGCGTTGTGCGGCCTCTTCGAGCGCGTCGGGCGCGCGGGCGTTGAGCACCAGCGAGGCCCCGGCCCGGCCGAGCGCCTGGGCTATCGAGAAGCCGATTCCGCGCGAGGAACCGGTGACGAGGGCGCGGCGCCCTGCAAGACTGAACAAGTTCACGGCATGCTCTCCTTTATGCCGCTTCCATATTCTGGGATCGGTCACATTGCAAGTGTCTGCGGTTCGTGTTGCGGTGCCCTAGAATGGCCCATATATCCGGACTTCAAATCAAATTGACCGATTTTGCATTGCCCGTATTGCCGCTTGGTGCATCATATGGTATCGGTCCCATCGAAAAGAGAGAGGATGCCATGCTTGCTGCGATCTGCCACGGGAAGAAGGATTTGCGCGTCGAGGAGCGCGAGGACCGCGTACTCGCGCCCGACGAGGTGCGCGTAGCGGTTGCCTATGGCGGCATCTGCGGTTCGGACATGCACTACTTCCATCGCGGTTCGGTGGGGGACAACGTCGTGCGCGAACCGATGGCGCTGGGCCACGAGATTTCGGGCGTGGTGCTCGAATGGGGCGCGAAGGTGGCCGGGCTGAAGGCGGGCATGCGCGCCGCGCTCGACCCCAGCCGGCCGTGCCTGATCTGCGCGCAGTGTCGCGCGGGCCGGATGAACTTGTGCGAGGACATGTTCTTCCTCGGCAGCGCGGGCCGCTTCCCGCACGTGCAGGGCGGCTTTGCCCAGCACCTCGTGCTGCGCGCCGATCAGATCATCCCGGTGCCCGACGATGCCGATCTCTTGCGTCTTTCGGTGGCCGAGCCCTTGTCGGTCGGCCTCCATGCGGTGGCGCGCGCGGGCGCGCTGATGGGCAAGCGGGTGCTCGTCACCGGCTCGGGGCCGATCGGCCTTCTGACCGCGCGCTGCGCCAAGTGGGCGGGGGCACTCGAGGTCGTCTCGACCGACATCGAGGACGCCGCGCTCGGCGTCGCGCGCACGATGGGGGCCGATCGCACCATCAACGTCGCCACGAACGGGGCCGATCTTGCCGCGCTCAAGGACCATTTCGACGTCGCCTTCGAGGCTTCGGGAACGGCCGCCGCGCTCGGTTCGCTGTTCGACGTCGTGCGGCGCGGCGGGCGGATCGTGCAGGTCGGCATGCTGCCGCCCGGCGATGCTCCGGTCGCGGTCAACAAACTGCAGGCGCGCGAGATCGAGTTCCTGGGCGCCTTTCGCGCCAACGGGGAGTTCCGCCTGGCCGTCGATCTCATCGTCTCGGGCGCGATCGACGTCGGCCCGATTCTCTCGGGCACTTACCCGCTGGCCGAGAGCGTGACCGCATTCGAGCGCGCCGGCGACCGTTCCAAGGTCGTCAAGCTGCACATCGCCATGAACCCGGAGCACTTCGCATGATCACTCGCACCGCCGTCTTCGAAGGCACCGTCAAGCCGGGCTGCGAGGCGGCCTTCAAGGAGGCCGTCGTCACGCGCCTGGGCCCGGCCTGGAAGGCTTTTCCCCACGCGCTCGACGTGCGACTGTTCTACATGGACGAGGCCGACGCGGGTGCTCCGTCGGTGGTCATGATGCAGCAGATCGACTACCCCGGTCACGCCGAGCTGGCCGAGGCGCTGGCTTCTCCGGCGCGCGATGCGGCGCGTGCGGCAACGCTCGAGGTGCTCGAGATGTTCGAGGGGCGCTTCTACCACTACGTCAGCGAGGGCAATCCGATCGCATCGCAGACCGCGGGCGTGGATACGGCGGTGGAGACCTCCGGGACCCGGTGATATGCCGGGGCTTTGTTCCCTCAAGGATCCAGCCACACCCATGTCCAGCTCGCCCTCCTCTTCCTCCCGATCGCGCGACGGCGCCGGTACGGATGCGAAGGCCTCGTCCGCGACGGGTCGCCCGACGATCCGCGATGTCTCGCGCCTTGCCGGGGTTTCGCGCATGACCGTCTCGCGCGTGATCAGCACCCCCGATCTGGTGCTGCCCGCCACGCGCGAGAAGGTGCAGCGCGCGATTGACAGCCTGGGCTACGTGCCCGACCGCGCGGCGGGCAGCCTTTCCAGCCGCAAGACCGGCTTCATCGCGCTCATGCTGCCCACGCTCACCAACGCCAACTTCGCCGCGGTCGCGCACGGCATCACCGAAGTGCTGCGCGAGCGCGACTACCACCTGCTGGTGGCCTATACCGATTACGACACCGCCGAGGAGGAGCGCCAGATGCGCGCGCTTCTGGCGCGGCGGCCCGAGGCCATCGTGATTACCGGCGCACTCCACCGGCGCAGCGCCAACCGCATGTTGCTGGCCGCCGACATCCCGGTGATCGAGGTGGCCAACCTGCCGAGCCAGCCGATCGAGCACGCCATCGGCTTCTCGAACTACGAGGTGGGGCGCACCGCCGCGCGCTACCTGATCGCCAAGGGCTTTACCCGCATCGGCGCGCTCGCTGCGACACCGGGCGAGACCGTCACCGACCATCGCGGCGAGGAACGCGTGCGCGGTTTCGAGGAGGAGCTGGCCGCCTCGGGGCTATCGAAGGACTACGTGCTGCGCCACGGGCAGGCCCCGGTCAGCTTCTCGCACGGTTCGGACGCGATGGCCGCCTTGCTCGCGGCGCACGGCGACGTCGAGGCGGTCTTCGCGGTCTCGGACATGTCGGCCGTCGGCGCGGTCATGGAATGCCAGCGGCGCGGCGTCGCGGTGCCCGAACAGGTCTCGATCATGGGTTTCGGCGACTTCGAGATCGGTCGCGAGATCAACCCGCCGCTCACCACCATCCACGTCGATTTTCGCGCGCTCGGCCAGCGCACCGGGCATCTCCTGCTCGATATCCTGGCGACCGGTGCACAGGAGCGCGCGCCGCAGCGCATCGACGTCGGGCTCAGCCTCGTCGAGCGCGCCTCGGTAAAGGGAACGAAGTCATCATGAAAGCAGCCGTCATCGGGGTCGGGGTCATGGGTTCGGCGATCGCCGGGCGCCTTCTGGCGAGCGGGGCCGAGGTCACGCTCTACGACCGCGATGCGGCCAAGTGCGCCGAGCTCGTCGGGCAGGGCGCAAAGCTCGCTGCCAGCGCGCGCGCGGCGAGCGCCGAGGCGGCGTTCGTCGTCACCAGCCTCAATTCCGCCGCCATCGTCGAGGCCGCCGTGTTCGGCCCCGGGGGCGTCGCCGAGGCGGCCGGTGCGGACAAGCTGCTGTTCGACATGTCGAGCATCGATGCAGGTCTTTCCGCCAGGATGGCCGCGCGCCTGCTTGACGAGACCGGCATGGAATGGGTCGATGCGCCGCTTTCGGGCGGGGCACCCGCCGCGTGCGAGGGCACGCTCACGCTGATGATCGGCGGGCACGACGCGGCGGTCGCCCGGGCGCGGCCGCTGATCGAGGTGCTTGCCCGCAACGCGACGCATCTGGGTGGTCCCGGTGCCGGGCAGACGGTCAAGCTTGTCAACCAGATGCTTTGCGCCAACACCTTTCTGGCGGTTGCCGAGGCGGTGCGTTTCGCCGAGGCGCAAGGGGTCGATGCGGCCCGTATTCCCGAGGCACTGGCGGGCGGGCGTGCGGATTCGCGCATTCTGCAGGAATTCATGGGCAAGATGGCCCGGCGCGACTTCACCCCGACCGGGCGGATCGACAACATGCTCAAGGACCTCGAGACGGCGCAGTTGGCCGCCATGTCGGCGCGCCTCGCCCTGCCGCTGACCTCGCTTGCGGCCGACCTCCACCGCATGCTGGTGGCTGGCGGTCTCGGCCCGGCGGACAGCGCCGAATACGTGCGCCTGTTCGATCTTGGCCGGGGCACGGGCGCATGAGCGAAGGCGCCTGGCGCGCGATCGTGGTCATGGGGCCCAGCGGCTGCGGCAAGACGACGCTGGCGAGCGCGCTGGCCGAGAGCCTGGGCTGGAAGTTCGTCGAGGGCGATACCTGTCATCCCGAGGCAAATCGCGCCAAGATGGCGGCGGGCATCGCGCTCGACGACCATGATCGCGAACCGTTCCTCGATGCGGTAGGCCAGGCGCTGGCGCAGCATCGGGAGGGCGCGGTGGCCTCGTGTTCCGCGCTCAAGCGCAGCTATCGCGACCGGCTGCGCGCCAGCGCGGGCCGCGTTCTTTTCGTGCTGCCCGTGCTTGGCCAAGATCAGCTTGCCGCGCGCATGTCCGCCCGGCCCGGGCACTTCATGCCGGTCTCACTGCTCGCCAGCCAGCTCGCGACGCTCGAGCGACCGGGCGATGACGAGGACCTTTGCGAGGTCGCCGGTAGCTTGGCGTGCCACGAGCAAGTGGCACAGGTGCGCCGGCACATTGCTGCATTGCAGGTGCGCGGCCCTTGATCCGCGCGCCGTCCGGCCGGCCTTGCGCCGGCTGGAACCAACCCCGGGACCTGACGCCAGGGCAGGCCCGCCAAGAAAAAGAGGAAGAGGATCGAAATGGCCAGTCCGGTGCCCATCGTGCACGCCGCCGCATCCGATGAAGACGCAAGGTCCGCCGCGGGAGGGCGCGCCGTCCCCTGGCCCGAGGCCCGCCGGGGCTGGATGATCGCCGCGCTTCTCGCGCTTGCCTCGATCGCCTCGCAGTTCGACCGGGTCGTGCTCAATCTCACGGTCGAGCCGGTCAAGTCGCATTTCGGCATGGACGACACCCAGTTCGCGATGCTGCAGGGTGTCGCGTTCGGCATCTTCTACACCTTGTGCAGCGTGCCGATCGGGCGCCTCGCGGACAAGCACCGCCGCACCGGCCTGCTGGGCATTTCGCTACTCTTGTTCTCGGGCTTCTCGATGTTTTCGGGGCTGGCGCGCAATTTCGGCCAGCTCTTCGCCTCGCGCGTGGGCGTGGCGGTGGGCGAGGCGAGTGTGACCCCGACCGGGCTCTCGCTGCTCGCCGACCTGTTCCCGCCCCAGCGCCTGGGCCGTGCGGTGGGCGTGTTCTTCCTCAGCGCGCCGTTCGGCATCGGGCTCGCCTATCTGGTCGGCGGGCAGTTGCTCGACGGGCTCTCCGCCCTTCACCTGGCGGGCGAGGGGCTGCCACTCGGGCTGTTGCCCTGGCAGGCCTGCTTTCTGTTGGTGAGCCTTCCGGGCCTCATTCTCGCGCCGGTGTTCTGGTTGCTGCGCGAGCCGCTGCGCCGGGGCGGCGGCCATGATCGTGCGATGTCGGTCGGCGAGGTCGTCGCGATCGTCAAGGAGCGCCGCCTCGCGCTCACGCTGATGTTCGCCGGCTTCTCGATGGTGACGGTGGTCAACTTCGCCTACAACGTGTGGATGCCCGCGCTGTTCGGGCGCGTCTACGGTTGGGATCCGGCCGAAGTGGGGCTTGGCTTCGGGCTGGTCATGATCGTGTGCGGCACATCGGGCACCTTCTTCGCGGGCGTCCTTGCCGACCGGGTGGCGGCGAGCGGCAAGGTCGATGCACCGTTGCGCGTGGCGGCCTGGAGCTTCCTCTTGTGCGGGGTGTTCGGGTGCCTAGCCCCGCTCATGCCCAATGCCTGGGCATCGCTTGCGCTGATCGCGCCGGCCATGTTCCTCTCGTGCATGCCGGTCCCTTGCGCGGGAACCGCGCTGCAGCTGATCGTGCCCAACCGCGCACGGGCGCAAGTGACGGCGTTCTACATCATGGTCATCTCGCTGGTCGGCATCGGCATCGGGCCGATGATCATCGGCTTCATGAACGACCATGTCTTCACCGCGCCGACCGACATCCGTTACTCGATGGCGATCGTGGTGGGCATTGCCAGCCCGCTGATGTGGGTTCTTCTGCTCGCAGCCTTCAAGCCCTACCGCAAGCTGCGCGAGGCGGCCGAGACTTGAGCCGCCACACATCTTGAGCGTGCACGAGAAGAGGGGCGCCGGATGGGAATGGTCCGGCGCCCCTTGCTGCTTTTGGTGGGGGAGGTGCGAGCGCGCTGGCACATTTGCCCCCCTCCAGAGACCAAAAAAAGACCCCGGCCGCACACGGAGGGATCGGTGTGCGGCCGGGGGTCCAGGGAGGTATCGGCTGGGTTAGCGGTCAGAGGCGGTCCTCGATCGGGGTGCGCGTGAAGCCCTCGGGGAAGTCCTCGACCGCGTTGCCCACGATCGTGTATTCCTTGCCGCCGCCGGTGAAGCGGTTTTCCAGCTCCATGTAGCTTTGCGGATCGAACAGCGGGGTCGCGCTCATGCCCATGATGCCGGTCGCGTCGACCTTCTGGCAGGTGTAGTGGCAGCCCTGCTGCGCGGCGTTCTTGAGGCCGTGCTCGAGCATGCCGTCCATCGCCGCCTTGAGCGTGTAGTGCATGGTCATGAAGTTGAAGCCGAGCGGATAGATCTGGTCGGCGGTGACGGCGGGTTTGCCGTCGATGTCGCGCACGTCGGGGAACATCTTCCAGCCCGGCACCTTCTCGGCGACGTGTTGGGCATGCGCGTAAGTGCCGATCTTGACCACCGTGGTCATCTTGGCGCCCAGTTCGTGCGCCATCGCCATGCGGATGCAGCCTTCCTCCATCTCGGTCTCGGGATCGGCATTGGTGCGCGCGATCAGGAAGCAGTCGGTGCCCTCGAGCGCGGCAAGCGCGGCCTTGACCTTCTCCATGTACTTCTCGCGCGCGATCAGTCCGGTCGATTCCTCCATGTCCGAGGCGTCCTCGAGCTGGAGCGCCTTGGCGCCGGCCATCGCCATGCGCCGCGCCGAACGGTAGACCGCGAGCGGGCCGCCGAAGCCGTCCTCGATGTCGGCCGCGAGCGGGATGGCCGAGGTCTGCGAGATGCGGCTCGTGATCCATTCGACGTCGGTCAGGTTCGAGAAGCCGTAGTCGATCACCCCGTTCATCGCGATCGAGACCTCGCCGCCCGAAAGCATCATCGCCTCGAAGCCGACAAGCTCGACCGCGCGCGCCGAGGCGCAGTCATAGACGCACGGGGCGACGATGCATTTCCCGCTCGTCTCGAGCAGTTCCTGGAGGGACTTCTTTGCCATGCGCATTCCTCTGTTCCGGCCGCCCGTGCGGCCTCTTGCTTTTAAGGTCGGGCCCGCGCCGGTTGCCCCGGCGCGGGGTGTCGTGAACTTACATCGTCACCCGCGCGCCGATCTTGAAGTAGCGGCCGTAGGGGTCGAAATAGACCTGGTTGGTGCCACCCTGCGCGCTCGCGGCGGCCGGCGGGTCGGTGTCGAAGACATTGTTGACGAGGCCGTAGAATTCGAAACGGTCGCTCGCGTGGAAGGTGAAGCCGAGATCGAAGGTGAAGTAGCTGTCGACCCGGTTGTCGTTGATGCTGTTGGACAGCGAAGGATCGTAGCCGGCGTCCTGCGGACCCACCATGGTGGTGTCGAAGATGCCCTCGGGGATGTAGCGCGCGTGCGCGTTGAACGAGACGCGGTTGATGTTCCAGGTCAGCGAGCCGTCGACCAGGTAGTCGGGCACGCCGGTGGTGGTGCCGGGGCGATAGCCGGTCTGGCCGAGGCGATCGACGCCCGCGATCGAGTACTTGAGGTACTTGGTCGCCAGCACGCGCATGTCGAGGTCGCCCGCGCCGCCCATGTCGAGACCGTAGTTCAGCTCGAAGTCGAGGCCGCGGTTGCGGATCTGGCTGACGTTCTGGAGCACGTCCGAAACGCTGGTGATCGTCCCTGAACTGTCGCGCGAGACGTAGTTGCACAGCGCCGTGTCGCCCGCGTAGCAGCGGTCGACGAGCACTTGCGCACCCAGTGTCGAGATCGCGCCCTTGAGGTTGATGTCGTAATAGTCGACCGAGAAGCGCAGGCGGTGCAGCGCGCCGCCCGGCGTCAGCACCGCGCCCAGCGTCCAGGTGTCGGCCTTCTCGGGATCGAGCGCGCCATTGGCGCCCGAATAAGCGTTGACCTGGATCTGCGCGCCGTCGTTGGCCGGATCGACGACAGTGGTGCGGCCCAGCGAGACGGGGCCGAACAGTTCGGTCAGGTTGGGCGCGCGGATATCGCGCGAGCGCGTCACGCGAAAGCGCAGGAAGTCGGTCGGGGCGTAGACCAGGCCCGCCTTCCAGGTCGTTGCATCGACGCTGCTCGAAGCGGTGTCGGGGCTGGAGCGGTTGTAATGGGTCTGGCGCACCGCGCCGTTCAGCTCCAGCGTTTCGGCGAAGGGCACGCCCGACAGGATCGGGGCATTGGCCTCGAGGTAGCCCTCGACGACTTCGATCGTGCCGGTCAGCGCCTGGCCGTTGAACGACCAGAAGGCGTTCGAGGTGGAGAGATCGTCGGCCGATCCCGAGGCGTGGTCGCTGCGGAATTCGGCGCCTGCCGCGATCGCGAAGTCTCCGCCCGGCAGCGCGAAGAGCGCGCCGTTGAGGTTGGCCGCGACGGCGTGTTCGGTGAGCGTGGTCGCCTGGTAGCCCGAAGGGGCGATATAGGCGGCGCCCGCATCGGAGATGTTGCCCGAACCGAACACGTTGATCGGCACGCACGCTGGATCGTCGTTCGAGGGATCGGCGTCGGCATTGACGCGGCACACGATCGAGCCGTTCGATTCCACCGCATCGGCCGCCTTGGCAACGCGCGAGGCGACGACGTTGCCCGAATAGTCCTGGCGGAACTTGTTGCGGCCGAACTCGTAGGACGCATCCCACTTCCAACTCTCGGAAAGGTCGCCCTCGAGCGAGAAGACCGCGCGGTAGGTCTCGTTCTTCGAATGGTCGATTGCACCGCCAAGGTCCGTGAAGGCGCGCCCCAGCGTGAAGCTGGAGATGGCGTTGGCGTCCATGATCGCGGCGACCGAACCGGGCAGATAGGCGTTGTCGCGCTGGATGGTGAGCGTCGAGCGGGCGTCCGAGCCGATCACCATGCCCTTGACCCGGCCGTAGGAAAGGTCGAGCCCGGCCTTGATATGGTCGGTCAGCTCGTAGTCGCCATGGGCATAGGCGACGATGCGCTCCACTGGCGGAGACAGCAGGATACCGTCGAGGAAGCCGTTACGCCCCGATTCCGAGCCGCCCGCGGTGAACAGCGGCGAGGGGTTGGTGCCGTAGATCGTGCCGTAGTCGTAGTTGTAGGTGCTGCCGTCGGGATTGAAGGCGAGGCCGCGCAAGGGACCCGAACTGGCGACGATGAGGCCGCCCGAGGACAGCGTGCCGGTTCCCGCCGGTCCGCCGCGAATGCTTGCGGGGAGACCATCGTAGCCGGCGGGCGAGTTGCCGATCAGCTGTTCCTTGGGGCACCAGTCGCGCGTGTAGCAATCGCCCAGGCCCTCGGACTTGTTGTACTCGCCCGCGATCTGGAAGTGGCCCCGGCCGTCCGCGAACTGGGTGCCCCAGGCGGCCTGGATCGAATGCTCGGCACCGTCGCCCTCGTCCGAGATACCGGTCTGGATGGAGCCCTTGAAGCCCTCGAGATCCTTGTCGAGGATGAAGTTGACGACGCCCGCGACGGCGTCCGAACCGTAGGCGGCCGAAGCGCCGCCGGTGACGATCTCGACGCGCTTGACGAGCAGGCTGGGGATCAGGTTGACGTCGATCGTGCCTTGCGTGGTGGAGGGCACGAAGCGCTTGCCGTCGACCAGCACCAGCGTGCGGGTGGCACCGAGGCCGCGCAAGTCGAGGACCCGCGCGCCGATGTTGCCGCCGACCGCCTGCTGCGTGTTGGGCGTGGTCAGCGCGCGGAAGGACGGAAGCTCATTGAGCGCGTCGCCGACGTTGGTCTCGGCGCGGGCAAGGAGGCGGTCCTCACCCACGACGGTGACCGGGGTGGGCGCGGACATGCCGGTCTGCGCGATCCGCGAGCCGGTGACGATGATTTCCGCAGGGGCCGGCTCGCTGGCGGCGCTCGCCGGCGCGGACTGTTCCTGAGTTGCGCTTTCGGCCGTGGCTTGCGTGTCCTGGGCGTGGACTCCGACCGCGGCCAGCATCGCGATCGAGGCGCAACCCCCGGCCAGCGAACGGCGCACCCGCTGTGCCCTGCAAAAACTGCTCATCCAATCCTCCTCTCCGCGCGGTCGGCTCGTGCTGACCATCTTCGTGATATCGGTCCCATTAAAGAAACATGGATCGCGGCGCAACGGAAAATCAACAAACCGCTAATTTTCAGCCAATTTGTTGGAGTAAATCGGATTTGCCGAAAGCTTGCTGGAGCACATTTGTGATCGGTCCCATTTGGTGATGGGGCAGGTATCCCCCGATCCACGAGCAGACACGCGCAGCGGGCGCGAGCCGGTCTCGGCCCGCGCCCGCAGAGGGTTCGCGAAAGTGGGAAAGGCGCCTGGCGCGTCAGATGGGAGGCGCGGCGCCGAATTGGGGGAGGGCCACATCGCGCAGCGGGATGCTGGTGGTCTTGAGCTCGGTGAAGAAATCGGCGCTGCTGGTCGCGCCGTCGCGTCCCGTGCCGCTGTCCTTGTAGCCACCGAAGGGCGCGCGCAGCTCGCGCATCATGGGCGTGTTGATCCAGATCGTTCCGGCGCGGATCTCGCGGCTGCAGCGCATGGCCGTCGCCAGGTTCGAGGTCCAGGCATAGGCGACGAGGCCGAAATCGGACGCGTTGGCGATCGCGATCGCCTCGTCGATGGTGTCGAAGACGAGGAAGCTGGCGAAAGGCCCGAAGATTTCCTCCTGGCACACGCGCGATGCGTTGTCCTTGGCGAGCACCGCGATCGGCTCGACGTAGTAGCCCTTGTCGAACCCGGCCGGTCGCTCGCCCCCGCACAGCACTTCGGCGCCTTGGGCGCGGGCGATGTCCAGATAGGAAAGCACCCGGTCGCGGTGTCCGGCATAGGCGAGCGGGCCCATCTCGGTGGCGGGATCGAGCGGGTCGCCGATGCGGATGGCCCTGGTGCGCGCCACGAAGTCGGCGATGAAGCGATCGGCGATCGTGCGCTGGACGAGGATGCGCGAACCGCCCAGGCACTGCTGGCCGTTGCTGGCGTAGATACCCGCCAGCGTCCCGTCGAGCGCGCGCTCGAGATCGGCGTCGGCGCAGACGATCGCGGCCGACTTGCCGCCCAGTTCCATGATCGAAGGCTTCAGGCGCCGGCCCGCGGCCGCCATGATCGCGCGCCCGGTGGAGGTGCCCCCGGTAAAGCCGACCATGTCCACTTCGGGATGGTCGACGAGCGCCGCGCCGGTCACTTGCCCGCGTCCGTTGACGACATTGACCACGCCTTCGGGCAGGCCCGCCTCGTGCATCAGCTCGACCATGCGCAGCACCGACTGGGGGGTGTATTCCGAAGGTTTGAGCACGCAGGTGTTGCCAAAGGCGATGCAGGTCGCGATCCGCATCGAGGAGAGCGCGAGCGGCGCGTTCCAGGGTGAGATCAGCCCGGCCACGCCCTTGGCTTCGCGCGTCACGTAGGTCAGGTAATCGGGATTCTGGACGTAGGTCTCGCCCGAAAGCGTGCTCGCCACTTCGGCAAAGCTGCGGAAATTGATGGCCGCGCGGCGCACCAGCCCGGCCAGGTTGCGCACCGGCAGGCCGGTGGTGCGCGCCTCGAGCGCGGCGAGCGGTTCGGCCTCGGCGATCAGGCGATCGTGGATCGCAAAGAGGATGTCGTTGCGCTGGTCGGTGCCCATTGCGCTCCACGCGGCAAAGGCGCGCCGCGCCGAGCGGGCGGCCCGGTCGACCGCGGCTTCGTCGGCTTCCTCGAGCGCGCACAGGGCCTCTTCGCGCGCCGGGTCGATGACCTCCAGCGTGTGTCCGCTCAGGCTGCGGTCAGGCTTGCCGTCGATCAGGCTTGTGGCGAGGGGAAGGCTCATGGGGGCTCCGTTGCGGGGGGAGGGATGTCGGGCGCCGGTGACTTGCGCAGGCAACGTGCCCGCGAGCTGCGATGCAAGCCAGCGCCTTCGTCGCATCCGCGATGCGGATGATTGGGCGGGGCGCCGGGGCATCGGAGCGCCTTTGTGCGCCTGATTTCGAGAAATTTAAGCAACTATATGAAAATTATCCATAAAAATATCCATCCTCCGCGATGCGGAGGTTTTGCCAACCGAAAATTGTCGAAATGCCGCACCGCGACATAGGTTCTGCACATAACAAACCAACAGGGGGGTCAGATCATGACCGGCAAACTACGTATAACGTGTTCGCAGATGGCGCTTGTGAGCGCCGCGTTTCTGGCCAGTCCGGTGCTTGCGCAGGAAACCGGGGGTACCGACCAGAGCGCGCAGGCACCCAACGCCATCGTCGTGACCGCGCGGCGCCGCGAGGAAACGCTGCAGGACATTCCGGTCGCGATCAACGTCGTTTCGCAGGAGACCATCGAGCGCAAGGGCGTGCGCGACATGGCGAGCGTGGCGGCGATGACCCCGGGCCTCCAGTTCGACACCGGCGCCTCGCCCGCCGACGTGCGCCCGAGCCTGCGCGGTGTGGCGCTGATCGAGGGCCGCTCGAACGTCGCGATGATCGTCGATGGCATCGACAGCACCGGCGTCTCGCTCAACACCGTGGTTGGCGGGGGCGGCAACCAGAACGCCACCGCGCTCATGGACATTGCCCGCATCGAGGTGGTGAAGGGCCCGCAGACGGTCTATTTCGGCCGCAGCGCGTTCGCCGGTGCGATCAGTTTCGTGAGCAAGGACCCCGAGTTCAAGCTTGGCGGCTCGGTCAACCTGGCGATGGGCGCCTATGGCCAGCAGGAAGCGACCGCGCACATCACCGGGCCGCTGATCGGTGACACCGTCGCGGCCAAAATCTCGGCGACCTACCGCGACTTCGGCGGGTTCTACACCAATCCCGGCAATGGCCTCGGGCTCGACGCCAGTCGTACGTACGGCGTGGGCGGCACGGTGCTGATCAAGAGCGGCGCCTTCACCGGCAAGATCCGTGCGAGCTACCTCAACAACAACGCCGGGCCCGGTGCGGGCTATGTCATGCCGCGCAAGGACACCTCGCTCTACGGCGTCAACACCATCACCGAGGCCGACTTCGACAAGAGCCAGGTCGCGATCTCGTCCGACCACCGCTACGCCGGCAACGATTCCGATACCTACCGCGGCGTGCTCGACCTCGAATACGATCTGGGCAACGGTTTCGTGCTCAACTCGCTTTCGGGCTACAACCGGACCAAGGGCCGGCTCGAGTTCGACTTCGACAAGGAGCCGCAGAGCGTGCCCTCGGGCGTCTCGCTGGGCAATGGCCTCGTCAATTGCCTCTCGATGGTCTGCGTTGGCATCTTCGACTTCGACAACGACCTCCAGCAGATCAGCTCGGACTTGCGTCTGAGCTACGACGCCGGGCCCTTGCGCGCGATGGTGGGGGGCTACGTCTTCGACGAGAACTACACCGAGGTCGACTATTCGCGCTTCGTGGGCGCCAACACCTTCATCACCAGCACGCGCGAGAACATCCCAGGCCGCGTCAACAAGCTGGACACCAACACCTATTCGGGCTTCGGCTCGCTCGAGTACGATCTCACCGATGCGGTCACCGTGACCGGCGAACTGCGCTACAACCACGAGGTCATCTCGGCCGCGGCGACGACCGGGGTCAATCTCCTGTTCCTGACGGGCACCAACGCGATCGACTTTCGCGGCACGGCCACGTTCGACGCCTGGCTGCCGCGCGTGAGCGCGGCGTGGAAGCTCTCGCCCGACCTCAATGTCTATGCGAGCCTTGCCAAGGGGTCGAAGCCGGGCGGTTTCAACACCGGGCAGGTGCGCGACGACTTGCGCCCCTTCGGGCAGGAAACGATCTGGACGTACGAGCTGGGCACCAAGGGGTCGCTCCTCAACGGCGATCTCAGCTTCGAGGCCGACGTCTACTATTCGGATTGGCGCAACCTGCAGGTCACCACGGTGTGCTACGGCACGCTCAGCGCCTATGGGCCCGAGGCGGAGTGCCCGACTTCGAGCGCGGTCAGCATCAACTACATCATCAACGCCAGGAAGGCCGAAGTGAAGGGCTTCGAATTCGGCGCCAGCGCGCGGCCGTTCGAATGGCTGACGCTCAATGGCAACTACGCCTACACCGATTCCACGTTCAAGGACTTCGAGGCGCGCGACGTCTACCCCGCGCCGTCGGGCACCGACCGCCAATTCGGCGGCAACCGCGTGCCGCTGGTACCCCGGCACTCGGCCACCTTCACCGCGCACGTCGAGGCGCCGCTCACCGACAGCCTCGACGGCTTCGTGGAAGGCACCGGCAACTACCGCAGCTCGCGCTATTCGCGCTTCGACAACCGCGTGAAGCTCGACCAGAAGTTCACCGCCGACGCGCAGATCGGCCTCAAGGGTGGAAGCTGGACCGCGCTGGCCTTCGTCAACAACATCTTCAACGACCTGACGCCCGATTTCAGCCGCTTCTGGGGCTCGTTCAACCCCTCGGGCTCGAACGGTGAATACATCACCGCGCCCGCCAAGCGCACTGGCGGCGTGCGTTTCATCAAGAACTTCTGAGCCACGCGCAAAACGGACCCAACAAAAAAGGGGGGAGCGGCCAAACGGTCACTCCCCCCTTTTTCGCGCGCCGTTCACGCCGCTCAGGGATGGACGAGTTCGAGCCCGCCCGAAACAGGGATCGCCTGGCCCGAGATGCCGCGTGCGGCATCGCTCAGCAGATAGGCGACGAAGCGGCCGATCTCGTCGGGCGCGCCGACGCGCCCGATCGGGGTCTTGCCCTCGATCATGTCGCGAAACGCGCGCGCACCCTCTTCGCCGAGCGCATCGATCACGCTGTCGCTCCAGATGAGCCCGGGCTGGATCGCGTTGACGCGCACCCCGCGCGGCGCGGCAACCGCGCGCGCGTAGCTTTGGCTCAGCCCGATCATCGCGGCCTTGGAGCCACCATAGGCGGAACCCGCGAAGCCTGCGCGCATGCCCGCCACGCTCGCCACGTTGACGACCGCGCCCTCGCCCGCGGCGAGCACGTCGAGCAGGCTGTCCATGCCCAGGCGACAGGCGCCGTAGTTCAGGTGGTTGAGGAAGCGTGGCACGTCCTCGTGCAGCTCGCCGATGGGCTGGTTGCGCGCCTCGCCTGCGTTGTTGACGAGACCGTGGAGCGCGCCGCCGCGTCGCGCGATCCGTTCGGCCACCGCGGCCCAGGCGCTGGCATCGGTGACGTCGAGCGCGAGGAATTCACCATCGCCGCCCACCTCACGCACGAGGTCGAGCGTCTCGCGCGCGAGGTCGGGCTTGCGCCCGCCGACGAGCACATGGCCACCCAGGCGCCCGATCTCGATGGCGCTGGCCCGTCCGATGCCCGAGGTCGCGCCGGTGACCAGCACGGTCTTGCCCGCGAGCGAGAGTTCGGCCCCCGTTTGCGCGGTGGGGGCAAGGGATACGTCCGCGCCCGCAAGGAAACTCGCGCGCCGGTCGGTAAGCGCGCGGATCGCGGCGATCGCCGGTTCGCTCGCGGCCTCGGGCGACAGCGCGAGACGGTTCGAGCGCAAGCGGATGCCCGCCTTTGAGGCGTCGAGCATCGCCGCGCAGGTCGCGATGCGGATTGCGTTGCCAGCCGCGTCGGCGTCAATTGCAACGGGCCCGAAGCCTTCGCGCGTGACCGTCAGCAGCGCGGGTTCGCCGGGGGCTGCAAGGCGCAGCGCGAATTTCGCGGTGAGCCAGGCGGACAGAATCTCGCGCTCGACCCCTTCGGGGCCCGGCGCTTCGATCGGGCAATGGACGATGGTGTCGAAGAGCAGGCCCTGTTCGGCGCAGCGGCTGCAAAAGGCTTCCCATCCCGCCTCGTCGGTCCCCGCTGCGTCGAGCGTCATGAGGGCATGGTCGCACAGCGCCTCGCGCGCGAGGGCGCCGACAGGGCCGGTGGCGTTGACGATGAGGCCGCGAAGCACGTTCACAGGCCCAGCGCCCCGCCGAAATTGACGTAGGCGAGCGTGTCTTGCGCCGCTTCGAGCGCGTTCACGCTCTCGCCGGGCGGGTAGAAGAAATAGGCGCGGCCTGCGGGCGGGGCCTTGCCGTCGACCTTAAGGCCGCCCTCGATCACGAAGATCTCGAGATATTCGGGAACGTTGCGAAGTCGGTTGCTCCAGCCCTTGGGCAGGCGCACGAGCGCGGAGCCTTCGCCGCTCACCGGATCGACGCTGAGACGCCGGACTTCGACCGCGCTGCCGAGCAGTTCGCCGGCGACGAAGTCGCGCAGCGTCTCTTCGGGATCGAGCGCGACCGGCGCGCGGGGCGGGGCCTTGCCCTCGACGACGTAGAGATCGTCGGCCTCGGGCTCGGGCACGAAGTTGAAATCGAGATCGCGGCCCACGCGCGAGAGGAAGGTCGATTCCGCGCGGATCGCGCTGGCGAAGCCGTGGACCGTGCGGGGCGGGTGGAACACATAGGTGCAGGGCTTTACCCAGCGCCGCGAATCGAAGCTGAAGTCGCCCGAAATTCCGATGATTTCCTCGTAGGTATGGTGGAAGTGCGCGGTGTCGGGCGGGGTGTAGCCGTCCTCGGGGGTCAGGCGTTGCAGCGCGGTGCGCGCGCCCGTCTCGGGGTCGCGGCTGAGCAGGCGCGAATAGAGCCCGGGCGGGCCAAGCGGCACCCAGTCCAGTTCATCCACGTGCAAATCGACTATGCGGGGGCGCATTGCGTATCTCCTGTCCCGGTCCTCGGGCAAGCGTTCCAAAACCCGGCGTTCAGCGCCAGTTGGCGGCGCATGGACCTCCGGATCGCGGATAATGGGGCTCTGCCTGTTTGGCGATCGCAGGAAATGCCCGCAAGGTCCTGCCCTATGGTTCAGGCAGCAAGGATGGATCGGTGACCCGGGAACTGGCGTGCGACATTTCGACTTGCGTGCACCGCGACGAGCTCGCCGTCGAGAACCTCGCGCCCTGGGACGGGGCGGCCTGCCCGGGAAAAGCGCTGCGGCGGCTTGCCGATGGTGCCTTGCGCAGCGCGATCCTGCTGCTCGAGCGCGGCTGGACGGCGCCGAGCGCGCGCGCGGACGGGGCGCTGGTGCAGGTCTTCGTGCTGGCCGGGCGCCTGCGCGTCGATCAGACGGTGCTGGGCGAAAACGGCTTCGCGGTGCTGCCCGGCGATCGCCCGCTCGAACTCGAGGCGCTGGCCGATAGCGAGATCATCGTGATCGTCGACAGCGCCGATGTCGAAGGGCCCTCGCCCGAGCCGGTGATCCTGGCCGATTGCCTCGGCATCGCGCCCTTCGTCCCGGTCATCGCGGGCAAGCGGCTCGAGGGTTTCGAGCGTCGCGTGCTGTGGCAGGACGCGCGCAGCGGCGCCGATACCCGCCTGCTCAAGGTGCCTGCCGGGTTCGGCGGGGTGGGCGGGGCAAACTGGCACCCAGTCGAGGAGGAAATCTTCTGCATCGCCGGCGACATCCAGCCCGACGACACCCGGCCGATGCGCGCGGGCTCGTTTCTCTGGAATCCCGCCTACTCGATCCACGGCTTCGACGAGCGCACGCGCGGCGGCTGCGTGCTCCTCGAATGGCACGACGGGCTGTGGGACCTCGTCCGTGCGCCCGAGGCGGATCGCCGCCATGGCGGGTAATCCCGCAGCGGCGCTCGAGCTGGGCGGATCACCAAGGCCCGATCGCTCCGCCTGGGCGATGATCGGCGGGCTGCTGCTGGTGATGACCGCCTGCCACGGCATCATCTCGGCCGGGCTCCCCGCGCTCGATACGGCGATCCTGGCGGACCTTCACATCGCGCGCGCCGCGCTCAAGCTGCGCGAGACGATCTTCCTGCTTTCGGCGGGCGTCTGCGGGCTGCTCGTCGGGCTGCTCACCACGCGCGTGCGCCCCGCGCACATCGTGCTGGGCGGGCTCCTCCTGCTTTCGGCCACGCTGACGGCCTATGGCCATGCGCGGAGCATCGGGGTGATCTATGCGCTCTACGCGGTGCTCGGCCTGTGCTTTGCCTCCTCGCACGTGGTGATCGTCGTGCTCATGGTGCGCGCGCGCTTCGCCGCCTTGCGCACATTGGCGACTGCGATCGCGCTGTCGGGGACAAGTATTGGCGCGGCGATCTTTCCGGGCCTCACGGTCCTTGCGCTCGAGCACGCCGATTGGCGCAGCGTGCTGCGCTTCGCCGCGCTGGTGCCGCTCGCCTTGGTGCCGCTCGCCGCGTTGCTGCTGCGTGCACCCCGAGAGGCGGCGCGCGAGGAACCGCTTTGCGAACCGTCCAGACCGCCGCGCACGGGCGCGCTCACCGGCGCATTGGGCCACCTTTCACGCCCACGCCTCGCGCTGGGCCTCCTGTTGCTGGCGACTTTCGGGACCTTCTTCGCCTCGACCGCCTTCCTGCTCAACTTGTTCCTCTACCTCCAGGACATCGGGCTCGACGCAATGAAGGCGGCGCTGGGGATGAGCCTCGTCTTCGTGACGGGTCTGGTGGGCAAGGTCCTTGTCGGTGCGGCGGCCGAGCGCTGGGGCGTCAACCGGGTGTGGAACTCGCAACAGATGCTGTTGCTCGCGGGCGCGCTTCTGCTGAGCCTCGGCGGCGCGCCGCTTGCGCTGGTCGGGCTGGTGCTGCTGGGGGCAGGCTGGGCGGGCTGCTACGTGCTCACCCAAGTGGTCATCGCCAATAGCTTCGCGGGTCCGAGTCTGGGCGAGATGACCGGCGCCTTCATCGTCTTCGAGGCGATTTCCTCGGGCTTGGGCGTGTGGTTCGCGGGCAAGGGCTACGACCTATTCGGCAGCTACCGTCCGGGCTTCCTGGTGTGCTGCGCGCTCATCGCGCTCGCGGCGCTGGCGGCCTGGCTATTCCGCCGCCTCGTCGAAGCGGGTCATCCCGACCGGTGAAGCCTCGAGCCCGCGGCCGATCTGCCGTGCGACCTCGAGCATCGGATCGAGGTAACGTTCGATCGCCTCGCTGAGCGGCATCGAATTGGCGAAGTAGACCAGCGCCAGCGAGCCGAGCAGCTGCTGGTTCTCGAACAGTGGCACCGCGATCGAGGAGGTCTTGCCCGGGTTCGCCGAATAGGGCGTGCGCGCGACGGCGGCATAGCCGAGCTCGCGGATGCGTTGCTGCGCCTGCCCGCTCTCGAAATCCCTGAGGATCACCGCGTCGAGCTTTTTCTGCTTGATATAGGCCTGGTTGATGAGTTCCTGCTGTTCGGCCCTGGAGGTGAACGAGCAGTAGACCTGGCCCGAGGCCGAGGCGAGCAGCGGCACCTGCCAGCCCGGATAGTAGTTGTTGAAGGTCAGCGTGGTCTGCGTGCTGGTGGAATCGCGCACGACCATCTTGTTGCCCACGCGCGTGACGATGCTGAGCGGCCAGTGGAATTCCTGGGTGAACGCCGAAATCAGCGGGCGGCCGATGCCCACCAGCCGGTCGTGGTTCTGGAAGCCGCACGAAAGGGTCTGGATAAGGGCGGTCGGGCGATAGCGCTTTCGCGTCGGCTCGCGCTCGATCAGCCCCTCGTCCATGAGGGTGTTCACGATGCGATAGGCCGTGGGATAGGGTATGTCGACCGCGCGCGAGATCTCCGTCAGGCCCAGCGAGCCGTGGCGGTTGATGGCCTGGATGACCTGTATCGAGCGCGAGAGCGAACGGATCATGTCCCGCTCGCTCTTTTCTTCCGTCCGGTTGGCTTCTCTGTCGTGTGTCACTGGTTTCTCGCGACCTAGCATGGCCACAAGACAGCGGTACGCGGCCCCTCCTGTCAAGGCCTTGTCTCACCGGTGCAGGTTCGCCCTCCGCGATGCGGATGGTTTTTGGCCGCAACGTTCCTTCGCCCCCGGGCCGATGCAACACTTCGGCAAAGCACTGATCAAGCCATGCTTGAAGTGGGTTACTAGGGAGCATGCGGCGATCATGAAGAAATGTGAGGTCCTGGTTGTCGGCGCGGGGCCGGTGGGGACGACGTGCGCGTCGCGCCTTGCGGCGCTGGGTCTGGACGTGATGATCGTGGAGTGCGAGGCGACGAGCACGCACGACTTGCGCGCGACGACGATCCACGCCTCGACGCTGGAAATGCTCGACGAGATCGACGCGGCGCAGCCACTGATCGAGATCGGCCTGAAGGCGCCGGTCTACCAGATGCGCGACCGCCGCAGCGGCGAGATCCTCGCCTTTGACCTCGGCGAACTGGCGGACATGACGAAGTTCCCCTTCCGCCTGCAGTGCGAGCAGTACAACATGGCGCGCCTGCTGAGCGACCGGCTGGCCGCGCTGCCCAATGTCGACTTGCGCTTCAACTGCCGGTTCGTGTCCTCGCGCGAAAGCGCGGACGGGGTGATCGCGACGCTCGAGGACAACGGCACCCTGATCGAGGTGGAAGCGAAGTTCGTGGTCGGCGCGGACGGCGCGCGCTCGGCAGTGCGCAAGCAACTGGGCACCGAGTTCGACGGCTTCACTTACGAGGAGAAGTTCGTCTCGATGTCGACCGCCTATCCGATCGAGAAGGTGATCACCGACCTCAGCTACGTCAACTACATCTCCGATCCCGAGGAATGGCTGGTGCTCCTGAAGGTGCCCAGCGTCTGGCGCGTGCTGGTGCCCGCCGACGGGGCGCTGAGCGACGAGGAGCTGATCAGCGATGCCAACCGCGACGCGGTGTTCCGCCGGATCGTGGGCCACGGCGACGTCGAGACCACGCACCGCACGATCTACAAGGTGCACCAGCGCGTCGCGCGCGAGTTCGTGAGCGGGCGCCACGCGATCATCGGCGATGCCGCGCATCTCAACAACCCGCTCGGCGGCTTCGGCATGAATTCGGGCATCCACGATGGCTGGAACCTGGCCGACAAGCTCTGGCAGATCCTGCGCAAGGATGCCGGGCGCGCGGCGCTCGACCTGTTCGAACGCCAGCGCCAGGCCGTTACCCGCAGCGTCATCCAGGCGCAGACGATCGAGAACATGGAGAGCATGGGCATGGCCGAGGGCGCCAAGCTCGAGGCCAAGCGCGCGAAGATGCGCGCGATCCACGAGGACCCCGCCGCGCGCCGCCAGTTCCTCCTTCGCCAGGCTCTGTTCGCCAGTCTCCAGCAGGAAAGGGAAATCGCATGACCACCAGCGTGATGCCGCCGCGGCGCAATCGGGATGTTCAGGGCTACCGCTACAAGTTCGGCGTGCTCGGGCCCTCGACAAACACCATCGTCCAGCCCGACTTCGACGATCTGCGCCCCCACGGGGTGACCAACCACTACAGCCGCATCGTCGTCGACAACGCCAAGGCGGTCTCGAACGAGACCTTCATGGCGGGGGCCTGGGAGATCAGCCATAACACGCTCGACGCGGTGCGCGGCGTGCTGACTTGTGCGCCCGATTACCTCGTCATGGGCATGTCGGCGGTGACCTTCTTCGGCGGCGCCGAGGGCGCGGTCAAATGGCGCGAAAACATCGAGGAAGTCTCCGGGCTCAAGGTCTCGACCGGCTCGGAAGCGCTGGCCGCCGCGCTTGGCGCCTATGGCGGGATCAGGAAGGTCGCGTTCTTCTCGCCCTACTACCCGACCGCGAATGCCGAGGTGGCGAAATTCCTCAGTGACCACGGCTACGAGACGGTGCGCGACGTGCCGCTTCAGGCGCCGAGCTGGACCGCGATCGCCGAGATCGACGAGGCGAAGATCCGCGAGACCTTCCGCCACCTCGACGGCGACGACGTCGACTGCCTGATCCAGGTCGGCACCAACGTCTCGGCGATCCGCTTCTGTGCGGCGGCCGAGATGGTGCTGGGCAAGCCGGTCATCGCCATCAACACCGCCACCTACTGGCACGCCCTGCGCGCCTGCGGGATTTCCGATCACGTTCCCCACTTCGGCCGCCTGATGGCGGAGCTGTGATGGCGGGCTCGCTGAAACTCGCCCGCCCGCTCGAGCACGTGCGGGGCAATGACCTGCCCTGGGAGATGCTGGGCACGCATGGCCTGAAACGCCGCAAGCTGGGCGAGGATGTACAAACCGGCCACGTCACCAACCTCGTCTACATCCCCAAGGGCTGGCGCGGCGGCGGAGTGGCGCACTTCCACGCTGCGTTCGAGGAAGTCTACATGCTCGAAGGTTCGGTGACGCTCGACGGGAACCACTACTTCCGCGAGGGGGTCTATTTCTACCGCCCTGCCGACGTCGTTCATGGCCATGACGAGCGCTCCGAGGAAGGCGCGCTCGCGCTCGTGCGCAGCGATGGCCTGCTCGTGCTCAACCTCGTCCACGAACCCGAGCAGCCGGTCGAGTACCCGCTGCCCGGTTCCGCCGACCCGCGCGGGCATGTCTTCGAGACACGCGTGGCCGACGTCGCGCCTGTGGCGGACCCTGCGCTTCCGGCCGAATGGCGCATCCGGCCCTTCAGCCAGGACCCCGTGAGCGGCGCGCGCACCTTCGAGGCGCTCGTTCCGGCGGGCTGGCAGGGCAAAGCGCCCGTGCTCGCCAGTGCCTGGGAAGCCTATGTCCTCGAAGGGACGTTGGAGGGCGCGGGCGAGATCTGGCAGCCGGGGGATTACACCGTGGGCCTGGCCGACACGCCCTTGCTTGCCGCCAATGCCAGCGCGCAAGGCGCGCGCCTGCTTGTCTGGACCTTCGGGACCGGCGCATGAAGGCTGCGCGTCTCTTCGCGCCGGGCGACTTGCGGCTGGTCGAGGCCGAAGTGCCCGTGCCCGGCCCCGGCGAGGCGCTCGTCGCGATCATGGCTTACGCCCCTTACGGCACCGACGTTTCGACCTACCTCAACAAGGGCGGGCGCTACGTCTCGGCCTATCCGGTCGGGATCGGCGCCGACTTTTCCGGTATCGTGCGCGGGCTAGGCCCCGGTGTCGAGGGGATCGCGGAGGGCGACCGGGTCAGCGCGCTCGCGCTCGACCATTGCGGTACCTGCGCCCATTGCACCTCGGGGCGCCAGAACCTGTGCCTCGATCCCGCCTTCAAGACGCTGGTGCGCCAGACCTGCTGCGAGGAACTGGTGCTGGTACGCGCGCGCAAGCTGGCGGTCTTGCCCGATGCGGTCGCGTTCGAGGACGCGGCGATGCTGGCGGGCCCGGTCGACGCGCTCAACGCCTTCGGCAAGATGGGGCTTGGCGCGGGGGATCGGGTGGCGATCGTCGGTGTCGGTGCGATGGGCCATGGCGCGATTGCGCTCGCCCGCGCGCTCGGCATCGAGGCCGTCGCGATCGGCGGCAGCGGACGGCGCGCGCAAATCGCGCACGACCTGGGCGCAGCTCAGGTCTTCCCCATTGCCGCGCATGGCGAGGACGTGCGCGAGCGGGTGCTGGCGGCCTTTCCGGGCGGTTTTGCGGCCATCATGGAGACGACCGCAAGCGCGTGGGGCGTCACGCAGGCCTTCGCGCTTGCCGCGCCCGGCGGGCGGATCGCGCTCACCGGGGGCGGTGCCTTGCCGGTGGGCAACTGGGACATCGTCGATCGCGAATTGGCGATCTTCGGCGTGCGTGCGGGCAGCGGCCAGGCCGAGGTCCTCGATCTCATCGCGCAGGGCAAGCTCTCGCTCCAGCCCTCGATCAGCCGGCGCTTCACGCTGGAGGAGGCGCCGGAAGCGTTCGCGCTGCTGGCAGGAGCCGGTGCGCGCGACATCGGCCGCGTGATCATCTCTATCGGCGCGCGCTGATCCTCCGGGCGCGTCAGCGCCCTATCCCGAATACGCGAAGTTTCACGCGCGGCGCAGCCTTGACTGCGCCGCGCGTCGTGCATGGCGACTGCGCCTGTGGATCTGCGCCCAAGTCCTACACGTCAGTCGTGACAGTTTGCCTTGAGGGCCATGGGGCGACGGGAACAGCCAAACCTGAGGCCAAGCTGCTGGAAATTTCGATCAGAACGGGAGTTTCAATCGCTCCAGGCGATTACGTCGCGCTCTAGGCAAACTGTCACGAACGGCGTTTCCGAATCGCCATGAGCGGGGCGAAGTCCGGCTTAAAACGGGCTTGTCAAGTAATTCGCGCTTGGCTAATCCGGTGGGAACGGAGGCAGAACGATGGCGCAGACATCCCTCAATATCGGCCGAATTCTCGACACTCTCTCGGAAAAGTCGAAGCGGCCGCGCTATGCCTTCATGGTCCTCAACCTGCTGGCCGAACAGGCCGGGCCGGGCAACCGCGCGGGCCCCTTCGTGACCGGCGACAATGGCGAGACGATGCCGCTGCGCGAATGGATCGGCGACCGCCTCTCGCGCATGTCGGGGCGCGACAAGCGCCGCCAGGCGCTTGAGAAGCGCATCCGCGCGTCGCTCAAGGACAAGCTGCCCGACGACCTCATCGAGGCGCAGCAGCTTGTCGACAGCGCGGTGGCCGATCACGTGCGCGCGACCGGGGCCGACAACGCCAGCCGGGTCTTCGCCGAACTCGAACGCTGCGGCTATCTGACGCGCTTCTATCAGGGGCGCTTCACCAACCATGAGAACCGCGGGGGCCTGCGCAATCTCGTCTGTGTGCTCGATGGCGACGCTATTGCCGCGCTGCGCCGCCGCGACATGCTGATCTAGCAAACATCGCTTCGCTCTCGACGCGGATCGGAGCGGTTCTTCGCGTCCGATGTCCTCGTCGGCCTTGTACAACCGCGCTTTGCCACGAGGATAGGCGGAAGGGATGTGGCTGCGCGCGCCTAGCGCTCCCAGGACGCCCATCCGGCGAGGAAGAAGGCGACACCGACGCGCGCGCGGTCCTGCGTGCGGAGCGAGACGCCGGGTGGCTCGATGCCCTGGGCCGCGCGGTCGAGCGCCTCGCCCGCAACGAGCCGCACGAACATGTCCGCGCCCATACGGATGACTTCGGCCGGGCGCTCGTCGCCTTCGGCGAGGATCGCGGCAAGCGCTTCGCTGGCGCGCTGGAACGGGCCGTCGACGCTGCGTGCAAGGCTTGGATGCGTGGTCGCGTCGGCGACGATCAGGCGATAGAGCGCGATGGCCTCGGGCGCGAGCATCCAGCCGAGCAGGATCTCGCTCGCAGCCTCCAGCCTTTGTCGCAGCGGTCCGGCCTTGATGTGCGCGAGTTCGGGCACCCCCGAGCGGAGCGCAAGCCGCTCGACGACATCGACGAAAAGCGCGGACTTGGTGCGTGCGCGGCGGTAGAGCGTGCGCTTGGTGACGCCGGCCGCGCGCGCGATGGCTTCCATGCTCGCGCCGCGAAAGCCTTGTGCGACGAACACTTCGAGCGCGGCGTCGAGCATGGTTTCCTCGATCCGCTGCGCCGCCTCGAGCGAGGGGCGCCCGGCGAGCCGGACCGGTTCCGCATCGGGCCGGCTGTCTTGCGTCATGTGCACTTCCCCTTGCGAACGGCGTAGCATAAAAGATACGCAACCGGATACTTTGATGCGCGTTATACCCGGCACATGCAGCGCCGCTTCGCACTGGGTGCGCGGCGGCCAAGACCAAGGAGCAGTTTCAATGGCACTCTTCAAGGACCGGGTCGCGATCGTCACCGGCGGGGCTTCGGGTATCGGCGAAGCGGTGGCGAAGGATCTCCTTGCCGAAGGCGCGAAAGTTGTCATCGCGGACTTCGACGAGGCCGGAGCCCGGCGGCTTGCCGAGGCCTATGGCCCCGAGCGCGCGCGCGCGTTCAAGGCCGACGTCAGCGACGCCGCGGCGGTGAAGGCGAGTGTCGACTTTGCCGTGGAAAGCTTCGGCGGCCTGCATCTGGCGGTCAACAACGCAGGCATCGGCGCTCCCTCGACCCCGCTCGCCGACATCGCGCTCGACGACTGGCACCGGGTCCTTGGCGTCGACCTGCACAGCGTGTTCTATGGGCTTAAATACCAGATCCCGGCGATGATCGCTTCGGGTGGCGGGGCGATCGTCAACATGGCCTCGATCCTGGGCGCGGTCGGATGGGCGGGTTCGGCCGCCTACGTGACTTCCAAGCACGCGATCGTGGGCATGACCAAGACCGCCGCACTCGATTATGCGGGGCAGGGCATCCGGGTCAACGCGGTGGGCCCGGCCTTCGTCGAGACACCGGCGCTCGGCAAGACGATGACCGACGAGGAGCGCTCGGTGCTCGCGGGACTGCACGCCTTCGACCGCCTCGCCCGGCCCGAAGAAATCGCTGGCATGACGAGTTTCCTCCTGTCCGAGCGCGCCTCGTTCATGACCGGGACCTACTATCCGGTCGACGGCGGCTTCCTCGCGCGCTGAGACCGACGTCGGGGGCGCCGGCCGATGGCGCCCCCGATCCATCCTGTCGGTCGCGAACCCGACATTGTCGTATCCGCGACCGCCTGGTTCCTCGGGTAATCTCCTGAATTAGCCTCATTTGCGCGCACATCGAGGCTGGCGCGCTTCTTGCTTTGCAAGGCGCGCCAAGGAGAAGCCCGATGTTGTCTGACGCCCCGTTCGAGTCCATCGATTTCGGAGAGCTGCCCGAGGAGGTCGAGCAGCTCCTCCAGGCCGGAGTGCGGGCCCACCGGCAGGACAAGGACCGCGCCGACGCGCTGTTCCGCGAGGCACTTGCGCGCGATCCGCGAGCGCTTCCCACCTATTTTTGCCTCTACAAGATCCACACTTACGCCGGGCGCCTTGGCGAAGCTCGGGCGATGGCCGAGGCGGGACTGGCCGAGGCCGCGCATCAGGCGGGTTGGAACCCCGACTGGCGTCTCTGGTTGCCGACGCGGACGGCGCCGGCCGATCCGGGGCGTTTCGCGCTCTATACCCTCAAGGCGCTCGCCTTCATCGCGCTGCGCGACGCGCGCCCGCGCGACGCCGAGACGATCCTGGCCGCGCTGCGCCGGCTCGACCCGCAGGGCGAGGTGGGCTGGCCGGTCGTTGCCGAGCTGGCGCAAGGGTGCGCGGCATGAAGCTGGCGCTCGAGCGTGCGCACCTCGAGGCGCTGGTCGCGCGCTTTCCCGAGCTTGCGGGGCTCACCGCGCAGTTGCGGCTGGCCGAGCGGGCCGAAGTGGCGGTGGGTGACCTTTCGGATACGCAGGTTGCGTTTCTGGGTGGCCTGCTGCGCGAGGCGGGACCCGACCAGCGCGTGCGCGCCGCGCAGCTCGTCACCTTGCGCGGGGCGCTGGGCAAGCCGGGCAGGCGCTATGCGGGCGAACAGCTTGAGGATTTCCTTGTCGATCTCGTGCGTTATCTTGTCGCCGATGGCTTGCGGGGCTGGCTGTTCAGCGCCGACATTTCGCGCCGCCCGCTGCCTTACGTGGTGACCCGGCTGGACTACACGCCCAGCAACAACGAGGAGAGCGGCAAGCTTTTCGTCGAATTGAAGGCCAACGCCAAGGGCACGCTGGTCACCAACCTGTTCCGCGTGACCGCAGCCGACATCGAGGGGCACACGCTGGGCGAGGTGCTCGTGGCCAAGGGTTTCCTCAAGGAAACCGCCGATCTTCTGGCCGCATACGACGCCACGGCGAGCCGCTATTACGCCTGGCGGGGCCGCTATGGCGAGCAGTTTGCGGCCGAGGGGCGCGCCTTCTACGCAGAGGACCCGAGCGCGCCGCGGCGTGACACCGACTGGGCGCGCAAGGACGTGGTGGTGCTCAGCGCCTCGGGCGGCAAGGCGCGGCTCGTCAACGACGAGGGCATCCTTGCCGATCGCGCGCTGACGCTCGACGCACCGGGCGAAATCCTCGCCTCGTACTTGCGCCGTGCGGGCAAGAGCAACCAGTACGACAACGACGAGGAACTGCGCCTGCTCGCCTCGGCAATCCCGCCCGACATGTTCCGCGAGGTGCCGGTCCACGCCTTCGTGCTGATGTTCCACCTCGATCTGCATCACTACGTGTGGGTCCACGTCGACGACATGGAACCCTACGCCTATCAGCCCGCGCTCAAGGGCAAGCTGGTCCTTCCCCCCGAGCAGACCGACCTCATCGACATCCTGACGGCGGAGATGGACGTGCTGATGGACGACATCGTCGAGGGCAAGTCGGGCGGTACCACGGTGCTGTGCGCGGGGCCTCCGGGGGTGGGCAAGACGCTGACCGCCGAAGTCTATTCGGAGATCATCCGCCGCCCGCTCTACCGCGTTCATTCGGGCCAGCTCGGCCTCAACGTCACGCAGATGGAAGCCGCGCTCAAGGACGTGCTGACGCGCGCGCAGCGCTGGGGCGCGGTGATGCTGATCGACGAGGCCGACGTCTACATCAAGCGGCGCGACAACGACATGGCGATGAACGCGGTGGTGGGCGTGTTCCTGCGCGTGCTCGAGTACTTCAATGGGCTCCTGTTCCTCACCACCAACCGGGTCGACGACATCGACGAGGCGATCGTCTCGCGCTGCATCGCGTTGATCCGCTACCATTCGCCGGACCGGGCAGGGCGGGTGCGGATCTGGCAGGTCATGGGCGAACAGTTCGGCCTCGCGCTTGCGCCCGGCCTCGTCGAGGAGCTGGCCGACCGGTTTCCCGCCGCCAGCGGACGCGACATCAAGGGCCTTGCCAAGCTCACCGCCAAGTACTGCAGCCAGAAGCGGCTCGCGCCCGACCTCGCGGCCTTCCTGCGCTGTTCGATCTTTCGCGGCATGGACATTGCCGAGCGCGTCCAGCCCGAACCGGTACCCTGAACGAGGAGCAATCGCATGGCCACCTACATCAAGACGACACGGGACGGACGGCGCGTCGAGGTAATCGGCCTCGCCGTGACGCTCGACGGCAAGCCCGAGGCGATGGACGTGAGCGACGTCCTCAGCCATCCGCGCAAGCTCCAGATCCAGCATGCGGCGCCCGAGGCGACCCACGTCGCGGGCCGCATCACGCTGACCGCCGAGGAAGCGCAAGTGGCGCGCGCGGCGCTTTACGCCAACCAGGCCGAAGTCGCCTCGGACCCGCGCTATGCGGCCGCGCGCTTCCAGGCGGCAATCAATTCCAAGGCTTGGCAGGAGGGCATCGAGTGAGACGCCTGTTGCGCAGGTGGGTGCGGCGGCATCAGGCGTTGCCGTGTCCGGTCCGGTGGCGTGTCGAGGGGTTCTCGATGCCCCTCGTCAGCTGCGGGTGGTGGGTGGAGGTGTCCGGCTTGGGCGATTAGGCGGGCGCGGGCATCGCGTCGAACAGCGCCGCGAGCGCGGCCAGGTCGGCTTCGTCGACGGCCGCGGGCGCAAGGCTGTCCTCGCCCGCCAGCCAGGCTTCGCGGCGCGTAGTGTCCTCGAGCGCGAGCGCCAGCGCGTGGTTGAGTTCGTAGAGCCCCCAGGCGAGGCCCTTGTCGCGCAGTGCGGCCTGCAGCGCGTTCTGGACGAGCGCACGCAAGGTGTGGTGCGGCTCGGACAGTTCGACCGTGACATCCTCGCCGCGCGCGGCCCCCTGGCATTGCGCCGCAACGTAGGCCGCATGGCCCCGGCAGGCGAGCGTGCGCACCGGGTGCAGCACGCAGACGCCTTCGAACAGGATCGGACAGGCGATCCCGGAGGCGAGGCGGTCCTCCGGCGCCATCCCCCGGGTTCGCGCGTCGGTCGCCAGGATCCGCTTCGCGAGCGCGAGCCGCGCGCCTTGCGGTGTTGCCGAGACCTTGCGGACGTAGTCGGCGATCGTGAAGATCTCGGGCGCCGTGGCGGTCACGCGCAAGGCACAGCAGGTCGGGCACCCCCTGGCGCAGGCAAGCGGTTCCAGCTCCCGGCCGTGCTGCGCGATGTTGCTTTCGAACCAGCCGAAGGCGCGACCGGCGAGTGCGGTGGTCTCGGCTTCGCCGTCGCTGGCGGCGCTGTCGAGGATCTGCCCGAAGCCTCGGCGCATCTGCTGGAAGAAGTCGAACGGCTGACTGGCCATGGCCCTGCCTCCCAAGGGTCGCTGAGCCCGACAGCCTAGGGATGTGCAGGGCCCGCGCATTGACCCGCATCAATGCGCCCCGGCCGCAGATCAGTCCGAAGTGATCATCACTTCGGGGTGCGCGTCGGGCTCTTCGAGGTGCATTCCGTCCTCGTCGGTGAGGCCTTCGTCGATCATGCAGATGTCGCCCTCGTCGATGACGAGTTCGAGGCGCGTGAGGCTCTGGCCCTTGGCGGGGCCGATGAAGCAGGCACCGGTCTCGATGTCGAAGAGGTCGCCGTGCGCCTTGCACTGGAGGAAGTTGCCTTCCTCGTCGAGAAAATCACCCTGACCGCCATCGAGCGGCTTGCCGTCGTGCGGGCAGGCGTTTTCGTAGGCGTGGAACTGCCCGCCCTTGCGGGTGACGAGGATCGGCCAGGGCACCATCGCGCCCTCGACCTGGCGGGCGAGGACGAAGCGGCGCACGTCTTCCTCCTGCACCTCGCGGGCTTCGCAGATCACGAAGAGATCGGGCATGTCAGTCTCCTTTCGGGGGTTGGGAACGCTGGGGGCACGCGGATCGCGCGCGCGGTGGGGGGGGGCAAAGCCGAGGGGGTGTCGCAAAGCCGACGCGAATGTCGCGCTCGAACCCCGATACACGGGCACAATCGCGACAAGGTCCATGCATTTCTCCTCGGGGGCGAGGTGCCCGCAGGTGTCCATGCAAGAAGCGGACAAGTTGCCCCGGCAAACCGGCCTTTTGCGGCAGGCATGGCAATCCGACCGGTCTTTTCAGGGATTTGGAGGTGAATGGGGGCGTTTCACGAAAGTGTCATCCACGCTTCACATGGCTGTCATGACACGGGCCCAATGCGGCGGCGCACCACAAAACCCACGTAACCGCGACTGACCTCGCTACCTGGAGACTGACCATGACGCGCCTTTCCCGCCGTATTGCAGCGGGCCTCTTTGCCGTGACCTTCGCGGGCACCGCCATCGCCGCGCAAGCTTCGAACATCACCGGAGCCGGTTCGACCTTCGTCTACCCCGTCCTGTCCAAGTGGGCGGCCGACTACAAGACGATGACCGGCGACCAGATCAACTACCAGTCGATCGGTTCGGGCGGCGGCATCGCCCAGATCAAGGCGGGCACCGTCGATTTCGGCGCGACCGACAAGCCGCTCTCGCCCGAGGAACTTGCACAGGCGGGCCTCGCCCAGTTCCCCGTCGCCATCGGCGGCGTCGTGCCGGTCGTCAATATTCAGGGCCTCAAGCCCGGCCAGTTGCGCCTCAGCGGCCCGGTCCTTGCCGATATCTACGACGGCCGGATCAAGACCTGGAACGATCCGCAGATCGCCAGGCTCAACCCCGGCCTGCACCTGCCCTCCGCGCCGATTACCCCAGTGCATCGCTCGGACGGTTCGGGCACGACCTTCAACTTCACGCACTACCTTGGCCAGGTGAACCCTGGATGGAAGGCGAGCGTGGGCGAGGGCACCTCGGTCAACTGGCCCGGCGGCAGCGTCGGGGGCAAGGGCAACGAGGGCGTGGCCACCTACGTCAAGCAGATCCCCAACGCGATCGGCTACGTCGAATACGCCTATGTGCTGCAGAACCACATGACCTACACGCTCATGCGCAACGCCGCCGGGCAGTTCGTCGCGCCCAATACGGCCTCGTTCCAGGCCGCGGCGGCGACCGCCAACTGGGCCAAGTCGAAGGACTTCTTCCTGGTCATGACCAATGCGCCGGGCGCCAAGGCCTATCCGATCACCGCCTCGACTTTCGTGCTCATGTACAAGCACCCCAAGAACCCCGCCAGCTCTGCCGCCGCGCGCACGTTCTTCCGCTGGGCGCTCGAAAAGGGCCAGAAGCAGGCGCTCAGCCTCGACTACGTGCCGCTGCCGGGCCCGCTGGTGAAGCACATCGAGGCCTACAGCGCGGCGAGCTTCAAGTAATCGTGCCGCAGCCGGGCGGGAAAGCGTGTCGCGCAGGCCCCGCCCGGCTCCGGCTCGGACAGCGAAAGCCCGACGGCTCCGGCGCGTTTTCGTGCCGGTGCAGTCGGCATTTCCGGCGTTCGGGACAAATCCCGCACGCATCCCCAACCCAGGAGAGCCTCTCTTGAAAAAGTTCATGTCCACCGCGCTGATCGGCGCCTTCCTGCTGGCCGGTTGCCAGGGCAAGTCCGATGCCGGAAGCGCGGCCATCACCGGTGCGGGCTCGACGTTCGTCTACCCGGTGCTTTCGGCCTGGTCCGCGGACTACCCGCAGGCCAAGGACGTCAAGGTCAACTACCAGTCGATCGGCTCGGGTGGCGGTATCGCGCAGATCAAGGCCGGTACGGTGGACTTCGGCGCGACCGACAAGCCGCTTGCCCCCGAGGAACTCGCCCAGGCGGGGCTCGTGCAGTTCCCGGTGATCGTCGGCGGTGTCGTGCCGGTGGTCCACATCGAGGGCATCGCCAAGGGTCAGGTCAAGCTGAGCGGCCAGGTCCTTGCCGATATCTACGCGGGCAAGGTCACCACCTGGAACGATCCGGCGATCACCGCGCTCAACCCGGGCGTGAAGCTGCCGGGCGCGAAGATCACCGCCGTGCACCGTTCGGACGGCTCGGGCACCACTTTCAACTTCACCCACTACCTCAGCCAGGTCAGTGCAAGCTGGAAGGCGGGCGCGGGCGAGGGGACATCGGTCAAGTGGCCGGGTGGCGTGGGCGGCAAGGGCAACGAGGGCGTCGCGGCCTACGTGAACCAGATCCCCAACTCGATCGGCTATGTCGAATACGCCTATGTCCTGCAGAACGACATGGCCTGGACTTACGTGCAGAACGCGGCCGGCAACTACGTCGCGCCCAGCGCCGAAAGCTTCCAGGCCGCCGCGGCCAGCGCCGACTGGGCCAATTCCAAGGACTTCTACCTGGTGATGACCAATGCACCGGGCGCCAAGGCCTATCCGATCACCGCCTCGACCTTCGTGCTGATGTACAAGCAGCCCAAGGACAAGGAGCATAGCGATGCGGCGCTGAAGTTCTTGCGCTGGGCGCTCGAGAAGGGCCAGCCCCAGGCGGCCAAGCTCGACTACGTACCGCTGCCCGCGCCCGTCGTGAAGCAGATCGAGGCGTACTGGAGCGCGAACATCAAGTGAGCGAGATGACCAGCCTTGCCGCCCCGCACGATGCGGCCCCGGTGCCGACGCAGGAGGCCGGGCCTGCCCCGGCCGCGTCGCCCCCAGCTTCGCGCGCCGCCCTTCCCGAGCGGCTCTATGGTCTGGCGACCGCCGGTGCGGCCTGGCTGGTCCTCCTCATCCTGATCGCGGTAACGCTGTCGATGGCGCTGGGCGGCAAGCTGGCCTTCCAGACGTTCGGACTCGGCTTCGTCACGAGCGCGAACTGGGATGTCGTCAATGGCCAGTTCGGGGCTTTCGTGCCGATCTACGGTACCCTGGTGACCTCGGCGATCGCGCTTGTCATCGCCGTGCCGGTCAGCATCGGCATCGCGCTGTTCCTGACCGACATCGCGCCGGTCTGGTCGCGCCAGCCGATCGCGGTGGCGATCGAACTGCTCGCCGCCGTGCCCAGCATCATCTACGGCATGTGGGGCCTGTTCCTGTTCGCACCCTTCATGGCGAGCCACGTCGAGCCCTGGGTCAACGACACGCTGGGGAGCCTGCCGCTGGTCGGACCGCTCTTTGCCGGGCCCCCGATCGGGATCGGCATGCTGACCGCGGGGATCGTGCTGGGCATCATGATCGTGCCCTTCATCGCCTCGGTCGCGCGCGACGTGCTCAACGCGGTTCCGGCTGCCTTGCGCGAATCCGCCGTGGCGCTGGGCGCCACGCGCTGGGAGATCCTGCGCCACGTGAGCCTGCCCTACACCCGCTCGGCGATCGTGGGCGCGATCTTCCTCGGCCTGGGCCGGGCGCTGGGCGAGACGATGGCGGTGACTTTCGTGCTCGGCAACGCGCACGACCTTTCCGCCTCGCTGCTGATGCCGAGCAACTCGATCGCGGCGGCCATTGCCAACGAATTTACCGAGGCGGATACCGAACTCTACCGCTCCTCGCTGATCGCGCTCGCCTTCCTGCTCTTCATCGTCACCTTCATCGTCCTTTCGCTGGCCAAGCTGATGCTGGCGCGGATGGACCGCAGCCTGGGGCGGACGCATTGACCATGAACTGGACACTCTTTCGCCGCCGCCTGGCGGACCGTATCGCGCTCGTTTGCGCGGCGCTGGCCACCGCTTTCGGCCTGTTCTTCCTGGCCTGGATCCTGTGGACCACGTTCGCCAACGGCGCGGCGGCGATCAGCCCCAGGCTGTTCACCGAAATGACCCCGCCGCCGGGCGCCGACGGGGGGCTTCTCAACGCCTTCTACGGCAGCGCGGTGATGATCGTGCTGGCCATCGCGATCGGCACCCCGATCGGTCTTGCGGCGGGTACCTATCTTGCCGAGCAGGGCCGCCACACCCGGCTTGCGAGCGCGGTGCGCTTCGTCAACGACATCCTGCTCAGTGCACCCTCGATCGTGCTCGGCCTGTTCATTTACGAACTCGTCGTCGTGCCCTCGGGTCACTTCTCGGGCTATGCGGGCAGCCTCGCGCTGGCGCTGATCCTCGTGCCGGTGGTCGTGCGCACCAGCGACGAGGCGCTGCGCCTCGTCCCCGACCGCATGCGCGAGGCCGCTTTCGCGCTCGGCCTGCCGCGCTGGAAGGTCAGCCTCCAGGTGCTCTACAAGGCCGCGCGCAGCGGCGTGATCACCGGTGTGCTGCTGGGCGTCGCGCGCATCAGCGGCGAGACCGCGCCGCTGCTCTTCACCGCGCTCAACAACCAGTTCTGGAGCGCGGACATGAACGCCCCGCTCGCCAACGTGCCGGTGGTCATCTTCCAATACGCCATGAGCCCCTACGACCAGTGGCACGCGCTGGCCTGGGCCGGAGCCCTCATCCTCACCGTTTTCGTGCTCGTCCTCAGCCTGCTCGTCAGGCTGGTCGCACGGGGGAGACATTCATGATTACCACCGATACGCGTCCCCATTTCGGCACCGACGCCGCACAGGGCCTTGCCGCAGCGCCGATCAAGATCGACGTGCGCCATCTCGATTTCCACTACGGGCAGACCCAAGCGCTCCACGGCGTGAATCTCGCGATTCCGGCGCTCGCGGTAACCGCGATCATCGGCCCTTCGGGTTGCGGCAAGTCGACCCTGCTGCGCACGCTCAACCGCATCTACGCGCTCTACCCCGAGCAGCGCGCCGAAGGCGAGATCCTTGTCGACGGGCACAACATCCTCGCGCGCGGGACCGACCTTGCCGACTTGCGCCGCCGTGTGGGCATGGTGTTCCAGAAGCCGACCCCGTTCGCTTCCACGATCCGCGCCAACATCGGCTTCGCGCTCTCGTTCTACGAGAAGCTTTCGAAGTCCGAACTCGCCGACCGCATCGAGGACGCGCTGCGCCAGGCGGCCTTGTGGGACGAGGTGAAGGACAAGCTCGACCAGAGCGCGCTCTCGCTTTCGGGTGGGCAGCAGCAGCGCCTGTGCATCGCGCGCACCATCGCGGTGCGCCCCGAGATCGTGCTGTTCGACGAGCCGACTTCGGCGCTCGACCCGATCTCGACCGCACGCATCGAGGAACTGCTCCAGGAACTGCGCGGGCGCTACACGATCGTGATCGTCACCCACAACATGCAGCAGGCCGCGCGCGTCTCGGACAAGACCGCGTTCTTCCACCTGGGCGAACTGGTCGAGTTCGACGAGACCTCGCGCATCTTCACCAGCCCCGCGGTCTCACGCACGCAGGACTATATCACCGGCCGCTACGGCTGAGGGAGCCCGGCTCATGACTTCGCCCCCCCACACGCTCAAGGCCTTCGACCAGGAGCAGAACGAGCTGCGCGCGCTGATCCGCCGGATGGGCGCACATGCCGAGGCGGCGCTGCGCGGTGCGCTGGCCTGCCTGCTCGAGGCCGACGGCGAGGGCGCGGCCCTGATCGTCGAGCGCGACCACCAGCTCGACGCGCTGGAGACCGAAGCGGAAACGCTGGTCGTCCAGATCATTGCACGCCGCGCGCCGATGGCCGACGACTTGCGCGACCTGATCGCGGCGCACAAGATCGCCGGGATCGTCGAGCGCATCGGCGACTACGCCAAGAACATCGCCAAGCGTGTGGCGATGCTGGAACACGGCGCCGAGGCGCTCCCCACCAGCCTCCTGCCCGAAATGGGCCGGGTGGCGGCCGAGCTTGTCCACGACGCACTCGAAGCCTTCATCGCGCGCGACGCGGCGCTCGCGGCGCAAGTCTGCGCGAGCGACCGGGTGGTCGACGATTACTACGATACGATGCTGCGCACGCTGCTCACCTACATGATGGAGAACCCCCAGAACATCGGGGCGGCGACGCACCTCCTGTTCGTCGCGCGCAACATCGAGCGGATCGGCGATCACGCCACCAACGTGGCCGAGATGGTCTACTTCGCCGCCACCGGCGAGCGGCTCGGCGATCGTCCTCGCGGCAAGGACGGCATGCATTTCTGACGGGCGATTCCGGCGTGTTCCGGCAAAGCGAGGCACTGCCGATCGGGTTCCTGTCATGTCGTGAAAAGACGTTGCGGATCCAGGCCATCCGCGCGGCGTGGCACCATGTCCTGCGCGAGGGTGGTGGTCGGCTTCGCGGGTCTGGCTACTGTCATCAAACCGCCATCTTGGTTTCACGCCACCGTCACGAAGCGCTCCTAACGCCGCTGCACGAGTTCCGACTGACCCGGTTCTCGCACTGACGATTAGGGAAAACAAGAATGAAGACCGCTCTCTTGCTCGGCACTATGCTGGGCACGTTGGCGCTTGGCAGCACACCTGTTCTCGCGCAGGATGCCAGCTCCGACACGACCGCCAAGATCGAAGCCCTCGAGGCCCAGGTCCAGCAACTCACCCAAAGCATCAACGAGCTCAAGACCGCCCAGGCCGCTGCGCCCGTCCCGGCTGCGGCGACGGAACCGGCATCGACGGCTAGCTCCTCGACGCCGGCTACCCCGGCCCCGACGGCTGCCTCCTCGGAGGATGGCAAGCTGCCGGGCTGGCTCGAGGGCACAACGATCGGCGGCAAGGGCTACCTCAACCTCAGCACGATCCACCAGGTGTCGGACGGCACCAAGACCGCGACCAACGGCACGCAGGCCGAACTGAAGCGGTTCTACATCTCGGTCGATCACACGTTCAGCGACATCTTCTCGGCCGATCTCACCACCGACGTGCGCTACGGCTCGAACGGCCTTACCAACGACGACAGTGTCTACGTCAAGAAGGCCTATCTCCAGGCCAGGTTCGCGCCGGAACTCTGGGTGCGCCTGGGCGCGGCGGACCTGCCCTGGGTGCCTTACGTGGAAGGTGTCTACAACTACCGCTTCGTCGAGAACACGCTGATCGACCGCACCAAGTACGGTACTTCGGCGGACTGGGGGGTGCACGTGGGCGGCACGCTTGCCCATGGGCTGGTCGGCTACCAGGTCTCGGCGGTGAGCGGCGAGGGCTACAAGACGCTCGAGCGCAAGACCGACACGATCGATCTCGAAGGCCGTCTCGACGTTCACCCGATCAAGGGCCTGGCGCTTGCCGTGGGCGGCTATGACGGAAAGCTCGGCAAGAGCAATGCGACGCTGGCCGACAGCGCGACGCCCTATCGCGCCAAGCGCTTCGACGCGCTGGCGTCCTATGTCCAGGGGCCGGTCCGTGTCGGTGTCGAGTACTTCTCGGCCTGGGACTGGGCGGTGACGAGCAAGGACCAGACCACGGGCTGGTCGGCCTTCGGCTCCTACGCCGTGAGCCCGAAGCTCGCGCTCTTCGGGCGCTACGACTGGGTCGATCCGACGCGGGATTCGGTGCCGCAGGCCAAGGAGAACTACTATGACTTCGGTGTCGACTACACCGGGGTCAAGAACATCGACATCGCCCTCGTCTACAAGCGCGACGAGGCCGACGACATCGCGATGGCGACGTCGAACGGCACCATCGGGGGAACCGACGAAGGCACCTACGACGAGTTCGGCGTCTGGACGCAGTTCAAGTTCTGAACCCAAGCCCGCTGCCGCATCTTGCCACGCGTGCGCTGTCCCTTGCGGGATGGCGCACGTTTGCGTTGGCGGCGCGCGAAGACGCTCGCTGCCCAAAGGGCACGCCTTCGCGCCAATCACCGGGCTGACCCCCCGGTGTCTGACCTTGGCGGATGCCACGGGCATCCCGCCGCCAACACATCCATGAAGCGCGGGCGGGGCACGCGGCCCGACCCGAAAACTTGCACCACTTCACGTAACATCGATCCCACCCGCCCCTGACGAAAGGAGGGTGGGGTCGCCTGGGCCCTTCCTAGGAAGAGTGGGTTACAAAAATGTGACATTCTTGGCGGTTTTGTTGCGCTTCATTTTCGAGGCGCGTGACAGCCTTCGTTCAGACACGGTAAGTATTCGAGGGTGCAAAGGGCGGCGAAACCGCAACCTGGATTGCCCTACCAATGCTCAAGCTTGGTCATATCGTTCTCACCTCGGGGAACAAGGACCACGTCGATCACATCACCGACACGTTCCTGAATCTGGGCGTCTCGGTGGTCGATCCCGCCAATCTGCTCGACCTTCAGGTCGACGATGCGACCTGGATCTTCATCGACTGGCTACTGCCCGCGATGGCGGGTGTCCTGCTCCTCTCTCTGCTGCGCCAGACCGTGTTCGGGCGCAAGGCGAAAGTGACCATGGTCCTGCCCGAGCACGACGACGCGCTGCGCGCGCGGGCGCTCGAGGCGGGCGCGGACGACTACATCGTCGGTCCGCTCAGCCCCGAGGCGCTTGCCGAACGTATCCGCGTCTACCAGGGGGCGGTCAGCCCGCCCGAAGAGCCGGTGCTCGCGATCGGCAAGATGAAGGTCGACACCAACGCCTATCTCGCGCGCTACGATGGCCGCCCGATCAAGCTCAAGGTGCTGGAATTCCGGTTGCTTGCGCACTTCTTCCGCAACCCCGACCGGGTCTTCACGCGCGCCAACCTGATCAGCGTGCTGGGCAAGGGTGAGGAAGTCCACGCCGAGCGCACCGTTGATGTTTGGATGAGCCGGTTGCGCCTCTCGTTGCAGCGCCAGGAAGTGCCGCTGGTGCCGCGCACGGTGCGCTCGGCGGGCTACATTCTCGATACGCGCTGAGCAGTCCTGCCGCGCGTCAGGCGATGGGGTGGCGCGCGGCGCCTTCCTGGAAGCGGGCAAGCAGCCAGGCGGTTGCCGGGCCCGGCGGAGTGTCGCTGCGGTAGATGCACGAGAGGCGGTAGTCGACGCCGGGATCATCGGGCATCTTGAGCTCGACCAGCGTTCCCGCGGCAAGGTCCGCCTCGATCATCGGGCGCGGCATGTTGCCCCAGCCGATCCCCTCGCGCAAAAGGGCGAGCTTGGCGCCGAGGTCGGCAAGACGCCAGGTGTGCGGGCTGACCACCGCGAATTCGCGCCCCTGCGTCAGCGGCGAGCGGTCGGTCAGCACGAGCTGGACGTGGAGGCGCCCCATGCCCGGGCTGAGGGCTCCGGCCATCGCCAGCGGGTGGTGCGGCGCGGCGACGGGGACAAGTGGCACCGATCCGATCGCCACCGTCTCGATGTCGGGCGTTTCGGCCGCGAGCGGGCCGCTGATCCCGATCTTCGCGGTGCCTTCCAGCACCAGCGCGGTCACCGCGCCGAGCGCCTCGACATGGAGGTTGAGCGTGACCGTCGGGAATTCGAGATAGAAGGCGCGCAAGGCATCGCCCAGCCACTGCGACGGCAGCATGACGTCGATCGCGAGGTCGACTTGCGCCTCCAGCCCCTCGAGCAGCCCCTTCACCCGCGCGCGCAGGCTGTTCATGCCCTGGCCGATCGCACGCGCCTCGGCCAGCACCGCGTTGCCCGCCACGGTCAGGCGCGGCTTGCGGGTGCCCTGGCGCTCGAACAAGGTCAGCCCGAGCTGGGCCTCGAAATTGGCGATGCCATAGGTAATCGCCGAAGTGGCGCGGTTGAGCGCCCGCCCCGCCCCCGCGAAACTGCCGTTCTCGACCACAGCGAGGAAGATCTTCAGCTGGTCGAAGGTGGGGGTGCCCGGTTCGGACATTTCGGATTCCTTGAATAGTCTACGCCAATTTATCCACCTTATCTTCAAAGCGGCGCGCTGCTACACAAATCCTGCGATACCGGCCGCGCCTGCGGCGGGCGCAGCACGGCAAGGAGTAAGCCCGATGGGCCTGTTGATTGACGGCACCTGGCACGACCAGTGGTACGACACCGCCTCTAGCGGCGGGCGCTTCGTGCGCAAGGACAGCGCCTTTCGCCATTGGGTGACGCGCGACGGCGCGCCCGGACCGAGCGGGGAGGGCGGCTTTGCGGCCGAAACCGGACGCTACCACCTCTACGTCAGCCTCGCCTGCCCCTGGGCGCACCGCACGCTGATCATGCGCGCGCTCAAGGGGTTGGAGGAGATGATCTCGATCTCGGTGGTCAACTGGCTGATGCTTGAACAGGGCTGGACCTTCGATCCCGCGCCCGGCGTTATCGCCGATCCGATCCACGGCGCCCACTGCCTGCACGAGGTCTACACCGCCTGCGAGCCCGCCTACACCGGGCGCGTCACGGTGCCGGTGCTGTGGGACCGGAAGACCGGCCGGATCGTCTCGAACGAATCCTCGGAAATCCTGCGCATGTTCGCCTCGGCCTTCGATGCCCTCGGTGCGAAGCCGGGCGACTACTACCCCGAACCGCTGCGCGCCGAGATCGACGCGCTTAACGCGCGCATCTACGAGACCGTCAACAACGGCGTCTACCGTGCGGGCTTCGCCACCACGCAGGAGGCCTATGCCGAGGCGATCGGCCCGCTGTTCGAAAGCCTCGAGTGGCTGGAGGAGCGGCTTTCCTCGCGCCGCTTCCTGATGGGCGAGGCGGTCACCGAGGCCGACATCCGCCTGTTCACGACGCTCGTGCGCTTCGATCCGGTCTATGTCGGCCACTTCAAGTGCAATGTGAAACGCCTTGTCGATTACCCCGGGCTGTGGCGCTACACGCGCGAGATCTACCACCTGCCGGGCGTTGCCGCGACGGTCGACATGCAGCACATCAAGGGCCACTATTACGAGAGCCACCGGGGCATCAATCCCACCGGCATCGTCCCGCTCGGGCCCGAGATCGACTTCTAGGGCTACTGCGTGGGCAGGGCGATGAATTCGAGGTCATCGCCCACCGGCAGCTTCATGCGCTGCTGGCGCCAGTCTTCCTTGGCCTGTTCGAGCCGTTCCCGCGAGGAAGAGACGAAGTTCCAGAACAGGAAGCGTTCGCCGACCGGATCGCCGCCGAGCACCATGACGGTCGAACGCGCGAGCGCGGTCACGTCGACGCCGCCGCCTGCGGCCAGCACGGCCATCTGGCCTGCCGCAAGCACCTGCCCCGCGACTTCGGCGCGGCCCGAGGCGATATAGACCGCGCGCTCGGGATATTCGCCGGTGACCGCGTGGCGCGCGCCCGGTTCCATGTCGAGATGCTGGTAGAACAGCGGCGAATGGGTGGGCACGCGGGCGACGAGGCCATCGGCTCGGCCTGCGATCAGCCGCCCGCTGAGGCCCTTGTCCTGCCATTCGGGCAAGTCCGCGCCCTCGTGGTGGTAGAAGGCGGGCGCGGTCTCCTCGGCCTCGAGGGGCAGCGCCACCCAGGCCTGGATGCCGTGCATCAGCGCCCCGTTGGCGCGCGCGTATTCGAGCCGTTCGCTATGCGTGATGCCACTGCCGGCGACCATCCAGTTGACTTCGCCCGGGCGGATTTCCTGGTGCACGCCCAGGCTGTCGCGATGGGTCAGCGCGCCGCTGTAGAGATAGGTCACCGTCGCAAGACCGATGTGCGGGTGGGGGCGCACGTCCCACTCCTTCGAAAAGCCGGGCGCCAGGTCAAGTGGTCCCATCTGGTCGAAGAAGACGAAGGGCCCGACCATCCGGCGCCTGGCGAAAGGCAGCACGCGGCCGACCTCGAAGCCGCCGCCAAGGTCCCGGATGCGCTTGTCGATGACGAGTTCGATCATGGCCAGTCTCTCCCGATGTGCGGTCCGTGCCCCACCGGCGCAGTATTCACGAGCCGGGTGCGGAGGGCCAGAGCGATCTTTCGCCGCCGCGCTGCGCGCGCGCCTGGGCATGTCCGGCGACCAGTCCGAGGGCGGACAGCGCGCCGCCGGTCATGCCCGCGACGCTGAAGGCGATCACCACCGGTTGGATCTGCTCGGCGAAAGCCGCGCGGTAGCGGGAAAGTTGTGTGTGAAGACGGACCATGGGGACCTCCCTTTCCCGCTCGGATTACGCCTGTGCGGAACTGGGAGGTATCTGTATAATTTGCTGCGAATTATTCAGATATTTCGAAAAGTCGAAGAAGCGGCTAGGCTTTGCGATTGAGCAGCGCGGCGGGCACGACGAGCGTGCTGAAACTGTCGCCCGGCAGGGTCAGGCGCACGCTCTGGCTGCCGAGGGCGATACGACGTTCCTGCGCTTCGGCCAGGTCGTTCATCATCACCACGACAAGGCTGCCGTCGGGGTTGCGAAAGGCGAACTGGAATTCGTAGCCGACCGCGCTCGAGGTCGGCAGGTAGCGGGCACCGGGATGGACGAGCGCGCTGGCGTGCCGAAGGACCCAGTAGTCGTGTGTCAGGCGCCAGCTGCGCGCCTTGGTATCGATCGCGAGGAGCGAATTCTGCGGCCAGCCCGCGCTGCTCTCGCCACCATCGTCGAGCGCCATGTTCCAGTAGGTCCACACGCTCGTCCCATTGCGCAAGTAGTGGAGCATGGTGCGCCAGTTGTAGCGCGCGTAGTTCCAGTCATTGGTGCCAAGGCCGCATTCCTGTTCGGTGCCCCAGATCGGCAGGTCGGGCCAGGTCGTGTGCAAGGTGGGCAGCGCCTCCTTGCCGGCCCATTGAACGCCGAGCCCCTTGACCACGCTGGCCGCGGCGGGATCGGCGAGGACGCGCGCGACGAGATCGGCGTTGCCGCGCTCGAGCGTTCCCAGCAGCACGTCGACCTTGCGCGGCGCCATCTCCCGCCCGAGGTGGGGCAGGAAGCGGGCGAGACCCTCGGGCGTCCACACGCAGGAGACGTAAGGCTGGGCCGAGTTCCACTCGTTCTGCGGCATGACCGCCGAGATCGCGATGCCCTCGCGGGCATAGGCATCGACATAGCGCCCGAAATAGCGCGCATAGGCGGCGAGGTATTCGGGTTTCTGGATGAAGGCGTCCTCGCCCTCGTGGCGGGTGGTCGCCTCGGTAATGGCGTTGGGTACGCGGCCCGGCCAGCCCGGCGCCATCTCGAACGCGGCGTTGGTCTTCATCCAGCGCGGCGGCGTCCAGGGTGAAGCCCATAGCCGCAAGCCCGGTTCGCGCGCCTGCGCGGCCTTGACGAAGGGTATCAGCGTATCGCGATCGGGGCCGAGGTCGAAGTGCTCCATCGCGAAATCGCCGTCGACTTCGTCGTAGCTGTAAGGCGCAAGTGCAAAGTCGCTGGCGCCTAGCGGCAGCCGGCAATGCGAGAGCCGTGCCCCCGCGCCGAACAGGGCGTCGAGCGCGCGACCGCGCTCGGCCTCGTCGAGCACGCCGAGCGCGGTCCAGCCGCGCGCCGAGAAGGCCCCGCCAAAGCCCGCCATCGTCTGCTTGGGCTTGTCGACTTCGACCGCGAAGTGAAGCGCGAAGATGTCGCCATCGGCCGGTGCGAGGACCGGATCGCTCTGGCGCGCCCAGCGCCGGGTTTGCGTCGAGGAGATCAGCGTGGGGCGATCGCCGGGGAGGGCCGTGTGCGCGGTTGTCTCGGCGAAGGCTGAGGTGGCAAGCGAGGTCTGCGCGGTGAACGCGGCGGCGCCCGTGAGCTTGAGGGCGGAACGACGGTCAAGCATCCACGAACTCTCCTGAGAGGCACAGGAGCGCACGCTAATGGTAACGTTTTCAGAAAGCAACCGGTTCGCGAGGCGACGGCTTTGCGGCGTACCGTCTCAGCAGGTCTCGATGCGCCGGGAGTCGAAGTCGCACACGGTGATGCGATCGCGGCCCGACTGCTTGGAGCGGTAGAGCTGCCGGTCGGCCTCCTCGATCCACAAGTCGCCCATGCGCGAGGGTTGGCAACGCGCACTGGCGGCGCCGATGCTCACCGTCACGATCGGGCTGACGCGCGAGCCTTCGTGCGGGATGTTGAGCGACTGGACCTGGAGCCGGATTTCCTGCGCGACCAGTTCGGCGGCGCGCGGATCGGCACCGGGCAGGATGCAGGCGAACTCCTCGCCGCCGTAGCGCGCGGAGAGATCGCTCGCGCGCTTGGCCGCGCGCATCAACGCGGCGGCGATCATCTTGATGCAGCGGTCGCCCGCCGGATGGCCGTAGGTGTCGTTGAACTGCTTGAAGAAGTCGATGTCGAGCATGATGACGCTGAGCCAGTCGCCGTCGCGTGCGAGGCGCTGCGTTTCGCGCGTGAGCGACTGCTGGAGGTAGCGCCGGTTGCTGAGGCCGGTGAGCCCGTCGGTGACCGCCATGCTGGCGAGCTGGTCGCGCAGCCGTTTGAGCTCGACGTGGTTGCCCACGCGCGCGCGCAGGATCGCGGGCTGGATCGGCTTGGTCACGTAGTCAATTGCGCCCATCGAGAGGCCGCGCATCTCGTGGTCGGTGTCGCCCAGCCCGGTGGTGAAGATCACCGGCAGGTCGGCGAGCAGCGGGTCGCCCTTCAACTGACGGCAGACCTCGAAGCCGTCGAGCCCGGGCATCAGCACGTCGAGCAGGATGAGGTCGGGCGGGGCCTCGCGGGCCAGGTCGAGCGCCTGTTGGCCCGAGGTCGCGAAGCAGACCTCGTAGTCGTCCTCGAGCACCGCGTTCATGATCTCGATGTTGGCGATCTCGTCGTCGACGATCAGGATCGTAGGTCGGCTCATCCCGTCACTCCCTCCTGCTGGCTGCGCTGCGGTGCCGGCTCGCGCAGGCTTTCGGCCATGGCGTCGAGACGCGCCAAGGCCCCTTCGTAGTCGAGCTCTTCAAGCGCGCGGCGGACCGGGTGGTCGGCGATCGCGTCCTCGGACAGGCCCGAGGCGCTGGCAAAGCGCGCGAAGGCGGCGCGCGCGCTCAGGCTTCGGCGGCGCACGCGCGCGCGCAAGTCTTCGAAGGCCGCCAGGCGCGCGTCGGGATCACCGGTCGAGAGCGGGCAGGGCGGGGCCTGCGCGGCTTCACGTCCGAGCGTGCGCAAGGCCGTGAGCGCCGGGGCCAGTTCGTGTTCGAGCTGGGAAATGGCCTCGCGCGCCTCAACCGCCTTGCCTTCGGCGAGGAGGCGTTCGATCGTGGCGGCGCAAGCCTGCACCGAAGTCAGTTCGAGCGATCCGGCGACGCCCTTGAGGCTGTGCGCATGGCGCCGGGCATCGGCGAGCCGGCCCTCGGCCAGAAGGCGGCGCAACTCGCCCCCGGCATCGGCATAGATCTCGCCGAAGGACAGCAGCAGCTTGCGCAGCAAGGCGGCCTTGCCGTTGACCCGGACCAGTGCGGCCGGGATGTCGAAGGGAGGAAGCACGGCGGGCAGGGGGCCGGGCGAGGGTGGCGGCGCGAGCGTGCCGGGTGTCGGTTTGTCCTGCGCACACGCGGCCGGCGGCGGCGCCGCCGCAAGCCAGCGCTCGAGCGTGCGCACCAGCGCAAGCGGATCGACCGGCTTGGCGATGTGGTCGTTCATGCCCACCGCGAAGCAGCGCTGGCGCTCTTCCTCGTAGGCGTGCGCGGTCATCGCGATGATGGGCAGCGCATCGCCCGGCCAGCTCTCGCGGATCACGCGGGTGGCGGCAATGCCGTCCATCTCGGGCATCTGCACGTCCATCAGGATGGCGCTGTAAGCCGCGCCCTGCGCCGCCATGCGTGCGCAGGCCTCGCGCCCGTCCTTCGCGCAGTCGACCTCGAGCCCGGCGTCGACGAGCAGGGTCACCGCGATCTCGCGGTTTATCTCGTTGTCCTCGGCAAGCAACAGGCGCCGTCCGCGCAAGTGCGAGGCGACCATCGGCACCCTCCCGGCTTCGGGCGCCGGATCGGGGACGCTCTTCTCGTTGGGCGCGAGGCGCGGCGTGAAGGCGTTCTCGATCGTCTCGAGCAGGATCGTGGGCACGATCGGCTTGGTGAGGATGCCCGCGAATTCGACACCGTGCATCGCGGTGACCAGGTTGTCGGCGCCATAGGCGGTGACGATCAGGAGCCGCGGCGGTTCGCGCCGTGCCGCTTGCGCGGCGGTCTGGATCGCGCTCGCCGTTTCCATCCCGTCGAGCCCAGGCATCTTCCAGTCGAGCAGGACGAGATCGTGCGGCGTGCCACTTTCGTGCGCGCTCGAAACCGCGCTGAGCGCCTCGGCGCCCGAGGCGACCAGTTCGACACCCATGCCCCAGCCGGCGAATATTTCCTGGAGCAACTGGCGCGAGGCAGGGTTGTCGTCCGCGGCAAGGACACGCAGGCGCCGCACGTGTTCGGGTATGGGCGGGGCTTGCTCTGCGCCATCGGGCTCGCGCGCCATCGGCAGGTGGCAGGTGAAGGTGCTGCCTTCGCCGGGGGCGCTCGTCACCGCGATCGTGCCGCCCATCTGTTCGACGATCTGCCGGCAGATGGCGAGGCCCAGTCCCGTGCCGCCGAAACGCCGGGTCGTCGAGCTGTCGGCCTGCGTGAACGAGCTGAACAGGCTCGCCTGCTGTTCGGGGGTCATGCCGATGCCGGTGTCGCTGACGCGAAGGCCAAGCGTTACGCCCTGCGCGTCCTCTCCGACAATCTCGAGCGCGACGCGCACGGTGCCGCCGGGGGCGAACTTGACCGCGTTGCTGATGAGGTTGAGCGCGATCTGGTTGAAACGCACCTCGTCGGCCACCAGCCGGGCGGGAACCTCGCGCGCGACGGAGGCCTCGAGCGAGACGTTCCGCGCCTGCGCGTCGCCCGCGACCAGCTGGAGCTGGTTCTCCAGCGCCACGCGCAGGTCGAAGGGGTGGGCCTCCAGCGTCAGCTTGCACGCCTCGTTCTTCGAAAAATCGAGGATGTCGTTGATGAGGCGCAGCAGCGAGACGCCAGCCTGGCTGATCTTGGTGACGTAATCGGACTGGCGGGTGTCGAGATCGGTGCGCGCAATGAGGTGGCAGAAGCCCAGGATCGCATTCATCGGGGTGCGGATCTCGTGGCTCATGTTGGCGAGGAACAGGCTCTTGGCGCGGTTGGCGTCCTCGGCCTCGCGCGTGCGCGCCTCGAGCGCCTCGTTCTTGGCGAGGATCTCGGCGGCCATGATCCGGTTGTGGTCGAAGCTTTCGACCAGCCGGTTGCTGAGCCACACCAGCGCGGCGGTCTGGAACAGGACGATCCCGGCGTGGAGCAGCACGCGCTCGAAGTTGCCGTCGCTGGGGAAGACGACCGAGGGGAGGAGATAGAGCAGCAGCAGGTGGTGCAGCGATATTGCCGCCGCCGCGGTGAGCGTCGCGCGCCGGTCGCACCACGCGATCGTCAGCGCGAGCATGGCGAAGAAGTACATGTGCATGTCCATCTGCCAGGGATGACCGCGCAGCAGCACCAGGAGGATCGCCGGCTCGCCCATCAGCGCCACGGCCGACAGGAAGCGGGTGGCCGGTGCGATGCCGCGCCGCCACCACATGAGATGGTAGCACAGCGCCAGGCCCGCGCCCGCCAGCATCGCCGGGTAGGCCGGATGCGCCGTAAGCAGCGAGACCACCCCGAGCAGCGGCACATGCATCCACAACAGCCAGACGAGAAAGCGACCGAAATGGTGGCGAAGATCGTCGAGCTCGATGTTCATGGCGTCGGTCCGGCCGCGGACGGGGGGCCGCATTCGAGCCAGGGCGGCACGCGCAGGACGAGGCTGGCCCCTGCCTTTCGCAGCGCGGAAGTGAAGCCGGGCCCGGGCGAGGCGGCGATGACGGTGTTGCGGAAATAGCCGGTCGCGACGAGGCGCCCCCGGGCGCTGCGCACGAGGGTTATCGCCTCGCCGCGTGTCGCCCCGACAGGTGCAATGACGAAGTACTGCCCCGAGGGCGGCGCGCTTGCCAGCCAGGCCACGGCGAGCCCCACGAGCCCGACCGTGAGCAGCGCCAGAGCGGGAAGGAAATCGGCCGCGCAGACCGTTTCCCGCCGATGCGAAGGCTGCGGGCTTGCGCGCATGGCGCCCCCCTTGCGCCGCGAGGCGCCGGGCTGGGCAGTGGAAGGATCGCTTTCTCCCTTTCGAACCATCCGCAATTCTTCGCATCGAATGATGGCGTAAAAGTTAATACCTCTTAAAATCGGATAACTATTTATAGGCGCGCGCTTATTTACGCGCCTTCTTGGGGGTATCGGGAAGGGTTTTGGTAATTTCAGTATTGTGCATGTACTTTGGCAATTGTCGAATTCACACAGTGCCTTGTGCGGAGCCGCCCGCCGACTAGGCCATGGTCGGGATGACGAAGCTCTGGTCGGTCACCGAGCCGCCCGAGGGCCAGCGCTGGGTAACTTTCTTCGTGCGGGTGTAAAAGCGCACGCCGTCCATCCCGTACTGGTCCATGTCGCCGAAGCCCGAACGCTTCCACCCGCCGAAGCTGTGGTAGGCGACCGGCACCGGGATCGGCACGTTGATGCCGACCATGCCCACCTCGACCTCGCTCGCGAAGGTGCGCGCGGCATCGCCGTTGCGGGTGAAGAGCGCGACGCCGTTGCCGTATTGGTGGCGCGAGGCGAGGTCGATCGCCTGCGCCAGCGTCTGCGCACGCACGATCTGGAGGACAGGGCCGAAAATCTCGTCCTGGTAGCTCTTCATTTGCGGGGTAACGTGGTCGAGCAGGGTGGGGCCGAGAAAATAGCCGTTCTCGTAGCCCTGCAGCGTGAAGCCGCGCCCGTCGAGGACGAGTTCGGAGCCTTCGTCCACGGCCAGCTGGATGTAGTCCTCGATCCGTGCCTTGTGCTGGGCCGAGACGACCGGGCCATAATGCGCCTCTTCGTCGCTCGATACCCCGACCTTGAGCTTGGCGATTTCCTCGACGAGCCTGGCGCGCAAGGTTTCGGCGGTCTGCTCGCCCACCGGCACGACGACCGGCAGCGCCATGCAACGCTCGCCCGCCGAGCCGTAGGCCGCGCCCAGGATGTCGGCGACGCACTGGTCGAGGTCGGCATCGGCGAGGACGATGCCGTGGTTCTTGGCGCCACCCATGCACTGCGCGCGCTTGCCCGCTGCCGCGGCGCGCTGGTAGACGTAGTTGGCGATATCGGACGAGCCCACGAAGCTGACTGCCTTGATCTCGGGATGGTCGCAGATCGCATCGACGATCGCCTTGTCACCGTGGACGACATTGAACACGCCCGCCGGGAGCCCGGCCTCGATTGCGAGTTCGGCCAGGCGCACGGGCACCGACGGGTCGCGCTCGGAGGGCTTGAGGATGAAGGCGTTGCCGCAGGCAATCGCGATCGAGGCCATCCACAAGGGGATCATCGCGGGGAAGTTGAAGGGGGTGATGCCCGCCACCACGCCCAGGGGCTGGCGCAAGGAATAGACGTCGATGCCGGGGCCTGCGCCTTGCGTGTATTCGCCTTTCAGCAGGTGCGGGATACCGCAGGCGAACTCGACCACTTCGAGCCCGCGCTGGACGTCGCCCTTGGCGTCGGAGACCACTTTGCCGTGCTCGCTGGCGAGCAGTTCGGCCAGCTCCTGCATGTTGTCCTCGATCAGCGCCTTGAACGCGAACATCACGCGCGCGCGGCGCTGGGGATTGGTTGCGGCCCATTCGCGCTGGGCGATCTTGGCAGCCGCCACCGCCTGATCGAGCGTGGCGGGTTCGGCGAGCTCGACCTCGGCCTGCACTTCGCCGGTGGTGGGGGCGTAGACCGGACCGAACCGGGCCTGCGCCGAATTCTGAGCCGAAACGGCCGCGCCGTCGATGAAATGGCGGATGCGTCGCATGGGATGGTCCTCTTCCTGGTCGTTCGTCCGGGGTCGCCGACTTGCTCTTGGTGATGGGATAGGCCATGCAAATTGGCACAGGAACCCGCTAAATTACCCATGCAGGTGTGCAAATATGTCGACACTCAACTGGGACGACCTTCGTCTTTTCCTTGCCGTGGCGCGCAGTGGGCGCCTGGCGGCGGCCGGGCGCGGCCTCGGGCTTGATCACAGCACGATAGCGCGCAGGCTCTCGGGGCTCGAGGCGGCGGTGGGCAGCCGGCTGTTCGACCGGGGCCCGCGCGGCGTGCAACTCACCGACGCGGGGCAGGGCCTGCTCGACCACGCCGAACGGATCGAGGGTGAGATCGCGGCCGCGGCGGAAAAGCTGGGCGGAGGCGATGCGCGGGTGCGCGGCGCGGTGCGGCTTGCCACACCCGAGGCCTTCGGAACCTACCTCGTCGCGCCGAGCGCCGAGCGTCTCCACCGGGCGCACCCCGAACTGCGGCTCGAACTGGCGCCCGAATCGCAGCGGGTGAGCCTGGCCAACCGCGACGCCGATATCGCGGTCTTCCTCCACCAGCCGACCTCTGGGCCGATCGTGGCGCGCCATCTCACCGATTATCGCCTGGGGCTCTATGCCTCGCACGCCTATCTCGAGCGCCACGGTCCGATCCGCCGCGACGAGCTCGCCCGGCATCCTTTCGCCTGGTACATCGATGCGCGGATCGACATTCCCGAGCTGCGCTTCCTCTCCGAAGTCTCGGCCGATGCGACACCGGTGTTCCGCTCGACCTCGATCAACGCGCAGCACGCGGCGGTTGCGGGAGGCCTGGGCCTGGGCATTCTCCACCTATTCGCCGCCGAGCGCGATCCGGCGCTGGTGCGCGTTCTGCCCGAGGCGGTCGAGATCACGCGCAGCTACTGGCTGGGCTTCCACGCCGACCACCAGCGCCTGCCACGGGTGCGCGCCGTGGTCGATTTTCTCGGCGCGCTCGTCGCGGAGAACCGCGCGCTGTTCTGAACAGGTTCAGCGCCCGGGCGAAAGGCGTCGTTTCTCGGTCACGTCGATCTGCACCACCCGCCCTTCGTGAACGGTGAGCGAAACGCTGCCGAAGCGCAGCGCCAGCAGCGCCTCGCGCACGCTGGCAAGGCTCTGGTCGAGCGTGGGGTGCGTCTCGGTGGTTCGGGCGTTTTCAAGCGTGTTCATGGAAGTCCTCCGGATTGCCGGTGAAGGCTTTCAGGCGCTGGGGGCGGACCTGGACGAGCGCGCCGACGAGCGGGGGCGTGCGCTGCGCGTCGAGATCGAATTCGATCACCTGCCCGAGGGCCTGGTGGCGGCCTTCGATGCGCCAATTGCCCCCTTTGCGGAACACGTTCTCGACGCGCACCGGCTGCCCTTCGCCCTCGACGATCTCGATGTCGTGCGGGCGCACGTGGAAACCGCCCGGCAAGTGATTGGTCTCGCCCACGAAATCGGAGACGAAGGCGCTGGCGGGTTCCATGTAGACCTGTTCGGCGGTGCCAACCTGTTCGATCAGGCCCTTGTCCATCACGACGATCCTGTCGGCAAGCTCGAGCGCTTCTTCCTGGTCGTGGGTGACGAAGATCGAGGTCAGGCCCATCTGGCGGTGAAGGTCGCGCAGCCAGCGGCGCAGCGTCTTGCGCACTTTGGCGTCGAGCGCGCCGAAAGGTTCGTCGAGCAGCAGCATCTGCGGTTCGACCGCGAGCGCGCGGGCGAGCGCGACGCGCTGGCGCTGGCCGCCCGAAAGCTGCGCGGGGTAGCGGTCGGCAAGGCCCGCGAGCTGCACCAGTTCGAGCAATTCGTGCGCGCGCGCGCGGATCGCGGCGGCGCTCGGCCGCTCGCGCCGGCTGCGCACGGAGAGCCCGAAGCCGACATTGTCCGCGATCGTCATGTGCTTGAAGAGGGCATAGTGCTGGAACACGAAGCCGACCTTGCGCTGCGCGACCTTGAGCTGGGTTACGTCCTCGCCGTTGAACAGCACGCGCCCGCTGTCGGGAAAGGCGAGCCCGGCGATAATGCGCAGCAGCGTGGTCTTGCCCGAACCGGAGGGGCCGAGCAGGGCGAGGAATTCGCCGTCGCGCACGGAAAGGTCGATGCCCTGGAGCGCGGCGTACGTGCCGTAGGTCTTGGTGATGCCTTCCAGTCGGATCATGATCCGGTTCTCCGTTCATGGGGGTGGAAACGCGCCTCGACGAGGCTCTTGAGCACAAGGGTCAGGAGCGCGAGGGCGGCGAGGAGAGAGGCCACCGCGAAGGCGGCGACGAAGTTGTATTCGTTGTAGAGGATCTCGACGTGGAGCGGCATCGTGTTGGTGAGGCCGCGCAGGTGGCCCGAGACCACCGAGACCGCGCCGAATTCGCCCATCGCGCGGGCATTGCACAAGAGCACGCCGTAGAGCAGGCCCCAGCGCACGTTGGGCAGCGTCACGCGCAGGAAGGTCTGCAGGCCCGAGGCGCCGAGCGAGAGCGCGGCTTCCTCGTCGGCGCTGCCCTGTTCGAGCATGAGCGGGATCAACTCGCGTGCGACGAAGGGGAAGGTGACGAAGACCGTCGCCAGCACGATGCCGGGCACCGCGAAGACGATCTGGATGTCATGCTCGGTCAGCCAGGGGCCGAGCCAGCCCTGCGCGCCGAACACCAGCACGTAGATGAGGCCTGCCACGACCGGCGAAACCGAGAAGGGCAGGTCGATCAGCGTGATCAGCAGGCTCTTGCCCGGAAACTCGAACTTGGTGATGGCCCAGGCCGCGACCACGCCGAAGACGAGGTTCACCGGGACCGCGATCGCAGCGACGGTGAGCGTCAGGCGAATGGCGCTCAGCGCGTCGGGCTCGACCAGCGCCAGCGCATAGGCCTCGATGCCCTTGGCGAGCGCCTCGGTGAAGACGACGACGAGCGGCAGGAACAGGAACAGCGCGAGGAAGCCCAGGGTTGCGAGGATGAGCGCGGCGCGTACGCCGCCGGAGGATACGGGTTTCATCGCGTGTACCTCCCCCGGCTCCAGGCCTGCACGAGGTTGATGACGAGCAGCATCGCGAAGGCGGCCAGCAACATGACGGTAGCGATCGCGGTGGCCCCGGCGTAGTCGTATTGCTCGAGGTGGGTGACGATCAGCAGCGGGGTGATCTCGGACTTGAAGGGCATGTTGCCCGCGATGAAGATCACCGAGCCGTACTCGCCCAGGCCCCGCGCGAAAGCCAGCGCGAAGCCGGTCAGCACCGAAGGCAGGATCGCGGGCAGGATCACGCGCGTGAAGATCTGCAGCGGACTGGCGCCGAGCGTGCCCGCGGCTTCCTCGAGCTCGCGGTCGAAGTCCTCGAGCACGGGCTCGACCGCGCGCACGATGAAGGGCAGGCCGACGAAGACGAGCGCGAGCGTGATGCCCACCGGATTGTAAGCCAGCTTGATCCCGAGCGGTTCGGTGTAGCGCCCGATCCAGCCGTTGCCCGCGTAGAGCGCGGTCAGCGCGATCCCCGCAACCGCGGTCGGCAGCGCGAAGGGCAGATCGACCATCGCGTTGACCACGCGCCGTCCGGGGAAGTCGTAGCGCACCAGCACCCAGGCGGTCATCAGGCCGAACACGGCGTTGATCAGCGCGGCGACGAACGAGGTGGCAAAGCTCACCCAGTAGGCGGCGAGCGCGCGCGGGGCGAAGGCGGCGGCGGTGAAGGCGTCCCAGCCCATTCCCGCGCTACGCAGGAACACGGTGCTGAGCGGGACGAGCACGATCAGCGAAAGCCAGACGAGCGTGAGGCCGAGCGTCAGCCCGAAGCCGGGGATGACCGATTGGCGCGCGCGCCGGCGTCTTCGCGTTGGGGGCGCGGCATAGGCCGACGCGACCGGGCGCTGGGTGCCCAGCGTGAGAGTGGTGGCGATGTCCATGTGATCAGCGCCCGGCCTGGGTGTAGATCTTGTCGAACACGCCGCCGTCGGAGAAGAAGCGCTCCTGCGCGGCCTTCCACCCGCCGAAATCGTGGTCGATCGTCACCAGCGTGAGCGTGGGGAAAGTGCTCGCGTACTTCTTGGCGACCTCAGGGTCGACCGGACGGTAGTGGTTCCTGGCGATGATCTCCTGCGCCTCGGGCGTGTAGAGGAAGTCGAGATAGGCCTTCGCGGCCTTGGTGGTGCCATGGCGCCGCGCGTTGCCGTCGACGAGCGCGACGGGCGGTTCGGCAAGGATCGAGATGGAGGGGGCGATCACATCGAACTTGCCTTCCCCCAGTTCCTTCTGTGCAAGGAAGGCCTCGTTTTCCCAGGCCAGGAGGACATCGCCGATGCCACGCTCGACAAAGGTCGTCGTCGCGCCGCGCGCGCCGCTGTCGAGCACGGGGACGTTGGCGTAGAGCCGCTTGACGTAGTCCTGCGCCGCCGCGTCCGACCCGTCGCCGTGCGTCTTGCCATAGGCCCAGGCGGCGAGGAAGTTCCACCGCGCACCGCCGCTGGTCTTGGGATTGGGAGTGATCACCGCGACCCCGGGCTTCACCAGGTCGCCCCAGTCGTGGATCCCCTTGGGGTTGCCCTTGCGCACGAGGAAGACGATCGTCGAGGCATAGGGCGTGGAATTGTGCGGCAGGCGCTTTTGCCACTGGGCGTCGAGCTTGCCGCCGCTCTTCTGCGCGATCGCGTCGATATCGTAGCCCAGCGCCAGCGTGACGACGTCGGCGTCGAGCCCGTCGATCACCGCACGGGCCTGCTTGCCCGAGCCGCCATGGCTCATGGTGATCTTCACGTCCTGCCCGCTCTGCGCCTTCCATTTGGCGGCGAAGCGCGGGTTGAGCTCTTCATAAAGCTCGCGGGTGGGGTCGTACGAGACGTTGAGCAATTCGATCGATTGCGCGTCCGCGTCCCTGGTCTTGCCCGAGCATCCGGCGAGCGCGAGGCTCGCCAGCGCGAGACTGGTCAGGAGAAGGCGTGCGGGGGCAGCGGCCGCGCCGGGGGCGCGCACCTTTCGGGTCAGAAACATCGTGCGGTCTCCAGGGCGCCTTCCCTCCGCCCGTGTGGACGGCAAGGCGCTTCGGCATCATTACCGCATAAAGCCTATCGGATTTGTAGGGAATGGCAAGCCGGAAGTGAAAGGGCTAGCCGACCCGCCGGTTTTGCGCGGCAAGCGGCAGTTCCTGCCCTTCATTCAGGGCATCGCCGATGGTGCGCGAATCGAGCACCTGGCGGCTCGCTTCGTAGGATCGCGCGAATTCGCGTCGAATCATGCAGCGCGCCTCGTTTTCGCAATCCTCGCAGCGGCGATAGGCGTTGCGCGAAAGGCATGGAAGCGGCGCCAGCGGACCGTCGAAGATGCGCAGGACTTCGCCGAAGCTGATCGTGTCGGCGGGGCGCAACATGACGTAACCCCCGGCTTTTCCGCGCCGGCTCTCGAGAATGCCCGACTTCTTGAGGTCGAGCAGGATCTGCTCGAGGAACTTGTGGGGGATCGCGTGGCGGCGTGCGATTTCGGTGCTGGTGAGCGCCTCGCCCTCGGGCTGGGCGGCGATCGCAAGAAGGGCCCGCAGCGCGTATTTGGCCTTGTTCGAAATCATCTGCGCTACGTGCCTTTTCCCTAGATAAGAGCTGGACTTTTACGCCGCCTTGCCGCGCAATTCAACCCGGCGGTCAGAGCCAGGTGCCCAGTGCCAGCAGCGCGGTAAGGAAACTGATCGCGAGGAGGCCACTGCCAAAGCGCGGGAAGTCACGGAAGCGATAGCCGCCCGCGCCCATCACCACGGCGTTGTTGTGGTGGCCGAAGGGGGTGAGGAAATCGAGCGAGGTGCCCACCGCCACCGCCACCAGCAAGGGTTCGATGGCCACGCCCGTGCGCGAGGAAATCCCGGCCGCGATCGGGCTGAGCACGACCGCGGTGGAGACATTGTCGATGAAGGGGGTGATCGCGATCGCCATGAACAGCACGAGCGCGATCACCGCAAGCGGCTGCCCGGTGGGGAGTTGCCCGGCGATCGCGTTGGCGATCACCTGGGCAGCGCCGGTGTCCTGCACCGCGACGCCCAGCGGGATCATGCAGCCCAGCAGGATCACGATCGGCCAGTTGAGCTCCTGCAGCGCGCTGCGCAAGTTGAGGCAGCGCGTCACCGCCAGCACGAAGACCACGCCGCCGAGCGCGATTTCGGCGGGCAGCGCCCCGAAGGCGGCGAGCAGGACGCCGATCGCGAAGACCACCACGCCCGTTGCCGCGCGCACGTTGAGGCGCGGGGGGCGGTGGCGGGAAAGGGGAAGGAGGCCGCATTCGCCCAACACCTCGCGCAGGGCCTCGCGCTCGCCCTCGAGGATCAGCACGTCGCCCACGCCGATCGGCAGGTCGGCGAAACTGCCCTCGACGCGGTGGCGCCGACTGGCGAGCCCGGCCACGCGCACGGCTTCCTCGGCAAAGAGTTCGACGTCGCCGATGCGCGAGCCGAGCAGGAGGCTGTCGGGCATGACGACCGCCTCGCTGCGCTCGCGCCCGGGACCGGAAGCCTGGACGGAAGCGGCCAGAACGCCGCGTGCCTCGAGCTGGTCGATGTGCGCGAAGTCGCCTTCGAGAAGGAGCCGGTCACCCGCGGCAAGGACGATGTCGGCGCGTCGGGCGAAGACGTGGGCCGCCTGGCGTACGACGCCGTGGAGCGTGAGCGCGAATGTCTGTTCCGCCTCGGGCAGGTGCTGTCCGACGAGCGGTGAGGCGGCGGGCACGACCATTTCGGCGAGAAATTCGCTGGGGCCGGCCTCGGGGGCGCTCGGCTCGGCCGAAATTTTGCCGAGCAGGCGGCGCGGGGCGAGCATGATCCAGGCGAGGCCGGCGAGCGTGACCGGGGCGCCGACCAGCGCGAGGCCGAAGAAGCCGAGGCTTCCCCCGGTCTGCGAGACCATCCAGTCGTTGACGACGAGGTTGGCCGGGGTGCCGGTGAGCGAGCACGTGCCACCCAGCAGCGTCGCGAAGGAAAGCGGCATCAGCATGCGTGCAGGCGGCACGCCAAGGCGTGCGCAGACCGAGAGCGTGACCGGGAAGAACAGTGCCAGCGCGCCGATGTTGTTCATCACTGTCGAGGCGAGCGCGGCAAGGGCGCATAGGATCGCGAGAACCGCGCGTTCACTCTGCACGCGCGCGACGATGCGGCGTGCGAACGTGTCAATCACGCGCGACTGGGCGAGGGCGGCGACCACCAGCAGGATTTCGGCGACGGTGATCACGGCCGGGTTGGCAAACCCGGAGAAAACCGACTGGACCGGCACGACGCCGAGCGCGAACCCGCAGGCGAGGCCGCCCATAGCGACGATCTCGACGCGCAGGCGCTCGGTGGCGTAGGCCGCGATCATGGCCAGAAGGATGCCGATAACGGCCCATTGCGCGAACGTCATTGCATCTCCCGAGCAGGCACGCCTGAGCCTAGCCGCTGCGAGGCGTGGTTAGCAAGCGCTTCGATCTTATACCCAATTCAACGGATGGAGTTTTGCAGGACAGCTGCTATCGCGGGGCGCCACTCGCGAAAGAAGCCTCATGGATTCGCAACTCGTCACGATCTGCCTGCTCACGTTCAGCATCAACCTGGTGGGGGCGCTGGCCTACGCGGCGCGCATCGCCGGGGTGCGCACCCGGCGGATTGCGCTGTCCTTCTCGCTTTTCAACGTGCTCGTGCTGCTCTCGCGGCTTTCGAACAGCTTTCTCGGCCCGTTCCTTGCCAAGCGGATCGAGGCCGCGCTGCTGACCGGTGCGGGGGATGGCCTGCTGCACGATTTTCGCCTGATCCTCGCCTCGGCAACGCTCGCGACGATCCTGGGCACTTTGCTCATCCCTACGACACAGCGATGGTTTTGTGGCGCAATCGGCCAATTCCAGCACCATCGCTCCTTGCTGCGGTTGCTTGGGCAGGGCGCGAGGCCCGAAGGACTTCGCCATCTGGGGCGCACGATTACGCTGCCGGGCCTGCGCCACGTGCGCGGTTTGCGCCGCCCCACCGGAGTCGGCGCGAAGATCATCGCGCTCAACGTGCTGGCCCAGGCCTTGCTCAGCGTGGGCGTCGTCGCCTCGCTTTACGCGGGTTACCTATATCCCGACTACCGTGTGACGGCCTCGCAACTTTCGGCCGTCGTCAATGGCTTCGCGACGATCCTGCTGTTCGTCATGATTGACCCGCAGCTCTCGATCATGACCGACGACGTGGTTTCCGGCACGGTCAGCGAGCCGGTGTTCCGCCGCACCATCGTGCTGCTCTCGATGAGCCGGATCGCCGGAACCGTGCTGGCGCAAGTGCTGTTCCTGCCGGCGGCCTGGCTGGTGATGGAAGTCGCGCGAATCGTCTGAGCAGGCCAGCGCTGCCGCATGACCTCGCGTATGTCCGCGACGTGACTGGGGTTGGTGTCGCCTCCACCTGGCGCTGGCACTAGGCCGTTCGTCGCGACTTTTCACGCATTTTCGCGGCTCATCGAAGGCCGGCAAAAATCACGCTTGACGTTAATCCCACTTAATAGGTAGAGATTAAGGCGTCGGATCGGGAACGGTCATCTCCCCCCGGCGTTAGCTTGGATGACCCGCGGCATTTGATCGGGAAGCAGCTTGCTCCGCGTTACCAACCGCTAAAGCGCGCGACGCTCGGGCGACAACGCCAGGTCTCGTGTTCCCCTCTTGGCATGATGAGGTGATACGATGAACAGTCATTTCGCAATTTCGCGCAGGGCAGGCCAGAAGATCGGGCTTGCCGAAACGCTCCATTCCAAGCGGTCGCGCCATGTCGCGGCGCGCCGGCCCGCAAGCGGACCCTGGCGGGTTCATGGCGCGGGCGTGGCCCTGCGCCGGTCGGCATCGCGCGAAGGCACGGTCTATCTCGGCCTCCTTTACGCTCTGCCGCTGGCGCTGGGCATGTGGATCCCGCTCGTGCTCGCGGCCAGTCATTTCGTGCGCTGAGGAGGCCGGACATGCTTCGCATCGACACCGCCTCGCCCGCGCCGGTGCTGCTCACCGTGCCGGGCATCGACAACAGCGGCGTGGGCCATTGGCAAACGCTATGGGAACACGAGCGCGACGATTGCCGCCGCGTCGAGATGGGCGAATGGCACCGTCCCAGCCCCGCGCAGTGGGTGCGCCGGCTCAACGCCGCGATCGGCGCGGCCTCGCGTCCGGTAATTCTTGTCGCGCACAGCCTGGGATGCCATGCGGTGGCCTGGTGGAACGCGCAAGGCCATTCACTGGCGGGCCGCGTCGCGGGCGCCTTGCTGGTCGCCCCGCCCGAGGTCGAGGAGCGCCCGATCGACGATCGACTAAGCGCCTTCGCCCCGCTCGCCCGCACCCGTTTCGCCTTTCCCACACTGCTGGTGGGAAGCCGCAACGACCCTTATGCAAGCTTCGGCCATTCGCGCCGGATGGCCCGCATCTGGGGTAGCCAGTTGATCGACGCCGGGCCGCTCGGCCATATCAATGCGCAGTCCGGCCTGCACGACTGGCCGCACGGCCTGTTCCTGTTGCACCGCCTGATCGATCGCATCACGCCCGCGCCCAGCCCTTTGCTGGCCAATGGGGCCGCAGCCATCCTGGCGCAGGCGGGCTTGCGCTCGAACGCGCCGCGTTAGCACCAGCCTGGCCGCTGGCGTCATGCGACGCGGCGGTGGGCCCGCGAGGCGGGAAGCGCCTCGGCGATCACCTCCAGCGCCCGCTCGCTCGTCTGCGCGACGTTGAAGCGCAGGAAGGCGTCGGCCTGCTGGCGCGGGCTGAACACGTTGCCCGGTGCCAGCACGACGTCGCGGGCAAGGCACAGGCGGGCCAGCTCGGCGCTGTCGGCTCCTTCGGGCAGTCGACACCACAAGGTAAAGCCACCCCCCGGATCGCCCTGCGGTGCGATCCCCAGGGGCCCGAGCCGCTGCGCGAGCGCGGCTCGGGCCTTTGTCAGGCGGCGGCGCAACTCGTCCATGTGACGGCGATAGCCCCCGCCCGACAGCACCCGCCCGATCACTCCGGTGGCGATCGGGCTGGGGCCGCCGAACCCGGTCGCCAGTTGCAGGTCGGCGAGCGCCTCGATCCATTCGGGGCGCGCGGCGATGTAGCCGCAGCGCAGCGCCGCCGAGAGCGTCTTCGAGAAACTGCCGATACGGATGACACCCGAGAGCCCGTCGAGCGCGGCCATCGTCGGCGTGCCGGGGGCGAAATCGGCGAAGATGTCGTCCTCGACGATGACCATGCCGTGGGCGGCGGCGATGCCGGGCAGGCGGTGCGCGGTGACGAGGTTGAGGCTGGCTCCGGTCGGATTGTGGAGGCTTGAATTGGTGATGTAGAGCCGTGGCCGCTCGGCGACGACGAGCGCTTCGAAGGTCTCGGGATCGGGGCCAGTGGGGGTGAAGGGAACGCTGATCGCCCGCACGTCGTGCGCGGCGACGAGCGCCTGGTAATTGAAGTAGCACGGATCGTCGAGCAGCACCGTGTCGCCGGGCTTCAGGAGCAGGCGACAGATCAGGTCGAGCGCCTGCGAGCCCGATTGCGTGAGCAGGATGCGCTCCGGATCGCACTCCAGCCCCTCGGCTGCAAAGCGCAGCGCGATCTGGCGACGCAGGGCCGGGTCGCCCGCGGTGGGCCCGTAGAGCACCAGGCGTTCGGGATCGCGCGCCAGTTCGCGCATCGCTTTTTGCAGCGCGGCCTGCGGCATCCAGTCGGGGGGCAGCCAGCCGCAGCCGGGCTTGTCGCGCGCCTGCGCATCGTCGAGCGACTGGCGCGAGACCCAGAACGGATCGATCGCGTGGTCGCGTGGCTCTCCGCGCGCGGCTGGGCTTTGCGGCGCGCCCGCCAGCGCGCTGACGAAGAAGCCCGAGCGGGGCACGGCCTCGATCAAGCCTTCGGCGACGAGACGGTCGTAGGCCTCGACCACGGTGGCGGGCGAGACTTCGAAGCTGGCGGCGCTCGCGCGCACCGAGGGCAGGCGGTCGCCTGCGCGCAGCAGCCGCCCCGCGATCCGGGCGCGGATCCCCTCCATGACCCGGACGGTCTGGCTCGCCTTCGTCATCTGTGTTGCTTTCTATATCAGTACAGAACCTGCGCACTGTATTGTTCTGTAGCTGGCCTGACCAGCCCTTTTCGTTAGATCGGCGCACTCGGATCAGGTTCGATCCCGAGGAATTTGCCATGTCCACGACGCCGACGGCGCCAACCAAACCTACGACCCACACGAGCTTCCGGGGCTGGGGAAGCGGGCTTCTTGCCGTTGCCATCTTCAGCGGTTCGATGCCGGCGACGCGCGTCGCGGTGCTCGGTCTTTCGCCCTGGCTCTTGACGAGCGCGCGCGCACTGATCGCGGGCCTGCTCGCCTTCGTGCTGCTCGCGAGCTATCGCCAGCCTTGGCCGAGGGCGCGCCAGTGGCACGCGCTGCTGGTGGTCGCGGCGTGCTGCGTGGTCGGCTTTCCGCTGCTTTCGGGGCTCGCGCTCCAGCACATGTCGGCGGCGCGTTCGCTGGTGTTCCTGGGGCTGCTGCCGCTCAGTACCGCGATCTTCGGGGTGGTGCGCGGGGGCGAGCGGCCTTCGGCGGCGTTCTGGGGCTTCGCGCTTCTCGGCGCGCTTGCGGTTGGCGGTTTCGCGCTCGGCCGCGACGCCGCGACCTCGGCGCTCGGCGATGGGCTGATGATCGCCGCGATCGCGGTGTGCGGCCTTGGCTATGCCGAGGGTGCGGTACTCACCCGCGCGCTGGGCGGATGGCAGGTGATCAGCTGGGCGCTGGTGCTGAGCATCCCCTTCGCGCTTGTCGGCACGGTCGCCTTCTGGCCGCTGGCGGGCCTCGGCGGGGTTGCGCCCGCGAGCTGGCTGGGGCTGGGCTATGTCTCGGTTTTCTCGATGCTGATCGGGTTCATCTTCTGGTACCGGGGACTGAGCCTTGGCGGGATTGCGCGGGTCGGGCAGCTGCAACTGCTCCAGCCGTTCCTGGGTCTCGGGCTCGCCGCCTTCCTGCTGCGCGAACACGTTGCGCCCTCGATGCTGGTGGCCACGCTCATCGTGGTGGGCTGCGTCGCGGGCGCCAAGCGCTTCGCCTAGGGGCTTGCGGACCTAAGGTGCCTCGGCGCCCGACGCGACCTCCTCGAGATGGCGCGCAAGCGCCTGGACGAGCGAGCCGGGCGGGGTTGTCGGAGGGAGCACGAGCTGCATCTCGCGCACCGCCCAGGGATCGGCGAGCGGGACGACGTCGAGGTTCATCGAGGCCGCGAATCCGCGCGCGGCGATGAGCGGCAGGATACCGTAGCCGAACCCTGCCTCGACCATCCGGCACACCCCGTCGAAGCTGCGCACGCTCATGCGCAGGCGCAGCGCGATCTCGGCGCGCGCGGCCTGCTCCATCAGCCGCCGGGTCAGCGCGGTCGCCTGCACCAGCCCGACGAACTCGCGGTCCTGCACTTCGGCGAAGGCGATCGTCTCGCGCCCCGCAAGTGCTCCGCGCGGGGCCAGCAGGGCGAGCCGGTCGCGGCGATAGGGCAGGGTGCGCAAGGGGCCCGTCGGGGTGCCGCCGATGATGATGCCGATGTCGGCCGTGCCCGCGCTCACCGCATTCACGACATCGACCGAGATGTTCTCCTCGAGGTCGAGGCGCACGTCGGGGCGCTGCGCGTGGAACGCGGCAAGGTCCGCCGGAAGGAACTGGATGATCGCGGAAGGGTTGGTCTGGAGCCGGATCGTGCCGCGCATGCCGCCCGCGAAGTCGGCCATCTCGCCCTCGATCGTGCGCACGTGTTCGAGAAGTTCGCGGGCACTGGCGAGGAGCGCGGTGCCCGCGCTGGTGAGCGCGAGGCCGTTGCGGCTGCGCTGGAACAGCTTCACCCCCATGCGCTCCTCGAGCAGCGCGATCCGCCGCGAGGCGGCGGCAAGCGCGATGTGGAAGTGCTCGGAGGCCTCGCTCAGCGTGCCCGTCTCGGCCGCGCGCACGAACAGCCGCAAGGTCGTCAGATCGCGGATCACGGTGAAAAGCGCCTCCCGTTTGATTTCGAATTTTGCGAAATCATCATTGCCCAATGGCTGATAGACATTCGTTTTCAGCGTCGCAATACCGAGACCCGAAGCGCTCCTGCCGGAGGGCTTGGTAAAGCAAAATCGAAAACGGGAGAGTTAGGTGGCCCATCACCTCGGCGCCGCGCGCCGCGTCCTTCATCGCGCCATTTCCATCGGTCTTCCCGCGCTGGCGAGTGCTGCGGCGGTCACGCTCGCGCCCACGGCCGCGCAGGCCCAGGCGATCGATGCGGGGGACTACGTTCCCGCGCCCGACGGCACCCAGCTCGGCATCGTCTACATGCAGTACGCCAATGCAGGCTCGCTCTACGCCGACGGCAAGAAGGTGGACGACAAGGCCAAGCTCGAATCGGCCGTGACGATCCTGCGCTATGTCGGCTTCACCAAGATCGCGGGGATGACGCTCGATTACCAGGTGCTCCAGCCCTTCGGCCATCTCGCGGGCGGCGGTTCGACCCGCGCGCTGGGCAAGACCACCGGCTTTGGCGACACGATCCTCGTCAGCACGCTGTGGGTCCACGAGAACCCCGAGAGCAAGACCTACATCGGGATTACGCCTTATGTCTTCGTGCCGACCGGCGAATACGACGCCGACCGCGCGCTCAACATGGGTGAGAACCGCTGGAAGGGTTCGCTCCAGGCGGTCATCTCGCAAGGGATCGGCAAGCACTTCGTCGCCGAGCTGGCGGGCGATGCGATGATCTACGGCAAGAACACCGATTACGGCGCGGCCCGCGTGACGATGACGCAGAAGCCGACCTACCGGGTCCAGGCCTTCGCGCGCTACCTCCTCGACGACACCAACGAGATCAACGCACGCCTGATGCACGTCTCGGGCGGCGAGACGAAGATCGCCGGGCTCGAGCAGGACAATGTGACCAAGACCACCTCGGTGCTGGGGACCTGGCGCCACACGCTTTCGCCCAAGTGGCAGCTGATGACCCAGGCCGGGACCGACCTCGCGGTCGAGAACGGCTTCAAGGAAGGTTTCCGCGCACAGCTGCGCATCCTGCGCGTCTTCTGATCCACCCACCTCGCGGATCGCGCCATGACTAGGCGCGGCCGCCCCTTCGACACTCGCCCGGGAGAGGCACCAGCATGAGCACTTCGATCGATTTCACGCGTCTTGCCGCCGCGCTGCGCGACCACGCGCAGGGCGGCATGGGCCGGCGCACTTTCCTCTCGCGCGCGATGGCGGCAGGCGCGGGCTTTGCCATGGCCGACGCGCTGTGGCTGGCGGGTGGCAAGGCCTGGGCGCAGTCGACGCGGACGACCGCACCGGTGGCCTCGGCGGACTACATCGTCGTCGGCGCGGGCTCGGCGGGCGCCACGCTCGCGGGCGAGCTCGCCCAGCGCAGCGGCGCTTCGGTGCTCGTCCTCGAAGGAGGGCTTTCCGACGACAGCCCGCTCATCACCGATCCCGCGCGCTGGCCCGAGGCGCTCGCCTCGCCCTTCACCAAGACTTACGCCACCACCCCGCAGGCGCATGCGCAGAGCCGCGTCGTGCCCTATCCACGCGGCGAGGGGCTGGGCGGCTGCTCGAGCGTCAACTGCATGATCTACTGCCGCGGCGCGGCGCAGGACTACGAGGACTGGGCCTATGACGGCGCCACCGGGTGGGACTGGAAGTCGGTTCTGCCCGACTACAAGGAACTCGAGGACTGGCAGGGCGGCGCGAGCGAGATGCGCGGTGCGGGGGGGCCCCTTCACGTCACCCGGCCCGATCCGGCCAAGGGCCACGAGGGTGCGGTCGCCTTCATGGAAGGTGCAAAGTCGCTGGGCTATCCCGAGACCAAGGACTTCAACAGTGGCCAGCTCGAAGGCCCGGCCTGGGTCAACTTCACCGTCCATGCGGGCAAGCGCCAGAACACCGCGGTCGCCTTCCTGCGCCCGGCGATGGAGAAGGGCGCGAAGCTCACCGTGCTGACCGAGGCCCCGGTGATGAAGCTCCTGATCGAGAAGGGGCGCTGCGTCGGCGTGGAATACCTCCACGCGGGCAAGATGACGCGGGTGCGCGCGAACAAGGAGGTGATCCTTTCGGCGGGCGCGGTGATCACGCCCAAGCTGCTCACGCTCTCAGGGATCGGCGATGCGGAGCACTTGCGCAAGCTGGGGATCACGCCGGTCGTGTCACTCTCCGGTGTCGGCCAGAACTTGCAGGACCACGTGCTGGGGGCGGGCGTCAACTTCGAGTCCAAGCACCCGGTGCCGCCCACGCAGTACAACCATTCCGAAGTCTACATGTGGTGGAAGTCGACCCCCGACCAGCCCGTGCCCGACATCAACGCGCTCTACGTCAGCGTGCCCTTCGCGACCAAGGAGCTGAACCTCCAGGCGCAGCACGGCTACGCGATCCTGTGCGGCGTGATGCGGCCCAAGTCGCGCGGCGCGGTGACGGTGACTTCGGCCGATCCGCGCGTCGATCCGCTGATCGATCCCAACTACCTCCAGGCCGGGCAGGACCTCGTCGCGCTCAAGGCGGCGACCGAACTGGCCCGCGCGATCGGCAATTCGGACGCCTACAAGGACATCCGCAAGGCCGAACTGCTGCCCGGACCCGCCGCGCAGGATCCGGTCGCCTACCGCGACTTCCTGCAAAAGTCGGTGTCGACCTACTTCCACCCGGTCGGCACCGCCAAGATGGGCACCGATGCGATGGCGGTGGTCGATCCGCAGCTCAGGGTCTACGGGGTCGAGGGCCTGCGCGTCGCCGACGCCTCGGTCATGCCCTCGATCACCACGGGCAACACCAATGCGCCTTCGATCCTGATCGGCTATCGCGGCGCGAAGATGATTGCAGCGGCGGCGTGAGGGTTTCGCTCAATCCTCGTTCGCGAGGCTGGCCATGAAGTTGCGCACCGCCGGAGGCAGCAGGCCACCCCGGCGGTGCGCCACGGCCAGTTGGGCCATTGGCGCGTCGCCCGCGATGCGCACGTAGGTGACGCCGTGGCCGTGGATCTGGCACATCGATTCGGGCACCAGCGCGACGCCGACCCCGGCCGCGACCAGGTTCACCGTCGAAGCCATCTGCGGCGCTTCCTGCGCGATGCGTGGCGAAAACCCGGCGTTGCGGCAGGCCGCGATGATGCTGTCGTAGAGCAGGCGGCCATTGGTGCGCGGATAGAGGATGAAGGGATCGCCGGCGAGCTGGACCAGCTCGATCTCGCTTTCCCCGGCCAGGCGATGGCGCGAGGGCAGGGCGACATGCAAGGGTTCGTCGGGCAGGCGCCGGCACACGAGGCCTTCGGTTTCACCCAGAGCCGGGCGCAGGAACGCAAGGTCGAGCGTCGCGTCGAGCAGGCCCTCGAGCAAGTGCGAGGTGGCGCGCTCGACAAGCGAGATGCGCAAGTCCGGATGGCGTTCGCGGAAACGGCCGATCAGCTGGGGCACCAGCGGGTTGAACGAGGCCGAGGAGGTAAATCCGATCGAAATCGTGCCGATTTCGCCGCGCGCGGCGCGCTTGGCGGCCGAGGCCGCCTGTTCGGCCGCCTGCACCGCAGCCTGCGCCAGCGGCATGAAGGCACGGCCCGCCTCGGTCAGCTCCACTCCGCGCGAAAGGCGGTGGAACAGTTGCACCCCCAGTTCGTCCTCCAGGTTGCGGATCTGCTGGCTGAGCGGGGGCTGCCCGATGCCCAGCTTGGCCGCCGCACGGGTGAAATGCAGTTCCTCGGCAATGGCGAGGGCGTAGCGAAGGTGCCTGAGTTCCATATCCAGATCTAATCGAAATGCCCATTAACCGATATTAGACGCGATGACCCAAGCCCCCTATCTCGTCTTTGCAAACGAAACAACGCTTCCGAGCAGGCCCACGGGCCCGATGCCTCGAGGGAGCGTAAAAGGAGAGTGACGTGAAGGTCGATTTCAGCCGCAACTTCATCGCCGGTGCCTGGCACGAGCCGAGCTCGCCCGCGACGCTGCCCATGATCGATCCCGCCACTGGCAAGACTTTCGGCCAGATCGCCGACAGCACCGAGGCCGATGTCGACCTGGCGGTCAAGGCCGCGCGCAAGGCCTTCGACGAGGGTGCCTGGGGCCGCACCACCGCCACCGAACGCGGCCGCATGCTGGCGCGCCTGGGCGAGCTGATCCTGGCCAACGCCGCGGAACTTTCCGCCATCGAGGCGCGCGACACCGGCAAGCCCAAGAGCGTGGCCGACGCCGACATCGTCGCGCTCGCGCGCTACTTCGAATTCTATGGCGCCGCCGCCGACAAGCACCACGGCGAGACCATCCCCTACCTCACCGGCTACCACGTCGGCGTGATCCACGAACCGCACGGCGTGACTGGCCACATCCTGCCCTGGAACTACCCCGCGCAGATGTTCGGGCGCACGCTTGCTCCCTCGCTGGCCGTCGGCAACGCCACCGTGCTCAAGCCCGCCGAGGACGCCTCGGCGAGCGCACTGAGGCTGGTCGAGCTGGCGGCCGAGGCCGGGTTTCCCGAAGGCGCCATCAATGTCGTCACGGGTCGCGGCGCGACGGCGGGTGCGGCGCTTGCCTCGCACCCCGGCGTCGACTTCATGTCGTTCACCGGTTCGCCAGAGGTCGGCCAGATCATCCAGAAGCTTTGCGCCGATCACTACATCACCTGCACGCTTGAACTGGGCGGCAAGTCGCCGCAGATCGTGTTCGCCGACGCCGATTTCGACGCGGCGATCCCGGTCATCGTCAAGGCCATCATCCAGAACAGCGGCCAGACCTGCTCGGCGGGCACACGCCTGCTGATCGAGAAGTCGGCCTATGACGCCTTCATCCCCCGCCTCGTCGAGGCCTTCAACAAGGTGCGCGTGGGTTCGCCCGAGATGGACCGCGACTGCGGCCCGATCATCACCGAGAAGCAGCAGAAGCGGGTGCAGTCGTTCCTCGACAAGGCCAAGGCCGACGGCATTCCCGTCCTCGCCGAGGGCACGATCGATCCGGGCGCGGACGCGAACGGCTTCTATGTCGTGCCGACGCTGCTCGGCCCTGCGCCGCGCGACAATGCGCTGGCGCGCGACGAAGTCTTCGGCCCGGTCCTGACGGTGCTTCCCTTCGAGGACGAGGCCGACGCGGTCCAGCTTGCCAACGACACCGATTACGGCCTTGTCGCCGCGGTCTGGACACGTGACGGCGCCCGGCAGATGCGCCTCGTCAAGAAGGTCCGCGCGGGCCAGGTCTTCGTCAACTGCTACGGCGCGGGCGCGGGCATCGAGCTGCCCTTCGGCGGCTCGGGCAAGAGCGGCCACGGGCGCGAGAAGGGATTCGCCGCGCTCCACGATTTCAGCAAGACCAAGACGATGGTGTTCAACCACGGCTGAGCCATCGCCCGTCCTTCCTCCCATCAACGTACGATAAGACACATTCGGAGAGTACCATGGATCTGAACGGCAAGACCGCCCTCATCACGGGCGCTGCCAGCGGCTTTGGCGAGGCGACCGCGCATCTTTTCGCCGCCAAGGGCGCGCGGGTCGCGATCCTCGACCTGAACCTTGAAAAGGCGCAAGCCGTGGCGGAGGCGATCGGCACCGACAAGGCGATCGCACTGCGCGCCGACGTCAGCAAGCGCGCCGACATCGAGGCCGCCGTCGCCGCGACGACCGAGGCCTTCGGCGTGCCCGACGTGGTCATCAACAACGCAGGCTACACCCACAAGAACCAGCCCGCGCTCGAAGTCGACGAGGAGACCTTCGACAGGGTGCTCTCGGTCAACATCAAGGGCATCTACCTGATGGTCCAGTCGGTCGTGCCCGCGATGCGCGACAACGGTGGGGGCGTGATCCTCAACGTCGGTTCGGTCTCGGGCATCCGGCCGCGCCCGGGCCTTAGCTGGTACGCCGGTTCCAAGGGCGCGACCAATGTCCTGTCCAAGGCGCTGGCGGTCGAATTCGCGCCGATGAACATCCGCGTCAACGCGATCGCGCCGGTCATGGGCGTGACCGGCATGCTTGAGGACTTCATGGGCATGCCCGACACGCCCGAGAACCGCGCGAAGTTCATGGCCTCGATCCCGCTCGGTCGCCTGTGCACCCCCGACGACGTGGCGCAAGCCGCGCTCTACCTTGCCACGGCCGACTACATCACCGGCGTCGAACTGCCCGTCGATGGCGGCCGCTCGGTCTGAGAACGAAGAAGGAGAGAGAACCATGCTGGAAGGTAAGGCTGCGGTCGTTCGCGAAAAGGCGGCACCGCTCACCATTGAGGACGTCACCTTCGGCGAGCCGCGCGAGGACGAGGTCCTGGTGCGCATCGTCGGCACCGGCGTGTGCCACACCGACATGGTGGTGCGCGACCAGGGCTACCCGGTCCCGCTGCCGCTGGTGATCGGCCACGAAGGCGCGGGCGTGGTCGAGAAGGTCGGTGCGGGGGTGAAGAACCTTGTCGTGGGCGACCACGTCGTGCTCGCCTTCGGGCACTGCGGCACCTGCGACAACTGCAAGTCGGGCCTGCCCGGCTATTGCACCGAGTTCTACGACCGCAACTTCAAGGGCGCGCGCATGGATGGCAGCCAGTCCATCTGCGATTGCCACGGCCACGACCTGGGCAGCGCGTTCTTCGCGCAGTCGAGCTTCGGCACGTACGCCATCGCCACCGAGCGCAACGCGGTGAAGATCCGCAAGGACGTGCCGCTCGAGATGATGGGGCCGCTCGGCTGCGGCATCTCGACCGGCGCGGGCGCGGTGCTCAATGCGCTCAAACCCCATGCCGGCTCCTCGATCGCGATCTTCGGCGCGGGCTCGGTCGGCCTTGCCGCGACGATGGCCGCCAAGGCCGTGGGTTGCACCACGATCATCGTCGTCGACCTCCACGACGAGCGCCTCGCGCTGGCGCAGGAGCTGGGCGCGACGCACACCGTCAACGGCGGCACGTGCGACGCGGTCGAGGAAATCCGCGAGCTCAGCGGTGCGGGCGGGGTGGACTTCACGCTCGAATGCACCGGCGTCGCCAAAGTGCTCGAGCAGGCGGTCGACGCGCTGCGGATCCCGGGCATGTGCGGCCTCATCGGCGCTGCAAACCTCGGCGTGCGGGCCAGCCTCGACATGAACACGCTGCTGTTCGGCCGCACCGTGCGTGGCATCATCGAGGGCGACAGCGTGCCGCAGGTCTTCATCCCCCAGCTCATCGAACTGTGGCGCCAGGGCCGTTTCCCCTTCGACAAGCTGATCAAGTTCTACGCCCTCGACGAGATCAACCAGGCGATCGCGGATTCGGAATCGGGCGCGGTCCTGAAGCCGATCGTGAAGCCTTGAGACGAGATATCTGGGAGAATTTGCATGAACGCTGAAACCAAGATCCCCACCCCCGCGACGGTGGACTTCGCAGGCCCCTACCGCCTCTCGATCGCGGGCAAGATGATCGAGACGAACGCCACCTTCGACGTCCTCAACCCGGCGACCAACGAGGTCTTCGCGCAGGCCCCCGAAGGCTCGGCCGAGCAGATGGAAGTGGCGATCGCGGCGGCCAAGGCGGCGTTCCCCGCCTGGGCCGCGCTCAGCGCCGACGAGCGCGGCGCCTACGTCGAAGCCTATGCCGACGCGCTCGAGGCGCACAAGGACGAGCTTATCACGCTGCTCACCCGCGAGCAGGGCAAGCCGCGCCACACGATGGCGACGGGCGAAGTCGAGGCCGCGATCTTCTGGGTGCGCGAAGTCGCCAAGCGCCGCCTGCCGGTCGAGACGCTCGAGGACACCGAGGATCATGTCGTCGAGGTCCACCACACCCCGCTCGGCGTCGTCGGCGCGATCACGCCCTGGAACTTCCCTGTCCTGCTCGGCCTGTGGAAGGTCGCTCCCTGCCTCGTCACCGGCAATACCATGGTGATGAAGCCCTCGCCCTATACGCCGTTGTGCACGCTGCGCTTCGGCGAGATTGCGCAAGGGGTGTTCCCGCCGGGCGTGCTCAACATCGTCTCGGGCGGCAACGCGCTTGGCGCGCAGATGACCGAGCACCCCGACATCGCCAAGATCAGCTTCACCGGTTCGACCGCGACCGGCAAGAAGGTCATGGCTTCGGGTTCCTCGAACCTCAAGCGCATCACGCTGGAACTGGGCGGCAACGACGCGGCCATCGTGCTTGCTGATGCCGACTGGCAGAGTATCGTCCCCACGCTGTTCTGGGCCGCCTTCGGCAATTCGGGCCAGTGGTGCATCGCTTCCAAGCGCATCTACGTCCACCGCTCGATCCACGCCGAATTCGTCAAGGCCTTCGTGGCCTTCGCCAAGGACATGAAGGTGGGGGACGGCATGGACCCGGCGACCGACCTTGGTCCCATCCAGAACCGCATGCAGTACGACAAGCTCAAGAGCCTTTTCGCGGACGTGAAGGACAAGGGCTACAAGGTCCCGCTCGGCGGCGAGATCGACGAGAGCCTGGCGGGCAACTTCGTGCCGGTCACCATCGTCGACAACCCGCCCGAGGACAGCCGCATCGTGCAGGAAGAGCCGTTCGGCCCGATCCTGCCGATCCTCGCCTTCGACGAGGTCGACGAAGTGGTGGCCAAGGCCAACGCCTCGCCGTTCGGCCTGGCCGGTTCGGTCTGGGGACGTGACCGCGAGGCCGCGATCGCGGTCGCCAAGCGGCTCGAGACCGGCACGGTGTGGGTCAACGAGATCCACATCCACGGCATCGACATTCCCTTCGGCGGCCACAAGCAGTCGGGCATGGGCGTCGAGAACGGGGCTGAAGGTCTGGCCGAGTTCACCAACACCAAGACGTACATGTTCCACAAGTGAACCTGCAAGGTTCGCAGTTGGTGGTCCCACCCGGATTCACCGGGGTCACCAACTGCGGACGACCGTGAAGGCCGCCGGGCTACCCGCTCTCTCCTCCTCCCAGCCCGGCGGCCTTCCTCGGGTCCAGCGCCGGCATCGTCGCTTCAGACGGTGCCGCAAGGACCCTCCTTGTCTCTTGAATCCTGGGGAGTTACCCGAAGATGCGTCCGCTTGATGGGATCACCGTCGTCAGTCTCGAACACGCGATCGCCGCGCCTTTCGCCACGCGCCAGCTGGCCGACCTGGGCGCCCGCGTCATCAAGGTCGAGCGCCCCGGCCCCGGCGATTTCGCGCGCGGCTACGACGAGCGCGTCCACGGGCTTTCCTCGCACTTCGTGTGGTGCAACCGCTCGAAGGAGAGCATCGCGCTCGACCTCAAGAGCGACGAGGGGCTCGAGGCCATGCGCCGTCTCGTCGCCAAGGCCGACGTGCTCGTGCAGAACCTTGCGCCTGGTGCCGCCGCACGCATGGGCTTTGACTATGCGAGCCTCAGCGAAGCGCACCCCGGCCTCATCGTATGCGACATCTCGGGCTACGGGCAGGACGGCCCCGACCGCGATCGCAAGGCCTATGACCTGCTGATCCAGGCCGAATCCGGCTTCCTCTCGATCACCGGCACGCCCGACGAAGTCGCCAAGGCGGGCTGCTCGATCGCCGACATCTCCGCGGGCATGTACGCCTATTCGAACATCCTCGCCGCGCTCATCGAGCGCGGGCGCACCGGGAAGGGGCGGCACATCGACGTCTCGATGCTCGAGACGATGGCGGAGTGGATGGGCTTTCCGCTCTACTACGCCTACGACGGCGCGCCGCAGGCCCCGCGCACGGGCGCCTACCACGCGACGATCTACCCTTACGGCCCGTTCCGGACCGCCGACGGCGAAGTCATGTTCGGCATCCAGAACGAGCGTGAATGGGCCTCGTTCTGCGAGAACGTGCTGGGGCAGGGCGAATTGACGCTCGACCCCCGCTTTTCGCCCAACTCGGCGCGCTCGGCCAACCGCGAGGAGCTTGCCGGGATTATCGCCGCGGTGCTGGGCGCGATGCCGACCCGCGAGGTTCTCGCCGCGCTCGACACCGCACGCATCGCCAACGCGCAAGTCAACGACATGGCCGGGCTCTGGTCGCACCGCCAGCTCGAGGCGCGCGGGCGTTGGCGCGAAGTGGCCACGCAGGCGGGGCCCGTTCCCGCGCTGCTCCCCCCCGGCCAGCGCGAAGCCTGCATGGACCCCGTCCCCGCGCCGGGCGAGCACACCGCCGCGATCCTCGCCGAGATCGGCCTTTCGCCCGCGGACCAGCAGGCATGAGTCATCCCGAAGCGGGGGCGCGGATCGCCGAAGCCCGGCATTTCCTCTTCGTTCCGGCCAACCGGCCCGAGCGTTTCGCCAATGCGGCGGGATGCGGCGCCGACCTCGCGATCCTCGACCTCGAGGACGCGGTGCCGGCGGCCGACAAAGTGGCCGCGCGCGCCAATGTGCGCGATTGGCTCGAGGCCGGCGGGCAAGCGATGGTGCGCATCAACGCGGCCGACACGCCCTGGTTCGAGGACGATCTCAAGCTGCTGGCCCATCCCGGCCTCATCGGGGTGATGCTGCCCAAGGCCGAACCCGGTGCTGCGCTGGCGCGCGTGGCGGGGCTCGCGCCCGTCCTCGCCCTCGTCGAAAGCGCTTGCGGGGTGGCCGATATGGGCCGGATCGCGCAGTGCGAGGGCGTCGTGCGCCTTGCGCTCGGCACCATCGATTTGGCACTCGACCTCGGCCTTGCGGGCGACGACCGGCTGCTCGATCCGCTGCGCCTGCAGATGACCCTTGCCAGCCGGGTCGCGCGTCTTGCCCCGCCGGTCGAGGGGGTGACCCCCGATTTTCGCGACGAGGCGGCGAACCGGGCCGCGATGGCGCATGGGCGCTCGTTCGGCTTTGCCGCCAAAATGTGCATCCATCCCATGCAGATCGCCCCGGTCGAGGCGGCATTGGCGCCGAGCGAGGCCGAGATCGAACAGGCCCGCCGCATCGTCGCAGCCGACCGCGCTTCGGCGGGCGCGGCGGTCGCGCTCGATGGTGCGATGGTCGATCGGCCGATCGTCGAGCGCGCCTACCGGCTGCTCGAAAGACTGGAAGGGCCGCGCCAGGTCGCGCCCTAGAGATACTTCGCCAGTTCGCCGAGCTTGGCCAGTTCCTCGCGCACGTCGCCGGGCAGGGGTCCGATCATGTCTTCGAGATGATGCTCGATATGGTCGGTCACGATCAGCGTCTTGGCCTTTTCGAGCGCGGCGACGACGGCCTGCATCTGCTGCGCGATCTTGAGCCCGTCGTCCCCCTCCTCGATCATGCGGATGATGCTCGAGAGATGGCCGCTCGCGCGGCGCAGGCGGTTGAGCAGGTCGGGACTGGCGGCGTGGCTCATCGTCGGGTCCTCGCGTCAGGGGAGGGTAAGGTAGCCCTGCAACGCCAGATAGGCGCCCAGGCACAGGATCAGGAGGCCGCTGGCATAGGGTGCCTTGCGCACCAGTGAACCGAAACCGCCGAAGGTCTTGCGTGCATAGCGCAAGCTGAGTGCGGCGATGACGCCCGACATCACCATGGTGAGCGCAAGGCCGACGCTGAAGCACAGCACCAGCACCGAGCCCAGCGCCACGCGCTTGAGCTGCAGGCACAGCAACAGCACCGTGATCGCGCCGGGGCAGGGGATCAGGCCTCCGGTCAGGCCGAACAGCACGATCTGCCCGGTGGTGACCGAACGCCCGGCGAAGCGGCGGCGGATGTCTTCGGCGTGCTGGCGTTCGTGCGCGTCCTGATAGCCGCCGTCGGTGAGGTCCAGGGCATGTTCGAGTTCGGGCTCGAGATGGGTGTGATGATCATGGTCGTGACCATGATGCGAATGCCCATGGGGTTCATGCTCGTGCACATGCCCATGGTGCCCGTGATCGTGATCGTGATCGTGATCGTGATCGTGATCGTGATCGTAGTGGATGCGCCAGAGCATCCAGAGCGCAACCGCGACGATCAAGAGGCCCGAGGCGAACTGGAAATAGGGCTCGATGCCTTCGGGGCTAAGCCCGTCGAACAGGTAGACACCGCCAAGCGCGACGAGCCAGACGACGGCGGTGTGCGACAGTGTCGCGGCGAGGCCCAGCAGCACCGCCTGGCGCACCGTTCCGCGCACGGCGACGATGAAGGCGGCCATCATCGTCTTCGAGTGGCCCGGCTCGAGCCCGTGGAGGGCGCCGAGCAGGATGGCGCTCGGGATGAACAGCCAGGCGTGGGCAGAGCCCTGTTGCAGCAATTGGGGAAGCGCGGTCATGGCGATTCCCTAGCGCAATTGCCATGACATTCCCATCCCCCCAGGGGGGATGGGAATGCCGTGCCGGTGTCAGGCGTAGGCGCCAGCCGAATAGGTCAACTCGTAACTGTGGCTGTAGACCTCGAGGATGTTGCCGAAGGGGTCCTCGCAATAGACCATGTGGTAGAGCTTCTCACCGGGAAAGTACTCGCGCACGGGCATGCGCCCCGACGACGCACGCCTGCGGGTGACGCCCTTCGTCGAGCAACCGCTCGAACTGGTGGTACCCGCCAGATGCACTTCGGCGCAGTGGGAAGACCTGGCGCACCTGGGCGTCATCGATCATCCCGACGGCAAGGCGATGGCGCGCCGCCTGCTGTCCTTGCGCTTTCCGCGCAGCCCCCGGAATCGCGCACATCCCCGTGCGTGGCTTCACGAATCAGATTTCGCTCATCCTCGAGCCAGTGGCGCGCGGCCCCGGGTTCACGGTGCTGTCGCGCTACGCGCGCCTCGTCTTCCACAGCCCTGAGCGCATCCGCGTCGTCGAGGCGGGCGAGCCGGTCGTCGACACCTTGTGGCTCCAGTGCCGCAGCGAATGGCCGCTCAGCGCGCAGACCCGCAGGCCGCCTAGGCACCGTCCATAGCGCCGCCCTATGGTACACTGAAAATTCGATATTTTTCCGGGGCGCCGCCGCACGCTAGGTCCTTCGCAAAAGGAACGCGCAAAGGCACTCGCACAAGCGCGCAAGGAGAGGAAGGATCCCCGATGAAGAAATGGCTTTTGAGCGCCGCGCTCGTTCTGCTGACGCCGGTAACTGCCCAGGCGCAACAAGTGGTAATCGAGGATGCGCGAAAGCCCGATTTCCAGGGTGAAATGGCGCTCTATCCCTCGTCCCAGGCGCCAGATGCCGAGCAGTGGACCCACATGGTGGTGACCATTGGGGGATCGACGATCGACAGCGTCGCGGCGCGCAACGTCACGCACCCCACGCTCATTCCCTTCCTGCCCGCTGCGGGCACCGGCACGGGTGCGGCGGTGATCGTCGCGCCCGGCGGGGCCTTCCTGTCGCTGGCGATGGACGGCGAGGGGACCAAGGTGGCGCAATGGTTCGCAAAGCACGGTGTCGCGGCCTTCGTGCTCAAGTACCGCCTCAATCCGACCCCGCGCGACAACCAGGCTTTCCTCGCGGCGCTGGGCAAGCGCTTTGCGGGCGCTGCAAACGGATCGAACCAGGACGCCAAGGAACCGCGGGCGACCGAAGATGCCCTCGCCGCGCTTGCGCTCGTGCGCGGCCGGGCCAAGGACTGGGGTATCGACCCGCACCGGGTCGGCATGATCGGCTTTTCCGCCGGCGCGCAGACGGCGAAGCTCGCCACGCTCGGTGCACCGGCGGGCGGGCGGCCGGACTTCCTGGGCTACGTCTACGGTCCGATGGAGGCGGTTGCGGTCCCCGCCGATGCCCCGCCGATGTTCGCCGCGCTCGCGATGGACGACGGCCTGTTCGGCGGCAAGGGCTTCGGGATCGTCGATGCGTGGCACAAGGCAGGGGGCAAGGTCGAACTGCACGCCTACCAGACCGGCGACCACGGCTTCGGCGCGGGGCGGCCCGGCACTACCACCATGGGCCTGCTGCCCCAGTTCCTCGACTGGCTGGAACTCAATCGCTTCGTGCCCCGCCAGCCAGACTGATCGCGCAGCGTCGAGCGCGGGAGGGCGATCGGGGCGCGGCCTTGGCGCCGAAAAACGGGGTCTGGGCGATCAAGGCCGATGATCTTTGCGGCGCGCGCGGCTAAGGGCCCAGGTTCCCTTTCCCGGCGCGGTGCTTCGGCCCGCCCATCAGCCAACAAGGACGACCATGACCGTAACCCGTATCGAAGCGGACGATCGCATGAGCCAGATCGTGATCCACGGCGAGACGATCTACCTCTCGGGCCAGTGCGAGCCCGGCGAGACCGTGGCCGAGCAGACTCGTGCGGTGCTCGCCGAGATCGAGCGGCTGCTGGCCCTTGCGGGCAGCTCGAAGGCCCATATCCTGATGGCGCAGATCTGGCTGGCGGACATGGCCGACTTTGCCGCGATGAACACGGTGTGGGACGCCTGGGTCGCCGATGGTCCCAAGCCGGCGCGTGCCACGGGCGAATCGAAGCTCGCCTCGGACGCCTACAAGATCGAGATCATCGTCACCGCCGCCAAGGCCTGACCCACCGGCCCTCCGCACGCGTGCGAGGGGCCGGTGGGTCAACGTCACGCGATGGCGGCCAGGTAGAGCGTAATCGTCACCAGCGAAAGGATCGTCGAGGCGAGGATCGTGCGCGAGGTGACCGTCGCCTCGCGCCGGTAGAATTCGGCGACCATGAAGGGCCCGGTGCCGGTCGGCAGCGCGGCGAGGAGCACTGCGGCGTGCAACAGGGCCGGGGGCAGGTGGAAAAGCCAGGCCCCGATCACCCAGGTCAGGGCCGGGTGTGCGATGAGCTTGAGAGCGGTCAGCAATGCGGTCGCACCGCGCTGGGGATCGGCGCCCTGCGCGCGTGGCTCGGCGAGGAAGAGGCCGAGCGCGACGAGCGCGCAGGGCGAGGCGGCAGCGCCCAGGAGCTTGAGGAAACTCTCGAGGGGATGGGGCAGGGCGAACCCCGAGGCCATCAGCACCCCGCCCAGCACAGGCGCGACGAGCAGCGGGTTGCGACCGAGCGATCCGGCGACCTTCACCGCCATGCGGCGCGGGTGCCGCTCGGTCTGCAGGCCGGCTTCGAGCAGGACCAGCGCGAGCGCGAAGAGCACGCAGACGGTCAGGATGGTCGCGATCAGCGTCGGCGTCAGCATGGCCTTGCCGAAGACCGCGAGGGCAAGCGGGAATCCCATGAAGCCGGTGTTCGCATAGGACGCGTTGAGACCGTCGATCGCCGCGTCGGCCAGATGGCGCGGACGGCGCAGGCGCACCAGCAAGGCCAGCGCGAAGATGGCCAGCGTCGCGAGCCCGAACGTGGCCACGAAGCGCGGTTGCCAGATCTCGTGCCACTGCGCGGTCGCGACGATGTCGATGAGCAGCGCGGGCAAGGCGAGGTAGACGACGAAGCGGTTGAGCTCGCTCGTCGCCTGCGGGCCGAACACGCCGATGCGGCGCGAGAGCCAGCCTGCGAAGATGAGGGCGAAGATCGGCAGGACCGTGCCGAGAACCGAAAGCATGGGGCAACCTCGATGGTGGAAGCGGCCCGGCTAGTCGGCTATATCGATACATTCCAATGCTATCTCATGTATCGATTGATGCAGAAAAGGTATTCATGGTCGACATCCGCCAGCTGCGCTATTTCATCACCGTCGCCGAAACGCTGCATTTTGGACGCGCCGCGCAGATCCTCCACGTCAGCCAGCCTCCGCTGAGCCGACAGGTGCAGGCGCTGGAGCGGGATCTGGGCGTCACGCTCATCGAGCGCAATTCGCGCCATGCCCGCCTGACGGCAAGCGGCGAGCGCTTTCTCGACGAGGCGCGGGGCGTGGTTGCGGCGCTGGACCAGGCCTGCCGCAACGCGCAGCTTGTCGCGGCGGGGAGCCTGGGCGAGTTGCGCATCGGTTTCATGATGCACGCCGCGCACAGCAGCCTCCCACCCATCGTCAAGCGCTTCATGGAAGAGCGCCCGGAGGTTGATCTGCAGCTGAAGGAGACGTTGCCCTCCGAAATCCTCGACCAGGTCCTGCGCGGCGATCTTGATGCCGCGATCACGTTCGGGCAGGGCGCGGTCAAGGGACTGGCGATCGAGCCGATCCTGCGCGAGCCGCTGATCCTCGCCGCGCCGGACGATCATCCCCTGGCAGGCCGTGGTCCGATCACGCCCGCGATGATCGCCGAGGAAGGCCTGATCGTCACGCCCCGGATCGTCGCCCCTCCGCTGCGCGCGGCGATCGACAGCTATTTCGCCGCCGGGCAGGCCGTGCCCCGCGTACGCCTCGAGACGCAGCTCCAGCACACGATCATCAGCCTCGTCGCGCAGGGCATCGGGATTGCCCTCGTTCCCCATTCGATGGCGAGGCTGGGGACCCGGGGCGTGCGTTTCGCTTCGCTCGACGAAGCGCCCGAAATCGAACACGCGCTGGTGTGGCGCACCGACAACCGCAACCCGGCGCTGCCCTTCTTCACCCGACTTGGCGGGCTTGGGAGGGCGTGATCCGCGCCCCTGTCCGTCCGGGCTGGACGCGTGAGCCTCAGCCGGCGAGGAAGCGGTAGCTGTCGGCAAGCGAGACGAAGCGGTCGACGGTATAGGGCGGCTCCTGCTCGACGTAGAAGTGGCGCACGCCGGCCGCGTAGGCGGCGGGAAGCACCCGGTCCCAGTCGAGCATGCCCGCGCCGACCGAAGCGGGGTCCTGGCGGAAGGCGAAGTTCGGTGTGGTCGAGGCCAGGATGTCCTTCACGTGGACCTTGTCGACCCGGCCCGTGTAGCGCGAAACGAAGGCCGCCGGATCGAGCCCTGCGGCCGCGACCCAGCCCAGGTCGATCTCGAGCCGCACGAGCCTGGGGTCGGTGCGTTCCATCAGGATGTCCCAGCCCGTGGGGCCACCCTCGATCGGTTCGAACTCGACGTTGTGGTTGTGGTAGGCAAGGCTGATGCCGTGCGGGGCGAAGGCGGCGGCGCGCGCATTGAGGAGGTCGGCGGTGCGCTCCCACAGGCCGGTGCCCTGGCTGCGCGCGGCGCGGTGGAGATAGGCGGCGAAGGGCTCGTTTTCCATGCGCGCGACGTCGCGCGGAAAGATGAACATGGGCAGGACCGCCGCGCGTGTGCCCAGTATGGACAGGTCTTCGACAAGGCGGTCGGTATCGTCCTGTGAGGAGCCGATCAGGCTGTCGCCAAGGTGGATGCTGGTGATCGCGAGGCCCGCGCCGTCGGCCGCCTCGCGCAGGGTCCTGGCGGTGTATCCGTGCAATCCGGCGAGTTCGACCGATCGGTAGCCGATCTGCGCGATCCGCGCGAAAGTACCGGCCAAGTCCTGGCGCACCAGATCATCGACCGTATAGACCTGGATGCCGACCGCAAGGCCCTTGCGGGCGAGGAAACCGTCTGCCTTCGCAGGCGCCCCGGAGCCAGAGACGGCAAGGGCGGGAACGGCCAGGGCCCCGCTCATGGCGGCGATGGCGGACAGGATCGTGCGGCGGTCACAGTGGCTCATCGGGTCCCCGATCTTGGACGCGCGCGGGCGTGTTGCGCGCGCCTTGTCTATGCGGGGTGGCGCGGGGCCCGGCAATCAAATCTTCCTCGGCTCGCATTCCGGGTCGGAAAAGGGAGGGCAAGTGCCCGTTCGTGCCCTTTGCTCAGGCGATGCGGCGCAAGTGGCGAAAGGCCGCGTAGCGGTGCACGATTTCGTGGATCAGCTGGTCGGGCGTGTAGCCGGTCACGTCATGGGGCTGGTCACCGTGCGGGCTCTGGGCCATCGCCCGGTAATGCAGCTTCTCGCCGCTCTGGGCTTTGCGCGTTTCGGCCCAGGCAAAGCTCGGGGTGCGGAAGCTGCGCAGTCGGACGCTGTAGCTGAAGGCACCGCGATCGCCGTGATCGACGGCAAGCGTGATGTGGTCAGGCTCGTGCGAGACGCGCGGCGCCAGTCCGCCACTCGTCATCTCCCGTGCGACGGCGTCGAAGGCAGGGGCGGCGGTTCCCGCGATGAAGGCGCGCACTTCGGCCTCCTTGTAGAAGTGCACGATGCTGGCGAGGCGCTGCTGCCAGCCCAGCGTGCCGTTGTCGGGCTCGGCGGCGCCGGACAGGTCGAGGCTGGTCGCGACGGCTTCGGCCTGGAGCGCGCGCAGCAGGCCATAGCAGATGAAGATCATCACCACGCAGAAGGGCAGGGCGCTGGCGATGGCCGCCGTCTGGAGCGCCTGGAGACCGCCTGCGAGAAGAAGCACGGCCGCGACCGCGCCCGCGCAGACCGCCCAGAACACGCGCTGCCAGACCGGGGTGTTCTCGGCCGCGCCGGACGTGATCATGTCGATCACGAGCGCGCCGGAATCGGCAGAGGTCACGAAGAAGGTGATGACCAGCAGCGTCGCCAGCCCCGAGGCGAGAGTGGAGAGCGGGAGGTGTTCGAGGACCTCGAACAGCGCGACCGGCAGATTGTTGGCGACCGTCGCCGCGATTGGCGCTTCGCCGCTCATGTCGAGCGCGATGGCGGTATTTCCGAATACGGTCATCCACAGGAAGGTGAAGAGGACGGGCACGAGCAGCACGCCGGTCACGAATTCGCGGATCGTGCGGCCGCGCGAAATGCGCGCGATGAACATGCCCACGAAGGGCGACCAGGCGATCCACCACCCCCAGTAGAACAGCGTCCAGTTGCCCAGCCACGGGTTCGGCTCATAGGCGTACATGCGGAAAGTACGCTGCACCACCGAACCAAGGTACGCCCCGATGTTCTGCACGTAGGCCTGCAGCAGGAAGACCGTCGATCCGGCGCAGAGCACGAAGAGCAGGAGCGCGATGGCCAGCACGATGTTCAGTTCGGACAGGCGCTTCACGCCCTTGTCGAGCCCGGCCACGACCGAGAGCGTGGCCATGCCGGTAATCGCCGCGATCAGCACGAGCTGGACCGTGCTGCTGGTGGGAACTCCGAAGAGATGGTGGAAGCCCGCATTCACCTGGAGCACGCCGAGGCCGAGCGAGGTCGCCACGCCGAACATCGTGCCCAGCACCGCGAAGATGTCGATGGCGTGGCCGATCGGGCCGTGGATGCGTCGTCCGATCAGCGGGAACAGCGCCGAGCGGATGGTCAGCGGCAATCCCCGCCGGAAGGCGAAGTAGGCCAGGGCGAGGCCGACGACGATGTAGATGGCCCAGGCGTGAAGCCCCCAATGGAAGAACGTCAGCACCAGCGCCTGCCGCGCGGCCTCGACCGTCTTGCCGTCGCCGACCGGGGGAAGTGCGTAGTGCTGGATCGGTTCGGCCACGCCGAAGAAGATGAGACCGATCCCCATGCCGGCGCTGAACAGCATGGCGAACCACGAGATGTAGCTGTATTCCGGTACGCTGTCGTCGGGGCCGAGCTTTGTGTCGCCGTAGCGGCTGAGCATCAGGTAGATCGCGAAGAGCAGGAAGCCGGCGACGCACACGATGTAGAACCAGCCGAAGTCGTGCACGATGCTGGCCTGCACCGCGGTGAACAGCGTGCCCGCACGTTCGGGAAACATCGCTCCGAAGGCCGCGAAGGCGATGATGAGGATGGCCGAGATGTAGAAGACCGGTGGATTTACGCGGATCCGGGGCGCGGTTTGCGCAAGAGCCGGTTCGTGTGCTTTCTCGTTCATCCTTGCCCCTGTCCTGCGGTCCATCCTGAGGAACTACCTGTGAAGGCAATTGTTGCGCGATGATACCCTCGCGAAGGCCCGGGGTGAAGCGCGCATATGCTTGTCGGTCCGGGTGGCCGAACACGATGGATGTGCCAAATTTTCAAGGTTTAGCGGCTCGTCGGGCGAGGGCACGCTCGCACCGCGCGCGGACGTCCTTGGCCTGCGCGGCGTATTTGCGGCGGCGCTGGTCTCGCCGCGGCCATGACGCGCTGGCCGTTGTGCGATGGAGGAGAGCCTGGCATTCTCGCGCGCATGGCCGCAACCACTGGCACCTTCGAGCAGATCGTTGCCCTCGAACCCCGGCACGCGCACCTGCTTTGCGCGGTGCGGGAACGGGTACGGGAGCTGCATCCCGGCGTCGTGGAGGTAGCTCGCCCGGGGGATCGGGCCGTCAGTTGGGGGTGGGGCCCGAAGAAGATGAGCGAAGCCTACGTGTTCGCGCTGCCCTACAAGCATCACGTCAATCTCGGCTTCTATCGGGGCGCGATCCTGCCCGACCCTCAAGGACGGCTTCAAGGCAGCGGCAAGGCGCTGCGCCATGTCTCGCTCACCCGGATCGAACAGCTGGACGACCTCGCCGTGCGTGCGCTGCTGCTGGCAGCACGCGACGAACGGCGTGAGGCGCTTGGCCAGGGCACCTGAACGCCGGCGATGCGCGCAGCCGTGAACCGGTTGTAAGCCCGCCTCGTTCCACTACCTATGATCCGTAATCAAGGAAGGACACGATGACGTTGACAGGCCGCGAGATGCGCACCCGCGTCGATCAGGATGGTACCCTGACGATTTCCCTCGAAGAGGTCGCTCTGGGCGAGCCGGGTGACGACGAAGTCATCGTGCGCGTCGAGGCCGCTCCCATCAATCCCAGCGACCTCGGGCTGCTCCTGGGACCGGCCGATATTTCGACGCTGGAGACGCTGGACGAGGGCTCCCTTCGTTTTCAGGTGCCTGAGGCCCGTTTGGCGGGCGTGCGCGGCCGGCTCGGCCAGTCGCTGGCGATCGGCAACGAGGGGGCGGGGACGGTCGTCGCTGCGGGGCGCGCGGCCAAGTCGCTCGAAGGGAAGATCGTCGGCATGATCGGCGGCGGCATGTACGCGGACTACCGAAGGATCGCGGCGCGAGATGTCATCGCCCTTCCGGACGGGGCCAGCGCGGAACAAGGCGCGGCCATGTTCGTGAACCCGCTCACGGCGCTCGGCTTCGTCGAAACCGCGCGCCGAGAGGGCCACAAGGCCATCGTCCATACCGCCGCCGCCTCGAACCTGGGGCAGATGGTGCAGAAGATCTGCCTGGCCGACGGCGTCGGGCTCGTCAATGTCGTGCGCTCGCCCGAACAGGCGCAGATCTTGCGCGACATCGGTGCACGCCATGTGGTCAACAGCCGGGAGCCCGATTTCAGCGAGCAGCTGACCGCGGCAATCCGGGAAACCGGCGCGACGATCGCGTTCGACGCGATCGGCGGCGGCACCCTGGGCAGCGAGATCCTGCGCGCGATGGAGCGCGCCGCGCTCGAAAATGCGAGCAGCTACAGCCGCTACGGCTCCGACACGTTCAAGCAGCTCTACATCTACGGCGCGCTCGATCCTGCTCCCACCACGCTCGAGCGCATGGCGTTCGGCTTTCAATGGTCCGTCGGTGGCTGGCTGCTCTTCCCATTCCTGCAAAAGGCCGGGCCCGAGGTGGCCGCCCGGCTGCGTGCACGCGTTCAGGCCGAACTCACGACGACTTTCGCCAGTCGCTATACCGAGGTCGTCGGCCTGGCACAGGCGCTCCACCCCGATGTCCTGCGCCGCTACGAGCGCAAGGCGACGGGGGAGAAGTTCCTGATCGATCCGCGCCGGGGATGACCGCCGATCGTCACCGCCTTGGTGTCCTGGAGCTGAGCGGGATTGGACTTGATCGCCCCGGTGCAGCGGCTAAGCCATCGGCATGAAGGACCAAGGTGATCCCCGCATGGGGAGTGAGACGAGGATCGGCGATGTCGCGCAGGCCGCGGGCGTTTCGATCCGCACCGTGTCGCGGGTCCTCAACAAGTCCCCCAAGGTCAACGCGGCGACGCGCGCGAAGATCGAGCAGGCCATTGCCGAGCTCAATTTCCGCCCGAGCGCGCGGGCGCGGGCGCTGGCCTTGCGCCGCTCGTTCCTGATCGGCCTCATCCACAACGATCGCAACGCGCTCGTGCTCGATGCGATCCAGCGCGGCGTCAGCGCGCTCGCCGCCGCGAACGGCTACGAGGTCATCGTCCACTCGACCCCGCTCGAGGCGGCCGAAGCGATCCGCGACGTGCTCGATTTCGTCGAACGCTCGCGCGTCGACGGCCTTGTCGTGCTGCCGCCGGTCTCGGGGGTGACAGGGCTCGGCGCGGCGCTCGCGGCGCAGCCGATCCGCGCGGTGGCGCTGTCCTCGGTGGGCCTCGAGGGGTTCAGCGAGGTCCTTATCAACGCCGAGCGCGAGGCGGGAGCCGACGTGGCGCGCTACCTGCTCGAGCTTGGCCACCGCGATCTGGGTCTCGTCAACGGACCGGCCGACACCGCCTCGGCGACCGAGCGGCGCGCCGGTTTCCTCGCCGAGGCCGCGCGCGCCGGCGCGAAGGTGCGCGAGGCGCCGGGCGACTACGATTTCGCCTCGGGGGTCGCGGCGGCGGAGCATCTCCTGGGCACGGGCGCGCGGCCGAGCGCGATCTTCGCGGCCAACGACATCATGGCCGCGGGCGTGCTCAAGGTGGCCGCGGCGCGGCGCATCGCGGTGCCCGGCGACCTCTCGGTCATCGGCTTCGACGGCAGCCTGCTGACGCGCATGCTCAGCCCTTCGCTGACCTCGGTGCTGCGCCCCTTCGGCGAGATGGCGGCGCTGGCGGCCGAGCGGCTCATCGCCCGGATCGAGGAGCGCGCGCCGCCCGAACGCCGCCTGCCCACGATGCGGATCGTGCCCGCCGAATCGACCGGCCCCGCGCCGGTTGCCTAGAGCGC
>NZ_JABWCU010000014.1 GCF_018491765.1 Novosphingobium profundi | reverse complement strand
GCGAAGTCCTCGGCCGTCCATTCGGGGTTATCGCTGACCGCATCCATATCAGCCTTGGTGTATCCGGGAGCGGCGTGTTTCGGGTCGGTCATGGCAGTAGCCTCCGTTCCGTAATGCTGGCCGGGCGGGCAGAGATGATAGAGACGCCTTCGGTGCCCAGCACAGCGAAAATCACCGTGATCGTGCCGTTCATCTCACCGATGGCGGCAAAGCGTCCGTCCTTCGCGGGGATCACCAGGGCGGAGAGGAAGAACCCTTCTCCCACATCGGCAAAGTCGATCCCGTGCTTGACGAGATTCGCTTGCCGTTTCGGTTCATCCCATACGATTATCATGGCTTTTTGTAGTTACAATTTGATTTGCCGTCAATCGCTTTTTGTAACGACAATTTGCCTGTGGCCTCAGGATCGATCTTTCGTTTCCTCAAACGACGCAGCCCCTTGAACATCCTGCCGCCGGGCCCGCTGGCAAACATAATCGGAAGGAACCGGACCGACCGCTACTCGGCGCGCCAAATCGGCCTCTGAACGACCGACTAGGGCGCAAGTCGGCCCTCTCCAGATCAGGGGCGCTGCGCGAGACCTATCAGGGTAATCCCCTATGCCATCGTCTTTAGAGGCGTGACAGCCTCCCTGTGCGAGACGCAGGCGCTGGCCTGCCTAGATGGGGCGATGACAATGAAATTCTTGGCAAAGGTTTCGACAATACTCATGGCATCCTGCAGCACCATGGGATTATCCATCCCGGCGCAGGCCCAGGAGCCGGCCGAGCCGCTGGCCGCGCAGGACGGGCAGGTGACGCTGCCCTATGCCGAGAAGAAGTTCACAGGCGCGGTCGGAACGACCTATCTCAATTCCGACGCGCCGCAGTTTCCCGCACCGATCACCGCGCCCGAGGGGGCGCCCAATGTGCTCCTCGTCCTGCTCGACGACGTGGGCTTCGGACAGTTCAGCGTGACCGGCGGGGCAGTGCCTTCGCCCGCCATGGAAAAGCTTGCGGCGGACGGTGTCACCTACAATCGCTTTCACACCACCGCGCTGTGCTCGCCCACGCGCGCCGCCCTGCTGACTGGCCGCAACCACAACGTCTCGGGCACGGGCGTCATCACCGAGCTGGCGACGGGCTATGACGGCTATACCGGGATCATCCCCGCCGACACGGCCACCTTCGCCGAGACGTTGCACCAGAACGGGTATGTCACCGCCTGGATCGGCAAGAACCACAACACCCCGATCTACGAGACCAGCGTGATGGGGCCCTTCAACCACTGGCCCAACGGGCTGGGCTTCGACTATTTCTACGGTTTCATGGCGGGCGACACCAACCAGATCCGCCCCTATCTCTACGAGAACCAGACCGCGGTCGGCACCCCGACGCGGGATGACTACATCCTCTCCACCGACCTTGCCGACAAGACTATCAACTGGCTCCAGCAGCTGGAATCGGTGCAGCCCGACAAGCCCTGGCTGGCCTACCTTGCGCCCGCGGCCACCCACGCTCCGCACCAGGCGCCGCCCGAACTCATTGCGAAGTTCAAGGGCCAGTTCGACATGGGCTGGGACGCCTACCGCGAGATGACCTTCCAGCGGCAGAAGGAGATGGGGATCATCCCGGCCGACGCGAAGCTGACCCCGCGGCCCAAGAGCCTACCTGCCTGGAACACTCTCGATGCCGACCAGAAGCGGCTCTACGCGCGGATGATGGAGGTCTTTGCGGCCTTCGGATACCAGGTCGATCAGGAAGTGGGCCGGGTCATCGACTACGTGGAAAGCCTACCTGATGCCGACAACACGATGATCATCTACATTGTGGGCGATAACGGCGCCTCGGCCGAAGGCGGTTTTGACGGCACGCTCAACGAGAACGCGTTCTTCAATTCCTACCTGATGACGCCAGACGACATGCTCGCGCGGATCGACGAGATCGGCACCGAGATGCACTTCAACCACTTCCCGGCGGCTTGGGCCTGGGCAGTCGACACACCCTTCCAGTGGACCAAACAGGTCGCCAGTCACCTGGGCGGAGTGCGCAACCCGATGATCGTGAAGTACCCGCGCGCGACTGCCGCCAAGGGGCAGGTGCGCGACCAGTTCGTCCACGTCATCGATGTCGCCCCCACGATCCTGGAGGCGGCGCACATTGCGCAGCCGCGCAGCGTGAACGGGGTCGAGCAGACCCCGATCCAGGGCAAGAGCTTCCTGCCCACTCTCAACGATCCCAGCGCCGAAGCCATCCGCAATATGCAGTACTTCGAGATGGTCACTAACCGGGCGATGTACCACGAGGGCTGGTGGGCGGCCTCGCTCGCCTTCGAACCCTGGGAGCCCGAGCGCGGTGAATTCGACCCGATGACCGCGAAGTGGGAACTCTATAACCTGGAGACCGACTTCAGCCAGGCGGTCGATGTCGCCACCAAGTACCCCGAAAAGCTGGAGGAACTGAAGGCGCTGTGGTGGGCGCAGGCGTCGGCCAACAAGGCGCTGCCGCTCGACTGGCGCGGGGCCGAGCGCTTCAGTGCGGAAGCCACCGGCAAGCCCAACCTGGCCGCGGGCCGCACCACCTTTACCTACCACGGGATCATGGCGGGCCTGCCCGAGGCCTCCGCGCCCGATCTCAAGAACAAGTCCTTCAGCGTGACCGCCAATGTGATGATCGATGCCAACGCGAACGGCGTGATCTTCACCCAGGGCGGCAACACCGGCGGCTGGGCGTTCTACCTCAAGGATGGCCTGCTCAAGGCGGCGCACAACTACATCGACGTGGAGCGCTATGCGGTCGCGAGCACCACTCCGGTGCCCGCGGGCGAGCATCAACTGACGATGCAGTTCGCTTATGCGGGCGGCAGCGAGATGGGCAAGAACGGCACGCTGACGCTTTCGGTCGATGGCCAGCAAGTGGCCACAGGACCCGTCGCGCGCACCACGCCCTTCAAGTACTCGCTGTCCGAGAACCAGGACATCGGGACTGATACCGGCACTCCGGTGACGTACGACTACACCGGCCCCTTCACCTTCGAGGGTGTGCTCAAGGACGTCACCGTCAAATTGGGGAAATAGTGCTGGCCACTTTGTTCGCTATTCCCGGGAACTGTTGCGCGATAGTTCCCGGGTGCATTGGCAGCATATCACCGCATTATAGTGAAGCCGAGGCCTTGAGGCTGGGCCAGCCACGACTTACTAAATTGATGGATGCCGGAGCAGCCTGAACGGCAGCTTTCGGATAGGGCGCTAGCCGCTCTGAATGGCTAGAATGGGCGCGTTCACGCCATGTTGCGGAGGGGCGTCCAGGATGCGAAATGCTACATCATGACAGTCTTCGCTCGCGCAATGGAAATTTTGTTCGTCTGCCTGTGGTTGGTTGGCGTTGGGGCTTGGATATATTCGGCGCGCTACTTTCTCCCAATGTGGACCGTGAAATTTCGAGCGAACCCAAAGCACAGTGGCTATCCGCGTAAGGCGATAACGGGCGTAATGGTTTTTCTGGCTGCCTTGGCTCGCGCGTTTGCGGTTGGTGGATTGGCAGAGCTTGATGGAGGCTGGAGCTGAGACAGTTCGGCCCGTTCTGCCAGTCTCGTTGGGCAACTGCGACAGGCCGCCGAATAGGCAATGCGCCGCCCGTCGCCGCACTGGCTGCGGGCAGGCCTATTCCCCGCTTTCGGCCCTGCCTTTCAGCCGATAGTCGATCTGCCGCCGCGTCAGGCCGAGCAGCTTTGCCGCCTCGCCCACGTCGCCATCGCTGCGCCGAAGCGCCTCGTCCAGCATCCGCGCCTCTGCCGCTCCAAGATCGAGATCGGGCAGCGCCCGCACCATGTCATCGAGCTTGCGGTCCTTCACCTCGCCCGTTCGGGTGAGGCGCATGCCCGACACGGGCACGGAAGAAGGGAGGTTGAGCGCATCGACATCGATCGCGCCGCCCGGTTCCGCCAGCATGACGCCGCGCTCCAGTACATTTTCCAGCTCGCGGATATTACCCGGCCAGTCATAGGCGCGCAGCATTTCCATCGCCTTGTCGGTCAGCCCCCGCACCGGGCGGCCATGGCGGATGCTGATCCGCGCCAGCAGGAAATCGACAAAGGCGGGAATATCCTCCGCCCGCTCGCGCAGGGGCGGAATCTCGATCGGATAAGGGTTTAAACGGTAGAACAGGTCGGCACGGAATTTGCCCCCGGCCACCGCCTGCTGCAGATCGACATTGGTCGCCGCGATCAGCCGGACATCCACCTTTTGCGGACGATCCGATCCAAGCCGGTCAATCTCACCCGTCTGCAGCGCGCGCAGCAACTTCACCTGCGCCGGATAGGGAAGGTCGCCGATTTCATCGAGAAACAGCGTGCCCCCATCGGCCCGCGCAAAGCGGCCCGCCCGCGCGCCCTTGGCGCCGGTATAGGCACCCGCCTCTGCGCCGAACAATTCGCTCTCGATCAGATCGTGCGGGATGGCGCCGCAATTGACCGCGACGAAAGGCTTGTCCCGGCGCGGCGAATGATCGTGCAGCCATTGCGCGAAAACCTCCTTGCCCACCCCGGTCTCGCCCAGCAGCAGCACGGTGATCGCGCTATCCGCCGCCCGTTCCAGCAGGCGATAGCTTTTGAGGAACGCGGGCGATTGCCCGACGAGGTTTTCAGGCGCCGAATGGCTCCCCAGCCGCCGGCGCAGCGTGTGTATCTCTTCGGCCATGGCATCGATTTCGCTGGCGATATTGTCAGGCGCGAGGTCTTCGCCGCGCTCGCCTTCGGGCAGGCTCTCGCCCACGATGCGGCAGACCGGATCGCCCTTGCAGCGGCACTCTATTTCGCGAAACTGCACGCGCCGGCCCATGAAGGCGCTGACATAGCCGGTGGCATAGCCGAGCTGATTCCAGCAGGCGGCGTGATCGCCCACGCCGAATTCGGAGACGTGCGCCTGCGTCTCCCAGCCGTTGCGCCAGATGAACTCGCCTGCGAATTCGCCCGCGTCGAGATCGAGGTCGAGCGAAACCGTCTCCACCTCGACCACGCCCTCGAGCTGGTGCAGCGCGGGGCCGAGGAGGAACACGTCCTCGTAAAGCCCCTTGCCCACCAGCCGCCGCGCGATTTCGGCGTCCTGCACGCCCGAATGATAACCCATGCGCAGCAGCAATCCCGCCGCGCGCTCCTCGCCCAGAGACCGGATCAGCTCGGCCCGCAGCGCACCCAGCGAACCAGTATGGAGGAGGAGCATGCGCTGCTCGTCCAGCCAGACCGAACCGGTTGCCGGATCGAACCGCAGTTTCGACCAGAGTTCGCTGGCTTTTGCCCGCTCTTCGATTGCTTGCGACATTACCTCTCCACCGGCGGGTGGCTGTCTTGCCGCCCCCTCGCCAAAAACCGTTCTGCCCCGATCAGATGCGCCTGAAAAGGGGGCTTCTGATCTGCTGTGCATCGGCGGCGGAGAAGAATTTCTCGGTGTAGATGTCCTTTTCGAACAGGCGGCCCTGCATCAGCGTCGCAATGGCGGCCTCGATCATCGGCGGGGGCCCGCACAGATAGGCCTTCACCCCGCGGAAATCATTGTCGAACGCTTCCTTCGCCGCCTCATGCGCAAAACCGCGCCGACCGCTCCAGCCGCTGTCCTCCGGCTCGTCCGAAAGCGCGGGGACATACGTGAAATTCGGGTGTGCTGCAGCCAGTGCCTCGAAGCTCTCGTGGTAATACAGCTCCTCGCGATTGCGCGCGCCATAGACCAACGTGATCGGCTGGTCCTCCCCGGCGGCCAGAAGGTCGAGGATCATCGAGCGGGGCGAGGAAAGACCCGAACCGCCCGCGATGAAGAGCGTCGGCACTTTCGCGGATTTGCGCACGAAGAAGCGGCCATAGGGACCGGAGAAGCGGATGCGGTCGCCCTCCTCCAGATTCTCGTGCAGCCATGTCGTGCCCTTGCCGCCCGGCACGATGCGAATGTTGAGTTCGACCAGCGTGTCGTCCGCCGGATCGCTGGCGATGGAAAAGGCGCGGGTGAGCGCCGCATCGCCGCCGATCTCAAGGTTCACATACTGCCCCGCCTGAAAGCGGATCGGGCGGTCGAGCCTTATGCGGATGCCGCGGATCGTCGGGGTCAGCCGCTCGATCGCCTCGACCGTGCCGTCGTAATCCTCGACCGGGATGCCCAGTGCGTCCGGGTCCTCCTCGATCTCGGCAGCGATGGTCACGTCGCTTTCCAGCGTGGCGCAGCAGGCGAGCGCCTTGCCCTCGTCGCGCTCACTATCCATCAGCGCGAACGGAGAGGCGTCGCCATGCTCGATCTCGCCATCCTCGATGTCGATCTTGCAAGTCGCGCACATGCCGTGGCAGCAGGCATGGGGCAACCAGATCCCGGCGCGCAGGCACGCATCGAGGATCGTCTGCCCCTCCTCGATCTCCACCTCGTCCCCGGTGGACGAGATCGTCAGCGTGTGGGTCATGATCAGAAACCCATCCCGCCGATGCCGTCCAGTCCCGGCGTGGTGAACATCAGCGAGTCCTTGTGGGACAGGCCGTTGTCGGCAAGCGACTTCGACAGGTCGGGCGTAAAAGGCTCGCCGTTGCGCGTCCAGGTCGCTGTCGACCAGTCCGCCTGCTCCCAATCGGGGTGCTGGGCAAAGGCCTGTGCCATCGGCCCCTCGACCAGGGCGCCAAATGGCATGTCCGGCGGCAGCGGCCAGCAATAGGGCGATGCGAACATCATGTGCCGCGCCCAGCCGACATAGACCAGCATTGCGCCGCGAAAATCCTCCTGCCGGTCGTTCGAGGTGAAGTCGTAAGGGGCGTTTGCGATAATGGTCATGGCTTTCCTCCTTACGCCTCGTTCGCCTTGGCAAGGCCGCGCCACAGGTCGAAATTGGCCGCATCTCGGCTGTCGCTGTGGAGCCCGGAATCCTCGGGGGTCAGTTTCAGGAAAGCCATCGCCGCCGCCATCGGATCGAAATCCTCTGCCGTGGGATCGGCATCGCCGAAGAGATTGCCCTTATACAGCTCATGCGCGCCCAGCTTGGCCTGCACGTATTTCTCGGGCTCGTCCTCGAAGATTTCCTGGCACCATTGCGAACAGAAATGGAAACGCTCGCCATCATGGGTGCAGCTGTGTTCGGCCCGGGTCAGCGGGTCGCCCGCCACCGGAAAGATCGTGGGGATCTGGCAGACCTGGCACTGTTGCGGCGGGGTCGCGGCCTCGAACGGCGTGCCTTCCTCCTCCATCTTCGCCCAATATTCGAAGCGGGGGCGATAGTACTGGTCGAAGGTTTCGGGGTACTTGGCCGAAAGCCAGTCCATGTCCTCCTTCGAAGGCAGCCAGACGTGGAAGTTGTTGGTGCCGCGCGCCTGGTAGAACTGGCACCACGCCATGTGCGACAGGTGATCGCGTTCCTTGCGCACCTGCTCGACGCAAGGCGGCATCACGATGCCGTAGCGGGCGAGGTCGCGGAACAGCGCGCCGCAATTCTCTTCAAAATAGATCTCCCATGCCTCGGCCCAGCTCATCACACGCTTGGGCAACATGTAATCCTGCATCATCGCCACCAGGGTCAGCACGCGCACGCCGCGCCAGGTCCACTTGTTCAGCCATTTCTGCACGATGGGCAGATTGTCGGGGTCCTGCTCGAGCATGAACTTGATGACTTCAAGGCCCAGCGTCATGTGCCGCGCCTCATCCGACTGGGCGGAGAAGCCGAAGGTCATCGCCCCCATGTCGCCATTATAGGCCGCGCCCGAGATAAAGGGCACGAAGACCAGGTTGGTCAGCACATATTCGAAGGCGAAGCCGATCGCGGTGATGAATTCGAACGGACCGCCGCTGGCCGCATCCTCGAAAAAGCTGCGCGGCACCTGCAGATAGGGCAGATACGTGTGGTGATGGCGGAAATTCGCCATGCCGTCGTAATAGCGGTTGTAATTGCTGATCGCGTGAACCTGTGTCTGCGCGTGGCGCATTTCGTCCAGCGACTGCATCATGCAGGCGACGCGCGGGCCGACGCCGCGGAACTGGCGCCCGATATGCGCAAAGCCGCGATGCGACATATATTCCAGCGGGGCGAGGCCGTTGATGAACAGTTTCACCGTGTTGATATAGCGTGCGTCCGACAGTGTCAGGTGCCCGTTCCCCTGCGCGAAGGCATCGAGAATGGCGTAGAGCTTGCGCTCCTTTTCGGCCTGGTATTTCCAATAGGCGTCCATGGTCAGGCGGAACGGATCTTCCCACGCGTCCCAGTCGTGGATCTTGATCCCCTCGAAACTGTCCATGGGAAAGACGTCGTCGACGCTCTGATAGGTGGGTTCCCAGCCAAGGCCGCGCGTCATCAGCGCGTAGCGTTCCTTGAGGCCGAGCTTCTTCTTGGTGACAGCGATGTCCATGATGTCTCTCCTCAGCGATCCCAGCTCAGCACCAGCGCGTCGTCGTCTTCATCGACGTGGCCGGAGAGCGAGATCATGTTGATGTGCAGTTCCTGGAGGTCGAATTCGCGGCCGACCTCTTCCTCGACCGTCTCGCGCCGAACGGTCAGCGTTCCGGGCGCGGTGATGCGGACCATGCCGGGCTGGTAATCGAAGCTGGCGTGCTCGTTGTCGCGTTCGATCGCCTCGATCACGCCGCGCGTCTCGTCATTGGCCTGAAGACACAGGAAAACGGTGGATTTCACCTCGCTCATGCGCTCACTCCCAGCTTGGCGAGACGCTTGTCGAAATCGGCCAGCACTTCGTCCATCTGCTCCTCGGCGCCATCGCCCAATGCGATGGCCGCCACGGGCAGCAAGGCGGAAACGGCGCGGGCGCGCCATTTGCGGACCCAGCCGGCGATGAGATCGCCATTGGCCCCGGTGTCCTTGATCGCGGCCTTGACCTGCGCGTCGATCCACTTGCTCGCCTCGGCGTGCCATTCGGACTGGAACTGGCAGACCATGGCGACGGCGCTGCCGCCCTGCATGGCCAGCACATTGTCGACGATCGCGCCATAGATCAGCGGATAGAGCAGCCCGTCGAGGACGAGATCCTGCGCGACCAGCACCTCGAACCAGTCCTTCTCGACGAACAGGTCCTCGACCAGTCGGCGCAGCGGCTGCCATGCCTCGTCATGGAGCCATGCCTCACGCGCGGTTTCCAGCGCTTCGGGCTGATCCAGCAGCAGGCCGATGCGGGTCAGGAACTGCGCGATACCCAGCTGGTCCATCGCGTAGTAAAGCGCACCCTGCGTGATCGCGGCGCCATAGCCATAGGCCGCCGTCGTCTCATTGTTCATGCTCGACCCCCACGCGACATGGCGCAGCGGCAGCAGCAGCTTCAGCGCGGTTTCGCGCAGCTCGGTCGGCATGGCATCGGCAAGACTGCGGCTTTCCACGAAGGCAAAGGCGCTCTCCGCCGTTTCCTGCTGGCGTGAGCGGGCGATGACATAGCTGCCGTAATAATACTGGCGCGGGTCCTTGAACGCATACCAGTCCTGCATGCGTATCCGGGTGCGGTCGGGATCGAAATAATCATGCGCCGGGTCCCACAGCGGGCGGTAATGCTGCGGCCCCTCGACCTGCATGTCGAACGTGCCCTCCTGATAGCGGGAGGCAAGCTTTTCGGCCCCGATCCGAGCCGCCACATGGGCATAGCTGCGACGCTTGGGCTCGATGTTTACGGTCTTCAGATCCATCTGCATGGAATGTGGTCCTCTCAGGAAAGCCTTGCGTCGGACTCGCGCTGCAGGCGCGCGTCGAAATCGTCTTCCGGACGCGCGGTGCCGGTGACGTCGATGACATTGTTGTCGGCGCAGAACTGCTCGAACGCGGCGTCGGGCATGATCAGCTCGACGAAGATTTCGGGTGCGCCGATCGCGAAATCGAATTCGGTGATGCCACCTGGCCGTCGCCCACGGACCCGCACGAAACGGGCGTCGAGTGGGTTTTCGGGCATGGTCTCGTCGGCGCTTGCCGGGTGTTCCATCGATCCTCTCTCATTGGCGACCCGTTTTCGGGCCTGTCTGCCAAAAAACGTTTGCAGGCCCCGTGCCAATTCGAAAATCCGCAGTTTTCCGCGACTTGAGTCCTTGCAGTGCCGACAAAATTGTCACCGGCCCGAAGCGCGTGACAATTTTGTCGACCCGGCCCGTCAGCTATTGGCGCGGGCTTCGATTTCCGCGCGGCGGGCGACGGCGGCGGGCACGCCCGCGATGCCCCAATTATCCGGTTCGATCGGCACCACCTGCCCGCGCACTCGGTCCTTTTCGCAACCCAGATGTTTGACGATCCGGCCGGTGAACCCCTCAATCAGCGCGTGATGCTGCTCGATGCTCCGCCCCGTCAGGACGAGGCAGGTGAAATAGGGCGAATCCGGCCCGCCCTCGGAAACGAGCCTGCCGCCTGTCGCCCACATGTCGGGTTCGACCAGGTTGACGAAGGCGCGCACCCGCTCGACCGGGGGACGCTCGGCTTCGGGATAGAGCGTGCCGGCATAGAACTCAGTGACGTCATCGAGCAGGGCGTGGATCGCTTCCTTTGGATAGCGGTCCCTGACGAGATGGAATTGCACGACTGGCATGGCGTATCCTTTTCCTCAGATGCCGTGGCGGCGGCCGGAATCCAGCCCCATCGTCGAACCGGCCAGCGCATCGGCTTCCGGATCGAGCAGCATGGCTATCGCCCAGGCAACCTGATCAGGTGTGGTGAATGCGCCGATCGCGCTGTCGGCGCGCATGTTCTCGTATTCCTCGTCGAGCGGCTTTCCCGCCCTTTCGGCGCGGGCGGCCGCGACCTTGCGCAGGCGGTCGGTATCGGCAGGTCCGGGCGCGACGAGATGGGCGGTGATTTTGCGCGGGCCGTAAGCCCAGCTCATCTGCCGGACGAGATTGGCGAGCGCGGCATTGCCGACGCCCGCCGTCGCGGCATAGGGCGAAGGTTCGAAGCCGTAATGCCCGCCGATGGCGACCAGTCTGGACTTGTCCCGCAGCCGCGTATCGACCGCACGAACCAGCCGCACGAAGCCGCCGCATTTGAGATTGGTCGCGGCCGCAAGCGCCCCCGGTTCGGCGACAAGGATGCCGCCTGCAACCGGCAGGCCGACCGAATGGACGACCATCGCCACCGCCTGGTCGGGCAGCGCTGAGGCAATGGCGGCAATCGCGCCATCATCACCAATATCGGCGGCACAGGGGATGAACTCCTGCCCCAGCCGCCCGGCGACCTCCTCCAGCTTTGCGGCATCGCGCGCGACGCCCACGACATCGAGGCCACGCCACAGCAGGCGCTTGGCAATCACTTCGCCAAAGGCACCCGTCACTCCAACGACGACGGCGGTTTCGCGGCTCATTATCTACTCCGGATATCGGTCAAAATACGGGGCCGGGCGGTCTTGCCCGGCCCCTCGGTCTCGGCAGAAATCAATGGCGATAGCGCAAGGTCAGGAACCATTCGCGCGGGCGGCTGTAGGTCGCCGAATAGATCGCCAAGGCATTGGTGTAGCCCGACTGGATGTAGCGCTTGTCGAAGATGTTGGTGACGCCGGCCTGCAGTTCGAACCGTCCCGAATTTTCCGCCCAGGTGAGCGTGCCGTTGAACAGGCTGCGCGCGCCCGTGGCGAGGAGTTCGGTATTGGCCTCGTCGTTGTAGATCTTCGTCGCGTAGTTCCAGTCGATGCGCGGGGTGAAAGTGCCCGCGCCCGTTTCGATGCGATAGGCGGTTCCGGCCTGCAGCGTCCATTCGGGGGTGTTGACGAAAGCCTCGTCACCCGTCAGCGGCACGCCCGGCTTGACGCTGGTATAATGCGCATCGAGATAGCCGCCGCTTGCATCCAGCGTCCACGCATCGGTCAGCGCCGCGTTGAGCTCGGCCTCGACGCCCTGGATCTTGCCATTGCCGCCATTGGCGGTGACCGGTGAAGACCCGTTCTGGAAGGTCAGCTGGATATTGTCGTAGTTCGTGCTGAACGCCGCGACATTGAGGCGCACCCGGCGGTCCAAGAGCTGCGACTTGATGCCGATTTCGGCCGTCTTTGCCTTTTCCGGGCCAAAGGTCGGCGCGGGCAGCGGTTCGAAAGTGGTGGTGTTGAAGTTCGCCGCCGTCAGGCGGGTCGTCCAGCCGCCGCCCTTGAACGCGGTGGCATAGGAGGCATAGACCATGATGTTGCGATCGACATGGTATTCGGCGCCGACGCGATAGGAGAAATTCTCGAAGGTCTGCGTGTTCCTGCCCAGCGGATAGAGGCGATAGACATCGTCCGGGTTGGGATAGACGAAGTTGGGCAGCAGCAGCACTTTGCCGCCGAAATTGTTCTCATCCCTCTGCGCGCCGGTAAAGTTCTTGTTTTCATAGGTATAGCGCGCACCCAGCGTAATGCCGAGCTTGTCGGGGATGATCTCGATATTGTTATGCGTGAAGACCGCATAGCTTTTCGTATCGAATTCGTTGTCGGGCGAGTTGATCTGGATCAGCCCCGACATGAAGGGCACGAGATCGGTGAGCGTGCCCCATTCGTGGAAATAATAGCCTCCAAGGACGAAGTTCCACGCTCCATTCAGCGCCAGCCCCGAAAGCTGGAGTTCCTGGCTGAACTGGCGCTCTCTGGTCTCGAATGAAGGGGACAGCGTCAGGAAGGGGGCACCGCCGATATCCACGCCAAAGTCGGAATCGAGGTTGCGATAGGCGGTGATCGATTTCACCTGCAGATCGGGCGTCAAATCATATTCGATCTGCGCATTGATGCCCCAGTTCTCGACCTTGTCGAAATTCGCGCCGGTCGCATAGCTCTTGTCGGGGTTAATCTTCCCGTCCTTGTCGGTGATGACATAGCGGTTGTCATAGGGAAGATGCTGCCCCGCCTCGTCGTAGAGCGAGGGCTGCGTACCGGCAGGCGATGCCGCATTGCCACGCATGCTCTGGCACAGATTGGCGACGCCCGCGCCCAACCCGGTCAGCGCGCCGACGCCCGAATAGACGGCTTCGTTGCCGGTGATGCAGGTGTTGTAGAGCGCGACGTAAAGCTCCTGGTTGACATTCACCAGGCTGAAGGGCGCGGCCGACTGATCGACATGCAGATAATCGCCGATCAGGCGAACGCGGAAATCGTCCGTCGGCTCGATCAGCAGCTTGGCGCGGACCGAGGTCTTGTTCTCGCCCCCGCTGGTCGAATGGCGCGGCCCGGACTGGATCGGGAAGGCGAAATTGTCGTCGGTATTGGTGTTCTCCGGCCCGCCATAGGCGCCATCCGTGGCGAGCAGGTAGATCGGGTTCATGTCGGTCGGGCCCGCATAGGCAATGCGCTTCTGCCAGCCGTCGCGATGCTTGCTCGAAAAGGCGATGGAGCTGGTGATGACGCCCGGCACGATCGGAATGTCGACCGCCCCGCGCACGTCGACGCGGTTGTAGCTGCCGGTGGTGACCTCGCCCGTCGCATAGAATTCATCGCGCGGATCGCGGGTCACGATATTGAGCGCGCCGCCAATGGTGTTGCGCCCGAACAGAGTGCCCTGCGGGCCCTTCAGCACCTCCACCCGTTCGAGATCGAGCAGGTCGACATTCGCCCCGATATTGCGCGCCAGATAGACGCCATCGACATAGATGCCGACGCCCGGTTCCAGATTGAAGGCGAAGTCGTTCTGCCCGATGCCGCGAATATAGGAGACGAGGATCGAGCTGGAGCCGCCAAAGGCCGCCGTGTTCTTGAGCGTCACATTGGGCGCCTGGCCGCCGATCTGCGAAACGTCGGTCAGCCCCTTGGCCTGCAGCGCATCGGCCGTGACCGCGGTGATGGCGATCGGCACGTCCTGCGCGCTTTCGGCGCGGCGCTGCGCGGTGACGATGATTTCCTGCAGGCCGGCCTGCTGCGGCGCAGGCTGCGCGGCGCTGTCCTGCGCCTCTGCCACCGGCCCGCCGCCTGCCATTTCAACATCTTGCGCCAGGGCATGCTGAGGAGTCAGCAGGACGAGCGCCACCGTCAGCGCCGAAGCGCTGTTTTCGATTCCCATTTTCATTATACTTCCTCCCCACGACGCAGGGGGCTTTCCCCCTCGCGTCAGTTTGTCTTTATGTCAGCACTTCAAGAAAACTTGGCCGGACCGTGTTGTCCTGCGAGAACGTGGCCTTGCCCAACTGGCTGGTGTCCCAGGTCAGCGTCGGCGTATCCGGGTAATGGACATAGCCGCCCGTAAACACCTCGTTGCGGTTGCCCGAAGGATCGAAGAAATAGATCGTCGCCCCGCGCGTCACGCCATGACGATTGGGCGCGACATCGACCGCAATCTCGTATTTTCCGATCAGATCGGCGGCGTGATAGAGGTCATAGACATTGTCGAGCAGGAAGGAGACATGGTGGAACTTGTCTCCCTCGGGCTGCAGCACGAAGGCGATGTCATGCGGCTTGTTCGAGGTGGTCAGGAAAAGCGCGAGGCTCATGCCGTTTTCATGGCTGACGAGCTTTTCGCTCATCGTCATGCCGAACACTTCCATCATGATCTTCGCATTGGCGTCGATGTCGGTCCCGCCCAGCAGGCAGTGATCGAGCCGGACGGTGCGGAAGCCACGAATATAGCCCTCGTCGGGTATGGTGCCGGGATTGAGCAGCGGCATGCCGTTGCCGTTCTGCTCCTTCTGCGCGTAGATTTGCATCTCGTGCCCGCTCGGCAGGCGGAAACGGATGCGACGTCCGCTGGCGGCATAAGTGCCGGCGGGGACATGCTCCACCTCCACCCCATATTCGCGCAGCCGTTCGGCAAAATGGTCGAGGTCGGAATCCTGCGCCGTCTTGAAGCCGATATAGTCGATGCCCGGCTTGTCGGCCTTGCGCAGCACCAGCGAATACAGGTCGTGCTCGTCCGGGCACTTGTAATAGAGCTTGTCGTCGTCGCCCTGGTGGCTTTCGATCAGACCCATTCTCTCGCCGTAATGCTTGCGTGATTCATCGAGGTCAAAGACCCGAATCGCGACCTCGCCTACGCGCATGATGCCGGTTACTGGCATGTCAGACTCCTCGTTTTCCCGTCATTCGCCAGCCGCCCCTAAAATCTCGAGGCAGACCGTTGCGATCTCTTCATCCTGGGCGGCGCTGCCGCCCGATACCCCCAGGCCGCCGATCAGCGCGCCATCGCGCCGGATCGGAAAGCCGCCGGGCACTTCGCATAGTCTCGGCGTACGCAGCAGCCCGTCTCGCACGCCGCGCTCCTCGCCTTCCAGCATGGCGCTGAAATCGCGGGTCGAAAGACCGAAGCTGGCGGCGGTATAAGCCTTGTCCATGGCGATGCCGGTCGATGCCAGAAACGTGCCGGGCATGCGGATCAGCGCGGCCGGATTGCCGCCTGCATCGCAGATTGAAATGCAGACCGCTGAACCCAGTTCCTCGGCTTTGCCCACTCCTGCAGACAGGGCCTGCTGCAACTCGCTGGCGCAAGGGCCGCTCATGCCGCCTTCCTCGCCTTTGGCTTGCAGCAGCGGTCCATCGGGGCCGCCGACATTTTGAGATCGGTGCGCGGCATGATCCGACAGGCCAGGGCAAGGCCCTCGATCGCTTCTTCGGGCGGGACGCAGGCGGTGCTCATCGGGCGGGCGAAATATTCGCCGTCGGACACGCGCACCCGGCACACGCCGCAGCCGCCGCCCCGGCAACCGATCGCCAGCGGGTTCAGTCCCGCATGGCGCATCGCTTCAAGCACGTTCTGGTCTTCGCGGCAGGGAAAAGCCGGCGAGCCGGCGATCTCCACGCGCCAGGATGGCGCGCGAGCCCTGCTTTTCAGGTCCTCGTCGCGGAATTCGCCTGTCGTCACGATCAATCTTCTCCCATGGTGCCGGCGGACCTCGTTTGTCGGGTCCTATCCGGCGTGAATGCTTAGGCTTCGATCGCCGCCTTGCTCTTTGGCGCACCGTTGTGGCCGATAAGGCCGCGTTCCTTCGCCATGGTGAGCGCAGTGTCCTCGATCATGTCTTCCTGTCCGCCGATCATGCGCTTTCGGCCCAGTTCGACAAGGATGTCACGCGCCGGAACGCCGTATTTCGCGGCGTATTCCTTGGCGTTGTAAAGGAAGGTCGAATAGACGCCCGCATAGCCGAGCGTGAGGGAATCGCGGTCCGCGCGCGGCGGTTTCGGCATCATCGGCAAGACAAGGTCTTCGGCCACGTCCATCAGCGCGAACGTGTCGACCCCGGTCTTCACATCCATGCGTTCGAGCACGGCGGCAAACACCTCGAGCGGGGTATTGCCCGCGCCCGCGCCGAAGCCGGCGGCGCTGCCGTCGATCCGGGTCGCGCCCGCCGCGATGGCGGCCAGCGAATTGGCGATGCCCATGCCCAGATTGTGATGCCCGTGGAAACCGATGCCGGTCTCGCCCTTCAGTGCGTCGCGCAGCAGGGTCACGCGCGTCGTCACCTCGTCCGGCAGCATGTAACCGGCGCTGTCGACGCAATAGATCGTCTGTGCGCCATAGCCTTCCATCAAAAGCGCCTGCTCGACCAGCGCCTCGGGCGGGGTCATGTGCGCCATCATCAGGAAGCCGACGGTGTCGAGTCCCAGTTCGCGACCAAGCCCGATATGCTGTTCGGAGACATCCGCCTCGGTGCAATGGGTGGCGACATGGACACAGCCCACGCCGCAATCGGCGGCCATCCGCAATTCATCGAGCGTGCCGATCCCCGGAACATGCAGGACCGAGATCACCGCGTTCTTCATCTGGGGCACGACCGCGCGCAGATAGTCCTCGTCGCTGTGCAGGCCCCGGCCATAGTTCAGCGACGAACCGCCAAGGCCATCACCATGCGTGACCTGGATCAGCGGCACGCCCGCGGCATCGAGACCCTTGGCGATCTCGACCATCTTGGCGAGCGGGATCTGGTGGCGCATCGAATGCATGCCATCGCGCAGGGACATGTCGTGAAGCTTCACGCTCTTGCCCGCAATCTGCGACTGCATGGTGGGCATGCCTTGGAGTGTCTGGACCATCAGGCGGCCTCCTCTGCGGGAATGGGGGTCAGCGTGATCGAGCCGTCGAGGATCTCGCGTGCGAACATTTCGGCCGCGCGGGCACCTGCGGCGGTCATGATGTCGAGATTGCCGGCATATTTGGGCAGGAAGTCGCCCAGCCCCTCGACCTCGAGGAAGATCGCGACCTTGCGCCCGTCGAAGGTCGGGCCGTTTTTGAGGCGATAGCCGGGCACATATTTCTGCACTTCGGCGATCATGGCGTGCACGGATTCGGTGATCGCCTGCTGATCGGGTTCCTCGGCGCATTCGCAATAGACGGTGTCGCGCATCATCAGCGGCGGTTCGGCGGGGTTTACCACCACGATGGCCTTGCCGCGCCCTGCCCCGCCAACCTTGGCAACGGCATTCGACGTGGTGCGGGTGAATTCATCGATGTTCTTGCGCGTGCCCGGTCCGATGGAGAGCGAGGCGACCGTAGCGATGATTTCCGCATAGTCGACCGTCTGTACGCGGCTGACAGCATTCACCATCGGAATCGTCGCCTGCCCGGCGCAGGTGACCATGTTGACGTTCATCACCTTTTCACCCGCCAGCCGCGCCAGATTGACGGGCGGCACGCAAAGCGGTCCGATGGCCGCGGGTGTCAGGTCGACCATCAGCACGCCCAGCGCATTCAGCTTGCGGCTGTTTTCGGGGTGCACATAGGCCGAAGTCGCATCGAAAGCGATCTGCACGCCATCGTCCAGAACATGGTCCAGCATGCCATCGACGCCTTCGGCCGTGGTCTTCAGCCCCATGTCCCTGGCACGGGCCAGGCCTTCGGAGGAGGGATCGACGCCCACCATCCACACCGGCTCCAGCACGTCGGACCGCATGAGCTTGTAAAGGAGGTCGGTCCCGATGTTGCCGGGGCCGATAATGGCGCATCTTACCTTCTTGGTTTGCTCGGGGGTCATACTGCCTGTCCCTTCGGGGCGGTTTCCTCGCGCTCGGCAAACGTGATGCCGGCGACGGCGTAATTCTCAAGCGGGGTTTCCTGCAGCACGATGCGCACCTGGTCGGGCCGCACCAGCAGGGCGCTCACCGCCGCATCGGTCAGCCGGCGGCAGAAATCGCGCTTCTGCTCGCAGCTGCGCCCTTCGGCGATCACGACGGAGATGATCGGCATCAGTCTTCCCCCCTCTGTTCAACCGATCCGGACACTGATCTCTCCCATGTCCTGAAACCGAGCGAAGACCGCATTGCCCGGCTTGATCGCGATCGCTTCGGTCGCGCCGCCGGTCAGCACGATGCTGCCTGCTGGCAGCGTGCGGCCACGGCCATGAAGCCATGCGACCAGCATCTGGATCGAACGCGCCGGATGGCCCAGCACCGCGCCGGATGAGGCGCATGCGACGATCTCTCCATCGATTTCCATGACCATGCCGATGGTGCGCAAATCGACATCGCGCGGGCGTCGCGCCCGGCCGCCCATCACGAAGCGGGCGGAAGAGCCATTGTCGGCGATCACGCTTTCAAGGTCGAACTTGAATTTCTCGAACCGGCTGTCGAGGATCTCGATAGCGGGCTGGATATAGTCGGTCGCGTCGAGGATCTCGTCGATGGTGACGTTCTCGCCCGACAATTCGTCCTTCATGACAAAGGCGATCTCGGCCTCCACGCGCGGGTGGATCAGGCGGTCGGTCGGGATCACGCTGCCTTCGGGGTCGAGCGTATCGCGCATCAATATGCCGAAGCTGGGTTCGGAAACCCCCATTTGCTCCATCTTGGCCTTGGAGGTGAGGCCCGCCTTCAGCCCGATCAGGCTGCGGCCCTCGGCCTCCCATTTCGCCAGAAGGCGATCCTGCACGGCATAGCCGTCCTCGATGGTCATGCCGGGGTGCTTGTCGGTCAGTTTCGGCATCGTATGCGGCGCGGCTTGCGCGCGGGCCACGATGTCGGCCATTTCATCAAGGGTCGCTGCATCAAGCATTGGCGGCCTCCCCACTCTTTGCTGCGGCCAAGGCGCCGCCGTTGGCAAAACCCACCTCGCACGATCCGATGCCGCCGATATGGGCGACCAGCCGGTCTCCGTGCTTCACGGGAATAAGGGGCGCGAGCGAGCCGGAGAGAATGACTTCGCCCGCGCGGAACGGGAGACCGAGGCGACCGAGCGTATTGGCAAGCCATGCAACGGCGTTGAGAGGGGACCCTTGCACGGCGGCGCCAACACCGGTCGCGACCGGCTCACCATCCCTTTCGACAAGCAGGCCGGCAAGGGTCAGGTCGACGTCACGCGGATCGACCTTGTCCTCGCCCAGCACGAACTTGCCGCATGATGCGTTGTCGGCAACCGTGTCCTGGATGCGGATGTCCCAGTTGGTGATGCGGCTGTCGACGATCTCGAAACAGGTGCGCACGTGATCGGTGGCGCGCAATACGTCGGCGGGGGTGATGCCCGGCCCGACCAGATCCTCTTTCAGGATAAAGGCGATCTCCGCCTCCGCCTTGGGCTGGATCACGCGGTCGAGGTCGATGGTCCCGCCATTTTCGACTTCCATGTAATCGGTGAGCTGGCCGAAATCGGGTTCGAACACGCCGATCATTTCCTGCACGGCCTTGCTCGTCACGCCGATCTTCTTGCCGACGATGGCCTCGCCCGTCGCATAGCGACGGCGCATGAAATGTTCCTGGATGCGATAGGCATCGGTGATGTCGATGCCTTCGAACCGCTCGCGCAGCGGGGCGATGGTCGTATTGCCGCGAAACGCGTCATACAGCTCGTCGCCGGCGCGGGTGATCAGGGTCGTGTCGAGTGCCATCAGAGCTTCACACAGATGTTGCGCAGCTCGGTATAGAATTCGAGGCTGTGGACCCCGCCTTCGCGACCGATGCCGGATTGCTTGGAACCGCCGAACGGCGTGCGAAGGTCGCGCAGGAACCAGCTGTTGACCCAGGTGATGCCGACATCGATTTCCTGGGCGACGCGATGCGCGCGCGACAGGTCGCTGGTCCAGATGCTGGTGGCGAGACCATATTCGGTATCGTTGGCAACGCGGACCGCCTCTCCCTCGCTGTCGAAAGGGCGGATGTGGCAGCACGGGCCGAAGATCTCTTCGCGCACGGGCGAGGCATCGTCGGCAAGCCCTGTCCAGATCGTGGGCTGCACCCATGATCCCTTGGCCAGATCGCCCGGCAGGTCAGGAACGCCGCCGCCCGTCACGATGGTCGCGCCCTCGGCCTTGGCCTTGGCGTAATAGGACAGGACCTTGTCGCGGTGTTCCTGGCTGATCAGCGGGCCGAAATTGGTATGCTTGTCTTCGGGGTGGCCGGGGCGCAGGCTTTCGGCCACCGCCTTCATGCGGGCGACGACCTCGTCGAAGATCGGGCGCTCGACCAGCACGCGTTCGGTGCCAAGGCAGACCTGCCCGCAATTGAGGAAAATCGAGCGGGTCAGCCCTTCGACGGCCTTGTCGATATCGGCATCGGCAAAGACCAGCGCGCTGTTCTTGCCGCCCATTTCAAAGGAAACGTCGCGGGTGCCGACGGCAGCGGCCTTCATGATCGCGGTACCGGTGCGCGTTTCGCCGGTAAAGGTGATCGCGTCGACCTCCGGGTGCTCGGTCAGGAAGGCACCCGCCGATTCCGGGCCGAAGCCGTGGACGACATTATAGACGCCCTTGGGAATGCCGACATCGTTCATCACCTCGCCCAGCAGCGTCGCGGTGCCAGGCGTCTCCTCCGACGGCTTGACCACTACCGTATTGCCGCAAGCGAGCGCCGGGGCCACCTTCCACGTCATCAGCAGGAAGGGCGCGTTCCAAGGGGAGATTACGCCAATCACGCCCTTGGGCTTGCGGATCGAGTAGTTGATCGCCCCGGCGCCGTCGGGAGTCGGCGTCTGGAAGGCTTCGCCTGCAACGCTTTTCACCACATCGGCAAATGACTTGAAATTGGCCGCCCCGCGCGGAACGAAGGCGTGGCTCATCATGGTCTTGGGCTGGCCGGTATCGTTGAACTCGGCCTCGACGAAATCGTCGAAGCGCTTGTTGATGCCATCGGCCACTGCCCGCATCATGTCGGAGCGTTCCTCGACACTGATGCCCTTCCACGGGCCGTTCAGGGCATTGCGCGCGGCCATCACGGCGGCATCGACTTCGGCGCGACCTGCTTCGCTGACCATACCGACCAGCGAATTGTCGAACGGGCGGCGCTTTTCGAACATGCGTCCGTCCGCGCTCTCGACCATCTCGCCGTCGATAAAATGACGGAAGCGCGCGGCGCGAGCCGCTGCGGTCTTGTCGATGACAGGGGTGTCGACCATTTCCAAACTGTCCTTCCCGTCTGGCCGTTCTTCACATCAGCGCCAGCTTCTGGATATTGGCTAAAGGGCTTGACCTGAACCGTCCAATACAGATTATTGGCCTCTGATATACGGATCAGGTATCACAAGACCCATGAACATCAGCTCCATCGACATCCGCCAATTGCGCTATTTCGTAGCGGTGGTTCGCCATGGCAGTTTCCGTTCGGCGGCGCAGGCAATCCATATCTCGCAGCCGCCATTGACCCGGCAGATCCAGCAACTCGAGCATGCGATCGGCACCGAACTTCTTATCCGCCGCAACCGGGGGGTAGAACCGACGACCGCGGGCGCGGCCTTCTTCCGCGATGCCGAGAATATCCTCGAAACGCTCGAACGCGCGGCCCACCGCGCCAAGCTGACGGGCGAAGGGCAGATGGGGCGACTGGATGTCGGGATCTTCGGTTCGGCCGTGCTCGACACCGTGCCGCGCATCATCAAGGCATTCCGCGAGATCTATCCCAAGGTCGAGATCATCCTCCACGACATGGACCGCGAAACCCAGCTGGAGGCATTGCGCGACGGGCGCATCGCCGTCGGCCTCAACCGTTTTTTCGAAAGGGAGCCGGGCCTCGAGTGGGAAACGCTGCATTCGGAGGAGATGATGCTGGCGGTGCCGTCAGCCCATCCGCTGGCCGCCAAATCGGCGATCTGCTTTCCCGATCTCGATGGCGAGCCGGTGATCTTCTATCCGCGCGTCCAGCGTCCCAGCGGCTTCACCCGCTATCTGATGCGGCTCTTCCACGAGAGGGAGATGGTTCCCAATGTCGTCCAGTCGGTCGATAATGCCGTAACGGCGGTGGCGCTTGCTTCCAGCGGGCTTGGGCTGTGCTTCGTGGTCGAGGGGGCGCAGAACCTGCAGCTACCTGGCGTCGTCTATCGCCGGTTCAAGCCTGAAGAGAAATTGAGCTCGGACCTGTCGATTATCTGGCGCAGCGACGACGATTCCCCGCTGGTCGAGGCGTTCCTCGACGTCGCGCGCAAATGCGACATGCGCACGGCCGTCGAACCCGCCTGAGCCCGTCCGCCGGCCCATCGGCCGGTTCGGGCCCCGAAACTTTCATCGAAATCGGCAAGATGGGGCATTGCCATCACCGGCCTTTAAACCAGGGCTGCGACGCTTTTGCGCAAGGCATCCAGCGCGGCCTTTTGCAAGCTGAAGGCGAAGTACGCCGGTATGGGGGGCCGATGTCCGTCGGTTGCGGCAACTGGAGGACGAAAACGGCAAGCCGGAGCGGCTCCTGGCTGACAGCATGCTGGACAAGGCGACCCTGAAGGGTCGGCTGGGAAACGGCTGACGACGCCAATCCGGGGATGGGCCGCATGACGCGGCATGATCCGCCTTTCGCCGTGGCTCTGCACAATGCGCGGCGGTCAAAAGGCCGACGAGCTCCTGGCGCGCTTCTGCCGGGACACCACCGATCGGCGAGCTAGGGATCGATTGCGACTATGTTGCCGGCATGGATGTCGTCGAGGTGATAGAGGCGCCTCGATGCCTTTGCCAGATCCTCGCATGCCGCGCGCACCGAGATTCTCCGGCCCGATCGCGCAAGGGTGGTGAACAGCGCTTGGGCGGCGTTCCTGATCATTGCGATGGCGCCCGCGCTTCGGGGATCGACCGGATTTCGGCTCAGGATATCTTTCGCCGCGCGTTCCTGCTCGCTTATCCGCGCCGGCACGAGCAGATGCAGGCCTGGCGACTGCACGTTAGATGCCGAAGCGCCGACCTGGTCGGCGAACACATATGTGGGCTTGGCACCAGAAAGATCATGTCCGGGATCAAGACGAATCTCGACCATGTCGTCCGATCCTTGCGCGTCCTGCGGCGTAGCGGATAGGGGCAGTTCGAAAGGCGGCTCGGCGCCGCTCCAGATCGTCCAATATCGCACCTTGCGCCGGTCCAGATAGAGCGTCAGCATCTCATATTGCTCGGCCAGCGAAGGCTGGACGCTCGCGCACAGGCCCTGCTCCCCCGTGCCAACGGGTGGCCTGATCGACATTCGCAAGGGCGCTTCGATCGCTGCGCGCGGATCCCAGAGAATCGCGGCAAAAACCTCGGCCCTGGGGCCTTGCCCTGTCACGTCACGAACTTCTATCCGCCGACCCAGGAGGCCGTATCCTGCAAGCTTGCCGAACAAGCCGGATATTTCGTGCATCAGAGCGGCCCGTCCGGCTTCGTCAAGGCCCGTGCCGGTCGTTTCCAAGCCGACGACGAGCGTGTCGTTCGTCAACCCGGTGACCGGTGGATTGGGCAGCGTCCGGATGTAGCTTGCCAGGGCGGATCGGTCGCGTGCGCTCATCCGGAAGCGCGGCATCCGCTCGACCTTCCCTCCGGACGTCCGTTCCGATGCCGGGCTTCCGCCGAGGTCAAGGGCCGACCCGAGCCACGCTTCCAGCGTTTCGCCAGACATCTGCTCATCGACGATGAGAGAAGGCGCGACGATTCCGCCCTCGCTGCCGCCGGCCCCGTATTCGCCATGGCACGCTGCGCAGGTGAAAGTGGCCGCGTTTTCGACGCGCTCGCCGAATATCTCGACACCGATCGCGTCACGCCCAATGCCATGCTGGTAGATCGAGCGTCCGGTTTCGAGATCCGGCACGCTGGCGTTGCTGGACAAAGGCAACCCCATAAACACGATCAATATCAATCGGCTAGAGCCACGCATTAAGCTCGCTCGCGATCCGCTCTGGCTTTGGCATGCCATACAGCCGCGTCCATTTGGCAGAGTTGGCGCGACCGACCAGAATGACCGGAGGATGATTGTTGCGATTAGGCTCGAACGCATCGAAGCCCTTTTGCAGACGGTTGGTCTCAATGAAGTCGCCGGCCAAGAACAGCCAGCCCGGGCCAGCGTCATGCGCCTTCGCGTAGGCCGTCAATTTCTGGGGCGTATCGCCTATCGGGCTGAGCGAGATCGACAGGAAAACAACCTCGCGGCCCATCTTTGCGCCCAGGAGCTTCTGCGTTCGGGACAGCAGAAGCGACTGCATCGGGCAGACGCTCGAGCAGCCGGTGAACATGAAGTTGAGCGCGACCGCGCGATCTCCCATCGCGTCGCGCAGCAGCTTCATGCGTTTGCGCGTGCGCGCCTCGGTAAGCGTCATTTCGAAAAGGCGCGCGGGCAGGCGCGCGGCGCGGGTGTCCCCGGCGCTGAGCGGCAATCCGGACAAGAGCCCGGCGGTCGTGACGGCAAGGCTTCCGGCAACGAAGCTTCGGCGGCTGCATCGGGTCACGGCATACTCCTTCACGATACCGGCACATCGAGCGCCAGCGTTTCCCCGGCGTGCTGTCCGGACAGCTCGGCGTAGAAGCGGTAGCGACCGCTGCCAGGTATGTTGGTCCGGAAGCGGAAGTGGCCCTTGCCATCGTCGAATACGTCAACGAAGCGATGCCATGTGCCCGTCTCGGACATGAAAACGGCGTTGAGCAGACGCGTCCCATCCGGCACGCCCTCAACGGCAAAGCGAACCTCGCCATCCCCCACGTGGGGGGCAGCCATGAGCCGGGGCACGGCGGACGGACCCACTGCCGCGGCCGTTGGCCGGGCGAGCGCGGGATCGGCTGCTCCGGCGAACGCGACCTTGCGGCAGTGGGCGAGGTTCGGCTGGTCGATGCGCACCACGGCGAGGTATCGGCCGCCGTACTCTGGCACGAAGTCGGCACGGTATTCGCCCTCGTGCCCGACCTCGTGCACACCGCGATAGCGCAGCAGGAGTCCGGCGGTATCCCCGGCGAGCAAGGGAAGCGAGGACATCGCCGCCTGGGCGCCATCTTCTGCAACCATGAAGCCGACCCGCCGCTCAGGGCTGGCGGCGATGATCCCGTTGCCCGGCACCCGGACGAGAAGAGGCATGGGGCTCTTCTCCCGATCCGTCGCGGCGGCTTCTCCCGCGGCGATCATGGCGATGCCCGGGGCATCGCCGTCGGAATCGAACACGACCCGGGTCACGCCGCCTGCCCGGGCGTGGGTAAAGTAGAGAAAGCTGTCGGAGAAAAGCACATCGCGCACCGGGTCCTCAGCGCCAATGGTCCAGCGGACCGATCCCGTTCGCGTATCCAGGATCGCCACCGAGCGACCGTCCGCCGCGGGCAAAGCAAGCCACTGGCCATTTTGACTGGAGACGATGCGCGACGCCTCCGCTTCGAGCGGCAAGGTGAAGATCCGCCCCGGCTCGTCACGGTGCAGGATGGACAGGCTGCGACCGTCCGCGGAAAGGATGTAAGCGCCGTCGGCAAGCGTCGAATAGGCGACTGACCGGGCACCGCCCGCAACACCTGCGAACTTCACGGACTTTCCGCCATCACCCGCGATGAGGCCGTGCCCGTCCTGCGCCAGTGCGACGAGGCCACCATCGTCACCCCGCGCAAGGACCACCGCTCCCGACCCGAGCGGGATCTGGCCGAGCACGGTCCCCTCGGGCGAGATGCGCAACAGGCGACCGTCGGCGGTTCCGGCCAGCACGTCCTCTTCGCCTGCGGTAAGCGATACGACCCCGGCGCCCGCCTCGACCTCATTGCGCACTGCGATGGGACTGTGTTCGAAAAGCCTGATCTTCGAGGGCGCATCGCCGGGGACCATCGCGAGGATCGATCCGCCGGGATTGATCGCCCAATGGGCGGGAAGAGAGGATAGGCGGGTCAGCGACCGGATGTTCGCGGTGGCAAGATTGAGCCGTGGGTCGATGATGGCCAGCGAGCCGTCTTTCGCCAATTGGATGATGTCATAGCCATTGAGATCGGCGACACCGGGCGGCGGGACCGGGCTGCCCGCAAGGCGGTTGACCCACTCCTCGCACGTCGCGCCGTTGCCGATGTCGGGGACAAACCAGGCGGCTGGGGTCAACCCCGTGATGGGATAGCCGCTTGCCGGGTCCCGCACCCGTATCGCCAGGGTGACCGGCTGTCCGGCCTTCGCAGCGCCACCGTCCTTCGATTCGATGTCGACCGAGACGATCGTGTTGTCCGGACCGTCTTCGGCGAACCCACGCGTGCCCGCAAGCAACGAGAGTGCCGCGATCGCCACGAACGCGAGGGAGGACGTGTTCGCCCCGCTCATGGTCCCGCGGGAGCCGGGGCGACCGGGCAGCTCTGGGCAATCTCGTCGCCAGCCTCGATATATCCCCACGCGCCGCCCGCGACGAACTGTCCGGCGCCATCTCGGTAAAGCCATCGGCCAGGCGCGATCGGGCCAAGGTCGGCGGTCATCGATTTCTGCGGGGCCATCAAAGCGGCCGATGGTGAACCGAAGCCTTTCAGGTCGCGTTCGTCGTAGCGGTGGCCGTAAGTGACGAACGCGCGCTGGCGCGCCCGCCCGCCGGGGTGGACCAGCCTGATGAGCAGGTTCTCGCCGGGCTCGACTTTGATGACGGGAGTCTCGACCGGCTTGTACGCCGGCAGCAGGAGACAAGGATCAAGTGCGTAATTGTTGAGATCGACCAGTTGCCTGCGACCCGATTCGGGATTGGGTTCGCGCTGTTCGAATTGGTCTATCCCCGCGCGTGCGAAGAGCGGCTCGGTGCGGTAGTTGAACGCCACGTCACCGCTATCGTAGCTGTCGTCGCAGACGTGGCAATCGGGTATGGACTTGCCGTCCTTCTTGAGGTTGAGACCGTCCTGATAGACGATCACCGCCTCCTCGAAGCATTCGCGCGCGTCCGCGCCGCCCGCTTTTCCAGTGCATATGCGGGCGCGGGTTCCGCCCACGGTTTCGGAGACGATCTCGGCGTCCTGCGGCTCGATGACGAGAGCGCCAACGAGCCCCATCGAAGGGTGCCGGATCGGATCGGCCATCGAGGACAGCGACCCGACAAGGCCCTTCCTGGTCGCGAACGGCTCGAAGCTCACGGTTCCCGCAGGTCCGGAGTCGGACTGGTTGTGAATGAGGCCGGCGTAGAACTGCGTGGTCGACTGTCCCTCCAGTTCGTTTGGATCGGGGGAAGCGCTGCCGATAAGGGAGGGATTCGAGCCGGAGCGGCTGTTCAGGCCTACCCGCGCGCCGTCGTTGTTGTGGACGTTATAGCTGACCATGGCCGCGTGAATGCTCACAGTCTGGCTGGGGACAAGCCGGTCGGCCGCGACGTTGCGGTCGTTTTCCGTCCATGAGACCACCGGCGGCAGGATCGCGTTGTCGGCGGTCGCCTGCAGCGTTCCGACATGGTTGGCGACGTTGATGATGCCCAGTTCGCCAGACTTCATGCGCAGGACAAGCGGCAGCCTTTCATCGAGAGGGACTGACAGCTCGACCCCCGGGAGCGGCGCCATTTCGCCCGAAAGCTGTCGTGCGGCGCCCTCGATCTGGAGTTCGTCGCCCGCACGTGTCGGTCGTGCTCTTCTCGGGCAGCGCGGCGCGGGGTCGGTGGGCGACAGTTGCAACACCGATTGCCGCCGCAGGACGAAGCGAACGGCTGAAGGGTCCGAGATATTCTCGCGAGAGTTGTAAGGCAGGGTGTCGCTGATCGCCTCGACGCAGAACAAGCGTGCGGTGAGCGTGAAGTCAGGCCGCAGGCTGCCGACCTGCGACAGACCCTTTGTGCGCACCAAGGGCGAGGGCGAGATCGCGGTAGCGGCGGCGGCGTCGATCACCGGAGAGCGTCCACTACAGGCGCTGTCGGGGGCCAGGTCCGACATGCGAACGGGGGCCGAAACCGGCGCCAAGCGGCAACGGATGGGATCGTCCTTCCCCGGCGAAGCCAAATCGAGCGTCTGTGCAGGGCTGGCGTAGCTGCGGAAGAAGCCCCAGGCCCCGTTCCACAGCGCGTCCTGCGTTCCGGCGTGGTACTGCCGATCGACGATGCCGTCCTCCAGCCTCACGCCATCGGCGAAGTTGAGCCGGTTGATCTCCATCTCGAAATGCTCGGAAATGCCGATTTCCTGGGCGCTGACCCAAGTCGGCTCGTCGGACGCGGGCTGCCGCTTCCACACCTGCCCGTGGACGGTGAAAACGTGCTGAACCTCCTGCGCGCCCTGGATCAGGCGAACCTGGATGGGGTCACCTTCGTAGGCTTCGAATATTTCGGTCGATGGATCGCCCGGAACGTGGTTGCGCCTTGTATCGACCGTCGAGAGATCGCCTCCCACATTTGCCGCATGGGTAGCCGTATCGAACACGAACGCCATGTCCCCGCGCGTCCCGTCACGCTGGTGCCAGCGTCCGGTACCCTGGGTGGTCGCGATCCGCAGCGGGATCGGTTCGTGACGATAGTTGAACATGTAGGGGTCGTGGTGGTCGACCGAGATCGACTCCGGTCGCTTGGGAGGGGCAACCGCAAATTGCTTCGGACAGGCGGGCTGCGCGTCGCTCGGCGTGAAGGCGTCGGTGCACAGCAGCGCGAAGTCGGCGACGGCGAGGGCGAACTCGCGACGGTTGCCGATCAGGTTTGGCGCCACATCGTCCTGAGGCGGGGTCTGAATTATGGCCTGGGTACCCACTGCGGGCCCGTTCTCCGACTCCTCGAGCCGGGTGCCGTCCGGCTTGAGCCACGTGGACCCCTTGGGCTCGATCAGCAGCGCTGAATAGAACCCGTGCTGCTGGATGGTCGAGGGACCAAAATGGTCGTGGGTGAAGACCGTCGAGATGGTACGGTCGCGCTGTGCCTCGTCGAGCAGCGGATCGGCCCACCAGCGCTGGGTGGTCGTCTGGTAGACAGGATTTCCGGCCGCATCGTTTTTCAATGCCAGCGTGCGCGGCGTCTGGCCCGAAGCACTCCAATCGACCGCGCCATGCGCGCTGTTGGCCGCCTTGAGGAGCTCGCCGATATGGTCGCGGGCGAGCGTGCCGTCTTCATAATTGAAGCCGTTGGCCGAACCGTCCGATGCGGTAACGTCGAACTTTACCAGGTGAATATGCTGACCGATGGTATCGACCGGCGTCTTGACCTGAAACGCGTCCTTCTCGGTGTGGCCCGAGGTGCGGTTAGTGTGATGGAATACCACGCATTCGCCAGAGCGCGCGCGGAAGAAGAAGGGATCGGCCGCGCGTTTCTCACCTTCATATTCGGAGACGTGGTTGTCGAGCACGTTGATGCGGGCCTGCGGGTCGTGCCAGCCGTATTGATTGACGACCAGATCGAGCTCGATCGCAGAGACCTTGTACTCGCGTGTCCCGGTCATCCTAGACGGCAGGCCGTTGACCCAGTGATCGGCCTGGCCAGGCTCTTCCGGACAGGGATTCGCGAAGGGCGCTCCCGGTGCCGAGGGTAAGCCGTTCACGAGGAACCCTCCCGGTGCCGTCAGGCCAAGATTGTCGGACATGGGCCGCGTGATGCGCCCCCCGGAATGGGCATGGAACTTCATCGCCGCCTTTTCGAGCCGGGTTCCATCTTGCGGCAGGATGGCAAGTTTGACCGCTTCCATCGCGAAAGTCAGGTCCGCCTGGTCAAGCGCGTGTTCGATCGGCTGAACCTCGCGCGCTTGGGCGATCGTGATGCCATCGGGCAGCTCGGTGATGTGGCGCGGCAGCCCGCCGTCCTCGGAAATGTCCATGGGCGCCTGCGGTGCGCGGTATCCACGCTTGCCCGCGATATAGAAAGGATACCCGGGCATCGCGTCGTCCCCCGCGGTGGCGAGGTAAGTCGGTTCGGGCGGAAGCGCCTGTCCGGGCAGCGGCACGAGCCCGGGAATGGGCGTTCCTCCACTCGTCAGTCCGGTCTCGGGATCGGTGCCCAGCCCCTCCCACATGCCGTCCATGCCGCCGCCGTCGGGCAAAGCCCGGGTGCCATCCTCGAGCGTTTCGTGGACGCGCCATAGCCCCCACATTCCTTGCGCGAAGTGCGGGTAGAGGTGGCAATGGAAGATCGAGTCCCCAGGCGTCAGGTTCCGGTTGCCGGTGCCCCCGTAATAGATCTCGTACGAAAATGCCTGGAACGGTCCGATCGTCTGACTGTCGAGGTAGTTGCCCCGGCTCCCCGCGCTTTGCGACAACCACTGGTGCGCGTGAAGGTGGAAGACGTGCGTTTCTTTCGGGCCGGCATGGACGTTGTAAAACTTCACCCGGTCGCCAAGATAGCTGTGATAGACATTGCTCGGATCGTCACGATAATTCGGCAAGAGTGCCGGATCGCCGTTTGCCCAGCTCTGCAGGAAAAACTCCTCGTAGGCGCAGTCCACGCAATTCTTCGCCGGGCCTTTGCCCATGCGATTGGCGAGCACAATCGTGCCCGCACCGCTGGCACCATAATTGATTGCGAACCCGTCGCGTATACCGGCAAGCTGCTTGTTGCGGGCAAGGGCGATCGGATCGTCCGTCTTCGGTTCATTGAGGATCGCGAACTCCGGCGCATGGACGGTCTTGAGCTCGTCATGGAACATGATGGCGAACTCGCGCCAGGCGCTGCTGCCAGAGCGGGATCCGTCGGTGGCCGGCTGGCCTACATGCGCCGCCGCTTCCGGATCGACCACGATGGCCGTCAGGTCGCCGTGCACGATCTCGGCGCGGTTGGCCCCGCGATCGGCCAGCATGTTGAGCACCGGGCTGCCGTCGGAGGGATCGATAGCCTCATAATTGACGTAGCCGGGCACCCCCGCATTGGCGGCACACGCGGTGCGAGTGCCGCGCGCGCACGCGAGTGCCGTCTCGTCGACCTGGCTGCGATAGAACTTCGCCCCGCGCGGCTCGACGATGACCATCCCGAAAAGGCCGTGGGTCAGCGATCCGCCATTGCCCTCACCGCCGGCGACGGCGGCAAGGCTGGAAAAGAAATAGGCACCGGGACGCGATGTCTTGAAGCGATACGTCTGCCGCGCGCCCGGCTCGATGCCGATCAGGCCGGTCGCCAGCGGGTCGTTGCCGTCGACGGCCTCGAGACCGACGATAGCAATGCCGGCTCGGCGCGTACGGGGATCGTTGGGCGGATCGGGCACCGTGATCCCGTCGTCGGGCTCGGGCGCTGGATCGACAGCTCGCGGTCCACTGATGAGGTCGTCCTCCCGTTCGTCTTGCGGGACGAGCGGCCTGAGCATGTTCTGGAAATTGATCTCGAGTACGTCGCCAGCCGCGACGCGCAAGACCAGCGGTCGCGGGCGGTGATCGGACTTGAGCACCATCCGGCCATCGTCGTCGAGCTGGGCGTCACGGCGCAGCGCATAGATCATGCCCCACGGGTTGGTGGAGCCGAACCTGTTGTAAACCAGCGGCTGGTTTATCGCCACGACGTCGGCGACCACCGTCCGCCCCGAAGGTCGAGAATCCTCGATCATGGGCCGGGTGCTGGTGATCTCCTGGGGCCCGGCCGCGCAGGCCGAAAGGCAAGCCAGGAACAAAGCCAGCGCAACCTTGCGCAGAACCCGGAGGTCGATCGGATCGCAGATCGGCATGCCGTTTCCCCTGTCGGTCTTGTCAGAACACCCTGATGTCATCGATGAGCAGCGCCGGCGGGTTCGAGAAAGCCTCTGCCGCGGGGTCAAGCAGCGTCCAGTCGGTGATCTCCTGCCCGTTCGCCACCGTCCAGGTGAGAGTACCGGTAAAGTCGTCTGCCAGAGTCCACGTCACCAGCCGCCAGTCGGACGCGCGCCTCCCCGCCGTGGCGAGATCCGCCAGATCGCACAGGACATGACGTTGCAGGCCGTAGGATCCTGGATTGGTGGGCAGCGCCTCGAATGTCGCGAAGTCGTTCCAGGGCATGTCACCCCAAGTCATGAAATTGAAGGCAAAGACGAGCCGCTTGCCCTTCTTGAGCTCGACGCCCTCGCAGATCAGGCTTGCGCCGTCAGCCGCGATCGTCGGCACGCCCGACTGCGGGCGGACCACAATCCCCACCAGGTTTTCGGCGGCTTGGGGGTTGAGCCGCATCCGGCGCGCATCCACCGCTTCCGGATCGTCGATGCAGGCAAAGCGATTTCCCGCGATCGGCGAGACCATATGCCCGTCGGGCGATTTGATCGATGTCCGTGTCTTGACGAGACCGCGAGACTTGAAGCCCTTGGGCAGCTTGGCGCTTTCGAAGGAGTTCGATCCGGATACGAGCGGCATTGTGCTTCCCCCATTTGAAGTGGTTCCGCTGCGGCCCGTCGAATTTTTCGGATTGTTTTGGTTATGCAATGCAATCGAATCTATAGTTCGCTTGGTTGCACAAGTCGTTTGACCTGTCAATCGACAGGACCTGTCAATTTTCCAATTGCCGCCGAATCAAGCGCGATCAGAACCATCCACTCGTACTAATTCATTAGATAATTAGGCTAGACAAATTGTGTAATTTACATTCCATCTGCATTCGATAGCATGAACCTGAGATAATTATAAAAACTTGTGACATTTGTTCTTGCAGAAGGTGGGCATTTTGGTCATCCTTATGAAGAAATGTCGAGGAACCGGACCGAACCATAACCCGGCAGCGCCCGCTGTCGGCCACGCTGAACAAATCGGTCAGCACGGATCGCAAAGCTGCGGAGGTGCAAATGGCAGTCAGGAATCCCCATCGCCTCGCGTCCGCCGGTCCGATTGACCCGGCCTCCGGCTTTCCGGCTTGGTTCCAGGACGGAAACGGCGTGCGTTTGGCACCGGTCACCGCCCCCGATCCGCTGGCTCCGGCGATCGGCGAAATTCCCAATCCGACGGGGTCAGTGACCTATCCGACGAATTTCCCGGAGGAAGTGTTCTATTACATGGCCGAGGCGCGGCTGGAAGTCGGGGGCAATGGCGTCGTGGGCCGCGCGCGAGTCATCATGGCTCTCGAGGCGGCATTCCAAGGCAACGGCTTGCCAGATTATGCCTCCACGATGGCGATGGCGCCAAAGCCCCACCTCGGTGTCGTGTTCGCCCGCCTGCGCGTTCGGATCGACGACCTAAGGCCGCGAACGAAATTCGTCATTCGTCACCCGTACGGCGAGACCGACGAGTTCGAATCGGACGACCGCGGGCGGATCTTCGAGACGTGCGACCTCGGGGTTGCCGAAGGGAATATGCAGCGGGTCCTCGTCACGGGAGAAATTGCTCCCTTCCTGACTTGGGCCGCCGGCATGCCAGCCGGCTACATAGGGGATGGTGCGAGCGAGCGACAGGTCACCGGCGGCCCGTTCCGCAATCATGTGGAGATCGCGGGCTCCGGTATCGGGCAGGGTAGCGCGCATGCCGTCGGAGCCGATCTCGTCCGATCCGACCTGTTTACGGTGCAGGGCCGCCGCTTTGGAACGGTCCCGAACAGCCCCGTAGCGACGGCGCCCGATCTTCGCGTATCCACGGCGGAGTTTCGCCTTTCGAAGAACGAATTTCGCATAGGCGGCACCGTTGCCCCCATATCGTTCGCAGGCGGATCGAACGTGGTCACCCTCAGCATCAATGGCGCCACATTGGGCCACGCGTTTCCCGACGCGACCGGCGCATGGGATTTCCGCGGAGCTCAACCGGGGTCGAACCCTTCCGCGCCCACTTCAGGTTCGCTTGTCCAAGCAACATCGAGCTCGGGGCAGTCGGCAACCGCCTCTCTCGCCGTTCGAAATTAGAGGGAATCGCTCGCGCAAAGCTTGGTTTCGGCGGGACACTGCGATCCTTGTGAACGGCTCGTCCAACTCCGATCCCGACAATCGCGCGCGTGCGAATGGCAGCTTTCGGGGCCGCAAAAACCGTGAACCGGACGGCGACAATTGACAGCGCCTTGCGGAACCCGAAACACATCGCGGCCTGCCAATGATCTAAGGTTCCTTTCGCCTATGGTGCTTCCGCCGGGCTGCATGGCTTGCCGGCGGGGGGCGGATCTGATCTGCCCCAGAGTGTGGGTTGCGCACTCATCTGCAACGTCAGCGTTGCCCCTTTGGCGATTTCCGCGTGCCGCAACCACGCACGGTCCAATGGGCGCCCATCAAGCTGCGCGGCGCCCACGTAAGGCGTGGTGCCATCGGGATCGAGGCCCTCGGCAACGATGGTCAGGGCGTGGCCGTTACCCAGGTCGATGCGGCTCCGTGTGAATACGGGCGAACCGATCAGATAGAGATCCTGCCCGGCCACGGGGTAAAACCCCAGCATCTGGAACGCGAGCCAACTGGACATTGCGCCTGAATCGTCATTTGCAGGCAGGCCGCCGCGCCCGTCGAAGAAGCCCTTCTCGCGGTAGTCGATCAGGTGCTGGACCGACAGATCGGGTCTGCCCGCCCAGTGGTAGAGCATCGGGATCAGGAAGCCGGGCTCGTTCGTCATGTCGAAGTGCAGATGGTCGAACAGGGTGTTGAGACGCGCGATGAAGGCTTCGCGGCCACCCGCCTTGGCAATCAGGCCAGGCACGTCCTGAGGGGCGTATAACGAATATGTCCAGATGTCGCCTTCATAGAGAAAGTCCGGCCAGGTGCCGCGCTTGACCAGATAGGGTTCGGCCCAGGAGCCATCGGGCCTGCGCGGGCGCAGGAAACCGGATATGCCCTCCTGCTTCAGGTTCGGGTCCCACAAGTTCGCCCAATTTCCCGACTGGGCGAGCGCAGCGCGGCCGATCCCGGCCTCGCCCAAGGCGCAGGCGAGGGTGGCCCTTGCGAAATCGTCATAGGCATATTCCACCGTGCGCGAACCGGCGCGGGGATAGTCGGAACTGATATAGCCCTTGGCGAGATAGTCCTGAAGACCGCCGCGCCCCACCTTCTCCTCCATGCCCGGCGGAGGCGGAATCGTGGCGTCCTTGACCATGCCTTCCAGCGCCGTCTTGTAGTCGATACGGTCCGGCCCAGCGAGACCAAGGCCCTTCACATAGGCATCGGCGATCATGACTTCGGCGTTGCTGCCGCCTTGTGTGCGGCCCGTGCTTTCGCCGCTGCGCCCATCCGGCAGCCTGCCCTCGTGCCGGTAGATGTCGACCAGCGAGCGCACGAGGTCGCGTTGGCGGGTCGGGGCGATCAAGGTCAGCAGCGGGCCGCTGGTGCGGAACGTGTCCCAGAGGGTGTAGTAATCATCGTAATGCGGCCCGCTCGATCGCCATTTCGGGTTCTCGCCCGTGTGGTCCGAGGGCATCAGCATCGTGTGATAGAGCGCGGTGTAGAACTGGCGTCGCTCGGCCGCCGTGCCGCCCTTCACCTCAACCGGTGCCAGCGCTGCACGCCATGCGTCTTCGGCGGCTGCACGAACGGTGTCGAAGGAACCCGATGCACCGGCATTGCGCCTAGCCTGTTCCACCGAGACGAACGAGATGCCAACCTTGACGTTCACCACCTGACCCGCCCGGCCCGCGTAATCGAGGCTGGCGCCGATCGGATGATCGCCTTCGACCTTGGCACGTGGCGCTCCTGCCATGGCGCCGCCGGTCCAGGTTCGCACGGACACGGCATCGCGATCGGCGATCAGCGCGAAATAGACCCGGTATTCATCGCCCATGTTCCAGCCACCGGCATAGCGGCCGAGGCCGTCGATCTCGTGTGCGGAAATGGCCTTGAGTTCTCCGCCCAGAAAGCGCTGGTCTTCCTTTCCGCCGCGCTGGTTCAGCACGCGGTCAAGCCGCAAGGTCACATGGGCCGACGCATTGCTCTCGAACGTATAGCGGTGCAGTCCGGCGCGGGCAGTCGCGATCAGTTCCGCGCGAACCTGCGGGCGCGTTAGGGTTGTCGCATAGTATCCAGCCCGGACGGTTTCGCGCATACGCGGGCTGGCGGTGGCGGCGGACTCCAGCGTTTCCAGATCGCCGCTTACGGGCATCACGCGGATATTGCCGTACTTGCCCGCCGCACCGGACAAGTGCGTATGGCTGAAGCCCAGAACACGCCCACTACGCAGATAGCCGTATTTGGAGGCGACACCGTCGAAGCTCTCCATGTCGGGACCAAGTTTGACCATCGCGAAGGGCACGGTCGCCCCGACGAAGCCATAACCCCACCAATCCGTACCGATACGCGGATCGACTTCATCCAACGGATCGGATGGGGCTGGTTGATCAGGAGCCGGTTGGAGAGGGGCCGCACCGACGAGGGTCAGCGCCATGGCCAGCAAGGCAGCACGTGCGCGCAGGTTCATTGCCGCGGCTCCGCCGCGCGCGGTGCGGGCCACAGGATCGGGGCGGCATCGGCCGCCGCCAGGTCGCTGGCGCTCGCTTCGTCAACCGGCAGACCGGCACAGCGATCCCCCGTGCGCAGGGTGTTGCATTGCGCCGCGACGTGGCCGGGCAGTCGCACTGAGAAGCCGCCCGCAAAGCGGGGATCGGCCCAGAGGTAATCGGTCGAGACCGCCTGCGCACCGCTGGCGAGCGCGGCGGCGCGATGGGCGACGTCGTTCGAGCGGGCCTGCCACGTATTGTCGTCGGCGCGGGTGCGCACGATGAAACCGGCCCTGACGTCCGCAGCGATGCGTGCCGCCTGAGCCACCGGATCGTTCAGAGTGAGATAGGCCGCTGCGGGTGAATTTTCGTCGGTGTTGACGAAAGCAACACGGCCTTCGAGCGACTTGCGCTTGCCGCGGTAGATCGCGACCTTTTCTTCGTGCTCGTCCAGCGCGAAATAGAATTTTCCGCGCGCATCACCCAGTTTCGGCCAGTTTCCGGCCAGAACGGCTTCGCGCAGGGTGGGATAGTGGCCCTGCACGTCGTCGGGCGTGACCAGCATCGAGGGAGGCAGTACCGCCCGGATCTCGGCATCGAAGGCGTCGAAAGCGGCTTCGTCGAAAGGGATCAGCGGCTCGCCGCCGGGAACGGCTTTTCCGTCCTTGGCGTTGACGAGGATCATGATCGGGGCGTGACCGGGGTGCACCTGGGACCAGGCCTTGATTTCGGAGAGGCAGCGAACGAACGTCACGCAGCTCGATCGGAAATCGAGGTCTGGCACATGCAGCACCTTGAAGCCGGGCCGTTCCATCAGCCGGATCCAGTCGGCGGGCATGGCGGTCCCGGTCTTGCTGGCAAGCATCGGATGGACATAACGTCCACCCTGCGGATCGTAGAGCACGTCGATCTCGAGCTGACGCGCCCCTGCGTCAAGTTCCGCGGTCAGCGACTTGTGCGCATAGTCCAGCGCCTGCGCGGCCTCCGGCGCAGCCTTGGCAAACAGCGCGTAGTCGGCAGCCGGAATAGCCTGCTTATAGCTGTTGTGCGTGCCGACCGTCGTCACGTCGTTCATCCTGAGGTTCTGGTCCATCCACGCCCGGGCGCACCCTTCCCCCGCCGCAGCGGCATCGGGCGCATCGATGTGGCAGGACGATGGGGGCTGCGATGCCGGATCACCGGCCAGCGCCGCGCTGGCGTGAAGGGCGGAGCCCGCCAGCAGCAGGCCAAGCGCAAGATTGCGGACGTCAGCACGGATCGATGGCAACATGGTACTACTCCGATAGAGGCATTGGTTGCCCTATGGCGCGACCCGAAGGGCAGAGACATGACGCGGCGATGACAGTGGCCCGGCCCTGCCGGTACGCCCTGTCATCGCCGCGCACGGCATCAGAAGCGGAAGCTGACCGATCCGCGCACACTGCGCCCGAAGATCGAGCGCGCGAGGTAGGTCGCATCGCCGGCCTCGTCGTTTTCGATGGCGCCCGCGCGCGGGTTGCCCTGCGTCAGGCCGATCGTGTTCGTCACGTTGTCGACATAGAGGTTGAACGAAAGGCGATCGGTCGCATCGAAGCGGGCGTAAAGGTCCAACGTCGTGTAGGCGGGCAGCTCGACCTGGTTGGCAACGTCGGAATAACGCTTCCCGTAGTAGGAAACGTCCGCTTCAAGTCGCAGCTTGTCCTGCAGGAAATTGAACCCCGGCGACACGCGGAACGAATTGTGCGGAACGCGGATCAGCATGTTGTCCGAATAGTCGACCTGCGTGCCGCTCGAATTGGTGTAGACGAACTTCGAGAAACGCGGGTCCCGCCAGGTGTACTGGCCGTGCAGGTCGAACCAGGAAACAGGCTTCCAGGTCGCTTCCAGCTCCACGCCCCAGGTATCGGTATCGCCGTAGACCGTCTGGCCGACATACTTTCCATCCACCAGCTTGTAATCGCTGATGGCATAGCTGTGATAGATCGAACGGAAGCCGGTCAGATAGGCGCTGAACCGGCGATGCGCGAACTTGAGGCCGGCCTCGGTGAAGTCCATCTTCTGGGTAACCGGATCGGCGTTGGCGTTCGAGATGAAGTCGCCCACGCTCGGCAGGCGAAACGCTGCGGTCTGGCGAGCGAACAGCCCGAAATCGCGGGTGAACTGATAGTTCGCGCCGATGGTCCAGCCCGTGTGATCGAAGCTGCGCTTGAACGGCGTGTAGACACCCGTGCCGACAAGGACGGAATCGTCGGCAACCGTGTCCGACTGCCCCAGATTGGTGCTGGTGCGCCCTTCCACGCGGCCATCGACGCTGACGTGCTCCCAGCGCACGCCGCCATCAAGGCGCAGCTTGTCGGTCACCTGCCATTCGTCGCTGCCGTAGATCGCGAAAGTGTCGGAAGTGCCCGAACCGTTCACATATTCCGCGCCGTAGCTCAGGACACCGTTTTCGGTGAGCGCGCTCATCGGGTTGCCAGCAGCGTCGAGCACATAGACGTCGAGCAGCCGCGCGTTGTCCCTGACGTCGCTCAGCGCGGTCGCCGAATTGGCATGGTATTCCTCGCTGACGTGGGCGAAATAGCCGCCCAGAGCGAAATCGTGCTTCTGGCCGAAGATATAGGCCGTCTTCTGGAAGCGTCCGTCGTTGACGAACTCCTTCTCGGGCAGGGTGAACGAGCGCACGAGATTGACGAGCACAAGGCTGTTGCCGTTGGCTCCCTGCATATCGACCACGGTGCCCGGATTGTCGGTATAGACATAGCCAACGCTCGAACCACCGTAAGCGGGGGCATAAGCGCTCAGCGCGGACAGCAGATCGCCCTGATCATAGACCGAATAGGGGGTCACCGAGTTGCGCTTGGTCCAGCTGTCGCGGTATCGCATGTTGTTCTGGAAGGTGAAGCCTTCGCCAAGGTTCAGCTTCACTTCGCCGGTCAACTGCGTCAGCTTGACCGTGGTGCCCACACCCGCATCGAAATCGGTGGTGGTGCCATCGGCATTGCGGAAGGTGAAGTAGCGCGAATCCGTGCCTGCAATCGTGTCGGTCAACGCATCGAAGCCCGGAACACCAGTGGGATTGCCGTCCTCGTCGCTGACGAAGGGCGTGACCTGCTGGTAGCCCACCTTCTGGTCGATCCGCTTCACCCCGACCATGATCGACCCCCAGTCGAAATCGCCATTGACGGTGCCGCGAATCTGGCCGCCCTTGTCCTGCGTATAGCCGGTGTGGCGCTGCCCATCCGAAAGCGTGTAGAACCCGCCGACCAGCCAGCGCCAAGGCGTGTCGCCGATCGGGCCGCCGATCCATCCGTCTGCGCGACCTGATCCGTAGCTGGCACCTTCGAGTTTCAGGAAACCGCCCAGTTCATCGCCACCTTTGCGGGTGATGAAATTCACCGTTGCACCCGGCGCGTTGGAGGCAAAGATCGAGGAAGGTCCACCCCGCACGACTTCGACGCGCTCCACAGTCGAGTCCATGCGAAAGGCCTGGTCGGCGTTGAGGAAGCCCAGGCCACCGTCGTGCTGGATCGTCAGGCCGTCTTCCTCAAGCGTGATGGTGGAATAGCCGTCGTTGGGAATGCCGCGCACGCGCACGTTGCCGCCCGTTTCGCCCGCGGAGCTTTCGATCCAGAAGCCGGGTACGTTCTTGAGCGCCTCACCAACGCCGCGCGGCGATTTCATCGCCAGCGTTTCCTCGTTGATCGTCGAGATCGCGTAGCTCGTCTCGACCTTGCGCTGCTCGGAATTGCCGGCGCGCCCCGTGACGACGATCTCATCGCCGCCGTTCGATGTTTCGGTTCGGGCTTGCGGAGCCGCGGATTGCGCGAGCGCCGGTTGCGCGGCAAGGGCTATCGCCAGAGCCGGGATTGCACAGGAAACGGATACGATGCGCGACATGACGTGAGCGACCTCTTTGGGTTACCCGATCGTGACCGGGCTTGGGAATGTCCGGCGCATATGATAGTGTTTGATATCGTTTTTATGACGGTGATTGCAGTTTGTGCCGCGTGGGCACGTCCGGGAGGGGCATGAGCGAATTTCGCAAGCCGCAGCAGCAGCGGTCGCAAAAGACATATGACGCCATGCTCGACGCAGCAGGAGAACTGCTCGGCGAGGTCGGCATCGAGCGCATTTCCAGCAATCTGGTTTGCGAAAGGGCGGGCGTGACTCCTCCCGCGTTCTACCGCTATTTCGATGACAAATACGGGCTGCTGATGGCTTTGACGGCGCGACTGATGGAAGTGCAGAACGCCGAATTCGAGCGCTGGCTGGAAAGCACCGAGGGCGTCGATGTCGATACGCTCGCCCGCATGACGGCGGAACTCGCGCTGGCGACCGCGCGAATTAGCGACACTCAGCCCGGTGCGGTCTGGATCCAGCGCGCCTGCCGCGCGGTACCGCGCCTCAGCGAAATTCGTTTGGCCTCGCACGATTTCGTGGCCCAGAAGATCACCGATCTCTATGTCCAGCGCTTGCCGCACGTTCCAAGGGAGCGAATTTTCCGGCGTGTGCGATTCGGCGTCGAGATCGGCTACGGCGCCGACGAGATGACACGCGAGACCGACCTTGGCCGAGACGCCATTTTCGAGGACATGGTCCACGTCTTCGTCGCGATGGCGCATTACGCCGATTACGCCCGCAGCGAATGATGGCGCTCGATCCTCCCATATCGAAACCTGCGCCCCCGACGATCGCGCGCAGTTGGAGCCACTGATCGTTACGCGTAAAGCCGCTGGGCACCCAGGGTGTTTCGCAGGCCAGATCTTGCCCGGACAGGAGCAGCGGCCGGCCCGGGACGCGGCTTTGCTTCGAAGACCTTATCGACCGGCATCGACAGCATCGGTCCGATCCGCTTTGCCTCTTCGCGGACCTGTGCGCCCGCCCCGTTGTCGCCGTTCAGCCCCTGATTTTGCATTCCCGGCTACGCAAGGTCGGCTACCCGTATTCCTACCTGCCTACGCGATACGCTCGAGGAAGCCCCAGCAGTACCCTTCGGGATCGGTGATCTGGAGTTCGCGCACGCCCCAGGGCCGGTCCATCTTGGCCGTCGGTGAAACGCCGGCGAGGCGCGCCTTGCGCTCCACGGCCTCGACGCTTTCCACGAAGACGCCGATCCAGTCGGAAACCCCGCGCAGGCTCTCGCGAGCCTGCGGCTTGTGGTCAAGCCAGACCTCGCATGCCCCGACGCGCAGCTCGACGTTACGGATCAGGCCCGTTTCATCCGGAAATTGGCGCAGCGTTTCGAAGCCCAGAACCCGCTCGAGCCAGGCCGCGAGCGCGGCCGCGTCGGTACAATAGAGGTAGGGAACGACAGTCTGGTATTGCGCAACCGCTTCGTCAGTCATCGCGATCTCCCTCCGGCCATTTCTCGCACGCGTCCAGCCAGTCACCTGTCAAACGCGGGCATGAAGCATCTTCGCCACTTCTATCAGGATCCGTCGCAAGGGTCGTGGGGCAAGTGGACCACATTGCTTGCGCTGCCCCGAAGGCGTTAGGCGAGGCAACGCCCCATCCCTGCCATCCTCGCGCTCTCAGGCCTTCGCCAGTTGCACGGCGGGCAGGGGTGCGTCACGCTTCAAGAGAATCGGGACCAGATTGCACACGGCGATCAGGATCGTCGCTGTGGCACCGCCCAGGACCATGCCCCATGCGGCGGCCTCGACCTGGCCACTCGCCGCCCCGAGCGCAAGGCCCCCCAAGGTCAGGGAACAGTTCAGCGCGCTGTTCGCAGCGTCGCGCTCCATGCGCCCTTCGGCCCGCAGAAAGCTTGATGTCACCTGGTTGAAGGCAAACGCCAGGCCCGCGATGCAAAGGATCGAGACCAGCGAACTGACGGGCGCCCAACGCATTCCGAAAACGAGCGGGACGTAATAGGGCGCAGCCAATGCCTGAACCAGGACGAGTGGCCCGAAAAGCAGGCCGGTACACACCAGCGCCCGGGTCAGTGCCACGCGGCGCTCGGTTCCGTGAGCGGCGCGGCTCAACGCCGGAAAGAGCACGCTGCCCAACGCACCGACAAGCGAACTGACAATGCCCAGCCCGGCGTTGTAGGCGAAGAAGTAGCTTCCCAGCACGCTCGTGCCGAGCATCGCCGCAACCAGCAGGTTGTCGCCCTGCGTCCGCAGCGCTGAGATCGCATCGGCCAGCAGCAGCGAACCCGAGGAGCGCAGCACCTGGCGCAAGGGCAGCGTGCCCGCACTGCGGTCGGGGCGCCAGGGGTGCGTGCGCACGGCAGCTGCAAGCCAGATCGGCGCGACCAGGATCTTGGGGATCACGATCGCCCACGGGCTTGGCCAGAGCAGCATCAGCACGAGCGTGAAGGCCTGGTCCGCGACCCCCTGGATGGCGTTGATCCCAGCGAGACGCGCGACCTTTCCCTCGCGCATGGCCAGGAAATAAGGCACGTGCCCCCGGGCCATGAACAAGTAGACGACACTCAGTGCGGCAAGCATGCCCCCCGCGACCGGGTTGTCGAAAAGGCTGGCAAGCACGACGGCAAGACCCAGTTGCAGGACGACGAGTGCCAGGCACCAGGCTTGGTAGATGGTCGAAACGGTGTTGCACACCGCCGCAAGTTCGCCTCGCGATGCGACGACGATCTGCTGCCCCGTCCCGACCCGTTCGAGCACTCGAACCAGTTCGAAGAGGCTCAGCGCGAGCGCCGCGGCGCCGACGATGTCAGGGGTCAGCTGGCGCGCGATGACGACAGTCGTGGCCAGCCGCACCACGCGGCCTACCAGTTCGGCGCTGCCATAAGCGGCCATGCCGCGGGCGAAAAAGCCGAAATGGCCGCCGGGGCGCAAGCGCACGATCGAGGAGAGGGCAATGGGCATATTCGTGCTCCGCAGCGGTCGAAAGAGGCGGCCTGCGCGCGGCTGGCCTCCTCTTTCAGGCAACGAACCTAACGGCTCAGTACGCACCCCGGGCCCGCAGGACGGCGGGAATGGTGCGGGTCAGAAGGGCCATGTCGAACGCCATCGAACTGCGGCCCAGATAGTCGATGTCCATGCGCACCTGTTCCTCGAACGGGATCTCGGCGCGGCCCGCGGTCTGCCAGATGCAGGTGAGCCCCGGTCGGCCGCCCAGCCGCTTCCACGCATCGCCTTCGTAGCGCGCGACTTCTTCGGGCAAGGCGGGACGCGGCCCGACCAGCGCCATCTCGCCGCGCAGGACGTTGAAGAGCTGGGGCAATTCGTCGATCGAGGTCCGTCGGATGAAGGCGCCGACCCGGGTTATGCGCGGATCGCGGCGCGCCTTGAAGCAGATCGAATCGCGTTCGTTGAGCGCCCCCATCCCCGCGCGCATCGCATGGGCACCGGTAACCATCGAACGGAACTTCCACATGACGAACGGACGTCCGTTCTCGCCGATCCGGACCTGCCGGAAGAACACCCCGCCGCGCGATTCCAACGCGATGGCGGCGGCGATGACCAGCATCAAGGGAAGCACGAAGGCGAGGACGAGCAAGCACAGGACCAGATCGAGCCCGCGCTTGGCCGAGCTGGCATTCCAGCCGCCCCCCAGGTTCGACGAGGCCAGGACCAGCGCGCGCGCCATGAAGGTGAAATTGCCCACCAGGTAGCGCTGTGCGAGACGGCGCGGCTCCATCATCAGGCGCCAGGCCCATTCGCAGCCGATCGTGCGAAACAGCTGCGGCGCGCGCGGGATGCGGCCCGAATAATAGTCGAACAGACCACCAACGCCCAGCACGACCGGCGCGTCGAGAGTGTCGGCATGGGCCGCGATCCACTTCTCCTGGAGCGGGACGCCCATCCCGACGAAAACCATGCGCGCGCCCGTGGCGTTGATCCCGGCGAGAACCTCGCCGGTTTGCGCAGGGGTGAAGTAGCCATCGCGGGCACCGGCGACGACGAGGCCGGGGTAGCGCTCCTGCATGGCCTGCGCGGTTGCCTCGGCGATGCCCGGACGTCCGCCGAGCAGATAGATGGGGATGCCGTTCCGTGCCGCGCGGGCGCAGAGTTCGGGAAACAGGTCGGTGCCGTTGAGGTTCTCGCCGAGCGGCTGGTGCGCCATGCGGGCGGCAAGGCTGATACCCGATCCGTCGGGCAGGAGCAGGTCGGACCCGTTGAGGATGGTGCGATAAGCCTCGTCCCCTGCCGCCAGGTTAACGCAGTGCGCGTTGAGGAAGTTGACCTTCAGGCGCTGGTGGTTCGCCGCCGCCTCGACCAGCAGGTCGGCCATCTCGCTGCGCGTTGCACGCACGAGGTTGAAGCCGAACAGGCGGGTGGTGCGAAGCTCGGGGAAACGCGCGTTGTACGAGCGGGCGAAATGGTCGGCGGCAGGCATGTACATGGGAAAAACCTCGGCATTTCTTGCGTGGATGACCAAGGTTCAGCACGAGCTGTGCCAGTAATGTTCTGTTATTGCTTTTAAACGAAATTAAGTTTTTCGAAAGCATGATGGAAAACCAACTCTTCTCGCTCTGCAATTGCCTTTCGCAATTTGCAGAGCGCCCCCGCGAAACAGCGCGTCACTTTGCGAAACGACCTCATGTCGATCACATCAGCCATCTGTAAAATAGCCATAAATCGCATTTGGCACGGCCCTTGAACAGGGACGGGTATCGGCGCCGCAGCGATGTGACGCCCGCATCCACAAGGAACCCGTCCGATGCCCCAGCCCGTCTTTTCCGTGATCATCCCCTGCTACGAATGCGAGGCCACGCTGAGCAAGGCCGTGCGCAGCGTGCTTGCGCAGAGCTTCGCCGACTTCGAGGTCCTGCTGCTCGACGACGGATCGCGCGACTGCACGCGCGCCGTCGCCGAAGCCTTTGCCGCCCGAGATCCGCGCGTGCGGGTCCTCTCGCACGCCAACCGCGGCGTCGCGGCAACCCGCAACCGCGGCATCGCCGAGGCGCGCGGCGCGTTGATCGCCTTCCTCGACGCCGACGACTGGTGGGAACCGGCCAAGCTGGACGTGCACCTCGAACGGCACGAGGCAGACCCCGACCTCGACGCCTCGTTCGCGCGCATCGCCTTCGTTCCCGACACGCCCGGAGGGCGCACCACGCTTTCGCAAGTGCCCGCCGGACGCCTTTCCACGCGCCACATCCTGGGCGAAAACCCCGTCTGCACGATGTCGAACTTGGTCGTTCGAGCCGACTGCTTCTCGGTCTTCGACGGCTTCGAAGAGACCATGAGCCACGCCGAGGATCAGGAATGGCTGGTCCGGCTGCTGGCTGGCGGTGGCCGCATCGCAGGGCTGAACCGCCTGCTGGTCCACTACCGCACCAGCGAAAGCGGCCTCTCCTCGCAGCTTTCGCGCATGCACGCCGGTTGGCGCTCCTTCGCCTATGCCTACGCCCCGCAGCGCGAAGTGCGCCGCTACGAAGCGCTCTATTGCCGCTATCTCGCGCGCCGCGCGCTGCGCCTGCCCGGCTGGGCGGCCCCGGCGCTCGGCTACACGCTGCGCGGCCTTGCCCTCGATGCCGCCGCGTTCCTGTCCGATCCGCGCCGGGGCCTCGCCACCGCGCTGTTCTCCGCGCTCGCCCCGCTGATGCCCTCCCGGCTGCGCCGCCGCATCTTCGCCTGATCCCCGAATACGTCCCGGAGTTTCCACCATGACCCAAGCACCCGTTCCCCTGATCTCGGTCATCATGCCGGTCTACAACGTCGAGGCCTACGTCGCCGAGGCCATCCAGTCCGTCCTCGACCAGACCTTCACCGATTTCGAGCTCATCGTGGTCGACGATGGCTCGCGCGATGCAAGCCTGGCGATCTGCCTCGGCTTCGACGACCCGCGCATCCGCATCGTCAGCCAGGCTAACCGGGGCCTTGCCGGAGCCCGCAACACCGGCATCGCCGAAGCGCGTGGCAGCCTGATCGCGCTGCTCGATTCCGACGATCGCTGGCACCCCACCAAGCTCATGCTCCACGCCATCCACCTGGGCGCCGACACGCGGGTCGACGTCAGCTACTCGGGCTCGCGGCTGATCGACGAGCAGGGCAAGCCGCTCAAGATCGCGATGCGACCCAAGCTGGAAGGGGTGTCGCCCGCCGACATCCTCATGCGCAATCCCGTCGGCAACGGCTCGGCCCCGGTCATCCGCCGCAGCGCGCTCGACCTTGCGGTCTTCCCCCACCCCAGCGACCCCACGCGCCTGTGCTGGTTCGACGAGAGCTTCCGCCAGTCCGAGGACATCGAGATGTGGCTTCGCCTCGCCCTGCGCCACGACTGCCGCTTCGAGGGCATCGAGGGTCTGCTGGTCGACTACCGGATCATCGGTGGCGGGCTCTCTGCGCGCATTCCCCAGCAGTACGAGGCCTGGTCGCGTGCGATGGAAGGCCTCATGCGCGATGCCCCCGCCTACATGGCGCGCTACCTGCCCAAGGCCAAGGCGTTCCAGCTGCGCTACCTCGCGCGCCGCGCGGTGCAACTGGGCGACGGCGCCTTTGCCCTCGCCTTGCTGCGCGAAGCCTTGCGTTCGAGCCCCGCGATCGCCCTGCGAGAACCGGGCAAGACCTTCCAGACCCTGGCGGGAGCGCTCGTCGCACGCCTCCTGCCGCCAACTTTCGCGCGCCGTCTCAGCGCCGCCTACACCGGACAGGGAGCCAAGGCATGACCCGTACCAACACCACGCCGCTTCGCACCGTGCACCTTCTCGACGACGTCAACCTGGGCGGCGTCACGCGGGGGCTGGCGGTGTTCGAGATCCCCAGCCTTGCCGCGCGCATGGAGAACCGGGTGGTCGAGGTCGATCCCGCCAGCCCGCTCGCCCCCTGCCTCGACGCGGACCTCATCCTGGTTCACTTTCCCCCGCGCTGGCGCGCGCTGCCCTATCTGGCGATGCTGCGCCTGCGCAACCCGGGCGCGCGGATCATCCAGGTCGAGCACAGCTACACCCGCGCCTGGGCCGCGCGCCACGTCGGCAAGCCGGGACGCTTCCGCGCGCTGCTGCGGCTGTGGTGCGAGGCCTGCGACGAGATCGTCTGCGTCTCGCAGGGACAGGGACGCTGGCTCCAGGAGGCCGCGGGGCTCGAACTTCCGCCCACGGTGATCTACCCCTGGGGCGGCGACCATGGCCTCTACGCGGTGGAGCCCGCCCGCCCGCGCGCGCAGGGCCCGCTGCGCCTGGGCGCCTATGGCCGCTTCGCCGAGCAGAAGGGCTTCGACCTCCTGCTCGAGGCCATGCACCTTCTCGCGCACGACCACTACACGCTCGACCTCGGCGGCTTCGGGCCCGACGAGGCGATGCTGCGCGAGCGGGCGCAAGGATTGGACAACGTGCGCTTCACCGGCAAGGTCACCGACTTGCCCGCGTTCATGGCCGATCTCGACGTCCTCGTCATTCCCTCGCGCTGGGAGGCGTTCGGACAGGTCGGTGCCGAGTGCAAGATGGCGGGGCGCGCGACGCTGTTCTCCGACGTCGATGGCCTCCCCGAACAGGCGCCCGATCCCGCCTGGATCGTCGACTGCTCGAGCCCCGAGACGATCGCGCTCGCCATCGCCGCGATCGACCCGCTCGAGGTGGGGGCCGCCGGAGCGCTCAACCGCACCGACATGCACGGCGCCCGGCAGGCGCGGATCGATGGCTGGAGCGCGGTGCTCGACCGCGGCGAGACGCATCGCCTGCGCCTTGGTGCCCGGCCGCGCCGCGTCCCCTTCCGGCTGGCGGGTCAGCCGGCCTGATCCGCAACGGGCGCGCGAGCCAGGGCTCGTGCGCCCGTTCCGATCAGCACCAGGCATGGCCAGACCAGGTAGGCGAGGACCTCGAGGTTCTCGCCGAAACTGTAGAAGCACAAGGTCAGGACCATCGCGAAGCCGGTGCGGCCGGCCGGGGAGCGCAGCGCCGCCCGGCCCAGCGCCAGCAGCGACACCACCAGCGGCACGGCCAGGCACAGCGGCCCGACGAGCCCTTTGACGAACAGCAGGCCGTACCAGCTGTGGTGGCTGCCGATCGGCATGAATTCGACCATGTGCGGTCCGCGCTCGACCACGCCGTGACCGAACCAGAAGGCCTCGTTCTGCCAACGCTCGACCGCGATCCGGCCGAGCGCGGCGCGCACCCGCGAGGAATCCGCGCGCGCGCCCTTGAAGTCGTCGATGGCCTTGTCGACGAAGGCCGCGATCGTGGTCCCCAGCAAGCCGCCGAAAAGCACCACCGGCGCGCCCAGGAACCAGATGAGAGGACGGTTGAGGCGGCTCACCGCGATCGCCACAGGCCACAGGACAGCCGTGGCCAGGATCGCCATGCGCGAGGAGGACAGCAGCGCGATCAGCACGTTGGCGCTGAGGCCCGTGAGCTTCCAGCCCCAGTGCTTCTCCTGGAGCGCGCAGATCATGTGGATCACCGCGACCATCCCGGCGGCGGGCGCCCAGGGGGCGTAGAACTGCCAGCGCGAGGCGCCGTTCTCGGGATCGACAATGTAGAGCATGACCGCAAAGAATTCCGGGCCCGAACCGCCGACGACCTGCAACGGAGAGACATAGAGCAGGCTCGGCAGGCCGACCAGCGGCGCGGCAAGCAGCAGCGGCAGCAGGCACAGCGTCTGCAGGCCGAGCTGGCACACCGCGCGGAAGATCGCCTGGGGCCGGATCGGAAGCACCGCGCCGGCGAACGGATAGAGCGCCAGCAGCGCCCAGCCCTTGGCCCAGCCTACCGAGGACTTGATCGTCTGGCCAAGCCCCAGGGCGTTTTCGAGATGCCCGGCGAGGAGCGCGATCTCCATGCCGCCCATCGCGACCAGCCAGACGGTAATCACGAGCGGCATCGGGCCGGGCCGCTGGTCGCGCGGGCGGGCCGGCGCGGTGTAGAGCCGCCAGCACGCCATGAGCGCGAGAATCCAGCCCAGCGCCGAGCCGGTGACATAGAGCGCCCCTGTCAGGTAGAAGATCCAGGTTCCCTGGATCGCCCGAATGATCAGAGTTTCTGCAGGATGAACTGGATGATGGGCTGCCGGATCCATGCCAGACCGAAACCGATGAGAACGAGAAGCGAGGCGGCCACCGCGCCTGCCAGCGCGAGGACGAGCGAAGGCGAGGTGCGGCCGACCGGCAGCGAGGGCGCCTGGAGCGTCTGCACGAGCGGGTAGGAGGCGAAGGGATCGGCGCGGTTGGTGTCGAGCCGGGCGAGAGCGGAGGAAAACACCGCATCGGCGACCTTGAGATCGCGGTCGAGATCGGCAAGCCGCGAGGCGTCCTCGACCATGCGCCCGGTCTCGCGGTTCTGCGCCGCGATCTGGCGGGCGATCTCGCGCGAGGCCGCCCTCGCCCCGCTGGCCTGGCTGTCGGTGCTCACGAGCGCCTGGTAGAGCGCGGCGCGCCCGTCGCTTACGGCCAAGTCGACGAAGCGCAGGATGCGCTGCGGCGCCAGGCCGCTGAGGTCCGCGCCGCGCCGGGCAAGGTCGCCACGCAGCGACGCGGCCTGCGCGTCCAGCGTGCTGACCAGCGCGTGGCGCTCGCCCAGCGTCGCCTGCTTCTCGGCAAGGCCGCTGCGGATCTGCGCATAGCGCCCGAGCAGCGTCTGGAATTCGGGGTCGGCCTTGAGCAGCATGGCGATGCGCGCACCATCGACGTTGGAGCCGAGCGAGCGGGCCAGACGCCGGGTCTGCGCGTCCTCGCGCTCGAGGTCGGTGAGCGATTCGCGGTAGCGCGCCCGCAGCGCGTCGAGATCGGCCATGCGCGCGCGGAACTGGTCGACCGAGACGAGGCCACTCCTGCCCTGAAAGTCGAGCAGGCGCTGCTGCGCCTCGTGGGCCTTGCGCTGGAGCCGCGCGATCTCTTCGCGGTCGGCATCGCCGCGCTTGTCGGCCTCGTCGGCACGCAAGTCATCGAGCCTCTGGAGGAACGCGGCGTGGAGCGCTTCCAGCTTGGCCTTCGCGTCGTGGGGCGAAGTGCCCTTGACCGAAACCTCGATCAGGTTGGTCTGGTCGGTGAGGCGCACGTCGGGCGCGGGATAGGCCTCGGGCGCGATGCGCAGCCGCGTGGCCGCGCCAAAAAGCGTGCCGTCGCCCATCAGGAGCCGCTTGTAGTTCTCGGTCGGACTGAGCGTGGAACTGGAAAAGGCCGAGGACGTCAGCGAGGAGGCCTGCCCGATCTCGTTGACGGTCAGGCTCCCGCCCACGCCGCTGCCCGGCAGGATCAGCGTCATCTTGCTGGTGAAGCGATCGGGCGCGAGCAGGAGGTAGGCCAGCGCCAGGCCCCAGATCAGCGCCAGCGGCAAAGCCAGGCTGACGATGTAGCGCCGATAGCGCCCCACCGCGGGCAATCCGTCGCGCAAGACCCACCAGGCGCGGACCAGGCGACGCGGTTCGGCCGTCTCGATCGCCTCGTGCCGCATCAGTTGCTGGCCCCCTCGAGGATGATCGTGGTAGCCGCCACGCCCGCCACATTGCCCAGCAGCGAGACAACGTCCTGCACGTTGGAGAGGCCGCTGTCGTAGCACGCCAACGCATCGCCCGGCATCAGGTAGGGGTCGCGCGCGTCCCGGTCCGCGCCGCGCACCAGGTCCTCGATGTTGCGCTGGATGGCGATGCTCTGGCCGTTCATGGGATTGCGCGAAATGAGCACCGCGCGCCGGTTCTTGTTCATCGCCGAACCGCCCACGCAGTTCATGTCGACCAGCCCTTGCAGAAAGCGCGTGCCATAGGGCAGACTCGTCGTCTCCTTGCCGATTGCCGAGGACGCGTTACTTGCCGCCGGACGGGTGAGATTGGACATGTAGACGCGGATGCCCGGCGCGGTCACCGCGCTCGGTCGTACCAGGCGCGCATCGAAGCACCCGGTGCTGGGCACGAAGATCCGATCGCCCGCCTGGACGATCACGTCGCGCGCCTCGCCCCCGGTCAGGAGGCCGAGCAAGTCGATGCGTGTCCACTGCGCGCCGCGCACGAGGTAGATCCGGGAGACGTCGGCATCGGGTCGCAGCCCGCCGGCTGCCCGCAACGCACCGGCAAGCGTGCGCATCGGGTTCTCGTCGCCGCTCGGATTGCCCTGCCCGCGCGCGGCCAGCGCCTCGGCCGAGCGTTCGCCTGCACGGACGCGGCCGGGATCGAACACCGCGCCGCCCACCTGCACCCAGACCCCCGCGCTTTCGTCCAGGCGAAGGTCGAGGAACGTGCGCTCGCCGCGCACCATCGCGCGTTGGCGCAAGGCCGCGAAGACAGCGTTGCCCGCTGCCATCTCGTCAAGACCCTGCACGGGCACGCGCCCCGTTCCGGGCAGGACGATCGAACCATCCGGGCCGACGACGTACAAACCCGTCACGAGGCCATCGTCACCCGCCAGCGTGAGGCGCACCCGATCCCCCGGGCCAAGCGCGAAACCGGACGCGCGCGCAAGCGCCGAATCCATCGCCTTGCCTGCGAGCAACTGTTCGGGCGGCTCGCCGGCCCGGCACGAAGCAAGCGTTTGCAGGGGATATTGCTGGGTCATCCAGGTCGCGGAGGCGGCATTTTCGGGCGGGCTCCCGGTCGCGCACGCGCAAAGCGCGCTGCCAAGTACGATAATTATTGCATAACGTATTGTAAAATATCCCATTATGCACCCTGAATAAATCGAGTCGCAGCCGCCTTTAAATGCTTTGCAAAGCGCGCTTTCGAATCACTTTTTGCGGATGATTTTAAGTATAAATCTCTAGTATTTTTAAAATATTAACCCTTGCTGCCGATTCTCGTCGCAGGAAGCCGTGTCGTCATGGATCTTCCGGTCCGGTTCTGCTTCCAGCCTGGAAGCCGGCCGCAACAGGCCGGTTCGAGCCTGGCCCGCGGACCCGTCGGGCAAGCGCCAGTCGCGACGCCCCTTGCGCCGGGAGATCGCACGCGTGAACAAGAACCGTGTTCTGGTCGTCGAGGATACGCCTTCGCTGGCGCTGGCCTACGCCCAGCAACTCGAAGCCGCCGGATTCACCGCGCAAGTGGCCGAGACCGGCGCCGCCGCGCGCGCGCTGCTGCTCTCGGGCGTCGCGTTCGATGCGGTGCTGCTCGATCTGCAATTGCCCGATTGCGACGGGCTCGACCTGCTCGCCGATCTATCGGGCATCACCGAGGTCACCAAGGTCATCGTCGCCACGGCCGACGGATCGATCGACCGGGCCGTCCAGGCGACCCGGCTCGGCGCCTACGATTTCCTCGTCAAGCCGATCAAGCCGGCGCGCCTGCTCACCACGCTGCGCAACGCGACACAGCACGCCGTACTCGAACGCAAGGCCGCGCGTGAGCGCCAGGACAGCGCCCGCGCCCGCTTCCATGGCTTCGTGGGGGCTTCGGCGGGCATGCATGCGGTCTACCGCGCAATCGAGAACGTCGCCCAGTCGCGCGCGACCGTCTTCATCACCGGCGAAAGCGGCACCGGCAAGGAAGTGGCCGCCGAGGCGATCCACCTCTCGGGGCCGCGCGCGGGCAAGCCCTTCGTCGCGGTCAATTGCGGGGCGATCCCCGAGGCCCTGCTCGAAAGCGAGCTGTTCGGCCACCGCAAGGGCGCCTTCACCGGCGCGATCGACAACAACCCCGGCGCCGCGCGCGCGGCCAGCGGGGGCACGCTGTTCCTCGACGAACTGTGCGAGATGGACATCAAGCTGCAGGTCAAGCTCCTGCGATTCCTGCAGACCGGGCAGGTCCAGCCGGTCGGCGCGACCCAGCCCGAGGCGGTCGACGTGCGCGTGATCTGCGCGACCAACCGCGATCCGCTCGAGGAAGTCGCGCAAGGCCGCTTTCGCGAGGACCTCTACTACCGTCTTGCAGTCATCCCGCTGCATCTGCCCCCCTTGCGCGATCGCGGCGAGGACGTCGAACTGATCGCGCGCGAATTCCTGCGCCGGTTCATCGAGGAGGAGGGCAAGCGTTCGGGGCGCTTCGATGCCCAGGCGCTGGAGCTCCTGCGCCGTCACCCCTGGCCGGGCAACGTGCGCGAGTTGCAGAACACCGTGCGGCGCAGTGCGGTGATGCACGCCGGTCCTCTCTACCCCCTCGACGTCGCCGGCCCGATCCAGCCCCCCCGCACCGATGCCGCGCCCTCGCCCCTGCCCTCCTCCGATGCCGCGCAGATTGCCAACGATCCCCACGCCACCCGCCTGGTCAATCTGTCGGGGCTGACGCTCGACGAGATCGAGCGCCTGGCGATCGAACAGGCCATCGAGGAAGCGCAAGGCAACTTGCCCCAGGCCGCGCGCAACCTCGGGGTCAGCCCCTCCACGCTCTACCGCAAGCGCGAGCGGTGGCAGGGCCATGGCGGACCGGTCGCGGCGACGTGACCGCCCGCGCCATGACCGCCCCTGCCCCTGCCGCCACGCCAAGGGACCACTGACCGCTGGAACGCATTCTCGCCTTGCCCGAAACCGCCCGCGACAATCGCCTGTCGTGGCGCCTGGCCATGGTGCTTTATGTGGCGGCGACGGCCTCCCTCGGCTTTCTGCTGATCCGGATCGACCCCCGGTTCGAGGCCATCTGGCTCACCAATGCCGGCGTTCTCGCCGCGATCCTCGTCGTCCACCCCCGCAAGCGCCGAGGACTGCTGGCGCTCGCCTTCCTCACCCTGTTCCTGTGCGCGTTCGCGTTTGATGGCTCGGTGACGAAGGCATTGGCGCTGGCGCTTGTCAACCTGAGCGAGGTCGCGATTGCCTGCCGGCTGATCGAGCTTCCGCCGGGCCGCCGGGTCGATCTCACCAACTTGCGCGGCCTCGCACAGTTTCTCGTTGCCACGATGGGTCCCGCGCCGATGGTGTCCGCCGCGGCGATCAGCGTGTTCCGGCTCGCCGCGGGCGAAGGCAAGATCCTGCAACGGGCGATCGAATGGCAACTCGCCCATGCGCTGGGGTATTGCGTGATCGTGCCGCTGGCGCTGGCAGCCTACAGCCGCCTTGTCCTGCGCGGCGAGGTGCTTCGCATCGACGTCGTCGAAACGCTCTTTTACGGCGCGGTCCTGCTGGCCATGTCGGCGATCGTCTTCGCGCAGCCGCTACCGCTGATCTACCTGCTCGTCCCGGTCCTGTGTCTTTCGGTGTTCCGCACCGGCCTTCTCGGCGCGAGCATGGGCGCCCTGATCGTGGCGGTGGTGGCCGCGCTGCTGACCGTGGCCGGCCTCGGCCCGATCGCGGCGGCGCAGGACGAGCCCTCGACACGCGTCCTCCTCCTCCAGCTGTTCATCGCCAGCTGCGTGCTGACCGTGCTGCCGATCGCCATCATCCTGAGCGAGCGCAACCGCCTGACCGCTATTCTGCTGGGAAGCGAGAAGCGCTTTCGCGAACTGGCCGAAACCGCCCCGATCGCGATCTGCACGATCAATCCCGACCGGCACATCGTCTACGCCAACCGGGGCATGGCGCGGATGTCGGGCCGTTCGATCGACGAACTGCAGGGCGAACGCCTCGGCGTGCGTCTGCCCGAGGACGCGCGCCATGCCATCGAGGCCGCGCTCGACGAAAGTCGCGCCTCCGGCCATGCCGCCAATGTCCCCATCCGCATCGATGACTACCGCGGCGAAGGCGAACGCTGGTTCCAGGTCCGATTTGCCCCGCTCAGCGGACTCGACGGCGACGATGCCGGGTGGGTCTGCGCCTCGACCGACGTCTCGCAGCTTCGCCTTTCCGAACTCCGGCTCGAAGCGCAGGAGCGCGAGTTGCGGCTGCTGGCCGACAACCTCAAGGACCTGATCTGCCGCATCGACCGGCACGGGGTCATCGCCTACGCCTCGCAAGCCAGCGCCCGCATGTTCGACGTGGCCGCGGACGATCTGGTCGGCCAGTCGCTGTTCGCCTGCATCCATCCCGCCGACCGCGCGCCCGTCGGCCAGGCGATCGCCGACCTTGCCAGCGGCTCGCGGGCCGAGACGCGCACCTTTCGCTGGAGCCGCGGCGCAGCCGAGATCTGGGTCGAGGCGGTCTTTCGCGCGGTGGCGATGGAGGGCGAGGCCCCCCAGTTCGTCGTCGCCATCCGCGACGTCAGCGAGCGCAAGGCGGCCGAAGCCGCGATCCTGGCGTCCAACGTCCAGTTGAGCGAGACCAACCGCCTGCTCCAGATGGCCGAGGACCTCGCCCTCGTCGGGCACTGGCATTTCGCGGCCCCGACGAACAGCGCCACGTGGTCGCGCTCGGTCCTTGCCATGCACGGTCTCGACACGCGCCACCCGCCCGCCCTGGACGAATACCTCGATGCCCTTGCCCCGCGCGATGCGGCCAGGCTGCGCGCCGCGATACGCGCCACACTCGAACATGGCGGTGGCTTCGAGAGGACGATCCGGACACGCAGCGGCCACCGCGGGGTCCGGATACTCGAGGTTCGCGGCACGGCCGAGCTTGACAGCGACGGGCGCATCTGCGGCGTCTTCGGGGTATGCCAGGACGTGACCGAGCCGATGAAGGTCCAGGAAGACCTTCGCCGGGCGCGCGACGCCGCGATGAGTGCGGTCGAGACGCGCTCGCGCTTCCTGGCCGTCATGAGCCACGAGATCCGCACGCCCATGACCGGTGTTCTCGCGACGTTCGAGCTGCTGGCCCGGCACCGCGACAGCATCGTCTGGCCGATCGCGGACATGCCGCGCCTGATCGAGGCGACGCAGGCGCACGCCCGCACCTTGATGACCATGCTCGACAACATCCTCGACTATGCCAAGCTCGAAGCCGGCAAGGAGGAGCTCGATTCGCGCGTCTTCGATCCCGGCATCGTCATGGCCGACACGGTAGACCTGTTCCGGTCCCGGGCCGAGGCGAAGGGCGTGGCGCTGGAGATCGAGGAACCCGACGAATTCACGGTGGTCGGCGACCCCGGCCGCGTGCACCAGATTCTCGCCAATCTCGTCAGCAACGCGGTCAAGTTCACCGAGAAGGGCGCGGTCGTGGTGCGCTGCGAACACCCACCCGGGGCCGACAGCTATCGGCTGCAGGTGGCCGACAACGGCATCGGCATCGCGCCCCAGGCACTGAAGCGGATTCTCGATCCCTTCGCCCAGGCCGACAATTCGACCAACCGCCGGTTCGGCGGCACGGGCCTCGGCCTCTCGATCGTCCACGAACTGGTCGAGCTGATGGGAGGCACCTTGTCCATCGAGAGCGCGCCGGGGGAAGGTAGCGTGTTCCGTGTCGACCTGCCGCTCCACGCCGACCGCACAGCACCTGCTGTTCCGGCATCGAAGCTTCCCGCCATGACCATGCCTCCCGGCCTACGGGTCCTTGTCGTCGACGACACGGCGGCGACACGGCTCGCCGCCCAGGCCCAGTTGAGCGCGCTTGGCTGCGCGGTCGAAGGGGTAGCCGGTGGATCCGAGGCCATAGATGCGCTGATCGCAGCCCCCTTCGACCTGGTCCTGGTCGACAGCGCCATGCCAGGCCTCGACGGCGCCGAGACGATACGCCTTCTGCGCAAGTTGCCGGGCGCCAAGGGGAATGTCCCGGTCCTGGGCTTCACGGCGTATTCGAAGGGCGAACGACAGGACGATCTGCTCGCGGCCGGAGCCTGTGCGATCCTGACCAAGCCCTTCAATGAGGACATGATCCGGGCCGCCATCGCGCACGCGCTCGACTGGGTGCCGGACGAAGCGCCACCGGACGACGCGCCAAACGAATTTCTCATGGCCTTCCCGCCCGATGTCCAGCAACGCCTGCTGGCCCAGTGCCGGCACGACCTTGCGCGCTTCCTCGCCGAATTCGCCCGCCCTGATCAGGACCTGGCGGCAAGATTGGCAATCGTTCATTCCATCAAGGGCGTCGCCGGCACATTTGGCTACGATGCGATCCACCAACTATGCGAACTCTACGAAGGGCTTGCCAGGATCGCCCCACCATCCGAGCGCGTTCACGACGAACTTTGCCATGCCATTGAAAAATCGATGACACAGCCCGTCTGAAACGGGATCGAAATGGCCGCATCTCTTCTCGGCGAGCCCCCCGTTACGCGTTCGCGCCTGTGGACTTGGGCGAAGAGGACAACCCGAAAATGCATGGCCCCTGCGCTTCGGGATTCGCTAGCCATCCGCGAATGACAGCTTTTCCCAAGGAGCCGGTCGCCCGAACCTCATGCGCGCGGCCTGGCGGGTGTGGTTGGACGTCTCTGCGAGCGTCGCGATCGCCGGCCAAGTCGTTGCCAAGGTTCACCCGCACCGCAACGCGCCTAGCGATCGTGCCGCGGATCATGCCGGGTTTCCGTTTCCAAACGCGCGATAGCGATAGTCGCGAAAATGCGCGGTGCCCTTGCCGCTGGCGAACAGGGCCGGTCGCAGGCTGGAAAGATCGTCCATGGTGTTGGCGTTGTAACCGGACACTTCGCTGCGCACACCATGACGCACCCAGTCTTCGCCGGGTACCCGGTGGTACATGGTCACGATGTTGCGATCGTTGACGATGCGCAAGTCCACCTTGAGGCTCGGTGTGACGGGTTCCTGCCAGTAACTGGCCTTGCCGCCGCGATAGCTCACCATGCGTTTGCCGTCGCAGCCCAGACCCAGGAACATGCGGTCGTCGAAGAACAGCAGCAGCCCGGCCTCGACCGTGCCGTCCAGTTCGAGGGAGACGGTGCATTCGTAGGCGTGATCGCCGACGAGGTGCGTCAACGGTGAACAATCCTGCGGGCCCCTTCCCTTGGCCGCGAGTTCCAGCTTGCCGCCGCTAATGCGGGCGCGTTCGCTTTCGCCCGGCGCCTGGTTGTAGAAACGCCAGCGGGTGCCGAGCGAGGGAACGGTGAAGTCGTCGGACCAGGCGATGCCGTTCGGGCCGGCTTGGCCGCCGCGGGGGGAAGGCAGAGGTTGCGAGAGATCGCCCCCCTTGGCGCGTGGCCAGTCGTCCGCATCCCAAGTGATCGGTTCCAAGAGGGTCTGGCGCCCCAGCGTGTAGTAGCCCTTCTCGTACCCGTGATAGACCGCCCACCAGTCGCCGCCGGGCCCCTCCAGGAACGTGGCGTGCCCGCGCGAGAGCCACTTGTCCTGCGGGTTCCAGGTGTGGACGATCGGGTTGTGGGGGCAGTCCTGCCATGGGCCGTTGATCGAGCGCGATCGCGCGATTGCCACCATATGCCCGGTCGGCGGCCCCGCGGTGCCGCCCACGGCCGTCACGAGGTAGAACCAATCGCCGCGGCGGAACAACTTGGGGCCTTCCAGCGAATAGGCTTCGGTCACCCAGTCCTCGGGATATTTCCAGCCGTCATAGACGTTTTCGACCGGGCCATCCGTCGCCAGACCGTCGTCGGTCAGGCGCACGCGGTTGACACCGCTCAGGAAAAGATAGCGCTTGCCGTCCTCGCCAACGGCATGGCCGGGATCGATCAGGCCGCTGATGCCCAGGTCGATCGGGTCGCTCCATGGGCCGCCAATGGCATCGGCATGGATCACGTAGATATTGGCGAAGCTCTTGAGTCCCTTGGACCATGGCGCGGCCATGAACGGGATGTAGATGAAGTAGCGACCATCGTGCTTGACGAGGTCGACCGCGAAGACCGTGCCCAGAGGCTTCTCCAGCGCGGGGCCGACCGGCGACCAGTTGACGAGGTCGCGCGAGTGCCAGATCAGCAGGCCGGGTGCCGCTTCGAACGAGGAGTGCGTGAGGTAGTAATCCTCCCCGTCCTTGAGAATCGACGGGTCCGGGTAGTCACCGGCCAGGATCGGGTTGAGATAGGTGCCGTTCCCCTGGTCGGCCCGCCGTTGGCCCTCGATCCCCGCCAGACCTTGCGGGGGACTGGGCAGGGCAGGTGCCGAATCTGCGAACAACGTCGTGCCGACAACAGCCCCTGCGCCAAATGTTGCCGTAGCCAGCAGGTTGCGGCGGTCCATCATCTTCGCAGATCTCCCATGCCGGTTGCAGATCGCAACTCGATAAATTAGAATATTGGTTCTAACATCGGCTCGGCGCGATTGGCAAGGTGCGCAAATGCGCAAGGAGAAATTGGGTTCAGAAGCAAGGATAGCGTCCGCTGAGCGACGTGCTTGGGCCGGCAACCGCCGGTGCGCCGATCCGACGGAAAATGGCAGGTATCCCCGTTCGGTAGCCGAGACCTGCCGGTTTCGACATGGCGCCTTTGCACACGAGATGCGCGGTTCCTGCTGCATCGCACAAAAGCCATTGACCGGTTCGGGTCGGTGCGACATAGGCCCGTCCACGGCGATGGATTTCCGCCGGGCCATTCGGGCCGAACCGCCCTTGCACGGGACGATGATTCCTACCTGGCGCCGCAAGGCAGCAAAGGAGGAATCGTGCGCGCGACGTTTCACAATCTGTTCGAACAGTTCAACTTCGTGGCCGTGGCACGCGACCGGCGCCAGCACGCGTTCTGCGTGCTGCGCTGGACGCTTATCCTGGTGCCGATGGCGGTGCTCGTCGGCACGCTCTGCGCGGCCTTCCTGTGGGGGCTCGAGGCTGCGACCCGCGCCCGCTTCGACCATCCCTGGCTGCTCTACCTCCTCCCCGCAGGCGGCGCGCTGGTCGCCTGGTTCTACCACCGCCTGGGCCGCTCGGTGGAAGCGGGCAACAACCTCATCGTCGAGCAGATCCACGAGCCGGGCGGCGGCATCCCGCTGCGCATGGCCCCGCTCGTCTTTGCCGGCACGATCATCACCCACCTGCTGGGCGGATCGGCCGGGCGCGAGGGGACGGCGGTGCAGCTTGGCGGAAGCCTTGCCAGTGCCTTCGCACGGGGGCTGCGGCTCGATACGCAGGGCGTGCGCATCCTTCTCATGGCCGGCGTTGCGGCAGGCTTCGGCGCGGTCTTCGGGACGCCGCTGGCCGGGGCCGTCTTCGCGCTCGAGGTGCTTGCGCTTGGCCGCGTCGAATATGCCGGGATCATGCCCTGCCTGCTGGCCGCGCTCGTCGGTGACTGGACCTGCCACGCCTGGGGCATCCACCATACCCCCTACCACATCACGTTCGCGGCAATGCAATCCCGCGCGCTTTTCGACGAGCCGCTGCTGCTCGGCAAGGTCGCCCTCGCCGGGGTCGCCTTCGGCCTGGCCGGGCTCGCCTTCGCCGAGGCCAACCACGCGCTCGGCGGCCTGCTCAAGCGCCTCGTCCCCTACGGCCCGGCCCGCGCCGCGCTGGGCGGCGTGCTGGTGATCGGGCTGGTCTGGGCGCTGGGCACGCGCGCCTATCTCGGCCTGGGCGTCTGGTCCGCGATTCCGGGCGATCCCACCATCAGTGGCTTCTTCACCGGACCGGTCGACTATGGGAGCTGGGCGCTCAAGCTGCTGTTCACCGCGGTGACGCTGAGCGCCGGCTACAAGGGTGGCGAAGTCACGCCGCTGTTCTTCATCGGCGCGGCACTCGGCAATGCGCTGGGGGGCCTCCTGGGCGCCCCGCTCGACCTCTTTGCCGCGCTGGGCTTCGTCGCGGTCTTCGCAGGTGCCGCCAATACACCGCTTGCCTGCACGATCATGGGAATCGAACTGTTCGGCGCGGACCACGCCGTCCCCATCGCGCTCGCCTGCTTCATCGCCTATCTCTGTTCGGGCCACAACGGCATCTACCTCTCGCAGCGCATCGCCGTTCCCAAGCGGGCGACCCCGGGGCGAGAGGTGGCCGCCACCTTGCGCGAGGCCCGCAGCGCGCGCGCGCAACGCGCGATCGACAGCTAGACCACCCGACCCGATGCGCCCCCGCGCGTGAAGTCCACGAAGGCCCGAAGCGGCGGGGGCAACTGGCGCCGTCCTGAATAGTAGAGCATGGGGCCCGAGAACGGCGCCGACCAATCCTCGAGAATCGTCTCGAGCGCGCCGCTGTTCACGTGCGGGGCGAGCCAGTCCTCGAACAGGGCGACGATCCCGAGGCCCGCGAGCGCGGCCTCGACCAACAGATCGCACGCCGAACCGGGCTGGACGAGAAGTGGCCCCGGCGGATCGATGCGCAGGACCTCGCCGTCCTTCTCGAATTCCCAGGTCGCCGGAGCACCGCTGGCAAAGCGCAGCCGCAGGCAGGCGTGGTCGAGCAAGTCACCCGGGTGGCGTGGCCGTCCGCGCGCGGCGAGATAGGCGGGCGAGGCCGCGGTCAGGATGCGCTGCTGGCGGGGACCGATCGGCAAGGCGATCATGTCCTGCTCGAGCCGTTCCTCGTAACGGATGCCGGCATCGGCGCCCGAAGCCAGGATATCGACGAAGCTGTCCTCCACGGTCACTTCGACCCGGACATGGGGATGGGCCTGGAGGAATTCCGGAAGGATCGTAGGCAGGACGGTGCGGGCGACGTTGGCGGGCACGTTCAGGCGCAGCGTTCCCGCCGGCTCGTCGGTCCGCGCTTCGAGCGCCTCGAGCGCGGCGTCGATCTCGCCGAGCGCGGGCGTCAGCCGGGCGTAGAGCCGTGCGCCCGCCTCGGTGAGCGAAACGCTGCGCGTGCTGCGGTGGAGCAGGCGGACGCCCAGCCGCGCCTCGAGCCGCCGCAAGGCCTCGCTGAGCCCCGAAGCCGAGCCGCCTGCCACCCGTGCGGCCTCGCGAAAGCCGCCCGCGCGGGCCACGGCCACGAAAGCGCGAAGATCGTCGAGGTCCATCGTCATTGTCCCAAATCCCGAACAGCCCGTCCTGATCTGGAAGACTTATCGAACATCGATGCGAAGTCCATATCGCGCCCAGACAATCTCAGGAGACAGGACAAATGGTCGATCTATCCCAGGCTGGAACCTTTCCGCTCGCCGGACGCACCGTGAACCGGATGGGCTATGGCGCGATGCAACTGGCCGGCCCCGGCGTGTTCGGGCCGCCGCGCGACCGCGTCGAGGCGCTCGCGGTGCTGCGCGCGGCGGTGGAAGCGGGGGTCAACCACATCGACACCAGCGACTTCTATGGTCCCCACGTCACCAACCAGATCCTGCGCGAGGCGCTCCACCCCTATCCCGACGATTTGCTGATCGTGACCAAGGTCGGCGCGGTGCGCGGACAGGACGGCGCCTGGCTCGCGGCGCAAAGCCCCGAGGATCTGACCCGCGCGGTGCACGACAACTTGCGCAACCTTGGACTCGAGCGGCTCGACCTCGTCAATTTGCGGTTGATGGGCGATATCCACGAGCCGAGCGAAGGGCCGCTCGACGAACAGTTCGCGACGCTGGCACGGCTGCGCGACGAAGGGCTCATCGGCCACCTCGGCCTCAGCAACGTTACCCCGGCGCAAGTGCGCCAGGCGCAGGCGATCGCCCCGGTGGCCTGCGTGCAGAACCAGTACAACCTGGTCCATCGCGCCGACGACGCACTCGTCGACGACCTGGCCCTTCAGGGGATCGCCTATGTGCCTTTCTTCCCGCTGGGCGGGTTCAGCCCGATCCAGTCGGACGCGCTCTCGGCGATCGCGGGGGAACTTGCGGTCAGTCCGATGCAGCTTGCGCTCGCCTGGCTGCTTGCCCGTTCGCCGAACCTGCTGCTCATCCCCGGCACCTCGCGCCGAGCGCACCTGTTCGAAAATCTCGCCGCGGCCGAACTCGCGCTGACGGCCGAGACGCGCGCGCGCCTCGACCGTATCGCCGCCGCCTGAGCGGGCCTCAACGGCAGCTCGCTCCGCTTCCGACGCCCCCTTCGCGACCATAGTGGAGCGAACCGCAACCCGGCGCGGCTTCGTCACCCGGCTCGCTGCGGGCGCCCTCGAGCCAAAGGTCCGCCGGGGCAAGCCGTCCCGCCCCCTTGAGCGAGATCTGGAACAGCGGGAGGAAGGCGGCCGCGCCTCCCGGCGCGATCTCCGGCGCGATCTCCGGCTCGGGGGCGGGTTCGGGGGCAGGTTCGGGAGTGGGCTCGGGAATGGGCTCGGAGGCGACCGGATCGATCGTCAGCGAGCCATCGACATAGCGGATCGCGTAGTTCGACAGACCCGTACCGCTCGCCTGCGAGAGGCTGTCGACGTAAGTCCCCGCCTCGACCCCGCTGGCCAGACCCGACACGCTCTCGACACCGTCCGAGCCGAGCAGGCCGCTGACCGAATAGGCATTCGTGTGAAGCGCCCCGTCGTAAGTCGTACGGGTCGTAGCGCCGGTGATCGTGAGCGCCGCCGGGTCGATCGCCAGCGCGCCGTTCACGTAGGTGATCGTGTAGTTCGACAGCCCCGTGCCCGAGGCGCCCGACAGCGCATCGACGTAACTCCCCACAGCGCTGCCTTCGGCCAGGCCCATGACCGAAGCCACGCTGTCCGCGCCCAAGAGGCCGGTGACCGTGTAGCCATTGGCCTGCGCGAAGGCGGTATAGGTGCTCTGCGAGGTATTCCCGGTGATCGTCAGCGCCGCCGGATCGATCGTCAGCCCGCCGTTCACGTAGGTGATCGTGTAGTTCGACAGGCCCGTGCCCGAGGCGCCCGACAGCGCATCGGCGTAACTCCCCACAGCGGTGCCCCCGGCCAGGCCCGCGACCGAGGCCACGCTGTCCGCGCCCAAGAGGCCGGTGACCGTGTAGCCATTGGCCTGCGCGAAAGCGGTGTAGGTGCTCTGCGAGGTATTCCCGGTGATCGTCAACGCCGCCGGCGTGATCGTGAGCGATCCATCGACATAGGTGATCGTGTAATTGCCAAGTCCGGTCCCCGTGGCATCGCCCAGGATCTGGGCATAAGTGCCGACATCCGTCCCTTGCGCAGTCCCGGTCACGCTATCCACGCTGTCCGAACCGAGCAGGCCCGAAACGGTGGTGCTGCCCAGCGTCTGCGCAAGGCCTGTGTAGGTTGAGCTGGCGCTGGCGCCGGTGATCCTCAGCGAGGCCGGCGTGATCGTCAGCGTGCCCTGAGTGACGATGTCGTAGCCCAGCTGCGAGGAATAGAGCCCGCCGACCCCTGCGGTATAGGTCCCCACGTTGGTGCACGAAACATCGCCGCCGGTGCACGAATAGGACGCGGTGCCATAGATCAGCGAGCTGTCGAGCGCCGAGCCGTCGAGCGCGTGCAGGGTCAGCGAGGAGGACCGGTCGGTGCTGTCGTAGACGACCGTGCTGCTCGGCGTCGCCGTGGTCAGGAAGGCCTTGAGCAGGGGCCCGGTATAGCCCTCGTAGAGCCGCCAGGTCAGATCCTGCCCGCCCACCGTATCGACGTTCGAAGCCCCCTCGTCGGTAGTGAACTGGCTCCAGGCCGAGGCCTTGTAGGCGTAGTAGCTCTCGGCGGCATCGGCCGGGTCCGAACTGACGGATGCTACGTTCTGGGCCGCCCAGGTATTACCGAAGGCACTGGCCTGGCCCGTGGCATAGCTGTCCCAATAGCTGTTCGCGATCGTGCCCCAGTTATAGCCGGTCAGCCCGCCAACGACCGAGCTCCCGGTCACGGCACCGATCGCATAGGCCTGGTTGATCGTCCCATCGCTGTAGCCGGCCAGGCCTCCGATACTACTGTAACCCGTCACAGTTACATCGGCATAGACATTTCGGATCGCCCCACCGAGGTTGACACCAACCAGGCCGCCCACATAGTACGAACTGCTCGATACCTCGCCCGTCGCGAAAGCCTCGCTTATCGTGCCCTCGTTCCAGCCTGCCAGTGCTCCGCTGTATTCGCCCGAAGCCGTGATCCGGGCATCGACGATCCCCACAGCGGTGATGTTCGCGGCCGAACCGGCCATGCCGAAAAGACCGGTATAGTCCGAGGAACGCACGATGGTGAGATGGGAGAGGACATGCCCGTCGCCATCGAAGCGTCCATTAAAGCCGGCGTAATTGTTGAGCACCGGGCCATCGGCATCGGTGCCGAGCGGGATGAAACCCGCACCGCTCCACATGCCCGCATAGCTCGCGCTGTCGCCGCTTGTGACCGCGCCGGTCTCGGACAAGTCGATATCGTTGGCCAGGACATAGCTTTGCGAGAGCGTCGTCGACGTCGCGTTGATCAGCTGGAGCTGGTGCGCGTTGGTGATCGTGGCGACCCCGTCGACGACCTCGGCCTGCTCCCAGCTGCCCATCGGGCGCACGCCATCCAGGAACACCCAGTCGGCGCTGTCGAAGTTGCCATAGGCCGAAGCGCTGAAGGCGTAGTTCGAGGCCCCCCTCTGGCCGGGATCGGACGTCACCGCGCTGACGTTGGTCAAGGTGCCCGATCCCGCGTAGTACGAACCGCTCGCGCCGGTCGAATAGCTGTCCCAGTAGCTGTCCGTGATCGTGCCGGCATTATTATAGCCGATCAGGCCTCCCGCGCGGGTCGCGTCGACGAAGCCGGTGGCGTAGGACGAGACGATCGTACCACCGTTGTTGTAGCCGATGAGCCCTCCGGTGTAGCCGTTGCTTTTGGCGCTCCCGGTGGCATAGCTCAGGGTGATCGTGCCGGTTCTGTTGTTGCCGACGAGGCCGCCGGCCTGGTCGCTGCCGGTCACGCTGCCTGTCGCGTAACTCTGGGTGATCGCGCCATTGGTGTTGTAGCCCACCAGTCCGCCGGCCACACTGGAAGCGCTGTAGACAACGCCGGTCGCATAGCTTTCGCCGATCGAACCGGAATCGAGATAGCCGACCAGGCCACCGGTGTAGTTGCTCGTGCTGGTGACGGTCCCCGTCGCATGGCTCCGGCTGATCGTGCCGCCGGATGAATAGCCCAGGAGCCCGCCAACGCTCGAGTTGCCCGAGACGGCACCGGTTGCATAGCTTGCGCTGATCGTGCTGCTGCCGGCGTCCTCGCCGACAAGGCCGCCGACATGGTCGACCCCGGTGACCACGCCGGTCGCGTAGCTCTCGCTGATCGTCGCACCCAGGGTCGCGCCGATCAGGCCGCCGATTTCGTCGTCGCTGCCGGTAACCGAACCGGTAGCGTAGCTTCGCGTGACCGTGCCACCATAGGACCCGCCCACGAGGCCGCCAACGCCCAAGCCGCCCGTTACCGTGGCATTCGAGAAACTGTCCTCGATCGTCGCCTGGTTGTTATAGCCCACGAGGCCGCCCACGCCGATGGATCCGGACACCGCGCCCGTCACGTAAGTCTGGCGGATCGAGGCTGCGCTGAATCCGGCCAGCGCCCCGACATAGCTGCCCGTCGTCCCGACCGAAGCGTCGACGAGGCCCAGCGACGCAATCGTAGAGGACGCCGAGGCATAGCCGAACAGCCCGATATAGTCGCTGGTAGAGGCAATCGTGAGGTCCGAGATCGTGTGGCCAAGGCCCAGCAGGCTGCCCGAGAAAGTGCCCGAGCCACTACCGATCGGGGCAAAGCCCGTACCGTCGTTCCAGCTTGCCGTCGCGCTGGCATCGATAGCGCTGCCCAGCACGTAGTATCCGGCCAGGTCGCCCTGGATACCCTGGAGATCGCGGCCCGTGGTCGAGCCTTCCTCACCCAGCGAGGTCAGGATCGTGTAGTCCTGCCCGTTGAGACTGAACGACCCGGTCGAGGCGAGGTTGAGCACGCCGGTGAAGCCGCCCGACCCCAGCCCGAAATTGAGCGAACCGCTGTCCGACCCCGTACCGTCAAGAGCGGTGTCGCCCACGATCGCGGCGAAACCGGCCGTGCCGCTGGCGGTCATCACCGCGTTGATGTCGACGTCGCCATAGGCATCGAGCGTGAGCGTGTTCGCGCTCCAGGTCACGGCGTCGTCGATCGTGATGGTGCCCGTGCTCCCGCTCGCGCCCTGGCTCGAGAGGATCGTCACGTTGGAACTCGCCAGCTGGCTGGACAACGCGTCTCCGGTCAAATCGCCGCCCGAGGCAGCGACCGTGAAGTCGGTGGGATCGATGAGCCAGGTCCCGGTCGTCCCGTTCGCGGCGAGCGTGGAGACGGCAATGCCCGAAAGATCGACGTGCTCGCCCGAAGTCTCGATGAAACCGCCGTTGCCGCCAGCGCCCGTCGCCTGCGCGGAAAGCGTGCCGCTCACCGTCACGGTACCCGCCATGCTGGCCGTGTCCGCGCCGCCGATCAGGTGGATCGTGCCGGCATCGCCGACGGCGCTGTCGGCGTTGATCGTGCCCGACATATTGATGACGTTGCGCACCGCGTCCTTCAGCACGGCGGCCTTCAGCACGACCGCGCCGCCGGTCACGACGATGGTCCCGCTATTGTCGAGCAGCGCGCCCTCGCCCGTCACCAGCGCACTGGGAACCGCGACCTGCAGGAAGTTGTCGCCGTTGAGGTCGAGCGCGATCTGTTCGCCCGAACCCATCGCCAGCTTGCCGAGCGGTACGCGGATCGTACCGCTGTTCGCCACCGCGCCGCCCAGAAGCGCGACGAAGGCACCCGAGCCCGCCGAGATCGTGCCCGCGTTCGAAACCTTGCGGGAGGCACCCGAACCGGTGAACGCGAGCTTGCCCGCAAGGAAGTCCTCATCGGCGATGTCGAGCGTGGAGGCGACGAAGTTGCCCCCGGTTTGCACCGTGCCGCTCGAAGTGATCGCGATGCCGTTGGGATTGACGAGGTAAACCGAGCCGGTCGCGGTGATCGCCCCGGCGATGGTCGAGGCGGTGTCGCCGGTCACGCGGTTGAGCGTCGCCGCACCGCTGCCCGGCTGCGCGAAAATGACGCTCGCGCCCTGCCCCACCGAGAAGCTGTCCCAGTTGATGATGGCCTTGTCGCTGGTCTGGGTGATGCGCGTCGCCGTGCCGGTGGTGGCGATGCTGGCCGAACCTGCCGCAACCGTGCCGCCGGTCGGCAGCGTCTGTGCGCGCGCCGACGGGGCAAGGCCCAGCAGCGCGACGAGCGCCGCCGGAGCCAGGGTGCTTGAGGCCAGCCAGCGGCCGCGACGGGCCCGGGCGGATGCGAGGCAAAGCGAAGTGCGGATGGAAACCGTCATGTCATTCATTCCCTGTCAGCGGCGGCCACCGGCGCATGTCCCATGCCGGCCGGGCCCTTTATTTCCGCGAATTGTCCTGTCTCAGAAGCGAAGCGTCGCGGTGACGTTGATGCGATCGACCCGGTCGAGCGCGGCGCGCTCCGACAGGCCGCGCGCGTATTCGACCCCGATCTCGACCCGCTGCGCCAGCGTCGAGCGCAATCCCGCGCCGAGGTTGAAGGCGCTGATGTGCTTGTCCTCGAGAGCGGTGGGCTGCGCGATCGAGCCCAGGCCGAAGGCGGCAAAGACATAAGGCGAGAGATAGGGAACCAGGCCCTGTCCCGCGCCCAGCGGCACCGCCGCGCTCGCCTCCTCGCGTACCACGAAGCCGCTGTCGGTCGCCGTCTGCCCGCCGACATAGGCAGAGAGGCCATCGGCCCCCTCCAGCGTTAGCTGTTCGGCGCGGAACAGGGGCGAACCCAGGCCGGTCTGCCCGCGCAAGGTGAAGGCCAGCATCGTCGTCCGGCTCGGGCGGAAGCTGGCACCAAGCGCGGCGTCGATCCTGGTGAAGTCGTTGGCCGCTCCGAGCCGCGAGAAGGGAACCCCGGCCGCCGTCGCTTCGCCCAGGCTGATCGCACCGAGGTCACCCAGGCCCTGGCTGAGCTGGACGCGCACGCCATAGCGCGCGCCCGAAGCGGTCAGCCGGCTCCAAGTGCCCGCAAGCCGCGCGGCGTAGTAGCGGTCGTGGCTAAGGTCCGTGGCGAATTCGGGCGCCCTGTTCGCCTCGTCGATCTGTTCGAAGGCCAGCGTCACGCCCGCCTGTTCGCGCCGCAGCCGCACGAGCGAGGCGTTGCCGCGCAGGCTGATGCGGCGCAGCGTGCCCACCGTATAGAGCATGCCCGCATCGCCCCCGGGCGCAGTGCGCGCGAAGGTGACCTCGGGATTGACGCTGAAGCGCCCGTCGCCGAAGGGAAGCATGAAGCCGCCGCCCACGACGCGGGCGCGCGCGTGATCATCGAAAAAGCGATCGACGCGCTTGTCGCTCGACGCAAAGCCGTAGATCTGTTCGCCAAGGCCGAAGGCGGAATTGACCGCAAGGCTCAGCGTCGCCCCCCAGCTCCCGAGCGAGGAATCGAACGGATTGCCGACACCCAGGCTGCCCGTGACGAGCGCCTGGTCGCCTTCGAGCACGAGCCGGGCGCCGCCCGGTTCATCACCGCGCATGATCGTCGAGCGCAGGCGGATGCCCGGCAGGTCGCTGGTCCGCATGAGCGCGGTCTCGATCGCGTTCATCGTCAGGTGGCGGCGTCCCACCAGCGCACCGGCGCGCGCCAGCGCCGGTTGCCGAATGCGCGCGGGAAGGGCGTCGACGTCGACCGTCTCGATAAATCCGTCGGTAACGACGAGACGCAGCGAGCCGCCGTCACGCAAGTCCTGCGGCGGGACCGAGACACGCGCCAGGACATATCCGGCGCGCGCGTGGATCGCCTCGATCTCGGAAGCCAGGGCATAGATCTCGGCCAGCGACACGCGGCGGCCCTCGAGCCGCGCCGTCGCCTGCTTCACCGGCTCGGCGACTTCGGGAAAGCTGCCTTCGATCGCGATGTCGCCCAGCGTGACGGCCATGGTCTCGGCCCCCACAGGCGGCTGCAACGCCCCGGTTTCGGGAATCTTGACCCGGAATCCCTCGTCCCCGGTCCTGGGCGCAAGCGTGTCCGGCGTGATCGCCACCGGCGAGACCGCGGGCGCGGCGGGCACCTGTTCGGCCAGCGCCGGGCTGGCGAGCGACAGGACCGCAAGGACCAGCGGACTGGAGCCGAGAGCCAGAACACGGCCGGAGGGACAACGCGAAATCGAAAGCGGCATCGGGAATTTCTCTCAAGGTCGGCCCACGCGGGGCCTCATTCGTTGACGGACACGACCATGCAGCGCGCACGAGCGCCGGCATTGCGGGGGCAACCCGCAAGGCGAAGTCGAATGGGAAAGCGGGAAAGCGGCGTTCCGGCATCGCGGCCGGAGCTGCGGTCAGTGGCCCGGAATCAGGGGCGGCACCTGCAAGGCTGCACAAAAAGGGAGACCTCTATCGTCCCCTCCTGTTCCAAAGCATCGCGTGCTCCATCCCCTGCGGTGCGGCACGCCCCCTGCGTCCCGCCACCCGCCTCCTCCCCATATAGGCGGATGACGCCGGCCCCTGCGGACAGCGAAAACAAAATGATCACCCTATTTCCAGCCCCCCCCCCCCGGCCGTGCCGGAGGGCGATCCCGGCCCGCTTTCTTATCCGGCCAACGTCCAGCACCGGGGCGACAACAGGCGCTTCGTACCAGGCCTGCCCGCGCAGGCCCTTCCGAAGGCCAACGCGCCCTTTCCCGCCCCCGGAAGGAAGCGGGACCTCGCTCCCCACATGGATTGATGCCGACATTCGGACGCCGCGTGGCCGCAAGCGGTAGCGAATGTCGGAATCGGACCGCTAGCGGGCGGTGAAAAGCGACAGGTCGAGCGCGCGGGCCATCGCCTCATAGCCCTTGTCGTTGCCGTGCAGGTGATCGCCCGAATGAAGATCCGCGCGGATACGCTGCGGGTCGGCCGGGTCGGCCAGCGCGGTGTCGAAGCGCACGATCGCATCGAAGGCCCCGCTCGAAAGAATCCACGCGTTGATCGCCGCGCGCACGGCCTCGCCCTGTTCGGACCAGTATCCCGATCCCTTGTAGGGCGCGATCGGTGAGGCGATTACCTTGATGCCGTGCGCGTGGGCGCGCGCGACGAGCTGGAGATAGCCCGCCTTCATGGCTTCGACGCTGACCGGCGGGCCTTTCGCGTCGGGCCCCGTCGACATGCCGATGTCGTTCACGCCTTCGAACAGCACGAGGTACTTCACGCCGGGCAGGCTCAGCACGTCGGCGTCGAAACGGCTGAGCGCAGCATCGCCCATCCCCGGCGCGAGCACGCGGTTGCCCGAGATGCCGGCATTGGCGAGCGCCCAGGGCTTGCCCGCCGCATGAAGCCGACGCGCCAACGCATCCGGCCAGCGCGCGTCCTTGCCCGAGCTCGAACCGTAGCCATCGGTGATCGAGTCTCCGAAGGCGACGATCGTGCCCAGCGCCCTGGACGAATCGATCTCCACGCCCTCGACGAACGCGCGCACCTGTCTGGTGTCGGCCGGGGTAAAGGCTTTGCCCACGAAATTGCCCGGCGGCGAGACGCTCAGTGGCTCGAGGCCGAGCGAATGACACGTGCAGGTGCCCGTGTCCTCGGGCAGGAAGAATTCGATCTTCAGGCGGGCAAGGTCGGGCACCGCAAGGTCGACCGCGTCGCTGAGAAACGATGCCCCGCTCGGGATCCGGGCACTTGCCCGTCCGGCGAAGGTGAGGGCCCGCGCGGTGCCGGGCAGCTCGCGCCCCGCATCATCCACGCGCACGATGCGCGCCGAACCGATCTCCAGCGGTTTCGCGCCGTAACGGTTGGTGAAGCGCACCCGCACCTTCCCTCCCCCGTGCGAGATGCGCACCAGCTGCGTAAGCGTGACATTCGCGAAGGCCGCCGCCGGAGAAGCCGATTGGGGATTTGGCGCGGCCTGCCAGCTTTCCACCCAGCGCGCTTGCGCCGACGGCGCTCCGACTCCCACAATCGCCATCGCGGCAAGCAGAACGGGTGGCAATTTCGCGATCGACGTCATGCGAATAGGATCTCCGATCAAAGGGTTGCCCGAGGAACCCGGGCCTGCCCCGCCATGATGCACGAATGCGCAGGCGTTCGGAAACGACTTGTTCGTCCCACCTGCCGGAACGAACGAAAGCCCGTTCCAACCGCCCTCGCCTCACGTCACGCCGCGTACCCTCCGAACCACCCCCGGCCGCTTCCAGAAGCGCGGCAAACGGCGAGATTCCCCCCTGACAAAAGTGCCGCGCGGCCCCGCCCCTCTATAATGACGCGGGCTCTACTTAAGCCCTTGTTGGGAGGCTTTTGCATAATGTTAAGACTATTCAATGACTTGAAACTATCACGCAAGATGATGACCGCCTTCGGCATCATCGCCCTCTTCATGGTCGGCGTCGCGGGCTCGGGCATTTACGTGATGTCGCAGCTCGGCAGCATCGCCACCAACCACGTCGAGCGTGGCATCGCCGGGACCGAGGCGCTCGGCCGGTTGATGAGCCATATCCGCGAACACCGCATCATCATCATGGCCGACCTTTTCGTGCGCACCGCCGAGGACCACCAGAAGTACGCCGAGCGCTACGTCAAGAACAAGGAAGGCGTCGCCAAGGCGCTTGCCGACTACGCGCCGCTCGCACAGGAACTCACCCCGCAGCTCGATGCGCTCAAGGGCACGCTCGAGACGCTCGAGATGACGAACGCCAACGTCATGTCGATGGCACGCCAGGGCCGCTACGACGAAGCGCTCGCCTATTCGCGCAAGGAGGGCAAGGAAGCTTCGCACGATGCGCTCGATGGCGTCGAGGCGCTGCTCGTCGCCCACCGCGACCGCGCCAATGCTGCCAACGAGCGGGGCAAGACTTTCGCCGCCAACGCCTTCTGGGCCGTGCTGGTACTCTCGATCCTGGCGCTCTGCGGACTGGTCGCGATCTGGTACCTCGTCGCGCGCACGGTCTCCCAGCCCATGGCCGAACTCGCCCATGCCACCACCACCCTTGCCGAAGGTGGCGATGCAGCCGTGCCCCATCGCGACCGCGCCGACGAACTGGGCGAAGTGGCGCAGGCGGTCGAGATGTTCCGCATGGCCGCGGTCAACCGCGCCGAGGCCGACCGGCGTGCTACCGAGGCGCAGCGCGTCATCACCTCCACCTTGCGCGAGGGCCTCGAGCAGCTCAGCAAGGGTGACCTCACCGCGCGCATCGAGGCCGACTATCCCGCCGACTACGCCGAGCTCAAGACCAACTTCAACGAGGCGCTCACCAGCCTGCGCGGGTTGATCGGCTCGGTGACCGAGAGCGCGGCGGCAATCCGCACCGGCTCGGGCGAAATCGCCCAGGCTTCCGAGGACCTCGCCCGTCGCACCGAAGCCAACGCCGCCAGCCTCGAGCAGACTGCGGCCGCCGTCACCCAGATGGACGGACGCCTCAAGGCCACCGCACAGGCCGCCGGACGCACCGTCTCGCGCGCCGACGGCGCGATCACCACGGTGCGCAACGGCCGCTCGATCGCCGAAGAGACGGTCCAGGCCATGTCGCGCGTCGCGGAAGGGGCCAAGGGCATCGACAGCGTGATCGAGGGCCTCGACAAGATCGCCTTCCAGACCCGGGTCCTCGCCATGAACGCGGCGGTCGAGGCGGGCCGCGCGGGTGAGGCAGGGCGCGGCTTCGCGGTCGTCGCCGATCTCGTCTCGGCGCTCGCGATGCGCTCGGAGGAAGAGGCCTCGCGCGCCCGCGAGCAGCTTACCGTGACGCAGAACGACATCCACGCCGCGGTCGGCATGGTCGAACGCGTCGACGGCGCGCTTGCGGAGATCTCGCAGGACGTCGCGCAAGTGCACGAACTGCTGGGGCAGATGGCCGCCGACAACCAGGCCCAGTCCACCGCGATCGGCCAGATCAGCGTGGCGGTGGGCACGATGGACCAGTCGACCCAGCAGAACGCGGCGATGGTCGAGCAGACCTCGGCCGCCGCGCGCAACCTCTCGAGCGAGGTGACCACGCTCGCCGAACAGGCGGCCCAGTTCCGCACCGGTTCGGCCATGCAGGCACGCTACCTCTCGGCCGCCTGAGCCTGCCCTCCGCCAAAGCCCCCCATCCGATTCGTCACCGGCGCTCCCCAGGCAGCGCCGGTGACGGGTCCGGAACCGGGACGCCGCGTCCCGCGACGGGATCGGGGGCTCAACCGTCCGCCGCCTTCCGGACCGAAGGCATCTTCGCCTTTCCGAGAGGTTACTCCCCGCCTGCGCGGTTCGCGGCTTCGCCCGTTGCGCTGGCCTGTGGCGGCGCGGCCAGCTGCGGATAGGAAATGCCGAGCTGCTTGAGATAGCTCGGGTACTTCTCCTGCTGGTAGTAGAACGGCTCCATCAGCGGACGGTAACGCGCCATCGCCTCCTGGTTGAGCCAGATCGCGGGGCTGTCGGACGCGGTAATCACCGGATCGTACTTTTCATCCTTGGTCTGCACGTCCGCGAAATAGGCCTTGGCCTGCGCCAGCAGTTCGGGCTTCAACATCAGGTCGAGCACCGTCATCGCCACCGCCTTGGCCCCGGCCACCGCGCCCTTGTGCGCGATCGGCGTCGCCATCGCGACCGCCGAAGTCAGGTTGTGGCCGATCATGTTGGGGATGTTCGAGGGGTAGCGGATGGTGATCGTGGGCACCGTCCACATCACGTCGCCGATGTCGTCCGAGCCCCCGCCGATCGAACGCTCGCGCGTTTCGGGCGTGGAGAGCGGCTCGACCTTGTCGCGCAGCGGCTCGATCGTGCGGCCGAAATTGGTCTGCACGGCCTTGGCGAAGGCCTGGTCGTCGCTGCTCCAGGTGGGCATGCCGACCGCCTCGATATTGGCCTGCGCGGCCTCGGCCATCGGCTTGTTGCCGTAGTTGGGCGCGGCATAGCCCAGAATCCGGTGGCTGACGGTAGTGCCCGTCGCCATCGCGGCGGCCTGGGAAATCGTGTTGCCGGTCTCGAACATCTCGCGCACCGCGCCGAAGGTGCGATCGCGGAAGAAGTACCAGACCTTGGCCTCGCCCGGAACCACGTTGGGCTGACCGCCCCCTTCGGTAATCACGTAGTGCGAGCGCTGGGTCACCGGCAGGTGCTCGCGCCGGAAGTTCCACGCGGTGTCCATGATCTCGACCGCGTCGAGCGCGCTGCGCCCGTCCCAGGGATCGCCCGCCGAATGCGCGGTCTTGCCCGTGAAGGTGTACTCCACCGAGACCATGCCGTTCATGCCCATCTCGCCATAGGCGGTGCCGAAGCTGTTGGCGACGTGCGCGAAGATGTTGGCGTCGACCCCCTTGAACATTCCCTCGCGCACGTAATAGGCCTTGGTGCCCAGGTTTTCCTCGGCAATTCCCGGCCAGACCATCAGGCGCCCGGGGATCTTGTACTTGATCATCATGTCCTTGGCCGCGATCGCCGCCGCGATCATCATCGGCATGCCCGAATTGTGCCCCTCGCCATGCCCGGGCGCGCCCGCGACCATCGGCTTGGCGTAAGGCAGTCCGGGATATTGCGAGACGCCGAGAAGGCCGTCGATGTCGCTGCCCAGCGCAATCAGCGGACCGCCGCTGCCCCAGGTCGCGGTGAAGGCGGTGGGAATGCCCGCCACGCCGCGCGTCACCTTGAAGCCGTTCTTTTCCAGCAGATCGGCAAGATAGGCCGAACTGCGCACTTCCTGAAAGCCGGGTTCGGCAAAGCTGAAGAGCGAATCGACGCCCTTCTGGATCATCGTCGCATGGGCCTCGACATCGCTTATCGCCTCTTTCTTGAGGCTCGCCTCGTCGGGCGCGGCAAGGGCAGGCAAGGGCAGCACGGCAAGCGCCGTGCCGAGCGCGAGCGCCCCCAGCAGGCGAGTGGAACGGAACGGATTGGACATGGTCTTCAGGCTCCCGGATCGGGTGAACAAGGTCACAGGGTGAAGGAAAGCGAGGCGCGGAAAGTGCGGCCCAGCACGTCGTAGAGCGAGCGGTTGGTCTGCGCGTAGGCGGGCACGTTGTTGCCACTCGGCCCGTTGCCGATTAGCTCGGGGTCGCGGTTGAGCAGGTTGTTGACGATGAAGGTCAGCGCGGCCTCGCGCCCTGCGCTGCGCAATTTGAAGCGCACCGAGGCGTCGTAGTAGATCGCACCGTTGATGTGGTTGTCGTTGATCGTGCGGTACTGCGTGGTCGAGGCCGGGCAATCGCTGGTGCATTCGATATAGTCGTTGCCGTAGACGCCGTCGCTGAAGCCGCGCACCACGAAGTTGAACAGCACCGGGTCGACCTCGATGAAGGTGCTGATGCGGTAGACCCAGCTCGGCGAGCTGTACGTGCCCGATAGGCTGCCCCCGTTGACCCCGGCGTAGTCGATCGGGAAGACCCCGTTGTCGACGACGTTCGAGATGTAGTGGGTGAGGTCGCCACTGATGCTGAAGTTTCCGGGCAGGCTTTCGGAAATCGCCGAGAGCGGCGTGCGGTAGCTGGCCGCGACGTCGAAGCCCTTCTCGTGCTGGCTGGCGAAGTTGAAGGGCTGCACGGTGATCCCGGAAAGCGCGCCGTTCACGTAGGATATGTTGTTGCAATACTCCTGGAGCCCGAGATCGTAGCAGTTGTCGACGGTGTCCTGCGAGGTCACCGTGCCGATCGCGTCGGTGATCTTGATGTCGTAGTAGTCGAACGAGGCGCTGAGGCCCGGCAGGAAACCGGGCGTGAGCACGAGCCCGGCGGTCCAGGTATTGGCCTTCTCCGGCTTCAGGTTGGGATTGCCGACCGTGTTCTCGGTGAACTGCTGCGAGCCCGAGATCGGCGCGTTGCCGGGCAGGATGACGGTATTGGTGCGCGCGGTGCCCGCCGCGAACAGCTCCTGCAGGTTGGGCGCCCGGATGTCATGGCTGTAGGTGCCCCGAAACTTGACGTCCTCGATCGGCTGCCAGGTCGCCCCGAACTTGTAGGTGGCGACCCCGCCCGAGGTCGAATAGTCGGTATAGCGCCCCGCACCGTCGAGATCGAAGCCGGAGAACAAGGGCAGCGAGACCTCGATGAAGCCTTCCTTGACGTTGTAGGAGCCCTGGTTGACCAGATAGTTGCCGTAGAGCCAGCCCGAATTGAATTCCGCATCGACGTGGCCGTCGATCCCTTCGCGCCGCCATTCGCCGCCGAAGGCGACGTCGACGGGCCCAGCGGGCATGTCGAAGGCGGTGGTGTTGAAGCTGACCGAGGCGACGTCCTCCTTGATCGTCTGGTCGCGCTGGGGCTGGGCATCGCCGTAGATGTAGGCCAGCGCCGCGGCCGAGGGGCCATCGGTGCCAAGTCGATCGATCGGCACGCAGCCGTTGTCGGGATCGGTCAGCGTCGAGCGGCACACGATGTTGCCCGAAGAATCGTAGACCGCATCCTGCGCCAGCGCCATGCGCGCATTGTTCCAGGTGTTCTGCAGTTCCTCGTGCGCTTTGGTCACCCCGTGCTGGTAGTAGGCGTTGAAGCGCCAGTTGCGCCCCAGCGCGTCGAACGCGCCATCGCCGCCACCCACGAAGCGGTAGACCTCGCGCGTGTTGTTGCTGCCCGGCACCGGAAACCCGGCGTTGCTGGTGCCGATGGTGATGCTGGAGAGATTGTTGGCCGCCATCGCCGCCGCCACCGAGGGATACTGGCTGAGCAGGTAGGCGTTGTCCGACTGGATGGTGACGCCCGTGCTCGGGGTCTGCTGGTAATAGCTGCGCCCGTGGTAGCGGTTGTACGAGACCTGCCCGAAGATCTCGATGTCGGGGGTCACGTCGAAGGAAGTGCGGTTGAAGGCCGCGATGCGGTTCTCGTCGGGCAGCAGCGAGTTGGTGCCCGCATGGCCATCGAGCGTGACGTCCGTGTCGCCCCCGATCATCCACGGGCTCGAGGTCGAGCTGTAGTCGCCGTAATTCAGCTGCCCGGTCTGCCCTTCGCCGAGGAAGTAGGTGCCCTTCAGGGCCCCCGAAGTGATCAGCCCGCCCTTGGTATAGGTGTAAGGCGCATAGCCCGACCCGACGAGACGCTCGGGCTCGCCGTTGGTCCCGTCGTAGTTGGGGTTGGTGATCATGAAGTAGGCGCTGTCGTTCCACGAGCGCTTGATCGAGGAGACCGCCTCCTGCTTGAAGTAGCTGGCGTTGAACAGCAGGTGCAGCCGATCGTCGAGCAGCGAGAAGCCCGCGCTGGCGGAGAGGCGGTAGTTGAAGCCGTCGCCATAAGTGGTGAGACCGTCGTCGGCGGTGAGCTTGAGCCCGGTGAACTTCTTGTCGAGGATGAAGTTGATGACGCCGCCCACCGCGTCCGAACCGTATTGCGCCGAGGCGCCGCCGGTGACCACCTCGACCCGCTCGACGAGATCCTGCGGGATGGTGTTGACGTCGACCGTGCCGTTGACGCTCGAGGCGACCGAGCGCTGCCCGTCGAGCAGGACCAGCGTGCGGCTCGCGCCCAGCCCGCGCAAGTTGACCGAGGCGATGCCGGCATTGCCGTTCGAGAGGCTGCCCGAACTGTTCGCCGAAGTGCTGCCTTGCGTGATCGCGGGCAGCTGGTTGACGAAGTCGGAGATGTTGGCGGGCGCTTGCGCCGCGATCTGCTCGGAACCGAGCACGGTGACCGGCGTCGGCGCGCTATAGCCATCGCGCACGATGCGCGAGCCGGTGACGACGATGGCTTCCGATGGCTCCGGCGCGGGCGCGGCGGCGTCGGCGGCAGTGGCCGCGTCCGCCGCATCGGCCGCGCGCGCGGTGCCCGCCGCCAGCAGGCCCAGGCCGAGCGCGGCCAGCGCCGTGCTCCTCATCAGGCCGGGACGTGGGCGGATCGACGGGACACGGCTGTCCCCCGTCCCGGCGCCGAGCCGGAATACGCTGCGTGCATTCATGGTTGAGCCCTCTTCGTTAGCGATCAAACGACAGGCCTCTCGCGGACACACCTCTCCCCCGCGGCAAGGACGTGCGCCCCGCCGCGCGCGCTCCCCCTATCGGAGCGCACGAATTCATTTTCGGATTGATCCCATTAAGGCGGCGCGGCCTGTTGCTCCGCGCCGTGTAATCACGGCGACGTCCTCGTGTCCCCCCATGGCGCGCCTTGCGCCTCTTGTCTAAAAGCCCTCTCGATCGCGCTAAAGCGACTTAATATTTCGCAATCGACATGAAATGTATAACAGGCTTGCCTCGTTGCATCTTCGCAAATTGCGGGCGAATTTCAGGTCGATTTGCCGGAATTCATCGTCCAGCCCCGCTTCTACGGAGAAATTCCCTATTCGCGCGCCCGGTGACGACCGATTGCGCTGCCGCATCCATGTTCATCGCCGCGATTTGCGCGCCGGATTCGTCATCGGCTCGAACAGCGCCGGGGGCAGCCGGTGGTCGAGCACGTTGCGCATCACGAAGCTACTGCGGATGCGCGCGACGTGCGGCAGCGTCGAAAGCTCGCGCCGGTAGGCCCGGTCGTAGTCCTCGAACGAGCGCACGTGCAGGATCATCAGGAAATCGGTCTCGCCCGAGATGAAGCTGCAATAGGACAGCGAGGGACAGGCGACCACCGCCTGTTCGAACTCGTTGAGGACATGCTCGGCCTGGCTCGCGAGTTCGATCATCACCACCACGGTCATGGCAAGTTCGAGCTTGCCGAGGTCGAGATCGGCCTCGTAGCCGCGAATGATGCCCTTTTCCTCGAGGATCTTTCGGCGCCGCGCGACCGCAGTGCTGGAGAGATGGACGCGTTCGCCTAAAGTCACGTCGGGCATGCGCCCGTCGAGCGAGAGCTCGTTGAGGATGCGATAATCGGTGCGCTCGATGTCCAAGTTCCGAATCCTTCAACTAATGTTCTGTCGACCCGCGATTCCATCAAATTTCAGCAAAATGCTGCTGAAAATTCCTAGATAATGCAAGTCCTTGCATGTTACCTTGAAAAAATTCGGACAAGCTCTTGTCCGTTTCGCCAGAAACCGCCCGAGACCCTGGTTAATGCATGACCAAGATTTGGGCGGATCCACCTTCGTGTCGTTTCCAGGGGGATTTACATGCGCCTTTCCGTCTCGCGCCATCTGCGCGGCGTCCTACTTGCGGGCACTCTTTGCGCGCCGCTCCTTGCGGGGGTCGCGCTGCCCCACGTTGCGCACGCGCAAGTCCAGACCGTCGCCAGCACTTCGGACGGCACGCTCCTGCCCGTACGCGTCGACAAGCAGACCGGACAGGTCCTCGTCACCCTGCCCGCGCCGGACGCGCAAGGGGTAAGCGGGCGCTACCTCTACGCCACCGCGCTCAAGGTCGGGCTCGGTTCGGCTCCGGTTCGCCTCGACCACGGCATGCTCGGCGAAACGCACGTGCTCGCCTTCCGCCGCTACGGGCGCAAGATGGCGATCACCTTCGAGAACCCGCGCTTTCGCGCGAGTGGCCCCGCCGAAATCGAACAGGGCGCGCGCCAGAGCTTTCCCTTCAGCACGCTCGCCATGGTCGACATCGTCGCGACCGCGCCCGACGGCTCAGCAACGATCGACCTTGCCCCCTTCCTCGCCAGCGACACCATGAACATCGCGCAGGCGCTGGGCGCCGATGCCCCGGGCTGGAAGCTCGACCCGGCGCTTAGCGTGGCGGACCCTTCCGCGGTCAAGGTCTTCCCGAAGAACGTCGAATTCGAAGCAGTTCAAACCTTCGTCAACGACAAGCCGGGCCGCGAAGTGGGCGATATCGCACCCGAAAGCCGCAAGGTCAGCTTCGTCGTCCACCACTCGCTCGTCGAATTGCCCGGGCCCGGCTTCCAGGTCCGCCGCCTCGACATCCGCTCGGGCGCGCACGGCACGCAAGTCTACGACTTCGGCACGCCGCTCGGCCAGGACGTCGAGGTCCAGCTCGCCAATCACTTCCGCCTCGACAAGATCGATCCCGCCGCTCCCCGCTCGAAGGTCAAGAAGCCGATCGTCTTCTACATCGACAGCGCCGCCCCCGAGCCGATCCGCACCGCGTTGGCCACCGGCGTCGCCTGGTGGAACCAGGCCTTCGAGGCCGCCGGCTTCATCGACGCCTTCCAGGTCAAGACGCTGCCCCCCGGTGCCGACCCGCAGGACGTGCGCTACAACGTCGTCAACTGGGGCGACCGACTGACCCGCAGCTGGTCCTATGGCGGCGGCGTGATCGATCCGCGCACGGGCGAGATCATCAAGGGCAACGTCGTGCTCGGCGCGCTGCGCGTGCGCCAGGACGTGATCCTCTACGAGAGCCTGGTCGGCACCGCGCAGGAAAACACCGGCGGCCCCCAGGACCCGGTGCGCATCGCGCTTGCCCGGCTCAGCCAGCTTGGCGCGCACGAAGTGGGGCACGCGATCGGCTTCGTGCACAACTTCGAAGGCTCGACCCAGGACCGCACTTCGGTGATGGACTACCCGATCGCGCGCATGGCCATCCGCGACGGTGCGATCGATCTTTCCGACGCCTACGCCAGCGGCATCGGCAGCTGGGACAAATTCACCGTCGACTGGCTCTACGGCCAGGGCGCCCCCGGCACCGACCCGGAAGGCGTCGCCAAGGCCAAGGCCGACGCGATCGTCGCCTCGGGCATGCGCTTCATGACCGACATCGACGGGCGCAGCGCGGACCTTGCCGTGCCCGGCGACAGCATGTGGACCGAGGGCGCCGACGAGGCCCCCGACCTTCTGCACATCCTGAACGTGCGCCGCATCGCGCTCGGCACGTTCGGCCCGGGCGTGCTCCATGCCGGCGAGCCGATGGCCGACCTCAGGCGCAAGTTCGTACCCCTCTGGCTGCTCCACCGCTACGAGGTCGACGCGGTGGGCAAGCTGCTGGGCGGGGTCGAATACACGTATGCGCTGGCGGGTGACGGCAGTCCCCTGCCCGCACCGGCCACGGCGGAAAAACAGGAAGCCGCACTCGACGCCTTGCTCGAAACGCTGTCGGAGAAGGAGCTTACCGTGCCGGCAAGGCTCCTGCCGCTGCTGACATCGGGCCAGAACGGGCGCAGCGACGCGCAGTACGACGTCGAAGTGCTCGACACCGCAGGCGCGGGTGCCTTCGATCCCTTGGTGGCCGCCGATGTGGGCGCGCAAGTGACGCTCACCTCGCTGCTCGCCCCCGCACGTCTCCAGCGCATCTACCTTCAACACCAGGCCGACACACGCCTTCCGGGGCTGGACGAAGTGCTCGACAAGCTCGTCGCCGCAACGCTCGGCGCGCGTACCGGGGCGGTGGGACGGCGGATCGCCACCCGCACCCTCGTCAGCCTCGCCAGGGCCGCGCGGGATCCCGCGACCCCGGCCGACGTCGCCGCGATCCTTGGCGATCGCCTCCACGCGATCGCAGCGGACCTCGCCGCCACCAAGGGGCCCGGCGAGGACGCCCGCTGGGCAAGGGGAACCGCCGCCATGCTCTCCGACAAGGACGCGCTCACCCGCGCCCTTGCTCCCGCCGCCAGCCCGCAAGTCCCGCAAGGCATGCCGATCTGATGCATCGGGGCGAGGAGCGCGCGGCCTTGCGGCCTGCGCTCCTCGCCCAACCCTGCGCCCCTCACAGAGGACACATGGGAATTGCCAAGCCTTCTCTGCAAAAGCTTCTGAAAAGTAACGAATTACCAAATTGTCATGATCAACTTTGCTATTATTCATTACAATACCGTTGATCCCACCGCAGGAACGGCCTAAATAAAGGAATGCGCCGAATAGAGCGCGGCGGCCCGGGCAAGGGGTCGGTTCAAGGAGGGGATTTTCAATGAAACAGGCACGTGCATTCACGCGCGGGTGGCTTCGTGCGAGTGTGATTTTCGGGTCGGGCGCTGCGGTATTGGCCGCGCAGCCCGCCAGTGCGCAGGAAACGGCCAGCAACCCGCCAATCGGCTCCGGCGAGATCATCGTGACCGCGCAGAAGCGCGCGCAGGCGCTGTCGGACGTCTCGCTCTCGGTTGCGGCGGTGGGCACCGAACAGCTCGCCGCGAACAACACCGTCACGCTCGAGGGCTTGCAGACGCTGGTGCCCTCGATCAGCTTCGGCAACGACTTCAACTTCGCCAAGCTCTTCATCCGCGGCATCGGCCTGTCGAGCTCGCTGCCTGGCGTGGATCCTTCGGTCGCGCTCCACGTCGACAGCGTCGTCGTCTCGCTGCCGCAGGCGCAGCTGGGATCGATGTTCGACCTCGAACGCGTCGAAGTGCTGCGCGGCCCGCAGGGAACGCTCTACGGGCGCAACGCCACGGGCGGCGCGGTCAACCTCATCACCGCCAAGCCGACCGACTACCTCTCGGGCTATGTACGCCAGACCATCGGCGGCGATGCCCTGCTGCTCCAGACCGACGCGGCGATCAGCGGCCCGCTGGCCGAGGGCGTGCTCGCGCGTATCGCCGTCCAGCGCATCGACCGCGACGGCTACGGGCACAACGAATACACCGGCAGCCAGATCGACAACGCCAAGCAGTGGTCGCTGCGCGGCCACCTCATGCTCCAGCCGACCGAGAAGCTCTCGCTGCTGTTGACCGGCGAGCTGCACACCGAGGACGACCGCGCGCTGGCGGTCAAGTTCCGCGAAGTCTCGTTCCCGGACACGACGATCGCCAGCCTCACCGCGCTGGGCCAGCGCACCAACGCCGACGGCAGCCAGGCCGCCTTCGCCAGCAAGGTGCGCAACCTCAACACCAACTTCGACCCCATCAACGACCGCAAGCAATACGCCTTCACCGGCATCGCGACCTAGGACGCCAGCGACGCCATCTCGGTCAAGTCGCTCACCTCCTACCGTAATTTCCGCGCCTACTTCTTCCACGACTTCGACATGTCGAGCTACCTCGGCTATCCGCTGGCGCAGACCAACGCGCTCCAGACCAGCGCCAACCACTGGCAGCCGGTATGGCAGCACCAGTTCAGCGAGGAACTGCAGACCAGCATCGAGACCGACCGTCTCCACGCGATCGTCGCGGCATTCTACCTGAAGGAGCACATCCGCGTCGAAAACCACATCGGCTACGACGTGCTCGAGGACACCGACCCCTACCGCGTCCAGTTCGACGGCCAGCTCGGGATCGAGACCTGGGCGGTCTTCGCCAACGCCACCTACGACCTCACCGACCAGCTCTCGCTCAAACTGGGCGGGCGCTATTCGTGGGAGAAGCGCCACCTCGAAAACAATTCGGGGATCGGCACCGCCGCGACCGGCTTCGTGCTCGACGCGCTGCAATGGGACACGTCCAAGTCCTGGGACAACTTCTCCCCCTCGGCCGGCTTCGAGTACCGGCCCGACGATGGCGTGATGGTCTATTTCAACTGGTCGCGCGGCTTCAAGTCGGGCACCGCCGAGATCGGTTCGCGCCGCAGCGCCACGGCAACCACACCCTTCGTCAACCCGGAGAAGGTCGAGGCCTTCGAGGGCGGCATCAAGTACGATGCGGGCACCTTGCAGACCAACCTCGCGGTGTTCTACCAGACGCTCAAGAACGGGCAGTTCCAGCGCTCCTTCCCGATCCCCAACCCGCCCTACTTCGCCAGCACGCTCGACAACGCGGCGGCCAGCCGGGCTTATGGCGCCGAAGTCGAATTCCGCTGGCAGGCGACGCGCGCGCTCATGCTCGACCTCTCGGGCGCCTACCTCAATTCCAAGTTCACCGACTTCACCTCGATCGATCCGCTCGATCCCACCCTGTTCGGCCCCAACGGCTCGAGCGTGGCCCCGTCCGACCTTTCGGGCAACTACACCCGCATGAGCCCCAAGTGGACGTTCAACTTCAACCCGACCTACCGCATCCCGTTCGACAGCGGGGCGAGCGTGACGCTGGGCACCAACGTCGCCTACAAGTCCAAGCAGTACCACACCGAGTTCAACGACGATCGCCTGGCACAGGACGCCTACACGATGGTCGATGCCAACGTGCGCTACCGCCACTCGGACGGGCACGCCTCGCTCAACCTGTGGGTCAAGAACGTCACCGACAAGCTCGTCTGGGCGGGCAGCTACGCGGTCGCCACAAGCCGCACGATCGGCGGCACGCTGATGCCGCCGCGCACCTACGGCGCGACTTTCGGCTACGAGTTCTGAGCCGGACGCGCGACTGCGCCCCTGACCGTTATCGCCGCCGCCGGAACCTCTCCGGCGGCGCTTGCGGCGTTTGCCGCGTGGACAGGATCGGTCAGGCCTGGACCAGCCGGTTCCGCGGCGCCGAGAGGCCCTTGTAGGTGAAATCGCGAAGCCGCACCGCGCCCGAGCCCGCCGCGTAGACGCCGATCCGCAGCGCCAGGAACCCCCCGAAGACATTGTGGTGGAGGCCCGAAACCTCCATGCGCGTGTCGTGGCGCTTCCAGCTGGCCCCTTCGTCGGTCGAATAATGCCAGGTCACCACGTTCTCGACGTTGGTGACACGCAGGCGCAGCGTGCGGGTCGACAGCGGAGCCCCCGCCCAGACCAGGTCCTGCGCATATTCGAACAACTTGAGCCGGTCCGCCGTAAAGCCGAGGCCGACGAAGGCCTTGTCGTTGTAGTAGAGCAGCAATCCGGCCTGCGCGTTGGCATCGAGCAGGTCGAGCGTGATCTCGGCTTCATAACTGCGGTCGGGGACGAGGCAGGTCAGCGGACTGCTGTCGGCGGGCGAATTCCCGCGCACGGCGATCTCGAGGCCGTTGCCCCGGTACTTCGCGCGTTGCCCGTCCGTTTCGCCGGGGGCGTGGAAGGACCACTGCGTGCCGAGCCGGTCCGAAGTGAAATCGTCCGAGAGCGCGGGCGGCGGCGGTGAGGGCCTGCCCCCGCGCGGGATCGGCAGGGGCTGCGAGAGATCGCCGCCCAGCGCCTCGAACCAGCCGTCGCTGGTCCAGCGGATCGGGGCCAGCAGCGTCTGGCGGCCGAGCGTGACCATCGCGTTCTCATAGCCGTGATAGACCATCCACCAGTCGCCCGAGGGTCCCTCGACGAGCGTGGCGTGGCCGCGCGACCACCAGGGCTCGTTGACGCTCGTGGTGCGCACGATGGGGTTGTGCGGGCAGTGCTCCCAGGGGCCGTGAACAGAGCGCGAGCGCGCGGTAATCACCATGTGGCCGGTGACCGGCCCCGCCGTCCCGCCCACCGCGGTGACAATGTAGAACCATTCGCCCCGGCGCAGCAGCTTGGGGCCCTCGGGAGCGAAGTTCTCGGTCACCCAGTCCTCGGGGTAGCGCCAGGGCTCGTAGGCGGGTTCGAGCGGTCCGTCGGCGGCAAGCCCATCGTCGGTGAGCCGCACCTTGCGGATGCCGTTGACGAAGAGATAGCGCTTGCCGTCCTCGCCCACCACGTGGCCCGGATCGATGCAGCCCGCGATGCCCAGGTCCACCGGCTCGCTCCACGGGCCCGCGATGTCGTCCGCCCAGATCGCGTAGATCGACCAGCCCTTGTCGGTCGGCGCGGTCGGGATGTAGATGAAGTAGCGCCCCTCGTGCTTGACCAGGTCGACCGCCCAGACCTCGCCGATGTCGGTGTGCAGCGCCGGACCGACCGGCGCCCAGTTGACGAGATCGGTCGAGCGCCAGATCACCAGCCCCGGGTAGGAACGGAACGAGGAGAAGGTCATGTAATAGACATCGCCGTCCTTCAGGATCGATGGATCGGGATGGTCGCCGGGCACGATCGGATTGCGAAAATACCCATTACCGAGGTCGGCGCGGCGCTGCCCGTTGGTGCCGGTGCCCCAGTCCTTCGGCGCGGCGGCGAGTGCTCGCGCGGCGCCCGCGCCCTTGGCGAGAGTGCCGGCAAGGGCTCCGGCGGCGGCGGTACCCTTGAACAGGGTGCGGCGGGAGAAGGTCACGGGAAAGGTCTCCTGGAGAAACGCCGGAAGGCGCAAGGGTGGGTCAGGGCGTCGCCGGTTCGAGCGTGACGAGGGCGATGTCGTTGCTGCGCATGGCAAGGTCGAGGGTGAAAGCACCCGAGGCGGGCACGCGCACGCGGCGATCCGTTTCGGGGGCATCGGCGGTCTCGGCGCGCATCTGCGCGAGCTGATCGGCGTCGAGCGCCTCGGGCAAACCCATGTCGATGTAGCGCGAGAGCGGGTCGTTGCGGCGATAGCCAGTGCGATGGACCTGCAGGCGATATGTCCCCGGCGCCAGGTGCGCAAAGGCGAAATGGACCGTGCGGCTGGCCCTCGCGGGTACGAGCCGGGTGAAGAAGGGCTTGTTGCTCACGTCCTGGACCGGCTGCTGCCAGTCCCACACGAGCGCGGCCAGCCGCTGACCCTCGCGCGTGACGATCGCCTCGGGGTCGTCCACCGCCAGCGTATCGCCGCGCAGCGCGTGGAGGTACTTGTAGGCGAACCAGGCGGGCTTGCGGATGCCCTCGCGGTTCATCAGGCCGAACCCGCCGTGGAAGGGCGTGGGGGGCGGGCCCGGTTCCTCGAACAGATCGCTGTAGGCCCAATAGCTCATGCCTTGCGCAAATCCCTTCGCCCCGGCGAGCTTGCTCAGGATATAGGGCGCCGAGACATAGCTGTCGTGCACGAAGTCGCGCGGGGTGTAGCTCGTGCTCCATTCGGTGAAGAACAAGGGAATGCCCGGAAAGGCCGAGGCCTCGATCTCGGCCCGCACCTTGCGCACATCGCCCACGACGGCGTCGGGCGAGGGCGAGAGGCGGGTGTCCTGCTTGCCCTCCTCGTCCAGGAAGCCGCCTTCGACGCCGTACGTGTGCGTGGCAACGAAATCGACGGGCAGCGCGTGGGCCGAGGCATAGGCGAGGAACTCGGGCACCCAGGCCGCGCCGGCCGTCGCCGGTCCACCCACCCTGAGCGCCGGGTCGATCGCCTTGATCGTGCGAACCGTGTCGGCGTAGAGCGCGAAATAGGCGTCCTGGTCGGCGTGCTCCCAGAAGCCGTCGAGATTGGGCTCGTTCCACAGCTCGAAATACCAGCCGCGCACTTCCTCAGCCCCGTAGCGCGCACGAAGATGCGTGATGAACGCCGCGACGAGCGCGCGCCACTTGTCGGGCTGGGGGTGCGAGGTATTGCCCTTCCAGTAGAACAGCTGGAGGTCCGAGGTGCGCAGCGCCGCCGGAGTCCAGCCCAGCTCGACGAAAGGCCGGATGTTCTTGGCCAAGAGCGCGTCGTAGAGCCGGTCGATACCGGTCCAGTCGTAGACGATCCGGCCGTCTACCTCCTTCACCGTGCCCAGCGTGTCGTGGAAGATGTCGTGGAAGCGGATGGTGCGAAAGCCCAGTTCGTCCGACACCGTCTGCAACTGCGCCTGGCTGTCGGCGCGGATCAGCGTTCCGGGATAGTCCGAGCCCACCGAGAGATCGAAGAAGCGGTCGATCGGCCCTTGCACAGCTTCGGCATCGACGGCGATCGAGCGGGGCCTCGCCGCGGATGGCGTGCCGGACACGATCTCGGAGCCGGGCCGGGAGCCGGACTCGTGCGCAACTGCGGCCTGGCTACTGGCCAACAACAGCGCCCCCACCGCGATCCACGCTTTCGTCACACCCTCTCCTCCGCCCTGATTTGCCATAATGGTAGCGCAATCATTGCGTAGATCAAGCAGCGTTTCGGACAGTATCCGACCGATGGGACACGCACCAAAGATAGCGATAACGAGACCAGACCGCACATCGCGTGCCGACGGTGTCTGCCCCCCTTCGCCAGGATCCGCTCGACCGGTTCTCCCGGTGCGCCTGCCCCGAACCTTGCCAGCCGGGTCTCCGGGGGTTGCCTCCTGTTTGGCCCTTTTTCGATTGTCCGGCAACGATTTGCGACGACCTGCATTCTCTGAGACAAGGAGAACTATCATGCCCCCAGCCTCAGCCGGTTACCGGCCTCTGCGCCGTCGGCCCTGGTTCACAGGCGCGCTCTGCCTGCTCGTCGGTGCGGCTCTTGCCGCCGGCGGCGTCTGGCTCATCGCCCTGTCCGGGTCGCCCTACTACCTGATCGCAGGCCTCGGCCTGATCGGTACGGGAGCGCTGGCGCTGATGCGACGATACGAAGCGCTGTGGCTCTACACGCTGGTGCTGGCGGGCACGATCGTCTGGGCACTGGGCGAAGTCGGGCTCAACGGCTGGGGGCTCGAACCGCGACTGGTGGCCCCCACCGCGATCGCGATCTGGCTGCTCCTGCCCTGGGTGCGCCGGGGCATCGTGGCGGCCACCGACCGCCGCCCGCTCGCCCGCTTCGCCTGGGCCGGCCCGGCGCTGGCCACGCTGGCCGCGCTCGCGGTGCTCGTCACCGGCTTCCTCCAGCCCACGGGCATCGCGGGAACGGCGCAGATGCGCCATTTCGCGGCGAACGACACAAGCTCCATTCCCGCGTCCGACTGGCCTTTCTACGGACGCACCCCCAAGGGCGATCGCTACTCCCCGCTCGACCAGATCAACGCGGGCAACGTGCAGAACCTCAAGGTCGCCTGGACCGCCGAGACCGGCGATCACATGCGCCCGGGCGAGGACGAGGGCGGCACCGACGCCGGCCACGAGTTCAACTTCGAGAACACCCCGATCAAGGTCGGCGACACCGTCTTTGTGTGCACCGGCCATTCCTGGGTCGAGGCGCTCGACCCGGCGACCGGCAAGATCAAGTGGAAGTTCGATCCCCACGCCAACACCGATGCCGACGTCTACCTCGCCTGCCGCGGGGTCGCCTATTACAAGGCCCCCGCCGGAAAGGTGTCCGGCAAGGCGTGCCAGAACCGCATTCTCTCGCCCGTGCTCGACGCGCGCGTGGTCGCGCTCGACGCCGAGACCGGCAAGCCCTGCGAGGACTTCGGCGAGCACGGTTTCATCAACCTGACCAAGTACCTCGGCCACGTTCCGGCCGGCTTCCACTTCGTCACCTCGCCCCCGCTGGTGCTGCACGACCGCATGATCCTGGGCGGCTGGATCTACGACAACCAGGCCGAGAACGAGCCTTCCGGCGCCGTGCGCGCTTTCGATCCGGTGACCGGCGCGATCGTCTGGGCCTGGGACGTGGGCCATCCCGACACGGTGATCAAGCCCGGTGACAAGACCGTGCTCACGCGCGGCACGCCCAACGCCTGGGGCGTCTACACCGCCGACCCCGAGACCGATACCGTGTACCTGGGCACCGGCAACGCCACGCCCGACTATTTCGGCGGCAATCGTCGGCCGTTCGACGACGCGTACAGTTCCTCGATCGTCGCGCTCGACATCACCACCGGCGCGCCCAAGTGGCACTACCAGACCGTCCATCACGACGTCTGGGACTTCGACCTGCCGATCGGCCCCTCGCTCGTCGACCTGCCGGTAAACGGGAAGATGGTCCCCGCGCTCGTCCAGTCGAACAAGCGTGGCGAGTTCTTCGTGCTCGACCGGCGCACCGGCAAGCCCATCGTGAAGACCATCGAGAAGAAGGTCCTGACCAATGGGGTGCCCGGTGACCGTCTCTCGCCCACGCAGCCCTATCCGGTGGGCATGCCCTCGGTCACCCCGGCCGACCTCGTCGAGAATCACCTGTGGGGCGCGACACCTGTCGACCAGATGATGTGCCGCATCCAGTTCCGGCAATCGTACTACAAGGGTCAGTTCACGCCGCCCCAGCTCAAGCAGACGATCGTCTACCCCGCCTTCGACGGCGTGATCGACTGGCACGGCGCGACCATCGATCCGGTGCACAAGCTGCTGATCGCGAACTCCAACTACATTCCGTTCCTGATCACGCTCAAGCCGCGTGAGCCCTACGTCAAGAACGGCGACGTGCCGCCCTGGGACGGCTCGGGCAACGAGCCCAAGATCGGCGGCAGCCTCGCCCCGCAGTACGGCACGCCTTACGTCGGCAAGGTCCATCCCTGGCTCAACCCGATCGGAGTGCCCTGCAACCCGCCGCCATGGGGCACGCTCACCGCCATCGACCTCGTCACGCACAAGATCGTGTGGCAGCACCCCATCGGCGACACCCGCGCGACGGGCCTGGGCGGTACCCACACGAACCTGCCGCTGCCGACCGGCGTGTTCAACATCGGCGGCAACATGGTGACCGCCGGCGGCGTCGACTTCATCGCCGCGACCGCCGACGACATGTTCCGCGCGATCGACGAGAAGACCGGCAAGGTGCTCTGGCAAGTCAAGCTCCCCGCAGGCGGACAGGCCACGCCGATGACCTATTCGGTCCACGGCAAGCAGTACGTGCTGATCGCGGCAGGCGGCCACGGCGGCCTCGGCACGAAGACGGGCGACTACCTCGTCGCCTATGCGCTGCCGAGCGCCTGATACTGGCCCGCGCCTGATACTGGCCCACATCCGTTCGGGACACATCAGGCGGCGCTATCCGGGCGGCGGCTTCCCCGCGGGAGCCGCCGCCCGAGCCGCTTCAGGCCGACGCGCAGGCCCGCCGCGCGGCCTTGAAGGCGCAAAGGTCGTGAAGCGCGCGCGCGACGGGCATTGCCATGCCCGCCTCCTCGGCCAGTTCGAACACCGAGCCGCAGATCGCCCCGAGCTCGAGCGCACGACCCGCCGCGAAATCCTGGGCCATCGAGGTGCGGAACGGCCCTTGCCGCGCGCCGACGGCGATCATCTCCTCAAGTCCGAGACGGGGCTCGCAACCCTCGGCGCGCGCCAGCGCAAGCACTTCCTCGAGAACCTGCCGCACCACCGCCAGCAGCGCCGGATCGTGGAACTGCGCCTCCAGCGTCGCCTCGGCCACCACCGAAAGCGGATTGGTGGCGAGGTTGAGCGCGACCTTGCTCCACATGTCGGCGCGCACGTCGGGCACAAGGGCAAGATCGATGCCCGACCCCGCGAAAACCGCCGCGAGCCCTTCGAGCGCGCGACCGTTCCCCTCGACCACCGGTCCCACCACGATGCGCGGCCGTCCCCTTACGTGAACCACTCCGTCCGCGTGCAATGCGCTGGTAAGGAACAGGACCGCACCCGCAAGGCGTTCGGGCGCGAAACTCAGGGCCAGCGCGCCCTCGGGGTCGACCGCGCGCACCGGAGCCGTGCCGGTCGGTTGGCGGTACCACCAGGGAATGCCATTCAGCAGCGGCACCACCAGGGTCGCAGGCCCGACAAGGCGCGCGATGTCCGCGCGCGCGGCCGGAACGTCGCCGCCCTTGAGCGCGATGAAGACGATGTCGTGCACCCCGGCCTCATCCGCAGCGCAGGCCGCAACCTCGATGCGGGAAACCGGTCCGCCCTCGTCCGCCAGGCGCACGCCGTTCGCACGAACGTCCGCAAGGCGGCTACCGCGCGCGACGAGCGTGACCTGCCGACCCGCCGCCGCCAGGCGCCCGGCCACCAGCGCCCCCACCGAGCCCGCGCCGAAGACCGCGATGCGCGGCGCACGCGCTCCCGGCATCACGCCGCCTGACACGCCAGCACGTCCTCGAGCGCGGCAACGAAGCGGTCGACCGCTCCCAGCGGCAGCCCGGCGAGGTTGGCCCGCCCGCCCGGCGCGAGATAGACGCCATGGTCCCCGCGAAGACGCGTGATCACCTCGGCCGACAGCGGCAACGTCGCGAACATCCCCTTCTGCCCGGCGATCGCCCCGAGCGACAATGCCGGTGCGGCATGGTGCGTGCCCAGCGCTCCGCGCACGGCTGCGATCCGGTCGCGCATCGCATCGAGTTCACGGCGCCAGAGCGCCTCCAGGCGCGGATCGTGCAGGATCGTGCGCACCACCGCGGCGCCATGGTCGGGCGGCATCGACCACATCGCGCGCACCAGAGCCAGCGCGTTGCTGCGGGCGTTGGTGCTGCACGTGGCCGAATGGCTGGCGATGAAGAACGCACCGACCCGGTCGCGGTAGAGCGCGAAGTTCTTGTTGCACGAGTAGGCCACGAGCACCTCGGGGACCCGCGCGACGAATTCGCGCAGCAGGGTCGCATCCTCCTCGAGCCCTTCGCCAAGGCCCTGGTAAGCCATGTCGAGCAGCACGATCAGCCCGCGCCGCGCGGCACATTCGGCCACCTGTCGCCATTCGTGGGGCTCGGGATCGATCCCCGTCGGGTTGTGGCAGCAGGCCTGGAGGACGAGCACGTCGCCCGCGCGGGCCTGCTCGAGCGCCGCGAGTGTCGCGGGCAGGTCGAAAGCCTGCGATGCCACGTCAACCTGCGGGAACGTGCGCAAGGCGAGGCCCGCCGCCCGCAGCACGGGGGCGTGATTGGACCAGGTCGGCAGGCCCAGCCAGACGGTGCGCCCCTGCCCGCCCAGAGCCAGGAGTTCGGCCGCGACGCGCAGCGCGCCGGTGCCACCCGGGGTCTGCAACCCTTCGACGAACACGCCGGGTGCTGTCCCGAACACGGTCGGGACGAGCGCCTCGACGAAGGCGTGATCGCCCTCTGGCCCCAGATAGGACTTGCTCGCCTGCGCTTCGACCAGACGCTGCTCGGCTTCCTTTACTGCCTGCAGCACCGGAGTGCGCCCCGCCTCGTCGCGGTAGACGCCGACCGAAAGGTCGATGCGGTGGGGGCGGGGATCCTGCGCGAAAGCCGCGATCATCGCGAGCAGCGGGTCGGCGGGCTGGGGCGTGAGAAAGCGGAGAGACATGCGACATCCTGTGGAATGGAACAGGAGCACGTCATAGTCCGCCGGGCCCGCACGAGGTGTGCGTTCTACGCGCGATTTGCCACCAGATCACAAATCGGTTGCATGATTATCCAAAAGTGCGATCATTTTCGCCATCAGGTTCGAACCCGGCCCCATCGCCGCGCGCCCGATCGCAAGGACCCCGCCCATGAAAGACAAGCTCGACAGCTTCGATCGCCGCATCCTCGAGCACCTTCAGGACGAGGGGGACCTGGGCCCCAGCGAGCTGAGCGGCCGGGTCCACCTCTCGCCCTCGCAGTGCTCGCGCCGCCTGCAACGGCTCAAGGACGACGGCTACATCCGCAAGACCGCCGCAATCCTCGAACCACAGCGGCTGAACCTGGGCATCTCGGCCTTCATCGCGATCCGGCTGCGCTCGCAGAGCGTGGAGGCCGAACGCGCCTTCCACGCCAAGGTCATGGCGCTCGACGAGATACTCTCGTGCGACTACACCACCGGCGAATTCGACTTCATTCTCAAGGTCCACACGCGCGACCTCGAATCGTTCAGCGAATTGCTCTCGACCCGGCTGCGCGACGATGTCGTCGAAAATGTCCGCAGCTTCATCATCATGAAGGGGCTCAAGCAGACCACCGCGCTGCCGCTGGAATTCTGCTGAGACGGGGCATCACGCCCCGCCGGCGTCAGGCTAAGACCGCGACCCTGGCCCTATCCTGACGCCGTCTCCTCGAGACCGAGGAGGAAGCGAGACGGGTTCAAGCCTCGTCGACGACGGGGTTGGAGAGCGTACCGATCACGCCCACCGAAATCTCCACCGTGTCACCCGCCTTGAGATAGAGCGGGGGCTTGCGCTTGTCGCCCACGCCGCCAGGCGTGCCGCTGGCGATCACGTCGCCGGGCTGGAGTTCGACGAAGGTCGAGCAGTAGGCGATGACCGTGGGGATGTCCCAGATCATGTCGGAGATCGGCTGGTCCTGCACCAGTTCGCCGTTGACGCGGGTCTGGACGCGCTGGGCGGCGAGGTCCTCGACTTCGCCGGCCGGGATCATCGCGGGCCCGAAGCCCCCGGTGCCGGGCCAGGTCTTGCCGGGCGTGAACTGGATGTTGTGGCGCTGCCAGTCGCGGATCGAGCCGTCGTTGAAGGGCGCATAGCCCGCGACGTGCGCCCAGGCGTCCGCGGGCGCGATACGACGCCCGCCCTTGCCGATGATGACGGCCAGTTCGCCCTCGTAGTCGAAGCGCACGCTCTCCGGCGGACGCACCATCGGCGCACCATCGGCGATCAGGCTGTCGGCCCAGCGGGTGAAGATCGCGGGATGCTCCTTCTGCTCGCGCCCGGTCTCGGCGACGTGGGTGGCGTAATTGAGGCCCACGCACAGGATCTTGCCCGGGTTGGGCACGACCGGCAGCAGCGTCACCGCCGTGCGCGCGATGGTGCCCGTCGCAGGCAGGGCCGCGAGATCGTCCGCCAGCGCATCCTTGAGGTAGGCGTCTGCGCCCGCAGCGCCGAGATCGACGACGTTCTCGCCCTCGAGCCGGCCGAAACTGGCGGTGCCGTCGGGGCGGGTGAAACTGATGTACTGGGTCATGGAAGGGTACTCCGGGGGCGTTTCTTTGGCATTCCTGGTATTCGGCAGAGCGATCAGGCGACTTCGGGCGTCCAGGTCCGGCGGAAGCGGAAGCGCTCCTCGGCCTGGCGCAAACCGTCGAAATCCTTGTCCGACAGGCCCCACTGGTCAATCCGGCCCTCCGGCCAGGTCCAGTCCTCGGGCGCACCGACCTTGTAGTCCTCGGGGACCTTCTCGACCGCGGTCGAGAATTCGATCACCGGGCCGAACGGCGCGATGTAGTAGGCATAGACATTGGCGCCGGGGCCATGGCGACCCGGGCCCCAGGCCGGGGTCTGGGCGTGATCGCGAAGGCGCCCGATCCCGCGCATGACCGCGTCGATGTCCTCCATCTCGAAGGCGATGTGGTTGAGGCTGGTGAAACCGGCGCGCGCGAAAGCGGTGGAGTGGTGGCTCTCGTTGCAGCGCACGAAGACCATCCCCTTGGTGCGGTCGGAAACCTTGAAGCCGAGCACCGCTTCGGCGGCGTCGCCGACCGCCTCGGCATCGGCCGCGTTGAACACCACGTGGGTGAGCTTGACCGGCAGGTCACGCCCGACGAGCGGCGCCGCGTCCTCGCTGTCCGCCAGAAAGCGCAGCAGCACGCCTTCGGGCATCTCGAGTTCGATGCCGTGCCCGCCACCCAGGTCTTGCGAGGTGACCGAACGCCAGGGCCAGCCGGCCTTCGCGGCTCGCTGCGTGAGCGCGGCAAGTTCGTCCTCGTCGCACACGAAGGTGGTCGAGCGCACGTATTCGTCCTCGGCACGGTCGAAGGCGACGAGGTAGGGATAGGGGCCCGATCCGCGCAGGTATTGCGTGGAACCCCGGGTCCCGGCCTCGGCCATGCCCCAGATCTGCGTCATGAAGGCCGCGGCGGCGGCGGGATCGGGAAGCGCGAGTTCGATGCTGCGCAGGCGGATGGTCACGACTGGGTCTCCTTGGGAAATTCGGCGCGAAGTTCGGCGGGGAACACGGCCGCGACACCGGCCCTGGCGCAAGCCTCGTCGCATTCCCCGGTATCACCACTGATGCCGACCGAACCGAGCGCACTGCCGTCGGCCGCGCGGATCACCACGCCGCCCGGCGAGAACGCGATCTGTCCCCCCACGGCGCCGGCAAGGCTCTGGAAGAAAACCGGGTTCTCCCGCGCGCGCGCCGCGATGAGACCGGTGTCGACACCCATGCCGAGCGCGCCGGTCGCCTTGGCGCGGGCGATGTCGAAGCGGAACAGGCTTGCCCCGTCCTCGCGCGCGAAGGCGACCGGGTGCGCCCCGGCGTCGAGGACGACGACCGCAAGTGGCTTGGCGCCCTGTTCGCGCGCGGCGGCCAGCGCCGCCGCGATTACGCCCTGGGCCTGGGCGAGAGTGAGATTCATGCCGCGATCTCCTTGTGCGGGTAGAGGGCCGCATCGCGCGCGGCGAGCAAGTCCTGCGCGCCGGTGCGTGCGGTGCCGAAGACGCAATGATCGGGGCGCAGCAACACGGCATCGACGTCCTGCGCGTCGAGCCAGGCTAGCACCGCCCCGCCATCAGGCAACTGCGATGCGTCCCAGCGGCTGGCCCAGCTGGCTTCACCGGCAACGGCGGCGTCGCGCACGAACAGGCGCCAGCCACCGCCGGTAAAGTCATCGAGCTTGCGGCCATCGGCAAGGATGGGCTGGACGAAGCGCGCGCCCGCCGCCGGGCTTCCGGCGTGGATGACACCCGTGGCGAGCGCGGGGATGAGGTCGTGCGCGGTTTCGCCCGCACGCGCCTTTGCGCGAATCTCGCCGTCGCGCTGCGCCGCCTTGGCGGGATCGAGCTCGCAGATGTAGCGCCCGGCCGCCACGGCCGCGCCGATCACCGCGCGCACGTGCGGGTCGCGTTCGGGCTGGTAAGTCTCGAGCAGCGCCGCCTCGGCCCCCTCGTTGACGATCGCCGCCATCTTCCAGGCGAGGTTCGCGACGTCGCGCAGGCCATGGCACATGCCCTGTCCGAAGAAGGGTGGGGTCTGGTGCGCGGCATCGCCCGCGAGGAAGACGTTGCCCACCTGCCACTGCTCGGCGACGAGCCCGTGGAAGCGGTAGGTCGCCGCGCGCACGATCGCGTGGGGCACGTCCTTCATCCAGGCGCCGACCAGCTCCTGCACCTTCTCGGGCGCCATCATCGCGGTGTCGTCCTCGCCGGGCAGGAGCATGAACTCCCAGCGCCGATGGTTGCCGCGTCCGGGCACGATCGTCGCCGGACGCGCCGGGTCGCACATCATCACCGAAAGCCGCTGCAGATCGGCATCGGCGGGCACTCCGGCGATCTCGGGGAAGCTGACCGGCCCTTCGACTTCGGCGTCGACGACGAGCCAGGGTTCCTCGAAATCGAGGTCGTCGAGCGCGACGCAAAGGCCCTTGCGCACGGCGCTGCGCGCGCCGTCGGTGGCGATCACCCAGCGCGTGGTCGCGACCTGCTCGGCGCCATCCTGCTGGAAGCGCACGGTGACCCCCTCGTCATCCTGTGCAAGCGCGGTGAAGGTCGCGCCAAGGCGCAGCTCGACCGTTTCCAGCTCGCCCAGCCCCTCGCGCAAGTGCGCTTCCAGTTCGGGCTGGTAGAAGAAGTAGTCGTTCGACCAGCCATAGGGCTTGGGCTTGCCTACGGTCCCCATGTAGCGGATCACGCCATGGTCGGCGCCGACGTGGAGGTGGCCATCGGTCGCGACCATGTCGCCGGCGACCCGGTCGATCACGCCCGCCGACTGGAACAGGCGCATCATCTCGTGGTCGAGATGGACCGCGCGCGGCAGGGGATAGTGCTCGAGTTCCTTTTCGAGGACGAGGACGCGCAGTCCACTGCGCCCCAGAAGGTTGGCGGCGGTGGCACCCACGGGGCCACATCCGACGATGACGGTATCGTACTGCATGATTTCAGCTCGCATTGGTGGCGGCAAGGGCTTCGCGAGGGCGGGGAGCCTTGTGGAGTGATCCGCCCAGCATGATCATCGCCAGGCGATCCTTGTCCTGGAGGATGGCGATGTCCGCGAGCGGGTCGCCGTCGACCAACAGCAGGTCGGCAAGATAGCCTTCGCGCACGAGGCCGACCTCGAGCCCCATCAGCTCGCCGCCGTACTGAGTCGCGGCGCGCAGGGCTTCCCCCGGCGTAAAACCGTAGTAGTTCACGAAGTGCTCGAGATCGCGCGCGTTGCGGCCGTTGGGGTTGAACGGAAAACCGTAGTCGCCGCCGATCAGCACGCGCACGCCGCGCTTGTGCAGTTCGGGGACGAGCACGGACTCGGCCTTGAGGCGCGCTTGGGCGCTCGCCTTCATGTGGGTCATGTCGACGTGCGGCGGCGGATTCGCCTCGATCGCGCCAACCGAAACGCCCGGACCCGGCGCGTAGAAGAAATTCGCGCGCGACTCGGCCATGCGCTCGATGCCCGCCGCATCGACGAAGGAACAATGGTAGAGGATGCGCGCGCCCGCATCGAGCGCCAGGCCGACGGCCTGCGTCGAATAGGCATGGCAGGCGATCCACAGTCCCGCCTCGCGCGTGGCCTCGCCCGCCGCGAGCATTTCCTCGCGGGTGTAGAGCACGTCCATCGCGGTCTCGGGCTTGAGCGCATCCTCGCCCGAAACAACGAGCTTGATCGAGCGGACGCCCTCGTCCTTGCAATAGGCGACGAAGGCCCGCATCGCCTCGGGCCCGCGCCCGTTGAAGACGCCGCCGGTATCGACACCCTCGCCGCCTTCGGGGCTGCGCTCGAGCGTCGAGGGAATGAGGCGCGGTCCCGGTGTCTCGCCGGCCTCGATCGCGCGCCACAGCTCGGGCTCGATCTGGTCGACGAGCGCGCCTGCCGAATAGAGCGAGGTGAAGCCGTGGTCGAGCAGGACCCGCGCGTTCCGCCTTGCCGCCTCGCGCAATTCCTCGGGCGGGAGGATGAACTGGTGGTAGACCTGCTCGGTCGAGGAAGCCCAGGTCAGATGCGTGTGCGCGTCGACCATGCCGGGCATCAGCGTCATGCCCGAAGCGTCGATGATCCTGTCCACCGAGGCGTCCGCCAGCGCGGCCTCGCCCAGCACGACGGCGGCGATGCGTTCGCCCTCGACGAGCACGCTTCCGCGCTGCGCAGGCGCCCCCGTTCCGTCAAAAATGAAACAATCGCGGATGACTGTCCGCATCGCGCTCTCCCACATCCGGTTATCATCTCGGTTCGTGGGACAGGTTTAGACGCGGATCATACCTTGCGTAAAATAATGATATTTTCAGCTAACATAGCATCAAGCTATGCGTCTTGCCGCAAGACATCGATCATCGCCTGCGCCAGCGGGCTGAGCGCCGCGTCGGCGCGGTGGCGCAAGCCGACCGTGCGTTCCTGCTGCGCCTCGCGAATCGCGATCACCCGCAGACCCGCGCTCTTGCCGTCGTCGAGCGCCACGGTGCGCGGCAGCACGGTGACGCGCGCGGTCTCGCGCACGATTGCGCGCGTGGTCAGCAGCGAATCGGACCGGATGGTCACGCGCGGCAAGGCGACGCCAGCGGCGACGAACAACGCATCGACCTGGCGCCGGAACGCGCCGCGCGCCTCGGGCATCACCCAGGCGAGGTGTTCGAGGTCATGGAGCGAGACGCTGTCGGGCAGGCCATCGTGCGCCGCGCCGACCAGCAGCACGAAGGGATCCTGCAGGCATTCGATCTCGACCATGTCGCTGGGCACCTGGTCGATGCCGGTGGTCACGAAGGCCAGCTCGATCTCGTCCTGGCGCAGCATTTCCAGGAGCAGGTGGTCGGGGCGTTCCTGGAGCGAGAGCGCGAATTCACCGATCCGCGCGTCGAGGCGCGCGATCGCGCCGGGCAGCAGCGTCACCAGCGCCCCCGGGGTTCCCCCGAGGCGCAAGGGCCCGGCGACATGGTGGTGGGCGTGCTGGACGTCGCTGGCGGCATCGCGCAGGAGGATGGCGAGGCCATCGGCCCGGCGGGCAAGCGCCTCGCCCTCGGGCGTCAGGCTGATCCCGGTGCGGCTGCGTTCGAACAGCACGACGCCCAGGCGCCGCTCGAGCTGGGCGATCTGGTTCGAGACCGAGGGTTGCGACAAGTTCAGCGCGCGGGCCGCGCCGGTGATCGAACCGCTGCGGCAAATGGCCCGGAACGTCAGCAACGCGCGGGGATCGATCATGGGATGCCGGTGGGCGTCGCGAAAGTCCGAAGTGCTCATGGCCTAGCGCTAGCAGGCCGGGCGGGCATGGTCACGCCCGCAGCGCCTCCCGCCAGGTGCCGGAACGCGCGGCGCGCCCTCAGCCCTGCGAAATCGTCGGCAGGCCGTCCTTGCCCGCGCCCGTTGCGGGCACCGGGGTGCCGTGCGGACGGGCGGCCTCGGCAATCAGGCGTTCCTGCTCCTCGCGCGCGATGCGCTCCCACCCTGTCCTGCCGAGCTTTTCGAGCGGACGGTAGCGCACCTTGTACTGCATGCGCGCCGAGCCTTCGACCCAGTAGCCGAGATAGACGTAGGACAGGCCCATGTCGTGCGAGCGGCGGATGTGGTCGAGGATGATGTAGTTGCCCAGCCCCTTGCGGCGGCTTTGCGGATCATAGAAGCTGTAGATCATCGACAGACCGTCGCACTGCCGGTCGGTCAGGCAGGCGCCGATGAGCTTGCCCGGGGTGACGCCGTCGGCCGAGGGCTCGCGGTATTCGACGACGTAGCTGGTGACCGGCGTATGCTCGACCATGTCGGCATAGTCGATTTCGTCCATGCTGGTCATGCCGCCTTCGGGATGGCGTTCGGCGAGATAGGCCTGGAGCAGTTCGAACTGCTCGCTGGTGGACCAGGGACGGCACACCGTGGCGACCAGATCGTCGTTGGCCCTGAGCGCGCGCTTCTGCGAGCCCGATGCGGCAAAATCGCTGGCGACGACACGCACCGAGACGCAAGCGCTGCAATCCACGCAGGACGGCCGATACGCGACGGTCTGGCTGCGACGAAAGCCAATCCGGCTGAGCGCGTCGTTCAGCGAATCCGCGTGCGGCCCCTTGAGTTCGGTGAAGACCTTGCGCTCGTTGCGCCCCGGCAGATAAGGGCACGGGGCAGGGCTGGTAACGAAGAAGCGGGGAAATCGAACCGGTGCCGTCACGGGAGCGTTGCGTCCTCTAGTCTCTTGCAGGCTTGCGCGATCGCCTCCCCCGGGGGGCGCCTGCGTTCAGACAAATATGCAGGAGCGGGCCCTGCGTTGAAAGCGTTTTAACCACGAAATCGGCAGCGCGCACCAGCGGTTGGCCCGAAAATCGAGCTTTTCCCTTGCGTTTGTCCCGGAACGAAGCGTCCCGGTTCCGGGTAGTTACACGGGGCGATGTGTTAACCGCCTGCCTTGCAAACGATAAGAGCCAAACCCAAGCGCGCGCTCCACTTGCGAGACTCAGTCGGTTTCGACCCGGCGCACTTCGTAGCCTTCACGATGGAGCGCGGCGATCAACGCATCGAGCTGCGCCGAATCGCGCGCCTCGCACTCGATCTCGGTGACCAGGCCCTTGGCGGGCAGGTGCGTGAAGATGCGCTGGTGGAACACCTCGATGATGTTGACGTTCTGCTCGTGGAACACCTTGGCCACCTTGAACAGCGCGCCGGCGCGGTCCTGCAGGCCGATGCGCAGACGCGCGAGGCGGCCCGAGCGGGCCAGGTCGCGCAGGAGCACGTTGGCGAGCAGGCGCGTGTCGATGTTCCCGCCCGAGAGCACGATGCCCACCTTGCGGCCCTTGAACAGGTCGCGGTTGTCCATCAGCGCGGCGAGGCCGCAGGCGCCCGCCCCCTCGACCAGCGTCTTCTCGATCTGGAGCAGCAGCGCGAGCGCGCTCTCGATCGCGGGCTCGCTCACCAGCAGGATGTCGTCGAGCAGTCCGCGCAGCGTGCGCGAGGTGAACTGCCCGGGCGAGAACACCGCGATGCCCTCGGCCAGCGTGTCGCCGCCGATCGGCAGGTTGGTGCCCTTGAGGTGGTTGTACATCGAGGGGTAGAGCTGCGCCTCGACGCCGAAGATGCGCATGTCCGGCTTGATCCCGCGCGCGGCGGTGCCCATCCCCGAGCTGAGGCCCCCCCCGCCGATCGGCACGACCAGCGTGTCGAGATCGGGCACGTCCTCGAGCATCTCGAGCGCGACGGTGCCCTGCCCGGCCGCCACGTGCGGATCGTCGAAGGGATGGACGAAGGTCAGGCCCAGTTCGGCCTCGAGCTTGCGCGCATGCGCGTAGGCATCGTCGAAGCTCTCGCCCTCGAGCACGACGTTGCCGCCCACGCTCTCGGTCTGCATTACCTTCACCAGCGGAGTCGTGCGCGGCATGACGATCGTGACCGGGATGCCAAGCCGCGTGCCGTGGTAGCTGAGCCCTTGCGCGTGGTTGCCCGCCGAGGCCGCGATCACCCCGCGCGCCTTGCGTTCCTCGCTCAGCTGCATGAGCGCGTTGAGCGCCCCGCGCTCCTTGTAGGAGGCCGTGAACTGGTGGTTTTCGAACTTGAGCCAGATGTCGGCGCCAATGATGTCGCTCAGCGTCTGGCTGCGCATCGTCGGCGTGCGCACGATCTTGTCCGAAATTCGCTCCGCGGCGCCGCGCACATCTGCGAGGGTGAGCGTCGCCTCGGCGAGCGCGGGAGCGGATTTCGATACGGTCTGTTCCATTAGGCGCGCCTAAAGGAATTGCCGGGGAATTGAAAGGCGGCAAAGGGCAGCCTATCGTCATTCGCTCCAGTCCCGTCTAGCCGACGGTTTGCATTTGGCCAAAACACGTTAAGGACAAGGCCATGACCGAACAGTTGAGTGATCCGCTCCCCGACGAGCCCGAGGCCGACACCGCGACGAACGTGGAACGCCCGCCCGTGGACCCCAAGCGAGTCTCGTTCATCGGCCTTGGCGTGATGGGCGGCGAGATCGCCCGGCACATCGCCGAGGCGGGGCACGAGCTGACCATCTACAACCGCTCGCCCGATCGCCTCAAGCGCTGGCAGGAGGCCAATCCCGGTCTCGCTTCGCGGGTCGCGGCCAACCCGGCGCACGCCGCGCTCGACGCCGACGTGGTGATCACGTGCGTCGGCAACGACGACGACCTCGCCGACGTCGTCCTCGGCCCCAACGGGGCGTTCCGCACGATGCGCAAGGGCTCGACCTTCATCGACCACACCACCGTCTCGGCGCGCATCGCCCGCCAGATTTCGGTCGAGGCCCGCGACCTGCAGATCCGCTGCGTCGACGCGCCGATGACCGGCTCGCAGAGCGGCGCCAAGCAGGGCACGCTCACGCTGATGTGCGGCGGGCGCGACGAGGCGATCGAAGCCGCGCGCCCGGTGATGGAGGCCTATTCCAGCCGCATCGTCCACGTCGGCAAGGCGGGCGCGGGGCAGACCGCCAAGATGGCCTGCCAGATCTGCATCGCGGGCAACATCGCCGCACTGGCCGAGGCGGTGCGCTTCGCGCAGGCCTCGCACCTCGACATGGACAAGGTCTACGAGGCGATCTCGGGCGGCGCGGCGCAATCGTGGCAGATGGACAACCGCTGGTCCTCGATGGACGCCGACGAGTTCGATTTCGGTTTCGCCATCGACTGGATGCGCAAGGACCTCGGTCTCAGCCTCGAGGAAGGCCGGGGCCTGGGCGTCTCGCTGCCCGTGGCGGGCCTCGTCGACCAGTTCTTCGCCGAGATCCAGGCGATGGGCGGGGGCCGCCTCGACACCAGCGCGATCATCAAGCGACTGCCAAGGAAAAGCCGTCCGTGACATTCGCGAAGAAGGCGGTTCTCGCCGCCCTGCTCTCCAGCGCGCTCGTCGCGATGCCCGCCCATGCCCGCAAGAAGAAGGCCGAGGAACCCGAGAAGGCCGTGCCCGGCACGCTGATCGACAACGTCGATGGCCTGACCGGCGACGGCAAGGGCGGGATCGAACACTTCGACGGCTTCCTGATCACCCCCGACGGCCATATCGCGCAAGTCTACCACCAGGGCGAGAAGCGGCCGAAATACGCCGACTACCGGCTTGACGGCAAGGGCCAGGTGGTCGTGCCCGGAATGATCGATGCCCATGGCCACGTGATGAGCCTGGGCTTCTCCAAGCTGACGCTCGACCTTTCGGGAACCCGCTCGCGCGAGGAGGCCCTGGCCCGGATCCGGGCCTGGACCGCCGCCCACCCCGACGCGCCCTGGATCCTGGGCGGCGGCTGGAACGAGACCGAGTGGGCCTCGGCCGACCTGCCGACAGCCACCGAACTCGACGCGGTCTCCGGCGGCAAGCCTGCCTGGCTGACGCGCGTCGACGGCCACGCGGGCTGGGCCAACAGCGCCGCGCTCACGGCGGCCGGGATCACCGCGAAGACCAACGACCCCAAGGGCGGGCGGATCGTGCGCGATGGCGCGGGCAAGCCTGCAGGCGTGCTCGTCGATGCGGCGACCGCGCTCGTCGCGGCCAAGCTCCCGACCCCGCGCCCCGAGGACCGCGATGCGGCGCTCGCCGAAGCGCAGCTCGACCTGCTCGAGCACGGCGTGACGGCGGTGGCCGACATGGGCACGAGCATCGAGGACTGGCAGGCCTTCCGCCGCGCCGGGGACAGCGGGCGGCTGCGCCTGCGCATCGTCGCCTATGCCGATTCGATCGCCAACATGGAGCTGATCGGCGGCCCCAAGCCCACGCCCTGGCTCTACGACGACCGGCTGAGGCTCGATGGCGTCAAGCTGTTCCTCGACGGCGCGCTCGGCTCGCGCGGGGCCTGGCTCAAGGCCCCTTACGCCGATGCCCCCGAGACCAGCGGGTTGCCGCTGCTCAACCAGACGCAGCTTTCGAACCTGATGAGCCGGGCCGCGCTCGACCATTTCCAGGTCGCGGTCCACGCCATCGGCGACAAGGCCAACGCGGTCGTGCTCGACGCCATCGCCGAACTCTCGCAGACCTACACCGGCGACCGGCGCTGGCGCATCGAGCATGCCCAGATCGTCTCGCCTGCCGACATCGCGCGCTTTGGCCAGCATGGCGTGATCGCCTCGATGGAACCGCAGCACGAGGCGAGTGACCGGACCATGGCCGAAGCGCGCCTCGGCCCCGAGCGCCTGGCCGGCGCCTATGCGTGGAAATCGCTCGCCGCGACCGGGGCAACGCTGGCCTTCGGCTCGGACACTCCGGTCGAGCCCGCGCGGCCCTTCGTGGGCATGGCGGTCGCCGTCACGCGCCAGGGCGCCGATGGCCAGCCGGTCGGTGGCTGGCAGGCGCAGGAGGCGATCAGCCGCGAGGCCGCGCTTGGCGCCTATACCACGGGCGCGGCTTACGCGATGTTCGCCGAGGACCGCCTCGGCCGCATCGCCAAGGGCTACCGCGCGGACTTCCTGTTCCTCGACAAGGACCCGATGCTCGCCAGCCCCGAGGCGCTGCGTACGATCACGGTCAGGGAAACCTGGATCGGCGGCCAGCGCGCCTGGGCCGCCGCGCAAAGCCAGCAGGACGAAGCGCAGATCCGTCCGCCCGAGGCCGATGCGCCCGCTTCGCAAGGCGGGGATCCCGCGCCCGACCGCTGACGCCGCCAAGCCGCATCAAAAAAGCCCTCTTTCCGATCGGGACGAGGGCTTTTTTCGTTATTCGGCCGGGGCTTCCACCGCCGCGCCATCGATCGTCGCGGCCTTTGCCTCGCGCCGCTCGGTGAACCACATCAGGAGCAGCGTGCCTTCGTACAGCAGCAGCAACGGCACCGCGAGAAGGACCTGCGAGATCACATCGGGCGGCGTCGCGATCGCGGCCACGATGAAGATCCCCACGATCACGTAGCGACGCGCCCCCACCGCCTGCTGGCGGGTGATGATCCCGGCGCGGTTGAGCAGCATCAGCAGCACCGGCAGCTCGAAACTGATGCCGAAGGCGAGGATGAACTGCATGACCAGCGACAGGTAGTCACCCGTACCCGGCAGCGCCTCGAGCTTGAGCCCGCCTGCATTGCCCTGGAAACCCAGGAAGAAGTGGAAGGCCGTGGGCATAACCACGAAGTAGGCCAGCGCCGCGCCCATCGTGAAGAGGATCGGCGTTGCCACCAGGAAGGGCAGGAAGGCCTTCTTCTCCTTGGCGTAGAGCCCGGGGGCGATGAAGGCCCAGATCTGGTTGGCGATGAACGGGAAGCTGATGAAGAAGGCCGCGAAAACCGCGATCTTCACCTCCACGAAGAAGGCCTCGTAGAGCTTGGTGTAGATCAGCTTGCCCTCACCCGGCGGGAAGGCCTCGGTCAGCGGGCGCACGAGGATCGCGAAGATGTCGTTGGCGAAGTAGAAACAGATCGCGAAGGCCACGCCGAAGGCGAGGAAAGCCTTCACCAGCCGCGCGCGCAGCTCGACGAGGTGCTCGAGCAGCGGCGCCTGCGTGTCGTCGATGTCGGAAATCTTGAAAGCCATGAGCCTCGTTCCCGGTCAGGACGCGCTGCGGGCCGGGTCGGAGACCGGCGCCAGGTTGGATTCGGTGGGCTCGGACGCGGGTGTGTCCTGCATCCCTTCAGGCTCTGCGGGCGCCGGCAGCGCGGGCTCCCCACCCGCCGCGTCCTCGACGAAATTCGCCTTCTCCGCGTCGGTCTTGGCGCGCGTGGGCGCCTGCATGTCCTCGGCGCTCGGCAGCTTGGGCGCAGCGTTCATGATCGCCTCGTTCTGCTCACGCCACTTCTTTTCCATTTCCTCAAGCTCGGCCTCGCGAACCATGGCGTCGATCCCGGCGCGGAAATGGCCGGTGATCTTGCGCATCTTGCCGATCCAGCGACCCGCGGTGCGCATCGCCAGAGGCATGTCCTTGGGGCCGATCACCACGACCGCCACGATGACGATCATCAGGAGTTCGGAGGCTCCGATATCCAGCATAGCCGTGCGCGGCCGTCAGGCTCAGGCCTGGTCGGACTTGACGGTTTCGCTCGCGCTCGGCGCGGGCTCGCCGGACGCGATCTGCGCGGGCTTGCTTTCCGGCTTCGCGGGCTTGTCGTCGTCCTCGTTCATGCCTTCCTTGAAGCTCTTGATGCCCTTGCCGAAGTCACCCATGATTTCGGAGACCTTGCCACGACCGAACAGCACGAGCACGATCACCAGGACAATCAGCCAGTGCCAGATCGAGAAGCTACCCATTATCCCAACTCCAAATATATGCGCGACCGAGTCCGGCCCCTTTGGGCCCGTCTAGGCGCTTTCCGATTAAGTTGAAAGCCTGTCATCGTTTGGACCCGGTTCGGTCGCAGGACGGTCACCTTCCTCGGCGACCGGCGGATTCTCGGGTCCCAGCGCGTCCTCGATCATAGCATCATCGACCGGATCAAGCAGCCCCGCCGCGCGCAATTCGTCGATTCCGGGCAATTCCTTAAGCGTCTGCAGCCCGAAATGGGCAAGGAACTCGGCCGTAGTCGCGTAGATCACCGGGCGTCCGGGCACTTCGCGCCGTCCGGCCACGCGCACCCAGCCCGCCTCGAGCAGCACGTCGAGCGTGCCCTTGGCGGTCTGCACCCCGCGAATCGCCTCGATCTCGGCGCGGCTGACCGGCTCGTGGTAGGCAACGATCGCAAGCACCTCGGTTGCCGCGCGCGAGAGGCGGCGCACCTCCTCCTTCTCGCGGCGCAGGAGATGCGCAAGGTCGGGCGCGGTCTCGAAGTGCCAGCGTCGCCCACGCTCGACGAGATTGACCCCGCGCGGCGCGTAATGGTCCTGCAACGCGCGCAAGGCCGCGCGCACGTCGGCCTCGCCCAGATGGCGCGAGAGCTGCTCGACGCTCATCGGTGCCTCGGCCGCGAACAGCGTCGCCTCGAGCGCGCGCAGCAGCTCGTCCTCCTGGCTCATGCGCGCAGCGCCCGCACCTGGAGCGGGCCGAAGGCGGTGTCCTGGACGATCTCGACCTTGCCCGCCTTGGCGAGCTCGAGCGCGGCAACGAAGCTGGAGGCGAGCGCCGACTTGCGCAGCTGGGGATGACTCCAGGCCTCCTGCGAGGGAGGCACGAACTCGCGCAGTTCCATCCAGTCGATCGCCACGCCGACCATCGAGGAGACGCGCGCGATCGCGCTGTCGAGCGTCATGACCATGCGCTCGCGCACCATGTGCACCACCGGCTGCGAACGCAGCTTCACCTCGCCATAGGCGCGCACGAGATCGAACCAGGAGCATTGCCAGCGATGGAGGCGCTCGACGCGCAGGCCCTCGGGCGCGCCGCGCGTAAAGACGTCGCGCCCCAGCCGATCGCGCGCCATCAGCCGCGCGGCGGCCTCGCGCATGGCGCCCAGGCGCTGAAGGCGCAGTTGCAGACGCAGCGCCAGTTCCTCGGGGCTGGGATCGGGCTGTTCCTCCTTGGGCAGCAGCAGCGCGGACTTGAGGTAGGCGAGCCAGGCCGCCATCACGAGGTAGTCGGCGGCGAGTTCCAGCCGCATTTCGCCCGCCTGGTCGATGTAGTCGAGATAGGCGTCGACCAGCTCGAGGATCGAAATGCGGCGCAAGTCCACCTTTTGGCGCCGGGCAAGGTCGAGCAGGAGGTCGAGCGGACCTTCCCAGCCGTCGATCTCGAGATAGAGGGCCTGCTTTCGCTGTTCGGCCGGGGAGACCGCCTCCCACACCGCTTCCGCCTCGCCCAGCGCGATGCCGGGATCGGACGGGCGCGCGCCCTCCTGCGCAGAGGGCCCGGCGGGAACCGGCTCGTGCGCCACGCCTCAGGCGACGCCCTGGGCCAGCAGCGCGTCGCGCCGGGCGACGAGCGCGGCGTGATCGGACGTGCCCACACCCTGCGGGCAGGAGCCGAGCGCGGCCTCGAGCCGGCGCTGTGCCTCGGCAGTGATCGCGGGCACGGCCTTGGCGATGCCCACCATGTCGTCCATCTTCGCCCAGCAGTTGAGCGCGATGTCGCACCCCGCCGCCAGTGCGCGCGCGGCCAGCTCGGGCACTGCCCCCGAGAGCGCCTGCATGTCGAGATCGTCGGTGAGCAGCAACCCGTCGAAGCCGATCCGCTTGCGGATGATCTCGCCCACCACGAAAGGCGAGAGCGTACCGGGATTTTCCGCGTCCCAGGCGGTGTAGCGCACGTGCGCGGTCATGCCCACGGGCGCGCTGGCCAGCGTGCGGAAGGGGCGCAGGTCCATCTCCAGCTCCTCCTCGCTGGCGGTGACGGTGGGCAGCTCCTTGTGGCTGTCGGCCATCGCGCGGCCGTGGCCGGGAATGTGCTTGATGCAGCCCACCACGCCCGCGCGCGACAGGCCATCGAGCGCGGCCCGCCCCAGCGCGGCGACGCGCATCGGGTCGTGGCCGAAGGCGCGGTCACCGATGACGTCGTGCGCGCCGCTCTGGCGCACGTCGAGCGAAGGATAGCAGTCGAGCGTGATGCCCACTTCGGCGAGATCGAGGCCAAGCGCCTCAGCGTTGGCCCGCGCCGCCTCGATCGCGCTCGCGGGTGCGGTGTCGTAGAGCCGGTCGAAGGCCTCGCCGGTCGGGTAGGCGGGCCATACCGGCGGCTTCATGCGCGCGACGCGCCCGCCTTCCTGGTCGATGCTGATGAGCAGGTTCTCGCGCCCGTGGATCGCCCTGAGGCTGTCGGTAAGCGCGCGCATCTGCGCGCGGCTTTCCACGTTGCGTCCGAACAGGATGTAGCCGGCCGGATCGGCGTCGCGGAAGAAGGCGGTCTCGTCCGCCGTGAGAGCTAGCCCGGAAAGGCCGAAAATCGCAGGAACCATGGCGATTTATCGCCCAATCCCGCCCCCCGCGCAAGCAAGCGCGCGTCCCGGGGTGTGGATGACGCGGCAAGCCGCGCGCGGGCCTGCGCTCAGTTCTTGACCTGGCAGGACAGCCCCGCGCCACGCATGCCCGAGCACAGCGACCGTGCCGCCTGGAGATCGCCCGGAACCGCCTGGAGACGATAGACGGTGCCGATGTCGGCCTGGCCCTGGACGATGCGGTGCTTCATCTCGGCGAGCGGCGCGTACTGCCCCTTGAGCGTGAGCCAGCCCTTCTCCGCGCTTTCCTTCGAGGTATAGGCCCCGACCTGGACGCCCACGCCCGAAACCGCCGGTTCCTCGACCTTGGCCGGAGCGGCCGGCGCCGTCGCGGCGTCAGGCTTGGACGCGGCCGGGCTCTCGCCCTTTCCGGTCATGGTGCTGAAGCCCGGTGCCGGGGGCACGTTGGTGTTCTCGGCGATCTGCGGGGTTCGCGTCTGGCCTTCGGCGACCGCGAAGCTGGTGTCGCCGGTGCCCTCGACCACTTCGCCGCCGGGATTGGCGGGGCGCGACTTGTAGGGCTCGGCCGGCGCCTCGATCACGCCGCCATCGGCCACCAGCGTCTCGCCCGAACGCCCCTTGAGCGCCCAGACGATGCCGCCCGCGAGCAGCGCGATCGCCACCACGGCCAGGATCAGCAGCAGCGTGGTCTGGCCAAGGCCGCCACGCTCGTCCTCGTAGTCCTCGTCATCGCCCTCGAGCCAGGGCAGGCGCATCTCGCCATCGCCGAGGTCAAGTTCGCTGCCCGCCTCGTAGCCGGAGGTCGAGGCGGCAGGCGCGGCGGGGCGCGGCGGAAGCGCGAAGGGATCGGTCTCGTCGCCGAAAGGATCGTCGAGCTCCGCGCTCTCGGGCGCAAACGGATCGGCGCGAAACGAGGCCTGCCCGGACGCGGACCCGAAGGTTCCCGAAGAGCCGGTGCCCGGTTCCTGGTCCAGGGGCACGCCCTCCCCGGTCCTGCCCGCATCCGCATTCGCCATAAGTTACATTTCCTCCACGGCCTCGACACCCAGCAGTGCCAGGCCGTTGCGCACGATCTGCCCCACCTGCACGGCCAGGAACAGCCGCGCCGACGTAAGGTTAACATCCGAGGCGTTAACAATCCGCTTGTCCGGACTATCGTTGCCCAGATTGTAGTACCCGTGGAACGCGGCCGCCAGGTCGTGCAGGTAGAAGGCCAAGCGGTGCGGCTCGCGCGCGGCGGCGGCGGCCTCGATCACGCGCGGGAACTGCGCGAGCAGCTTGGCCAGCTCGAGATCGTCCGCGCCCAGGAGCGCCAGATGCGCGGCCGAGGCGACGGTGTCGAGCTCGGCCTTGGCCTTGCGCAGGATCGACTGGATGCGGGCATGGGCGTACTGGACGTAGAAGACCGGGTTGTCCTTGCTCGTCTCGACCACTTTGGCGAAGTCGAAGTCCATCTGCGCGTCGGGCTTGCGGGTGAGCATGGTGAAGCGCACCACGTCCTTGCCCACTTCCTCGACCATGTCGGCGATGGTGATGAAGTTGCCCGAACGCTTGGACATCTTGACCGGCTCGCCGTCGCGCAGGAGCTGGACCATCTGCACCAGCTTGATCTCGAAGGGCGTCGCCTCGCCCTCGGCGCCGGTCATCGCCTTGACCGCGGCCTTGATGCGCTTGACCGTGCCGGCGTGGTCCGCGCCCCAGATGTCGACGAGCGCGTCGGCGCTCTGGGCCTTCTGGAAGTGGTAGGCGAGGTCGGCGCCGAAGTAGGTCCAGCTGCCGTCCGACTTCTTGATCGGGCGGTCCTGGTCGTCGCCGAACTGGGTCGACTTGAACAGCGGCAGCTCGACCGGCTCCCAGTCTTCGGGGGTCTTGCCCTTGGGCGCCTCGAGCACGCCGTCGTAGACGAGGCCCTTGGAACGCAGCCAGGCCTCGGCCTCGGCGGGCTTGCCGCTCGCCTGCAGTTCGGCTTCGGAGCTGAACAGGTCGTGGTGGATGCCCAGCTGCGCGAGGTCGGCGCGGATCATGTCCATCATCGCGGCAACCGCCTTCACGCGGAACAGCGCCAGCCACTCCGATTCGGGCGCGTCAGCGTATGTATCGCCGAATTCGGCGGCGAGCTTTTCACCCACGGGCTTGAGGTAGTCGCCCGGGTAGAGCCCCTCGGGGATCACCGCTTGCCCAAGGCCCAGCGCCTCGCGGTAGCGGATATGCGCCGAACGCGCGAGGACCTGCACCTGCGCGCCCGCGTCGTTGACGTAGTATTCCTTGATGACCTTGTGTCCGGCGTATTCGAGCAGCGTCGCCAGCGCATCGCCGACGACCGCGCCGCGGCAGTGGCCCATGTGCATCGGGCCGGTCGGGTTGGCCGAGACGTATTCGACGTTGACGGTGGTACCCCCGCCCAGCGTCGAGCGGCCGTAGTCGGTGCCAAGCGCGGCGATGGCGCCCAGTTCATCGAGCCAGGCCTGGGGCGCGAGGCGCAAGTTGATGAAGCCCGGACCGGCGATCTCGGCCGAAGTCACCGCCTCGAGTTTGGACAGTTCGGCGACGAGCGCTTCGGCTAGGTCGCGCGGCTTCATTCCGGCGGGCTTGGCCAGCACCATCGCCGCGTTGGTGGCGAGGTCCCCGTGGCTCGCATCGCGCGGCGGCTCGACCGTGACCGCGCTTCGCTTGAGGCCTGCGGGCAGCGTGCCCGCGGCTTCCAGCGCGTCGAGTGCGGTCGAGAGGTGGCCAGCGAAGGCGGCGTAAAGGGTCTGGATCTCAGTCATGATGGCGCGCGGATAGCCCAAGTTCGGGCAAAGGGGAACCGGCCAAAACGCGCGTGCCTGCGGGGAACGGGCCGGGTGTGGCACCTTCGCACGCTGGGCCGGGGCCGGGGCAGAGAGCGCAGCACTACGACACGCGGCCTGCCACCGATCGCTCCGTGCCGGAAAACACATGGAAAAGGCGCCTCGAGCACGACCATCCGGCGTGCACGGGCCACGCCTTGCCATGTCCCCGTCGGGTCTCGCGCTTGTGCCATTGCCTCGCGCGAGGCTTGGGCGCATAGGCGCGCCATCCATGTGCCAAGCCCCTTTTTTCCTGTCCGAGTCTCCCCTCCCATGATCGTTCGCGAAACGCCCCGCCTGCGCGACGTGCTGACCGCGCTGCGCGGCTCGATCCTGCCGCGCATCGTGCGCCCGCTGGCCCTCATCGTCGCCGTCTCGATCGGCGCGGTGGTGCTGAGCGCGGCCGCCCCCGCCCTGCTCGCCGATCTCGCGCCCATGCCCTTCACCCTCATCGGCATCGCGCTCTCGATCTTCATGAGCTTTCGCAACACGGTGTGCTACAACCGCTGGTGGGAAGGCCGCCAGCTCTGGGGCCGCCTGATCATCGCCACGCGCAGCTTCGCGCGCCAGCTCGCCACGCTCGAGCGCGGCGACGCGGCCCCGCTGCTCGAGACCGTGGCCGGCTTCGTCGCCGGGCTCGGTGCGCGCCTGCGCGAGGAGGACGAGACCCGCGCGATTACCGGGTTGGCCGGGAACGGCCCCTGGGCCACGGCTCCCAATCCCACCGACGCCGCGCTCTCGGCGGTCGGGCAGGCCTGCCGCCAGCTCACCGACGCGGGGGTGATCGATGCGATGCACTACACCGTACTCGAGATCCAGCTTTCGGAAATGGCGAGCGTCCAGGGCGGGTGCGAGCGGATCAAGGCGACGCCCGTCCCCTTCTCCTATTCGCTCCTGCTCCACCGCACCGCCTATGCCTTCTGCCTGCTGCTGCCTTTCGCGCTGGCGACGACGCTGCACTGGTGGACGATCGTCCCCGTGTTCCTCGTCAGCTACGCCTTCTTCGGGCTCGACGCGCTGGGCGACGAGCTGGGCGATCCCTTCGGCACCGACGAGAACGACCTGCCCTTGAGCGCTATGGTGCGCACGATGGAGCGCGAACTGCTCCACGCCGCAGGACACGCCGCGCTGCCCCCCGCGCTCGAACCGCGCGATTTCGTTCTGCACTGACCCGCGCCGAAAGGACCCATTTCGCCATGACTTCCCCCGCCGACGCCGCCCGCGTCTTCGCCGAGCACCGCCGCACCGCGACCGGCTTCGATGCCTTCCCGGGCGCAATGCCCACGACGCTGGAGGCGGCCTACGCGATCCAGCGCGAGGCGATCGACCTGTGGGGTGAGGCGATCGCGGGCTGGAAGGTCGGGCGGATCACCGGCGCGCACGAAGAGGCGCATGGCGAAAATCGCTTCCTCGGGCCGATCTTCGCGCCCGACGTCTGGCCTGCGAAGCCGGGCAAGACGGCCGCCTTCCCCGCCACGCGCGGCGGCTTCGCCGCGCTCGAGGCCGAACTCGTCGCCCGCCTCGCCCCCGCCCCCGCGCGCGAGGGCTGGAGCGCGGCCGATTGCGCCGGGCTCGTCGCGGCCTGGCACATCGGCATCGAGGTCGCGGGCAGCGCGCTCGCGCCGATCAACGACCTGGGGCCGCTCGCCTCGATCGCGGGCTACGGCAACAACCTGGGGCTGATCCTGGGCCCCGAAGTCGCGCTGGCCACGCCCGAGGCGATCGATTCGGTGACCTGCCAAACCGTGATCGGCGAGGGCCGGTTCGGGCCGCGCGCGGCGGGCCAGCTCCCGGGCGGCCCGCTCGAGGCGATCGCCTTTGCGCTCAACAAGCTCGCCGCGCTCGGCCACGACGTCGCGCAAGGGTGCCTGATCTCGACCGGGGCGGTGACCGGGGTCCACGTCGTCGCCGAAGGGCAGGATTGCACCGTGGAATTCACCCCGGGCGGGACGCTCGCCTGTCGCGTCGTCGCCGCCTGAGGCCCTTCGCCTTCACCACCCGCTAGTCGCCCGCCGCCTCCGGCGCCGCGCTCCAGCTTCCGCCGAGTGCGCGGAACAGGTCGACTTGCGCGAAGGCGACGTCGCGCACACCGGTCGCGTAGTCGGCCTCGGCCCCAGCCAGCGTGCGCTGCGCGTCGAGCGCACCGAGCGCGTCGATCTGCCCCCGGCTCTGGCGCGCGAGGCTGACCTTGGCGGCACGCTCGGCCGCGTCGCGCGCCTCGCCAAGCCGCGCGCGGCGCTGCAAGGCCCCGCGATAGGCCGACAGCGCGGTCTCGGTCTCTTCGAGCGCGGTGAGCACCGCGCCGTCAAAGGTGGCGAGGTCCGCCTGGGCGTCGGCGCGCGCGCCGCCGATCCGCGCGCGGATCGCCTCCTGGTTGGGGAAGGCCCAGGAAATCAGCGGTCCCAGCATCCAGCGCAAGGGACCGCCACCCAGCACGTCACTCGCGCCGATCGCGGTGGTGCCGATCGTGCCGCCGAGCGAAATCGTCGGGTAGAGATCGGCGGTGGCGACGCCGATCCGCGCGGTGTCGGCCGCGAGCCGCCGCTCGGCCGCCTTGACGTCGGGCCGGCGCGCCAGCAGCGCGCGCCCGTCGCCCACCGGGATCGCCTGCGCGACGTCGGGCGTGGTGGTACGGGTGCGGACGGCTTGCGGAAGGTCCTGCGGGGTGCGCCCAGTCAGCGTGGCCAGCCGGAACAGCGCCGCGTCACGCTCGGCCTGAAGCGCCGGGATCGCGGCCGCCTGCTGCTCTTTCAGCTGGGTCAGACGGATGACGTCGAGCTTCTCGTTAAGGCCGCGTTCGAAACGCGCCTGGGTGATCCGCTCGGAATTGGTGAGCAAGTCGACGGTGCGCTGCGCCACCGCGATGCGCTCGGCCGCGCTACTGGCATCGACGTAGGCGCGCACGGTATCGGCGACGACGGTCACGCGCACCGTATCGGCGTCCTCCTGTGCCGCGCCCAGATCCGCGCGGCTTGCCTCGATCCCCCGCTTGACGCGCCCGAACAGGTCGAGCTCGTACTGGACCGCAAGCTGCCCGTCGACCGAGCGCGCCTCGCGGTCCATGCCCGGCAGGAGCTGGCTTTCCGAGGCCCGGCGGTAACCGCCTTGCGCGTCGATCGCGCCTTGCGGCAGACGATCGGCGCGACTGCCACGCAGGCTTGCGCGCGCCTTCTCGATCCGCGCCAGCGCCACGCGAATGTCGGTGTTGGCGGCAAGCGCCTCGCGCACGAGATCGTCGAGCACGGGGTCGTCGTAGAGCTTCCACCACTGCGCCACGGGCGCGGCGCTGGTCACCCCGGCGTCCTCAACGCCACTGCCGAGGAAGGGCGCTTGTGCGGAAGGGGGCGCGGCGGGGGCGACGTAGTCGGGCCCCACCGCGCAAGCCGAAAGGCTGGTCGCGGCCAGTAGCGAGGCCAGCGAAAGGCGAAGGTTCATGGCGATAGTTCCTTTCATTCGGCAGGCTGGAGCGCGTGGCTCTCGCGATCGTGGTGGCCGTGGCGGGGCTTGCGCCCGCGCCCGAGCCTTGCGGCAAGCGCGCGGCACACCACGTAGAAGGTCGGCGTGAAGAGGAGGCCGAAGCCGGTCACGCCCACCATGCCGAAGAACACCGCGGTCCCCAGCGCCTGGCGCAGTTCGGCGCCCGCGCCTTCGGCGATCACCAGCGGCACGGCGCCCAGGATGAAGGCGAGGCTGGTCATCAGGATCGGGCGCAGGCGGGTGCGCGCGGCGTAGACCGCGGCCTCCACCGGCGACATCCCACGTTCGTCCTCGGCCTGCTTTGCGAACTCGACCACCAGGATCGCGTTCTTGGCCGCGAGCGCGATCAGCACCACAAGGCCGATTTGCGTCAGGATGTTGTTGTCCATGCCCCTGAGGTTCACGCCCAGCATGGCCGCGAAGAGGCACATCGGCACGATCAGGATGATCGCAAGCGGCAGCGTCAGGCTCTCGTACTGGGCAGCCAGCACGAGGAAGACGAAGAGCACGGCCATGCCGAAGACCACCCCTGCAGTGTTGCCCGCGTGGGTCTGCTGCCAGGCGATGCCGGTCCACTCGGTGGAGTAGCCCGAGGGGAGCGTCTCACCCGCCACCTTCTCCATCGTGGCGAGCGCCTGCCCGGTCGCGTGGCCGGGCGCCACCGAACCGTCGACCTCGATCGCGCGATTGAGGTTGTAGCGCACCACACGGTAGGGGCCGGTCACGTCCTCGAAGGTGGCGACCGAACCGATCGGCACCATGGCTCCCGAAGTCGAGCGGGTCTTGAGGTTGGCAAGGTCCGCCGAAGAGCCGCGGAAGGGCGCATCGGCCTGCGCGGTGACGCGGTAGGTGCGGCCGAGCAAGTTGAAGTCATTGATGAAGGTGGAGCCGAGGTAGGTCTGGAGCGTCTCGAAGACCTTCTCGGGCGCGACGCCCAGGAGGTCCGCCTTGCGCCGGTCGACGTCAGCGTGGACGCGTGGCGAGGCGCGGTTGAACAGGGTGTAGACCTGCTGGAGCGCGGGCTCCTGGTTGGCCTTGGCGATCAGCGCCTGCGTCGCCTTTTCCAGCTCGCCATAGCCCTGGCCACCCTTGTCCTCGACGATCATGCGGTAGCCACCCGGAGGGACGATGCCGCTGATGGTCGGCGGGGGCACGAGGATGATCTGCGCGGCGTCGTAGCCGCCCAGCGCCTTCTGCGCCTGCGCCATGATCCCCTCATACGTCACGCCAAGCTTCTTGCGGTCGGCGAAGCTGTCGAAGGGGAAATAGATCGCCGCCGAATCGGGCGAGGCGGTCTGCGAGGGGCCGTTGAGACCGGCGAACATCACCGCGCCCTTGACGCCCTTCACGGGCAGGATGCGGCGCGCGACTTCCTGCGTCACCGCGTCGGTGCGCGAGAGCGAGGAGCCGGGCGGCAGGAAGATCGCGGCAAGGAAGTAGCCCTGGTCCTGCTGCGGAATGAAGCCGGCAGGCGTTGCCCAGAACAGGCCGACGGTGGCCGCGAGCAGCGCCGCATAGCCCATGAGCATGCGCGCCGGGCGCTTGACCAGCACGTAAGTCAGGTGCGCATAGCCCTGGCTCATCCGCTCGAAGCCGTGGTTGAAGCGGTCACCCGCCTTCTCCAGCACGCGCTTCCAGCGCGGTGCCGTCTCGGGCAGGCGCTCACGGTGCTTGAGGAGCAGCGCGGCGAGCGCGGGCGATAGCGTCAGCGACACGATCAGCGAAAGCACCGTCGCGGTCGCGATGGTCACCGCGAACTGCTTGTAGAACTGGCCCGACATGCCCCCGATGAAAAGCGTGGGCAGGAACACCGCGCAGAGCACCAGCACGATGGCGACCAGAGCCCCCGAAACCTCGTCCATCGACCGGCGCGCCGCCTCGAGCGGGGTCATGCCCTCCTCGATGTAGCGCTCCACGTTCTCGACCACGACGATCGCGTCGTCGACGACGATGCCGATGGCGAGCACGAGGCCGAACAGCGAGAGGTTGTTGAGCGAATAGCCGGTCGCCGCCAGCATGATCGCGGTGCCCACCAGCGACACCGGGATCGCGACGATCGGGATCACCGCCGCGCGCCAGTTCTGGAGGAACACCAGGATGACGAGCACGACCAGCACCACCGCCTCGAACAGCGTGTGGTAGACCGCGTCGATCGACTGGCCGATGAATTCGGTGGGGTTGTAGATGATCGAATATTCGAGGCCCTTGGGGAACGAGGCCTGGAGGCTGTCCATCTCGCCGCGCACCGCCGTGGCGGCCGCGAGCGCGTTCGAACCCGGGCGCTGGAGCACCGCGAGGACGACCGTGGGCTTGCCCGAGAGGTAGGTGTTGAGCGTGTAGTCCTGCGCGCCCAGTTCGACGCGCGCGACGTCGTGCACGCGCACCTGGCCGCCATCGGCGTCCGAACGGATGACGACATTGCCGAACTCTTCGGGGCTGGTCAGGCGCCCCTGCAGTTCGACGCCGACCTGGTAGGCGTTGCCCCGGTCGAACGGCGGCTGTCCGAGCGCGCCGGCCGATACCTGCACGTTCTGCGCGCGCAGAGCCGCGACGATCTCGCCCGCCGTCAGGTCGTGCGCGGCGGCCTTGTTGGGGTCGATCCAGATGCGCATGCCGTAGTCGCGCGCACCGAACATCTGCACGTCGCCCACGCCGTCGATCCGCGCGAGGCGGTCCTTGACCTGGGTCAGCGCGTAGTTCGACAGGTAATCACGGTCATACGTGCCGTCAGGCGACTGGAGGTTCACCACCATCAGGAAGTCGGGCGAGGCCTTCTTGGTAACCACGCCCATCGCGCGCACCGATTCGGGCAGGCGCGGCTCGGCAATCGCCACCCGGTTCTGCACGAGGACCTGCGCGGCATCGATGTCGGTGCCGATCTTGAAGGTGACGGTGATGACGACCTTGCCGTCGCCGGTCGACTGCGAGCTCATGTAGAGCATGTCGTCGACGCCGTTGATCTCCTGCTCGATCGGCGCGGCGACGGTGTCGGCCACGGTCTCGGAGGAGGCGCCGGGGTATTGCGCGCTGACCGTCACGGTCGGCGGCACCACTTCGGGGTACTGGGTGACGGGAAGGCCGAGGTAGGCGATGAGGCCCACCACGGTGATCAACACCGCGATGACGCCTGCAAAGATCGGCCGGTCGATGAAGAACCGGGAAAATCGCATGGGGAATTGGCCCTGTCTGCGCCGCAGCCGGGCACCACGAAGGGTGCGGCCTCGGCCGTTTCGGGAAGAAGTCGGGAGGGACGGCGCGGCCCGCTGGCCGCGCGTCCTGCGTTACCGCGTGAGCGTCGCCTGCGCGGCCTCGGGCTCGCTCGCCGCCTCGGCCGTGGGCGAAGGTGTCGCCCCCAGCTTGGGATCGAGCGTGATCGCGCCGCGCGCGGTCTTGACCTTGGCGCCCGCCATCGCGGCCTGGTAGTTCGAGATCACCACCCGGTCCTGCGGCGAAAGCCCGCTGCGGATGACCCTGAGGCCACCCACCAGAGGGCCGGTCTCGACCGGCTTGGCGACGACGGTGTCGTCCTTGCCCACCGTCAGCACGACCTTGCGCGCCTGGTCGGGATGGACCGCATCGTCGGGCACCAGCAGCGCCTTGACACTGCCCCCTTCGGAAAGCCGCATGTTGCCGAACATGCCCGGCGTCAGGAAACCTTCCGGATTGGCCAGAACCGCGCGCACGCGGATCGTGCCCGAATGCGGATCGATGCCGTTGTCGGTGAAGTCGAGCTTGCCCTGCCAGCGATACTGCGCCTCGTCCTGCAGCCGCACCTGGACTTGCGCGGGATCGCGGTGGGACTCGCGGTCGCGCTGGGTCTTGAGGAACAGCGCCTCGGAGGCATCGAAGGTGAAATAGATCGGGTCGAGAGCGTTGATCGTGGTCAGCAGCGTCGCGTTGGCGTTGTTGTCGCCCGAGACCAGATTGCCGACATCGGCGCGCCGGTCCGAGATGCGCCCCGAGATCGGTGCGCGCACGGTGGCGAACTCGACGTCGAGACGGCGCTGGCTGACGCGTGCCTGCGCCGCCGCGAGCGCGGCACTGGCCGAACGCACGCGGCTGCGCAGCTGGTCGACCTCGCTCGCGGCCATAGCCTCGTCGCCGGTCAGGCCCGCCACGCGGTCGTAGTCGGACTTGGCCAGCGCCAGACCGCTGCGCGCTTGCGCCGCCTCGGCCTCGGCCTCGGCCAGCGCCGCACGGTAGGGCCGCGCATCGATGGTGAAGAGCACCTGGCCCTGACGCACGTAGTCGCCGTCGGCGAAGTGGATCGCGGTGATCGCGCCCGAAACGCGCGGGCGCACCTCGACCGTCTTGCTCGGCGCGAAGCGGCCGACATAGTCGTCCCACTGCGTCACCTCGCGCACCAGCGGATGGGCGGCCTGGACGGTGGCCATGGGCGGCGCCACGGCCTCGGCCGGACCGCCGTGGAAGGCCTTCCAGCCGATCCCGGCCGCGGCGAGCAGGACCACCGCGCCGATCGCGAGCGTGCGCCCGGAAAAGCGGCGCGCAGGCTGGGGATCGTAGACGAGACGGCCTTCGACAGCGCCGTCGGTCCCGGCCGATGCGGGTTCGGCCGGGGTTTCGAAAGTGGGCGAAAAGTTCACGAGGAACTCCTTATCAGAGAGGAGCAAACTGGCGGGCGCTGCGCGCGCGCCCGATGGTGTCGATGACCGCGCCGACCTGGTCTTCGCTGAAGCCGGCGTGAGACGCCTCGCGAAGCGCCGAGACCGGCAGGAGATGGCCCTTGTGCCAGGCCTGGACGGCAAGGCGCCGCAAGGCCTCCAGCCGTTCGTTGGCAAGTTGGCGCGAGGGCGGGGTGGGGCCAAGCACGAGGCGGGCCAGCCAGCCGCGCTTGCGGGGCGTGCGCAGGCTGTCGAGCCCGTCCTCGCGGGCAATCGCGACGACGCGCCGTTCGATGGGGGCAAGGCCCGCCAGCGGATCGGCCAGCGCCACGCGCACCGACGCGGGCGCCGGCACGGAGCGCGGCTCCAGCATCTCGGCCGTGCCCGCGACAAGCCGGCTGATCGGTCCGTAGAGCGGCCCGAGAACCGGCGCGATCTCGCTGCGGGGCGCTTCGCCAGAGGGTGCTGCGCGGTGCAGCTCGGGGGTGGTCGCGGTATCGGGCAGCGCGTGAAGCGTCCCGTCCCGGCAATCGAGAAAGGCCATGTCTATGCTCCCTGAAACAAGGCCCGACGCGCACCCCGGCGGAATGAGGGGGGATAGGGCGCGCGCCGGGGTGCTCCCCGGCGCAAGGGGGCCGGGAAACGGGTGTCAAAAGGCAGCCGCAGGAACCTGTCGGATCACGAAAATCCGGCAGCCTGCCACGGCCGATCTGTTCGGTTCGGGTATGCCCCCTGCCCCGCTCGCGGCGAGGCCGGGTGCGCTTCAGCCGGTCCGCCCCGCGAACGCGGGACGGGGAATCGGCGCTTCCCCTAGGTCTTCGAAGTGTGTCGCATCATTCTATACTGGTCGGTATATATTGCGATGCACCAATCCGTCAAGCAGTTTTTATACTGGCCGGTATATTAGTCTGGGAAAACGCGTTTCAAGGGGCTGAACGCGAAATGAATGAAATTTTTTTAATCCCGCGACGGCCGGGTGCGAAACGTCGCGATTCGAGGGCCCCATTCCGCTCGGCGGCGGGCCCGGGCGTCGCTCAGCGGCCGGGCCACATCGCAAGGAATCCCGCAATCAGCTTCTCGAGATCGGCCCGCTCGGCCCCGGCCTGCGCGCGAATGGCGAGGCCCTGGAGCATCGTGGTGAGGCACTGGGCGAGGACCTTGGGGTCGGTGCCCTCGGGCAGGTCGCCATCGGCCAGCGCCTCCTCGAAGCGCGCGACGAGCGCAGCCTCGGACGATTGGCGCCGCGCGATCACGTGGTCGCGGATCGAGCTGTCCTCGTTGGTGCAGGCTACCAGACTGATGACGCCCAGACACCCCTGGCTTTCGGACGCGCCGCAGTACGTCTCGACTCCGCCCTTGAACAGCCGCTCGGCAACGCCGCGCGCGCTGGGCGCCTCAAGCGCGCTGCGGATATAGGCCAGCTTGTCACGCTCGTAGAGGTCGAGCGCTTTCTTGAAGAGCGCTTCCTTGTTGCCGAAGCAGGCATAGAGGCTGGGCTTGGTAATGCCCATCGCCTCGGTCAGCTCGGCAAGCGAGGCGCCGTCGTAGCCGTGCTTCCAGAATACCTGCAACGCAGCCCCGAGCGCGGCATCGGGATCAAATTCCCGAGGCCGGCCACGCGTCTTCGTACTGGTTGCCGAACATTCCATACCGATCGGTATATAGGGAGCTTTCGCCGCGCGTCCAGTCATACCGCATGCCCTTGCGTGCAAGCGCGGCTGCAGCCGGCACGCACAGCTTGGGCCCGGGCGTCGCCTCCCTACCAACAAAACCACGCCGGAATTCGGGGAAAGAACCGAAGTGCGCCCCTTCTCGGGCGGGCTATGTGTGCGTGCAGGCGTGCTCGCCTCCCTGTCCACGATCCGAGGAGAACCGGTGCCCGCGCCGCGCCCCCATCCCAATCCGCCAGCGCCGCGAATCGAATGCCGGGTCCCGTGCCCTGCGCCTGGGGTCTTGCGCGAACCCGTGCGCGTCCTGCTCCTGCTCGCGCTTGCCACCCTTTGCACGTTGCTCTGCCCCCCCGCCCGCGCCGCACCCGCCGCTTCGCCCCCCGCCAGCCACGCGCCCTCGCTGTTCGAAACCTTCGACGCGCACGCCCGTGCCGCCGAGTCCGCGCTGCGCTCGCGCCCCGATCCCGACGCCGCCGGCAGCGAAGCCTCGCGCCTCCACGACTTGCGCCAGCTGCTCGCCGCCGACCGCGAGAAGGCCATCGCGCTCGCCGCGCGCGGCTCGCTCGAACTGCGCGTGCTCAACGCCCAGATCGACGCCCTCGGCCCGCTTCCGGAAGAGGGCGCGAGCGAACCCAAGAGCGTCGCCGAGCAGCGCGCGCGGCTGGGCGACCAGCTCAGCGCGCAGATGCGCCCCGCGCTCGCGCTCGACGCGGCCGAGGCGCGCGCGGCGGTGCTCGTCAGCGAGCTCGACGCGCGCCAGAAGGCGCTCACCAAGCAACGCCTGTTCACCCACGACGTCTCCGCGCTCGATCCCCGCCAATGGCTGCGCGCGGCGCGCGAACTGGGCGAAGTCATCGCCAACACCGCAGGGCGTTTCCAGGCCTTCACCGCGCAGAAGAAGGACATCGCACTGCTGCGCACCATGGCCCTCGCGCTGCTCGTGGCGCTCGCCACGCCCGCGCTCGGCTTCTTGGGCTGGACGCGACTCGCCCGTCGGATCGAGGCGCGCCGCGAGGGCTCGGACACGATCGCCGGCAAACTGGGCTGGACGCTCCTGCTCGACGGCGCCGCCACGCTGCTCTTCGCGATCGTGCTTCTCGTCGTGCTGATCGCGACGCTGGTGTTCCTGTTGCCGCTGATGCCCCGCGACCTGCTGAAGGGGATCCTGCCCGCGCTGGTCGGCGCAGGCGGGCTGATCGCGGTGGGGCGCTGGCTGGGCCGGGGCGCCGTGCTCTCCCCCTTCGCGCAGCTGCGCCTGATCACCCTGCCCCCGGCCCAGGCCCCGCGCGCCAACCGCATCATGCAGCGCCTGACCACGCTGCTCGCCGCGATCCTCGTGCTCGACGCGCTCGAGGCGAACGACGCTCTTGCCCCCAATCTCTCGCACATCCTTTCGGCGATCCTCGCCTGCTGGGGCGCCTGGCTGCTGTGGCAGCTGGTAAGCGCCTTTCGCGCGGCGCAGGAGGCCGCCCCCGCACAGGACCCCGGTGCGCACGAGGCGATCGACTTCCTTACCCCGATCTCGCGGCTGATGCGCCTCTTCGCGCTCACCTCGTTCGTCGCCGCGCTGATCGGCTACGCGATGCTTGCGCGCTTCCTGTTTTCCTCGACGCTGATCACCCTCGCGCTGGTGGGCATCGCGGTCTACCTCCACCGCTCGATCGCGCTCGTCACCGGGCTGCTGGGCGAGGGACGACTCGCGCCCTATCGCCGCGCGCTGCACTTCATCCCGCTCGCCACCGGCTTCGTGCTGACGGTCCTGGTGCTGCCGGTGATCGCGGTGGTGTGGGGCTTCAGCGGCGCGGAGATCGCCGACGGGGTCCGGCTGCTGCGCAACGGGGTGGAGCTGGGCGAAGTGCGGATCTCGATCGGCGACCTGGTGACGTTCGCGACCGTCTTCGTGCTCGGCCTGTTCCTCACCCGGTGGCTGCAGCGCTTCCTGCGGATCACCGTGCTGCCCGAATTCGCGATGGACGCGGGCGCACAAGCCGCGCTGCTGACGTTCCTGGGCTACCTGGGGATCACGCTCGCCGCGCTCGTCGCCATCGCCACCACCGGGCTCGACCTCTCCAACCTCGCCTTCGTGGCGGGCGCGCTCTCGGTCGGGCTGGGCTTTGGCCTGCAGTCGGTGGTCGAGAACTTCACCAGCGGCATCCTGCTCCTGCTCGAACGCCCGGTCAAAGTGGGCGACTGGATCGAAGTCGGCGGCCATTCGGGCATCGTGCGCAAGATCTCGGTGCGCTCGACCCACATCGAGACGTTCGACCGCCACCAGATCATTGTGCCCAATTCGCAGCTGATCTCGGGCGTGGTGCACAACCGCACCTTCACCGGCGGCCCCTCGCGCATCGAGGTCGCGGTCGGCGTCGCCTACGGCACCGATCTCGAGACGGCGCGCGCGCTGCTGCTGGCGATCGCGCGCGAGGACGAGGGCGTGCTCGCCTTCCCCGAGCCGAGCGTGATCCTCGAGCGCTTCGGCGACAGCGCGATCGACTTGCGCATGTATGCCTTCGTCCATGCCGCGTCCGAGGGCCTGTCCACCTCCAGCCGGCTCAACTTCGCGCTTGCCCGGCGCTTCCAGGAGGAGGGCATCGCGATCCCCTTCCCCCAGCGCGATCTGCACGTGCGCACGGTGCCCGAGGGCTGGCCCCCGGCGCAGCCCGCCACCGCGAGCTGACCCCCGGCCACTTCAGCCGAGCCACAGCGCGTTTGCGCGCACCAGCTCGATCAGCGCGGTGTTCTCCGCCTCCACCTGGCACCTGTCGTCGAACACCATCGTCGCCGCGCCCCCCGCCGCGAGCGCGGGCCAGCGCCCGATCCCGGGGTGCGAGGGATCGCCGTGGCGCGCGAAGGCAATCCACGCGTCCGCAGCCCTGGCGGCCATCGCCCTTGCCCGCGCGCCCGTCCCGGTCGCCTCGGGCACCGCCTCGATGCTGTCGAAGACAAGCGGCAATTCGCTGCAGTGGTAGGCGCCGGGCAGTCCCCCGAAGATCGGCGTCCGCCAGTCGAAGCGGTAGAGGAAGGCCGGGGCTCGGCCCGCGGCGGCCTGGTCACGCGCCTGCTGGAGCGCGTTGAAGCGGTTGAAGCTCGCCGCCGAGATCATCGACTGGAGCGCGACCGGCGTCTCCTGCGGATAGGCCGCGCGGAAGGCCGCGATCAGCGCGTCGGGATCCCGGAAGGCCGGGACGAGATCGGCGCGAAGGTCCGCCCAGCTCCGCTGCGCGGCCTCGAGCGCAAACGTCGTCAAACTGAATTCGTGGCGGGTCGAGCCGACCATGAGCGGAACATCGGCCGAGAGCGCGCGCCCTTCCTCGCTGTAGGGGTCGGTGGGGATCAACGCGCCGTCGCGCACCGGCGCCCAGCCGACGAGATGCCAGATGTCGCGCGGGCGTGCCCTGGCGAACCAGGCGCCTTGCGCTGCGCTCGCGGCGGCCTGGAGCTGCGCGATCGGCACCGCCTGGAGCTTGCGCACCTCCCCCGGCGCGAGGCCGAGCTGGTCGAGCAACCCGCGCGCGAGCGGCTCGGTCATGCTGCGCGCGAAGACCTGGCTTTCGCACCCGCTTTGCGCGATCGCCTTGTGGAACAGCCCGCGTGCGCGCGGCATCGCACACAAAGTCGTGACCTTGAGCCCCCCGCCCGATTGACCGAAGATGGTGACGTTGCCCGGATCGCCGCCGAAGGCCGCGATGTTGCCCTGCACCCATTCGAGCGCCAGCACGAGATCGAGCATGCCCACGTTTCCGGATGCGGCGAAAGCGGGATCCCCGCTCACGGCGCCAAGGTCGAGATAGCCCATCGCATTGAGACGGTGGTTGACCGAGACCACCACCACATCGCCCCGGCGCGCGAGCGCCTCGCCATCGGTCGCGCGCAAGGCGAGGCTCGATCCGGTCGAGAAATTGCCCCCGTGGATCCACACCATGACCGGACGGCGCGCGGCCTCGGTTCCGGGGGTCCAGACGTTGAGGTTGAGGCAGTCCTCGTCCTCGATCGCGGGCGTGGTGGGCATCAGGAAGGCCGCCGGGCTCGTCGAGGGGCGGCGGCTCTCCTGCGGGCAGATCGCGCCCGGCACCAGGCAGAGCCGTTCGCCACTCCAGGGTGCCGGGGCGCGCGGCGGCAGGAAGCGCCCTTCGCCCGAGGTGTCGGCGCCATAGGGAATGCCCTTGAAGGTGGCGATGCCGCGCGCTTCGTAACCGCGCACGCGCCCCGCCGTGGTCTCGACGACGAGGCCAGGCGGGGTCGAGACCGCCGAGGGCGCGAGCGCGGCCGAAGATCCACCGGGCGTGACCGCATGGCCGGTGGAGGCCCGCGTTGCGGCGACGGGGCCGGTGGAAAGGGCGAGGCCTGCGGTCAGGGTGTCGCGGCGGCTGGGCATGGGCGCTCTCCTGGCCCGGCGGGGTGACAAGCGTGGGGCCCTGGCCGGATGTGAGCCCGCGTGGCCCTCCCGGTCACCGCCCGGCACGCGCGCTGTTCACTCCTTGAACAGGTGTCCAAACGCCATTTCCGGCTTTGCCCCCAATCCCCCTACCCAAACGCCATCCGACGAACCGGCACGGGTTTTCGGGCGGGAGAGATACCAGCAACAAAATCGGGGGAAATGGTCATGGTCCGTTCGAAACGCACGCGTAAAACACCGCAGCTTGCCGGCACGATTTCTTTTGTCGTCCTTTCCAGCCTCGCCTCTCCGGCGCTCGCCCAGTCGCGTTCTTCGGACGCCGTCGCCACGGGTGGTGCCCCGTCGGGCGACATCATCGTCACCGCGCGCCGCTCCGAGGAACGCATCCAGGACGTGCCGCTGACGCTGAGCGCGCTGTCCTCCGAGGCCATGGCCGAAAAGGGCGTCACCGACCTGCAGGACATCGCCAATGCCACGCCGGGCCTGCGCTTCACCGACTTCCTCTCCAAGTTCAACGGCAACGCGGTGATCCGCGGCCTCTCGCAGACCAACGTGCAATCGGCGGTGGGCAACACCGGCGTGTTCATCGACGGGATCTACCTCCAGCGCGGCTACATGGTCGACAGCCAGCTCGCCGACATGCAGCGCATCGAGATCGTGAAGGGGCCGCAGAGCGCGCTCTATGGTCAGAACACCTTCTCGGGTGCGATCAACTACGTGCTCAACCAGCCGAGCGACGAACTCAAGGTCGATGGCTACGCCTCGCTCGGCAACGCGGGCTATTCGGACTTGCGCGCCGGGATCGGCGGCCCGATCATCCCGGGCATCCTGGCGGGGCGCATCTACTACGCCCGCTCGCAATACGAAGGCACCTGGAAGAACAACTTCCCCGGCGCGGATTCGGCCGGCCTGGGCCACTTCGGCGGCTACCACCGCCAGAATTTCTCGGGCTCGCTCAAGCTGACGCCGACCCAGGGCATGTCGATCACCGGCACCTACTACCGCCTGACCCGCCGCGAGAAGATCCGCGCCTTCTACACGATCGACGGCAACCTTCTCGAGGACCAGCTCAACTGCGGCAACAAGGGCACCAACGGCAGCTACTACCTGTGGTGCGGCAACCTGCCCGCGAGCCCCGACGGCAAGCGTTCGGGCCTCAACGCCGACAACTACCCCGAGGGCCTGTTCACCGTGCCCCAGCCGGGCATGCGCGCGAAGACCGAGATGATCCACGTCGCGGGCGAATACGCCTTCGCCCCGGCCTGGACCTTCAACTACGACTACGGCCACGTCGAAGGCGAGGGCATCGAGCAGTCGAGCTTCGCCAGCAATTCCTGGTACCTCGACGCCAGCTCCTACCGCGTCGCGGGCACCACCCCTTCCTTCTCGCTCCAGCGCGAGGCGGGCACGCTGACTTACGACAGCCACGATGCGCGCCTGACCTTCGACGACGGCGGGGCGCTCAGCTTCGACTTTGGCTACTTCCACTCCTTCGCCGACGACAGCTTCCTGTTCGGCCTGACGCTCGGCCAGCAAGCGGGCGTGCCGATCACCAGCGACAACTGGGACCCCAGTTCGGCGGGCGATGCGATCCTGTTCAACAACCGCACCACCCAGTACCGCACCGATTCGGGCTACGGGCGCGTCGCCTACAAGCTCTTCGACGAGCGCGTGACGCTGGGCGCCGAGGCCCGCTACACCCACACCCATTTGCGCACCGTCGACAACCAGACCCCCGACCTCGCCCCGCTGACCGCCAGTTACGACAACCTCACCCCGCGCTTCTCGCTGCGCTATGAACCCAGCCCCGATTTCATGGTCTACGCCTCGGCCGCCAAGGGCGTGAAGGCGGGCGGGTTCAACGGCTACGTTACCGGCTCGATCACACTGACCCAGGACGAGCGCTCCTATGGCGAGGAGGAGAACTGGACGTACGAGGTGGGCACCAAGGGATCGGCGCTGAACAACCGCCTGTTCTACACGCTGGCGGCTTTCTACATCGACTGGTCGAAGCGCCAGATCGGCGCGCCGCCCTCGGGCTACGTGCCGCCCACCGATACCAATTCGGGCGGCGGCGCGGTGCCGGGCATCTACGTCAGCGGGGGCGCGGCGGAAAGCTATGGGCTCGAATTTTCGGGCAACTACCAGCTCGCCGATGCGCTCTCGCTCAACGCCACGTTCGCCTGGCAGCACGCCACCGCCAAGGAAGGCGCGGTCGCACCAACCGCCAGCTCGACCTGCGACGACGTGGTGTGCAACAGCAACGGCGATGTCTCGGGCAACTACCTCGGCAACGTCCCCCAGTTCCAGGGCACTTTCGGCTTCGAGTACAAGACCCCGGTAACCGACACGCTCGAGTTCTTCCTGGCCGCCGACGAGATCTACCGCGGCAAGATGTACACCGACGAGACCAACACCGCCTCGATCGCACCCTATGCCCTTACCAATGGGCGGGTGGGTGTGCGCGCCGAGACCTGGAAGGCGTTCTTCTGGGTCAAGAACCTGCTCGACAAGTCCTATGTCGAGGCCTCCTTCGTGGTGCCCTCGATCTACCAGTACAACGTCAATCTTGGCGAGCAGCGCACCTTCGGCGTGACCGCCACGTTCAACTACTGATCCTGCCCGCCTCACCCCGTCCCACACCACAAGGGAGCTTCGTGACGTGACATTCCTCACCCGCCTCGACGACGGATCGCTCAAGCAAGGCCATGCCCCCAGCTTCGCGCTCTCGCAGCGCGGACGTGCCGGGCTCGAGATCCTCGGCGCGATCCAGACCTTTTCCTCGGGCACGCTGCGCCCGGTCGCCGCCGCCACCTTCGCCACCAGCCCGCAGGGCGAGGCTCTCAGCGCCGACCACGCGGCCGAGCACCCCGCGCTGTCCCAGCGCGAGCGCATCGCCAAGGCGCGCACCGTGTGCGAGGACGATCCGGTCTACCGCCTCGAACGCTTCTTCCAGCGCTACGTCGCCGAGGAGAACTTCAACCGCGGCATTCCCGCGATCGAGGAACGGCGCGCGCAGTTCCTCGCCTACGACGCGGCGATGGAGAACGCGGCGGGCGAAGCGGGGGACGCAGGCGCCGAAACCGGTTCGCTCACGCTCGACGAAGGGCTTGAAATTCCGCGGTACTACGCCCGGGTCGAATGGCACCTCGAGCCCGGCGGGTGGGATGGCTACGACCTTTACGGCGCGCTCTTCGCCTTCGGTGTGGGCCCTTACGTCTTCAGCAAGGGCGGCTACGCGGCGGTCGGCATCGGCGACGACATCGTCAACCAGCGCGTGAAGACCATCGCCCAGTTCCCCAAGGACAGCTACGCGCGCATCTACGAACCGGGTTGCGGCGGCGTCTCGACGCTGAAAGCCGTTCATGGACGCTTCCCCGAGGCCGAGCTTACCGGCGCCGACCTCTCGCCGCTGCTGCTCGAAAACGGCGCGCGCATGGCCCGACGCTTCGGCTTTCCCGTGCACCTCAAGCAGGCCGACTGCGCCAAGGCCAGCGGCGAGGCCGACGCAAGCTACGACGGCGTGATTACCTACGCGCTTCATCACGAGCTGCCGCCCAAGGCCAACCGTGCGCTCCTCGCCGAAATGTTCCGCATCCTGAAGCCGGGCGCGGACATCGTCCTGGCCGATCCCCCGCCTTTCCGCGCGGTCTCGATGTTCCATGCGGTGATCCTCGACTGGGACACCCACCACCGCGAGGAGCCCTTCTTCTCGGCCGTGCTGCACGAGAGCCTCGAGGCGATGCTCGCCGAGGCGGGCTTCACCCAGATCGAGTCCTATCCGCTCGGGCAAGACCAGTACCCCTGGATCACCCGCGCCCGCAAACCCGACACCCCTTCGCACCAGGAAGCCACCCGATGAGCACCCCCGCGACCGACTACCTGCCCCCCGAGAGCACGACCGACGTCGCGCGCATGGTCATGGCGCTGATGAGCGAAGTGTGGATCGCGCGCGACCGCCAGATCGTGACCGAATACCTGCTCGAGACGAAAGGCTCGGTCACCCGCGCCGAACTCGACGACTTCGTGCCCACCGGCGAGCTGGCCGAGGCGATCGCCGCCGAGCGCCAGCGCTTCGCCAACCTCGTCGCGGGTGCACCACTGGCCGCGCGCCAGCGCAGCGTCGCGCAGATCCTCGAGCGCGCGGGCATGGCGCGGCCGGGAACCTCCACGAGCGGGAGCTGATCCTTCCGCATCGCAGCAAAAGGTTTGCAGGAGCGCGTCGGCGCCCCCATAACCCGCCGCGATGACTCACGAGAAGATTACTCCGGGCACGCCGGCCTACCGCGCCCTGTGCCTGGCCATGCTGTTCGCCGGCCTGTCCACCTTCGCGCTGCTCTACTGCACCCAGCCGCTGTTGCCGCATTTCAGCGAGGCCTATGGCCTGAGCGCCGAACAGGCGAGCCTCGCGGTTTCGCTGGCGACCGGGCCGATGGCCTTCGTGCTCCTGGTGGCGGGCATGGTTTCGGACCGCCTGGGGCGCCGCCCGCTGATGATCGCCTCGCTGCTGCTCGCCGCCGCGCTGACCGTGCTGCTGGGGTTCCTGCCCGACTGGCCGAGCCTGCTGGCCGCACGCTTTTTGTGCGGGCTTGCCCTTGCCGGAGTGCCCGCCGTGGCGATGGCCTACATCAGCGAGGAAGTGGAGGACAAGGCGGTCGGGCGCGCGATGGGGCTCTACATCGGCGGCTCTGCCGTGGGGGGCATGAGCGGGCGCCTGCTGGTCAGCTTCCTCACCGAGTGGCTGGGCTGGCGCGACGCGCTGACCGCGGTGGGCATCGCCGGGCTCGTCATCGCGGTGGTGTTCTGGCGCATCCTGCCGCATTCGCGCCAGTTCGTCGCCCAGCGCCATTCGCTGGCGAGCTACGGCGCGGGGTTCTGGCGCCTGTTCGGCGACAAGGCGCTGCCCTGGCTGTTTCTCGAGGCCTTCCTGATCATGGGCGCCTTCATCAGCATCTACAACTACGCGGGCTATCGCCTGCTGGCGGCCCCTTATGCGCTCTCGGAAGGCGAAGTGGGCCTGATCTTCCTGCTCTACCTGCTCGGCTCGGTAAGTTCGGCGGTGGCGGGCAATCTCTCGGGCACCTTCGGACCCCGCAAGGCGCTATGGTGGCCGCTCGTACTCTTCGTCGCCGGGATCGTGCTGACCGGCGCGCACTCGCTGGTGCTGATCATCGCAGGGATCGCGGTGGTGACGGTCGCCTTCTTCGCCGCCCACGCGATCGCTTCGTCCTGGGTCGGCCGGCGCGCCCGCACCGACCGCGCGCAAGGGACCGCGTGCTACCTCTTCGCCTACTACATGGGCTCGAGCGTGCTCGGTTCGGCGGGTGGCTTTGCCTGGACTCACGCGGGCTGGAACGGGGTCGTGCTGTTCGCCTGCGCGCTCATCGCGCTCGCGCTGCTCGCCGCGCTGCGCCTCTATTTCGTCCAGCCGCTGCCCGTCGAGGTGACCGCCGCGAAGCCCTGACGGGGAAAGCTCAGGCGGGCACGAACTTCATCGCCGCCCCGTTCATGCAATAGCGCTTGCCGGTCGGGCGTGGTCCGTCGTCGAAGACGTGGCCCAGATGGCCACCGCAGCGCGCGCAGTGCACTTCGGTGCGCGGGACGCCGATCGCGTAGTCGGTGGAGGTCCCGACCGCGCCCGCAAGCGGCTTCCAGAAGCTCGGCCAGCCGGTATGGCTGTCGAACTTGGTGGTCGAGGAAAACAGCGGGTGGTCGTCGGCCGCGCAGACGAAGGTGCCCTTGCGCTTCTCCTTGTCGAGCGGCGAGCTGCCCGCCCGCTCGGTGCCGGCCTTGCGCAGGATTCGGAACTGCTCGGGCGTCAGGCGGCGCTTCCATTCGGCCTCGCTGTACTGGACCGGATAGCTCTTCGCCTCGGCTTGCTGCGCCCCGCCGCAGGCCGCCAGCGCCCCCGCCGCGACGCCCGAGCCCAGCAGCACCAGCACCGCGCGCCGGTCCATCCCGCGCCCGCCTCGCGCGTGGGGCCCCGGATCAAGGGGGAGCATTGTCGTCTCGTTGGTGTTCATCGCCTGTCTCCCGCGCCGCGCGTCCGCCATCGACGCGCGAATCACGGGGGGCAGTCTACACTTGTGCGGCTGCCTTGCGCCTGAACAAGGAGCGCCGCCCCGTCTTCACCCGCGCCGGGCCCGACTGCATCACCCGCTTGCGAAACAGCCCCGAGCCCAGCCGCACCAGCAGCAGCACCCAGGCGCCCTGCGCGAGAATCGCGGCGAGGTGGGGGAGCAGCGCGGGATCCTGCGCCGCGCGCGCCAGCATCGCGAATGGCGCGCTGAAGGGGAAGATCAATGCGAAGATCTCGACCACGCTGCCCGGCTGGGTCATCGCGTAGCTGGCGAGGAAGAACACCAGGAGCTGCACCATGGTCACCGGCATCGAGAGCGTCTGCACCTCGCGCACGGTCGTCGCCAGCGAGCCCACCGCGAGGAACACCGAGCCCAGCAGGAGATAGGCGCTCGCGAAATAGATGACGCCGAGCACGAAGAGCATCGGCCAGCCGACCGCGGGCGTGGTCAGCTCGGGCAGCGCCGAGCCGCCCGCGAGGAGCACCCCGCCGACGACCGCGCCCCAGGTCGCGATGCCCACCAGCGAGACACCGAGCATGGCGAAGAGCTTGCCCAGGAACACCGCCTCCATGGGAATCGCGGCGGCCAGCACCTCGATGATCTTGTTGCCTTTTTCCTCGACGAGGTTGGAGAGGACCATGCCCGCCAGCATCATCGTGAGGAGGAACAGCAGCGTTTGCGCGCCCTGCGCCGTGGTCAGGCGCCCGCGACGCTCGCTCGCGCTGCTCGAGGTCGTCGTGGCAAGGCGAACCTCGGGCCAGGCCGCGGGTTCGCCCGCACGCGCCTGAGCCGCCACCATCGCGACCATGCCCCGCCAGTCCTCGATCCGGGCGCGTGGCCCGGTGAGCTGGGGCGCGTCGATCGGTCCGGAAAGGATCGCGGCGATGTTGGCGGCCCGCCCCTCGAGTGCCTTGCGTGGATCGCTGCGTTCATCCGGCGCCAGCTCGCGCACGAGCACCATGCGCGGCACGCTCTCGCCCAGCCGCGCGGCCAGCGCGTCGCGCGCAGCGAGCATGGACTTCGCCTCGTCGGCGGGCATGACGAGCCCGATCTCGGGGCTGTCGGCGGTCTGCTGCACCCGCTGCCCGACCGATCCGGCGAGAATGCCGACCAGGACCGGGAACAGCGGGCCCAGCAGGAAGAAGAAGAAGGCGCGGCTGAACAGGATCGCCACGAAGTCGCGGCGGGCGATGACCCAGGCCGCCGCCAGCGTGGAGAGGCGCCCGTGATGCAGGCCGGGCGGGTTCGTCGATGCGCTCATGCGCCGTCCTCCACGGGTGTGGTCGCGCCCATCGCGCGCGCGGCCGCCTCGCCGGCGATCGCGACGAAGGCGTCGTGCAGCCCGGCCCGCTCGATCGAGAGCGAGAGGATGCCCGCCTCACCTTCGATCAGCGCGCGCAGCAAGGGTTCGACGCCGCTTTCGGGCAGCGGGAAATTCCAGAATCGCCCCTCGCGCCGCACGTCGGCGGGAAGCGCCGCGCGCCAGGGTCCGGTCTCGGCGCGGGTCTCGAGGCGGACTTGCGCGGGGATGCGGTCGCGCGCGAGGTCGACCGGGCCGGCGAAGGGCACTTTGCCTCCGGCGATGATCGCCACTTCGTCGCACAGGCGCTCGGCGTGGGCGATGACGTGGGTGGAGAAGATCACGGTGGTCCCGGCAGCGGCAAGATCGCGCATCATCGCCTCGAGCCGCCCCTGGTTGAGCGCGTCGAGCCCCGAGAAGGGTTCGTCGAACACGACCAGGCGCGGCGCGTGGACGAGCGTGCCCAGGATCTGCACCTGCTGCGCCATGCCCTTGGAAAGCTGGCGGATCTGCCGGTCGGCGGCATGGCCCAGGCCATGCCGCTCGAGCAGCTCGCGCCCGCGCCGGCGCCCCTCGCGCAAGGGAAGCCCGCGCAGCGCGCCCAGAAACGCGATCGCCTCGGTAGCCTTCATCGCGGGGTAGAGGCCGCGCTCCTCGGGCAGGTAGCCGATCGCGTGGGCCAGTTCCTGCGGCCGCTCGCAGCCCAGGACCCGGCGCAGCCCCGCGTCGGGATCGATGATGCCCAGCAGCATGCGCAAGGTCGTCGTCTTGCCCGCGCCATTGGGGCCCAGAATCCCGTAGACGGAGCCTTCGGGCACCGAGAGGTCGACCCCGTCGACCGCGAGCGTGCCCTCGAAGCGCTTGACGAGGCCGCGCGCCTCGATGGCGAGCGGGCGGGAGACGTGGACGGCAGGATCGGGCATCGGACGCTCCCCGGAGGCTTGCGGCGCTGCGGCATTGCCCGCACCGGGCCAATCTCCTACTGCACAATCCATCGCGACCCCATCCTTCTTGTGCATCTGCCGTGACCCTGCGGCCATTCATGGAGCCCCCTTGGTTAAGGCCGTCCTAAACCAGCTTCTGGAAGACCTTGAAAAGGAAGCGCGTTCGCTTGGCTTCTGCGCCTTCGGCGTGGCTGACGCGCGCGAAGATGAAACCCGCGCGGCGCGTCTGGAGGCCTGGCTCGCAGACGGGATGCACGGCGATATGGGCTGGATGGCCGAACGCGCGCACCATCGCCGCTCGCCGCAAGGCCTCTGGAGCGACGCCGAGCGGGTGATTGCGCTGGGCATGAGCTATGCCCCGGCGCACGACCCGCTGGCGCTGGCCAATGCTGGCGAAAACGCGCGCATCTCGGTCTATGCGCAAGGCGCCGATTACCACGACACGGTCAAGAAGGCGCTCAAGCACCTGGCGCGCTGGCTGGTCGCCGAGGCGCCCCGGCGCGGGCTTGGCGAAGCGGGGGTCAAGGTCTTCACCGACACCGCCCCGGTCATGGAAAAGCCGCTCGGCGCCGCGGCGGGCCTTGGCTGGCAGGGCAAGCACACCAATCTCGTCAGCCGCGAGCACGGCTCGTGGCTGTTCCTGGGCGAGATCTACACCACGCTTCCCCTCCCGCTCTCCACCCCCGCGCGCGACCGCTGCGGCTCGTGCAGCGCCTGCCAGGACGCCTGCCCGACCCGCGCCTTTCCCGCGCCCTACACACTCGATGCGCGGCGCTGCATCAGCTACCTCACGATCGAGCACAAGGGGCCGATCCCTGAGGAATTCCGCGAAGGTCTGGGCAACCGCATCTACGGCTGCGACGATTGCCTCGCGGTCTGCCCGTGGAACAAGTTCGCCGATGCCGCGCACACGATGAAGGCCTTCCTGCCGCGCGCCGAGCTCACCGCGCCCGAGCTCGCCGACCTGCTCGCGCTCGACGATGCGGGCTTTCGCGCGCTGTTCTCGGGCTCGCCGATCAAGCGCATCGGGCGCGACCGGTTCGTCCGCAACTGCCTCTATGCGGCGGGCAACAGCGGTTCGGCCGCGCTCCTCGCCCCGGTCGAGGCGCTGCGCGGCGATCCCGACCCCGCCGTCGCCGAAGCCGCGCAGTGGGCCGCGCAGCGCCTGGGCGCCTAGGCCTCGGGCGCGGCGACCTCGCGGGCAGCGCCCTCCAGCCGCTCGGCCGCGACGTACCAGCCGTCCCACTGCGAGAACTGCCGGAACACGCGGACATAGCCCTTGGCGGTAAGCAGCGCGTCGAGCGGCGCCTCGTTCTTCGCATTGCTCTCGACCGAGATCAGCTGGAAGCGGTGGCGGAAGCTGTAGGCGGAGAGGATCGCCATTTCGCTGCCTTCGGTGTCGATCGAGATGTAGTCGATCTCGGTGGGCGCACCGTAGTGGTCGAGCAGGTCGTCGAGCGAGATCGTCTCCACCTCGATCCGCGCCGCGCGGGCGCGTCGCTCGGCGAAGTGGTCGCCATCGGAAAAATCCGCGATCGCGCTCAGTTCGGGATCGGTGTCGTCGGTGGTGATGAAGCTGACCCGCTCGCCCGACTTCGCCGAGACGCAGCGGTGCTCGATCGCCGCGCCCCGGTTGGCGGCCAGGTCCGCGTGCCAGAAGGGGTTGGGCTCGGCGAGGATGCCCGACCAGCCCAGCTCGTTCTCGAGCAGCCAGGTGTTGCTGTTCTTGAGCCCGTTGGTCGCGCCGAACTCGACGAAGTAGCCACCGCGCTTCTCGCCCAGTTCGAAGCAGACCCACAGGTCCTGGAGAATCTGGGCTTTCGAACGGGCCCGCCGCGCGAGACAGTAGGCGAGGAACTGCATGTCGCGATCACGCACGAAGGGCTTGGCCTCCGAGCGGTCGAGACGGATCGCATTGAATATCATCTTCTGAAACGATTCGTTCCCGCTCAGTAGATTTGCTGCGGAAGCCAGTTTTGACAGCAATACCTTGCGCATAGTTCTCTCCCGACATGCTCCGGCAGCGTCAAAATACAATATTACGCCACCGTTATTTAAATTGATGTCAGAAAATAACTCCCGATCAAGAGTTTTGAAGTAATTATATCAAACAATAATCAATGCAAAACCAGAGCATTTCCCAGTCAGGCGGAATGACCTGACGGTTCGGAAAATGCGTCCAAACAAGAGTCCAGAGCGGCCGATCCGATGCAGTCTGATCGAAAGCCGCTCTAGACCACGAAATCGCGCTCGGTGTTGCGCGGAACGGTGAGAAGACCCAGAAGCGTCAGCACCGCCGCGCCCGAGATATAGAAGCCGACGTAGATCAGCCCCCCCTTGTCGACCAGTCCCTGCGCCAGCGCGGGCGCGAAGCCGCCGCCCAGGATGCCGCCCACGTTGAACGCGATCGAGGAGCCGGTGTAGCGCACGCGCGCCGGGAAAAGCTGGGGCAGCAGCGCGGCAAGCGGCCCATAGACGAGCCCCATCGTGAACAGGCCGAGCACGAGAAACAGCGCGATCACGCCAAGCGAGCCCGCGCCCAGCATCGGCCCCATCACGAAACCGACGCCGATCGCCAGCACGCTGCCCAGGACCAGCACCGCCCGGCTCGACCAGCGGTCGGCAGCGTAACCCGCAACGACGATGCCCGCCGCCATGAACAGGATCGCGAAGAGCTGGACGCCAAGGAACGCCTGGCGATCATAGCCGAGCTGGCTGGTGCCATACCCGAGCGCGAAGGCGGTGGTGAGGTAGTAGATCGCAAAGCAGGCGACGACCGCGAAGGTCCCCGCGACGGTCTGGCGCAAATGGCCCTTGAACAGTTCGAGGACCGGGATCGCCTTGGGAACGGCGGCGTGCGCGCTGGCATCGAGCGCGTGGCTATCGGCAAGGCGGAAGCGGATCCACAGGCCAAGGCCCACCAGCACCGAGCTCAAGAGGAACGGCAGGCGCCAACCCCAGGCCGCAAACTGCGCCTCGCTGAGGCACGTGGTCAGGATCAGGAACAGGCCGTTGGCGGCAAGGAACCCGAGCGGGGCGCCGAGCTGCGGGAACATCCCGAAGCGCGCGCGCCAGCCGGGCGGCGCGCTCTCCACCGCGAGCAGCGCCGCACCGCCCCATTCGCCGCCAAGGCCAAGGCCCTGCCCGAAGCGCAGCACGCACAGCAGCAGCGGAGCGAGCCAGCCCACGCTCTGGTAGGTCGGCAGGAAGCCGATCGCGACGGTCGCCCCGCCCATCAGCATGAGCGAGGCGACCAGCGTCGACTTGCGCCCCACCCTGTCGCCGAAATGGCCGAAGAATGTGGCCCCGATCGGCCGCGCGAGGAAGGCGATGGCAAAGCTGGCATAGGCCGCGAGCTGCTGCGCCGAGGCGGATTCGGCGGGAAAGAACAGCGGGCCGAAGACCAGCGCGGTGGCGGTTGCGTAGATGTAGAAATCGTAGAACTCGACGGCCGTGCCCACGAGGCTGGCCACCAGCACCCGTGCGTTGCGCCGATAGGCCGCTAGGCCCTGCACCGTTTCCATGTCCGCTCACCGCCTCTGACGGGCCGTGGGCGACACGCCGCGCCCGGCCCTTCGAAAATTACGAAAGGCCGGGCTTTAGCGACATTTTCGCGCAGGTCCACCCCACGGTGTCGACCGTCAGGCGAGCTCCTTGAGCGGCGTTGCCGCATCGGCGAGCGCGATGGGATCGACTTTGGCTCCCGCCTCGACCAGCTTGCGGCCCTGCACGTAGTCCTTGATCATGTTGACGCAGTCGAGCGCGACGACCTTGCCCGAACGCAGGTAGACCACCGAGAACTTGCGGCTTGCCAGATCGCCGCGCACCACCGTGGCGTCGAAATCCTTGCTGATCCCGGCCGTCTGCAACTTCAGGTCGTACTGGTTCGACCAGAACCACGGGAAGGCCTTGTAGGGCTGGGCATCGCCGCAGATCGCCTTCGCGACGCACGTCGCCATGTCGTTGGCGTTCTGCACCGATTCCACGCGCATTACATCGCCCCCGGCATAGCCGCAGGCGAAGGCCGCGCAGTCGCCGATGGCGTAGATGTCGGGCAGCGAGGTGCGGCAGAACTCGTCGACGTCGACCCCGTTGGCCCCCGCCGCACCCGCTGCGATGAGCGGTCCGATCGCGGGCACGATGCCGATCCCCACGATCACCGCCTCGGCCGCCAGCACCGTGCCGTCGGCGAGCCGGACGCCGGTCACCTTGGCGCCGTCGCCCTCGAGGCAATCGACCGCGACGCCGGTGCGCAAGTCCACCCCATGGGCGCGGTGCTCGGCCTGGTAGAACTCGGATAGCTCCTCGCCAGCCACACGCGCGAGCACGCGGGGCAGCGCTTCAAGCAGGGTCACCTCGAGACCGAGCTTGGACAGCACCGCCGCCGCCTCGAGCCCGATGTAGCCCCCGCCGATGACGACCACCTTGCGCACACCCGCATCGACTTCGGCCATCAGCGTATCGCAGTCCTGACGGGTGCGTACGGCATGGACCCCGGCAAGGTCCGCGCCCTGGCACGAGAGCCGGCGCGGATCGCCGCCGGTGGCCCAGACGAGCGTGCCGTAGGCGAAGGTCTCGCCGTCCGAAAGGGTCAGTTCACGGGCCGCGGGATCGACCTTGGTCACCTCGCAGCCGAGCCGGAAGGTCACGCCCTTCTCGGCCCAGAACGTGGGCGGGCGGATGTAGAGACGGTCGAAAGTCTTCTCGCGCGCGAAATATTCCTTTGAGAGCGGCGGGCGCTCGTAGGGGTATTCCGGTTCGCGGCCGATCACCGTGATCGTGCCTTCGAAACCGTTCTGGCGCAGCGCGATGGCGCACTGCGCACCACCATGGCCGGCACCGACTATGACGACATCAGACTGGTTCATGCACTCTCCCTGTCAGCGAGCGCCTCTATGCAGGCTAGCTCGGCTCGTCGCAATGCGGATTGTCCCGCCCCGGCGATTTGCGAGCGCCCGGCGGGCCCGATCAGCGTGCCAGGGCCTCTGCCACGAGTTCGAGCGAACGCATCTGCGCGGCCGGATCGTACGTCGAGCAGCTGATGATGAGTTCATCGGCGCCGGTACGCAGGGCGAGCGCCTCGATCCCCTCGCGCACCTGTTCGGGCGTACCGATCGCATTCACCGCGCGCACCTGCTCGAGCATCGCGCGCGCCGGGGCCGGGATCTGCGCGCGGTAGTCACGCACCGGGGGCAGCAGGCGGCCGGGATTGCCGGTGCGCAGCGCGACGAAGCTCTGGTCGGCCGAGGATGCCTGGAACCAGGCTTCTTCCTCGGTCTCGGCGGCGAGCACGTTGATGCCGGCCATGAAATGGGGCGCGGCGAGGAATTCGGAGGGCTCGAAACGCTCGCGGTAGATGCGCGCGGCCTCGTCGAGCTGGCCGGGTGCGAAGTGCGAGGCGAAGGCATAGGGCAGCCCGAGCATCGCGGCGAGCTGCGCGCCGAACAGGCTCGAGCCCAGGATCCACATCTCGAGATCGGCGCCGCTCGCCTGCGGCGATTCGACCCCGCCGACGGCCTGGCCCGCAAAGCGCGCGCGCAGTTCGACGACATCCTGCGGGAAGCGCTCCGAGGCGCCTACGATGTCCTTGCGCAGCGCGTTGGCGAGCCGCCCGTCAGCGCCCGCCGCCCGGCCCAGGCCAAGGTCGACGCGGCCGGGGAACAGCGCGGCCAGCGTGCCGAACTGCTCGGCAATCACGTAAGGCGTGTGGTTGGGCAGCATGATCCCGCCCGCGCCGATGCGAATGGTCGAGGTGGCGTTGCCGATATGCGCGAGCACGACCGAGGTCGCGCCCCCCGCGATCCCCGCCATGCCGTGGTGCTCGGCCACCCAGTAGCGCTTGAAACCGCAGCGTTCGGCCACTTGCGCCGTCTCCACGCTGATCTCCAGCGAGCGGGCGATGGTGTCGCCTTCGCGGACGGTGACGAGGTCGAGAACGGAAAGCGGTACCATGGGAATGTCCCTGTCGTCAGGAGGTGGGGTGGTGAAATCAGCCCTGCGGCTTGGTCGCCGAAGCGCTCGTGGCCGGCGTCGCGGGCGCGGTCTCGGCAAGATAGTCCTTGGCGGTCGCCGCCTCGGGGCTGGAAGGAGCGACGTCGACCACCGACTGCCAGCTGCGCCGTGCGGAGGCCTCGTCCTTCGAAAGCATCGCGATCACGCCCGCCTCGAGCCCGATCGCGGGGTCCTGCGGCGCCAGCCTGGCGGCCTGCTGGATCTGCGAGGAGGCCGCAACGAGCTGGTTCTGGCGGCGCGAGAGCGTGGCCGAGAGCAGCCAGGCCTGCGCGTTCGCGGGGTCGGCCTCGCGCGCGGCGACGAGTGCGGTGGCGGCTTCCTCGGGCTGGTCGACCGCCACCAGGCCCCGTGCGCGGTCGATCTGGACTTCGGCGACGAGGCTCTTGTCGCCGCTCGCACCGGCATCGGTCAGCGCGGGGGCGAGCAGGAGCAGCGCCTTGGCACCGTTGCCCTGCGCCAATTCGGCGTTGGCCGCCATATCGCCCAGCCGGGCGCGGCTGACGTGGTCCTCGGGATCGGCCGCGTCGCGCGCGCCGACGAAGGCCTCGCGCGCCTCGTCGAACTGCTCGAGCTGGGTCAACGCGGCGCCCAGGCACAGCCCCGCGCGCACGCGCTCACGCCCCATCGCCTGCTGCAGCGCGTCGCGCGCGGCATCGGCCGAACCTTGCGGATCGTCCTGGACGAGGTCCATGCAGCCCTTGCGGTTGATGGGCGCCATGGGCTGGGCATAGCCCTGCCCTTCCTCCTGCGCCCGCTTGCGCGCCTCGTTCTCTTTCTTCTCGATGATCTCGATCGGCAGCGAGGAGGGATTGGCGGAACCGATGGTGCCGTCGAGCTGGGCGACGAGCGGCAGGAACACGAGCGGGAAAGGCATCTGGGACAGTCTCCGGAAGGGCCGCTGGGCCGGTCAGCCTTCGCCGTCGCGCGCGAGCAGCAGGTCGGCCACGGTGCGCATCAGCACGGCAAGGTCGGTCTCGCGCGAGAGGCGATGGTCGCCGTCCTTGATGAAGGTCACCTGCACGTCGTCTGAACGCAGCATCTCGCACAGACGCAGCGCGGTGTCGTAAGGCACCTCTTCGTCGCGCTGGCCCTGGAGCAGGCGCACCGGACCGTGGAATTCGATCGGCGCCTCGAGCTGGAGGTTGGCCTGGCCATCGGCCCAGAACCCGGGATGGGTGGGCGTGGGCTCGGGACCGTAGGGATTGTCTTCGTAGATCGTCTCGCCGTCGGCGAGCAGGCCCTTGTCCATCTGGGCAATGCCCCAGTCGGTGAAGTCGGGCGCGGCGGCGATGCCGATCATCGAGTGGACCTTGTCGGGCAACGCATCGGCCACCATCAGCATCAGCCAGCCGCCCATCGACGAGCCGATCAGCAGCACCTTGTCGAGTGCGGCGGCCTCGATCAGCGCCACCACCTCGTCGCGCCAGCGCGAAAGCGTGCCATCCGCGAAATCGCCCGAACTCTGCCCGCAACCCGAATAGTCGAGCAGCAGGCAGGCGCGCCCGGTATGGACGGCCATCTCGAACAGCGCCTGCGCCTTGCTGCCCGACATGTCGGACATGTAGCCGGGCAGGAAGACCAGCGTGGGGCCCTGTCCGGGCGCGAAGCGGTGGGCGATGCGGCGGCCATCGGCCATTTCGTGGAAGCGAAGTTCGGTCATGGCGCGCAAGGTGGGGGCTGGAGGCGCGAAGGGCAAGGCGGCCCGTGCGGCTTCCCTCCCGAACGCGCGCAGGAGGGGAGGCACCAACCGGCTGATCGCATCGCGATGCGTGCAAATCGCATTTGACAATCGCGGCGCGCCTGCGCACCGCTGCGCGCGACTTTATCTTCTCCTGCGCGATCCGAAAAGGAGGCGACGTGAGCGCCGACATCCTGCGATTTCCCGTGCCCCCCTCGCGCCTGGCGCTGCGGCTCGAGGCCTTCGCGCAGAGCCGCTCGGTGCTGCTGGCGATCTGGGCCCTGTTCCTGGCCTTGCGCGTCGCGATGCTGCTGCTCGACAGCCCGCCCGGGTGGGTCAATTCCGCGCTCGGGTTCGACCTCGAGGCGCAGCTCGTCGCCAGCGGCCAGGTCGATCTGCGCCACGTCGCGGCGCCTGGCTGGCAGCTCGTCCTCGCGCTCGTCTACGGCCGTTTCGGAAGTGGGACGGTCACCCTCGGGCTGTTCAATCTCGCCTGCGCGCTGCTCGGCGGCGCGATGACGCTGGCGCTCGGCCGTCGCATCTACGGCAACGAAGCCGGTGCCCGACTTGCCCTCCTGCTCCACGCGTTGTTGCCCGGCGCGCTGCTCGCCGTCCCGCTCGCGCTACCCGACACCTTCGCGACGCTGTTGGTCCAGGCCGCGTGCTGGACGCTCATCACCCGCACCACGCTCTACCACACCGCGACCGCCGGACTGCTGCTCGGCCTCGCGGCGTTCATGGCGCCGATGACATTGCTGCTGGTGCCCCTGCTCTTCGCGATCGATGCCCTGCGCCGCCCCTTGCGCGGAAAGGACCGGCTCCGCCTGCCGGGCGAGCTGGCGCTGGTGTTCACGCTTGCCGCACTGCCGCTGGGCGCGTGGAACCTGCTGCGCGCGTCGCCCACCCCGTTCGCGCTCGATCCGGCCGGCTCGCTGCCGGGTGCACTGTCGCGCCTGCGCCTGCTGTGGCTGGAAACCGGCAGCCCTCGCGCGCCGGTCTCGCTGCTCGAGCGCGTCGCACAAGGCTGGAACGCAGGGCTGCTTGCGCTGCTGGCGCTCGCGCTGGTCGTCATGGTGGTGCGGCGGCTGCGCGACGGACAGCGCTGGGCGGGCTGGTGGCTCGTTCCCTACGGGCTCGCGCTGTGCCCGCCGATCTGGGCGCTGCTCTTCGCCGGCATCGCCTCACCCCTTGCCGCGACGATGCCCGTCGCCGGGCTCGGTGCCGGCTGGCTGATCAGCGTCGCCTGGCAGGCCCTGGCCGAACGGCGCGGCCTGCACCGCCCGACGCTGCACTGAACACCCGAGGGCACTCCGCTCAGTAGAGGCTGGGGCTGGAGATCTCGACGAAGATGCGGTTGCCAGCCTGGGTGATGGTGTAGACCGGCGAGAGGGACACCTCAAACGCCGACGTGTCGCGCTCGAGCGCGACGGCGCACGCCACACCCAGCGTCAGACACAGCCCGCCCAGCGCCAGCGCGATCGCGCGGCGGCGAGCCGTGTTACCGAGATTCTTCGAACCGGACATTGTCGCACCCCTGTTCGGGTCACTCCTCTCTCTGAAATATCTCTTCTATCGCAAGTTCGAACACGTCGGCAATACGAAAGGCAAGCGGGAGCGACGGGTCGTAGCGCCCCGTCTCGATGGCGTTGACGCTCTGGCGCGAGACGTCGAGACGCGTGGCGAGTTCCTGCTGGCTCCAGCCCCGTTCGGCGCGCAGGACCCTGAGGCGGTTCTTCACGCACACCCCGCGTCGCCAAGCGTCAGCTTGTTGACCAGCGCGCCAAGACCTAGCCCCATCGCCCACATCGGGAAGACCCAGAACAGCGGCAGGCGCGGCACCGGCGTGAACAGCTCGAGAATGCCCCACACGCTGCACACCGCCAGCGTCAGTCCGGTCGCCACCATCGCCTTGCGCACTTCGAGCATGCGCAGATATTCATCCCCGAGTTCGAGGTAGAGCCGCGCGAGAGCGCCGATCATGCCGAGCACCGCCACTCCGGGCATAAGCGCGATGACGACGCCAAGGGCGCTGACCGGCGCCTCACGGTCGAGCAACCGACTCGCGGCGAAAATCGCGGCAACGTAGAACACCGAGGACAGCGCCATGCGCCGCAGGTAGCGGCGCTGCACAGGCCCGGCCTTCGCAAGGCGCCCCCACATCAGCACAGCCCCTTGCGCGAACGCAGCACTGCCAGGGCCGGCAGTGTCAGAATTGCGAGGATCGTCGCCCCATCGGGCAGGATGTCGGCAATGTTGAGAAGCGCGACACCGATCACGGCGGCACCCCAGGCGAGGCTGACATTGCGATTCATGAGACAAGCTCCCTTGCTTTTGTGTAAAGGATATTTGTCATCCTACGGAATGCTTGTCAAGGAAGGTTGTCATAATGGTAAGCGAGCTTGCCTCACGCCCCAGCGGTTAACCTGCCGGGTGACTTGCCCGCGCATTCCTGCTAAGCGCCGTTCCACGATGACCAAGCGTGTGACTACCACCCTGATCACGACCACCCGGCGCGCCCGGGCACGGTCGGTCGTGGGCTGAAACCACGCGCCGCCGCTGCCCGGGCTTCGGGCGAAATGGCGTCATTCTCCCGAATTCAGGCCCAATTTGCCGACGCCGGACCTTCCGCCGCGGAAGGGCTTGTGCCAAAGGGCCTTGTGCCCGAGGCGCGATGCCCCCCTTCGCGCTGCGGCCCAGGAGCGAAAGACGAGTTCGATGTCCGAGATGTTCAAGATCAGCCTTCCCGACGGTTCCGTACGCGAGATGCCCGAAGGCGCGACTCCGGCCGACGTCGCCGCCGCCATCGGCCCGGGCCTCGCCAAGGCCGCACTGGCCGCGAAGATCGACGGCGAACTGGTCGACCTGACCCGCCCGTTCAAGGGCGACGCGCAGCTCGCGCTCGTCACCGCGAGGGACGAGGCCGAAGCGCTCGACCTTGCCCGTCACGACTATGCCCACGTGCTGGCCGAGGCGGTGCAGGCGCTCTGGCCCGGCACGCAGATCACCTTCGGCCCCTCGACCGACGACGGGTTCTACTATGACGTGATGGCCCCGGCCAGCCGCGCGCCCTTCTCGATGGACGACCTGCCCGCGATCGAGGCCAAGATGCGCGAGATCATCGAAGCCGACAAGCCGCTGGTGCGCGAGGTCTGGAGCCGCCAGCAGCTGATCGACAAGTGGACCGCCGAAGGCGAAACCTTCAAGGCCGAGTGGGCCGGCGAACTGCCCGAGGGCGAGGAACTGACCGTCTACTGGTCGGGCCAGCCGGGCAGCCAGGGCGCCTGGCTCGACATGTGCCGCGGCCCCCACCTGCCCTCCACCGGCAAGCTCGATCCGCAGGCCTTCAAGCTGATGCGCGTCGCGGGCGCCTACTGGCGCGGCGACCAGAAGAACGCGCAGCTGACCCGCATCTACGGCACCGGCTGGCTCAACAAGAAGCAGCTCAACGCTCACCTGACGCGTCTGGAAGAGGCCGCCAAGCGCGACCACCGCAAGCTGGGCGCCGAGATGGACCTGTTCCACCTCCAGCAGGAAGCCCACGGATCGGTGTTCTGGCACCCCAACGGCTACACCATCTACCGCGCGCTCGAGGACTACATGCGCCGCGCCGTCGAGGGCGCCGAGTGCAAGGAGGTCAAGACCCCGCAGGTGATGGACGCGCGCCAGTGGGAGCAGTCGGGCCATTGGGGCAAGTACCGCGAGAACATGTTCGTCATCCCCGACGAGACGCCCAACACCGAGGACGAAGGCCCGATCGTCTCGGACGAGGCCGAGTGGATGGCCTTGAAGCCGATGAACTGCCCCGCGCACGTTCTCATCTTCAAGCAGGGCATCAAGTCCTACCGCGACTTGCCGCTGCGCATCGTCGAGAACGGCTGCTGCCACCGCAACGAGCCGCACGGCGCGCTCCATGGCCTGATGCGCGTGCGCCAGTTCACGCAGGACGACGGCCATATCTTCTGCCGCGAGGATCAGATCGTCGCCGAGACCCGCGCCTTCTGCGAGCTGGCCGACCGCGTCTACAAGCACTTCGGCTTTACCTACGCGATCAAGCTCGCGCTGCGCCCCGAAAAGCGCTTCGGCACCGAGGAGATGTGGGACAAGGCCGAAGAGGAACTGCGCAACGCGGTGATCGAGGCGGGCCTTGCCACCGAGGAATACGGCTGGGAGGAACTTCCCGGCGAAGGCGCCTTCTACGCACCCAAGCTCGAATGGCACCTCACCGACGCGATCGGGCGTACCTGGCAGGTCGGCACGATCCAGTCGGACCGCGTTCTGCCCGAGCGTCTTGATGCCACCTACATCGGCGAGGACGGCGCCAAGCACCGCCCGGTCATGCTCCACCGCGCGATCTTCGGCTCGTACGAGCGCTTCATCGGCATCCTGATCGAGCACTTCGCGGGCCGTCTTCCGGCCTGGCTGGCGCCCGTCCAGGCGGTCGTCGCGACGATCATCTCGGATGCCGACGGCTACGCCAAGGAGGCCGTCGCCAAGCTCAAGGCCGCGGGCATCCGCGTCGAGAGCGACCTGCGCAACGAAAAGATCAACTACAAGGTGCGCGAGCACAGCCTGGCCAAGGTGCCCTACCTCCTGGTGGTGGGCGCGCGCGAGGCGGAGGAAGGCACCGTCGCGATCCGCACGCTGGGCGAGCAGCACCAGAAGGTGATGAGCCTCGAGGAGGCCATCGCGATGCTCAAGGACGCGTCCACCCCGCCCGACCTCAAGACCGTGGACGCAGCGGCATGATCGCGCGCGAGCTCCTCGACGCCGCCTGGGTCCCGGGCGGCGAAAAGCTCGAGCTGTTCCGGCACGACAAGGACTTCATGATCGTGCTGGGCCACAACGAGCTCATGTCGAGCCGCAAGTGGGGCTCGGAAGAGGCGCTCGCGACGATGAGCTTCGAGCGCATCAAGGGTGCCAAGCGCCCCCACATGCTGATCGGCGGCTACGGCATGGGCTTCACCTTGCGCGCCGCGCTCAAGGTCCTGCCCGAGAACGGCCAGGCGACCGTCGTCGAACTCGTCCCCGAGATCATCGAGTGGGCCAGGGGTCCGATGAAGGAACTCGAGGCCGGGTGCCTCGACGATCCGCGCGTCAACCTGGTGATGAGCGATGTCGCGATGCAGATCGAGGCCGCCGATGGCGACTACGACGCGATCCTGCTCGACGTCGACAATGGCCCCGACGGCCTCGTGCGCGAGGACAACAACGTCCTCTACTCCAAGGCCGGCCTGCGCGCCGCCTACCGTGCGCTGACCCCGGAAGGCGTGCTCGCGATCTGGTCGGCCGCGCCCGACCCGAACTTCACCCGCCGCCTCGAACGCGCGGGCTTCGCGGTGGAGGAGCGCAAGGTCGCCGCGCGCTCGAACGGCAAGGGCCCCAAGCACGTGATCTGGTTCGCCACGATCCGCGAGTAGGCGCAGGGCAGGCCGCGGGCGATTGCGATAGCTCCGCTTGGCGGGGCCGAATGCAAGTTCACTGGCAAATCATGGCAAGGGTACTAGGTTGCCCGCCATGATGTTGCCAGACCTCACCATCCGGGCCATGACCCGCCAGGAGGCCAACCGCCTCGTCGACTGGGCCGCCAACGAAGGCTGGAACCCGGGCCTGTCGGACGCCGCGCTGTTCTGGGAAGCCGAGCCCGACGCCTTCATCGCCGCCGAGATCGACGGCGAACTGATCGGCGGTGGCACGATCGCCTCCTACGGCGGGCACTTCGGCTTCATGGGGTTCTTCATCGTGCGCCCCGACTGGCGTGGACAGGGCCTGGGCGACATCCTGTGGCAGAACCGGCGCGAGCGCCTGCTCGCGCGCCTGAAGCCCGGCAGCGCGATCGGCATGGACGGCGTCTTCACCATGCAGGACTACTACGCCAAGGGCGGCTTCGTTTTCTCGCACCGCAACTTGCGCTACGAGTTCCTGGTCCCGGGCGACTGGCCCGACCGGGCCCCAGCCGCCGACGGGATCGCGCTCGTCCCCCTTTCCGAGCTGCCCCTCGAGGCGGTTCTCGCCTACGATCGCACCTGCTTCGCGGCCCCGCGTCCGCGCTTCCTTGCCGACTGGATCGCGCAGGACGGCGCCAGCGCGTTCGGCTGCCTGCGCGCGGGCGAACTGGCGGGCTACGGCGTGATCCGCAGGTGCCGCAAGGGCTTCAAGATCGGCCCGCTCTTCGCCGACGACGAAGCGGTGGCCGAAACGCTGTTCGCCGCACTCGCCGCCCGGGGCCGCGACGAAGTGGTCACGCTCGACGTTCCCGAGACGCACCTGGGCGCGATGGCGCTGGTCAAGCGCCATGGATTGCGCGAAGTCTTCGGCTGCGCGCGCATGTACCTCGGCCCTCCGCCCAAGCTTGCCGAGAAGCGCATCTGGGGCATCACCACATTCGAGCTGGGCTGATTAGCGGAACAGCCCGGTCTTGATGCCGAGCCCGCGATCGAGCCGCGCAACGCTGGTCGAGGCCAGCTCCTCGCCGAGTTCGCGCGCGACCTGTACGACGTGCGCGCCGGACGGCGCGCGCAGCATGACGACGAGGAAGCGCTCGCCCGCACGGTCCTGTTCGCAGGTCGAAACGACGATACCTTGCGCGGCGGCGACCGCGACATAGTCGCGAAGGCGCGGGAACGCGCGCGCGCTCACGCCACGATCCCCAGCGCGATGCCATCGCCCGACGGCAAGGTCAGAGGCTCGAGTGGCTGGTAGTCGCCCGCGCGGCACGCCCACAGGACGTGAAAATAGGCTGGCGCGGGACCAAGCGCACGCCAATCCTGCGCTTCCAGCGCCAGCGCAAGGCGTGCCAGCACGTCCTTGAGGTGCTCGCCCTGCGCGCCCACGTCGTGCTCGAGCCCTTGCGCCAGCCACATGTCGGCTTCGCGCAACAGCACCACGCGCAAAGGGGCCAGCGCGCTCATGGCTGGCCTTGCGGATCGGGCGCGAGGACGCAAGGGGCGTACTCCCAGGTGCCGCCGGCGAGGCTTGCGTCGTTGAATATTTCGAAGCTCGTGTTCGCCACGCTGCCGCGCGTCACCGAGCAGGGAAAGCCATCGGCCGAGCGGGGGACCAGTACATCGGCGAGGAAAGCCGCGACATCGCCGCGCGCGATGTCCTCGCCAAAGGCGATCCGGTCGCCCTGTACCAGCCGCACGCCCGCCTCGCCCGCGGGTCGATCGCGCAAGCCCAGTGCGCGCACGATGACGTAAGGCACACCCGAGGCGCGCAGGGTCTCCTCGCCGAGCCGCTTCCACGCCAGGACGCTGCCGAAGGTGCAGTTGTGCGGATGCTCGCGCTGGGTCACCCCCGCCGAAGAGAGCAGCACGAAGCGCGCAAAATCGGGCTGACGGCACGCCTTCGCCATCGCGGCGACCGCCTCGCATTCGACCTCGCGCGAGGTTCCGCGTCCGTCGATGGCATTGACTCCGGCGACGAAGGCCACGTGCGTGCAGCCCTCTACGGCCCGCTGGATGTCCACTTGGCAGCGCAAGTCGCCGACCACGCGTTCGGCGCGCGGATCAAGCGCGCCGGCGTCCCCGCGCACGAGCGCGCGCACCCCAAGGCCGCGCGCGCAGAGCCGCGCGACGAGATCCGATCCCACCCGGCCTGTGGCTCCGGCCACGAGAATGCGTTCGCGTGTCATCGTGCGATCCTTGGTCCCGGCCGCGCGAAGATCACGCCTGTGCCGCGCCCCTATCCGCCTGCCGACAGTCCCCCCCGAGCCGGCGTGAAAGGGCTATCCGGCCAGCCGGTCGAGCCAGGCCTGCGCCTGCTTGGGTTCTCCCACCGCATGCGAATGGGTCGGGCCGCGCGCGGCAAGGAACTCGGCGTGGAGTTCGAACGGCGTCAGGTCGAGCTTGTCGCGCAAGTCGTCGATCTCCTCGGCCAGCTCGTCGAGCCCGGCCAGCAGCGGCTTGGCCCTGGCGAGATGGGTCTTGTCGCGGGTGTGACCGAAGAGGCCCCATTGCCCCGCGGCGGTCACCTTGAGCGCGGCGATGAGCGCCTCACGGTACTCACCCTCGGCCTCCTCGCGGCGCCGGTCCATGCGTTCGAGACGATCTGCTCTTGCCATGGCCTTCGCCTTAGAGCGGGCCGCGCGCGCGTCAAGCCGCGAGGCTTACCAGAGCACGCCGTCCTTGTCGGGCTTCATCGGCTCGGGCGCGTCCTCGCCGATGCACTGCAGGAGGTCGATCTCGATCGTGCGGCACATCTGGTTGAGCGGCAGGTCGTGGACGGTGTTGGCAAACGGGTCGACCAATTCGTCGCCGATGGTGAGCACGGCCAGGAACATGACCCCCGCAATGGTCGAGCCGAGCGGGGTCGCGAACTGGAGCGTCTCGACAAGGCCGATCGGCAGCAGCAGGCAGAACATGTGGGTGAAAACGGTCGGCAGCCAGCGGTACTGGTGCGGCAGCGGGGTGTTCTTGAGCCGCTCCATGCCGCCTTGCGCGTTGGCGATGTCGACCAGCACGGCCTCCATCTGCGCCTGCTGGATGGTGTCGATCCAGCCCTTGCGGCGCGCTTCGTCGATACGCCGGCCGGTACCGTCGAGAATGCCGTTGGCAACGTTGGTGCGCTGGAGCGCAAGGTCGGCCTCGTGGCGCGGAAGCAGGCGGATCACTTCCTCGTCGGGCTTCTGGCGGCGCAACTGGCAGCGCAGCGCGTTGACGTAGGCAATCTGGCGCAGGACGATCCGGCGCTTGTAATCCGTACCTTCGGGGTCGGGCAGGAAGTTGCGCGCGGCGCGCGCGATGTTGCGGCTGGCGTTGATCATCAGCCCCCACAACTGGCGCCCCTCCCACCAGCGGTTGTAGGCCGAATTGCTGCGGAAACCCAGGAACAGCGCGAGCGCCGAACCGAACAGCGTGACCGGCAGCTCGGGCGCGTCGAAAGGCAGCACGTAATACGTGATGGTGACGATGACGTCCCACACGAAGAGCACCGCAAGCGGTTTCCAGACCTCGCGGACGATGCGGGCGGGACGGGGGGCGGACGTGACGATCATCGGGCTTCGGGTCGCTCCTTGGGCACCAGGCGGGGGTCGGCCGCTGCGGACGCGCTTGCGGCCTGCGCCATCGCGGCCGAACTCGCGCTGGCGGGACGAATCTTGAGCCAGTCGACCCGGTCGACCGTGACGAAGAAGGCAAGCACGCCGCATCCGAACAGGAACAGCAGGAGATTGCCAAGCAGATTCTCGCGCACGGTGGCGCTTTCGGCTTCGCTGAACTGGCGCATGGTCACACTCCTCAAGGGGCCTCAGACAGGCCATGGACGGTGGTACAACACCCAGTTTGGGGAGGCTTGGTTAGCGCTGCATGATCGCTTTGCAACGAAGTTTTGCTGCACCGCAATATTGCCGATCCGCGGTGCATCGCGCGCGACGAACCGCAGGCATGTGCGCGTCGGCCGGGTCTCAAGCTATCGGAAAGAGGGAACTTGTGTGCACGAGGGCACCGCCCGTTTAAAACCCCAAGCGCATCCCGGCGAGCGCGAGGACGAGTGCGCAGGCGACCACGCTGAGCGAGCGCAGCGCGTCGAGTCCGGGGGCAAGCGCGGGGCCCGTGACGGCGCGCACGCGAAGGTGTACGGGGTCGGTCACCGAGACGAGTTTGAGGATGGGAGCAAGGGCGCGGGCCATGCCCGGAGATATGCGCCCGAGCCCTTGCCAAAATGTTAACCGCGCCCGGCCCGATCAGCCCGCCGAAGGCAGCGAGGGCATCTGCTGGCTCGAACAGTGGAACGAACCGCCGCCCGCCAGCACCGCGTCGGCCATGACGCCCACGGTGTCGCGATCGGGAAACAGTTCGGCGATCGCGCAGATGCCGTCCTCGTCGTGCGCGGTGCCGTAGATCGGCACCACCACCAGGTTCGAGGTGATCGCGAAGTTCATGTAGCTCGCAGGCTCGATCCGCCCCTCGCTCTCCACGCGTCCCGGCGAGGGCACTTCGGCCACCGTCACCCCCATCGCCTCGGCGCGCGCCTTGGCATCGGCATAGATCGCCGCGTTGGGATCGTCCTTGCCCGTCGCGCGCGGCAGGGCGAGGACATTGGGCGCCACGAAGCGCGCGAGGTTGTCGACGTGGCCGTCGGTGTGGTCGTTGATCAGGCCATCGCCCAGCCACAGCACCCGGTCATAACCGAGGTCACGCCGCAGGCGCATCTCGAGATCGGAACGCGCGAGGTGCGGGTTGCGGTTGGGGTTCAGGAGGCACTGCTCGGTGGTGGCGACGAGGCCGGTGCCATCGCCGTCGAGCGCGCCGCCCTCCAGGACCCAGTCGGCCACTTCGACCGACAGGCCCGCATCGCGCGCGAGCTCGGCGCCGATCTCCTGGTCGCCCTCCATCAGGTACTTGCCACCCCAGCCGTTGAAGCCGAAGCGCATCGCACGGCGCGCGCCCTCATCGTCCATGGTGACGAGCGGCCCCGTGTCGCGCAGCCAGACGTCGCCGTAGCGGCGCACCTCGAGGGTCACCTTGTCCGAGACGAGCGAGGCCGCGCGGGCACGGTTGGCCTCGTCGCGCACAATCAGGCGCACCTCCTGCCCGCTTTCGGCGACGACGCTGGCGAACTGCGCCATCTGGACTTGCGCGGCCTCGAGGAAGCCCGGCCACTCGACCGGATCGTGCGGAAAGCCGATCCAGATCCAGTCCTGCGGGTGCCATTCGGGGGGAAGGGCGAAATGCAACTCAACAGCCTCCTTGGGATGCGGCGCAGGCCTTGTCGCGCACCGCCCGGAATTCATCGTCCTTGTGCCAGTTCGGCCAGAAGTCCGAATCGGCCAGATCGCGGCCGAGCCGATAGAAGAGCGACACGTCCTCGACAATGCCGTCCCAGTTCCAGCTGTCCGAATATTCGTCGGACGGGGCATGGTAGTGCTTGGCGGTGTACTCTTCCGAAAGCGCATCGCCCGCCGCCGTGCCGCCCTCGAACAGATCGGTGCTGCGCTCGATGTTGAACATCGGCACGCCCCGCTTGGCGAAGGAGAAGTGGTCCGAACGGTAGTAGCCGCCGCGCTCGGAATGGTCCTCGGGCACTTCGCGAAGGCCTTCGTCGGCAAGCGCGTCGCGGAACAGCGAGGTGAGGTCCGACTTGTCGCCGCCCACCATCGCGTAGCTGCGCGAACGCGGCGCGGGCAGCAGCGCGTCCATGTTCACCCCGCCCACGGTGTGGTCGAGCGGGTAGACCGGGTTGGCGGCATAATATTCCGAACCCAGCAGGCCCGATTCCTCGAGCGTGACCGCCAGGAACACCTGGCTGCGCGCGGCGGGGCCAGCCTCCGAATTGGCCTTGGCGAGCGCGGTCAGCGCAGCGATACCCGTCGCGTTGTCGACCGCGCCGTTGCAGATGCCATCGCCGCTCGCATCGGGCGTGCAATGGCCCAGGTGATCCCAGTGCCCGGAATAGAGCACGTACTGGTCGGGGTGGACCTTGCCCGGCAGGATGCCGACGACGTTGTTCGAGACCGACTTGCGCACCTGGTTGTCGAAGCCGAAGCTCGCGGTAAGGCCGAGCGGGACCGCCTTGAAGCCCTTGCGCTTCGCCGCCACGCTCAGGGCGGCGAGATCCTGCCCGGCCGCCTTCAGGATCGCTTCGGCGACCGGCTTCTGAACCCAGCCGTTGGCCGCGGTCTGGCTCGCGCCGTCATCGGGGGTCTGCACGTAGTACTGCGCGCCGGTCCAGCTCGAGTTGACGACGTTCCAGCCATAGGCGGCGGGGAAAGTGTCGTGGACGATCAGCGCGGCCGTGGCGCCCTGGCGCGCGGCTTCCTCGAACTTGTAGGTCCAGCGCCCGTAATACGTCATGCGCCGGCCCTTGAAGGGGCCTTCCTCGGTCTCGGCGGCGTAGTCGGGGTCGTTGACGAGAATGACCGCCGTCTTGCCCTTCATGTCGACGCCTGCATAGTCGTTCCAGCCCAGTTCGGGCGCGTTGATACCGTAGCCCACGAAGACCAGCTCGCTGTCCTTGATCCGCGTTTGCGGCGTCACGCGGTAGCTCGCCGCCACGTAGTCGCTACCGAAGGCGAATGTCTGCGCCGCGCCCTTGCCCGCGATGGTCAGCGGCGTCTCGTTCGCGGCGGTGATCTCGACCGTGGGCACCGGCTGGAGCCACTGGCCCTTGTTGCCCGGCTGGAGCCCGGCCGCCTTGAACTGCGCAACGATGTAGTCGAGCACTTTGGGCTCGACCGAGGTGCTCGGCGCGCGGCCCTCGAAGGCGTCGGAGGCGAGCGTTCGGGTCACCTCTTTCATCAGCGGGACCGAGATCGCCGGCTTCGCCTCGTCGCGCATCTCGGGCGGTGGCAGCGCGGTGCCCTTGGGGAGCTTCGTGTCGGCGTGGGCGTGCACGCTCGTCGACAGGGCGAGCGCGGCGAGGAGAAGGAGACGGCTTTTCAAGACGAAGGACCCCATGTTCGGAAGGGACGACGCGGTTGCGAGCGCCAATGGCGCACAGGTGCCAGAGCCGGCCCTCCGGAACAACCCTGCCGACGACCGGCGCACGACCAGCGCACGACCGATTGGCACCCCGTCGACAAGGCGCTTGCCCGGGCCCGCGCAAGGCGGCAGGACAGGGGCATGACCAGGACCACCGCAGGGGACTGGCGCGGCGCGCTTGCCCGCGCCCGCGCCCACGCCCCGTTTCTCGCCAATCTGCTCACGCGCCGGGCCGACCTTGCCGCCCTGCTGTCGGACGGGGAAGGCGAGGCCGCACTCGCGCTGGCGCGCCAGGCGGGCGAAGGCGCCCCGAGCGTCGGCTCGGCGCTGCGCCGTGAACGCCAGGCGCTCGCGCTCACTCTCGCCATCGGCGATCTGGCCGGTGCCTTTCCCCTGCTCCGGGTCACCGGAGAGCTCTCCGCCTTCGCCGACCGCGCGCTCGACGCCGCCATCGCCGACGGCATCCGCCGCCGCGCGCCCGAGGCCGAGCCTGCCGGTTTCCTCGCGCTCGCACTCGGCAAGCACGGCGCGGGCGAGTTGAACTACAGCTCGGACATCGACCCGATCCTGCTGTTCGACCCCGAACGCCTGCCCCGGCGGACACGCGATGATCCGGGCGAGGCCGCGCAGCGCGTGGCGCGCCACGTCGTCGAAACGCTCTCCAAGGTCGATGCCGAGGGCTATGTCTTTCGCGTCGACTTGCGCCTGCGCCCGGCTTCCGAGGTCAGCCCTCTCGCGATCTCGATCGACGCCGCGCTCACCCATTACGAAAGCTCGGCGCTCGCCTGGGAGCGCGCCGCCTTCATCCGCGCCCGCGCCTGCGCGGGCGAGATCGCGGCGGGCGAGCAGTTCCTCGCCGCAATCCGCCCCTTCGTGTGGCGCAAGAGCCTCGACTTCGGGGCGATCGCCGAGATCGGCCGGCTCACCCGCCAGATCCGCGCCAGCGCGCGCGGGGCGAGCGAAGTCGGCCCCGGCTTCGATCTCAAGAAGGGACGCGGCGGCATCCGCGAGATCGAATTCGCAGCCCAGACCCACCAGCTCATCCACGGCGGGCGCAACCCGGCGCTGCGCCTGCGCGGCACGCGCGAGACGCTCGATGCCCTCGCCCATGCCGGCCTGATGCCCGCCGAAGAGGCGCAGCTGCTCGGCGAAAGCTACGACCGGCTGCGCACGATCGAGCACCGCCTGCAGATGCTGCGCGACCATCAGACCCATTCGCTGCCCACCGACGCGCAAGCGCTCGACGAAGTCGCCCGGCTCGACGGGCTTCCCGATGGCGGGGCTCTCATCGCCGAAGTGGCCGCGATCACCGAGGCGGTCGGCGCGCGCTACGACGCGCTGGTCATGGCCAATACCCCGCTCGTCCCCGACAAGGCGGTGGCCATGCCCGCGCAGGAAACCTTGCGCGACGAGCTGGAGGACCTGGGCTTTGCCGATCCCGCCGCGCTCGCCGAGCGGATCGAGGGCTGGCTTTCGGGCCGCGTGCGCGCGCTGCGCTCGGACGCCGCGCGCGCCGCCTTCGAGGCGGTACGCCCCGACCTCCTCGTCGCCTTCGCCAAGGCTTCGGACCCCGAACGCACCCTCGCGCGCTGGGAGCGCATGCTCGACAACCTGCCCAGCGCCATCAACCTGTTCCGCCTGCTCGAGGCGCGCCCCGCGCTGCTCGCGCTGCTGGTCGACATCCTCAGCCTCGCGCCCCCGCTCGCCGACGCGCTGGCGCGCCGGGCGGACCTGCTCGACCCGCTGATCGACGCCAGCGCCTTCGACCTGCCGGGCGAGGTCGACACCCTCGTCGCCGCCTTCTCGCGCTTCGAGCCGGGCAGCGACTACGAACGCGTGCTCGACGCGGTGCGCCGCAAGGTGAGCGAGGCGCGCTTCCGCCTCGGCGTGCAGCTGATCAAGGGGGCCAACGACCCGATTGCCATCGGCCAGGGCCTCGCGCGCATCGCCGAAGCCGCGCTGATCGTGCTGACCCGCGCGGCGAGCGCCGAATTCGCGCAGCGCCACGGCACGATCCCCGGCAGCGAGATGGTGGTGGTCGGCCTCGGCCGCTTCGGCGGGGGCGTGCTCACGAACGCCTCCGACCTCGACCTCATCTATCTCTTTACCGGCGACTTCCACGCCGAGTCCGACGGCGCCCGCCCGCTCGGCGCGACGCTCTACTACAATCGGCTGTCGCAACGCACGAGCGCCGCGCTCTCGGTGCCGACCGCCGAGGGGGCGCTCTACGAAGTCGACACGCGCCTGCGCCCCTCGGGCGAACAAGGCCCGCCCGCCGCCTCGATCGAGAGCTTCCGCCGCTACCAGGGCGAGGACGCCTGGACCTGGGAGCACATGGCGCTGTGCCGCGCGCGCGTGCTCTACGGCTCCAGGCCCGCGCGCGAGCTGGTCGAGGCGGAGATCGCCCGCGTGCTCACCCGCAAGCGCGAACCCGAGACGCTGCGTAGTGACGTGCGCGAGATGCGCACCCGCATGGCCGAGCACAAGCCAGCCAAGGGCCCGCTCGACGTCAAGCTCGCGCGCGGCGGACTGGTCGACCTCGAATTCCTCGTCCACCACGCCCAGCTCGCAAGCGGCGAGGGGCTCGAGCCCGACCTCGCCGCGGCGATCGGCGCGCTGGTTCGCACCGGCCACCTGCCCGCCGATCTCGCCGGCGCGCACGATACGCTCACCCGCTTCCTCGTCGCCGCGCGCCTGCTCGCCCCCGACGGCGACGTGCCCGGCCCCGCGCCGCGTCTGGCCCTCGTGCGCGCTTGTGGCTATGGGGACTGGGACGAACTCGAAGCCGCGCTGGGCGCGGCGCGCACCGCCGTCGCACGCGCCTGGCGCGAAGCCTTCGGCGAAACACTGGAGATGTAACACAGATGACCGACCGTCCCGGCCCCGGCACCCCGTTCCCCGACATCGCGCTCGATACGCCCGAAGGGGGCAGCGTCAAGGTGTCCGACTTCGCGGGCCGCAAGCTCGTCGTGTTCTTCTACCCCAAGGACTCGACGCCTGGCTGCACCACCGAGAACATCGATTTCTCCGCGCTCATGCCCCAGTTCGAGGCCGCCGGCACCGCGCTGCTGGGCGTCAGCAAGGATTCGGCCAAGAAGCACCAGAACTTCATCGCCAAGCACGACCTCAAGGCCCCGCTGGCGACCGATGCCGAGGAGAACGGCCTGTCCGACGCGCTCGGCATCTGGACCGAGAAGCAGAACTACGGCCGCACGTACATGGGCATGGTGCGCACGACCTACCTCATCGGCCCCGACGGCACGATCGCCCAGGTCTGGGACAAGGTGAAGGTCAAGGGCCACGCCGAGGCCGTGCTCGAAGCCGCCAGGGCGCTCTGAACCCGGCCAAACCGACATGACCCAGGATTCCCGCCCCTCGCTCGCGCGCGCGATCCGCGCCGCGCTCGAGGAGAGCGACCCCTTCGCCAAGGCCATGGCGACGCGCAAGGTCGCGCGCGACTGGCGCCTCGGGCGCCTTGCGCCGCGCTTCGACTGCGCCATGCCCGATGTGCCCGGCCGCCCCGTGCACCCCGAATTGCTGCCGCCCAGCCAGATGCCCAAGCGGCGCAAGGCAGGCTCGGAGCGCGCGCGCATCGCGCTGTGGCACTCGATCGCGCACATCGAATTCGTCGCGATCGACCTCGCGCTCGACATGGCCGGGCGCTTCGGCGGCGAAATGGACGACCACTTCATCGGCGATTTCCTGTGGGTCGCGGCCGACGAGGCAATGCATTTCGCGCTGATCGAGCGGCACTTGCGCACGATGGGCAGCCACTATGGCGCTCTGCCCGCGCACGGCGGACTGTGGGATGCCGCGAATGCCACGCGCCACGACGTCGCTGCGCGCCTCGCGGTGGTGCCGATGGTCCTCGAGGCGCGCGGGCTCGACGTCACGCCCGGCATGCTAACTAGGGTTAAATCCTTAGGGGACGAGCGCGGGGCCGTTATCCTCCAACGAATCCTTGACGATGAAATCCGGCACGTCCGGTTCGGCGCAACGCATTTCATCGACGAGGCGAAACGTCGCCAAAGCGAGCCTGCGATTCTGTGGAAAATGCTGGTTTCCCGCCACTTCAAAGGGGCCGTTAAGCCACCGTTCAACGACTCGGCGCGCTCGGCTGCCGGTTTGTCGCGGGAATTCTACCCCGCGCTTGTTTGATTAACATTCGCGTCCATAACAGTAACACGTGAGACGGCGGGGGGTTCCGACCATCTCCAAAAATGCGCACGAGGCAGGGCCGGCAACGGACTTGCGATCGGAAGGTTCAAGCGCCGAATCGGCAACGATTCCGGCGGATAACAAGGTATTGCGAGTGGTCGTAACGAAAGTCTTCGCCAACATCCGCGCAGTGGCCGGTGCCGCCGTTTTCGCGGGTACGCTTGTCGCGGCGCATCCCGCGATGGCCAACTCCAGCGCCGCCTCGGCCGACATCGCCGCGCCGCTGCGCGCCGCGCAGTCATCGGGGCAGTCGGCTTCGGGCAGCGAGGACGAACAGTTCCGCAGCCTGTTCAGCTCCTGGCAGAACTACGAGGAAACCGGCCTCGCCGCCGCCAAGCCCAAGGCCCAGGTCGGCGCCATCCCCCCGGTTTCGATCCCCTCGCGCAACCCGCTCAACCACTCGATCGCCACCAGCGACTTCGGCATGCGCGAACACCCGATCCTGGGTCGCCGCATGGGCCACAAGGGCATCGACCTCGCTGCCCCCACCGGAACTCCGGTCTACGCGCCCGCCGACGGCCTCGTCAGCCGCGCCTCGATGTTCAGCTCCTACGGCCTGTTCATCTCGATCGAGCACGGCGGCGAGCTGGAAACCCGTTACGGCCACCTCTCGCGGCTCAACGTCGCCGAAGGGCAGATGGTCCACAAGGGCGACCTGATCGGCTTCGTGGGCACCACCGGCCGCTCGACCGGCCCGCACCTCCACTACGAAGTCCGCGTCGACGGTGTCGCGGTCAACCCGGTTCCCTACATGCAGTCGGGCATCGCCGCGACCGAGGGCGACGCCAAGGGCGGTTGACCCCTCGCACAGCGCTTGCCCACGACAGGCATGAAAAAAGGCGGCCCCTCGGGAGCCGCCTTTTTTCATGCCTTCCCGGCCAGCCCCTGCGCCGCTCAGTCGAGCCGGGCGAAGACCGCCGCGCCGCCACGCCGCCGCTGGGCGAGCGGCAGGCCCGCACCACTGCCGCCGGGTGCTTCGGAGGCAGAGGTGACAGGCGCGGGCAATGGCGCGCCTCCCGCCAGCTTGTCGCGGATACGGCCCAGGAACTCGGCCGGACAGATCACCTGAAAGGCGGTGCAGACCTGTTCGAGCGCCTCGGGTTCGACCGCGTAGAACACCAGCTTGGCCTCGCGCCGCGCCGAGACCAGGCCCGCCCCGCGCAAGACCGAAAGCTGCTGCGAGAGCGTGGGCTGGCCGATCCCGGTCGCCGCCTCGATCTCGCCCACGTTGCGTTCGCCGCGCGCGACGCAGGCGAGGATCGCGTAACGCAAGGGATGCGCGATCGCCTTGATCAGTTCGATCGGGGGTTCGCCCGCGAGTTCAGGCGCCCTTGTGGCCTCATCTGGCATCATTCGCACTCCTTGAGGAACCAGCCGACCGGGTCCGCGGCGTCCAGCACGCTCTCGAGCGTCGGCTCGGGGTGGGCGAAAAGCGGCGCGCCGGGCCGCCAGCCTTCAGGCGGCATGCCCTTGCCGCCATCGGCAACCTGCAGCGCGGCGACGATGCGCAGCACCTCCTCCACCGAACGCCCGATCTCGACCGGGTAGGTCACGATCGCGCGCACGGTCTGTTCGGGATCGATGATGAAGACCGCACGCACCGCGCCTGCGTCCTGTGCATCGTCCGCCACCATGCCGTAGGCACGGCCGATCACCAGCGTGGGGTCCTCGATGATCGGGAAGTCCACGATGACGCCGTAGTGATCGCGGATCGCACGCACCCAGGCAAAATGCGCATAAAGACTGTCGACCGAGAGCGCCATGAGATCGCAGCCGAGCGCGGCGAACCGTTCGGAGGCGCGTGCGAAGGCGACGAATTCGGAGGTGCACACCGGCGTGAAGTCCGCTGGGTGCGAAAAGAACACCAGCCAGCGCCCTTCGAAATCCTTCATTGCGATCGGACCTTGCGTGCTGCGCGCGGTGAACGCGGGCACCTGGTCGCCAATGCGCAAGGGGCAGCAATGTCTGCGGGTCACTTCGTCCATCATGCTTGCCTAGATAGGACACTTTGCGCCTTGACGCAATACAATTACATAATTACATTAAGTCAAAATCTGGAGATCACCCATGCCCGACACGCCCACCACCGACGCGGTCCTGACCCGGGCCGCCGCACAGATCCAGGCCGCACGCGACGAGGCCAGCCAGCGCCCGACAATCGCCGGTTTCTTCGACGAAGCGACGTTTACCGTCAGCTACGTCGTCCACGACCCGGCGACCTGCGAGGCGGCGATCATCGATTCGGTGCTCGACTACGAGGCCGCCTCGGGGCGCACCTCCTACGCCTCGGCCGAGCGGATCATCGAATATGTCACATCGAAGAACTTGAAAGTCATGTGGCACATTGAGACCCACGCCCACGCCGACCACCTCTCGGCCGCGCCGTTCCTCCAGCAGAAGCTCGGCGGCAAGCTGGCGATCGGCCGCGAGATCGTGCGCGTCCAGGACGTCTTCGGGAAGCTCTTCAACGCAGGCACCGAGTTCGAGCGCGACGGCTCGCAGTTCGACCACCTCTTCACCGATGGCGAAAGCTTCGCGATCGGCACGCTGAAGGCCATCGCGATCCACGTCCCCGGCCACACCCCGGCCGACATGGCCTATGTCATCGGTGACGCCGCCTTCGTAGGCGACACCATCTTCATGCCCGACTTCGGCACCGCCCGCGCCGATTTCCCGGGGGGCGACGCGCGCCAGCTCTACCGCTCGATCCGCCGCCTGCTCGCGCTGCCGCGCGAGACCCGCCTGTTCCTGTGCCACGACTACAAGGCGCCGGGCCGCAACGAATTCGCCTGGGAGACCACCGTGGGCGCGCAGCGCGAGGGCAATGTCCACGTGCGCGACGGCGTCAGCGAGGACGACTTCGTCGCCATGCGCACCACACGCGACGCGACGCTTTCGATGCCCAACCTGATCCTGCCCTCGGTCCAGGTGAACATCCGCGGCGGGCGCCTGCCCGACCCCGAGGACAACGGCGTCAGCTACATCAAGATCCCCGTCAATGCGGTCTGAGTGCGCGAAAGGAGACGAGCATGTTCGACTGGTTCCTACAGACCTTCCCCCAGGCGCAGCCGCTCCACGGCCTTGCCGGCGGCGTGCTGATCGGCCTTGCCGGCGCGGTTATGCTGCTGGGCGCGGGCCGCATTGCCGGCATCAGCGGGATGGCCGCGCGGGTCACCGGGCTCGGCGCGGGCGCGCCCTGGAGCCTGGCCGCGCTGTTCATCCTCGGCCTGCCGGCGGGTGCGCTGATCGTCGCCGCGGCGCTTGGCGGCATTCCCGCGCGCTTTCCCTCCTCGCTCGCGCTGCTTGCGCTGGCGGGCCTGGTGACCGGGATCGGCACGCGGCTGGGCAGCGGCTGCACCAGCGGCCACGGGGTCTGCGGGCTCTCGCGCCTCTCGCCGCGCTCGATCCTCGCCACGCTCACCTTCATGGCCACCGGCATGCTGACCGTGGCGCTTCTCAACGCCGTCGCGGGAGGACAGTGACATGCGCAACGTGATCGGACTTCTCTCCGGCCTCCTGTTCGGCGCAGGGCTTGCCCTTTCGGGCATGATGGACCCGGCGCGCGTGCGCGGCTTCCTGGACGTGGCGGGCGACTGGGACCCGACGCTCGCCTTCGTGATGGGCGGCGCGGTCGTGGTCATGGCGCTCGCCTGGACCGTCCAGCGCGCGATGCACCGCCCGCTCGCCTGCGAAGAGTTTTCCCTCCCCGGCACGCGCCTGATCGACGCGCGCCTGATCGGCGGCGCGGCGCTGTTCGGCGTAGGCTGGGGGCTGGGCGGACTGTGCCCGGGCCCGGCGATCGCCTCGCTCGCCTTCCACCCCGCACAGGCGGGTGTCTTCGTAGCCGCCATGCTCACCGGCATGGCCGCCTTGCGCGTCGTCGACACCTGGCGCGGCTGAAACACCCCCCTTCACGTCACCCCCCAAAAAAAGAACCTCCCTGAGGAGAAGCCCCCATGCACATCCGCCCGATCGCACCCGACCTCTACGTGAGCGGCCAGATCCTGCCCGAGGACCTCGACCATCTCGCCTCGGTGGGCATCCGCGCCCTCGTCTGCAACCGTCCTGACGGCGAGGCCGGTGACCAGCCGGACTTCGCCACGCTTGAAGAAGCCGCACGCGCCCGGGGCATCGCCACCGCCTACCTGCCGATCGGCGGCGAGGTGAGCGCCGAGGACCAGGCCCCGGCCTTCGCCGAAGCCCTCGCCACGCTGCCGCGCCCGCTGCTCGCCTTCTGCCGCACCGGCAACCGTTCGGAGAAAGTTGCGAGCGCAGCGCGCGCGCGCGCCGCGGCAGGACCTGCCCCCAGCGACGGCGCGATCCGCCACGCCGTGGTGATCGTGGGCGGCGGCTCGGCCGGGATCGCCACCGCCGCCTCGCTCCTGAAGCGCAAGCCCGGCCTCGATGTGGCGGTGATCGAGCCGAGCGAGGACCACTTCTACCAGCCCGGCTTCACCATGGTCGGCGGCGGCGTGTTCAAGCCTTCCGATACCTTGCGCAAGACCCGCGAGGTCCTGCCCCGGGGCGCGAGCTGGATTCGCGAGCGCGTGACCGGCTTTGCGCCCGAGAGCAACACCGTGCGCCTCGCCTCGGGCAAGGACGTGATCTACGAGGTGCTCGTCGTCGCGATGGGCAACCGACTGGCCTGGGACAAGGTCGAGGGCCTCGAGGCCGCGCTCGGCCAGAACGGGGTCACCTCGAACTATCGCCATGACCTTGCCCCCTACACCTGGCAGCTCGTCCAGCAACTCGCCAAGGGGGCCGGCGCGACGCGCGCGCTGTTCACCCAGCCGCCGATGCCGATCAAGTGCGCGGGCGCGCCGCAAAAGGCGATGTACCTTGCCTGCAGCGAGTGGGAGGACCGCAAGGCGCTTTCCGGCATCGAAGTGGAGTTCCACAACGCCGGCGGCGTGCTGTTCGGCGTGCCCGAATACGTGCCAGCACTTATGGAGACAGTCGCGCGCTACGGGATCGACCTAAGGTTCAACTCCAGCCTCGTCGCCGTCGACGGCAAGGCGCGCGAGGCGACCTTCCGCACCGAGGCGGGCGACATCACCCGCAGCTTCGACATGCTCCACGCCGTCCCCCCGCAGGAGGCGAACCCGGTGATCGCCGCGAGCCCGCTTGCCGACGCTGCGGGCTATGCCGAAGTCGACCCGCACACGCTGCGCGCGCCGCGCTGGCCCAACGTCTTCGCGCTTGGCGACGGGTGCTCCACCCCCAACGCCAAGACCGCCGCCGCCGCGCGCAAGCAGGGGCCGGTCGTCGCGGTCAACGTGCTCGCCGCGCTCGACGGCAATGCGCCTGTCGCCAGCTACGACGGCTATGGCTCGTGCCCGCTGACGGTCGACCGGGGGCACATCGTCCTGGCCGAATTCACGTACGGCGGCAAACTCGCTCCTACCCTGCCGACATGGCTGATCGACGGCACCCGGCCCTCGCGCCTCGCCTGGCACCTCAAGGCCGACGCACTGCCGCCGATCTACTGGAAGGGCATGCTCAAGGGCCGCGAATGGCTGGTACCGCCCGCCCCGCTGCTCTGAACCGCCGCCGCCCTCCCGCTCCTGATCCAGCCCCCCCCTTTGACGAAACCGGTTTCCCCCCCACGATGATCGACGCTTCCCATATCGACTTTGCCTACCTCGTCCTCGGCGCCTTCTCGGGCGTGCTGGTGGGCTTCACCCTCGGCCTCGTCGGCGGTGGGGGCTCGATCCTCGCGGTGCCGCTGATGGTCTATCTGGTGGGCGTGCCGAGCCCCCACGTCGCGATCGGCACAAGCGCCTTCGCGGTCGCGGTCAACGCGGCCACCGGGCTCATCCAGCACGCCCGCGCGGGCAACGTGAAGTGGCGCTGCGGCGGGATGTACGCCTTTGCCGGCATCTTCGGGGCCTTCCTGGGCTCGACCTTGGGCAAGGCGATCAACGGGCAGAGCCTGCTGTTCCTGTTCGCGCTGGTGATGATCGTGGTGGGCGCGCTGATGCTGCGCGGACGGCGCAACCTGGGCGTTCCCGGCGCGCAGTGCAACCGCGAGAACGCCCCCAAGGTGCTCGGCTTCGGGCTGGGCACCGGGGCTTTCTCGGGCTTCTTCGGAATCGGCGGGGGGTTTCTCATCGTACCGGGCCTGATCGCCTCGACCTCAATGCCGATGATCAACGCGGTGGGCACGAGCCTCGTCGCGGTGACCGCCTTCGGGCTCACCACGGCGGCCAACTACGCCGTCTCGGGCCTCGTCGACTGGGTTCTCGCGGGCGTGCTGATCGCGGGCGGCGTGCTCGGCGGCTTCGGCGGCACCTGGACCGCGCGGCGCCTCTCGGGCCAGGGCAAGCTCACCACGGTCTTTGCCGTTCTGATCTTCGTCGTGGCGGGCTACATGCTGCTCAAGTCGGGGGGCGTGCTCTGAGGCGGCCCCTCATACCCACTTGCGCCACTTGAACCAGAGGTAGGGCAGCGCCCCCGAAAGCACGCAAAGCCCCAGCGCGAAAGGATAGCCCCAGGGCCAGGACAGCTCGGGCATGACGTGGAAATTCATGCCGTAGACCCCCACCACCAGCACCGGCGGGATGCCGATGACCGAAGCCACGGTCAAAAGCCCCACGACGTCGTTCTGGCGGATCCCAACCAGGCTCGTCGCCGCGTCGAGCAGGAACTGGATGCGGCCCGAAAGGCTGATCTCGAATTCATCGAGCGAGGCGATGTCGTGCCCCACCGACTGGAGCCGGCGCCGCGCCTTGGCGTCGAGCCCCTCCTCGGCGTGGTCGACGACGAACTTGGCCATGCGCCCGATACTGAGGAACATGTAGCGCACCCGCGAGGCGCGCTCGCTCGCCCGGCCGAGCCGCAGGATCGAACGCCCCAGCAGCGCGGTCTCGCGCTTGAGCCCGCGCTTTTCGAGATCGGTGTAGAAGATCTCGTGGGAAACCGAGGTCGCCTCGGCCGCGACGGCCTCGAGCTGGTCGGCCGCGTGGTCGACGACATGCTCGAGCAGCCGCGCAAAAAGCGCCGCGGGCGTCGCTTCCTCGTGCGGCTTCACCGTCTCGGCCACCGCGCGCAAGGCCCGGTCCTTGCCGTAGTGGACCGTGATGAGAGCTTCGGGCAAGAGAATGAATCCGGTCGGGATCAGCCGGAACGGTTCCTCGCCGCCGCCCGCGAGCAACGGCGCGCTCATCACCAGCGCCTTGTCCTCCCGCCGCAAGCGGCTCGAGGATTCGATTTCGCTGAGCGCGTCAAGGTCGGGGATGGCGACGCCGTAGCGCTGCTCGACCTCGGCGCGTTCCTCGCGCGTGGGATCGCACAGCTCGATCCAGCATCCCCCCGGGACAGTCACTTCGAAACGCGTAGTCGGCATGGCAGCGGCCTCAACAGGAGCCTCGTGATGCTGCCCTATAAATCACGCGCTGGCAAAGAGTTGCCGGACACAGCCGCAAAAAGGCCGCCGGTGTCGCGCGAACGCCGGCGGCCTTTTGAAGGTGGAGGCGCGAGGTCGTCTCACGCCCCGCGCACATTCAGTCGAGAACCGTATGCCCCGCGTCGGGGTCGGAATGGAACTCGTGCCACACGCCATTGATGACGCCGAAGCTGACGGCCAGGCCAACGCCCAGGATCCAGGCAAAATACCACATGGTTTTCCGCTCCTCAGTAGAAATCGGGGTTCTGGCGCACTTCCGCCTCCCCCACGCGCCCGAACATCACCTTGTAGGCCCAGGCGGTGTAGACGAGCACGATCGGCAGGAGGACCACCGTCACCAGCAGCATGATGAACAGCGTGCCCTGGCTCGAGGAGGCGTTCCACGCGGTCAGGCTCGAGGCCGGATCGATCGAGCTGGGCAGGATGAAGGGGAACATCGACAGGCCCACGGTGGCGATGATGCCCAGGTTCGCGAGGCTCGATCCGGCGAAGACGAGAACGTGCCGGCGCGCGCTGATCCCCAGGAAGGCGAGAACCGGGCCAAGCAGGCCGAGCGCGGGCGCGAGCAGCATCCAGGGATGCGCCGCGTAGTTGTCGAGCCAGGCTCCGGCGGCGGCAACGGCCCCGGTCAGGTGCGGGTTGGAAGGACCCGCCGGATCGGCTGCGCTGGCCAGGCGATAGCCCATGCCGCCATAAGCCACCGCCAGTCCGCCCGCGACGAAAAGCACGAGCGCGAGCGGCGCAGCAATTCGCCCGGCCTTCATCGCCCGGTCGAGCACCGGCCCGTCTTCCAGCTTGAGGCTGAGCCAGCCCGCGCCGTGGAGCACCAGCATCGTCACCGAGAGCAGGCCGGTCAGCAGCGTGAACGGACTGAACAGGCCAAGTAGCGAGCCTTCGTAGAAGGTGCGAAGATCGCCATCGAGGCGGAAGGGCGCGCCCAGAAGCACGTTGCCGACCGCCACCCCGAAGACCAGCGCGGGGACGAAGCCGCCCACGAACAGCGCCCAGTCCCAGCGCTGGCGCCAGGCGGGATCGGCCTTCTTGGAACGGTACTTGAAGCCGACCGGGCGCAGGATGAAGGCCGCCAGGACGAGGAACATCGCGAGGTAGAAGCCCGAGAAGCTCACCGCGTAGACGAAGGGCCAGGCCGCGAAGATCGCGCCGCCCGCGAGGATGAACCAGACCTGGTTGCCCTCCCAGGTCGCCCCGATGGTGTTGATCACCTGGCGCCGCTCGAGGTCGGTCTTGCCCACGAAGGGCAGGAGCGCGGCAACCCCCAGGTCAAAGCCGTCGGTGATCGCAAAGCCGATCAGCAGCACGCCCAGGAGCAGCCACCAGATGACGCGCAGGGTTTCGTAGTCGATGGGAACGAAAGGCATGGGATCTGTCCTTTCCGGATCATTCGGCCGGGACGGCGGTGTAGGCCGTCAGCGATTCTTCGGCGCGCGCCGCCTCGTTGGCGGCCTCGGGACGCCACGGCCGGTAGAGCTCGGGCCCCTTGCGGATCGCGGCGAGCATGAGGCGCACCTCGATCACCGCCAGCGCGCCGTAGAGCAGCGTGAAGCCGACGATCGTCGTCCACAACTGGGGCACGGTCAGGCTCGAATTGGCGAGGAAGGTCGGCAGCACGCCGTCGACCGCCCAGGGCTGGCGCCCCACTTCGGCGACGATCCAGCCCATCTCGATCGCGATCCACGGCAACGGCATGACGAGGAGCGCGGTGCGCAGGAACCAGCGCCTCTCGAAACTGCGGGTGGAGGAAAACGCGAAGGCGAAGGCGAAGAAGGTCACCAGCGCGAAGCCGGTGCCGGCCATGGCGCGAAACAGCCAGAAGATCACCGGCACTTGCGGCACGGTGTCCCAGGCCGCCTTGTCGATCGTGACCGCGTCGGCCTGGCGCGGATCGGCGACGTAGCGCTTGAGCAGCATCGCGTAGCCGAGATCGCCCTTGGCCGTTTCCCACTGCGCGCGGGCGGCCGCGTCCTTGGGATTGGCTTTCAGCTTTTCGACCGCGTCGTAGGCGACAAGGCCGTGCTCGATGCGCACGCGGGCCTTGGCGACGAGCGGGTAGATGCCCTCGATCTGCCCGGTCAGGCTGCGCGTGCCGATGAGGCCCATCAGATAGGGCACCTTGATCGCATAAAGCGTCTCGCGCTTGCCCATCGAGGGGAAGGCGACGACCGAGAGCCCCGCAGGCGCAGGCTCGGTGTGCCACATGCCCTCGATCGCGGCGAGTTTCATCTGCTGGTTATCGGAAAGCGCGTAGCCGCTCTCGTCGCCCAGCACGACGACCGAGAGCGAGGAGGCGAGGCCGAAGGCGGCGGCGACGGTGAAGCTGCGCCGCGCCATTTCGACGAAGCGGCCGCGCAGCAGGTAGTAGGAGGACACGCCGATCACGAAGACGCTCGCGCAGACGTAGCCCGCGCTGACGGTGTGGACGAACTTGGCTTGCGCAACCGGGTTGAACACCACGTCGAAGAAGCTCGTCACCTCCATGCGCATCGTGTCCGGGTTGAACGCGGCACCCGCCGGGTGCTGCATCCAGCCGTTGGCGATGAGGATCCACAAGGCCGAGAGGTTCGAGCCGAGCGCGACCATGATCGTGGTAAGCAGGTGGCCGCGCTTCGAGAGGCGGTCCCAGCCGAAGAACATGAGACCCACGAACGTCGCCTCGAGGAAGAAGGCCATCAGGCCCTCGATCGCGAGCGGGGCGCCGAAGATGTCGCCCACGTAATGCGAGTAGTAGGACCAGTTGGTGCCGAACTCGAACTCCATGGTGAGCCCGGTCGCGACGCCGAGCACGAAGTTGATCCCGAAGAGCTTGGACCAGAAGCGCGTGATGTCGCGCCAGATCGCGCGTCCGGTAAGGACGTAGACGCTCTCCATGATGACCAGCATGAAGGAGAGGCCGAGCGTGAGCGGCACGAACAGGAAGTGGTAGAGAGCGGTGAGGGCGAACTGCAGGCGCGACAGTTCGACGACGGCGAAGTCGATCATGAAAGCCACCTTTGAGAGCGATTTGCGGGCGTGTGGCACTTGCGTCACGCGCTCGCACTCAATAGCCCCGCAACTAGGCCTCGCGGTCTCCTGAGTCAATATCACTTACACAGTTGTAGATTTATGAAGATGAAACGCGCGGGCCATTTCTGGGCTCTCGATCTGGCCGGTGCGGCCTTGTTTTGCATCGGGATTTCCGGAGGCGTCAGCGCGCTCGTGGCAAGCCCAGGAGGCTCCCGGACCTGGCTCTGGATCGCCTGCCTCGCCGCCGGGGGCGCTTGCCGCGCGGGTGCCATCTGGCTCGTCAACAGGTTCGCCATGCCCGCCGCGCAAGACCATGCAAACCTTTGGCGCAGCGCGGTCATGCGCCGCCTGCTTGGCGCACGCTTGCCCGCCCCGCTTACCGCGGGCGCCAGCGCGGCGCTCGCCATCGACCATGTCCAGGCCATCGAGGAGCACGGCGCGCGCTTCCAGCCGGCCCGGATTTCCGCCACTTTCGGTCCGCTGATCGCGCTCGGCATCATTGCCCTCGCAAGCTGGGTCTCGGCGCTGATCCTGCTTGCCACGCTGCTCCCCTTCGTGGTGGGCATGATCTTCGCGGGCACTTCGGCCCGGCGTGCCTCCGAGCGCCAGCTCGAGGCCCTCGCCGCGCTTTCGGGGCTCTTCGTCGACCGTGTGCGGCATCTGCCGCTGATCCGGCATTTCGGGGCCGAGCGCCGCATCGCGCAGCAGGTCGAGACCGCGACACGCGACGTCGCCGAACGCACCGTCGCGGTGCTCAGAGCCGCCTTCCTCTCGAGCGCGGTCTTGGAATTTTTCTCGGCAATTGCCGTTGCTCTCGTCGCAATCTACTGCGGATTCAGTCTCTTGAAGCTGCTTCCCTTTCGCGCGCCCGAGTCGCTGACACTCGCCCGAGCCTTCTTCGCGCTGGCCATGGCGCCCGAGGTCTACCTGCCGATGCGCCGCCTTGCCGCCGCCTACCACGAGAAGCAGATGGGCGAGGCCGCCGAGACCGCGCTGGCCGCCTACGGGCCCGGCGCCGCGCCCTTGGCCGTGCCCCAGCCCAAATCCGGGGCCGCCCCCCAGCAAGCCCCCCGCGCCGGGTTCGACGGGCTGGTGGTCGAGACGCTCGCGCTCGCCTGGCCCGGCCGCGCGATCGGGCCGGTCTCCTTGCGCCTTGGCGCGGCGGGCATGGTCGCGCTGAGCGGCCCGACCGGCAGTGGCAAGACCAGCACGCTGGCCGCCATCGCCGGGCAGATCGAGGCGCTCGACGGCCGCATTGCCACCGCCTCGGGCCACCCGCTCGATCCCGCTGCGATCGCCTGGGCCGCGCAGCGCCCGCTGCTGCTCCCCGGCACCTTGCGCCGCAATCTCGCACTCGCGGCACCCGACGCCGACGACGCGGCGATTCTCGCCGTCGCCGAGCGCGTGGGCCTGGGCCCCCTGCTCGCACGGCGCCGCGGGCTCGACCTTGCCATCGACCATCGCGGGTCAGGCCTCTCGGGCGGCGAACGGCGGCGCATCGGGCTGGCCCGCGCGATCCTGTCCGCGCGCCCGCTGCTGCTTTGCGACGAGCCCACCGCCGACCTCGACGCGCAAAGCGCGCGCCAGGTCACGCAAGTGCTGCGTGACCTCGCCCGCGACCACGCGCTGGTGGTCGCCACCCACGATGCGGCGGTAATCGCCGTGGCCGACGCGGAGATCGCGCTGTGAAGACCTCCCCCCTCACGCCTTCCGCGACGATCCCGAGCCCGCTCGAACTCGCCCGGCCGACCGGGGCCGCCGCGCGCGCCTTGCGCTGGGGCCGCCTCGCCGCGATGGCCGCGGCGCTGGCCGGGCTCCTGCTGCTCGGTATCTCGGGCTGGTTCCTGACCGGGGCCGCGATCGCCGGCGCGGGCGGCCTCCTCGCGGTGCAGGCCTTCAACTACCTGATCCCGAGCGCGGCGATCCGCCTGCTCGCGATCCTGCGCACCGTCGCGCGCTACAGCGAGCGGCTGCTCTCACACAAGGCCGCGCTCGGCGCGATGGCGCAGCTGCGCGCGCGCCTGTTCCGGGTTCTTGCCGCGCAGGACAGCCGCACCGCCCCCAATCTCTCGGCGGGCGAGGCCAGCGCGCGGCTGATCGGCGACATCGCCGCGCTCGAGGACCTCATCGTGCGCCAGGCAACGCGGCCGGGCAGCGTGGCCGCCGCGCTCGCGGGCGTCGCGCTCGCCGCCTTTGCCGGGATCGTGCCCGCGCTGCTGCTTGCGCTGCTGTTCCTCGGCTTCGTGCCACTGATCGGCACGCTCTCGCGTCGCTGGACGCAAGCCCCTGCGCGCGAGGCCGCCGAGGCGCTGGGCGATCTGCGCAGCCGCTACGTCGACATGGCGCAGGCCCGCGCCGAGATCGCCGCCTATGGCCTCGTCGAGGAGATCCTTGCCGAACTCGCGCCCCTGGTCGAGCGTCTCGACCGCGCCCGCGCCGCGCTGTTTCGCGCCGAGGCCGCCGTCGCGGGCGTGCAACTGCTCTATGGCGCGCTCGCCGCGATCCTCGTCCTGGCAACGGCGACGCGCGGCCCCGCGCTCGTCGCGCTGGCGATCCTCGCCGCCACCGCCGCGATCGAGGGGCTTGCCGCGATCACCCGCACCGCGTTTCGCCAGGCCAGCGTCGATGCAGGCCTGCGCCGGCTCGAGGCCCTGCTCGCGCTGCCCGAGCCGCCGCAGGAGGCCCCCGCGGCAACCCGCGCCCCGGCCACGCTCGAATTGGCGACGCTGACGCTCCAGCCGGGCGACAGGCTCGCGCTTACCGGCCCCTCGGGTTCGGGCAAGACGATCGTGCTCGAGACGCTGGCCGGCCTGCGCGCCCATCCCTTGGCAATGCGCGTTGCGGGCGAGCCGCTCGCCGCCTGCGCCGCGGCAACCTTGCAGGCCCAGTTCGCGCTCGCCGCGCAGGACGCGCCGCTGCTGGCGGGCACGATCGCCGACAACTTGCGACTCGCCCGCCCCGCCGTGGCGGAGCCCGCGATGCACGCGGCGCTGCGCGTGGCCTGTCTCGAGACGCGCATCGCCGGGCTCGCGCGTGGGCTGGACACCCCGCTTGGCGAGGACGGCGCGCCGCTTTCGGGCGGTGAGCGCAAGCGCCTCGCGCTGGCCCGCGCGCTGCTTGCCGAGCGGCCCTGGCTGCTGCTCGACGAACCCACCGAGGGGCTCGACGCCGCGACCGAACGCGAACTGGTCGCGCGCTTGGATGTCTATTTGCGCGAAACCGGCAAGGGGCTCGTGCTCGTCTCGCACCGCGCCCACCCGCTCACGCTCGCCTCCCGTGCGCTCGGCGTGGAGACGCTGGTCACCCTGTGACGCGGACAAAAAAACAGGCGGCCCGTCACGAGGCAGGGCCGCCCGAAGGTGGGGAGAAGCGGTTCGCACCGGGCCAGAATGGCAACGGTGCGCGACCGGCAAAGTCCGTTTCGCAGATGCCCGCGCCATCCGCTTTGATCATGGTCAAATCCCCCTTGCGTTCTGCGCAAAATCTTCACCCGGCGTCGCAAGTCAGCCGTTCGTTCGACTGAATCCCACACAAGAGGGCTTAAACCGGGGGCCTGCTTCGCCGTTCTGGTTCCGGATGGGACACAAACGCTTTCGACCGACCCCGATTCCGCGTGAGCGCCGGCTGCGCCAATGCGCGCGCTTCTCGCTCACCGATGCCCACGGCCAGCCGATCGAGGTGATGGTGCGCGACATTTCCTCGCGCGGGCTCAGCGCTGCGGCGATCGGCACGCCGCCACCAGCCGAAACCGTCGTGCGCGCGCGCCTCGAGGATGGTCAGGAATTGTGGGGGCTGGTGCGCTGGAGCCGGGGCAACCTGTTCGGCGTCGAATTCGACACCCGCCCGGGCAGCCTCACACCGCCGAGCTGAAGCGCCGTAGCGAATCCTTGCGGTAGGGATCGAAGCGCGCCGCGATCGAACGTGCATAGGGCAGTCCCGCGGGCAGAATCACGAGGTCGTCGCCATCTCTCTCGCACAGGCCCATCGCGAGATACGGCTCGAGCAAGGGCAGGGCCTCGCCGCGCAAGCCCGGCTCGATCCGCGCGCGGCCCCGGCACAGGAGGTCCTCGATCACCGCGCCCCGGCGCTGGTCCTCGGCGCTGCGCACGATGCCCCGGTTCGCGGGCAGGCGATCCTCGGCAAGTGACTTGCGGTAGAGCCCGGTGTTCTTCTCATTCTGCGCGAGGAGCCCGGGAAAGCCACTGATCGCCGAGGCGCCAAGGCCCAGCAGAACATCGGCCTGGTCCTCGGTAAAACCCTGGAAATTGCGGCGCAGCGTGCCGGACTGCGCGGCCTGGGCGAGACTGTCACCGGGGCGCGCGAAGTGGTCGAATCCCACCGGCACGTAGCCCGCGTCAAGAAGGTAACCATAGCCGTAGTCGGCCATGGCGAAGCGCAAGGCGGCGTCGGGCAGGTCCTGCGCGTCGATCTTGCGCTGGCGCGCGATGAGGTGGGGAACATGGGCATAGCCGAAAAGCGCGATGCGGTCGGCGCCGAGCGCGACCGTCTGCTCGAGCGAATCCTCGAGATCGGCCATGGTCTGTCCGGGCAATCCGTACATGAGATCGAAGTTGAGCGATCCCACCCCCGCCGTGCGCAGCATCGCGGTGGAGTTCTCGATCATCCGCACCGGCTGCACGCGCCCGATCGCTTCCTGCAGATGGGGCGCGAAGGTCTGCACGCCAAGGCTCGCCCGGCCAATGCCGATCGCCCCGATCACCGAGGCCCATTCCGAGCCGAGCGTGCGCGGGTCGAGCTCGATCGACATGTCGGGCCGCGAGGCGCCGAATTGCAGCGTCAGGGTATCGACGATGCGCACGAAATCGATCGGCGAGATGCCGTTGGGACTGCCACCGCCGAACGCGATTCGCGCAACCCGCGCCGCCTCGGGCACGCGTTCGGCGACGAGCGCGATCTCGTGGTGAAGCGCGTCGAGGTAGCTCGCCACGCGATCCGAGCGGTTGGCGACGCTGGTGTTGCACCCGCAGTACCAGCAGATCTTCTCGCAGAAGGGGATGTGGACATAGAGCGAAACCGCCCCCTCGATGGTTTCGAGCGCGTGCACGTAGTCCGCTTCGCCCACCGTCTCGCCGAATTCGGCCGCGGTCGGGAAGCTGGTGTAGCGCGGTACCGGAACCGCCAGCAGATCAGGATGATAGGTCCACATGGGCAGACTTTGGGCCATTCGCGCGCGCGCTTCATTGCGCTTGATCAAGGCACGCTTCGACGGCGCGCAATCAGTCGCGCGGCCTGGCCCCCTCGCCTTCGTCCGACCGGGGCTCGGCAGGCCCCTCATCCTCGATCAGGATGCGATTGGCGGCGCCGTCGAGATCCTCGAACTGGCCGCTCTTCATCGCCCAGAAGAAGGCGCCGAGCCCGGCCATGCCCAGCACCAGCGCGAGCGGGATCAGGAAACCGAGAATGTTCACGCGCGCGCACCCGCCGGGCTCGCCAGGCTCTTGGGCCCTGCCGCGCGCGCTAGGCGCAGCGAATTGCCCACCACGATCAGCGAACTGACCGACATCGCGATCGCCGCCACCAACGGGGTCACGAAACCGCAGATCGCGAGCGGCACCGCGAAGATGTTGTAGACCACCGCCATCGCGAAGTTCTCGCGCACGATCGCCATGGTGCGGCGCGCAACCCGGATCGCCAGCGCGACGGGCATCAGCCGCTCGCCCACGAAGACCGCATCGGCCGCCTGCTGGCTGACATCGCTCGCCCCGCCCGGCGCGATCGAGACGTGCGCTCCGGCCAGCGCGGGGCCGTCGTTGAGCCCGTCGCCGACCATCAGCGGGAAGTGGCCTGCGCCCTTCAGCCGCTCGAGCAGCGCGAGCTTGTCGGCCGGTTTCATCGAATGCGTGGCGAACAGGCCGAGCCGGCGCGCCATGGCCCCGACCGAAGCCTCGTGGTCGCCCGAGACGATGCAGGCGGTGATGCCCTGGTCGGCGAGCGCGACGATCGCCGCGCGCGCATCCTCGCGCATGGGATCGCTGAAAGTGATGCGGGTGCGCTGGCCATCGATCAGGAGGTCAACGGCGAGCCCGCCCACCTCGAACTCGGGCCGCAGCAGCGCGACCGCGCGCCCGTCATGCCGCCCCTGCATGCCCTGGCCGGCTTCCTCGCTCACCCCTTCGAGCGCAGCCGGTTCGACGCCCGCATCGCGCAGCGCACGCGCCAGGCCACGGCTCAGCGGATGTCGGCTCGACTGCGCCAGCGCCAGCGCCACCGCGCGCTCGTTCGCGCTCAAGGCCGCCAGATCGTCGGGGCGCGGCTCGCCCAGCGTCAGCGTGCCGGTCTTGTCGAACAGCACGCGATCGACTTCGGCGAGGCGTTCGAGCGCGGAGCCGTCCTTGATCAGCAGCCCCCGGCGCATGAGCGCGCCCGAGGCGACGACCTGTGCCGCCGGGACGGCAAGGCCGAGCGCGCAAGGGCAGGTGATGATGAGCACCGAGACCGCGATCAGAAGCGCCTTGTAGATCCCCGCACCCGCCAGCATCCAGCCCGCGAAGCTGAGCAGGGCGAGCGTGTGCACGGCGGGCGCGTAAAGCCGCGAGGCGCGGTCGGCGATGCGCACGTAGCGCGAGCGCGACTGGCCCGCCTCGTCCATCAGCCGCGCGATGTCGGCCAGCGCGGTGTCCTGCGCGGCGGCGGTGACCTTGACCCGGACCGGATCGCCCAGGTTGATCATGCCCGCGTGGATGGTGTCGCCCACGAGCGCGGGGCGCGGATCGCTCTCGCCGGTCAGCATCGAGGAATCGACGCGCGTGCGCCCCTCGACGATCACCCCGTCGGCGGCGAGCGATTCGCCCGCCGCGACGAGCATGACCATGTTGGGCGCGAGGCCCTCGGCGGGCACGTAGCGGGTCGAACCGTCGGGATTGAGGACCTGCGCGCCCTTGCCCATGCGTCCCAGCAGCGCGGCGATGCCCGAGCGCGCCCGGCTGCGCATCATCGCGTCGAGCACGCGGCCCGCAAGCAGGAAGAACAGCAGCATGACCGCGCCGTCGAAATAGGCGTGGGGCCCGCCGGTCAGCGTCTCGTAGAGGCTCATGCCGGTGGCGAGCAGGACGCCGATCGAGATCGGCACGTCCATGTTGGTGCGCCGGTAGCGCAGCGCCATCGCCGCCGAGGCAAAGAACGGACGCCCCGCATAGACGATCACCGGCACCGCGATCATCGCGCTGATCCAGTGGAACATGTCGCGGGTGATGGCGTCCGCCCCCGACCAGACCGAGACCGAAAGCAGCATGATGTTCATCATGCCGAAGCCCGCGACCGCGAGGCAACGGGCGAGCTTGCGCTGTTCGCGATCGTCGCGCCCGAGCGGATTTTCCGCGGCACGCTCGGCCTCGAAGCCAAGCTTGCGCAGCTCCTCGATGAGCACCTCGTCGGTGATCGCGGCTTCGTGGCTGACGGCCACGCGCTTGGCCGAGAAATTGACCCGCGCGGCCGAGACACCCGGCACCGCGCCGAGCCCGCGCTCGACCTTGGCGATGCACCCGGCACAGCGCATGCCGGGCACGGTGAAGCGGCTGTCGACGAGGCTGTCGCGGGGCTCGGCCGCGGGGGCTTGCGGCGTCACCCGCGCCAGTTCGCTGACCGGCGCGTTCACAGCACGCTCCGTTCGATGCGCCAGACCTGCCCCTCGGGAGTCTTCACCCGGATACGCAGCGTCCAGCGACCTTCGGGCAGCACCGCGCTGCCGACATAGTCGCCGCCCGGCGCCTTTGCGAAGGTCATCGGCACGTCGGGCAGGCGGCCCAGCGGATGCCAGGCATCGGCCTCGACGCGCGCGCCTTCGGGCGCGCCGGTGAGCGCGAGGTCGAGCCGCCCGTCGCCGCGCCGCGAGACCTTGACCTGCCAGCCCAGCGCCTTCTCGCGACGGGCCTCGTCGAGCCAGGTGTTGAACTTCTGGCTGGCGACGTAGGAATTCTCGACGACAATGCCGCCGAAAGTGGTGTTCGCCAGCGTCGCCATCAGCACGTTCACCCCCAGCACGACCGCGAAGGCCGCAAGCAGGATCCAGGTCATGTGCCATCCGGTGAAGCGTTTCACCGCTCGCTTGTCAGGTGCCATCATTCGTCTCCGGGCGCATCGAACTGAGTCTTGGCGGTGTCGCTTTCCCGCGCATCGCCCCTCGCCGTCAGGGTAAAGGCAAAGGCCTGGCCGTGGCTGTCCGCAGGCGCCACGACGTAAACACGCACGCCTTGCGTGGCGTCGGCCGCGACCGTGCGGGTGAGCACGCGCGCGGCCTGCGCACGGCCCATGTCCTCGGTCCACATCACCGCGCCGGGCAGGCCCTCGATCGCGAGCTCCATCGCGCGCGGGCGGTTCTGCATGTTGTGCAGGCGCAGCGCATAGCCGTTGCGCACCGAACCGTCGCTCATCAGGATATAGGGCGGATTGCGGTCCTTGGCCACCGAGAGGCCGGTATGGGTGCGCGTGCCGAGCATGAACAGCAGCGCGAAGCCGATGCCCGCCCAGACCGCGAAATAAACGAGCGTGCGCGGACGCCAGATCAGCTTGAGGTGCCGCGTGGGCGGATTGCCCTTCTTCTCGTTTTCGGCATCGTCGAGCGTCGCGTAGTCGATGAGGCCGCGCGGGCGGCCCGTCTCGGCCATCACGCGGTCGCAGGCGTCGATGCACAGCCCACAGGTGATGCAGCCGATCTGCGGTCCCTCGCGAATGTCGATCCCGGTCGGGCAAACCGCGACGCACTGGTTGCAGTCGATGCAGTCACCGTATTCGCCCGGGTTCTTCTGCGCCTTCTTGAGGCTGCCGCGCTTTTCGCCGCGCCAGTCCTTGTAGGTGACGATCAGGCTCTTCTCGTCGAGCATCGCGGTCTGGATGCGCGGCCAGGGGCACATGTAGATGCACACCTGCTCGCGCATGAAACCGCCGAGCACGAACGTGGTGAGCGTGAGCACGAAGACGGTGCCGTAGGCGACCATCGGCGCGGTGCCGTGCCAGAACTGGCTCTGCAGCGTGGGCGCGTCGGCGAAATAGAAGATCCAGGCGCCCCCGGTCGCGAACGAGATCGCGAGGTAGATCGCCCACTTGAGCACGCGCCGCGCGATCTTCGCCGGGCCCCAGGGCGCCTTGTAGAGGCGAAAGCGCGCGTTGCGGTCGCCGTCGATCAGGCGGTCGACGTGCTGGAACAAGTCGGTCCACACCGTCTGCGGGCAGGCATAGCCGCACCAGGCGCGCCCGACCGCGCTGGTGACGAGGAACAGGCCGATCCCCGCCATGATCAGGAGACCCGCGACGAAGTAGAACTCCTGGGGCCAGATCTCGATGCCGAACATGTAGAAGCGGCGATGCGCAAGGTCGATCAGCACCGCCTGGTCGGGGGCATAGGGGCCACGGTTCCAGCGGATCCACGGGGTGAACCAGTAGATCGCAAGGCATACGACCATGATCGCCCACTTGATGCGGCGGAACTTGCCGTCGATGCGCCGGTTGAAGACCGGCTCGTGCCTGGCATAGAGCGAGACCGGTGGCTCGCCCTGGGGTGTGATCGGTTCGGGTCTGTTCATGTCCGTTGTCCGCCCGTCATCGAAATGGGGGGCTGAGCGGCCCGGAAGGTCTTGTCCGGCCAGAGGCGCCGGGGCGCGGGGGGCCGTCTGTGTCCTAGAGGGTCGGCCGGGGTGCGGAAGCTGACCTTCCGTCGTCCCCGGCGCTGTCAGTCCTGTGTCTTACTCAACCGCCTGGGTCGCCGCCTCGGCCGGAGCCGCGCCGGTGGCCACAGCCGGGGCCTGGAATTCCTCGCCGCCGCCCAACGAATGGACATAGGCGGCGAGCATCTTGATCGTCACCGGATCGAGGCGGGTGCCCCAGGCCGGCATCACGCCGTGGTGCGGGTGGGTGATCTGCGCGACGAGGTCGGCCTTGGCGCCGCCGTCGAGCCAGATCGCATCGGTGAGGTTGGGCGCGCCCAGCTCGCGGTTGCCCTTGGCGGTGTCGCCATGGCAGACCGCGCAGTTCTCGGCGAAGACCTTGGCCCCGGCCTGCGTCATCGCGCTCGGCTTCTCCTTGCCCGAGAGGCTGAGCACGTAGCTGGCGACGGCGCTGATCTGGCCCGCGTCGAGCAGACCGTCGGTACCGAAGTTGGGCATCATCGACTGACGGGTCATGTCATCGCCCGGCTGGCGCACGCCGTGGATCAGAGTGGTCTCGATGGTCTTGAGGTCACCGCCCCACAGCCAGTCGTCGTCGTTGAGGTTGGGATAGCCCTTCGAGCCCGCCGCGCCCGAGCCGTGGCACTGGACGCAGTTGACCTTGAAGGCCGCCGCGCCGCCAGCCACCGCCGCACGCATCAGTTCGGGATGCTGGGGCAGTTGCTCGATCGGCAGGTCGGCAAGACCCGCGACCGCCTTGGCCCGCGTGGCGGCCTGCGCGTCGAGCTCGCTCGCGAGCTGGCCGCGGCTGGTCCATCCGAACACGCCCTGCGTTGCCGAGTGGATCCCGGGCCAGGCGGGATAGACCACCGTATAGCCCAGCGCGAAGACGATGCAGGCGTAGAAGGTCCAGAGCCACCAGCGCGGCAGCGGCGTGTTGAGTTCCTCGATCCCGTCCCATTCGTGGCCCACGGTCTCGGTCTGCGTGGCTTCGTCAAATCGCCTGCCGGCGGATGCCGGCGAATTGGTGGTGTCAGCCATCGTTCTCGTCCTTGAAGATCATCGTGGCGGCTTCGTCGTTGCGGTGGCGGTTGCCCGGCCGGAAGGGCCAGGCAACCAGCACGAGGAAGACCACCAGCATGGCCAGGAGGCCCCAGCTGTCGGCCAGGTGCCGCAGCATGTCATAGGTGGAGTGGCTGCTCATCGCCCGTGCTCCGAGGCGAGTTCCTCCTGCGCGGCCGCGCCGTTGACGTCGACCAGCGTGCCCAGCATCTGGAGATAGGCGACGAGCGCGTCCATCTCGGTCAGGCGCTTGGGATCGCCGTCGAAGTCGCGGATCTGAGCCTCGGGATAGCGCTTCAGGAAGTCGCCCGCGTCGGCATCGGGATCGGCCTGGGCCTTGAGGTCGGCGGCGGCCAGTTCGATGTCCTTGTCGCTATAGGGCACGCCCACATGGCGCAGCGCCGTCAGGTTGGCCGCGATGTCGTGCACCTGGAGGTCGTTCTGCGCGAGGAAGCCGAACTTGGGCATGATGCTCTCGGGCACGACCGACTGCGGGTTGGTCAGGTGCTGGACGTGCCAGCTGTCCGAATAGCGGTTGCCCACGCGTGCAAGGTCGGGCCCGGTACGCTCCGAGCCCCACTGGAAGGGGTGGTCGTACATCGATTCGGCGGCCAGGCTGTAGTGGCCATAGCGCTCGACCTCGTCGCGGAAGGGGCGGATCATCTGGCTGTGGCAGACGTAGCAGCCCTCGCGCACGTAGATGTCGCGGCCCGCCTGCTCGAGCGGGGTGTAGGGCCGCATACCCTCGACCTTCTCGATCGTGTTGTCGATCCAGAAGAGCGGGGCGATCTCGACGATGCCGCCGACGATCACCGCGAGGAACGCGCACACGCCCAGCAGCGTGATGTTCTTTTCGAGCTTCTTGTGGCGCTCGGTCATGGAAGTCATGGCTCTGTATCCTTTCCCAAGCGCGCTCAGTGCACCGCCGCCGCAGCGACGATCGGCTTGTCGGCCTCGGGATCGTAGGCGGCGTTGTGCAGCGGAGCTTCCGCGCGCAACTTGCCGGCGATCGTCTGCCACACGTTGACGACCATGAAGGCGCCGCCGAGCAGGTAGAGCAGGCCACCGAAGGTACGGGCGATGTACATCGGGTGGATCGCGGCGACGGCGTCGGCAAAGGTGTTCACGAGGTAGCCATCAGCGCCGTATTCGCGCCACATCAGGCCTTGCGTGATACCCGCCACCCACATGCTGGCCGCGTAGAACACGATGCCGATGGTGGCGCACCAGAAGTGCCAGTTGACCATCCGCACCGAGTAGAGGCGCTCACGACCCCACAGGCGCGGCACGAGGTAGTAGACCGCACCGAAGGTGATCATGCCGTTCCAGCCCAGCGCGCCCGAGTGCACGTGCCCGATGGTCCAGTTGGTATAGTGCGAGAGCGAATTGACGGTCTTCACCGACATCATCGGCCCCTCGAAGGTGCTCATGCCGTAGAAGGCGAGCGCCATGACCATCATGCGGATGATCGGGTCGGTGCGGATCTTGTCCCAGGCGCCGTTGAGCGTCATCAGCCCGTTGATCATGCCACCCCAGCTCGGCATCCACAGCATGATCGAGAAGACCATGCCCAGCGTCTGCGCCCAGTCGGGCAGCGCGGTGTAGTGCAGGTGGTGCGGTCCGGCCCAGATGTAGAGGAAGATCAGCGACCAGAAGTGGATGATCGAGAGCCGGTAGGAATAGACCGGACGCTCGGCCTGCTTGGGCACGAAGTAGTACATCATCGCCAGGAAGCCGGCGGTCAGGAAGAAGCCGACCGCGTTGTGGCCGTACCACCACTGGACCAGCGCGCCCTGCACGCCGCCGAACAGCGGGTAGCTCTTCGAGCCCACGAAGCTGACGGGCACGTCGAGGTTGTTGACCACGTGAAGCATGGCCACGGTGATGATGAAGGAGAGGTAGAACCAGTTCGCGACGTAGATATGCGGTTCGCTGCGCTTGACGATCGTCATCACGAAGACCGCGAGGTAGCACACCCACACGATCGTCAGCCACCAGTCGACATACCATTCGGGCTCGGCGTATTCCTTGCCTTGGCTGATGCCCAGGACATAGCCGGTCGCGGCGAGCACGATGAACAGCTGGTAGCCCCAGAACACGAAACGCGCGAGGCCCGGCAGCGCCAGGCGCGCGCGGCAGGTGCGCTGCACGACGTAGAAGCTGGTCGCGATCAGCGCGTTCCCCCCGAACGCGAAGATCACCGCCGAGGTGTGCAGCGGGCGCAGGCGACTGAAGTTGAGGTAGGGCTCGAGGTTGAGAGCGGGCCAGGCGAGCTGGGCGGCGATGAAGACCCCCGCGCCGAAGCCGACCACGCCCCAGAACACCGTCGCGATGATGCCCCAGCGAATCGGGTCGTCGTCGTACTTGCCCTGGTCGGGCATCTTGAGGATGCCCCGCGCGATGGCCGTGTAGTCGGCGCTGCGGACGGTGAACCACACAGCCAGCAGCGCGGCCAGCGCGACGATGGTCATGTGGATGGCGAAACCCCCATCAGCCGCGAGCGCGACCCCGATGACGGCAAGGAAGAGCACGACGAGCCAAAGGCCAGCCCGTGCGAGAACCGTTACCATATCTTTTCTCTTTCGAGATTGTTTGCTGAACCTGACGAACGCCTTGGAGACTAACACCTCCTATAGCATTGATAACGATCAAATTGCCGTTGCAATCGAATTAACCGAGAAATTGCAGGATTTTGCGCATGATCAATTCAACTTAGCCGCAACTGGCCGAAAGGCATTCGTGCAGCCGCTCAAGAGGGGGGATCGCACGGTGCGGCCCCGGCGGCCTTGGATGAAATGATATGCGCAAGATGACGATGTTCGTCGCCCTGGCCGCGGCCACTGCCCTCAGCACGCCCGCGATGGCCGGCAGCCCCGACGGGAAGATCCAGGTCAAGGTGCTCGGCACGGCGGTTCTCGCCAGCGGCAGCATTGACAAGGTCAAGAGCGTCGATACCGGCACCACGCTCGGCGCCACGCTCGCCACGCTCGATGCCGGCAGCTACAACACCGACGCGAACAACAACGTCGTGCCGACCGTCGCGATCGAGTACTTCTTCAACAAGACCTTCTCGGTCGAGACGATCTGCTGCCTCACCCAGCACCACGTCAGCGGCACCGGCGCACTCGACGGCGCCGATCTCGTCGATCACGTCATGATCCTGCCCGCCACGCTCACGCTCAAGGCGCATCTCGATACCGGCACCCCGATCAAGCCCTATGTCGGCGCGGGCCCCACGCTGTTCTTCGTCCTCGACGAAAAGCCCGGCGCCACCGCCGCCGCGCTCGGCGTCGACAAGGTGAAGATGTCCAATTCGTTCGGTGGCGTGATCCAGGGCGGTGTCGACATCGCGCTGGGCGACAATGGCCTGGGCCTCTCGCTCGATGCCAAGAAGTACTTCGTGAAGCCGACCGCCAAGTTCTACGAGGACGGCACCCTCGCGCTCGAGACCAAGCACAATCTCGATCCCTGGGTCCTCAGCGCCGGCGTCAGCTACCGCTTCTAAGGTCCCGTCCAGGCCGCCGCACTCGGCTGCGGCGCGCGTGCGGCAGCAACACGAAAAAAGGGGGAGCCTCTCGGCTCCCCCTTTTTTTATCCATTGCCTCGCCACGAGGGCGCGATCCGGCGTGTCAGCCCGCTTCGGCAGCCAACGCCTCCATATCGAGAATGACCACGTCGCGGCGCGAGGGCAGGTCGATGATACCCTCGTTCTTGAGCCGCGTGAACTGGCGGCTGACGGTCTCGATGGTCAGGCCAAGCACGTCAGCGATCTGCTGGCGCGAGAACGGCAGCGTCAGGTGGCGCTGGAGCGGGTTCTCGAAGGACACCTTGCAGCCATTGCCGCTCAGGCGCTCGGTCATCTCGAGCAGGAAGCTGGCCATCTTCTCCGAGGCCGACTTGCGGCCAAGCAGCAGCATCCAGCGGCGGGTACGGTCGAGTTCACCGAGCGTACGCTCGAGCAGCTTGTGCTCGAGCGAGGGGTGCTCGCGGGCGAAGGCGTCGAAATCGCGGCGCGAGAAGACGCAGACCTTGGCCTCGGTCAGCGCGGTCACGCCGTGCCCGCTGGTGCCCCCGAAGGGGCGTCCGATGAAATCGGAGGGGTAGACCACGCCGACGATCTGCTCGCGTCCGTCCTCGGTGTTGGTGGACAGCTTGAGCACGCCCTCGATGACGTTGGCGACCAGGACCGAATCCTCGCCTTCCCAGATCAGCGATTCACCGGGCGTGATCTTGCGCGTGCGGCCGATGGCGTTGAGCGCCTCGAGTTCGTTGGCGTCGAGCGAGGCGCAGATGGCCCGATTGCGGACTACACATAGGTCACAAGAAGACATGATGGTTCGGTATCAACGCCTGATCGATCAGAGAAGCTATCGCGGATAGCCTAAAGTGACCCGCCTGAAAAGGAACTTGGCCCTTGCATGTGCCCGCAAGCCACTGTGCGGCCAGCCAATGCCCCAGCGCGTCCAAGCCTCGCGGAAAATCTGGCTTGCCCAAACGCCAAAGCCCCCCAGCGTTGTTCCGCTTGGGGGGCTTTCGCGTTTGGAATTGGTTGCGGGGGTAGGATTTGAACCTACGACCTTCAGGTTATGAGCCTGACGAGCTACCGGGCTGCTCCACCCCGCGTCACCATGGGCGTCTTTATGGAGACGCAAAAAGGGCCCTTTTGAGGGGC
>NZ_JABWCU010000013.1 GCF_018491765.1 Novosphingobium profundi | reverse complement strand
ACACCTGACGGTGCGCGTCGTCGTCCGTGGGCCCCTCCTATCGACTACCGGGATAACCGCCAGACTACCGAAAGGTGGGGTCAATATTGGACGCCGATAGGGGGTCAGTTTTGCGCGCCGGTTGACAGCTTGTTCGCCGGGAGATGGTCGAGGCTCGTTTTCATAGGCACAGACTCGCGCCTAACATCCTTGCTGCCAAGTGCAAAATGATGGCGGCCGGGGCCCTGTGGGCTCCGGCCGCGCGTGTATCACCATCCCTTGCGTTCCTGACGCCGCAGGGAACAGGCAATCATTTCGATTGCATGGGCCAGATGGGTTTCGGCCTGCGCGTTCGAGATATCAAGTTCGTCCGCGATCCGGGGCACGTTCAAGCCTTCGATGCGGGCCAGACGAAAGGCCGCGTGCTCGGCATCGGGAAGCGAGGCCATCGCGCGCATATACCGCCGGTGCCGGGGATCGGTGACTTCCGCAAAGGCGCCCCTGAGCGACACCTCCCGGATACGCTGGACGAGAAAGGCAAGAGGCCGGATCATGCCGCATCCTCCCCGAAGGCAAGGAGGTAATCGGCGGCCTTGCTGGCGGCACTGGCCGCGCGAAAGATCGCCTTTTCGTCCTCGCGCAATACCGTGAGCCACGCACCGATATAGTCGGAATGCCGCACGCTTGGCGCGATCCCCAAGGAGGCACAGACAAAGGCGCTGGTCATCTCGGCGACCAGTTCCTCCCGGCCATACTTCGAGGAACGATAGCGGCCCGATTGGTCCCGGTTGAGGCGGGTAGGATGCCCGGTCCAATGCCCCAGTTCGTGCAGCGCCGTGCGGTACCAGTTGATCGGATCGGGGAAAGCAACCTGTGGCGGCACCATCACGAAGTCTTCGGCCGGAGCATAGTAGGCCTCGCGCCCGCCAATCCGGAAGTCTGCGCCTGACAGCGTGATGATCCGGTCGGCCTCGATCCGCGTCATGACTGGGTCGGACACGCTCGGGGCCGCCCCGGCCTCGATGGGAAGCCCTTCACACTGATCGAGATTGAAGACCGTGAACCGCTTGAGAAAGGCCACGGTGCGCGCGTCGCGATCCTCGCTCCGGGCCTTTTGCGCCTCGTCCTTGGGCGTGAAACGATCGGCGTAACAAATGACCGTTCCCTTCTCCCCGCGCTTGACGTTGCCACCTGCCTTCTCGGCCTGCTTATAGGTAAGCCAACGCTGCGAGGAATAGCCGCCCCCGATCCCGGCCGCCCACAGGATCAGCACGTTTATGCCGCTGTAGATGCGCCCGGTTACTCCGTTGTTCGGCATCGTCACCGGGCACCGCGCTGCGTCCCACGGCTGCATCCATGGCACGCGGCCTTCCTCCAGCTCGGCAATGATCCGGCTCGTGACCTCTCCATAGAGGCTCTGACGGTTGTCCTTGGACATGCTCCTTCACTCCTTCCTTCAACCGCCATTGACCGGCGCCAGGGTGGCGGGGGGCGGCAGGAGCGAACCAGCAGCCCCGCCGGCAAAAGGCGGGGCGCACCTGCAAGGCCGTAACAACGTGAAGGACCCGAGAGCGCAGCGGACGGGTTGCGCCCCGTCGAGGCGGGGCTATCGGGCAGCGACGCCCTCCGCCACCTTGGAGCCGACAAAGGCCAACGCCGCCGCGCGGGTCAGCGCGGCGACACTTGAAGGGATGCAAGCCGTATCCCGCCCCTGACAGGGATCGTGACGGCTCTGGCGACGAGACGGCGGCGCAGCCGATGGCTCGGTTGGGCGACAGCGAAATAGAGCCCGGCCGCGCTAACGGCGCGGGTCAGCCATTGTTTCAAAGGATCGCAAAACAACGAGCTGGTGGTAAATCCCACGGCTTCATTTTCGCAAGCTGCTTATGCCTCCTCGTATCGCCAGCGGACCAGTGGTAGCTTCGATTGCGCGGAACTCTCTTCATCTGTAACGGCAGCCGCGTACGGGCCATTGAAGTCCTCACGAGTTAGCAATGTACGACGCCAGGCAAGTTGCCAACTATCTACTGGACTGCGCAGAGGATCGCGGAGTGGTGCTCACTAACATGGGCATACTCAAACACATCTACTTTGCTCACGGCTGGCACTTGGCCTCGTTCGATTCGCCGCTGATTTCGAATCGCATTGAAGCTTGGGAGTACGGGCCCGTCATCAAGGTCGTTTATAACAGCTTCAAGGTTCACGCAGCAGGGCCGATTACCAGCCGTGCGACCATGATGGATCTGGATACGGGCGAGGTCACGGAAGCACGAGCAGACTTCTCTGCTGAAACCGAAAAGTTGCTTCGCTCCACCTTGCGGTATTACTCAGGCTTTGGTGCTTTCGAGCTCTCCGATTTGACGCACGTTCGCGGCGGTCCGTGGGATCAAGTCTGGAATGCCAAGGATGGTAAAGTGCGGCTGAATATGGAAATTGCGAATGAGTCCATTCGCCGGCACTTCATTGCGCAGGGGAAAACGGCAACTGTGCAGTAGTCGCCATCTTTGTTCCACTTCCGCAAGATGGTAAAGATCCGTTCATGACGTTAGCGATTCCCCCACTTCAAGACGTGGTCAGGTTGACTGGTCATGACGTTGAAACGACAGCTGCCAATCTCAGGCGCTACTATCGCACCAGCGGACCTGTCTGGGGGTATACCCCGGCCAAGCGTGTGGCGAAGGCCGTTTTCAGTTCTCCCATTCCAAGAGAGGCCGCCGTTCGTGCATGCGGCTTGACCGGCAATAAGCAAGGGCGGCCACACAACGAGGAAGTCGGAGGGCTGATCTGGGATGCGGCGCAAGGGCACAACGATCTAATTTGTCATTCGCTCTCCCCACAACGGCTCAACTTGCGTCCCGACTTCGCGATCAACGTCGATCCTCTGTTTTTCTTCCGAGAGAACGGCAAGACGACATTTTTCTATCTCCAGCCTCGGCGTAAGCATGTGCCTGGGCGCGATGGTTTGCGCATGATTGCCAGCACGATCATGTCGCTCTTTGCCGTTGATCAATTCCGTGATGCGGACCTGCTGTTGCTTGATCTAAGTGCCCCCAAAGGCTGCGATAATCGTCGTATGAAGGTATACGACCTAACCGACCTTCCCCTTCTGGAGCCTACTGAAATGGAGAGATTCTTTCAGAGGTTTGTCGATGCCTACGACATTCTTACGGCCGAAGGGGTGACCCGTAAGGAACGGACCAAGAAGCCGCCAGCTGATCGAGGAGACGACTTGTTTGGTGGCAGCTTGCCAGCCTAGAATGGGGCCTGAATTTTAAAGAAAGGCGCCTTTTCTCAGCTTCTTGGTGTGGAAATAGGTTGCTGTCATTGGCGTTTGAAAGCGCTCTTTGGCGCTCCTTCGCCGCGCATCTCGTCGAGATAGTCACTCCACCATTGGGCCATCTCGACTCGTTCCTTCCAGTGCGCCCCTCGGTGATACGCCGCCCGGATCCGGTCGCTGTCTCCATGCGCCAGTGCGCGTTCGATCGCATCGGGATGCCATTTGCCACTTTCATTGAGCAAGGTTGAGGCCATGGCCCGAAAACCATGGGCGGTCATTTCGTCGCTCGCGTAGCCAAGTCGGCGTAGCCCGGCATTGATCGTGTTGTCGCTCATTGGTCGTCGGCGTGACCGAATGGACGGGAAGACGAACCCTGTCGGACCGGTCAGGGCGTTCGCGTCCTTCAAGATGGCCAGGCTCTGACGCGACAAGGGGACCATATGGTCTTTGCGCATCTTCGTCTTGGCGGCAGGTATTCTCCAGAGCGCACTATCGAAATCGAATTCGGACCAGTCAGCATGGCGCAGTTCACCAGGGCGAACGAAGACGTGCGGCGCCAGAAGCATCGCCAACTTGGTCAAAGGCTGGCCCTCGTATCCATTGATCGCACGCAGCAGTTCGCCGACGCGTTCCGGCTCGATGATTGCCCCATAATGCGTGACCGTGGGCGTAGTCAGGGCGCCACGAAGGTCGCGGGTCGGATCGGAGGAGATGCGAGCCGTCGCTACGGCGTAGCGAAAGACCGCGCCAGCGAGTTGGAGCGTGCGACGGGCGCTTTCCAGTTGTCCCTTCTTCTCGATCCTGCGAACCGCAGTCAGCACGTCTATCGGTTCAATGTCGCCGATCGGCATGGTGCCGATCGATCCTCGCAGCAACGAGAGCAGATATTCGCTTCGATTGGCTGTCGCAGGGGCCCAGGCCTTAACCCCGTCGCGCTTGCGCTTGGCACAGTACTCCTCGGCGATGGCGGTAAAGGTCGTTGCCGTAGCCAGTTCCGCGCGCATTTTTTCGCGCCGCTTTTCGATCGACGGATCCCGACCATCCGAAACCAGTTGCCGCGCGTTGTCCCGGCGTCGCCGCGCTTCGGCGAGACCGACCGTTGGGTAGGTGCCTACGGCGAGCGCCTTCTCCTTGCCGTGGATTCGATATTTCACCCGCCACAGCTTTCCCCCGGTCGGCTTCACCAGCAGAAACAGGCCAAGAGCGTCGCCAAGCTTGTAGGCTTTCTCTCGGGGCTTGGCGTTTCGGATCGCAATGTCGGTAAGTGGCATATTTCTGCGCCTTTCCCGCTTGGGGACCCCCACGGTGGGGGTCACTCTCATTGGACAAGACGCCGAAACCCCAAAGTACCCCCAAAAATTTCTGCATGCAGGCGGAAACGGGCGGCCACGTCCGGACAAGACAGGGCTCTAAAGCCCCGGATTTCAGGGCTTTTATACCATTTCTCGGAAAATTTCGGAAGGGAGGCTGGAGCGGGTGAAGGGAATCGAACCCTCGTCGTCAGCTTGGGAAGCTGCTGCTCTACCATTGAGCTACACCCGCGGCGCAGTGGCGATTGCACTGGAATGGCGTTTGGGTCAATGGGGATTGCAAGCCACGAAGCAATTGCGTGAAGGCGGGCGCTGACCTGCCGGACGTCCCGGGAGAGTGAGATGATGCCGACAGCCCCCTTCGCCGCGCGCTCGTGGCTGTTCGCACCCGGCGACAGCGTGCGCAAGATGCACAAGGCGATGGAGGGCGAGGCGGATGTGGTCCTGCTCGATCTCGAGGACGCCGTCGTGCCCGAGGCCAAGGCCGAGGCCCGCGTGGCGGTGCGTCGGCTGCTCGACGACAACCCGGCACAGCGCCACCGGCTCTGGGTGCGTATTAATCCGCTTTCCGGCGGCCTTGCACTCGAAGACCTGGCGGCGATCATGCCCGGGCGGCCGGGCGGGATCATGTTGCCCAAGGCCGAGGGGCGCGAGGATGTCGAGGTGCTGCACCGCTATCTCGAGGCACTGGAGGCGGCCTTCGGGATTGCGCCGGGCACCACGCGACTGATCGTTCTGGTGACCGAGACCGCCCGGGGCATGTTCCACTGCGGGGATTACGCGGGGGCGCCGCGCCTGGCCGCGATGACCTGGGGCGCCGAGGATCTGGCCGACGCGCTGGGCGCGTCCGCGAACCGGGAGCCGGACGGGGCGTATTCGTTCACTTACGAGATGGCGCGCAGCTTCTGTCTGCTGGGCGCGGCGAACGCGGGGGTCCTGCCGATCGAGACGATCTGCGCGGACTTCCACGACCTCGAGGCGCTGCGCAGGCGCGCCGGGCAGGTCCGGCGGCAGGGCTATCGCGGGATGTTGGCGATCCACCCGGCGCAAGTTCCCGTGATCAACGCGGCCTTTACCCCGAGCGACGCGGAAATCGCGCAGGCGCAGGAAATCGTCGACCTATTTGCCGCCCATCCGGGGCAGGGGGCGCTGCGCTGGAAGGGCACGATGGTCGATCGTCCCTGGCTGGAGCGGGCGCGCCGGTTGCTGGAACAGGCCTGTAGACCCTCGTAGAAACCACTGGTTTCCCGTCAGAAGTTCCTTTTCGCGGGCAATGCTATCGGCGTCGTCGCACGCGATGGGGCGTGCCTGAAAAAGAGCGCCACGATGGTCCTGTTGGGAAGTCTGAAGATTCGCACCGTCACCCTGCTGGCAACGCTGTTGATCGCGTTGCTGGCGCTGATGAGCGGGGCCATGGCCCTGCGCTTCATCGACCGGTTGGGCGGCAGCCTGTCCTATTCTTCGGACAATACCGTGCCCAGTCTCGCGGTGATGGGCGATATCGCCCAGGCCCAGGCGACGGCACGCATCCTGATCTCTCAGCACATCCTGGCCGATACGCGCGGCGAGACCCAGCGGATCGACGGCGAACTCGCCGCTGCGATAGCGCGCACCGACAAGGCCTTTCAGGAATACGACACCCTGGTGTCCGATGCGCGGGAGGCGAAGCTTTTCGCCGACCTCAAGGCGAGCTGGCGCGAATGGAAGGTGGAGCTGCAACCCGTGCGCGCGGTCTCGCTGGTGCTCCGGAACGACGAGGCGACGCGGCTTTACAACGGTGCGCTCAAATCGATCGGCTACCGGCTCGACAAGCAGGTCGACGACGAGTTCGCCTACAACGTCGAGATTGGCAACGAGGCGGGCAACAAGGGCAAGGCGACCGTGGCCTCCTCGTTCGACTGGATCGTCGGGTTGCTGGTGCTGATCGGACTTGCCTGCGTGAGCGTGCTGGCGCTTCTGTACAACCGCGTGATCCGTCCGCTGGCGGCGCTGACGCGGGCGATGGAGGAGATGGCGCGCGGCAATCTCGACACGGCCGTTCCGGGGCGTGAGGGGCGCGACGAGATCGGCGCGATCGCCCGGGCGCTCGAAGCCATCAAGGAGGCCGTGGCCGAGCGCGCGCGTCGCCGTGCCGAGGAACAGGCTGCGGCACAAAGGGTGGTCGTGGACGAACTCGCAGCGGGCCTCGGCGCGCTCAAGGGCGGCAAGATCGATTGCGCGATCACCACCCAATTCCCGCCGGATTACGAGCGGCTGAGGACCGATTTCAACGAGACGATTTCGCGCCTTGGCGAAGTCCTGGGCGAAGTGGCGGAGGCTTCGGGCAACGTCAACAACGGCGCGGGCGAAATCGCCAGCGCGGCCGACGATCTGGCCAGCCGCACGACCGCGCAGGCGGCCGCGCTCGAGCAGTCGGCCGCGGCGGTGCGCGAACTGCGCGAATCGGTGGCGGACACCGCCCGCGTCGCCAATGATGCGCGGCAGAACGCGCTCGAGACCGAACATGAAGCCGAAGAGGGCAGCCAGATCATGGTGCGCGCCTCGAACGCGATGGAGGCGATCTCCAAGTCGAGCCAGCGCATGGCCGAAATCGTGACCCTGATCGATGGGATCGCCTTCCAGACCAACCTGCTCGCGCTCAATGCCGGGGTCGAGGCCGCGCGCGCGGGCGAGGCGGGCAAGGGCTTCGCCGTGGTCGCCACCGAAGTGCGTGCGCTGGCCGAGCGTTCGGCCGAGGCCGCGCGCGAGATCAGCGGGATCATCCAGACCAGCGGAGGCGAGGTGGGCAATGGCGTCGAGATGCTCGAGCGTACGCGCGAGGCGCTGGGCAAGATCGTCGTGCGCACAGGCGAGCTGGCGAACATGATCGGCAAGATCGCCGACTCGGCCAACGAACAATCGAACGCCATCGGGCAGGTGGACCAGGTCGTGGGCCAGATGGATACGACCACGCAGCAGAACGCGGCGCTGGTCGAGGAATCGACCGCAGCCTCGCGCAGTCTGGCGCAGGAGGCGCAGCGCATGGGGCAACTGGTCGGCCGGTTCGACCTTGGCAGTTACGCGGCGCAAGGCCGCACGGGCGGTGTCGTAGAGCGGATGCCGATGCGCGGCCCCGCGCCGCGCCGCGCCGTCTCTGCGCCGGCACAGGGCAATCTGGCGGTGCAGGAGGACTGGGCCGAGTTCTGATCAGGCCGCGGCGGTGCGGCTGGGGTTGCGCGCGCGATCGCGCAAGTTTCGCTCGATCTCGATCAGGCGCTGTTTGCGCCAGAGTCCGCCTGCGTAGCCCGTCAGCGAGCCGTCGGCGCCGATCACGCGGTGGCAAGGGATCATCAGCGCGATCTGGTTGGCGCCGTTGGCGCGTGCGACCGCACGCATCGCCGAGGGACGACCGATCTGGCGAGCGAGCTCGCCATAGCTGCGCGTTTCGCCCGGAGGGATCGTGCGCAGGGCTTCCCAGACCTGCCGCGTGAACGGCGATCCCGCCATGGCCAGCGGAGTCTCGAAGGTGCCCGATTCGGCGGCGAAATAGCTGGCCAGTTCGTGCGTGGCCTGTTCGGTGGGGGCGAGCAGGCCGATGCCGATCCGCTCGTTGGTACCCTCCTGCAGTTTCCTCAGTTCGGCGGGCAGGCCCTTGCGGTCGACGAATTCGAGCAGGTGCAGGTGGCGCGCGCTCGCCACCGCGATCATGTCGCCGAGCGGCGTAGGGATCCAGTGCGCGCGCATCAGGCCTTCGCCGGGGCTCAAGTCGGCGGGTGCGCAGCCGAGCAGGCGGGCGAAGGCGGCGCGAAAGGCGCTGGGCGATTCGAAGCTCGCCTCGAGCTGCGCCTCGATCACCGCGCCCCCCGCGGCAAGCGTCGTGAAGCCCTCGCGCAGGCGGCGCTGGCGCGCCATCTCGAGGAACGTCATACCGTAGTGGCGTTTGAAGGCGCGCCGCACGGTCGAGGCGTCGAGGCCCATCGCGGTCACGTCGCCCTCGCTCCAGCGTCGTCCCGGCTGGCGGTCGAGCGCGGCGAGCAAGGTGGCGATCACCGGTTCGGCCTTGGCGGCAGCTTCGAGCGGGTGGCAGCGCTTGCAGGGACGAAAGCCTGTTTCGATGCACTCGCCGATCGTGGCGCGAAAGGTGCAGTTCTCGGGCAGCGGCTTGCGCGCCGGGCAGGTCAGGCGGCAGAACACGCCGGTTGTCGATACGCAGACGAAGGCCTGCCCGTCGTAGTCCGGGTTGCGGGCCAGCAGGGCCTGGTAGAGCGTGGCGTCATCGGGGAGGTCGAACAGCATGGGTCTGTTCTAGCACCCCTCGGGCACTGGCGCCGCCTGATTTCGGGCGTCTATTCTTTTGGCCGTGCCCGCGCCCGAAATCGCTCATGCGTTGTGCCTCGAAGGAGTGGGAAATGAATTTATTTACGTGAATAAATAATCATGACATTCTCGCCTCGACGACAGACGGGAGAGAGACCGCCATGCATTTCGCCGAGGCCATCGCCACCGGATCGGTCCGCCCCGATCAGGCCTTCACCTTGTTCGACGCGCTCGAGCCCGTCGATGTCGGGTTTCTAGCGGGTACCTGGCGAGGCCGCGAGTTTCCGAGCGGGCACCCCATGGACGGATCGCTGGAATGCAGCGGCTGGTACGGCAAGCGCTTCACCGACAGCGAGAGCGTTGACCCGCTGCTGTTCCACGACGCGGCGCGTAGCGGCTATTTCGTGGCCGACCCGATCGGCGTGGCGCAGGCGCTGGCGCAAGGCGTGCGCGACCTCAGCGCCATTCGCAAGGCGATCGAGGCGCCCGCACCGGCGGCGCGGCTGCGCAGGGTCGAATACCGAGGGGTGCTCTCGGCCGCGATGGTCTACGACCGGCTGCCCGTGATCGACCATTTCCGCCGGGTCGACGAAGTGACGCTGCTGGGCGCGATGGATCGGCGCGGCGATCCGGGAACCTATTTCTTCGTGCTGGACCGCGAGGGCTGAGGCGCACACCTTGCGATCCCTGCCCGCCGGGCCCGAGGCGGCAGGGATCGGAATAGGCGGGCTTACTTGGCTTCGGCGATCAGCTTGAGCGCGTCCTGGCTGGTCCAGTCGTTACTGCCGATCCAGCGCCAGACTTCCTTGCCGTCCTTGTCGAACAGCACCGTGATTGGCAGGTTGCCACCGTACTGGAAGCCGAGATCGCCCTGCTCGTCGAGCCAGGGCTCGATGTTGTCGAGCTTGCGGCGGTGGAGGATCTCGACGACCTTGTCGGGCTGGCCCATGTCCTGCGAGATCGGCAGCACCTGCACGCCCAGCTCGTCCTCGCGGCCGATCAGCGTGTTGAGCGTGGGCAGCTCTTCGACGCAGGGCGCGCACCAGGTCGCCCACAGGTTGATCAGCAGCGGCTTGCCCTTGAGCGAGGTCAGGTCGAGGCTCTCGCCCGACTGGTCGACCAGCGTGATCGTGGGCATCGGCTCGCCCTTGTGCGAGCGATCGAGCTTGCCTTGCACGGGCGGTGTGACGGCCGCCTCGCCGTTGCCGCCTGCCGGTGCTTGCGAAGCTGTCGGTTGCGCGTCGGGTGCGCTTTGCCTATCGCAACCCGCGATCAGCAGGGCACAGGACCCGGCAAACGAATACAGGACGAGCGACTTGAGCGATTTGGATAGCGGCGCAGAGGGCACGGTGGGGGGCTCCAACCAGATGTGGGGCGGACGGTTCGCAGAAGGACCGTCGGCGATCATGCGCGAGATAAACGCCTCGATTCCCTTCGACAAGGCTCTGTGGCGTCAGGACATCGCGGCCAGCAAGGCGCACGTCGCGATGCTCGGCGCGCAGGGCATCGTCACGCCCGCCGACGCCACGACCATTTCCGAGGGCCTCGATGCGGTCGCCGCCGAGTACGAAGTCAGCGGCGTCCCTGAGAACTGGGACCTCGAGGACATTCACATGACCACCGAGTCGCGCCTTGCGCAGCTGATCGGTCCGGTCGCCGGGCGCCTGCACACCGCGCGCAGCCGCAACGACCAGGTCGCGACCGATTTCAAGCTCTGGGTGCGCCAGGCGATCGACGAGGTCGATGCCGGGCTCGAGGCGTTGCAGGTGGCGCTGGTGACCCGCGCGGGCGAACATGCGGCAAGCATCATGCCCGGCTTCACCCACCTCCAGACCGCGCAGCCGGTGACGCTTGGCCACCATCTGATGGCCTATTACGAGATGATCGCGCGCGACCGTTCGCGCCTGGCCGACAACCGCCGCCGCATGAACCGTTCGCCGCTGGGTTCGGCGGCGCTGGCGGGGACGGGCTTCCCGATCGATCGCCACATGACGGCCAGCGCGCTCGGCTTCGATGCGCCCACCGACAACAGCCTCGACACCGTTTCGGACCGCGACTTCGCGCTCGATTATCTGATGGCGGCGGCGCAGTGTTCGCTCCACCTCTCGCGCCTTGCCGAGGAATTCATCATCTGGGCGAGCCAGCCCTTCGCCTTCGTGCGCCTGCCCGATTCGCTCTCGACCGGCAGCTCGATCATGCCGCAGAAGAAGAACCCCGACGCGGCCGAGCTGGTGCGCGGCCACGCCGGGCGCATTGCCGGGTGCCTGACCGGGCTGATGATGACGATGAAGGGCCTGCCGCTCGCCTATTCGAAGGATATGCAGGACGACAAGCCGCCCGTGTTCGAGGCGCATGGCCTGCTCGCGCTCTCGATCGCGGCGATGACGGGCATGGTCGCCGAGACCACTTTCCGCACCGACCGCATGCTCCAGGCCGCCGAGATGGGCTTCGCCACCGCGACCGACCTTGCCGACTGGCTGGTGCGCGAGGGCGACATTCCCTTCCGCGAGGCGCACCACATCACCGGTGCGGCGGTCAAGCTGGCCGAGACACGGGGGCTCGCGCTCGACAAGTTGCCGCTGGCAGACCTGAAAGAGATCGACAGCCGCATCGACGAGCGCGTATTCAAGGCCTTGTCGGTCGAGGCTTCGGTTGCCGCGCGCGCGTCGCACGGCGGCACGGCGCCCGATCAGGTGCGTGCGCGCGTGGCCGAGGCCCGCGCCGCGCTCGGCTTGGCCTGAAGCAGGGCCGCAAGGAGTGACGGGAATGCGCAAGGTGGCGGCTCTTCTGGTTCTGGCGGCGCTCGCGGCCTGCGGGCAACGCGCGGACCTCGCGATGAAGGCGGGCAAGGAGCTGCCGCCGGCCCCCTATGGGCGCGCCGAGCGTCCAGGCGCCAACGAGCTGCTCGAAACGCCCACGCTCGCCATTCCCAAACGCAGCGTCGAGCTGCGCACCCGCTCCGAACAGCGCGAGGACGATCCGTTCGACCTGCCGCCGCCCGAAGCCGTGCCCAGCGACGCAGCCACGCCCACCCCATCGACCGACTGATTTTTCCGACAGGAACCCCATGGACCATTTCCAGCTGATCGACGGCGAGCTCTGCGCCGAACAGGTGCCGCTTGCCGAAATCGCGCGGCACGTCGGTACCCCCGTCTACGTCTATTCGCGCGCCACGTTCGAGCGCCACGCCCGTGTCTTTCGCGAGGCGCTTTCGGGCCTAGAGAAGGTGCACATCGCCTTCGCGGTGAAGTCGAACCCCAACCTTGCCGTGCTGCGGCTGCTTTCGCGCGAAGGCTACGGGGCCGACGTCGTCTCCGAGGGCGAGATGAACCGCGCGCTCGCCGCCGGCATGCCGGCCGCCGACATCGTCTTCTCGGGCGTGGGCAAGTCGAAGCGCGAGCTCACCGCGGCGGTGAAGGCGGGTATCGGCCAGTTCAACCTCGAGAGCGAGGAAGAGGGCGTGGAACTCGCCGAGATCGCCGCAGCTCTCGGCCTGACGGCGACGTGCGCCTTGCGCGTCAATCCGGATGTCGATGCGCGCACCCACGCCAAGATCTCGACCGGCAAGGCTGAGAACAAGTTCGGCGTCGCCTATGACCGCGCGGGCGCGATCTACGCGCGTCTTTCCGCGCTCGAGGGGCTGAACATGCGCGGCCTCGCCGTGCACATCGGCAGCCAGATCACCGATCTCGAGCCTTCGCGCGAGGCTTTCGTCAAGATGGGCGTTCTGATGGAGGACTTGCGCGGGCAGGGCCTTGCCGTCACCCACATGGACCTCGGCGGTGGCCTTGGCGTACCCTACAAGGGCGAGGAAGACCTGCCGACCCCGGCCGACTACGGCGCGATGGTGGTCGAGGTGACGAAGGGCTGGAACGCGACGATCATGTTCGAGCCGGGCCGGGTGATCTCGGGCAATGCGGGGGTGCTCGTTTCCGCGGTGATCCGCGTGAAGGAGGGCACGAGCGCGCCCTTCATCGTCGTCGATGCCGCGATGAACGACCTTGCGCGCCCGGCGATGTACGATGCCTGGCACGATTTCGCGGCCGTCAAGCCAAGCGGCGAAACCTGGCAGGCGCACGTCGTCGGCCCGATCTGCGAAAGCTCGGACGTCTTTGCCAAGAACCGTAAGGTCGACGTGGTCAAGGCGGGCGATCTCGTCGTGTTCCGCACGGCGGGCGCCTATGGCGCGACGATGGCCAACACCTACAACAGCCGCGCGCTGGTTCCCGAAGTCATGGTCGATGGCGACGCCTGGGCGCTTGTCGCGGGGCGCATCGAGCCCGAGACGATCCTCGCCGCTGAAAGCGTGCCCGACTTCCTCGCCTGATTGAGCGCGCCGGGAAGGCTTGGTAAGGAGCGGCGATGATCGACGCTCTCCCGCTCTTCCACGCCGTCAGGGATCGCCCTGTGCTCGTACTCGGGAGTGGTGAGGCGGCCGTGGCCAAGCGCCGCCTGGTCGAACGCGCGGGCGGCCTCGTCGTCGACGATTTTCGCGAGGGGCTGCTGCGCGGCGCCCGGCTGGCCTTCATCGCGCACGAGGACGAGGAACGCAGCCAGCGCGATGCGCGCCGCGCACGCGCGGCCGGCCTGCTCGTCAACGTCACCGACCGACCCGCCTTGTGCGATTTCACCGTGCCCTCGATCCTCGACCGCAACCCGGTGCTCATCGCCTTCGGGACCGGCGGAGCCTCGGCCGGGCTGGCCAAGCAACTGCGGTTGCGCCTCGAGACGCTGCTGCCGCAGTCGCTCGGCGCGCTCGCCCTCGCGCTGAAGGGCGCCCGCACGGCCTTGCGCCAACGCTGGCCCGATGCAGGGGACCGGCGCCGCGCGATCGACGCCGCGCTCACGACCGGCGGCCCGCTCGATCCCTTGCGCGAGGACAGCGCCGAGAAGGTCGAGGCCTGGCTCGCCGGTTCGCTGTCCGTTGAGGCCAGTGGCCTCGTCGAAGTCGCTCTTGCCAGCCTCGATCCCGACGACCTCACGCTGCGCCAGGCCCGCCTCATCGGCGAGGCCGACGTGCTCGCCTGCGAACCGGGTATCCCCGAGGCCCTCCTCGTGCGCGCCCGCGCCGATGCGGTGCGGCGCGATTTGGGCTTTGGGGACACGATCGAAGCGGAGGACGGCCTCACCGTCGTGCTGCGCGCGCCCAGAATCTAGAAAAGAGATCTTTCGAGGGGCATGGCCCCTCGAGCTTCTGATACCGTCGCGGGCAATGGGCGCACAACGGGTCGTGCCTGGAGGTGAGGTCGACGGTTTGGGGTCAAGGGGCGATGGCCCCTTGTATCCATTCAATAGCCTGATCGGACGATACGCCGATTCGCGGCGAGGCGCGTTGCATCGTAGGGGCTCTCGTTCCACACGTTGCCCGGCGGATCATAGCGGCACACGAGGTACTCGTAGCGGGCGCTCTGCGCGAGGGCGCAGCCGACCGCGCTCGTGCGGGCCCAGATCATCTGGGTGTAGTGGCCCACGCGGTGAAAGTTGGCTTGCCAGGAACGCACGCGCCGAAACTGGGCTTTCTCGTTTACCCAGCCCGAGACCATATCCTCCAGGCGAAAGGCGCCGCGCGTACCCATCCAGAGGTTTTCACCCTCGCTCGTGTTCGCGCCGTCGTGCTGGAACACGCCCGATGCGGCCAGCCTTTCGGCCCAGGTGCGCGCGTCGCGGGCAAGGCGCGCGCTCCAGAGCAGAGCAGGCGCTCCCACCGCGGCGCGTTCCTGGTTGTGAAGCGCGAGAACGACCGATTGGAAGCCCGCGTCATCGCGCGTTGGCGCAGGGCCGGATGCGGCCAGTGCGGCGGCGGACAGGATGCCAAATACCATTGAAAAATCCAAACTCGCGTCGCGATGGCGTCGTTACGCGCAAGTTCCTGACAATTTTCCGAACGGCTCTATCTTAATCCCACGACCGTTAACAATTTCCCTTGGCCGTCCCCGGGCGGGCGCGAGGAGGGGCGTGCAAACGTGCCGGGTTAGAACATCCCCCCCGCAAGCCCGTCGATGGCGGCTTGGAGGATCACGGCGGCCGCCGCGCTGTCGATGCGTTCCTTGCGCTTGGCGCGGCTCATGTCCTGGTCGAGCAGGCCCCGTTCGGCGCCCATCGTCGACCAGCGCTCGTCCCACAGCAGGATCGGCAGGCCGAGCGCGGCGAGGTTGCGGGCATAGGCCCGGCTCGATTGCGAGCGCGGGCCTTCGGTGCCGTCCATGTTGAGCGGCAGGCCGATGACGATGCCCTTGATCGAGCGCTCTGCGATCAGCTCCGTCAGCGCCGCCCTGTCCGCCCCGAACTTGCCGCGCTTCAGCGTCTTGCCCGGCGAGGCAAAGCGCCAGCCCGCGTCGCAAAAGGCGGTGCCGATGGTCTGCGTGCCCAGATCCAGCCCGAGCAGCGCGCCCGCATCGGGCAGCGCGCCCCGAAAGTCGAGGACGCTGGTGGTGACGCCGAGGGGGTCGCTCACGGCGCGGGCTTCACGTTGGGCACGCTCTGTTCGGGTGCGGCGTCCTGCTGCGCGATCCACGCGGTCAGCCGCTTGCGGGCATCGGCGCGCAGGTTTTCCCAGAACAGGGTGATGTCGTAGACGTGGTAGTTGTTCCCCGGCAGCACGTAGTCGCCCATGTCGAGCTTGGGCGGTGGACCGATGTGGAGGAAGCCGTCGAGTTCGCAGGCGGCGGGAACGGCCTGCGCGACGAGCGTGCCGGTCTTGTTCGCGAAGTCGGGGACGAGCGTGCCGGTGTTGCCGCTGGCGTCCGCCGAGGCGCCTTGCGATCCGGTCAGCGGGTTGGTGCACAGGAACGGGCTGCCGGCGAGCGCCGCGCCGTCGAGGCCCTTCTGGCGCGCATAGCCCTTGAGCAGCGCGCCGGTGTCGGCGGGATCGGCGACGGAGAGCCAGGAGAGCACGCAGCCGGCCTGGTTGTCGCTGGTGCAGGGCGGCAGGCCCATCCTGGGCAGGTCGTGCGCGAGCGAGACCGGCCAGCCGGGCATGTAAACCGCCGCGATGCGCGCGGCGAGCGGCGTACCCGCGACGCGGTCGCGCAGCAGGCGGCGCATCAGCAACGCGCCCTGGCTGTGCCCGACAAGGATCACCGGTCCCTCGGGATTGGCCTTGAGGAACGTGTCGAAGGCCTGCGTCACGTCCCCATAGGCAAGGTCGAGCGCCTGCTGTGCCTCGGGGCGCTCGGTGAAGAAGGCGCCGATGGTGGCCTGGCGGTAGCGCGGGGCCCAGACGTCGCCCGCGGCAGTGAAGGCGCTGGCCATGGCCTGGGTGAACAGCGCGGCGCGGGCGTTGGCCTCCGCGTCGTCGAGCGGGGCGTTCCAGTGCGCCTTGGTCATGTAGCTGGTGGGGTGGACGAAGAACACCGCCGCGCGCGCCGAGCCGGCGGGCGCCTTTGTCGCCCCCTTGGGCAGCCAGCGCGCAGGATCGTTCGCAAGCCCGGGGCGCGCGATCCACATCTCGGGCTTGTCCCAGGCACCTTGCGCCATGGGCGCCTGTGTCTCGAACGTGCCCGCGGGCACGAAGGTGAACTCGGTCAGCTCGTCGGCCCAGAACGTGAGCGCGAGGCGCGCGGCCACGAAGAGCACGAGGAGGACGGCGACGACGTAGAGGAACTTGCGGGCCATGGCGTTATCCTCTTGCGCGCCGCTCGGGCGCGGTCAAGCTTTGAGCGCAGGCGGTGGCCAGCTCAGTTGAGTCAGGCGGGGGGCACGGGGCGGTTGCGCGCGGCCTCGCGCTCGAGCCAGATCTTGATCATGGCGACCAGCGGGTCGGCGAGGGCAAGGCCCAGGATGCCGAACAGGACGCCCATGATCAGCTGCGCGGCGAGCACGAGCGCAGGCGGCAGGTCCACCGTCTTGCGCGCGATCATCGGCACGATGAGATAGCCGTCGAAGAGGTGGATCAGAACGTAGACGAAGAGCGTATAGAGCCCCATCTCCATCCCGCCCGAGAAGCCGACGAGGATCATGATCGCGCCCGAGATCGGTGCGCCGATGTTGGGCAGGAAGGCCAGTAGCGCGGTGATCAGGCCGAGCAGCGCGGCCATCGGCACCCCGTAGGTCTGGAGCAGAATCCAGGTGAACAGGCCCTCCAGCGTCATCCCGATGACCCGCCCGAAGAGCAGTCGGCGCAGCGCCGCGCCCATTGCCTGCGCGGTGCCCTCGAAGTGGTCGCGCCGGTCTCCCGGCAGCATCCAGGCAACGCCCCGGCGGTAGAGGCGTGGCTCGAGCGCGAAGTAGATGCCCAGCACCAGGATCAGGAACAGCGTCGCGAAGGCGCCGAGCAACCCGCCGACGACCGCCGTCACCTGGCTGATGCCGCCCATCGCCTCGCGCGCGATCGAGCGCAGGTCGACCGCGGTGACGTTGATGCCGTGGTCGCGCAGCCACGCGAGCGCGACATGGTACTGGCCCTCGATGGTCGCGGGCAGCTCGGCCGCCTGGACCGCGATCTGGCTGCCCGCAAAGCGCGCCACCCAGGCGACGGCCAGCAGCGCGAGGGCCAGCACGATGCACACGCACCAGCTTCGTCCCAGCGGCACCACGCGCCGCAGCAGCCGCGCGCCGCCGTCGAGCAGCGCGCCGAAGACGATGCCCCCGAAGATCACCAGCAGCGATTGCGAAAGGAACACCGCCAGCGCGAAGAACAGCAGCATGCCGATCCACACGAAGGCCTTGCGCGCCTCGCTGCGGATCAGTGGGTCGGTGATGTCGGTGGGGCCGACGCGGTGGACGCGCGGCGCGAGCGGGTGATGTCCGTTGGCAATCGCGGCTGCCTCGGCGGGCGCGAGGGCAGGTGCCTCGGTCGCGGCGGGAACGGCCGGTTCGGGCGGTCTCCCCGCGTCGCGGGTCACGGCGCGGTCGGGCTCGCCTCGATCGGCGGGCGCAGGCTGGTGAAGGCGCGACCCTCGCGAAGCGCGCTCCACCAGGTCAGCGGGTTCCAGGTCTGGGTGCCGTCGAGCGAGAACGTGATGAACTCGGCGCGCCCGCCGATGTCCGAGAGCGGCACCGGCCCGCCGAGCCCGCCACCGGCGACGCCCCCCCAGTTTTCGAAGGGGGCGCGGCTGTCGGCCGACCGGTCGCGGTCGTCGCCCATCAGGAAGACGTGGCCTTCGGGCACTTGGATCTCCGGGAAGTTGTCGAGGCGCTGGTTCATGTAGTCGATCACGTTGTAACGCGCGCCGTTGGGCAAGGTTTCGCGGTAGGTCGGCATTTCGTAGACGATCCGGCCCGAAGGCAGGCGGGCGCGGAAATCCTCCCAGCCGTCGTAGCAATGGCCCTGTTCCTGCCCGTCGCACTGGAGCTGGGGGTCGGCCGCGATCGGCGTGGGGGGCACGACCTCGCGCGGGATGAAGCGGCCATTGAGGCGGATGCGCCCGTCGATCACCGCGATGCGGTCGCCGGGCCGGGCGACGACGCGCTTGATGAGGTCTTCCTTGCGGTTGCCCGGCACGACGATGACGATGTCGCCATATTCGGGCGTCTTGCCCAGCAGCCGCCAATCGGAACGGGGCAGGGCGTGGAAGCTGATCGAGGACCAGTTCCAGCCGTAGGCGTACTTGGAGACCACCAGCCGGTCGCCCACCAGCAGGTTGGGCATCATCGAGATCGAGGGGATGTAGAACGGCTTGGCGATGAACGAATGGAACGCCAGCACGCCGACCAGCATCAGCACCAGGCCGCGCACCTCGCGCCACCAGTCGACCTTGCCTTCCTCTTCAGGCGTTTCGGTCCTGGGGGCGGCGGGCGAAGAGGGGGTATCGGTCATGGTCTGGGGCAAGAAGTCTACTCGGGGCTTGAGACGGGGCTTGAGCCGGGGTTCGTGTCGGGACTTGTGGCGGGCGCGACGGGACGGGCTTCGATCACGACGAAGGCCTGGGCCCATGGGTGATCGTCGGTGAGCGTGAGGTGAACCACGGCTTCGTGACCGGGCGGTGTCAGCGCCTCGAGCCGCGCCTTCGCGCCGCCTGTCAGCGCCAGCGTGGGGGCGCCGGAGGGGGCGTTGACGACGCCGATGTCCTTCATGAACACCCCGGCCTTGAACCCGGTTCCGACTGCCTTGGAAAAGGCTTCCTTGGCCGCGAAGCGCTTGGCCAGAGTGCCCGCGACGGTGTGCGGCCGGCGCGCGGCCTTGGCGCGTTCGGTCTCGGTGAAGACGCGGTTGAGGAAGCGCTCGCCATAGGTTTCGAGCGAATGGGCGATCCGCTCGATGTTGCACAAGTCCGACCCCAGACCGACGATCATCGTCCGTTCCTCCTCTCGCGCAGCCGTGCGACGAGGGTGAGCACCGGGCCCGAAAGCACGAAGACGGCGAAGCCCCAGCCGACCATGCCCAGCCCCGAGAAGATCGGGTGGGGTTCGAAGGGGCGCCCGGCCCTGGCGTCGTTCCACAGGGCGAGCGCGGTCATCGCGCAGGCGACGAGCGGCACGATCACGAGGCACACGCGCCGGATACGCCGGCGCAGGAGATCGAGATCGGGGTGCCGGGTGCTCACCGCACCTCATCCATCAACGCGCGCATCTGGCGGATGCTTGCCTCGAGGCCGGTGAAGATCGCCTCGCCGATGAGGTAGTGGCCGATGTTGAGCTCGGCGATCTGGGGGATGGCCGCGATCGGCTGGACGTTCTCGTACGTAAGGCCGTGCCCGGCGTGCGGCTCGATCCCGTTCTTGGCGGCGAGCGCGGCCATGTCGGTGATCCGGCGCAGCTCGCTCGCTACCTGTTCGCCTTGGGCGTGCGCGTATTCGCCGGTGTGCAGCTCCACCACCGGCGCGCCCAGCTTCATCGCCGCCGCGATCTGGTGCGGCTCGGGACCGATGAACAGGCTGACGCGCACCCCCGCCTCGGTGAGGCGTCCGACGATCGGGGCCAGCTGGTTGTGGAGGCCCGCCGCGTCGAGCCCGCCTTCGGTGGTGCGCTCTTCGCGCCGCTCGGGCACGATGCAGGCCGCGTGCGGACGGTGCTTGAGCGCGATCGCCAGCATTTCCTCGGTCGCGGCCATCTCGAGGTTGACCGGCAAGCCGGTCGCGTCCTGGACGCGCTGGATGTCACCGTCGAGAATGTGGCGGCGATCCTCGCGCAAGTGCACGGTGATCCCGTCGCCGCCCGCCTGCGCCACGATCCGCGCGGCGCGCGCGGGATCAGGATGGAGCCCGCCGCGCGCGTTGCGGATGGTGGCGACGTGGTCGATGTTCACGCCGAGGCGCAAATGCTGGGGAACTAGGACACTGGACACGGGAGGCAGACCTCGGACTGGGGGAGCGGGATCAGGGCTGCTGGCGGCTGCCCGGCTTGATCGCGGGGGTGGCGGCAAGCTCCGCGGGCAGTTCGTCGGGCGCGTACGTCGGGAAGCTGAGCGCCACGAGCGGGAAGTAGGGAACGCCGAGGTCCACCGCGCCCGCCGAACGGTCGACCAGCGAGGCCGCCGCGATCACTTCGCCGCCCGCGTCCTCGATCGCCTTGATCGCCTCGCGGCTCGACTTGCCGGTGGTGACCACGTCCTCGACCATCAGCACCTTGTCGCCCGGATCGAGCTCGAAGCCGCGGCGCAGCTCGAAAGTGCCGGTGGGGCGCTCGACGAACATTGCATCGACCTGCAGTGCGCGGCCCATTTCCTGGCCGATGATCACGCCGCCCATGGCCGGCGAGACGACCTTCTGGATCTGCTTGCGGATATCGTGGGGCAGCGTCGCGGCAAGTGCGACGGCGAGCCGTCCGGCGCGGTCCGGGTTCTGGAGCACGCGCGCGCACTGCAGGTAGTGGGCGCTGTGGCGGCCCGAGGAGAGGAGGAAATGCCCTTCCAGCAGCGCCTTGCTGGCGCGGAATTCCGCGAGGACCTCTTCTTCCTGCATGACGGTCAAATCCTTTTCATCAAAATGGCGGTTCGGGTCCGTAACGGACCACGCAAACTCAAAAATTCCCTAGTGGCGCTTGAGACGCGCAGCAAGCGCGCGTATAGGCGGATTTGGAAGGGGGGCAACAGCCTCCGCATTTGGGGAGCGTGCAGGCGGGGCGATTCGCGTGTGCGTTTATAAAAGAAACGGAAGCGCTATAACGATGATATCCGGCCATATCGCCCGTCGTGCACGCCTTTGGGGAAGGGCCTGCATTTTTTCCGCATCCGCTGTCTTCGCCGTTCCCGCCCTCGCGCAGGAGACGGGAAGCTACACGCCGATGAAGCCCGTCGAGGGCGTCGGCATGCCGACGGCAGGCGGGCTCGGCTTCCAGCAGCAGTTCTCGCCCCTGGGCGAATACGGCCTGTGGATCCACAACGGCATCCTGATGCCGATCATCACCGTGATCACGCTCTTCGTCCTCGCGCTGCTCGTCTGGGTAGTGGTGCGCTACAACCGCCGCGCCAACCCGGTCGCCTCGCGCACCAGCCACAACACCGCGATCGAAGTCATCTGGACGATCCTGCCGGTGTTTATCCTGCTCGGCATCGCGATCCCCTCGATCGACCTCATCGCCAAGCAGTACAAGCCCGCACCCAAGTCCGCGCTGACCATCAAGGTCACCGGAAACCAGTGGTTCTGGACTTACGGCTACCCCGATAATGGCGATTTCGAGGTCGTCTCCACGATGCTCAACATTCCCGGCCAGCCGGTGGTCAACCCCGGCACCCGCGAAGTGGGCTCGGAGCCCTGGGACGGCCCTTCGCACCTTGAGGTGGACAACCGCCTGGTGGTCCCGGTGGGTGAACCGATCCGCCTGCAGATCACCGCAGCCGACGTGATCCACTCCTTCGCGGTGCCCTCGCTCTGGTTCAAGCTTGACGCGGTGCCCGGCCGCATCAACGAAAAGGTGCTCTTCGTCGAGAAGCCCGGCGTCTACTACGGCCAGTGCTCCGAGCTGTGCGGGGCCAAGCACGGCTATATGCCGATCGCGCTCGAGGCGCTGCCGCGCGACAAGTACAACCAGTGGGTGCTGACCCACGCGGGTGCGGTGATCGACGGGCAGAAGGCTCCGGCCGAACCCGCCGCCGCCGAGCCGGCAGTCGAGACGGTCCCCGCCGAGGCGACCGAGGCCGCCGCCACCGAAGCCGTCAGCTGACGGCCCCGCGAACGCAAGGACAGGCTACCAAGATGGCAACCACCGCAGACCAGTTCCAGGGCCACGTTTCGGACCACGGCCACGGGCACGACCATTTGCACGAACATCCGGGCTTCTTCGCCCGCTGGTTCATGTCCACCAACCACAAGGACATCGGCACGATGTACCTGATCTTCGCGATCTTCGCGGGGATCATCGGCGGTGCCTTCTCGGGCATGATGCGCGTCGAGCTCGCCGAGCCGGGCATCCAGTACCTCGACATGTTCGCGAAGTGGTTCGGGGCCGAAAATCCCGATTTCACCACCACGCTGCACACCTGGAACGTGCTCATCACCGCGCACGGCCTGATCATGGTCTTCTTCATGGTCATGCCCGCGATCATCGGCGGCTTCGGCAACTGGTTCGTGCCGATCATGATCGGCGCGCCCGACATGGCCTTCCCGCGCATGAACAACATCTCGTTCTGGCTGACGGTGGCGGGCTTCGTCTCGCTGATGTGCTCGGCCTTCGTGCCGGGTGGCACCGGGCTTGGTGCGGGCACCGGGTGGACGGTCTACGCCCCGCTCTCGACTTACGGTTCGCCGGGGCCGGCGGTCGACTTCGGCATCTTCGCGCTGCACCTCGCGGGCGCGGGCTCGATCATGGGCGCGATCAACTTCATCACCACCATCTTCAACATGCGCGCGCCGGGCATGACGCTGCACAAGATGCCGCTGTTCGTGTGGTCGGTGCTGGTCACCGCGTTCCTGCTGCTGCTCTCGCTGCCGGTCCTGGCCGCGGCGATCACCATGTTGCTGACCGACCGCAACTTCGGCACGACCTTCTTCGACCCTGCAGGCGGCGGCGATCCGGTGCTCTACCAGCACCTGTTCTGGTTCTTCGGCCACCCCGAAGTCTACATCATGATCCTGCCCGGTTTCGGCATCATCTCGCAGATCATCTCGACCTTCTCGAAGAAGCCGGTCTTCGGCTACCTCGGCATGGCCTACGCGATGGTCGCGATCGGCGTCGTCGGATTCATCGTCTGGGCGCACCACATGTACGCGACCGGGCTTTCGGTGAACACCAAGATGTACTTCACCGCCGCCACCATGGTCATCGCGGTGCCGACGGGCGTAAAGATCTTCTCGTGGATCGCCACGATGTGGGGCGGCAGCCTGGAGTTCAAGTCGCCGATGGTCTGGGCGATCGGCTTCATCTTCCTGTTCACCGTGGGCGGCGTGACCGGCGTGGTGCTCGCCAACGGCGGCATCGACGACAACCTTCACGACACCTACTACGTGGTCGCGCACTTCCACTACGTGCTCTCGCTTGGTGCGGTCACCGCGCTCTTCGCCGGGTTCTACTACTGGTTCCCGAAGATGAGCGGGAAGATGCACTCCGAGTTCCTCGCCCTGCTGCACTTCGCGATCTTCTTCGTGGGCGTGAACATGATCTTCTTCCCGATGCACTTCCTGGGCATGCAGGGCATGCCGCGTCGCTACCCGGACTATCCGGAGGCCTTCACCTACTGGAACCACATCGCCACCATCGGCTACATGGTCATGGCCGCCTCGCTGGTCGTCTGGTTCGTCAACATCGCCTACGCCTTCCTGGCCGGGCGCAAGGCTGGCGACAACTACTGGGGCGAGGGCGCGACGACGCTCGAATGGACGCTGACCAGCCCGCCGCCGTTCCACCAGTTCGAGACCCTTCCGGTCATCGACGAGGCGGCGCACCACTGATCGGATCGAGTCCCCTCTCGGTGTATGCATCCGGCAATTTGGCGGCCCCTGGGGGCGGTCAAATTGTCCGGCTCGCCTGAAAGGTGCGAACGGTGTATGGGCACGCCACCATGACGACCTCGATTACCCCCCCGACTCCGGCGCCCGCGCGGCGTCCGGCCGACTGGCGCGACCTTCTCGCGCTGACCAAGCCGCGCGTGATGAGCCTGGTGATCTTTACCGGCCTGTGCGGTCTCATCGCCGCGCCCGAGCGTATCCACCCGGTCCTCGCCTTTACCGCGATCCTGTGCATCGCGATCGGTGCGGGCGGCGCGGCGGCGCTCAACCAGTGGTGGGAGGCGGACATCGATGCGGGGATGAAGCGCACCGCCAAGCGCCCGCTCCCGCAGGGCCGGCTCGACCGCACCACCGCGCGCGACTTCGCGCTGGTGCTGTGCTCGGGGTCGGTCTTCCTGATGGGATTTGCGGTCGGCTGGCTGCCTGCGGCCATTCTCGTCGTATCGATCATCTACTATTCGGTGATCTACACCATCTGGCTGAAACCCCGCACCCCGCAGAACATCGTCATCGGCGGTGGTGCAGGGGCGTTCCCGCCGCTGATCGGCTGGGTCGCGGCGACCGGGCATATCACCTTGATGCCGGTCGTGCTCTTCGCGATCATCTTCATGTGGACGCCGCCGCACTTCTGGGCGCTCGCGCTCTTCGTGAAGAGTGACTACGCCAAGGTCGGCATCCCGATGATGCCGGTGGTTGCGGGCGAGAAGGCCACCCGCCGCCTGATCCTGATCTATTCGGTGCTGCTTCTGCCGCTTTCGGTCGTCCCCTGGGCGATCGGCGGCACCGGAGCGCTTTACGGCGTCAGTGCGCTCGTGCTTTCCAGCCTGTTTCTCGCGCTCTCGGTCCGCGTAGGCCTGCGCACGCGCGGCGAGGCCGACACGATGCGCCCCGAGAAGCAGCTCTTCGCCTATTCGGTCATCTACCTCTTCGCGCTCTTCGCGGCGCTGGTGATGGACCGGTTCATCGTGATCTGAGGGAATTCATGGGAGAGGACAGCAACGATACCGGCGTGAACGGGACGGGCCAGGACGAAGCCCGCTCGATCGCGCAGATCCGCAAGGGGCGCAATCGCGTCCTTGGCCTTGCCCTTGCTGCGTTCGTGGTGCTGGTCTTCTTCATCTCGATCGCCAAGATGAGCTGAGCCGATGGCCAGCCGCAACCTCCCCGCCCCCGATGAGGCCCGTCGCCGCAACCGCAAGGTCGGACTGATCGGCCTCGCGATGGCGCTGGGCATGTTGGGCATGGGGTTCGCGGCGGTGCCGCTCTACCGCATCTTCTGCCAGGTGACCGGCTACGGGGGCACCACACAGCGCGTCGACAGCGCCACCGCCAGCGCGGTCCAGGCGGTTGGCCGCACGATGTCGATCCGCTTCGACGCGAATGTCGAGCGCGACATGCCCTGGCAGTTCAAGCCGCTCCAGACCACCCATTCGATCAAGGTCGGCCAGCGCGACCTTGCCCTGTTCTGGGCGAAGAACACCTCGGACAAGGTCGTCACCGGGACCGCCAGCTTCAACGTCGAGCCCGAGCAGGCCGCCAAGTATTTCAACAAAATACAATGCTTCTGTTTCACCTCGCAAACGCTCCAGCCGGGCGAGGCGGTCAAGATGCCGGTGCTCTACTACGTCGATCCGGCGATCCTTGGCGACGAGGACAACAAGGACGTCGAGCAGATCACGCTCAGCTACACCTTCCACGTCACCGCGACGAAGGACCCCGTTGCCGTTGCAAAGGGTCTGGACCACGGCGAGGTGGGAAGTTAAGGCTCATACGGGGGCCGTTTCACGCAGTCCGGAGCGATCCGGGAGAGGCGCGGGGCGGCAAGAACAAGTTCGCTAAGAAACGGGGATGAAGGCGCAATGGCCGGTACCAAGAACCACGACTACCATATCCTGCCGCCGGATATCATCCCGCTGGCTACGACGCTGGGTGCGCTGATGTTCACCACGGGCATGGTGCTGTTCATGCACGACATGCCTGGCGGCGCCTTCGTGCCTTGGCTCGGCCTTGCGCTGCTGATCGCCGCGATGTGGACCTGGTTCGGCAAGATCGTCCACGAGGCGCGCGCGGGCGACCATACCCCGGTCGTCCAGCTGCACCAGCGCTACGGCATGATCCTGTTCATTGCCTCTGAAGTGATGTTCTTCGTCGGCTGGTTCTGGGCCTTCTTCGATTTCTCGCTGTTCCCCTCGACGTTGACCGACGTGGTCGGTGGCCAGTGGCCGCCCAAGGCGATCGAGGCGGTGATGGATCCCTTCGCGCTGCCGCTGCTCAACACGCTGATCCTGCTGTGCTCGGGCACCACGGTGACCTGGGCGCACCATTCGCTGATCCACGGCGATCGCGAAGCGGTGAAGAAGGGCCTCTGGGCGACGATCGGCCTTGGCGTGCTGTTCAGCCTGATCCAGGGCTACGAATACTGGCACGCGCCGTTCGAATTCGGCAAGAACACCTACGGTTCGGCCTTCTACATGGCGACCGGCTTCCATGGCTTCCACGTCATCGTCGGCACCATCTTCCTCGCGGTATGCCTCGCGCGCACGTACAAGGGCGATTTCACGCCGCGCCAGCATTTCGGCTTCGAGGCAGCGGCCTGGTACTGGCATTTCGTCGACGTGGTGTGGCTGTTCCTCTTCGTCGCGGTCTATATCTGGGGTGGCTGGGGCTACCCCACCCACTGATCGCCTTCGCAGGCGTATAGACGCCTCTTTCGCAATCCCCGAGAGAAGGGCAGCCGGCGCACACGCAGGCTGCCCTTCGCGGTTTGAGCCCATCTTGTCCGAAAGCCCGCCTGCCATGCGCCGCATCCCGATCGTTTCGACTCTCGTCGTGCTGCTTGCCGTGGGCACGATGGTCGCGCTCGGCTTCTGGCAGCTCGAGCGGCGCCAGGAGAAGGCGGCGCTGCTCGCGCATTATGCGCAAGGCCGTACGGATCGCCGCGAGGTCGCATGGCCCGCACAAGGCCCGGGGGCCGAGCTGTTCTACCGCCACGCCCGGCTCGATTGCGTCCGGGTGTCGGACTTCAGCGCGATGGCCGGGCGCAACCGCGCGGACGAGGCGGGTTTTGCCCGCACGGCTACTTGCCACCTGGCGAGCGGAGGCACCGCGCTCGTCGTACTGGGCTGGACGCAGCGCGCCGACGAGGCGGGGCAATGGCAGGGCGGCGAAGTCCATGGCGTGATCGCGCCCGGGCCCAGGCTCGTTGCCGATCCGCCGCTGGGCGGACTTGCCGCGATGGCACCGCCCGACCCGTCCGAGCTGCCCAACAACCATCTCTCCTACGCCGTGCAGTGGTTCCTGTTCGCGCTGACCGCACTCGTCATCTACGCAATGGTCTTGCGCAAACGGGGGCGCGGCTAGGCCTTGCGTTTCACACCGGCATTGCCTTGCGCGCCCTGCGGCGCTAACCGCGCGGGAAAGCCCGTTTTGGCATAGCGCACAGGTCCGTTTCGGCAGGCCGGATCCGACGAACAGGAAAGTCATGGACTACATCAGCACCCGCGGCAGCGCTCCGGCGCTCGATTTCGAAGGCGCAACGCTGGCTGGCCTCGCCAGCGACGGCGGGCTCTACGTTCCGCGCGAATGGCCCCGCTTCTCGAAGGACGAGATCGCGGCCATGGCCGGCCTGCCCTACGCCGAACTTGCGGCCAGGGTCATGGCGCCCTTCGTCGGCGACAGCCTGACCTACGACAGGCTGCTCGAGTTGACGACGCAGGCCTACGGCCGATTCGCGCACAAGGCGGTGACGCCCCTGAAGCAGCTCGACGAGCAGCAGTGGCTGCTCGAGCTGTTCCACGGCCCGACGCTTGCCTTCAAGGACGTGGCGCTGCAACTGCTGGGCCTGTTCTTCGAGGAATTCCTCTCGCGTTCGGATCGCAACCTGACGATCGTGGGCGCGACGTCGGGCGACACCGGCTCGGCCGCGATCGACGCAGTGGCCGGCCGCGCCAAGGTCGATATCTTCATGCTCCATCCGCATGGCCGCGTCTCGGACGTGCAGCGCCGGCAGATGACCACGGTGCTTGCGCCCAACGTCCACAACATCGCCATCGACGGTTCGTTCGACGACGCGCAGGCGATGGTGAAGCGCATGTTCAACGACAAGGACATGACCGACCGTTTCGCGATTGGCGCGGTCAACTCGATCAACTGGGCGCGCCTGATGGCCCAGGTGGTGTACTACTTCGCCGCCGGACTCCAACTCGGCGCCCCGCACCGCGAAGTCGCCTTCTCGGTCCCGACCGGCAACTTCGGCGACGTCTTCGCCGGCTATGTCGCCGCGCAGATGGGCCTGCCTGTCGCCAGGCTGATCGTCGCGACCAACGTCAACGACATCCTCCACCGCGCGCTGTCGAGCGGCGACTATTCGCAAGGCACCGTCACCCCGACCGCGGCGCCATCGATGGACATCCAGGTCTCCTCGAATTTCGAACGCCTGCTGTTCGACCTGGGCGGGCGCGACGGGGCGGCCATGGCCGAGCAGATGAAGGGCTTCGAGGCGAGCAAGGCGATGCAGCTTTCGAACGCGCAGCGCGAAGGTGCCGCCGCTCTGTTCCAGTCGGCCCGCGCCGACCAGGACGAGATGGCCGCGACGATCCGCTGGGCCTGGGAGAACTGCGGCGAACTGATCGATCCGCACACCGCCTGCGGGCTGTTCGCCGCGCGCACCGCAGGTCTGGACGCGGGCACGCCCGTCGTCACGCTGGCGACCGCGCACCCGGCCAAGTTCCCCGACGCGGTCGAGCGTTCGACCGGCCACCGCCCGAGCCTGCCCTCGCGCGTGGGCGACCTGTTCGATCGCGAGGAGAAGTGCTCGCGCCTTCCCGGTGACTACGAGGCGGTCGCCGAGTTCGTGGCGGGTCTCGCCTCGCCCAAGATCTGATGGCGCAGCTTTCCACTTCTCCCGTCCTGATGGTCGGCGAAGGCTGGGACGATTACGGCCTCGTCGATTCGGGCCATGGCCGCAAGCTCGAGCGCTACGGCGATCGCCGCTTCGTGCGCCCCGAGCCGCAGGCGATGTGGACGCCCAAGTTCGCCGACTGGGACGCGGACGGCGAATTCGTTCCCGGCTCGGACGAGGACGGCGGCGGCAAGTGGCAGTTCGACCGGCAGGTGCCGCGCGAAGGCTGGCCGCTCGCGTGGAACGAGGTGGCGTTTACCGCAAGCTGCACACCGTTTCGCCACCTCGGCTTCTTCCCCGACATGGCGCCGGTCTGGGACTGGATGCGCGAACAGCTGGCCGGGCGCAGCGACGCCGAGACGATGAACCTGTTCGGCTACACGGGCGTGGGCACGCTCGCGCTTTCCGCGCATGGCCGCGTGACCCACGTCGACGCCTCGAAGAAGTCGGTCGCGCAGGCGCGCGAGAACGCCGCGCTCGCCGGGCTTGAGGAGCGTCCGGTTCGCTGGATGATCGACGACGCCGCCAAGTTCGCCGCGCGCGAGGTGCGCCGGGGACGCCGCTACGACGGCATCATCCTCGACCCGCCCAAGTTCGGGCGCGGCCCCGATGGCGAGACTTGGCGCCTGGAGGAAAATCTCCCCGGCCTGCTCGCCGATTGCCGCAGGCTGCTCGATGGCGAGAGCCGCTTCCTGTTCCTCACCGTCTACGCGGTGCGCATGTCCTCGCTCGCGCTCGCGGGCCTGATGGACGAGCTCTTCGCCGACCTCCCCGGCACGATCGAGCACGGCGACCTTGCCGTTCGCGAAGATGGCGAAGGACGCCTGCTTCCCACCGCGATCTTCGCGCGCTGGTCGAACCCCGCCTGAGCGGCCCACGCGCGTGACCATGGCGCTATCCGGCCTGCGGTCAGCGGCCGGATAGACGGCGCGCCGTGCCGGGCACGCGGCACTCTCCCGCGATCGAGGGGGAAGCATTGATGGCAAAGGCCTGGACGTTCACCGCGCGCGTGCTGCACTGGGGTATGGCGATCGCGATCGCGCTGGAAGTCGGTGTCGGCTTCGTCATGGCGCAGACGTTCCTGGCTTCGCTAAAGGGGGGCTGGCCGGCTCTCCTGCATCTGCGCAGCGAGCAGATCCACCATACCCTGGGCTTCACGCTGCTGGCGCTTGCCCTGTTCCGGATCGCCAGGCGCCTGCGCCACCGCGCGCCGCCGCCCGAGCCGATGGGTACCCCTGCGCGTGTCGCAGCCGGGCTCGTCCAGGCGCTGCTCTATGCGCTCATGCTGCTCCTGCCGCTCTCGGGCTGGTCGGCGCTGTCGGCGCTGGGTTCGGGGGCGGGGTACGAAGCGCCCTCGGTCTGGTTCTTCGGCTACGACGGTTTCGCGCCGGGGGGATGGATTCCGCACCTCGTTTCGCCAAAGCCCTGGAACGCGCCCGGTTGGCTGGTCTACGGGACCTTCGCCAGGTTCCACGTCTACGCGGTCTATGTCGGTGGAGCGCTGCTGTGCGGGCATATCGGCGCGGCGCTCTACCACCACTTCGTGCGCCGAGACGGGGTTCTGCGGCGCATGCTCGGGCGCGACTGAGCCGTGCCGAGCGCGCTGAGTGCGCCGGTCAGGGCGCGGGGTCGGTGCCCCGTTCGCCCTGGCTCCGGATGGTCTGGTAGGCGGCCTCGCGTGCGTCGGGTTCGAGCGAAAGGAGATAGCGCTTGGCCTCCTGGAAGGTCAGCAGCGCGCGTCCGTCCACCACGATCGGTTCGGTGCGGCCGTTGAACAGCCGGCGCAACAGGCGGCGCTGGGGACGGGTGAGCGCCTCTGCTTCTGCGTGCGGATCGGGGGTGGGCTGGGGCTCGGTCATGCAATAAGTCCTGTCACAGCGCTGCGCTCTATGCCAACAGGCGCACCGATCAAGCCAATTCGAAAGCAGACCATGGCCCGCAAACGCCGCAATGACTGGGAATTCGACGACGACAACGAGGAAGAGGCCGCCCCGCCGCCCGATTGCTGGCTGTGCGGGCGCCCGACCGGCTCGGAGATCGTGTGGCACCATCCCGTCCCCAAGAGCCGGGGCGGGCGCGATACGGTGCCGATGCACCCGATCTGCCAGAGGACGATCATCACCCACTTCACCAACTCGCAGCTCGAGCGCTTCGGGATGGACGCAGAGGGGCTCAAGGCCGACGAGACGATCGCCAAGTTCGTCGCCTGGGTCGCCAAGAAGGAGCCCGATTTCAACGCGCCGATCACCAAGAAGAAGCGCTGAAGTTCCGATGCGCCTTGCCTTGTTCGAGCCCGAGATCGCCGGCAACGTCGGTGCTGTGTTGCGCCTCGGTGCGTGCCTGGGCGTCGCGATCGACCTCATCGAGCCCATGGGCTTTGCCTGGGACGACAAGCGCGTGCGCCGTGCGGCGATGGACTACATCGACCATGTGACTTTCGTGCGCCATGCCAGCTTCGCGGCGTTTCGCGAGACGCTGGGCGGCGCGCGTCTGGTGCTCTTCACCACCAAGAGCAGCGAGAGCGCCTACGAATTTCGCTTCCGCGCGGACGACGTGCTGCTGTTCGGCAAGGAGAGCGCGGGTGTTCCCGAGACGGTAGCGCAGGCCTGCGAGGCCCGGGTGCGCCTGCCGATGCGGCCCGAGGTGCGCTCCATGAACCTCGCGATGACGGCGGGGATCGCGCTTGGCGAAGGGCTGCGCCAGACGGGCAGTCTGCCGGGTTGATACCGCGCCGTTCCGGCGCACAGGTTTCCAGCCCGGCCATTTCGCACTAAGGGGCGCCATGACCGATTCGCTTATTCTGGAAGTCGCGGACTTCGAACAGGACGTCCTCACCGGCATCTACTCGGAGGAAACCGGCAAGCCGCAGCCGCTGCGCTTCACCATCTCGGTGGGCCTCAAGCCCGCCGTGCACTACACGCCCGACACGCCGCTCTCGGCCAGCAAGAACTACATGGACCTGAAGTTCGCCGCTTCGCAGGCGTTTCCCGAGGACGTGCACTTCACGCTGATCGAGGCGGTTGCCGACCACGTGTGCGACACCCTGTTCCTGCAGGACGAGCGCATCACCATGGTCCAGGTCAAGATCGTCAAGCTGGCGATCGCCGAGGCGGGCGAAAAGATCGGCATTACGCTGACCCGTCACCGTCCGTGAGTGGGCCGGGCATGGGAGACCTGCTCTACGTCGGCCCGCTGCCCGGCGATCCGCTCGACGCGGCGGCCGATTTTCACGCCCGCGTGCTGCCCGGGATCGAGGCCACGCTGGGCGGGGGCGCGCATCCGCTGACGCTGGTGTTCGAGCCCGCGACCAGCGACCACCGCGCCTGGCGCCTGGCGGTCGTGCAGGGTCTTGCCCGCCGTTTTGCCCCCTCGCGCGTCAATGCGGTGGAGACCGACAGCGCGCAGGCCCTGGCCGCGACCCACGCCTGGCTGGAAAGTCTCGGCGCGATCACCGGGCAACTCTTCGCACTCGATGGTAATGGAGCGATGGCGATGGTATGACCATCGCCGATGACATCGATCGCTCCACTTGTTGACCAGTTCCAGCGTCGTATCACGTACTTGCGCCTGTCGGTGACCGACCGGTGCGATCTTCGCTGTTCCTACTGCATGCCCGAGCGCATGACCTTCCTTCCGCGCAAGGACGTGCTCAGCCTCGAGGAACTGCACGAGCTGGCGCTGGGCTTCATCGCGCGCGGCATCCGCAAGATCCGCCTGACCGGCGGCGAGCCTTTGGTGCGGCGCGACATGGTCGAACTGGTGCAGGCGCTTGGCCGCAAGATCGGCGACGGTCTCGACGAACTGACGCTCACCACCAACGGCACGCGGCTGGCCGAATTCGCCGACGACCTGGCCGCCGCGGGCGTGCGCCGGGTCAACGTCTCGCTCGACACGCTCGATCGCGCGGCCTTCCAGCGCCTCGCCCGGCGCGATTCGCTGCCGCAGGTCCTCGAGGGTTTGCAGGCCGCGCGCGAGGCAGGGCTGGCGGTCAAGATCAACGCGGTCGCGCTCAAGGGCATCAACGAGCATGAATTGCCCGAGATGATCGCCTGGGCGCACGGGCAGGGGCACGAGATCACGCTGATCGAGGTCATGCCGCTGGGCGAGGTGGAGGAGGATCGCTTCGACCACTACCTGCCGCTTCTGGCCGTGCGCGAGCAGCTCGAGGCGCGCTGGACGCTGCGCGAGAGCGACCATCGCACCGGCGGGCCGGCGCGTTACTTCGACATCGCCGAGACCGGCGGTCGGCTCGGCCTCATCACCCCGCTCACCCAGAACTTCTGCGAGGGCTGCAACCGCATCCGGGTGACCGCCACCGGGCAGCTCTTCGCGTGCCTGGGCGGCAGCGAGCAGGTCGACTTGCGCGCCGCGCTGCGCTCGGGCGAGCCACAGGCCGCCTTGTCGCGTGCACTGGACGCCGCAATGCGCATCAAGCCCGAGCGTCACCACTTCACCATCGAGGAACCGGGCGCCGCACCCGCGCTTTCCCGTCACATGTCGATGACAGGAGGTTGACGAGGTAATGGCGCTGAACATGGTATTCCTGGGCAAGCTGGAAGATGTCGCGGGCTGCGGCGCGCGCGCGATTCCGCTGGCCGACACACTCGATGACGCGATCGATTCGCTGGGCCCCACGCTCGCCGAGGCGCTGCGGGGCCCCCGCGTGAAGCTGGCGGTCAACGGCATACTCCTGCAGGACCGCGACGCGCCTGTCCTGCGCGATGGCGACGAGATCGCCTTCCTGCCCCCGGTCTCGGGCGGCTGAGCACGATGGACACGCCCGCTCAGCGCAGCGATGTCCGGCTGCTGGACGCGCCGTTCGATGCGGCCGCGACGCTGGCTGGCTTCACCTCGGCGCAGGCGGCAGCGGGCGGCATCGTCAGTTTCCTGGGGCAGGTTCGGCTCGACGAAGGTGTCGAGGCGCTCGAACTGCGCCATTACGAACCACTTACGCGGCCCGCGATGGAGGATCTTGCCGCGCAAGTGCGCGCGCGCTGGGCGCTCGAGGGGCTGCTGATCGTCCACCGCAGCGGCGAAATGGCGCCGGGCGAGCCGATCGTGCTGGTCGCCGCCGCCGCGCGCCATCGCCGCGACGCCTTCGCCGCCGCCGATTTCACGATGGATCATCTCAAGAGCGAATCGTGGTTCTGGAAGCGTGAGAAAGTCGGCGGCACCTGGCGCTGGGTTGAGCCGCGCGCGCAGGATTTCACCGACATTGCGCGCTGGCAGGCCAAGGCTCCGGCCTGAATTCAGCCTCTCGTCCCGGCCTCGATCGAATCGGCCCGGACTTCGCGCGAATGCGCCGCGCGATTGACGCCGGTCAATTTCCGGTGCGCAGCTTCATGGCATGACTATCCCCACGCTCGCGCGGGAATTTTCGGGGGGATCACGGTTTTCCCTCGCGCGGTGTCGGTCGGGACTGCCTCGCGGTGTCGACCACCTGATCGCGGATGCCGGTGCCGGGGGGCTTGCGGGCATCCGCGATCAGGCATTTCCCCCTGAGCGGGCCCATCCCTCCTTCTCCTGCCAGCCTTCAGGCCCCGGAGAGACGGCCCGACAGCTTCGTGATCACCGCATCCTCGTCCGCGATCCAGCCTTGCACTTGTTCGCGCGCCGCCGCGATCGCCTCGGCTTTGGGGGAGGTCTCGAGCGGAGCCTCGTCGCGCGCGGCAAAATAGAGCTGGTCGAGATCGGCAAGCGCGGTCATCGCGGCCGAGCGGCTGCTCTCGAGATCGGCGAGCGCGATCTGCGCGGCGCTCCATGCATCGCTGGCCCTGTTGCCCGAGGCGGCTACGGCCCGTTCCGCGGCAGGACGCTTTTGCGCGAATCGCGTGTTCGCGCTGCGCGCGACCGCGACGAGGCCGTCGAGGCGGGTGGTGAGATCGGCGTCGGGCGAGGGCAGCGCGGGCGCCGCCTCGGCATCGGCCTTGGCGGGCTGGGCCTGCATGCGAGTCTCGACCTCGCGGATCGCGAGCGAGGGGTAGGTGCCGGTCGAGGAGCACGCGGCGAGAAGCGCGAGGCTCGGAACGGCCAGGGCGAGCCGGTACTTCGCGAAAAGGCCCCGGAGGCGAACGGGTTGGCAGGCGGCGGGGCGCAGGGCAGGGCAGTTCATGCCATGGGCCATAGCACGCCTCCGGTCCGGATCGAGAGCGAATCGCATCGATGCGCTGTGACGGCGTGGCGCGAGCGCAGGGGAGCGACCGCTACACCCGTCCCGGCCTCGCGCAATCAGGGCAAAGCGTGTGGTTCACCGACTCTTCGGTTGACACGAATCGCCCCTTGGCCTAACGGCACGCTTCTTTCCGGCATGGCGCAGACAAATCACCGATTTGGAGCGTATATGTCGGTGCGTCGCCCGCAAGGCTTCCCACGGTTCTTCGTCGGACCAAAGCGGCCGGGGCAAAACAACATTGTTTCGGCTCGTTTCGGGCATACACGAGATTAGGTAAGGGCACCATGTTCGCAGTAGTGCGCACGGGCGGCAAGCAGTATCGGGTTGCCGCCGGAGACAAGATCGCGGTTGAAAAGCTGGCTGGTGAAGCTGGCGAGACCATCACGCTGGGCGATGTTCTGATCGCCGGCAAGGACGGTGAAGTCCTCGACGCCTCGAAGGTTTCGGTTTCGGCCGAGATCATCGCGCAGGCGAAGAGCGAGAAGGTCATCGTCTTCAAGAAGCGTCGCCGCCACAACTATCGCCGCAAGAACGGCCACCGCCAGCAGCTTACGCTGCTTCGCATCACCTCGGTCGGCTAAGCGCCGATTTTCGAAAGGAAAACGAGATGGCACATAAGAAAGCAGGCGGTTCGTCGCGCAACGGTCGCGACTCCGCGGGACGCCGCCTTGGCGTCAAGAAGTTCGGCGGTCAGGAAGTGATCGGCGGCAACATCATCATCCGTCAGCGTGGCACCAAGGTCTACGCCGGCGTCAACGTCGGCATGGGCAAGGATCACACCCTGTTCGCGCTGACCGAAGGCCGCGTGCGCTTCCACGATGGCAAGCTCGGCCGCAAGTACGTCTCGGTCGACGTGATGGCCGAAGCCGCCGAGTAATCGGACCAGGCTGACAAAGCCGACATGGGGACCATCCGCGAGGATGGTCCTTCCGGTCCCCGCGGCCGGCTGCGAAGAGGGAGTAGGCGCAAGGCCTGGCTCCCTTTTTTGCGTTGGGCGGTTCGCTCCGTCGCAGGGACCTGCCGCCCGGTCGGCGAGCTGTCGCGGTCCGCGACAATCGCGCGTGCGGCGATACGCTTTGCGACAGAGCCGTAATGTCGATGTCATCGCGCTTCTCTAGCCATGGCCTGGGGCTGATGGATGGAGAAATGACATGTTCATTCGCAGCGAGCGTCTTTTCCTGCGGCCGATCTGGCCCGAGGACCATGGCGATCTGGGCCGGATGGTGGCCGGATCGCGCAACACCGACAACCCGGCAACGCTGTCCTGGTCGCGGGGGCCTCAGGGACTGCCCGAGCCCGTGTCCGATAGTGGTCGAAGCCGTGGCTGCCTGCCGCACTTCGCGGTGACCGTGCCCGGAACGGTGGATGGTCGCCTCATCGGCTGCGCCGCCCTCATCGCGAATCGGACCGCGGTGGAGCTGCGTTTCTGGATCGAGCGCGGCGCGCGCAGCACGAGCTATGCCAGCGAGGTCTGCCGCGAACTCGTCCGCCTGGTGCGGGCACTGGGCCTGGGCGGCGTGGTCGCGCGCACTGCCAGCGACAACCGCGCGGGCGTGCAGGCGCTCGAGGCGAATGGCTTTCGTCGCATCCGGGCCGAGATGGTCGGGGCCGGCGCGCGCGCCGCGAACCGGGCCGAGTCGCCGCTCGAATACCATCTGGACATGCACGGGGGCGTGGTCGGCGCGCCGGCATCATCGCGCCAGCCGGCGCTCAGCGCGGCCTGAAGTGGAGCGGCGCAAGGGCCGCTTCCCTAGCCGCGCGCTAGAGGCTTCTTAATCTGTCCGAACCAAACCATGATCTGTCCCGAAGAGAGGTCATCCGCGCAATTTCCGTGCAATGCGAGGCAAAGTGTTGCATAGGGAGGCTGCGGAAAAGAGAAAACAAATGGAGAGACAAACAATGTTCATCCGCACGGAGAGGTTATTTTTGCGGCCCGGTTGGCCTGAGGACTTCGAGGAAATCTTCGAGGCGCTCAATGGCGATGCCGTGCCCCGGACCCTGACTGTGCCCGGGTTGCCCCGGTCCCTTGGTGACGTTCGCCGCCTGCTCGAGGAAACGCGCAATCCGCGCCTGCCCCAGTTCATGATCTACCTGCGCGCGCCTGGCGGGGCGCAACTGGTGGGTCACATCGGGCTTGTGGAAGGCGAGCACGAGATCGAGCTGGTCTATTGGATAAAGGCGCGCTTCTGCGGTCGTGGCTTCGCCGGAGAAGCGGTGCGGGCCATGCTCGAACAGGCGCGTTCGCTCGGCCACGCGCGAATCGCGGCCTACGAGCCGATCGAGAGCGACGGCGACGCGCGCGTCCTGCTCGCGGCCGGCTTCGAGGATGGCTACCGTGTCGAGGAGCGCTTCAGCGCGCAGAACGCCTGCGTGATCCCGGTCCGCCGGTTCGAGGCGACGCTGGCGCGGGGGCGTGCGTCCTTCGTCGCGCACGAGCAGCCGCATGCGCATTCGCTCAGCGCCTGAGGTATCGACCGCCGGTGATCTGATGGAATTCGAGGCAATGGACAGGGCGCCTTTCGGGGCGCCCTGTTCGTTTTGGCGTCAGTCGGCGGTGCCGGTCGCGAGATCGAGCCAGTCGGGCACGCAGGCCGGCGGAATCGATTCGACCCGCAGGTGATCGACGGCGAGGCCAAGGTCGGTATACGTCGCGCGCCGGCGCTTCTCGTCCGACTGTTCGAGCGGGACGACGATGAGGCGGCGGTTCACTTTCTGGCGCCAGTTCATGCGCGCGGTGTTTTCCTGGCCGACGTAGCATCCCTTGGTGAAGCTTACCCCGTTGAGCTCGGACGCGTTGCATTCAAGCCAGAGCGTCTCGCCATCGCCCAGTTCGGCGCGGCCTTCGGTGACGCCCAGCGCAAGACGATGCGCGCGCCAGGCCGCGTCGGCGCCGGTGAGGATGTCGTCGGGGTCGTTGGGGTCGAACGGGGCGATCCAGCGCTCGCCGAGCGCGGCGAGCCGCGGGTCACTGGCGGCGCCGTCGCCGGTGTGCGGGCGCCAGTGGACGAGGAGCGTGTCGTCGCGCGCGATGTCGATGGCGCGGCGCAGTCGGTACATCGAGATGCGCTTGGCGAGGGTGTCGGCCACGCTTGCCTCGCAGTCGAGCAGCAGGTCCTCGCCCGCGGGCCAGACCAGGAAATCGAACAGGACCTTGCCTTGCGCGCTGAGCAGGCCCGACCAGACCGGAAGGGGGCCCTTCACGTCGGCGGTGACGAGGCCTTGCAGGAAGGCGGCGACGTCCTCCTGCGATTCGGGGCGAGGGGACAGCCGGATCACGGCACGGTCGAACAGTCGGGTGGCGCTCATGTCGTTTGAAATGGGAGCGCGCGGGCCAAGTGCAAGGTTGGGGCGTGCGATTGTCGGGCGCTCCTAGGCGGGAACGTCGAGCACGGGCAGGCGCTCGCGCAATTCCTCGAGCACCCACAAGGCCGCCGGGCCTGGACGGCTGTCGCGGCGCCACAGCGCCATAAGCGGATAGGCCATGCGCCCGCGCTCGGGCAAGTCGAGCTCGACGAGGGTGCCGTTGGCGAGGTCCTCGCGCACCGCATCGCGCGGCATCGAGCCCCAACCGATCCCCTCGCGCAGCAGGTCGTGCTTGGCGCCGAGGTCGGCGAGTCGCCAAGTGTGCGGGCTGAGCACCGCGAAGTCGCGCCCATGCGTCAGCTCCGAACGGTCGGTCAGCACCAGTTGGAGGTGGCGGCGCGTGTCACCCGGTGCGATCCGCGTCTGGCGTCCGAGCGGATGGTCGGGGGCGGCGACCGGCACCATCTCGATCGCACCGATCACTTCCTGCTCGAGTTCGGGCAAGTCGGGCAGGTCGGGACCGGCGATCGCGAGCGTTGCCTGCCCGGCAAGCAGGCTCGTCGCCACCGAGCCGAGCGCTTCGACGTGAAGGCGCAGGGGGACGCGCGGAAAGCGCTCCTGGAAGGCGCGGAGCAAAGGCGCCAGCACGTGGCTGGGAACCATGACGTCGACCACCAGCGAGAGCTCGGGCTCGAGCCCCTGGCGCAAGCTGCGCACGCGCGAGAGCAGCGTGTCGAAATCCTCGGAGATCGTGCGCATCTCGGCAAGCAGCGCGCGTCCCTTCTCGGTCAGCACGGGTTTGCGCGAGCCTTCGCGGTGGAACAGGATGACGTCCAGTTGGAGTTCCACTTGCGCGATCGCGTAGCTGACGACCGAGACCGCGCGGCCCAGCTTGCGCGCCGCGCCGCCGAAACTGCCTTCCTCGACGACGGCCAGGACGATGCGCAAGTGGTCGAGACTGGGCGGTACGAGATTCGGCATTCAAGTTTCCTGTACATTTTCATCGATTTTATCGTAATTTTCCGATGATATGGAAGCCCCTATGGGGATTTTAACAGCGGGGGTGACCTTGCCCTCGATCCCGAGCCACCTTCGGTTCGCACGGCCTTGCATAAAAATAACAGGCCAACTCGGGAAAAGGTGTCCATGCTTGACGGACAGGTCGCTCGACACAGGAGGAGCGCTTAGAATGCTGGAATGGCGCCCCTTGCCGGAAAAGGTGTCTCCCTTGCGCGAAGTTTCGTGCAAGCGGTGCGATGGTAACGTTTTCATGAAGGCTCTTCCCACTATGGATGCTACCACGCTAGAGGATCGTGAAATCGCGCACGCGGCTACCGCCTGACGATTTTGCTTCGCGTGGGACGATGTCGGAACGCTCTGTTCCGACTAATCTCGCGATCCTCCTAACCCGCATTCAAGGATGAGAAGACATGACCGCCCAATCGCTCGGACGCACGGCCAATGACCGCATCGAGAAGCTGATCGTCGATCGCTGGTCGCCGCGCGCTTTCGATGGCAGCGCCATTCCGCAGGAAGATCTCGAGGCCATCCTCGAAGCGGCCAGCTGGGCGCCGTCGGCCTACAACGTCCAACCCTGGACGTTTCTCTACGCGGTCAAGGGCGATGCCAACTGGGACCTGTTCCTTTCGCAGCTGATCGACTTCAATAAGGGCTGGGCGCAAAGCGCTTCGGCGCTGGTCTTCGTCGTCTCGGACAGCCAGATGCGCTCGGAAAAGGGCAATTCGGACAATTACAGCCACAGCTTCGACGCTGGCGCGGCCTGGGCGCTTGCCGCCCTCCAGGCGCTGAAGCTGGGGTACCACACGCACGGCATGACCGGCCTCAAGTTCGGTGAAGCCGAGGCCGCGCTCGGCGTGCCTGCCGACCACCGCCTCGAAGCCGCCTTCGTCATCGGCAAGATCGGCGACAAGTCGACGCTGCCGGAATTCCTTCAGGATCGCGAAGCGCCTTCGGGTCGCAAGCCGCTTTCGCAAGTCGCGCGCGCGGGCAAATTCGCCTGACGGGTTTCACCGTCCGGCATCCCGGTACCTGCCACCTCCACCATCATCATCGGCAGGTACCGTGACTGGCCCGGTCTACCCATCCCTTTCTCGACAGGGATAGGTAGACCGGGCCTCCCTTTTCGAGGTTCGTGCGCCAATCGCGCCAAGCGCACCAAAGGGGCTGCCGCAGCCTTGGCTCCCTTTGGGTCACCGACAGGCGGCCAGCGCCGGGGCCCTTGTGGCGGCCGTGTCGCGCACCATCATCCTGCCCGCGATCGTACGATTCGAGGGGAAGTCAACGGGATGGCACATTCACGTTTTCGCTGGGTAGCGCTTGGTTCCGGATCTCTCGCGGCCGGTGCCCTGGCCCTGCTCGCGCCGGGGGCGGGTCTTGCACAAACGGCGGACGCGGGGCGGACGGTTTCGGCGCCGGACGCGATCCGCCAGGAGGCTCCGGTGCGGATCTGGCCCGAGGGGGCGCCAGCCATCCCCGGGTGGCCCGGCTACGACCATCCCGCCGTGCGCGAGCAAAGGCAGCCGGGCACGGACCTGCTCCTCAATGTCACCGATCCGACGTATACCGCCTACCTGCCTGCCATGGGGCGTGCGCGCGGGGCCGGTGTGGTGATCGCGCCGGGCGGCGGCTTCCGCGTGCTCGACATCGCGATGTGCGAGGACCTTGCGAAGTGGTTCGCTGCGCGGGGGATCGCCGCCTTTGTCCTGAAGTACCGCACCGCGCCTTGGGTCGGCGATCGCGCGGAGATGCAGAAGCGCTTGTGGGAAATGCGCCGCAACGTGCCGGGCAAGGCCGGCGTGGCGGACGGCCTGGAGGCGCTGCGCCTGATCCGTGCGCGGGCCGCCGATTACGCGGTGCGGCCCGAGCGGGTCGGCGTGATCGGTTTCTCGGCGGGAGGTCACGTGGCGGGCATGATGGCCGCCGCATCCGATCCCGAGGCCCGCGCGAGCTTTGCCGGTCTCATTTACGGCATGCCCTACGAGGGCGATCTCATCGAACTGCCGCCGGCCAACCTGCCGCCGACGTTGGCCTCGCTGATGGCCCCGGTCGGTGCCCCCCCGCCCCGGCCCGCGCCCGATCGTCTGCCGCCGCAATTCCTGGCGATGGCACAGGACGACGTCGCGGCGCAGGACGGCTTTCGTACGTATTACGATCGCCTCTTCGCGGCGGGTTACCGCCCTGAACTCCATCTTTACGCCAAGGGTGGCCATGGCTTCCGGCTCGGCTCCAAGGACACGACGGCCGCGCGTTTCGCCGAACAGTTCGTCGACTGGCTCGAGGTCGAGGGTTTCCTCGCCCTGTAGTTCGAGCCTGGCCCCGATTCGAGGACCAGACGTGCTTGTTGGCGTGCTCCGGAAATTCTTTGCGACCGCACTCCAAGGCGCGTCCCTGGCGTATTCCTCGGGAGGTGAATTAACCTTTATGAGTATCGCGATTTCGAATCTTGCAATCGTATGTCGATTCATTTTCCTGCCATTTGGCAAGGATGTTGCCTCAAGCCGTCTAGAATCCTTTCATGTCGTGAGAGATTTTTCGTCAATTTCAACATTCAAGCGGTTTGGGGGGCCGTCGGTAGGAAGGGTTTAGCGATGTTCCATTGGTTCGAGGTCAAGGCGCCGATACGCCAGAAGCTGAAAGTGGCATTCGGTGCGGTGCTCGCACTCATGCTGGTCATGGGTGTCCTGGGCATGATCCTGCCCCCCAGCGTCCACCTGGTGCTGCTGGTCGTGGTCGTGGGCGCGACGTTCTACGTGACCCACGTGTGCAGCCGCATGATCGCGGATCCTTACGTGGCGACGGTCGTGCGCATGGAAGGGCTTGCCGCCGGCGACCTGACCGGACCGATCGCGCACACCGAATACGAGGACTGCGTGGGTCGCATCTCGCGCGCGATGCTGATCTTCCGCGACGCCGCGGTTGCCCAGCGTGAATCCGCCGAGCAGCAGGCTGAAGTCGTGCGCGTCCTCGGCGCCTCGCTCGACCGCCTCGCGCAAGGTGATCTGACCGCCGACGTGACCGCCGATTTCCCCGGCGCCAACGCGGTCCTGAAAGCCAACTTCAACCAGGCGCTGGCTTCGCTGCGCGAGCTGGTGGGGTCGGTGGTCCAGTCGACCGAGGCGATTGCCACCGGCTCCTCGCAGATCACCAGCGCCTCGGACGACCTGGCCCGCCGCACCGAATCCGCCGCCTCGAGCCTGGGCGAGACCGCGAGCTCGATCGGGGCGATGGACGGGCGCCTCAAGGCTTCGGTCTCGAATGCGCAGCGCACCGTCTCGCGCGCCGACGGCGCGATGACTTCGGTCGAGACCGGGCGCAGCGTGGCGAGCCAGGCAGTGCAGGCGATGGGCCGCGTTTCCGAGAGCGCCAAGGGCATCGACGACGTCATCGAGGGGGTCGACAAGATCGCCTTCCAGACCCGAGTCCTTGCCATGAACGCGGCGGTCGAGGCGGGCCGCGCGGGAGAGGCCGGGCGCGGCTTCGCGGTCGTTGCCGACCTGGTCTCGGCGCTTGCCATGCGCGCCGAGGAGGAAGCGGGCCGCGCGCGCGACCAGCTTTCGAGCACGCAGTCCGATGTCGCCGCGGCGGTCGGCATGGTGCGCCACGTCGACGATGCCTTCTCGGCGATCCTGACCGACGTGCGCGAAGTCAACGGCCTGCTCGAGAGCATGGCCAGCGACAACTCGGCGCAGTCGAGCTCGATCGGCGAGATCAGCGCGACGATCGGTCAGATGGACCAGTCGACGCAGCAGAACGCGGCGATGGTCGAGGAAACGTCGGCGGCGGCGCGCAATCTCGAGGGCGAAGTTGAGCGCCTGCGCGCGCTCACCACGCGTTTCACCATCGCCCACGGCGCCATGGCCATGGGCTGAGAACCGCTTCGGGTGGGCACCGGGGCCCCGTTCAGAACGGGACCTTGATGCCCACCATGACACGGTTGCTGACCATGCCGTTGGGCAGGACGGCGGTGTCGAGATGGAGGTCGAGGCGGGCACCCTCGCCAAAGTCGATCGCGGCGCGCGGCAGTCCCTTGCCCTCGGGCGCCGTGTAGCCGCGAAAGCCGCCTGTATCGCCAAGCCGTTCGGCCTCGGGATCGGGCGCGCAGACGACGATCTCGCCGGGCCGCGAGGCGCGCGTGCAGCGCGGGCGCACCGCGTGGAACGAGTGGTCCGGCTCGTTCGCGTCGAGCGTGGCAAGGTCGAAGGCGGGGCCGGTCACGGCCGAGGGCGCGGGCGCTTCCAGGGCGGGCGGCGGGGGCAGTCCATCGGCAACGGGCACAGGCGGTCCTCCTGGGATGTCGTGCGCGAAATTGCCTGCCAATTGCGGCGCAATCGCGGCCGGGCGGCACCGTCCGCCTTGCACCCGGGGACTTGCGCTCCTAGGTCGTCTTTGACGAAGCCCGGCACTCGCGACCGGTCGATGGAAAAAGGCGCAACCCAGATGACCGATATGGCTCCCGAACTCGTATTGTCCGGCGGCACGGTGCACACTCCCAACGGTTCGGGTGTGGCCGACGTTGCGGTGCGCGACGGCAAGATCCTGGGCGTTGGCAGCTACCCGGACGCGGCGCGCCGGATCGACTGCACCGGGCTCGACGTCCTGCCCGGCGTGATCGACAGCCAGGTCCACTTCCGCGAACCCGGCCTCGAGCACAAGGAAGACCTCGAGACCGGCAGCCGTGCGGCGGTCATGGGCGGGATCACCGCGGTGTTCGAGATGCCCAACACCAATCCGAACACCGATTCGACGATGCGCATTCACGACAAGCTCGAACGCGCGCACCACCGCATGTTCTGCGACCACGCCTTCTACGTCGGCGCGACGGCAGAGAACGCCGAACACCTGGGCGAACTCGAGCGGATTCCGGGCACCGCGGGGGTCAAGATCTTCATGGGCGCCTCGACCGGCAACCTGCTCGTCGCGCACGACCCCGAGCTTGCTCGCGTGCTCGCCAATGGCCGCCGCCGCGTCGCGATCCACTCCGAGGACGAGGATCGCATGAACGAACGCAAGGGTGAGCGGGTCGAGGGTGATCCCTCGAGCCACCCGGTCTGGCGCGACGACGAGAGTGCGATGCGCTCGACCAAACGCATCCTGCGCCTGGCACGTGAAGCGAAGCGCCCGATCCACATCCTCCACATCACCACCCCCGCCGAGCTCGAGCTGATCGCGCAGCACCGCGACATCGCGACTTGCGAGGTGACCCCGCAGCACCTCACGCTCTGGGCCGAGGACGCCTATCCGCGCCTGGGCACGTACGCGCAGATGAACCCGCCGATCCGCTCCAAGGCCCACCGCGACGGGCTGTGGCACTGGTTGCGCCAGGGCGTGCCCGACGTGCTCGGCTCGGACCACGCGCCGCACACCAAGGAGGAAAAGGCCAAGGCTTATCCGGCCAGCCCCTCGGGGATGCCCGGCGTGCAGACGCTGCTTCCGCTGATGCTCGACCATGTCGCCAAGGGGAACATGACGCTCGAGCGGCTGATCGACATGACCTCGGCGGGCGTGCAGCGCGTGTTCGGGCTGGTCGGCAAGGGCCGCATCGCCACCGGCTACGACGCGGACTTCACCGTGGTCGATCGCAAGGGCAGGTTCACCATCACCGACGACTGGGGCGAGAGCCGCTGCGGCTGGTCGCCGTTCACCGGCATGGAGCTCGACGGCCGCGTGGTGGGTACGATCATTCGCGGCCATGCCGCGATGTGGGAAGGCCAGCTGGCCAACCAGGCGCAGGGCGAAGCGCTGCGCTTTGCCCACGCGCTCTAGGAAGCGGCCTCTCGCCTGCCGGGGCGCTTGCGGCGCCTCAGCAGGTCGAGCGTGAACAGGCCGATCGCGCACCAGATGAAGGCGAAGCAGGCGATCTGGGTCAGGCGAACCTCTTCGTGGAAGACGAAGACGCCCAGCAGGAACACGATCGTGGGCGTGACGAACTGAACGAAGCCGAGCGTCGAGTAGTCCATGCGCCGCGCGGCGATGGCGAAGAACAGCAGCGGCAGGCCGGTGAGCACGCCCGCCAGTGCGAGCAGCGCGTCGGTGAGCGGCGACTGGCCCAGGCTCGAACCGCCGGGCGCAAGCGCCTGGTGGATGACGACCCAGACGCCCGGCACGGTCAGGATCAGCGATTCGACCGTGAGTCCAGGCAAGGCCTCCACCGCCACGCGCTTGCGCAGCAATCCGTAAACGCAGAAGAAGGCCGCGAGGCCCAGACTCACCCACAGCATCGTCAGCGCGTTGACGGCCAGGATCGCGACGCCGATCCCCGCCAGCGCCACGGCGCCCCACTGCAGGCGGCTTAACCGCTCGCCGAGGAAGAGCGTACCCGCCAGTACGTTGAGCAGCGGATTGATATAGTAGCCCAGGCTTGCGGCAAGCACGTGGCCCTGCTGCACCGCCCAGACGTAGATGGTCCAGTTGGCCCCGATCGCTAATGCACTGGCGGCGAGTATGGCGAACGTGCGCGGGTTGCGCAGTGCCCCTGCGACCGCGCCCCAGTCACGTCGCAGGCTGACGAGGAGAATGCAGAAGGGCACGGTGAAGACGATCCGCCAGCCCACCATCTCGAAGGCGGGCACGTGGCGCAGCGCGGCGAAGTAAAGCGGTAACAGACCCCAGAACAGATACGTGCCCAGCGCGTAGGGCAGCCCGCTTGCGGTGCTTCTGGCTTGCGCGTTCATGAATGATTTCGTGTCCGATGGTGGATTTTGTCGGAGGTGCGCCGGGAAAGGGCTCCTTTCACCGCACCCGTAGTTTCGTTTCGTCGATATTATCGAATCTTACAAGTGCGTTGCAGTCGGTTCAGCTTTCTTGGTTTAAATATGAATGCATGACGCGGATCACCCCAGGGGACACATAACTGGGGTCCGCAACCAAGGAGATACACGATGCACGCATTCATCAAGGCAACCGCGCTTGCCGCGGCGAGCGCCAGCATCGCCACCGCGGTTCCGGCTTCGGCGGCAGTGCAGAGCTACGGTCCCGCTTCGGCCACGCAGTTCCATGCGCCCGGCGAGGAGACCAGCGCCTATGGCCGCGACCGTTACCGTTATTCGCGCGAGGATCGCCGCCGCGGCTACGGCCGTGACCGCTACCGCGGCTACGACCGCCCGACGCGGGTCTGGCGCGGCAACAACGGGCGCTATTATTGCCGCAAGCAGGACGGCACCACCGGTCTTCTGATCGGCGGCGCGGCGGGGGCCTTGCTCGGCCGCGAGATCGACGGCGGGCGTGACCGCACGGTCGGGACGCTGCTGGGCGCCGTGGGTGGCGCGCTGCTGGGCCGCGAGATCGATCGCAGCGATTCGCGTTGCCGTTAATCCGGGGCAGGAAGGGCGCTGTTCGACCTGTGGCGGCGCCCTTCCTTCCACCGGCTTCGTAATCCCCACCGCTATGGACGGCGACACCGCGGTGGGCCGCCGGTTGCAGGTACGCTTCACGGCCTGCAATTCGTCGCGGGAGGGCGTCTGCTTTTCGGAAGCAGGCGTCCTCGATGCGCGTGCTGAAGGGGGGCTCCCGTCGCCTTCGTGCCTTTCCCGAAATGGGACGTAGACCTGCAATAGGCTGGTCTTAACCTGCTTTTTCCCCTTTCTGGGCGATCAGAACGAACCGACGCAGCGGCCAAGGGCGGCGCGCGCGGGTGAAGAAGGATCGCGACAGATGAGCAAGTTCCTCCGGGTGCAGGCGGCAGGTCCGCTGGCGATGGCCGCGCTGGCCTCGCTCCTGCTGGCAGGCTGCGGCGGCTCGAAGGAGCCGACCGCGCCCTCGAGCGATCCGGCGGTGAGCGGCGCCCTGGGCGATGACATCATGGTCGACCCGCAGATGGCCGGGCAGGACGGCGCGGCGCTTTCGGCCGACGACGGCGCGATCACTCTGCCCCCGCAGGACCTCTCGGCCGAGACCATCGCCGATGCGCGCAAGAAGGCCGCAGCGCTTGCCGGCGGAGCGCTGAAGCCCGCCCCGCAGCCCGGGAACGGGGGCCTCGCGCCGCTCAGCGAAGGGGCCGCGACCGCCGCGCAAGTGGCGAAGGCGGCGCAGCTCGCGCACACCGATTGCACCGCCAAGCTCGATTTTTCGAACACCTGGGCAGCCAAGTTGCCCAAGGAGCTGCCGGTCTATCCGCGCGGCGCGGTGCAGGAGGCGGCCGGGATCGACAAGGACGGCTGCGCGATGATCGTGGTCAACTACGCGACCGCGATGAGCCCTTCGGATGTCCTGAGCTTCTACTACACCCTGGCGGACAAGGTGGGGTACACCGCCCAGGTCGCGCGCGCCAAGGGTCAGTACGCGATCGGCGGGCGCAAGGGCGGCAAGGCCTACGTCGTCTACGTCAATAAGGTCGGCAGTTCGGCGGTGACCGAGGTCAACCTCGTCACCTCCGGCAAGTAGTCGGGGTCAGGACTTGAGGCCGACGCCGATCACCGCGCGCGGCTGTTCCATCTCGCCCGAGGCGACCGGGTAGGCGCAGTAGTCGGCGGCGTAGTAGCCGGTCGGACGGTGGTTGCCCGAGAGGCCCATGCCGCCCATCGGCGCGGCGTGGCTCGGGCCCACGGTGGCGCGGTTCCAGTTGACGATCCCGGCGCGCATGTTGGCCCAGAAGCGATTGTAGTCCTGCGGGGTGCCGCCGATCAGCGAGGCGGCGAGCCCGAAGCGCGTGCTGTTGGCCTCCGAGATCGCCTGGTCGAAATCGTCGACCTTGATGACCTGGAGGATGGGCCCGAACAGTTCGACGTCGGGGCGGTCCTGCATCGCGGTGACATCGATGATCGCAGGGCTGAGGAAGGGCAGGGTGCCGCCCTGTGGGCGCTGGAGGTGCTTGATCGCGCGCCCGCCGTTGCTCATCAGGTAGAGGAAGCTCTCCGAAAGACCGTCGGCGGCGGCGTTGTCGATCACCGGGCCCATGAACGGGGCGGGTTCGTCGAACGGGGCACCCACGATGATGCGGTCGGCAAGGTTCTTCACCAGCGGAATGATCTGGTCGTAGAGTGAGGCCTTGACGATCAGCCGGCGCGCCGCCGTGCAGCGCTGGCCGGCGCTGGCGAAAGCGGACTGCACGATGAGCGCGGCCGCGTCGGCGAGCTTGGGCGTGTCCCACATGACCAGCGCGTTGTTGCCGCCCATTTCCAGCGCGACGATCTTGTCGGGCCGGGTGGCAAGCTTGCGGTTGATCGCGATGCCGGTGTTGGCCGAGCCCGTGAACAGCACGCCGTCGATCCCTTCATGGGCGACGAGGCGCTGGCCTTCGGCGGGGCCGCCCGGGGCGAATTGCATGACCGCGGCGGAGATGCCCGCGCGGTTGAAGCAGCGCGCGAGAATCTCGCCCGAAGCGGGCGCCTTTTCGCTCGGCTTGAAGATCGCCACGTTGCCCGCGATCAGCGCGGGCACGATGTGCGCGGCCGGCAGGTGGCAGGGCATGTTGAACGGGCCGAGCACGACGAGCACACCGTGGGGCTTGTGGCGCAGCGCCATCTTGCCCTGCAGCGCGGAGTCCAGCTTGCGCTGGCTGGTGCGCTCGGCATAGGCGCGAATCGAGACTTCGACCTTGGCGACGACCGCTTCGACTTCGGCATGGGCTTCCCACAAGGGCTTGCCCACTTCGCGCGCGATGGTGTGCGCGAGCGTGTCCGCTTCCTTGCGCACTTCGTTGGCGAAGCGGCGCATCAGTTCCATGCGCGTGGTCAGCGGCTGGGCCGCCCAGGCCGGCCAGGCGCGCCGCGCCCGCGCGACGACGTCGTCGACGTCGCAGGCCGCGCCGCGCCAGATTTCCGCGCCGGTAGCCGGCTCGAGAGAGATGATGTCCGCCTTGCTCACGTCCCTGACGGGCTCCCGTTCGATTCGTGCGTGCCGGTGTGGCGCGCGCGCGTGCCCCGCCGATCAAGGCTCCTGTCTGCGTTAGCTAAGGAATTTGGAAATCTTGGGTCGAAAAGCATGGGTATTCCTACCGGGGCTATTCCTACCGGGTTGCTAACGCGCCCGGCAAAAAGTGCTCACTGCGCGAGCGGACGCGGCGCGGGCCCCAGATAACGACCCAATTCGCGGATGGCTGCAACTTTGTTGTCGAGTTCGCTCCAGTCGTCGCGTTCGGCGATGGCTTCCCAGATCCGCTCGACTTCCTCGATGTGCAGGTCGGGGGCGGCTTCGGCGCGCCAGAACGGTTCGTCGCAGGTTGCGCTCGGGGCATATGTCGCGAGGCGAGTGCCGAAATCGCCGGTGCCCGGCTGGCGTCCGGCGCGGTGGAGGAAGAAGAAGGCGTCGGGCGAGAGCCCGGTCTCGACCATCGCCTGCTCGGCGGCCTGGACCAGCGCGGTGTCGGCCTCGAGGCCCTGCGCGACGACGCCGAGGCGCCAGCAGAAGCGCCGGGTCAGCGCCTCCTGGTAGAGCGGGCCGAAGCGGTCGAGCGCGGCGACGAGCGCGGGCGTTTCGGCAAGTGGGCTTAAGGCCATGGCTAACTGCCCGCAGTTCCACAGCAGCGCCTCGGGCTGGCGGCCGAAGGCGTAGAGCCCGGTGTGGTCGAAATAGGCGGCGGTGAAGCGCGGGTCCCAACGCGGCGCCCAACGCCAGGGGCCGTAATCGAAGCTCTCGCCCGAGATGTTCATGTTGTCGGTGTTGAGCACGCCGTGGACGAAGCCGGCGACCATCCACGAGGCCGCAAGGTCGGCGAGGCGGGCGACCACCTGATGGAGCAGGATCACCGCCGGATTGGCCCGGTCGGGGGCATCCTCGGGCGCGGCCGGGCCGGGATAGTGCTCCAGCGCATAGGCCACCAGCGCTTCGAGGTGGTCGCTCTCGCCCAGAGCGTAGAGCCGCTGGAACGAGCCGATGCGGATGTGCCCGTGCGAGAGCCGCACGAGCACCGCCGAGCGCGTCGGCGAAGGCTCGTCGCCGCGCCACAGCCGTTCGCCGGTCTCGATCACCGAGAAGGTCTTGCTCGTGTTCACGCCGAGCGCCTCGAGCATTTCGGTGGCGAGAATCTCGCGCACCGCGCCCTTGAGTGTCAGGCGCCCGTCGCCATCGCGGCTCCACGGTGTCTGGCCCGAACCCTTGGTGCCCAGGTCCAGCAGGCGCGCGGGTGCCTCGGACCCCTGCGGCGCCGCGCGCAGCTGCGCGAAGAGGAACCCACGCCCGTCGCCCAGGTCCGGATTGTAGCTGCGGAACTGGTGCCCGTGGTAGCGCAGCGCGAGGGGGCGCGGGAGGTTGTCCTCCAGCGCCTCGAAGCGGCCGAAATGGGCGATCCACTGCGCCTCGTCGAGGTGGTCGAGGCCGACCGTCGCGGCCTGGCGCTGGTTGCGGAAGCGCAGCACGTGTTGGGGAAAGGGCGCGGCGTCGACCGGATCGGCGAGCCAGCCGGCGACCGGTTCGATGGCGCGATCGGAGCGGTAGGGGCCAGGGGCGGGTTCGGGGCGATGGTCGGACCGGGGGGCGGGAAAGGACATGGCTTCCAAGGTGGGCCTGTCCACGTCGCGCTTCAAGCCGGGTGTTCACAGGCCTTCAGGAAAGCTATCACCCGCGCGAGTGGTCACGGACGGGCGCGCAGGTCCGTTGGCCGCCGCGACGCGACATCGAGACGAAGGGCAGGAACGGGCGAGTTGATGACGCACTACGAGGATCGCTACTGGTCGAGCGCGGATGGTCTCAAGCTGCATTATCGCGACTATGCGCCGGTGACGCGCGAAGGGGCAGGCGATGCGGACGAGGCGGCCGGCGTGGTGCTCTGCCTCCACGGCCTCAGCCGCAACGCGCGCGATTTCGACGGGCTGGCCCCCCATCTTGCCGCGCGCGGCTGGAACGTGCTGTGCCCCGATCTGCGCGGGCGCGGCGAGAGCGATTATGCGAAGGATGCGGCCAGCTACACGCCTCAGCAATATGTCGAGGACATCCTCGGGCTCATCCGTGCCGAGGGCATCCAGAGCTTCTCGGTGATCGGCACATCTCTGGGCGGGCTGATCGCGATGGGGCTGGCCCAGGTCGTGCCCGAGCGGGTGCGCGCGGCGGTGATCAACGACGTCGGCCCCTGGCTCGAGCCCGAGGGCATGGAGCGCATCCGCGACTACGTCGGGCAAGGGCGCAGCTACCCGACCTGGGTCCATGCCGCGCGGGGCCTCGAAAGCGCGCAAGGCGATGCCCACCCCGGCCAACCGCTCGATTTCTGGATCCGCAAGGCCAAGCGGCTGATGACGCTTACCAGCAACGGACGCATCGTGTTCGACTACGACATGAAGATCGCCGAGCCGATCCTGGCGGCCGACATGGCCGATCAGCCCGACCTCTGGCCGTTCTGGGAGGCGATGGCGGGCCGCCCGCTGCTGGTGCTGCGCGGCGAGCTGTCCGACCTGCTCTCGCTCAAGACGCTGGCGCAGATGCTCGAACGTGTCCCGGGGGCCGAGGCGCTGACGCTGGCCGGGGTCGGCCACGCGCCCACGCTCGACGAGCCCGAGGCGGTCGCCGCGATCGAGGCGCTGCTGGCGCGCACCGCCGCGGTATCGGCCACGCCGGAGCGGACGGCCTGAGGCGGCCGGCGATGCGTTTCCTCCACCTCCATTCGGGTTTCGACGCAGGCGGCAAGGAAGTGCGCGCGGTGCGCCTGATGAAGGCGTTCGGTCCGGCGATCCGGCATCGGATCGTCTCCGCCTTACCCGGGGCCTATGGCGCGGCGGAGCTGATCGATCCCGCGCTCGAAGTCGAGCTCGGCGGCGATTTTCCGCCCTTGCAGGGTCGGCCGACGCCCGCGCGGCTGCACCGGCTGGCCGAGGCGATGTGCGGCTACGATCTCGTGCTGACCTACAATTGGGGGGCGATGGACACGGTGCTGGCGCATCGGCTCCATGCGCGGCGGCTGGGTCTGCCTCCGCTCGTCCACCACGAGGACGGCTTCAACGAGGATGAGGCGCAAGGGCTCAAGTGGCAACGCAACCTCTTCCGCCGTTTCGCGCTCGGCGGCGCCTTCGCGCTCGTCGTCCCTTCGCTGCGGCTCGAGGGCATCGCGCTCGGCGCGTGGAAGCAGCCGCGCGCTCGGGTGCGGCTGATTTCCAACGGCATCGCGACCGCCGCCTATGCCAAGGCGCCGCCCGTCGACGCGATTGCGGGGCTGGTCAAGGCACCGGGGGCGCGCTGGCTGGGCACGCTGGCGGGGTTGCGCGCGGTCAAGGACCTGCCGCAGCTGGTGCGCGCTTTCGCGCGGATGCCGGGCGAATGGGAACTGGTGATCCTGGGCGAGGGGCCCGAACGCGGTGCGATCGAGGCGCAGGCGCGCGCCTGCGGGGTCGCCGAGCGGGTGCACCTGCCCGGTTTCGTGGCCGATCCCTCGCGCGCGGTCGGGCTGTTCGATCTCTTCGCGCTATCGTCCCGCAGCGAGCAGTTCCCGATCTCGGTGGTCGAATCGATGGCGGCGGGGCTCGCCGTCGCGGCGCCGGCCGTGGGCGACGTGGCGGCCATGGTCGCGCCCGAAAACCACCCCTACGTCACCGCGCCCGGCGACGAGGCGGCGCTGGCCGCCGCGCTCTGCGCTCTGGCGGGCGATGGAGACTTGCGCGCACGTGTCGGTCAGGCCAATCGCGTATACGCCGCGCGGCACTACGACGAGAATGTGATGATTTCGGCCTATCGGCGGACGTACGCAGGCGCTATGGGGCTTGCCGACCTGCCGTAAGGATGCGGGGGGTCGATCTCGCCGTTCAGTTCTGCTTCAGAGCGGGACGTGCAGCGATCATCCCCGTTGAAAACCCGCGTCCATACGCTAAACAGCCCGAAACCAACCTCGTTTACCGCAGAAAGCGCCCCGATCTTGGCCCTGCCACCTGACACGAAATCCGCCTCCAATGGCCCTTCCGGCAACGACCGGGCCGCTGCCGTAAAGGCCGCGCAGCAGGACGTCTTCGTTCGCGAAGTCGATGATGCCCTGCGCCAGGACCAGATGGAGAACTTCATCAAGGGCAAGGGCATCGCGCTCGCCGTCCTGATCGTCGTGGTCCTCGCCGGGTTCGGCGGCTGGCTCTACTGGAACCATCACCAGAAGACCCTGCGCGAGGAACACGCCGAGGCCTATGTCCAGGCGCTCGACGCGGTCCAGGCCGGCAACCTTGCCGATGCGAAGAGCAAGCTCAAGGCGCTGACCGGCGCGGACGCCAAGGGCAACACCGTGCCCGCACGGCTGATGCTCGCCGCGATCGCGCAGGAGCAGGACGACGCCAAGGGCGCGGCCACGATCTACGACGAGGTCGCCGCCGACGCCTCCGCGCCCCAGCCCTTGCGCGATCTCGCCACGGTGCGTTCGGTCGCCGCGCGCTTCGACGACATGAAGCCGCAGGACGTCGTCGCACGGCTCAAGCCGCTGGCCGCACCGGGCAACGCCTGGTTCGGCGTCGCGGGCGAGATGGTGGGCATGGCCTACCTCAAGATGGACAAGCCCGGCCAGGCCGGACCGCTTTTCGCGGCCATCGCCAAGGACGAGAATTCTTCCGAGGGGCTGCGCAGCCGCGCACGCCAGCTCGCCGCCCTGCTCGGCGTCGATGCCGTGGCCGACGTCGTCGATGCCCAGGGTGAACCGATCGCGGACACGGCCGGCGCCAAGACCACGAATGAAGACGCGAAAGGCGGAAAGGCTGCCGAATGATCGATACCTGTGAGAAATTCGGCATGAATGCAAAGGCCTCGAATGCGCCTAGCGCGCCGCGCGCCGCGTGGCGTCGCCGCGCCGCGCCGCTTGTCGCGATTGCGCTGCTGACGGCCCTTTCGGGCTGCAAGCTTTTCGGCGGTGGCGGTGACGGTGGCCCCAAGACCCCGACCGTGGGCGAGCGTATCCCGATCCTCTCGCACATCGAAAGCGGTGCGGAAGTCGATCCCACGCTCTCGATGGTCTCGGTCGTCCTGCCGCCCGAGCAGGTCAACACCGCCTGGGCGCAGGGCGGCGGCACGCCGACCAAGTCCTACGGCCACCTCGCGCTGGCGGACAACCCGACCAAGGCCTGGACCGCGCAGATCGCCGGTGCCTCGCAGCGCCAGCGTCTTGCGGCCGCACCGGTCATCGGCGATGGCAACCTCTTCGTGATCGACACGCAGGGCGTCGTCCACGCCTTCAACGCGCAGACCGGCAGCCAGCTGTGGACCAAGAGCTTCTCGGTTTCGGGTGACAACGAACGCTCGGTCTTCGGTGGCGGCGTCAGCTTCGAGAGCGGCAAGCTCTACGTCACCACGGGCCTGGGCGAAGTCGCCGCGCTCGACGCCAAGGACGGCAAGCAGCTCTGGTCGGTGAAGCCGGCAGGCCCGCTGCGCGGCGCGCCGACGGTGGCGTTCAACGCGATCTACGTCATGACCCAGGACAACCAGATCTTCGCGCTCAACGCCGAGGACGGCAAGATCCTGTGGAACGAATCGGGCTCGGTCACCCAGTCGGGCGTCTTCGGCGTGGCTTCGCCCGCCGCCGGGCGCGGCACCGTGATCGCGGGCTATTCTTCGGGCGAGCTCGTCGCCTACCGCTACGAGAACGGCCGCCAGCTCTGGTCGGACGCGCTCTCGCGCACCTCGATCTCGACCGAAGTGGGCAGTCTCACCGACGTCGACGCCGATCCGATCATCGACCAGGACCGCGTCTTCGCGCTGGGCCAGGGCGGCCGCATGGCGGCTTACGAGCTGCTGACCGGCCAGCGCGTGTGGGAACTCAACCTCGCGGGCATCTCGACCCCGGCGGTCGCGGGCGACTGGGTCTTCACGCTCGACGATCACGCCGAGATTCTCGCGATCTCGCGCGCGAACGGCAAAGTGCGCTGGCTGACCCAACTGATGCGCTACCAGAAGCCCAAGAAGCGCAAGAACCCGGTGTTCTGGGTGGGGCCGGTGCTCGCCGGCAACACGCTGTGGACCGCCAACTCGCGCGGCGAGGTCTACAAGGTCGATCCCGCCACGGGCACGCCGACCAAGTTCGCCGAACTGGGCGACAGCGTCTCGCTGGCCCCGGTGGTCGCCAATTCGACGCTCTACATCCTCGACAATTCGGGCCGCATCACGGCCTACCGCTGATGTTTGCGCGGGCGCCTGATCGAACCTCGACCAGGCGCCCGTCGCATCGGACATGTCCGCCTTGCGCGCGGAAAGGGGCTCGTTTCGGGCCCCTTAACCATTTGCCCTTAGCCACAGGGCCATGACAGAGCTGCGCGACATTCGGAAGCCGGGAGCAGGAGCCGCCTTGGGTACGGGCACGGGCACGGCCCGCCCCACCAGCGACGTATCGGGCGCGGTGGGCTTCGTGGGCCTGGCCGCGCTCGTCCTCTGGCTGCTGGTCTGCCGTAACTGGGCGAGCCTGGCCCCCGCGCTGGGCATACCGGGCCCCCGTGCGCCCTTGAGCGGGCCCTATGCAGCGCTGGCCACGCTCTTCGTCACCGGCTGCGCGATGAGCCTCTATTCGCTGCTGGTCGACAAGGTCCACCGCAATCCCTCGACCGGGATCGACTGGAATTCCCGGCGTCCCCTGGCCGAGACGTTCGACATCTCGGTCACCAAGCTTGCGGGCCTGTGGGGGACCTGGGTCGGGATTGGGCTCTTCTACTGCATGGGGCGCTGGTACTGGGACGGGCAGTACCTCTTCGCGATGGAGGTGATCGGCGCGGCGGCGGTGCCGCTCTTCGCGCTCTCGGTGCCTTACGTCCTGTGGCTCGACCGCGTCCTGACGCAGCCGCGCGATGCGTCCTGGCACTTCGGCGCGATGCTGCTCGGGCGCGAGGCCTGGGATGGCGAGCAGGTCAAGAAGCACTGGCGGGCCTGGGCGATCAAGGGCTTCTTCGGCGCCTTCATGATCTCGATCCTGCCCGGCGGGTTCGGCGCGGTGGTGGAGGCCGATCTCGGCACGCTCGGCCGCGATCCGGTGGCGATCGGCTCGCTGCTGATCCAGTTGCTGTTCCTTATCGACGTGCAGATCGGCACGGTCGGCTACATCTTCACCTTCCGTCCGCTCGACGCGCACATTCGTAGCGGCAACCCCTACCTCGCGGGATGGGTCGCGGCGCTGATGTGCTACCCGCCCTTCGTGTGGGGCACGATCGGGCGCGCCGACGTGCTGGGCTACGAGGTCAACACCGGCGGCTGGGCGCACTGGCTGGGTGGCGACGTCAGTCTGGCCTGGCTGTGGGTGGCGATGATGGTGTTCCTCACCGCCGTCTACGCCTGGGCGACCTTCGCCTTTGGCTTGCGCTTTTCCAACCTTACCTACCGCGGTGTGCTGACCAACGGCCCCTACCGTTTCACCCGCCACCCGGCCTATCTCTCGAAGAACCTGTTCTGGTGGATCTCGACGCTGCCCTTTCTCGTCACCAACGGTTCGTTGACCGACATGGTGCGCAACACCGTGCTGCTGGCGGTGGTCAGCGGGATCTACTTCTGGCGCGCCAAGACCGAGGAGCGTCACTTGCTGGGCGAGGACCCCAAGTATGTCGAATACCATGCCTGGATGGCGCGCAACGCGGTGATCACCCGCTCTTTCGTGGCGCTGTGGGCGCGTTTCGCGCCGCGTCCGCCGCGCTTCGAGGATACCGCGCAGCCCGCCGAATGAGGGCAGGGTTCAGGCGGGTAGCCGTGCGCCGACCTGGCGGATGACCCCGGCGGCGCAGGCACAGCCCAGGGCGCCGGTCTCGAAGAGGTTGAGACCGCGCTGGCGAGCGAGCAGATAGCCGGCAGCGAAGGCATCGCCCGCGCCGTTCATGTTGACGATCTCGCCGGGCGGGATTGCCTCTGCGGGCACTTCCACCATTTCGTGGCCATCGAAAAGCAGTGCACCGCGCGCGCCGAGCGTGATCGCCCCGGCAAGTCCCCGCGCGCGCAAGCGCCGTGCCGCTGCGTGTGCATCGGCGGATCCGGTGAGCGCCAGCGCCTCGATTTCACTGAGGAGGATGTGGCTGGCGCGGGCGAGGGCGACGTGGAGCCGCTCGGGCGCGGCGGCGATGATCTCCGCGCCGTTCGGGCACACGACGAAGTCCTGCCCGGCCGGCATGCCCTTCGCGACGTGCGTGAGGATCGCCTCCGCGCTGGCCTTGTCCTCGAGCAGGTAGCCGTCGAGCAGCACGGACGATTCGCGGTTCAGCGCGGCGAGGTGATCGGCGAATTCGTCGTGTCCCTCGCAGGCCACCATCGCGAACGAGCGTTCACCGTCGGGCGAGATCGCGGTGATGATCGCAAGATGCGGTTCGGCGGTGTCGAACCCCGCGATCGTGACCCCGCGCCGGGTCAGGTCTTCGCGGGCGAGCGCGCCATGGGGGCCGGTGCCGAAGGGGGCGACGAGTGTGATGCGCCCGCCGAGCGTGGCGAGGCTGGCGGCGGTGTTGGCGCCGCAACCGCCGGGATGCGCCTCTACGCCGCCATGCGCGCGGGCGCTCCGCTCGAAATCGGCATGGAGCGACGTCAGCGCCACGCGATCGCCCAGCGTCAGCGTGCCCCCGCGCGGGATGGCGTGACGGACGAGAAAATCCTCCCCGACGCATCCCGTGAGGTCGACCGGCGCATTGGCGATGATGGCGCTCATGAACTGCGTCTTCCGGCCCCGGCGTGGGGCCGCCCGGGGTTAGAAGCTCTTGACCTTGTAGATGCGCGAGAGATCGCGCTGCCACTCGCCGTTGTAGAGGTCGAGCAGTCGCTGCGCGGGCACCTTGCCGCTGGCGACGATCTCGGCGAGCGGTTCGAGGTAACCGGTCTCGTTGTCACCGCTGGCGTTGAGCTTGCCGCGGGCGGCGAGGCCGCCGCGCGCGATGTCGAGCACTTCGCCCGCGATGTCGCGCAAGGTGCCGCCACCGGGCAGGGGCGCATCGAGGCTCATCTTCGGGACGGAGCTGCGCAAGGTTTCGCGCCCTTCCATGTCCCAGCCTTTGACGAGATCCCAGGCGGCATCGAGCGCGCCCTGGTCGTAGAGCAGGCCCACCCACAGCGCGGGCAGCGCGCAGATGCGGTTCCACGGGCCGCCGTCGGCACCGCGCATCTCGAGGAAGCTCTTGAGGCGCACTTCGGGGAAGGCGGTGGAGAGGTGGTCGATCCAGTCGGATTCGCGCGGCTTTTCGCCGGGCAGGACCGAAAGCTCGCCCTTGAGGAAGTCGCGGAACGAGAGGCCGGCGGCGTCGATGTACTTGCCCTCGCGGAAGACGAAGTACATCGGCACGTCGAGCATGTAGTCGACATAACGCTCGTAGCCGAAGCCATCCTCGAACACGAAAGGCAGCATGCCGGTGCGCGCGGGGTCGGTGTCCGACCAGATGTGGCTGCGGTACGAGAGCATGCCGTTGGGCTTGCCCTCGGTGAAGGGCGAATTGGCGAAGAGCGCGGTCGCCAGCGGCTGGAGGGCGAGGCTGGTGCGGAACTTCTGCACCATGTCGGCCTCGCTCGAATAGTCGAGATTGACCTGGATCGTGCAGGTGCGCAGCATCATGTCGAGGCCCAGCGAGCCCACGCGCGGCATGTGCCGGGTCATGATGTCGTAGCGGCCCTTGGGCATCAGCGGCAGTTCGGAGCGGGTCTTGTCGGGCCACATGCCAAGGCCCAGGTAGCCCTTGCCGATGCGGTCGCCGATGGTCTTGACCTGGGCCAGGTGGCGCCCGGTTTCCGCGCAGGTCTGGTGCAGGGTCTCGAGCGGGGCGCCCGAAAGTTCGAGCTGGCCGGCGGGCTCGAGGCTGACGGTTCCGTCCGAGCCCTTCATTGCGATCACCTTGCCGCCTTCGAGGATCGGCTCCCAGCCGAATTCCTCGAGTGCCATCAGCAAATCGCGGATGCCGCCGTCCTCGTCGTACGAGGGGGCATGGTGGTCGCCGGTGTCGTAGACGAATTTCTCGTGCTCGGTCCCGATCCGCCACGCCGCGCGCGGCTTCTCGCCCGCGGCCATCGGCGCGGCAAGCTGGTCCAGGGTCTCGATAACCGGATCGTCGCGATCCGAAGCCTCGCGGGTACTCATGGGCGTGGAGTTAGAGGGGCGAAGCCCTTAGCGCCAGTGAATTGTGTTCGGAGCCGTACAAAATTCGTGCGCGGTCAATCGGCTGTCTGGTTGCCCACCCAGTCCCCGCGTGTCGCCATCCATACCGCGAGCCCCGCAATCGTCGCGGTTTCGCCGCGCAGGATGCGCGGGCCGAGCGTTATCGCGCGGGCGCAGGGGTGGGCACGGATGGCGGCGCGCTCGGCCTCGTCGAAGCCGCCTTCGGGTCCGACGAGGAGCGCGGCGGGCCCCTCGTGCGCGGCGAAGGTCGCCGCCGCGCTCTCGCCGCCCTGCTCGTCGGCGAAGAACAGCGCGCGGTCCTCGGGCCACTGGGCGAGCAGGCTTTCCAGCTTCATCGGCGCGGCAAGCTCGGGCAGCGCGGTGCGCGCGCATTGCTCGGCCGCCTCGGTGACGATGGTCTGCGCGCGCTCGGCATTGAGCTTGTCGGCGACGCAGCGGCGGGTCACCAGTGGCTGGACGCGCGCGACGCCGAGCTCGGTCGCCTTTTCGAGGACCAGGTCGAAATTGGGCTTCTTGAGCAGCGCCGCGCAGAGCCACAGGTCGGGCACCGCCTCGCGTTCGCGCAGCTTCTCGCGCAGCGCCAGCGTCACCGCGCGCTTGCCCGTCTCGATGACTTCGCAGACCCATTCGCCGGTCACATCGTCGCACACGATCACCGCATCGCCGGGCGCAACGCGCATGACGCGTGCGAGGTAGTTCGCCGGATTGCCGTCGAGCACCAGCTCCTGCCCCTCGGCGAGCGGGCCGGGCACGAAGAGGCGAGGGGCGGAGCGGGGCGGCCAGGCGGGGGTGGCGGGCATGGGCAGGTCTCGGTGTGGCAGGGACGTGGGGGCTCGGGGTTATGCAGGAGGAAGCGAGGTTTCAAGGGGTTTACCACCCCTTGACCCCGTGGACCGTCGAGCTTGCGCTGCGGAGTCGGCGTGGCACAAGCTCGACGGCAATGGGAGCTTGAGGGCGATGGCCCTCGAAAACCCTTTCGTCCTTACTTCAACAGCGTGCGCAGCAGCGTCTCCCACTGCTTCACGCCCGGGTCGATCGTGGCGAGCGGCAGGCGTTCGTTGAGGCCGTGCGCGAACTCGTCGCCGGGCGCCATGAACACCGCCGAGACGCCGAAGGCGGGGATGCCCTTGGAGCGGAAGTGCATCGAATCGGTTGCCCCCGCGCTCATGCCCGGGACAATCGCGAGGCCCGGCGCGCGCTGGTGTACGGCGGTCGCGACCGCCTTCATGACATCGTCGCGCAAGGGGCTCTCGATCGATTCGAGCGTGCCGTTGTCGATGAATTCGATCGAAATGGCGGGATTGTCGATCACGCCCTTCAGCGTCTCCATCACCTTCGCGCGCGGGTTGCCGGGGAAGATGCGGCAATTGACGTTGGCAGTGACCGATTGGGGCAGGGCGTTGGGCGCGTGGCCGCCTTCGATCATCGTGGGCACGCAGGTGGTGCGGATGACGCCGACATATTCGGGGCGCGCCGAAAGCGCTGCGGCGGCCTCGGCGTCGGCCGGATTGGCGGCGATCGCGCGCATCGCGACCGCCACTTCGGCCGGTGCGGAGGGAGCGCTGCCTTCGAGGTAGGCCTTGGTCAGCGGGCTGACCTGGACCGGGAACCTGTGGGCCCACACCTTTTCCAGCGCGGTGCCCATGGCGGCGATCGGGTTGGTCCGGCCCGGACGGCTCGAGTGGCCGCCGGGGTCGCTCAGCGTCAGGCGGTAGTCGGCGTACGTCTTCTCTCCCGCCTGGACTTCGTAGACGAAGGGCTTGCCGTCCTTGCCCAGCGTGCCGCCGCCCGAATCGGCGTTGAGCACGAGGTCGACCTTGCCCGCCCCGGCGATGGCGCTGGCCATCGCGGCGGTGGAGGCCATCTGCGTCTCCTCGTCGCCCGAGAAGGCGAGTACGAGGTCGTGCGCGGGCACCCAGCCCTCGCGGCGCAGCTTCATGACGGTGGCCATGACCATCGCGAGGTCGCCCTTGTTGTCGAGCGAGCCGCGCCCGAACAGGTAGCCGTCTTCGATCACCGGGGTGAAGGGATCGCGCTCCCAGTCCTCGGGCTTGGCCTCGACGACGTCCATGTGCGCGATGATCAGCGTGGGCGGCGCCTTGCGGTCGCGGCCGGGATAGCGCGCGGTGAGGTAGCCGGTCTCGCCCACCGGCGTGAAGGCCACCTCGCCGGGCTTGAAGCCGGCGGCGAGAAGCCGCGCCTTGAGCTTGTCGGCCAGCACCGGCACCTGGCCGCGCCCTTCGACGGTAGGGACCGCGACGGCCTCTTCGAGGACGGCGAGGGCTTCCTTGCCGGCCGGCGTGACGGGTGTCTGGGCAGGAATTTGGGCAAGGGCCGGCAGCGCGGCCGCCGCGAGCGTAAGCGGGCCGAGGCCCAGGAATGCGTGGCGTGCGTGCCGGTCGAGGCGCATGGTCGAAAGGTCCCCCCAAGGTGTGATGCGGTGGCGCAAGGTCTTGCGCGCCCACTTCTTCTTGCGCGTTCGCGCGGGTGGGTGCAACGCCAAACGAGAGGCCCTCGCTCACAACTCGATGTGCCTCCATGTGTGACCGGGGAACCTTCGGGCATGACACGAAGGGCGCAATGGAGTATCTGCGACCGGTGACTGACCCGACTTTCGTACCCGACAGCCAGCAGCGTGGACTGGTCGCGGCCCTGCCGCCGCAGCTTCGCGATTTCGCGATGCTGGCGCGCTTCGACCGGCCGATCGGCTGGTGGCTGCTGTTCTGGCCCTGCGCCTGGGGGGTGATGCTCTCGGGCGGCGAGACGCGCATCGGGCTCATCGCCTGGCTGCTCGTCGGCTCGATTGCGATGCGCGGCGCGGGCTGCGTGCTCAACGACATCGTCGATGCCGATCTCGACCGACAGGTGGCGCGCACCGCGCAGCGCCCGGTGGCGAGCGGACGCGTCAGCAAGACCGCAGCCTGGGCCTGGCTCGGCGCGCTGTGCGTGGTCGGGCTGGTGGTGCTGTTCCAGCTCAAGCCGCGCGCGCAGCTCGTGGCGCTTGGCAGCGTGGCGCTCGTCGCGGCCTATCCCTTCATGAAGCGCATCACCTGGTGGCCGCAGGCCTGGCTGGGCATGGTCTTCACCTGGGGGGCACTGGTCGGCTGGGTGGAGATCCGCAGCGACCATCTCGAGGCGCTGGCCGCGCTCTACTTCGGCTCGATCGTGTGGTGCATCGGCTACGACACCATCTACGCGATCCAGGACCGCGAGGATGACGCGCTGGTCGGCATCCGCTCTTCCGCGCTGCGGCTGGGAAGCCGGGTCAAGGCCGGGGTTGGCGGCTTCTACGCGCTGGCCGTCGCCTTCTGGGCGCTCGCCTTCTGGGCGATCCGGCCCGACTGGGTGGGGCTCGTCGCGCTGGTGCCGGTGGCGCTGCACCTGGCCTTCCAGGTCGTGACGCTCGATCCTGCGGACGGCGAGAACGCGCTGGCGCGCTTCCGCTCGAACCGCGACCTGGGCTTCGTGATGACGCTTGCCTGCTGGGTGGTAGGCAACGCCGGCGTCGTCTAGGCGCGCGCCTCTCTTACACCATGTGCAACCTCTACCGCATGACCAAGGGGACGGCCGAAGTGGCCGCCCTGTTCGAGGTGCTGCCCGATTCGGGCGCGAATGTCGCCGAGGAGATCTACCCCGGCTATCCCGGGCTGGTCATCGCCGAGGGGCGTGCGCGGGCGATGACCTGGGGCTTCCCGCTGGTGCGCACCGGACGTCAGGGCCAGCGCCTCAGGCCCAAACCCGTCACCAACGCGCGCGACGACAAGCTCCACACGCGATTCTGGAAGGACAGCTTCGTCCACCGGCGCTGCCTGGTCCCCGTCACCTCCTGGGCCGAACCCGAAGGCAAGGCCGGGCGGATGACGCGGACCTGGTATGGCGTCGCGGGGGAGGAAACGTTCGCGGTCGCGGGGCTGTGGCGCGCGAGTGTGGAGTGGGGGGAGGTCTACACCCTGGTCATGGCGCCGGCCTGCGCGCAGATGGTCGACGTGCATGACCGCATGCCGGTGCTGCTGCCCCCGCGCGACTGGCGGACCTGGCTCAACGCGGCGCCCGAGGAGGCCTTTGCGCTGTGCCGGACCTCGTCGGCCGAGCTGCACGTCGAGCGGACAAGGCGGCTATGGAGCGGCGCAGGCGATCTCGCAGCAAGCGCCGAGGCCGGGCGGGACGTGGACGATACCATGCCCCGCCTTCTGTGATCAGCGGCTCATTCATAGCTCACCAGCTCGAACTCGATGTGGTCCCAATCGAAGAAATAGAAGCGCCGCCCCGGCGCATAGTCGGCGTGGTTGAAGGGGACGAGTCCGGCCTTGACCACCACCTTCTCCGCCGCGTCGATATCATCGACGACGAGCCCCACATGGTTGAGCGGCTGGCCCTTGGCGAAGGCGTCATGCGGCTGACGGTCGGTGTAGAGCGCGATGTAGCCGAACTCTTCGCCGACGTGGATCGTCTCGCCGCCGCCCAGCGCAGGGCCGCGCCAGCGCTCGTGCCAGCCGAGCAGTTCCTGGAGCAGGGCGGACAAGCGATCGATGTCGCTGACGGTGATATTGGCGTGTTCGAGGCGGCCTTTGGGCATGCCATTTCTCCTGTTGGCGTGTCCGGCGAATCGCCGGGCAAGGAGAAAGTGCAAGTTCAAGTTAGCTTGAGCTCAAGCGTTATTTCGCGTTAGAAGAAAAGAAGGATTTCGAGGGCCATCGCCCTCGAGCTCCCAAAATCGTCGATTGTGGTGTCGACGCCCCGGCTTGGTGCCAGCCACAAGCTGGCCGATTCTGGGGTTCAAGGGGCGATGGCCCCTTGTTTCGTCCTTCTTTCCATTCTTGAGGTTCCCTCCCATGCCCAGCTTCATCACCATCGGCGAACTGGCCAGGCGCACCGGAGTGAAAACCTCGGCGATCCGCTTCTACGAGGAGAAGGGGCTGCTCCAGGCGCTGCGCTCGCCCGGCAATCAGCGCCGGTTCCTGCGTTCGGACATCCGCCGCGTGAGTTTCATCCTGATCGCGCAGAAGCTGGGGCTGCCGCTAGCCGAGATCGAGCGCGAACTGTCCGCGTTGCCGCAGGGGCGCACGCCGGGGGTCGAGGACTGGGCGCGTATCAGCCGCTCGATGCGCGATGCGATCGAAGCGAAGATCGCCATGCTCGAGCGCACGCGCGATCGACTCGACGGGTGCATCGGCTGCGGCTGCCTCAGCCTTGCCAAATGCCACCTCTACAACGCCGAGGACCTGCACGGCGGTGAGGGGCCGGGGCCGCGGCTGGTGCTGTCGGATGCGTGACGCCACGAAAAAGGGGCTACGCCTGCGCGCAGCCCCCTCCTCATCGTGACGCGGGTCGTTCTCAGACGTCGGGTGCGTCTTCGGTGGTGAAGTTCTGCCAGTCGGCGGTGACGAACTTCTCGTCGATCAGCGTGCGCTGGTAGCAGATGCCGTCGCGGAACCACTGCCAGGTGCGCGAGCGGTGGGTGCGCGCGTCGTTGTTCTGGATCATCTCGTAGAGGTAGATGCCCGGCTCGTTCTTGCGGGTCCAGTTGAGGCAGGTCGAGCGGTTGAAGTCGTCGGGCTGCATGTGCGCGGCCCAACCCTTGATCAGGTCGTTGTCCCACCAGATGCGGCCGTCGCGGTAGACTGCGGGGAAGTCGCGCACTTCCTTGCGGCCGTCTTCCCAGAAGTAGTGGTTGGTCTGGTGGTAGTGGTCGACGCCGTCCTTGTGGATCAGGCGGCAGATCAGGCGCGAACGGTGCTGGTCGGTCAGCAGGCCGGTCTTGGCGTCGTAATAGCGGTACCAGCCTTCCCAGACGCCTTCGTTCGAGGCGAGGATCGGCATGGCTTCGCGCACGCCGGGCTGGTTGATCATGTCGGTCACCTAGTGTCTCCTGTGGGGGGATCGGAGGATGTCCCGGCGCGAAGACCCCGCACCGAAACGGCAGGCGCCCAGATTTGCGCCTTTACGTCAAAAATTGCATGCAATTTCCTGCTCTATCCGGCCCGCGAGAGATTGTTATAAATCTAGCCAAAATTTGCAGTCCGTCACGGGATGGCCCGACACGCGTTACCTCTGTTTGCCTATTAAATTAGCGATTTTCGACGGATTTTACCGGTCTCTTCGCCGGGTCGGAGTAGGCTTTTGGGTCGCCATTGCGTACTTCGCGTGATCCGGGCTGTCCACCTATTGCATGCACTTTTCCGTGGCGAGCGTCGAAAGCGCCGGTCCCTCGAAACCCCGTACTACTCGGCCGCGAGGAGTTCCTCCGCACCGCCCAGGTCGACACTGACCAGCCGCGAGACCCCCTTCTCGACCATCGTCACCCCGAACAGGCGGTGCATCCGGCTCATCGTCACCGCATTGTGGGTGACGATGAGGTAGCGGGTCTGCGTTTCGCGCGTCATCGCCTCGAGCAGGTCGCAGAAGCGCTCGACATTGGCGTCGTCGAGCGGGGCGTCGACTTCGTCGAGCACGCAGATCGGCGCGGGATTGGTGAGGAACAGCGCGAAGACGAGAGCGACCGCGGTCAGCGCCTGCTCACCCCCCGAAAGCAGCGTCAGCGATTGCAGGCGCTTGCCCGGCGGCTGGGCGTAGATCTCGAGCCCGGCTTCGAGCGGATCGTCCGAATCGACGAAGGCAAGGTGGGCCTGGCCGCCCAGGAAGAGCTTGGTGAAGAGCCGCTGGAAGTGCTGGTCGACCGCCTCGAAGGCGGCGCGCAGGCGCTCGCGCCCCTCGCGGTTGAGATTGCCGATCGAGCCGCGCAGGCGGTTGACGGCCTCGGCCAACTCCTCTTTCTCCGAGACCGAGGTGCCGAGCCGCGCCTCGGCTTCGGCGAGTTCGTCGGCGGCGACGAGGTTGACCGGGCCGAGCCGCTCGCGGTCGGCGCTGAGGCCTTCCATCGCCGCGTTCTCGGCTTCGGCCGAGCGCACCTGCGCCGAGGCGAAAGCGAAGCGTTCGGGCAGGAGCGGAGGCGGGCACTGGAAGCGCTCGCCCGAAAGGCGGGTCATCTCGAGGCGGCGCGCGTCCTCGTTTTCGGCGCGCGCGCTGGCACCCGCGCGGGCTTCGCGCGCGCTGGCGAGCGCTTCCTGGCTGGCGGCGAGCGCGGTGTCGGCTTGACGCGCGGCCTCGACCGCCGCCGTCACGGCGGCTTCGGCCGCGGCGAGTTCGTCGCCCAGGCGCAGGCGGACCACCTCCGCTTGCTCGATCTGCTCCATCAGCGCTTCGGGCTTGGCCGCAACCACCGCGCGCTCGGTCGCGATCTCGTCGAGCCGACCGGCCATTTGCGCGAGGCGGCTTGCGGCATCGCCCGCGCGGGCCTGCCAACCACGAATGTCGCTGGCTTGCGCGGCCGTGCGTTCGCGCGCGACGGCCAGCGCCTGGTCGTGCGCGGCGAGCGCGGCGGCGGCGTTCTGGTGCGCCTGGCGGGCCTCGGCGTTGTGCGCCTTGGCCGCTTCGAGCGCGTCGCGCCCGGCTTGCGGATCGGGCAAGGCTTCCTGCCGGGCCTCGGCCTCGTGCCGTTCGCGGCGCGCGGTTTCCTGGCGTTCGGCCAGTTCGCTGGCGGCGGTCGCGATTTCGGCGGCCCGCGCGGCGTGGCGCTGGCGGGCGTGTTCGGCCTCGTCGAGCGCGCGCAGCGCGGAGCGCTCCGCGTTCGCGGCCTCGGCGATGGCCCGTTCGGCGGCGATGGCCTGGGTCTGGAGCGTGGTGAGTTGGGCTTGCGCGGCGCTCAGCGCCGCCTCGGCCTCGGAGACGGCGGCGCCGAGCGCCGGCAGGCGTTCTTCCAGTTCGCCAAGGCGGTTCTCGGCCTCGAGCCGCGCTGCCTCGGCCGCGCCTTCGCCGTGCGCGACGAAGCCGTCCCAGCGGCGCAGCACACCGGCCAGCGTCACCAGCCATTGGCCGGGGGCCAGCGCGCGCCCGTCGTCGTCCCGCGCGACATGCACGAGCGCGAGGCGCGCGGCGAGCTGGGGCGGGCATTGCGGCACGTGGTGGGCCAGACTGTCGGGCACCGGCTCGGGCACGTCGGCGCCGTTCCAGAAGCGCCCTTCGGCGTTTTCGACGAGCCCGAGCGGGGCTTTGGCGTCGCGGCCCAGCACGGCGGCGAGCGCGCGTTCGTAACCGGGGGCGGCGCGCAGCGCCTCGATCGCGACGGGCAATCCGTGCGCCGCCTTGGCGCCTTTCGCGCGCGCCTCGCGGTCGCGCACGAGCGCGGTGTGCTCGCGTTCGACGCCGGTAAGATCGGCCCTGGCGGCCGCGAGCGCGGACGCAGCGGCGTCGCGTTCGGCCTGGAGGTGGGTCTTGCGCGTCTGGAGCGCTTCGAGCGCCGCGCGGGCCTGGGCGAGGGTCCGCGCGGCCGCTTCGGCCTCGGCCTTCGTCGCGTGCACCGCAGCGTCGAGATCGCCCGTCCGGGCCAGCTCTGCGCGCTGTGCCTCGAGGCGGCGCGCTTCCTCGGCGAGGCGGTCGAGGCGGGCTTGCGCCTGCGTGCGTTCGGCGGCGGCGATGCGCCATTCGGCCTCGAGCCCGGCCTGCGCGGCACTGGCCTGCGCGAGATCGAGTTCGGCCTCGCGCGCGGCGCGCTCGATGCCTTCGAGCGCATTGGCGAGGCGCGGGCGTTCGGCCTCGTCCTCGGCAAGGCGGGCCTTCCCCTCGGAGAGCTCTCTTTCGAGGCGGGCCAGCGCCTCGGCGGCGTCGCGCGTGATGCGGTCGGCATCGCCGCGATCTTCGCTGAGGCGCGCCTTCTGGCGGTCGAGGTCGGCGAGTCGCTCCTCGGCGCTTTCGAGCTGACCGGCCAGGGTGGCGAGGCGGTGAGCCTGCGCCTGGACGTCGTCGCGCCGGTCGGTCTGCTCGTCGCGCGCGGTGACGAGCGCCTGGGCGGTCTGGCCTTGCGCCTTCTGGGCCTCGAACGCGGTGCGCTGGGCAGTGCCCACGTGGGTATCGGCGGCCTCGGCTTCGGCCTTGGCGCTCTCGGCGGCGGCGGCCGCGGCGCGCCAGCGCGCGAAGACGAGCCGCGCTTCGGCGAGACGGATTTCCTGCGAAAGATGCTTGTAGCGCTCGGCCGACTTCGCCTGGCGGCGCAGCGCGGCGACCTGCTTGTCGAGCCCGGCCATGATGTCCTCGAGCCGGGCGAGGTTGGCCTCGGTCGCGCGCAATTTCTGCTCGGCGTCCTTGCGCCGCACGTGGAGGCCCGAGATTCCGGCGGCGTCTTCCAGCATGGCGCGCCGTTCGGCAGGCTTGGCCGAGACGACCGCGGCGATGCGCCCCTGGCTGACGAGCGCGGGGCTGTGCGCGCCGGTGGCGGCGTCGGCGAAGATCAGCGCAACGTCCTTGGCGCGCACGTCGCGCCCGTTGACGCGGTAGGCCGAGCCCGCGCCGCGCTCGATCCGGCGTACCACCTCGAGCTCGTCGTTGCCCGCGGTGCGGGCCTGGAGGACGACTTCGGCGAAGGCGCGCGGGGGACGCTGCGAGGTGCCCGCGAAGATCACGTCCTCCATACCCCCGCCGCGCATCGACTTGGGCGAGCTTTCGCCCATGACCCAGCGCAGCGCTTCGAGCAGGTTGGACTTGCCGCAGCCGTTGGGCCCCACGATCCCGGTGAGGCCCGGTTCGATGTGCAGTTCGCTGGGTTCGACGAAGCTCTTGAAGCCGCTGAGCTTGAGACGCCGGAAATGCATGGCGGCCCTAGGCCCCCGAAGGGGTGGGAAGGGCCGCCGGAATCATCAGCGCGCGCCGGCCTGCTGCAGCTTGGCTTCGAGCGCGGGCCATTCGACCGAGCCGACCTTGGTGTTGTTGATGAAGAAGGTGGGCGTGCCGGTGATGTCCTTTTCCTTGCCCGCCTTGTCGGTGGCGTCGGCGAAGGCCTGCGCGGTCTCGCTCTTGGCGAGGCACTGCGCGCCCTGGTCCTTGGAGATGCCGCGCGAGGCGAAGAAGTCGCTCATGCCCGCGACGTCGGCGAGCGCGGCGAACTGCTTGTCGCGCGGCAGCGAGGAGATCGCCTGGAGCTTGTCCTGGCCTGCCTTCTGGAGGTTGTCGAACATGTTGGGCTGCCAGGCCCAGAACTGCTCGGCAAGCGGGATCACGGCCTCGTCCGAGCCGCAGGTCGCCAGCATCGTCGCCGAGAAGTCGTAGGGGTTGAGCATGAAGAAGCGGATTTCGTAGCTCACGCGGCCGCTGGCGATGTAGTCGTCGCGCAGCTTGGCGAAGCTTTCCTCGGCGAACTTGGCGCAGTGCGAGCACGACAGCGCGCCGTATTCGACGAGCTTGATCGGGGCGTCGGGGTTGCCCATGCGGTAGCCGCCGTCCTCGGTCTTGGCGATGACGCTGGCCCACTCGGTGCCGGCGGGCGGGGCGATCCTGGCGATGGCCTCGCTCGAGGTGACGTCACCCGTGGCGCCGTCGGTGGTCTTGTCGCCGCAGGCGGCGAGGCCGAGGGCGAGCGGGGCGACGAAAAGCCCGAGGGCGATCTTGCGCAGGGCACTGGAAGTCATGGTCACGAATCCTTGTCGAGTGGGCATTCTGGCAGAAACCGGGAGGGCCGGGCAGGGGCAGGGCCTGCCCGGCACCGATCTTTGCACAGTTGAGAGGTCTTGAGGGAAGGCTCAGATCTGTCCGGCGCGATTGGCGGACAGCGCGCGGTTGATCGCTTGTGACATGTCCTTCCATTGGGTCGCCTGCAAGGGCGCGCCATCGTCGCCGAGCACGAGCTTGCCGTTCTCCTCGAGATAGACGACCTTGCCGTTGACGACGATGCCGGGCGTGCCGGCGAACTTGAAGTCGCCCGCCTGCTTGTACTGCGCCATGATCTGGTCGAGCTCGGCCTTGTTGGCGAGGCACTGCTCGGCCTTGGCGCGGTTCACGCCGAAGCGGGCGATCATCGGATAGAAGCCCAGATCACCGGAGATCGCCTTGAGGCGATCGGGCAGTTCGCCCGCGTTCCAGCGGGCGCGCTGTTCGGGGGTGGCCGCGGCCGCCTTGGGCAGCCAGGTGTCCTGGCTGGAAAGGAACGCGTCGTGGCGGGGGAAGAAGCCCTTGGGATCGCCGCAGGCGGTCAGCAGGGCGATGGCGATGTCGACCGGGTTGCGCACCAGGTTCGAGACGGTGAGCGCGACTTTGCCCTGCGGGATCAGGCCGGCGCGCAAGGCCGCGTCCGCGTCCTTGTGCAGCACGGCGCAGTGCGGGCAGGTGTAGCTGATGAACTCGGTCACCTTCACCGGGGCCTGCGGGTTGCCCAGAGTGAAGCTGCCGTTGCCGGTGACGGTCACCTGGCTCGCCTGCGCGGGCTTGGCCGGGCTGGCCGCCAGAGCGGGGCCCGCCAGCGTCGCAGTGGCAAGGCCGAGGCCCGCGAGGACCGGCAGGAAACGGGTAGTGAAGGCGGAAATCATGTCTCGTCGTTCCGATCAGCTTGCGCGCCCATGCTGCGGGCCAGCGATTCGAGCACGGCGCGCAGCTCGGGATCGCCGATGTCGCGCAGCGATTCGCCCAGTTCGTAGGGAACCGGTTTGAGCGAAGGCGGCGCAGTTCTTTGCACGGAAGCAGGTGGCGGCTTAACCTCGCCTTGCCGGATCTTGACCTTGGCCACGGCCTTGTAGCCGAAGAAGCGGTTCACCCGCTCGACGATCTCGGGAACGACGTGCTGGATGAGCGTGGCGTGGGCGGGGCGGACCACCAGCTGGAGGATGCCGTCGCACTTCTCGCCGGGGGCGAAGCGGATCGCCTCGGGCATGCACACCCGGGCGTGGCGCGCCCCGACGATCTCGGGCCAGCGCGTGACCACGCTCGACTGGACGAAGCCGAAGCGACGAAAGGCGGTGCGCCCGACATTGGGCATGAGGTCGGAGATGGCGCGGGCCTGCCCGCCGCGCGTGCGCTCGAACGTCTTGGGCGTGGCGGGGCCTTTGCCCGTTCCCTTGCCCTTGCCGGCAACCTTGCCCGAACTCTTTTCCATTTCCTCGGTGTGCTTGCGATCCATCTGACCCGTTTCCTTGCGCGGCCTCCAATGCCATAGGGTGTGCATGGACGCCAGTTCCGAAAATCCCGCCCGCCTGCTTCTCGACTGGTACGACGCGAATGCCCGCGCGCTGCCCTGGCGCGCGCCGCCCGGCACGCCCGCGCCCGAACCCTACCGCGTGTGGCTGTCCGAGGTCATGCTCCAGCAGACCACGGTGGCGGCGGTGAAGGACTATTTCGCCAAATTCACCACGCTCTGGCCGCGCGTCGAGGACCTTGCCGCGGCGCGCGACGAGGACGTGATGGCTGCCTGGGCGGGCCTTGGCTACTACGCCCGCGCGCGCAACCTGCTGGCCTGCGCGCGCGAAGTGGCGGCACGCGGGGGACGCTTTCCCGAAACCGAGGAGGGCCTGCGCGCGCTGCCGGGCCTTGGCCCTTATACCGCTGCGGCCATCGCCGCGATCGCGTTCGGACGTCGCGCGGTGGTGGTCGACGCCAATGTCGAGCGGGTCGTCTCGCGGCTTTTCGCGATTGCCGAGCCGCTGCCCGCCAGTCGCCCGTTGATTCGCTCCAGGACCGAGACGATCACGCCCGAAGAGCGCGCGGGCGACTTCGCGCAGGCGATGATGGACCTGGGTTCGGCGATCTGCACGGTGCGCGAGCCGCGCTGCCTGCTCTGCCCGCTGGCGGGTGCGTGCGAGGCGCGCGCCTCGGGCGATCCGGCCGCGCTTCCGGTCAAGGCGCCCAAGAAAGCCAAGCCCACCCGCACCGGACGCGCGTTCTGGATCGAGCGGCAGATCGCGGGCGTCGACCACGTCTGGCTGGTGCGGCGCGCGCCCAAGGGCATGCTGGGCGGCATGCGTGCGCTTCCCGACGATGGCTGGGCCGCACGGCGCGACGGCGACGGGGGCGAACCTTTCTCGGGTCGCTGGGAACCGGCCGGGCGCGTTTCCCACGTGTTCAGCCATTTTGCGCTCGATCTCGGTGTTTCGATCCATCTGGGAGACCGGGGCGAGGCTGCCGGGGAAGGCGAATGGTGGCCGCTCGAACGAATTGCGGAGGCGGGCCTTCCCACGCTGTTTGCCAAGGCCGCGCAGCTCGCGCTGGCGCATACGGGAGAAGTGACATGATGCATCGACCGCACGTCCTCGCTGCCGCGATGGACCGCCGCCGGCTGCTGGCGATGGGCGCCGCGGCGGGTCTCGGCGCGGCGCTCCTGCCGCGCCTCGCCCGCGCGGCCGAGAGCCCCGAACTGCTCCCACGGGTTCGCGCGTTGCTGGCGCGCTGGACCGGACCGGGCAAGTTTCCCGGCATGATCGGCTCGCTCGGCCTGCCCGGGCAGGAGCCCGAATATGTCCTCTCGGGCAGCGAAGGCTTCGCCGATGGCGACGCGATGCGCGCGGACAGCCTGTTTCGCATCTATTCGATGACCAAGCCGATCACCGCGATGGCCGCGATGAACCTCATTGCCGAGGGGCGGCTAAGCCTCGACCAGCCGCTCCACGAGATCCTTCCCGCCTATCGCCACATGCAGGTTCAGGACAGCTACGACGGCTCGATTACCGCGCTTCATGAAGCGCCGAGCGCGATCACCTTGCGCGAGTTGATGACCCATACCTCGGGGATCGGCTATACCATCGTCCAGAAAGGTCCGATCAAGACGCTGATGGAGGACAAGGGGCTGATCCCGGGGCAGATCAGCCGGTTGAAGGTGCCTGGCATTTTCAGCGGCGAACCCGCGCACAGCCTGGCCGCGTTCGCCGACCGCCTGGCCACGGTGCCGCTCGTCGCCGATCCGGGGACGCGCTGGAGTTACTCGATGGGGCTCGATCTCATGGGCCGCGTGATCGAGGTCGCCTCCGGCCAGCCTTTCGACCGCTACCTGGCTGAGACGATCTTCGAGCCCGCCGGAATGACCAGCACCTGGTTCCAGGTTCCCAAAGCCGAGGCGCATCGCCTCACCACCAATTACGCAGCCCTGGGCCAGGGGCTGGTGCCGATCGACGAGGGGGCCACCTCGATCTTCCTCGATCCCCCGCCGTTTCCCTTCGGCGGGGCGGGGCTGGTGTCCTCGCCGCGCGATTACGACCGCTTCCTGCGCCTGCTTGCCCAACTGGGCACGATCGATGGCACGCGCGTCCTGGCCGAAGAGGCGGTGCGCACGGGGACCAGCAATCTCCTGCCCACCGGCGTCGCGGGTCCGGTCACCAACGGCAACCCGTCGGGCTTCGGCGCGGGCGGGCGCGTGGGAATGGGCGCGGAAGGCGGCATCTACGGCTGGGCCGGCGCGGCGGGCACGGTGGCGATGGTCGACATGGCGCGCGGGCTTCGCTCGCAGCTCTTCGTCCAGTTCATGCCCCCCAATGCGAGCGAACTGCTCCCCGAATTCCAGTCGGCGCTGAAGGCCGACGTGACCGCGCTCCTGGAGAAAAGCTGAAGATGACCTGTGCCCTCGCCGCAAGGCCCCGGCTCGCGCCCGTCGCCTACGCGGGTTCGCCACTCGACCGCGCCGACCCCATCCGCAACGACCCTGAGGCGATCGCCGCCTTGCAGGACGCGCGGGCCCGCGTGCTGCGGCTCGACGGTCTCGATCCGGTCCTCGACGAGGAGGAGCGGCTGGTCTGGGACGGCATCGCAAGCGGGACGGACGGGGCTGAACTGATCCTGCTCGGGGTCATGGGCGAGGGGGACGAGGCGCGCGGCTGCTTCGTGCCCGTGCCACAGCTTCCCCCTGGCGGCAGCCCGCACGCGGGGCCGGCGAGCTGGAACGCGATGGCGGTCCTGCCCGCCGACGAGCTGGCGATCTACGGCGGCGCGCGCGCGCTGGTCTCCTGGCACGCGCGCCACCGCTTTTGCGCGCAATGCGGATCGCCCACCGTGCTCGACAAGGGCGGCTGGCAGCGCAGCTGCACCTCCAAGGCCTGCGGCGCGCAGCACTTCCCGCGCGTCGATCCGGTGACGATCATGACCGTCGAGCACGAGGGCAGGCTGCTCATGGGCCGCCAGCCGCGCTTTCCCGAGGGGCGCTATTCCGCACTCGCGGGCTTCGTCGAGCCGGGCGAGACGATCGAGGAGGCCGTCGCGCGCGAGACGTTCGAGGAGGCGGGTGTGCGCGTGCGCGACGTGACCTATATCGCCAGCCAGCCCTGGCCGTTTCCCTCCTCACTGATGATCGCCTGCCACGCCTTCGCCGACGACGGGGCGATCACCATGGACGCGACCGAACTCGAGGACGTGCGCTGGTTCTCCCGTGACGAGGTGACGCAGGCGCTCGAGGCCAAGGCGCGCGGGGAGGCCGGCGAGGCCTTCGATGCGCCCTCGCACACCGCCGTCGCGCATGTCCTGCTCAAGTGGTGGGTCGATCGCGGTCCGCTCGCCTGAGCGAGGGGGCCTCAGACCAGCCCGAGGCGCATCAGTTCGCGCGCGAGCCTGGGCGGCATGACCTCGCCCGAGCTTTCGCCGTCGGTGAGATCGCGCGGGGCGTCCTCGTCCTTGAGATAGCGCCAGCCCTGGTGCGCGCGCTTGGGCTTGGTGACGACGGGGATCAGCCGGGGCTCGAGCCGGATGTGCCAGCGCCCGTCACTCTCGCGCTGTTCGAAGCCCAGGATCGGCGAGCGCCCGATCAGCGCGTGCTCGAAGATCCAGTAGAGCGAGCCGCCCACCATCTCCTCCTGCCGCTTGGGCACGTAGCGCGTCGTCAGCCGCGCTTCGCCGAGCGGGGCGTGGCTCTCGAGCCAGGCGCGCAAGTCGGCAGGGCTTTCGGCGGAGAAGGCAATCTTCGTCATGTGCAGCGGCATGACGGCTAGATAGGGATGGAAAGGCTCTCAGGCCAGTCCGACGAGCACCGCGAGACCGAGGAACGAGAAAAAGCCCATGGTGTCGGTGGCGGTCGTCACGAAGACCGCCGAGGAGACCGCCGGGTCGACGTTGAAGCGGTTGAGCGTGACCGGCACGAGGATACCGGCCAATCCCGCGACGAGGTTGTTGATGATCATCGCCGCGGCGATCACCGCGCCCAGCACCGGGTTCGCGAAGATCAGCCAGGTGCCCACGCCGATCAGTGTGCCGAGCGCACAGCCGTTGGTGAGCGCAATGCGGAACTCGCGCCCGATCATGCGCCAGGTGTTCGAATCGGTGAGCTGGTTGGTCGCGATCGCGCGCACCACCACGGCCAGCGTCTGCGTGCCCGCGTTGCCACCCATGCCCGAGACGATCGGCATCAGCACGGCCAGCAGAGCGAAGCGGGCGATCGCGCCCTGGAACAGGCCGACCACCGAAGAGGCGAGCATGGCGGTGGCAAGGTTCACCACCAGCCACGAAAGGCGCGCGCGCACGGTCAGCAGGATCGGTTCGTTGATGTCGCCATCGCCCGCACCCGAAAGCAGCAGGGTATCCTCGCCCGCCTCTTCCTGGATGATGTGGACGACGTCGTCGACGGTGATCTGGCCGATCAGCCGTCCGGCCGGATCGACCACGGCGGCCGAGATCAGCGCGTACTTCTGGAAGCGCAGCGCGACCTCTTCCTGGTCCATGTCGACCGGGATCAGCGTCTGCTCGCGCTTCATCAGGTCGTAGAGTGGGATGTTGCGCGGGCAGCGCAGGATCCACGAGAGCGCGCACGTGCCCAGCGGGCGGTGCATCGGATCGACGATGAACACTTCCCAGAACTCGGTCGGCAACTCGCGGTGCTCGCGCAGGAAATCGATGAGATCGCCCACCGTCATCGTCTCGGGAACCGCGACGAACTCGCGGCTCATCATGCGCCCGGCGGACTCGTCAGGGTAGGACAGCGCCGATTCGATCGCGGCGCGGTCCTCGGGTTCCATCTCGGCGAGGACGGCCTGCTGGTCCTCCTCGTCGAGGTCTTCCAGCATCGCGACGGCGTCGTCGGTATCGAGCTCGCCCGCGATCTCGGCGACGACTTCGGCGGGCAACGCCTCGACCAGGAGCTCGCGCACCCAGTCGTTCAGCTCGGCGATGACCTCCACGCCCATGAGGTCGCGGATCGAGCGGGCGAGGATCGGGCGTTCGTCGGCGTCGACGAGCTCGAAGAGGTCGGCGATGTCGGCCGGGTGGAGCGGTTCGACCAGCTCGTAGACGCGGTCGAAGTCTTCCTCCCACAAGGCGTCCTTGACGGCGCGCACGTAGTCGGCCTTGAGCAGGTTGTCCTCGTCGAGGCTCTCGCTTTCGGAGGCGCTTTCGGGTTCGTCCTGGGGGTCGGGAGCGTCGGGCGCGGACGACGGGCGCGGGGCATCGCGGAGCACGTCGTCTCCGATGCCGTCGTCCTTGAGGTCCGTATCGCTCATCAGGCGGGTCTACGCAGCAATTTCGCAATTGCAACAGGCGCAAGGCGCAAGGCCCGGTTCGGTTGTGCATTTCTGCACGAAAGCCACAGGCGAAGTGACCGCGATGGCGACAGGGAACGTGACATCCGCGACAGGTTCCCTATATCGGGCCGGTTCGATCCTCGGGAGGGCGGCCCCGCCGCCCGCCCGCACTGCAGGCCCCGCGCAAGACGGGATGAAGGAGTTTTCGATGGCTGATGAATTTCTTACCCTTTCGCTCGACACCGGCAACGGCGAAGGCGGCGACGTCAAGATCAAGCTGCGTCCCGACCTCGCGCCCGGCCACGTCGAGCGCATCAAGGAACTGACCGGCGAAGGCTTCTACGACGGCATCAAGTTCCACCGCGTGATCCCCGGCTTCATGGCGCAGGGCGGTTGCCCCAACGGCACCGGCATGGGTGGTTCGGAAAAGCCCGACCTCCAGGCCGAATTCAACGCCGAGCCGCACGTGCGCGGCGTGTGCTCGATGGCGCGCACCAGCTACCCGCACTCGGCCAACAGCCAGTTCTTCATCTGCTTCGACGACGCGCGCTTCCTCGACAAGCAGTACACCGTGTGGGGCGAAGTCGTCGAAGGCATGGAGCATGTCGACGCGCTGCCCAAGGGCGAGCCGCCGCGCGAGCCCGGCAAGATCGTCAAGGCGACCGTCTCGGAAGGCTGATCGCGGCCTTTCGGGTCGCCCGGCCTGACACGAAAAAGGGGCGCTTCCCATCCTGGGAAGCGCCCCTTTTTTTCAGGCCCGGGTTCACCGGCCGCAGGTCAGTGGGTGGGCGTCTCGCCGCCCTGGCTGGCGGTAGCCTTGGCTTCGGCTTCGAGCTGTTCCACGCTCTTGCCCTTGAGGGTGGCGACCCGCGCCTTTTGCGCGGGGCTGAGTTCGTCGAAGCGGCGCGGAGGCGGGAGCTTGGCGGTCGCTTCCTGCATCTTTGCGACGAGGTCGGGCATACGCTCCATCATCTCGGGCATGAAGGCCTGGATCTTGGTCATGACCTCCGGGTCCATGAACATGAGGTAGGCGTCGCGCGCGTAGGCGCCTCCGGTGGGCGTCGCGAAGAAGGCGTTCATTTCGCCCAGCTGGCGCGCGTCGTACTTGCGCGCATAGGCCTTCGCGAGTCCCTCGCGGATGTCCGGTTCCATCTCGTTCATGAGCGGGACTATCTCGTCCATGATGGCATGGGTGGCGAGGCGCAGGCGCTCCTTGAAATACGGATCCTCGATTTCGGCCAGCTCCCGCATCGATCCCTCGGGGCCTTTGCCATCGGGGCTCAGCGCGGAGAGGGGCATGTCGAACAGGGAGCCCATCATGGCGTCCATCATCTCGTCCAACGTGCCGTGCATCATGCGCTCGTAAGTCCCGAGCGGCCAGATGTAGTCCACCGTCTGGTGCGCGAGGGCAATGCGCGCGGGATCGACCGGTGCCGGTTGCGGCGCCACGTGCGGCGCGGGGGCATCCTGCGCGGCCAGCGGCGCACTGGCGCCGAGCGCGAGCGCCCCGGCCAGAAGGGTGCGGGCGATCGGTGTCATGGTCCTGGTTCTCCCGGAAGTGGCCGTGGTCGCGCGAGCGATCAGAGCCCGGCCTGCTGCAGCCACTCGTGGAACATGCGCACGGGGCGCGTCTCGAGCGCCTTGGGGCGGCACACGAACCAGTAGCGGTAGGGGCTTTCGACGTCGATGTCGTAGAGGCGGGCGAGACGCGAATCGTGCGAACGACGGAAATGGTCGTCGTGCATGATCGCGATGCCGAGCCCCTGCGCGGCGGCTTCGAGCACGAGCTGGCCGGAATCGAACTTGTCGACCGAGGCGGGCTCGAGATCGGGCATACCGATCGCGCGCTTCCAGGCGTCGAGACTCTCAGGCAGGTCCTGGTGGATCAGGAAGGTCTGCTTGGATAGCTTCTCGCGGTCGGGCTTGGGGCCCATCTCGGCGGCCATGTCGCGCGAGACGATGCCGTAGACCTTGTTGTGGTCGAGCTGGACGCGGTAGAAGGCGGGGTCCGGTTCCTTGGCGAGGATCACCGCGGCATCGAGCGTGTCGCCCACGCGTGCTTCGAGGTGCGTGCCGGTGTCGATATCGATGTGCAGGCGCGGATGGAGCTTGCGCAGTTCGGGCAGGCGCGGGAACAGGCGCTGGCCGCCGAACAGCGAAGGCACGCCCAGGTGCAGGCGCAGGACCTGGCCACGGTCGATCTGCGATTCAACCGCCTCGGCGAGCTCCTCGAGCTTGGGGCCGACCACGTTGTAGAACGCCTGGCCCTCGTCGGTCAGCTTCATCGCCTGGTGCTGGCGCGTGAACAGGCGCTTGCCGGTGAAATCCTCGAGCGCGGCAACGCGGCGCGAGAGGGCGGAGGGGCTGAGCGCGAGTTCGTTCGCGGCGGCCTTGGCGGATCCGAGGCGCACCACACGGACAAACGCTTCGAGCGCGCGCAGGGGAGGAAGTCGACGTACGGGCAATTGTCAGGTCTTTTCCGTTGTGGTCACCGCACGCGGGAGTGCGACGGTGTGCAGGGGTACTTTCAGTTTTCCTCTCGCAAGGACTCTTCTAGAGGCGGATGGAGCCGCAGCCTCGTGACGTGCCGTTCGTTCCCGTCCGTGATCTCGATGCGCCAGCCGCTGTCGTGGTCCAGGATCGTGCCGACCTGGGGGACTTGCCCGGCCAGGACGAAGGCCAGACCGCCCAGAGTATCGACGGCTTCCTCGATTTCGGCAAGCCGGGGGTCGATACGCTCGGCGACGTCATCGAGCTCGGCCCGCGAATCGGCTTCCCAGACGCCATTGTCCAGCGCAATCAACCAGTCCTCGGCGGCTTCGTCGTGCTCGTCCTCGATCTCGCCGACGATTTCCTCGACGAGATCCTCGATCGTGATGATGCCGTCGGTGCCGGTGTACTCGTCGATCACGACCGCGAGGTGCACGCGCTGCGCGCGCATGTCGGCCAGCACGTCGAGCGCGCCGCGCGACTGGGGCACGAAGAGCGGGCGGCGCAGGAGGCTGGTCCAGTCCGCCGGGGGCACTTCGCCGCGCGCAAGGATCGGGAAGACGTCCTTGATGTGGATCATGCCCTTCACCTCGTCGAGCGATTCGCCGTAGACGGGCAGGCGCGAATGGCCGTGTTCGGCGAAGGCCTCGACCACGTCCTCCCAGCTTGCCGAGGCCGGAATGGCGATGATCTCGCCGCGCGGGATGGCGACGTCGTCCGCGTCATGTTCGGAAAAGTGAAGCAAGTTGCGCAGCATTTGGCGCTCGAGCGGGGAGAGGTCGCCGGTGCCCCCGCCGCCAGGCGCAGTGTCGCCCTCGTGGTTGTTGATGACGTCCTCGATCTGCGCGCGCAGCGATTGATCGGCGTCCCCCTGGAACAGTTTGCGAAAGGCACGCCAGAGCGTGCCGGTACTGTCCCCGTCTCCGGCGTCGGTGTGGCGGCCATTCTCGGCCATCGTGCTTGGGTATCCCTGAAAGTCTAAGTTCGGTCCCCATATGGGTCGGCAATGGCAAGAATCGCAAGTGCCTTTGTTTCGAGAGCTTCCATGGCGACGGCATCGGCTTCGGAAATTTCGTGATCGTGCCCGGCCAGATGGAGCAGGCCGTGAATTAGCAAGTGCGTAGCATGTTCTTGAATAGAAACATTTTTATCAAGTGCTTCGCGAATGCAGGTCTCGGCGGCGAGGGCAATGTCGCCGAGCATTTCGGGAGGCCCTTCGCGCGTCAATTGCAACAGATCGTTACGTTCGAGCATCGGGAAGGAGAGGACGTTGGTGGGCTTGTCCTTGCCGCGCCATTCGCGGTTGAGTTCGTGGACCTGCGAATCCGAGGTGAACAGGACGCTGGTGAGCAGCCGTTCGTTGCCCAGTTCGGGCGCCACCTCGACGAGGGCCGCCAGGGCGCGCGCGGCAAGCTCGGCCCAGTCGGTGCCGTGGGCCCAGGGTTCTTCGATGTCGATCTCGAGTTCCATGGGCTTCCTTAACCGCTCGATCGCCCGGGGTCGAGCGGTTGCCGCGCGCCATCATCCGCTTGCCTTGATGGCCGAACCGGTCGATTGCGGTTCGGGGTCAGAGGGATCCGATCGCAAAGGGGGTGTGCATGGGGGTGGTTCTTGCGGTGATGGGTGCGGCACTGGCGGCCACGCCGCCTGCCAGTGGCGCTGACGCGCAGTTCGCGCGCATGGTCGCGCTTTACGAGGAGCTGTGTCTCCAGAGCTTTCCGGACGATGACGCGCTCGCGCGCCGGGTCGAGCAGCGCGGCGGCGTGGCGATGCCCGAGGAGCGGGTCAAGGTGACGATGCGCGACGATCCGGCGCGCGCGTGGGAGTTCGCGGGCGAAACGACCAGCGTTTGGCTCGAGTTGCCGCCCTACCACGCCTGTTCGGTGCGCTGGAGTTCGCCCGAACTGCCCGACTCCGCGCCCTACGAAGCGGCAAAGGCGCGCTATTTCACGCGATTTCACGCCCAGCACGCCGAGGCGCGCATCGCCCCGGACCAGCACGTGGAGCGCGATCTCGACAGCGACATCCACATGGAGGCCGAATTCGTGCAGCTCGTGGCGCGTGCGCAGGCGCCCGACCTCGCCGAAAGCGGAGTCGAGAACCTGATGTACGTCGTCCAGAGCATCAACGATCCGGCACGGCGCAAGGCGGGGGAAACCGGCTACGTGCTTCGCTTCGTGCACCAGGTTCCCGAAGCCGGCGCCGACACGCAAGGATAGGGCGACTACTTCTCGTCGTACTGCGAGAGCGGGCCTTCGTAGGCCTCGACGATGCGGCCCACGATCGGGTGGCGCACGACGTCGGCGGCGGAGAAGCGGGTGACCGCGATGCCCTCGACGCCTTCGAGCTTGGTCACCGCGTCGGCAAGGCCCGACATGCGTTCGCCGCCCGGAATGTCGATCTGGCGCGGGTCGCCGCAGACCACCATGCGGCTGTTTTGGCCAAAGCGGGTGAGGAACATCTTCATCTGCTCGCGCGTGGTGTTCTGCGCTTCGTCGAGGATGACGAAGGCGTCCGCGAGCGTGCGGCCACGCATGAACGCGATCGGCGCGATCTCGATCTCGCCCGAAGCGAGCCGGCGCTCCACCTGTTCGGGTGGCATGCAGTCGTAGAGCGCGTCGTAGAGCGGGCGCAGGTAGGGGTCGACCTTCTCCTTCATGTCGCCGGGCAGGAAGCCCAGCTTCTCGCCCGCCTCGACCGCGGGGCGCGAGAGGATCAGGCGCTGCACCGAGCCGGTCATCAACTGGCTGACGGCCTGCGCGACGGCGAGATAGGTCTTGCCCGTGCCCGCCGGACCGAGCGCGAAGATCACGTCGGACTTGGCCAGCGCGCGCATATACTCGATCTGCGTGGTCGAGCGCGGCACGATGGTTTTCTTGCGGGTGCGGATCATGATCGGCGGGGCCTTTCCGCCATCGCCGGTGATGATGCCCTCGAGCGTGGGTTCGGCCGACATCGAGATAAGCGCCTCGATTGCGCCCGAATCGAGCTCGCGCCCTTGTTCGAGCTGCTTGTACATGCCCACCAGAGTCTCTCTCGCGCGCGCAACGGCGTCCTCGGGACCTTCGATCTGGATCTTGTTGCCGCGCGCGGCGATGTAGACGCCGAGGCGGTTTTCGACCTGGACGAGGTTGGAATCGAATTGCCCGAACAAGGCCCCCAGCAGCGTGGGTTCGTCGAAGTCGACTTCGACACGGGCGCGACGATGGGTGTCGGGCCTCAAGTGCACCGTATCGTTGTCGGCGCGAGCTGCTTTACGGGCCATGCGTTCCTTTCTGATGAGGATGCGTTCTTTATGGAACGAAGATGGCCCTGGCGGGGGCGCCTTGCAAGGGGAAGGCGGGGCCAAGTGCACGTGGCAGTGGAAAAACCCGCGATCACGCGCAGCACCTTCTTGGCTGGCGACGAACGACCGATCTCGTCGCGCGCAGGGGGCGGTCCGTCGCAGTGTTTTCAGGGGCTTGGGCCGAGTTCCCGCAGATGAACGCGCAATTTGGTTCGCTTCGGCCGATTTGCGGGCCATTTGTCGCGATCTTGCGACACTCCTGAGCGAATTCTGTACGTCGCGCTCGTCTTTCGTTCAGCCGCATGGTGCGAAACCTGAACGCCAAGGCCGCGTTGTCGGCTTCAAAGTGAAGGAGTTGAACCATGCGTAAGTTGATGATGACCGTTCTGGCCGCAAGTGTCGCCGTCCCCACCCTCGCCATCCCGACGATGGCCTCGGCGCAGAGCTATCACGAGGCGCGCGAGAGCCAGCGCGACGTGCGCGACGCCAAGCGCGACTTGCGTCAGGCGGAACGCCATGGCGATCGCCGCGATGTGCGCGATGCCCGTGGCGATGTGCGCCATGCCCAGCGCGAGGCGCGCGAGGACTGGCGCGACTATCGCAAGGCCCACCGCGACGTCTACCGTCGCCCTGCCTATCGTGGTCCCAGCGGCTACCGCTATCGCCCGGTGAGCGTGGGGCACCGCTTCCAGCCCGCCTATTACGGCGACCGCTACTGGGTGCGTGACTACGCCCGCTACCGCCTGCCCGCGCCGCGCGCCGGCATGCGCTGGGTGCGCTACAACAACGACGTGGTCCTGATCAACGTGCGGACCGGCCGCGTTGCGAGCGTCTACACCGGCTTCTTCTGGTAAGAGCCAAGCCTTACGTGAGTCCCCTGCTGCGGCTCCGGTGCGCGAACACCGGGGCCGCTTGCGCATGTGTTGCCCGTTGCGTGCGGTCGGTTGCATGGCGGACGGTTGTCGATCGGGCCAAGGGCCGATAGCGTGCGGGCATGAGCAGAACTTTCCGCAGTTTGCGCAGGCGCGACGTCGCCTCCCCGCCTCCCACTTTGCGCGTTCGCCGTCTTGGCGCCCCGGCGCTGGTGCTGGCCCTTGCCCTGGCCGGCTGCAAGGGCGATGCCCCGCCCAGCGAGGCGACGAGCGCGGCGGCCAGCGGCGCTGCGGGCAGCGAGGCGGTGGCCCAGCAGGACCCCAAGGCCTGGGTGCGCGACCACATCGAGAAGGAGAACGGTGGCGACCTCGGCGTGATCCATGTGAACACCGCGAAGGTCGATCTCGATGGCGACGGCACCGACGAGATCCTCGCCTACGCGAGCGGTTCGATGATGTGCGGAACGGGGGGCTGCAACCTGCTCGTGCTCAAGAGCGAGGCGCAGGGCTTCAAGGTCGTGGGCGATCTTTCGGTGGTGCAGCTACCGGTCGGCGTGCTCGACAGTTCGAGTAACGGCTGGCGCGACCTTGCCGTTTCGGTCTCGGGAGGCGGGATCGCTTCCTCGATCCGCCGGGTCGCCTTCGAGGACGGGCACTACGCTTCCAACCCGACCAGCCCTGACACCGAGGAAGCCGATTCGCTGGGCAAAGTGCTGCTGACGCCCGACATGCTGTCGAACGGCGGCTGACAGGCTAGAGCATTTTCCAGTCAGGTGGAATCACCTGACGGTTCAGAAAATGCGTCAAAACAACAAGCTAGAGCGGTCGATCTGATGCAATCTGATCGTAAACCGCTCTAGGCGCCAAGCCAGTCGCGCAAGAGCACGTTGAGCTCCTCGGGGCGCTCCATCGGCGCCATGTGGCCGCAGCGCTCGATCAGCGCGAGGCGCGCCTTGGGGATGTGCCGGGCGATGTCGCGTGCGCGATCGGGGGGCGTGAGCTGGTCCTGCGCGCCGGCCACCACAAGCGCGGGCACCGCGATGCGGGCGAGGTCGGGGCGCGAATCGGGCCGCGCCATGATCGCGCGCTGCTGGCGGGCATACGTCTCGAGACCAACCTCGAGTGCCATCGCCACCACCGCCTCGGCGATCGGGCGAGGGGTTTCGGGGTGGACCAGCCGGCGCAGGCTGCCGCGCAGCACCGCCTCATATCCGCGCTTGCGCGCGGTGGTGATCGCGGCCTGGCGCAGGTGTGTGGCGTCGGCGTCGTCGGCCCCCGCGCTGGTGTCGAGAAAGGCGATGCGGGTGACGCGCTCGGGCGCCTGGCGCCAGATTTCCATGGCCACGTAGCCGCCCATCGAGAACCCGGCGAGCGCGAAACGCGGCGGCGCGTCGGCAAGGATGCGCTTGGCCATCGCGGGCAGGCTGTCATCGGTGAGGGTGTCGCCGATGTGGGGCGCGGCGACGTCGGCGATTCCGGCGACTTGCGCCTCCCACAGCCGCGCGTCGCACGATAGGCCCGGCACGAGCACGAGCGGCTGGCGCACGCGGGCGCCCGTCACGCAATCCGTCATGGTGCGAAGGTCAGGCCGTCGCGGGAACCTTGAGCGCGCCGGCGATCGAGTTGGGCCCGGCCTCGACCAGTTCGACGGTGACGACGTCGCCCACCGCGACGTCGCCGGTGAAGTGGACCGACTGGAGCCAGGGCGACTTGCCGAGCCACTGCCCCGGGTGCTTGCCACGGCGTTCGACGAGGACCTGGCAGGTCTTGCCGACACTGGCCGTGTTGAAGGCGTACTGGTCGCGGTTGAGCGCGTCCTGCAGGCGTTTCAGGCGTTCGTCCATCACCGCCATCGGGATCTGCTCGCCCATCGTGGCGGCCGGCGTGCCCGGGCGGGGCGAATACTTGAAGCTGAAGCACTGCGCATAGCCGACCGCGTCGACGAGCTTCAGGGTTTCCTCGAACTCGGCCTGGGTCTCGCCGGGGAAGCCGACGATGAAGTCGCCCGAGAGCGCGATGTCGGGGCGGGCCTTGCGCACGTCTTCGAGGATTTTGAGGTACTTCTCGACCTGGTGCGCGCGGTTCATCGCCTTCAGCACCCGGTCCGAGCCGGACTGCACCGGAAGGTGCAGGAAGGGCATCAGCTTGGCGACTTCGCCATGCGCCGCGATCAGGCCCGGGGTCATGTCGTTGGGATGGCTGGTGGTGTAGCGGATGCGCGCGAGCTCGGGGATCTCGGCGAGTTCGCGGATCAGCCCGTCGAGCCCGAGGCTCTGCCCCCTGGCGTTCGTCCCTTCCCACGCGTTGACGTTCTGGCCAAGCAGCGTGATCTCGCGCGCGCCCGCCTCGACGAGGCGCTTGGCCTCGTCGACGAGGTCGGCGTAAGGGCGCGAGATTTCGGCGCCGCGGGTATAGGGCACGACGCAATAGGTGCAGAACTTGTCGCAGCCTTCCTGCACCGTCAGGAACGCGCTTGGCCCCGAGCGGCGGCGGCGCGGGAGCGCGTCGAACTTGGTTTCGGCGGGCATGTCGGTGTCGGTCGTGCGGCGGCCTTCGCTCGCCGCCTTCACCATGTCGGGCAGGCGGTGGTAGGCCTGCGGGCCGACGACCATCTTCACCGCCGGTGCGCGCGCCATGATCTCCTCGCCTTCGGCCTGCGCGACGCAGCCCGCGACCGCGATCAGCGGCGAGGTGCCGTCCTCGCGGCGCAGGCGGCCGATGTCGGAATAGACCTTTTCCGCCGCCTTTTCGCGGATGTGGCAGGTGTTGAGCACGACCAGGTCCGCCTCCTCGCCCTCGGGCGCGGGCGTGATGCCCTGCTCGGCAAGCAGTTCGGCCATGCGCTCGCCGTCGTAGACGTTCATCTGGCAGCCGAAGCTCTTGACCCGGTAGGTCTTCGGATTCGCGGAAGTGGGGGCTGGTGTCGACATGGCGCGCCGTTACACGGCTTTGCGCCGATTTTGAAGGGGGCGCGTGGCGGCCGACCCTCGGGGCTCAGCGCTTCGCGGGGCGGGCGAGCGCGGCAAGACGCGCGCGCGTCGCGGCGAGAAGCTCCTTCATGTCGGCAACCTGCTCGATTCCATAGCGCTTCGCGGTGATGTCGACATTGCCCTTGCGCCAGTAGCCTTCGGGGCAGAGCACGATGAGCTTGCCGTCGTGCGCGTGCAGGCCCATCTCGAGCAGGCTGACCGGGCTCTGCGTGCCGGGCGCGAGGTAGAGGACGATCACGTCGGCGCTGTCGAGTGCGGCAAGTTCCCATTCAACCTGGCGGCGGAATTCGGGCTCGTCGGCTTCGGGGCGCCAGGCCGGGTCCCAGTCGGGCCGGCGTGGGTTGAGGATCACCACATCCTCGTCGGCGAGATCGGCGATCATCTGCTTTTGCCAGTCGGGCGCATGGCCCATGTCGATGCTGCCGCCCAGGAACAGGCGGGGCGCGGCATGGTCGGCGGGCAGCGCAGCGGGCGAAGTGACGACGGTGGCGGCCGCGGCGGGATACGCTACGGCGCAGGCCAGCGCGACAGCCTGCAACGTGGCTGCGGCCCGGAATGGTCTTATCGACATGCGCGCGCTTTCGGGTGGGCTGAGAGGCGGCCTTGCAGGGCCGCGCCTCACGCGTAAGGCGGTTGGTGCTGGCCTTTGGGGCTGAGCGTGAAGATCTCGCAGCCGTCTTCGGTGATGCCGATCGAGTGCTCGAACTGGGCCGAGAGCGACTTGTCGCGGGTCACCGCCGTCCAGCCGTCGGAAAGCAGCTTCACCGGCGGCTTGCCGAGGTTGATCATCGGCTCGATGGTGAAGAACATGCCCGGCTTGATCAGCGCGCCGGTACCCGCGCGCGCGGCGTGGACGACTTCGGGGGCGTCGTGGAACAGGCGGCCGAGGCCATGCCCGCAGAATTCGCGCACGACGCCGTAGCGGTACTGTTCGGCGTGCTTCTGGATCGCGGCGCCGATGTCGCCGATGCGGTTGCCGGGCTTGGCCTGCTCGATCCCGATCATCAGGCATTCGTAAGTCACGTCGACGAGGCGGCGCGCCTTGAGCGAGGGTTCGCCCGCGAAATACATGCGGCTCGAATCGCCGTGCCAGCCGTCGAGCAGCGGGGTCACGTCGATGTTGAGAATGTCGCCGTCCTTGAGCGTCTTCTCGGAGGGGATGCCGTGGCACACGACGTGGTTGATCGAGATGCAGCACGAGTGCGCGTAGCCCCGGTAGCCCAGCGTCGCGGGGACCGCGCCGCCATCGAGCGTCATCTCGCGCACTTTGTCGTCGAGCGCGGCGGTGGTCACGCCCGGCCGCACCATCGGCGCGATCTCGTCAAGGATCTGCGTGGCAAGGCGCCCGGCCTTGCGCATGCCTTCGAAGGCTTCGGGTCCGTGCAGCTTGATGGTCCCGTCGCGCAGGACGGTAGTGTCGTCGGCTTCGACTGTCTGGTATTCGGTCATGGGCCCGACATAGCGATATTGCCCGCAAAATGCGAGCGGCTCTCAGCCTGGAATCGAAAAACTGTTGCGGTACTGCGGCTTGAGTGCGCGCATCACCGCCGCGTCGACGGGCAGCGTGATCTCGTAGCTGCCTTCGGCATAGGGCCCGGCCTCGTAGGGGGCGATCTCGAAGCCGATGCGGTCGAAGGTCTTGCCGTTCGAGGAGCCGAGCAGGACGGTCTGGCGCGCGGGCTCGATGCATTCGGAGAAGATGTCGCCCGGCACCAGCGCCGCGCCCCGGCGCTTGACGCGCTGCGCGTCGAGCGCCTTGCAGAAGCGCGCGCGCACCGCGGAGGAAAAGGCATCCTCGCTAGTGAAGAGATCGGCGGCCTTCAGCATCGCGTCGGTGCCGCGGTTCCACAAGCGGCCGTCGAAGCTGCTCATGCCGTGCGCGCCGCCGGTGTAGGTGTAGATCTCGGAGGAAAGCGAGAGCCATTCGGGCAGGTCGGTCACCACCTGCCAGTCGGCGCTGTAGACGTGGGCGTGGTAGGGAAAGTCCTGCGCGGCCGCCGCCTGCTTGTCCTGGCTCGCCGAGGCTTCGAGCTCCTTGCGCGCGGTGCGCCGCCGTGTCTCGAACCAACTGCGCAGCCCCGGGATCGCAGCGGCCTTGGCGGGGTAGGCGAACTGGAATTCATACGTGTCGTTCGAGACGTCGACCGAGAGGTCGGCGGGCGGAGCCTCGCTGGCCTCGGCCGAGGGCGCCTCGCTCGGTGCATTGGCATCCGGGGCGCTCGGCACGCGGGTGTCCTGCGCCCCGCTTGCCGATGGGCTCGCGGATTGCGACGGGGCCTTGTCGCTACATCCCGAAACGAGCAGGGCGAGCCCCGCAACAGCGCTGGAGACGAGGAAAATGCGCATGACCGGTATCGTTCTCCCGTTGGCCCCGCCGGATGCAAGGTCTTGAAAGACGACCATGAAGGAGGTGCGCGGGATAATCCAGCCCGCATCCTGCGGACATGCGTCGCGGCGTGCAAGGCGGGCGGCCCGCTCGGCAATTGCCCTTTGGCCCCGCGCAGGTCTAGAGAGGGAGCATGAGCGACAAGAACGCAGTGATCCAGCCCGATCGTGGCCAGAGCGCCATCTCCATCCACCTCGTCGACAAGGACGGGCTCGAGGCCTTCCGCAAGGGGCTCAATGCCGCGCAGCGCACCGCCCTCGACGCGCACCGCTTCGAGGCCGAAGGCTACGACTACGCGGTAATCCCCGATGGCGAGAGCTGGGCGGTGGTTTCGGGCGTGGCGGATGCCGCCAACCTCTCGAGCTGGTGCATGGCCAAGCTTGCCGAGAAGCTGCCGGGTGGCACCTACCGCCGCATTGGCGGCGAGCCGGGGGCGGCGATGTTCGGCTGGATCACCGGCCAGTACCGCTTCGATCGCTACCTGTCCGATCCCGCCGAGGACACCCCGCGCGTGCTCCTGACCGGTGAGGTCAAGGCGATCGCGGCGATCACCGCCGAGGCCGAGGCGGCGATGTTCGTGCGCGACCTCGTCAACACCCCCGCCGAGGACATGGGCCCCGCGCAGATCGAGGCCGAGGCCGAGAGCCTGCACAAGGCCTTCCGCACCGAGATTCGCGTGACGCGCGGCGACACGCTCGAGCACGAGTTTCCGATGGTCCATGCGGTCGGCCGGGCGGCCTCGCGCGCTCACGCGCCGCGCATGGTCGAGCTCGAATGGGGCGATCCCAAGCACCCGCGCATCGCCATCGTGGGCAAGGGCGTGTGCTTCGATTCGGGCGGTCTCGACGTGAAGCCGAGCGCGGGCATGCTGCTCATGAAGAAGGACATGGGCGGCGCGGCGCACGCCCTCGCGCTCGCCCGGCTGGTCATGGAGGCGAGGCTCCCGGTGCGGCTGCATCTCCTCGTCCCCACGGTCGAAAACGCCATTTCGGGCAATGCCTTCCGCCCCGGCGACATCCTCAGGTCGCGCGCAGGGATCTCGGTCGAGATCGGCAACACCGACGCCGAGGGCCGCTTGATCCTGGGCGACGCGCTGGCGCGTGCGGGCGAGAACGCGCCCGAGCTGATCCTCGACTTCGCGACGCTGACGGGCGCCGCACGTGTGGCGCTCGGCCCCGACCTGCCCGCGCTCTTCGCCCGCGAGGACGCGACCGCCGCGGCCCTGCTCGAGGCCGGTGAGGCCAGCGACGATGCCTGCTGGCGCCTGCCGCTCTACGAGGGTTACCGCGAATACCTGAAGTCCGACATCGCCGACATCAACAACGCCGGGACCGGCGGCTTTGCCGGTGCGTGCACGGCCGCTCTGTTCCTCGACCGCTTCGTGCCCAAGGGCACCGACTGGGCGCACTTCGACACGTTCGCCTGGCGGCCCTCGGCCAAGCCGGGGCGGACCAAGGGTGGCGCCGCGCTGGGGCTGCGCGCGGCCTGGCACATGCTCCAGAAGCGCTATGGTGGTGCCTGACGAGGGCTTTTCGATCGTGGTTTAGAAGGGCTTTCGGGGTGCGGTTATCGCCGCGTTAGTTGTTCCCGATCAAAGCCCTGCGGCAGATCTTGCGCCTAATCCCGGGTGGACGAACATCCCGGGATCAGGAGCAGCCCATGAAACGCGAACCGACCGGCGCCTTCCACGAAGTCGCTCTCGACGACCTGTTCTTCTCGACCACCGACGCCAAGGGGGTGATCGAACAGGTCAACGAAGTCTTCGTCACGATGGCGCGGTTCGGGCGCGGCGAGCTGATCGGTGCGCCGCACAACTGCATCCGTCATCCCGACATGCCCGGCGGCGTGTTCCGCCTGATGTGGGAGACCATCGGCGCGCGGCGCGCCTTCAGCGGCTACGTCTTCAATCTTGCGGGCGATGGCAGCAGCTACTGGGCGCTCGCCACCGTCTCGCCGCTCGGCAAGGGTTATATCTCGGTGCGCAGCCGCCCCATTGATTTGGGCATGCGCGACACCGTGCTCAGCGTCTACGAAGCCGCGCGCGAGGCCGAGGATGCGGCCATGGCCGGGGGCGAGAGCGCCGGGCGCGCCGCGCGGATCGGCGAGGAGGTGATCCTGGCCGAACTCGCGAAGCTGGGCTTCGGCAGCTACGAGGCCTTCATGCACGCCTTCCTGCCGCGCGAGCTGGAACTGCGCCAGGAAGCGGGCGTGCGCATTCCCGAGCGGCCCCAAGCGGCGGGCACTGCCGGGGCACTGCTCGCCACCGGGACCGCGATCGAAGCGCAAGTGCGCGAGCTGGCCGGAGCCCTCGCCGCGTCGGACCATCTGGCCGCCGCGCTCGAGCGGCGCGTCGATGCCGCGCAGCGCGCGCTCGACCGGCTTGAGGAGGCGGTCGCCAATGCGCGCTTCGTCGTTTCGGGCAACCGCGCGGTGGAGCCGCACGTCGCGCGCGCCGCGCCCGCGCTCGAAGAGCAGTGCCGCAAGATGGCCGAGACGCTGAAGGGCCTGCGCGAGGCGGTCGAAGAGACGTGTGGCTTGCGCCATGGCTTGCGCTTTGCGGTCAGCATCGCGCAGCTCCAGGCCGAATCGGTGTGCCGCTTCGCCATCGCCACGATCGACGGACGCGAGGCGGCGGCGGCGGCCAACAGCGCCACCCAGGCGCTGGTCCAGGCGCTCGAAAACGGTATCGACGCGATGCACGCCAGTCTCGATGTCGACCGCGAGCAGGCCGCGCGCCTCGCCGCGCGGATCAAGGCGGCGGAAAGCGCGCTCACCGTCACCACGCTGCTCCTGCGCAAGTGGCGCGCCCTCGTCGAAAAGTCGGAGGTGCGTCACGAGATGGAGGCGCTGCTGCCGGTGCTCGATGCGGGCCTTGCCGCGCTCGTCGGCGAACTGGCGGGCCTGCACGAGACGGCTGGCGCCTTCGCGGGCGAAGTCGTCGCCTTCGAGAGCGCGCAGCTGCAACAGCGCCTCGACCAGATTCTCTCGCTCAACCTGATCGCGGCCTGAGCCGCCGCGCCCCCGACATCTGGAAGGACCAGGACCGATGGATTTCGAAACCAAGCTTGCCGAACTCATGACCATCAACGGCGCGCTCGCCGCCGCCATCGTCGACAGCGCCAGCGGCATGACGATCGCCACCGTTGGCGAGATGCGCGACGGCGGCGATCTCGATCTCGCCGCAGCGGGGGCAAGCGAGGTGGTGCGCGCGCAGCTCAACGTGCTCGCGCTGCTCAAGCTCGAGGACCCGATGGAGGACATGCTGATCACGCTCGCGGGCCACTACCAGCTGATCCGCCCGCTGACCGACGATTCGGGCATGGGCCTGTTCGCCTACCTCCTGCTCGACCGCCAGCAGGCGAACCTCGCGCTGGCGCGCATCAAGCTGCGCGCGGTCGAAGGCCAGCTCGCGATCTGATCCAGCCATCCGTTCCGGGCATCGGGCGCGGTCGAAATGGTCGCGTTTCCGGTGGCCCTGGCGCGTGTCCCGGCCTAGTCTTGCCTGCAGGACGGACAGGGAGGTGCGCGAATGGTCATCGGCGGTACGAGCGTGGGCGGCAGCGGGGGCGCAGGCACTGCAAGGCGGCGCACCCTCCCCGTTAAACTTGCGTAATTGCGATGAGCGGGATAAGCGCGCCAATCTTCCGTTTCACCGATGGCCTGCACTTGACGAACGACGATTCCTACACCCGCCCCTTCTCGATCGAGGGCATGCTGGCAATGACCGGCCCTTCCATCGCCGCTGATCCGCGCCGCCTGCCCCTTCGCGGGGACCTGGCGCATATCAAGCTGGCGGGGCGCTGCTTCGTGCCGCACTACGCGGTGCCGATCGCCTATACGGTCAAGGCAGGGGCGCGTCTCCAGGCGGCCTCCTCGCGCGAAGCCGAGGTTCTTGCCGAACCGGGCGCCGGCGAGGTTTACAACGTTCTCGACATCGCGGGCGAATGGGCCTGGGGGCAGCTCGGCGAGGACGGGTTCGTCGGATACATGCACCTGGGCGCGATTGACGCGCCGCAGGCAGGAGCAAGCGACTGATGGCAAGCACGGTCTTCATCGACGGCGCGGCGGGAACGACGGGCCTGGAAATCGCCGACCGGCTGGCCACGCGCCCTGAATTCGAACTGATCACGCTGGGCGAGGATCGCCGCAAGGACGACGCCGCGCGCGCCGAGGCGCTCAACGCGGCCGATTTCGTGATCCTGTGCCTGCCTGACGAGGCCGCCAAGGCGGCCGTCGGCATGATCCGCAACGACACCACGCGCGTGATCGACGCCTCTTCGGCGCATCGCACCGCGCCGGGCTGGACTTATGGTTTTGCCGAGGTGATCGGCCACGAGGCGATCGCGGGTGCGCGCTTCGTCAGCAATCCGGGCTGCTATCCCACCGGCTTCCTGGGTCTTGTCGCGCCGCTGGTGCGCGCCGGGCTGCTCCCGGCCGACTGGCCTTACGTGTGCCACGCGGTCTCGGGCTATTCGGGCGGCGGCAAGGCGCTGATCGCGCGCTTCGAGGCCGAGCCCGACATCGCCTACCGCGCCTATGGCCTGGCGATGGGCCACAAGCACGTGCCCGAGATGAAGACGCACGCAGGGCTTGCGCACGATCCGATCTTCGCACCCGCCGTGGTGCCCGCGCATCGCGGCATGCTGGTCGAGGTGCCGCTGCACCTCGCGCTCATGGACAAGGCGGGCAGCGCGGACGAACTGCGCGCGGCGCTCGCCGAATTCTACGCCGGCAGCCCGATCGTCACCGTTGCGCCCGATGCGCCCGGGGAACTGCTGCTGCTGCGTTCGATGGAGCCCAACGACGGCCTTACCTTGCGCGTCGTGGGCGCGGCGGACGGCGCCCAGGCGCGTATGGCCGCCGTGCTCGACAACCTGGGCAAAGGGGCAAGCGGCGCCGCGGTGCAGAACCTCAACATCATGGCCGGCCTCGACGAGACGGCGGGCCTGCGCCTGTGATCTTCGGGCGGCGACGACGCATCTAGCGCCGCCGCCAGGCCCCGGACGGGCGTGCGGGCCACGCCCGTGTGCAGTTGCACATTTTTCAGGCAGGCCTGCCTGAAACTTGCGCACGAAATTGCCTTCCCCGCCGATAAAACATTGCGAAAAACCGGGCGAAAGAGGGTAAATCTTGCAAATCCGGTCTTTTCGCGCCTGCGCACTTCGCCTACCAAGGAACGGTTTCCAATGGCCCGAAACCTGTTAGGATTCGGGCGCGAGGGATCCGGTTTCCGGACGCCCCCCTCGCAAGTGCAGTCCGGGCGAAAAGAAAAAGGTCCAGTCAGGCGTGAAGAAGATCGAAGCTATCATCAAGCCCTTCAAGCTCGACGAGGTCAAGGAGGCGCTGCACGAAGTGGGCGTGTCCGGGATCACCGTGACGGAGGCCAAGGGCTTCGGTCGGCAGAAGGGGCATACCGAGCTTTATCGCGGCGCGGAGTACGTCGTCGATTTCCTGCCCAAGGTGAAGCTGGAAGTCGTCGTTTCGGATACTCTTGCCGAGCGCGTGGTTGAGGCCATTGCCGATGCGGCACAGACCGGCCGGATCGGCGACGGCAAGATTTTCGTGGTCCCTGTCGAGACCGCGATCCGTATTCGCACGGGCGAGCGCGACGACGAGGCTCTCTGAGCGCCCGTCGCCGGCTTCGGTGCCGCGGCGCTGGAAACCAAGGCGATTTTTGGCCGGGAAGCCGGCCTGACAACGGGAACCTACCGGCAGGGGGCCGGATGCGTTCCCCGACAAATCCACCCCCAGGTCTTTTCCGAGGACCGGAAAAGTAAGTTTGGAGAACCACACATATGGCTACTGCAAAGGACGTCCTTGCCAAGATCAAGGACGAGGAGATCGAATGGGTCGATCTTCGCTTCACCGATCCCAAGGGCAAGTGGCAGCACCTCACCATGTGCGCGGGCGTCCTGGGTGAAGACGAGCTCGAAGACGGCCTGATGTTCGACGGCTCCTCGATCGAGGGCTGGAAGACGATCAACGAGTCGGACATGATCCTCAAGCCCGACCTCGAGGCCGTCTACGTCGATCCGTTCTCGGCCACCCCGATGCTGATCCTGTTCTGCGACATCGTCGAGCCCTCGACCGGCGAACTCTACGCACGTGACCCGCGCTCGACCGCGAAGCGCGCCGAGTCGTTCGTCAAGTCGGCCGGTTTCGGCGACACCGTGTTCGTCGGCCCCGAAGCCGAGTTCTTCATGTTCGACGACGTGACCTTCTACGACGGTTACGACGGCAACGGCTTCAAGATCGACGACGTCGAACTGCCGACCAACACCGGCAAGTCGTACGACACCGGCAACCTCGCGCACCGTCCGCGCGCCAAGGGCGGCTACTTCCCCGTCGCGCCGGTCGACAGCTGCACCGACATCCGCGCCGAGATGGTCACCACCATGCTCGAAATGGGCCTGCCCTGCGACAAGCACCACCACGAAGTGGCCGCGGCCCAGCACGAACTCGGCCTGACCTTCGGCACGCTGACCACCACCGCCGACCGCATGCAGATCTACAAGTATGTCGTCATGATGGTCGCGCAGGCCTACGGCAAGACGGCGACCTTCATGCCCAAGCCGATCATGAAGGACAACGGCTCGGGTATGCACACGCATATTTCGATCTGGAACGAGGGTGACAACACTTTCGCGGGCAACGGCTACGCCGGCCTCTCGGAGACCTGCCTCTACTTCATCGGCGGCGTCATCAAGCACGCCAAGGCGCTCAACGCCTTCACCAACCCGACCACCAACAGCTACAAGCGCCTGGTCCCGGGTTACGAAGCTCCGGTTCTGCTCGCCTACTCGGCGCGCAACCGTTCGGCCTCGTGCCGCATTCCCTACGGTGCCGGCACCAAGGCGAAGCGCGTGGAATTCCGCTTCCCCGACGCGATGGCCAACCCCTACCTGTGCTACTCGGCGCTGCTGATGGCCGGCCTCGACGGCATCAAGAACAAGATCCACCCCGGCGAAGCCATGGACAAGAACCTCTACGACCTGCCGCCGGCAGAGCTCGCCGAAGTTCCCACCGTGTGCGGCTCGCTGCGCGAGGCTCTGGAATCGCTCCAGGCCGATCACGCGTTCCTTCTGGAAGGCGACGTCTTCACCGAAGACCAGATCGAAGCCTACCTCGAACTCAAGTGGCCCGAAGTGCTGCGTTGGGAAACCACGCCTTCGGCCGTTGAATTCGACATGTACTACAGCGCCTGATCGGCCCGCTTTAGTGCATCGTCCTCCTTGCGGAGGGCCGAAATCGGTTCGCCGAGTGGGGCGCCGGGAGCAATCCCGGCGCCCTTTTCGTTACAATTTGAGGAATTTTTCCGGGGAACGGGGGGCAAGCGCCCGCGTTGAACCTCCCCGAAAGGAGAATTCCATGCGTTCGACGCAAACGATTCTAGCCGCAACGGTCGCGAGCATTGCGCTCGTCGCCGGTGCCGCCTCCGCCCAGCCCGGTGGCAATGGCCATGGCAATAGCGAACACAAGGGTAACTCTGAGGCCCACGGCAACGCGAAGCCTGGCAATAGCCAGAAGCAGCAGCAGGCGCAGCATCAGCAGGCCCAGCGTCAGCAGGCCCAGCGGCAGCAGGCCCAGCGGCAGCAGCAGCAGCAGCAGCAGCGTCAGGCACAGGCCGCGCAGAAGCGGCGCGCCCAGCGTTACGTCGCGCACCGCGAGCCGCGCCAGGATATCCGCCGGGTAAGCTACAGCGGTCCGAGCGGCCACAAGGTCTTCGTTCCCACCAACGATCGCGTGCGGGTCGTGACCACGCGGCGTGACAACGATTGGCGCCGGGTTACGCGCCGTGTGAGCTACGACGGCTGCCCGCCGGGCCTTGCCAAGAAGTACAACGGCTGCACCCCGCCGGGGCTCGCGCGCGCACCCACGCGCAACTGGTCACGCCCGGACTGGTACTGGAACGACTACAACCGCGACTACAACTATCGCTATGTCGATGGCTACATGGTGCGCACGAGTTCGAGCAACTCGATCCTGAGCTACGTGCCGCTGCTGGCCGGTGCACTCGCCATCGGCAACACCTGGCCGGGCAATTACCAGAGCGTGGCGCTGCCCTCGTACTATGACAGCTACTACGGTCTGGGTGGTTCGGATTCGTACCGCTATTACGGCGACACGATCTACCGCGTCGAGCCGGGCAGCTCGCGGATCGATTCGGTTGCGGCGGTGCTGGTCGGCAACGACATCGTCGTCGGTCAGCCGATGCCCTCGGGCTATGACATCTACAACGTGCCCTACGGCTATCGCGACCAGTACTACGACAGCGACGATGCCTATTATCGCTACAGCGACGGGTACATCTACCAGCTCGATCCGACCACGCGCCTCGTCCAGGCGGCGATCGAACTGCTCGTCTGAACCCGGAAGGAAACCTGATCCATGCTTACATTTTCCAAGGGATTGCGCACGCTTCCAGTGCGCCGCGCAGGACTGGTGCTGGCGGCGGCTTCGGCCATGGCGCTGGCCGCCTGCTCGGGCAAGACGCCCAGCGGCGATGCCAGTACCGGTGCGGCGCAAGCTTCAGCCGACCTGCTGGTGCCCGAAAAGACCTCGCTCGAGGACCAGCTGGCCAATGCCGATGGGCTGCAGACGGTTGCGCAGGCGCTCAAGGACACCGGGCTCGCCAGTGTCTTCTCGGGCAAGGGCAGCTACACCTTGCTGGCGCCCGAGGACGCGACCTTTGCGGACCTCGGCGATGCCGGAAAGTCGCTGACCGACGGTTCGGACAACGCCGCGATGGCCGCGCTGCTCAAGCAGCACATGCTGACCGGCTACGTCACCCCGCAGGACATCGGTGCGGCGATCGAGGCCAGCAAGGACGGTGAAGTGAAGATGCCCAGCCTTTCGGGCGACGAGCTCACCTTCACAAAGTCGGGCGACACGATCACGGTCGCCTCGCCCGATGGCGCCAAGGCGACCTTCGACGGCGCCGCGCTGGCGGGCGGCGAAAGCGTGGCGATCCCCGTGAGCGGGTTGCTGCGCGACGTCTCCTGAGGCTTTACCGTCAAGCCGAAGTCACGAGCCCCCGTCGGACCCCGGTCCCTCGGGGGCTCTTGGTGTCCGCTCTGCAAACGCCTCAGAAGCTGAGCACGGCCTCGCCGATCGCGTCCCAGACCTGGGCCAGTTCGTCCTCGGTGATCGCGAAGGGCGGCATGACGTAGACGGTGTTGCCGAGCGGGCGCAGCAGGACGCCGCGTTCGCGGAAGAAGGCCATGAGGCGCGGGGCCAGGTCGTTGAGGTAGCCGGTCGCCTCGCCGCTCTTGAGATCGAGCGCGGCGATGGTGCCGAGGGACCTTGGGTTGTCGAAGTGGTAGACCTGTCCGAGCTTGTCGAGCCATTCGGCCTGCCTTGCGGCGAGCGCTGTGATGCGCTCGCGCACCGGCTCCTCGCGCCAGATCGCGAGATTCGCCGCCGCCGCCGCGCAGGCGAGCGGGTTGGCGGTGTAGCTCGAGGAATGGAAGAACATCCGCGCGCGGTCCGTGGAGAGGTGCGCCGCGTAGATCGCCTCGCTCGCCATCGTGACGGCCAGCGGCACCGCGCCGCCGGTAAGGCCTTTGGAGAGGCACAGGATGTCGGGCACGACGCCGGCCTGCTCGCAGGCGAGCAGGGTGCCGGTGCGGCCCCATCCGGTCATCACCTCGTCGGCGATGAACAGCACCTCGTGCGCGGCGCAGATCCGGCGCATCTCGGCCAGTACGGCGGGGGGATAGACCAGCATGCCGCCTGCGCCCAGGATCAGCGGCTCGACGATGAGCGCGGCGGCATCGCCTGCACGGCACAGCGCCTCGAGCGCGTCGTAAGTCGCCTGCTCGGCGCCCGGCGCGGGGAAGGGGATGCGTCCGACATCGAACAGCAGCGGGTCGTAGGGCTGGTTGAACACGCCGCGTTCGCCCACTGACATCGCGCCGATGGTGTCGCCGTGGTAGGAATGCTCCATGACGAGGATGCGGCTGCGCGCCGCGCCCTGCCAGTGCCAGTAGCCGAGTGCCATCTTGAGCGCGACCTCGACACTGGTCGATCCCGAATCGGAGAAGAACACGCGCGTCAGGCTCTCGGGCATGATTTCGCGCAAGGCCGCGGCCACCTCTTCGGCGGGGCCATGGGTCCAGCCCGCGAAGATCATCTGGTCGAGCTTGCCCGCCTGCTCGGCGATCGCGGCCATGATGCGCGGATTGCAGTGGCCATGCGTGGTCACCCACCAGGACGAGATGGCGTCGATCACGCTGGTCCCGTCGGCAAGGTGCAGCCGCGCGCCCTCGGCGCGTTCGACACGGGGGATCGGCTCGTTCAAGCCGTGCTGGGTGAAGGGGTGCCAGACCGAAGAGGTGCTCATGCGCGAAAGTCCTCCAGCGAGAAATGGGCCGCGAAGGCAGCGCGCAGGCCCTCGGGGGTAAGCGGGTCGAGGCGCGGCAACCGGCCGAGACGTTTAACCTTGCCCATCGCGCAGACGATCGCCTCGCTGTCCTCGACCGCATCGCCCACGAAGGCGACGCCAAGCACGCGCAGGCCGCGCGCACGCAGCGCCTCGAGCGAGAGCAGCGCGTGGTTGATGGTGCCAAGCTGCGTGCGCGCGACGAGGACGACGGGGGCGCCCCAGCGCACGAACTGGTCGGCGTAGGTCTCGCTGCGCGAGATCGGCACGTGGAGGCCGCCCGCACCCTCGACCACCAGCGGGCCTTCCACCTCGGGTAGTGCAAGGCGGGCGGGATCGATCGTCACGCCGTCGATCTCGGCGGCGAGGTGCGGCGAGCAGGGGGTGGCGAGGCGGTAGGCTTCGGGCAGCAGTTTCTCAGGCGCCAGGCCGGCGAGGTTGCCCACGCGCGCGGCATCGGTCGCGCCGAAGGTCTCGTGCGGTTCGACGCCCGCCTGCACCGGCTTCCAGTAGTGCGCGCTGAGCGCGCCGGCGAGCGCGGCGGCGAAGACGGTCTTGCCGATCTCGGTGTCGGTGCCGGTGACGACGATCGTGCGGCGGGCCATCGCATCGAGGCTCGGGTTGGGCATGCTGGGGTTCACCTCGTGCTGGTCAGGTGGATGGTGACCACCTCGTATGTGGCCGTAGACCCGTTACCTTCGAATTGCGCCATGACTGCGCGCAGGTCCGCAGGCGCAAGCGGGACGTGGTCGGGATGGGCGGTGCCCGCGCCGATCGCCTTGACCGCGCGCAGGAAGGCGCGGGCATCGGCGAAGGGCTGGCGGTGTTCGTCGACCGAGACTTGGGCCTGGGGGAGCGCCGCAAAGGTCTCGGGTGGAAGGAAACGCGGGGTGCCGGGGGTGAGGCGCTGCGCGGCGTGGGCGGCGCGCCACTCGGCGAACGTCCCGGCCCCCAGCGTCGTCACCACCAGGTGACCGCCGGGCGCAAGCCAGCCGCGCAGGCGTTCGAGCGCTGTCGGCGCCGCGTCGAACCACTGCATGGCAAGGCTCGAGACGATGAGATCGAAGCCGCGTTCGCCCGGATCGCCGTGCTCGCCGTCAAGCGGCGCAAAGCGACGACCCGGGGCCTCGCCGATGCGCGCCCGGCAGCGTTCGAGCATGGCAGGAGAGAGATCGGTGACGAGCCAGTCGCCGCGAAGGCCGGCCTCGAGCAGGGCCGAGGTCAGGAACCCGGTACCGCAACCGATTTCGAGCAGGCGCGGCGCTGCGGGGAGGCTGAGCGCGGCGATCCGCGCCGCGAGCGCGCGGGCGACCTCGCGCTGGACAGGGGCGTTCTCCTCGTAGCGCTCGGCGCCCGCGAAGGCGCGTTCGACTTTGCCGCGCGGTGCGATCATCGCCATCTCACGTCGGTAGCGTGGCCAGCGCCGCGCGCACGACCTCGGCGCAGAACGCCGGATCTTCGCGCGGGAGAAGATGTCCGCCGGGATGGACGAGACGCCGGGCCTCGCAGCCGGAAAACGCGCCCTCGCGCATCTCCGCGCTCAGCAACGGGTCTGCCGCGCCCTGTACGAGCGTGAGCGGCACTTCGGGCATGGGCGCGCGTTCGTCGCGCAGGCGCGCGAGATCGGCGGCCAGAGGTACCTGATCGGGTTGGGGACATTCGTCCGATGCGCCGCAGGTCCGGCGGAACTCGGCGAGGACGGCTGCGGGATCCTGCCCGAGGCGGCGCGCCATGCGGTCGATCACGCGCAGCGGGACGCCGGCGCGCCCGTCGTGCGCGCCGAAGCGGTCGAAGCCGTTGAAGGCGACGAGGCCGACGAGGCCGGGCGGCGGATCGGCCAGCACGCGCATCGTGCCGAAACTGTGCGCGAGCGCGAGGCAGGGGCCCTCGATCGCGGGGGCGAGCGGTGCGCCGAAGTAGCCGCGATCGTCGGCAAGGCCCTCGTGCTCGGCAAGCGCGGCGCGCAGCGGGTCCCAGAAATGCCGGTTGAAGCCCCAGCCGTGGAGGAAGAGCAGCTTCACCGCAGCGCCTCGAGCGCGGCGAGGAGGGCATCGACGTCCTCGGCCGAATGCGCGGCGCGCAGCGCGATGCGAAGACGGCTCGAGCCGGGGGGAACCGTCGGCGGACGGATCGCCGAAACGAGGAAGCCCGCCGCCTCGAGCCGGGCCGAGAGCGCGAGGGTATCCTCTTCAGGGCCGATCAGCGCGGGCACGATCTGCGTGCTCGACGCGCCGTGGTCGAAGCCGAGGCGGGCAAGGCCGGTGCGCAGGCGATCGCCGAGCGCGCCAAGATGCGCGCGCTCGGCCTCCATCTGGGGCACGAGGTCGAGCGCGGCGTCGATCGCGCCCAGCACCGCAGGCGGCGGCGCGGTCGTGAAGATGAAGCCGCTGGCGGTGTTGACGAGATAATCGATCAGCACCTGCGAGCCCGCGACATAGGCCCCGAATCCGCCAAGCGCCTTGCTGAAGGTGCCCATGATGAGGTCGATGCCGCCCGGAACCTGCGCCGAGAGCCCTGCGCCGCCGGGGCCCAGCACGCCTGTCGCGTGCGCTTCGTCGACATAGAGCGCGGCCTCGTGGCGCGCGGCGATTTCGGCGAGGCGGGCCACGTCGGCGCGGTCGCCGTCCATCGAGAACACGCTTTCGGTGAGGATCAGGCGCGCAGGCGCATCGTGGCCCTTGCTCGCCAGGAGCGTCTCGAGATGGTCAAGGTCATTGTGGCGGAAGCGCACTTGCCGCACCCCGGCGGTGGCGAGCCCGGCGTGCATCGAGGCGTGGATCAGCCGGTCGGTGAAGACCACGCAGCCCGGCACGGCGGCGAGCAGGGCGGGGATCACCGTTGCGTTGGCCTGCCAGCCGCTGGCGAAGACGAGCGCGGCCTCGGCGTGCTTGAAGCGGGCGATGCGCGCCTCGAGCGCCATCTGCTCGGCGCTCGTGCCGGTGACCAGTCGGGAGGCGCCCGAGCTGGTGCCGAGCCGCTGCGTCCATTCCACCGCGCGCGCGGCGAGGAGCGGGTGGCGGGCGAGGCCGAGGTAGTCGTTGCTCGAGAAATCGACGAGGCGGCGACCCTCGCGGGTGATCCGCCCCGCGCCGTCGAGCGCGGCGGGGCGCAGCACCCGGCGCTGGCCGGCGCTCTCGATCCGGGCCAGCGCGGCCTGCAGGAAGGGGGCGAGCCGTGTCATGATCGCTGCCGGTTATGGCAAGCGGGCCCGCGAGACAATGGCGCAAGGGCAACTTCCTGTTGCGCAAAGGGCAATGGCGCCGCTTCAGGGGCGTCCGAGCGCGATCCTGAGCTTGCCGGAGAGGCCCTTTGCGCGGGCCATGTCGGCGAAGAGGCGGCGCCATTCGAACAGGGCGATGCGCAAGGGGTTATGCGATTCGCACGGGGTGACGAGCCCGAAGCGCAAGGTGCGTCCGTCCGGCGCGCTGCGGAACGTGCCGAAGAGGCGGTCCCACACGATTAGAACGCCGCCGAAGTTGCAGTCGAGGAACTCGGCCTCGCTGGCGTGGTGCACGCGGTGGTGCGCGGGGGTGTTGAAGATCCATTCGAGCGGACCCAGCCGTCCGACCATCTCGGTGTGGAGCGGGAACTGGTAGAGCAGGTTCGCGCCCAGCAGCAGCGTGACCACCAAAGGGGGAAATCCCAGGAAGATTAGCGCCAGGAAGAACAGCCAGCCCAGCGAGACCAGTTCGGTCCAGCCCAGCCGCACGGCGCTTGGCAGGATGTATTGCTGCGCGGAATGGTGCACCGCGTGGGTCGCCCAGAGCCAGCGCGTGGTGTGGCTCATGCGGTGGAAGGCGTAATAGGCGAGCTCCACCGCGAAGAACCCGGCGATCCAGGTCCGGGCGTCATCGACGGGGAACTGAACCGGCGCGAGCGCGGCCGCGCTGAGGAAGGCGAGGCCGAGGATGATCCCGCCAAGCGGGCGGGTCACCGCCTGGACCAGCGCGACGCCGAGGCTGGCCAGAGCCCCGGCCGCGTCGTAGTCGGCCCGCGTGCGCCGCCGCCAGAGCATTTCGCCCCCGGCGAGCGCCAGCGCGATCAGCAGGATCCAGGGATGCTGCAGGGCAAGGCGCATGGCGTGTCCTCCGTGCCCGGGCGTCAGCCCTTGCGGGCGCGGATACGCGCGGCGAGGGCGTCCATTTCGGACTTGCTGACCGCGCCGTCGTGGTTGGAGTCGGCAATATCGAAACCGAGGGTGGGCCCCTCGACGAACTCCTTGCGGCTGAGGCGGCCGTCGTGGTCGGCGTCGAACTCGGTGCGCAGCGCGGTGAGCTTGTCGCCGTCCCAGCGGCTTTGCATCATGCCGGGCAGGTCGTTCTTGGTGAAATAGCCGTCCTTGTTGCGGTCCATGCGCTGCCAGTTGGCCTTGCGCGAGGCGATGAGCTCGGCGCGGCTGATCGAGCCGTCGTGGTTGGTATCGGCCGCACGCAGGCGCTCGAGCGCCTTTTCGCCCCCCGCGAACCCGGAGGGCTGGGCCGCCGCGGGAACCGTCGGGAACGCGGCGGCGATGGTGACGGCGAAGGCCGCGGTGAGCGGCAGGAGCGCGAAGGGAAGCGGGTTGGGCTTGGCGGACATGATCGGGTGCCTTTCCTTGGCGAGATGTCGAAATGGGGCCGGATGGACCCGAGGATCGGGGGCTGGGGTTGAAGGCCCATCCGGCCGGAGGGAACCGAAGCGCGAGACCAGGTGGGCTCGCGCTTCGGCAGTCGGGAGATGCGCTGGGCTCGGGGACGCTGGCCCTTTCGCCCATGCCCCGGTTGTGGCCTGGCACTGCATCGCCATGATGACGCCAAACCGGATGGTGATGGCAGGGGATGACAGGAGGCGGACGGTGTCACGGTTTGTCACAGCTTCGCCTCTGGCCGTGCGCGCGGGGCGGTGGCATCAGCTTTGCGCATGACCGAAAAGCCGCCGCGAATCCTCGTCGTCGATGATGACCCCGAATTGCGCAGCCTCCTGCAGCGCTTCCTCTCCGAGCACGGCTTCGCCGTGCGCGCGGTCGATTCGGGGCGCGGCATGGACCAGGCGCTCCAGCGCGAGCCGGCCGACGTCATCGTGCTCGACCTGATGATGCCGGGCGAGGACGGGCTGGCGATCCTGCGGCGCCTGCGCGTCGTGGGCGATCCGGTGCCGGTGATCATGCTGACCGCGCGCGGCGATCCGGTCGACCGCGTGGTCGGGCTCGAGATGGGGGCCGACGATTATCTGGCAAAGCCCTTCCTGCCGCGCGAGCTGGTGGCGCGCATTGCCGCGCTGCTGCGCCGGATGGCCCCCGAGCGGGTGATCGGACGCGAGGAAAGCGTGACCGTTGGCCCCTTCACCATCAACCACGCGACGCGGGTGGTGACGCGCGAGGGGGAAGTGCTCGCCTTGTCCTCGCGCGAATTCGCGCTGTTCGCGGCCTTCGCGCGCAGCCCGGGGCGTCCGCTCACGCGCGCGCAGCTGATCGACCGGGCGCTCGGCCGCGATGCCGAAGTGACTGATCGGGCGATCGACGTGCAGGTGGGACGGCTGCGCAAGGCGATCGGCGACGATGGCGCCGATCCGCGCTATCTGCGCACTGTCTGGGGGTTGGGCTATGTCCTGGTGGCGGGCGACGATGTTTAGGCGGCGCGGCGGGGCAGGGCGGCCGCGCTCACTCCTGCGGCGCAACGTGGCGCTGATGGTGGCGGTCGTGCTTGCCGGGCAGATTCTTGCCGGGCTCTTCGTGGTGCTCTTCGTGATGGGGCCGCAGATCGAGCGGGTGGCGGCGGTGAGCGCGGACATGGTCCTGGGCATCTCGCAGGGCATGGAGGGCCTGCCGGTGGACCGGCAGCGCGCGGTTCTGGCGCGTTTCGAGCGGGGCGGAGAGATCGAGATCCGCACCCGCCTTTCGGGCGCGGCGCCGCGCGCGCGCTTTCCCAGCTACATCGAACGCCGCTTCATCCGCGCGATGAACGCCCGGCTGGCGCCCGACCAGAACCTCGACTGGCGCAAGGGCGAGGGCAATCGCCTGTGGTTCCGCCTGCGGCTGGGCGCGAATTCCTACTGGGTGAGCGCCACCCCGCCCAGCCAGCGCAGCGCGCTTGCCAGCCTGGTCTATGCGCTGGCCTCGGCCTTCGTGGTGGCGGTGGCGGCGGGCCTCTACCTCCAGCGTCGGCTCGATGCACCGCTGCGCCGGCTCGCCGCCGAAGTCGAGGCCTACGATCCGCAGCGCGAGAGCGCGGCCGTCGCCGTAGCCGGTCCGCGCGAGGTGGCCGCGGTCGCCGGCGCCTTCAACCGCATGGCCGAGCGGTTGCGCGGCGAGGAGGCGGAACGCTCGCTCATGCTCGCGGGCGTCAGCCACGACTTGCGTACCCCACTCACCCGGCTGCGACTGTGCCTCGAGATGATGCAGGGGGACGACGCCGAGCTGGAGGCGAGCGCGGAGCGGCAGGTCGACCGGATCGAGGCCATGCTCGAGCAGTTCCTCGACTTCGCGCGCGGGTTTCAGAACGAGGCGGTGCGTTCGTGTGACCTGGGGCTGCTGCTGGTCATGATCCTGCGCGACACCGATCCCGAGAACCAGGTGCGCGCGTTCCTGCCCGAAGGTGTCGAGCTGCCGCTGCGCACGCTGGCCGTGTCGCGCGCGGTCGGCAATCTGCTGGGCAATGCCCTGCGCCACGGCACGGCGCCGATCACGCTCGAGCTGCGCGCGACCCCGCGCGAGGCGATCGTCGTCGTCGGCGATGCGGGCGAGGGTTTTGACGCAGCGCGCGCCGAAGAACTCACGCGCCCCTTCGCGCGCGGCGACAGCGCGCGCAGCGGCGACGGGGCCGGGCTTGGCCTCGCGATTGCCGAGCGGGTGGCGCTGGCCCAGGGCGGACGGCTGGAATTCGCGCAAGGCGGCTTCGGGTTCGAAGCGCGGATCGTTCTGCCGCGCAGCGCAGCCGGTTGAGAGCGCAGGTCGCGGCGTTTCGCGCCCCAGGCTTGCGAAGGGTGCGGGTCGTCCCGACATGGGGAATTCCCCTCGACGCCCCTCCCTGACGCCCAGAGGCACACGGCCAGGACGCCGTGCCCCCCGCGTCGCCGAATGACAGGATCCTTTCGCCATGAACGTCTTCATCATCGGTTCAGCCGGCAAGGTCGGCTCGCGTCTCGTGCCCCTGCTGGCCGAGGCCGGACACACGCCGCTCGCCTTCCACCGCAAGCCCGAGCAGGCCGAGGCCCTGCGCGCGGCGGGCGCAGTTCCCCTTGAGGGCGACATTACGCGCATCTCCCGCGAGGCGCTTGCGGAGCTGATGGCGGGAGCCGATGCGGTCGTGTTCACCGCGGGCGCGGGCGGCGCGGGCATCGCGCTGACCAACGCCATCGACGGCGAGGGCCTCGTCAAGGCGGTCGAGGCGGCGCAGCTTGCGGGCGTCGCGCGCTTCGTGCTGGTTTCCGCCTTCCCCGAGGCGGGGCGCAATGCCGCGCCGCAGGAGGGCTTCGAGAACTACATGGCTGTCAAGAAGCGGACCGACGCCTACCTTGCGCAAAGCGCGCTCGACTGGGTGATCCTGCGCCCGGGCACGCTGCGCGACGCGCCGGGGACGGGGCGGGTGAGCCTGGGCCTCGCGCTGCCTTACGGCTCGGTTCCGCGCGACGACGTGGCGCAGGCGCTGCTTGGCCTGCTCGAGCGCCCGCAGCTCTCGCGAATCATCCTCGAGCTGACCGAGGGGGAGACGCCGCTGGGTCAGGCGCTTGACGCGATGGGGTGATCGGCCGGGCGTAAACACCTGCATTCGCGCGACGAATCGATTCCATGTCGCGACGGGGCGAGCCCGGGCGGGTTGCCCGCCGGGCCGTCCTTGCGCACACAGCCCCCGTAATCGACGGGCCTCGTGCGGTGTGCGCAGGCAAGGCCCGCTCCCAGCAGGAAGGAACTCCCCCGATGTCGTCCGCCAAGCCTTATCGCAACACCCTTGCCTTCGCCGCAGCACTTGCCGCCGGCGCAACGCTCGCCGCAGCCCCGGCTGCCGCACAAGTCACCGCCGAGGCCAATGTCGCCAAGTGGCAGGGCCAGTGGGGCGGCGAGATCGGCGTGGGTTACCCGATCCTCGAGGACGGCGGCTTCAAGTTCACCCCCTCGGTCGGCGCCTTCCTCTACGACAAGGACCACCCGCGCTTCACCTCGGATGACGGCGTGTGCTACCGCCGCGCCGATGACGTCGCGGTCGACGACAAGCACTGCGACGGCACCGGCCTCAAGGCCTATGGCCGCGTCGAGGCGACCTACAGCCTGCCGATGGTGACGCTGGGCGTGGGCGCGCGCGTGATGGGCGATTCGGTGCGCGCCTATGGCACGGCGGGCATGCCGGTCCTGCCGCGCATCGATGCCAAGGTGAACGTGGGCGACGGCTACCTCGCCGCCGGTCTGCAGGCGCGCTTCTAAGGAAGAGCGAAGGGGTTTCGAGGGCCATCGCCCTCGAGCTCCCATGACCGTCGAGGGCAAGGCACGGCCCAGATGGTATTGGGGTTCAAGGGGCGATGGCCCCTTGTATCCCCTTATCCTTCCAGCAGATCGAGATAGGCGACCACGTCGTTGTCGGTCGCAATGAACAGGCCTTCCTGCGTCGCCTCGTCCTGCAGGTCGGCAATGCGCATGGCCTCGGTGAGGGGGCCGTAGAACAGCGTTTCGGCCGCGCCGCCCTCCATCGCATCGCTCAGGTGATAGAGCCGGACGGTCGCTTCGAGATAGGTGGTGCGCATCAGTCCGTCTCGCGCTTCGCGCCCTCCACGGTGCGTTCGAGGCGGGCGATTTCGGCCGCGCGGATAGCGCGTTCGCCCTTGGTCTGGCCATGTCGCGCGCGCGCTTGCTCGGCTTTCGCACCGGCGTCGGCGCGGGCCCTGGCCTTGCGGGCCATGCGAAGGTTGACGATCTCGGCCATCGAGGGCCAGTCTACGCCTCGACGGCGGCGGTTGTCACGCCCAGATCGGGCACGCCCACCGAACGCTTTCCGGCAAAATCGGTGCGCACGACGATGAGCCCGTCCTTTTCGAGGTAGTCGAGCAGGCGCTGGATGCGGCGCGGCGAGCTTGTGCCGTAGATGCGCGCCAGCGTCTCGTCGTCGGGGCAGGGCTCGCCGTCCATCGCCGCGCGGGCGATCACGTAGAACGGCGCGAGCGCGTCGTCGGGGACGTGCTTGGCGAGGTTGACGAGGTCGAACCAGCGCTCGTCCTCGGGGTTCTCGATCCCGGCGACGGCGGCGGCAAAGCCCCGGCGGAACATCGTCGCGTCGAGGCCGCGCACCGAGATGCCCTTCATTCGGCAGCGGATCGTGAAATCCTGGAACAGCGTGGTCGAGGACTGGAACAGGCTGTCCTCGTCCTTGGCCATGGCATTGAGGATCTCGAGCATCGCCTCGCGGTTTTCCTCCGGCTCGGGCTCGGGCCGTTCGGGGCGCGGGGGCAGGGCCTCGGCAGCCGGGCCCGAAGAGATGCTGTCGGAGAGCTCCTCCATCTCGATGCGCCGCCGCACGGGCCGCACGAAATCGGGCTTTTCCGGCTCGACGTGGAGATTGTCGTGAAGCAGCTCGCGCATGTCCTCGGTGGAGGCCTCGGGCAGCGGCATCAGGCCGGGCGTCACCGATTTGGCGCCGGTTTTCACCGATCCGATCCGGGTCTTGACCGGGCGGCGCGCGATGGCGGGGCCAAGGCCCAGGAACTCGCCGCGACCCAGATCGCGGATCTCTTCGGCCTGGCGGCGCTCCATGCCCAGAAGGTCGGCCGCGCGCGCCATGTCGATGTCGAGGAAGGTGCGCCCCATCAGGAAGTTGCTGGCTTCGGCCGCAACGTTCTTGGCGAGCTTTGCGAGTCGCTGCGTGGCGATCACGCCGGCCAGGCCGCGCTTGCGCCCACGGCACATGAGGTTGGTCATCGCGCCCAGCGACACGCGGCGCGCCTCTTCGGAGACTTCGCCGGCGGCGGCGGGCGCGAAGAGCTGGGCCTCGTCGACCACCACCAGCGCGGGGTACCACTGGTCGCGCGGGGCATCGAACAGGGCGTTGAGGAACTGCGCGGCGCACTTCATCTGCTGGTCGATTTCCAGCTCGTCGAGCGCGAGCACGACCGAGGCGCGGTGCTGGCGGATGCGCGCGCCCAGTTTGACGATTTCGGCCTCGCCGTAAGCCGCGCCGTCGATCACCACGTGGCCGAATTCCTCGGCCAGGCTGACGAAGTCGCCTTCGGGGTCGATCACGATCTGCTGGACGATGCTGGCGCTCTCTTCGAGCAGGCGGCGCAGCAGGTGCGACTTGCCGGACCCGGAATTGCCCTGCACCAGCAGGCGGGTCGCGAGAAGTTCCTTGATGTCGATTTCTGTCGGCTGGCCGGTGGCCGCGTTGCCGATGACGATGTTCGCGCTCACGGTCAGCCTCATGGCAAATCGGGGCGGGGGGAGGCAAGTGCGCGCAGGCAGGTTTTCCGCAAGCGACGGGCTGGACGGCGCCGGACTTGCGGGCTGCCTGTCAAATTGGCACATACTTAGATCAATTGAAGGAGATCCGCGATGCGCCTCGCCCTGGTCGGTACCCCGCGCAGCCTGGGGCCGGTGCGCCCCGAATTGATGGCGGACCTGCCCGAGGGAACCCGGCTCGAGGCCTGGCCTTCGCGCGTGGGCGTGTTCCCTTCCGGGCCGCTCGAGCGCGACATGCAGGCGCTCGGGCATCTCGAGGCCGGGCTCTGCGCGCTCGAGGCGGACGTCGACGCGCTCGTGCTCGACACGCTGGGCGACTACGGCCTGGCCGCGCTGCGCGCCGTAAGCGCGCGACCCGTGGTCGGTGCGGGCGAGGCGGGCATGGGGGCCGCGGCCGAACGGGGCCGATTCGCGATCGTCACGGTCTGGCCGGCCTCGATGAACTTCGTGCCCGAGGGGCTGCTGCGCGCCTACGGACACGAGGCAAGCTGCCTTGCCATCCACAATGTCGGGCTGGAGGAGGACCTCGCCAACCTGTCCGGCCCCGAGGGGTATCTCGGCCAGGTCGGGTCGGGGGCGCAAACCTTGCTCGCGCGGATCGATGCGGCGATTGCGCGGGCCTGTGCACAAGGGGCCGAGGCGATCCTGCTCGGCTGCACGTGCATGTCGCCGATCGCGGCGCGCCTGGCGCAAGCTTCGCGCGTGCCGGTGATAAATCCGCTGCGCGAGGCGGCCCGGCTGGCCGTGCAGCGTGCCGCCAGCGCCGCACCGAAGCCGGCGCAGCCGCCCGTCGCGCGGCTCGCGGCGGTGCGCGCGATGGTCGATGCCGTCGCCGACCTGCCCGAGGAGGCCTGCCCGGTCTGCGTGGTCGCGCAAGCCTTCTGAAATCGCGCTTGGCGGGCCTGGCGCCGGACCCGCGACCAAGGTCTATCGTTCCATGGTACAATTGGCGCGCGCCGTCCTGCGTCCCAAACTCGACTGCGAAAAATCGCGTAAGAGCGATGTGGTCAAATGGAGATATGGGGATGTTGGAACAGGCCATGAGCAAGTTCTCGGGTGACACGCTCATCCGGGACAAGTTCGACAATTTCATCGGCGGCACCTGGGTTGCCCCGGTCAAGGGGCAGTACTTCGACAACGTTTCGCCGGTGACCGGCCAGGTCGTGTGCCAGGTCGCGCGCGGCACCGCCGAGGACATCGAGCTCGCGCTCGACGCCGCCCATGCCGCCAAGGATCCCTGGGGCAAGGCCTCGCCGATCGAGCGTTCGAACACCCTGCTCAAGATCGCCGACCGCCTCGAGGCCAACCTCGACAAGCTCGCGCTCGTCGAGACGATCGACAACGGCAAGCCAATCCGCGAGACGACCGCCGCCGACGTACCGCTGGCGATCGACCATTTCCGCTATTTCGCCAGCTGCGTGCGGGCCCAGGAAGGCTCGATCGCCGAGATCGACCACGACACCGTCGCCTACCACTTCCACGAGCCGCTCGGCGTCGTCGGCCAGATCATTCCCTGGAACTTCCCGATCCTGATGGCCGCCTGGAAGCTCGCGCCCGCGCTGGCCGCGGGCAACTGCGTGGTCCTCAAGCCCGCCGAACAGACCCCGATGTCGATCCTCGTGCTCGCCGAACTGATCGCCGACCTGCTGCCCGCGGGCGTGCTCAACATCGTCAACGGCTTCGGCATCGAGGCGGGCAAGCCGCTCGCCACCAACAAGCGCATCGCCAAGATCGCCTTCACCGGCGAGACCACCACCGGCCGCCTGATCATGCAGTACGCGAGCGAGAACCTCATCCCCTGCACGCTCGAGCTGGGCGGCAAGAGCCCCAACATCTTCTTCGAGGATGTGATGGCCAAGGACGACGACTACCTCGACAAGGCGCTCGAAGGCTTCACGATGTTCGCGCTCAACCAGGGCGAGGTCTGCACCTGCCCGAGCCGCGCGCTGGTGCACGAATCGATCTACGACGCCTTCATGGAAAAGGCGATCGCGCGGGTCGAGGCGATCAAGCTGGGCAGTCCGCTCGATCCCGCGACGATGATCGGCGCGCAGGCCTCGAACGACCAGATGGAGAAGATCCTCTCGTACATCCAGATCGGCCGCGACGAGGGCGCCAGGGTCCTCACCGGCGGGGAACGCGCGATGCACCAGGGCGACATGGCACAGGGCTACTACGTGCAGCCCACCGTGCTCGAGGGCCACAACAAGATGCGCATCTTCCAGGAGGAGATCTTCGGGCCGGTGCTTTCGGTCACCAAGTTCTCGTCCGACGAGGAGGCGCTCGCGATCGCCAACGACACGCTCTATGGCCTGGGCGCGGGTGTTTGGACCCGCGATGGAACGCGCGCCTACCGCTTCGGGCGCGGCATCCAGGCCGGGCGCGTGTGGACCAACTGCTACCACATGTATCCCGCGCACGCCGCGTTCGGCGGATACAAGCAGTCGGGCATCGGGCGCGAGACGCACAAGATGATGCTCGACCACTACCAGCAGACCAAGAACCTGCTCGTCAGCTACAGCCCCAAGGCGCTCGGGTTCTTCTAAGCTCTCTCCCTCCCGGCGCCTCCTCTCACTCCACCAGTCCGCAGGCGCCGGGACTCTCGGACCGGTGGGTGACCTTCGTAGTCACCCACCGTCTTTTTCGTTCGGGAAACGGGCGGTGGTGGTACGATCGGGACAGGCCCGCGATGAACGCGGGCGGATAGGCGAGAGGAAAAGGCCATGGCGCGCATCGTGCTCAACGTCATCTACGACCATCCCACGGATCCGCAGGCGTTCGAGGCCTATTACGCGGACACGCATATGCCGATTGCCGAGCGGATACCCGACGTGGAGCGGCTGGTCCTGCTCAAGGCCCTGCCGGGTGCCGATGGCGCGCCGGCGCCCTGGTACCGCACCGCGCAGATCTTCTTCGCCGATGCGGCGCGCATGGAGGCGGCGATGGCCTCGCCCGAGGCGCAGGCGGCGGTGGCCGACCTCGCCAATTTCGCGACCGGCGGTGTCCGCGTCGTCGTGGCCGAAGTGGTGTGAGCGAGGTCCCGCCCCGGATTCGTGCCACGCCTGAGGCGGAAAGCTGGATCGAGCGGCTGCGCGAGCGGCACGGCGATCTGATGTTCCACCAGTCGGGCGGCTGCTGCGACGGCTCGGCGCCGATGTGCTTCGTTGCCGGCGAGTTCCGGGTGGGCGGGCAGGACGTGCTGCTCGGCACGCTGACCGGGAACACGCCGGTGTGGATCGGCGCGGCGCAGTTCGAGTATTGGCGCCACACCCAGGTCACCATCGACGTCGTGCCGGGGCGCGGCTCGGGCATGAGCCTCGAGGCGCCCGAAGGCGTGCGCTTCTTCATCCGCAGCCGGGTCTTCAGCGACGCCGAGAACGCGCTCCTCGAAGCCGCGGGCGAGCCGCCGCGTGGGCGCGCGTTCGGCGAGTGAGGCCGCGCACCCGGGCCATCTGTCCAGCAACGGCACACAGGCGGCGCATATAGGTCAAACCGCTTGGACTTGGCGGGTTGCGGGCGTAGAAACGGGTAGGCGCGCGAACGATTGCAGGGCTTTGGGAACGCACGAGGCAGGGCTGTACGAAACGAGACGGTCGCACCGGGAGAGATGGAATAGGCATGCAGATCCAGTTGGAGCATGGCGATACGCCGCTTTTGACCTGTTCCTCGCGCGCGACCGACGTGGGCCAGGTCGCCCGTGAACTGGCCGAGGCGGTCGATGGCGCCGAGCTCGCGGGCGCCTTGCTGTTCTGTTCCAATCGTTTTCCCCGTGACGATCTGGCCCGCGCGCTGCGCGAGCATTTGGACGGGGTGCCGCTGATCGGCTGCACCAGTGCGGGCGAGCTCAGCGACCGGGGCTACGACACTGAAAGCGTGCTGCTGGTCGGATTTCCCGCCGAGAGCTTCTCGATGGTCTCGCTGCGGTTCGATGCGCTCGACCACTTCGACCCGCAGGAGGCGCAAGGCGCGATCCGCCAGTTGGTGGCGGGCGCGCGGCTCGACCACGCGGCGGTCCAGGACGTGCACCAGGTCGCGCTGTTCTTCGTCGACGGGCTGTCGCACCGCGAGGAATTGCTGACGATGACCGCGCAGCACGCGCTCGGCGACATCCAGCTGATCGGCGGTTCGAGCGGCGACGGGCTTTCCTTCAGTGAGACCGGCGTGCTTCACGAGGGCGCCTTTCACCGCGATTGCGCGGTGATCGCGGTGCTCACCAGCCGTCGGCCGATGCACGTCTTTTGCGAAAGCCCCTACCGGCCCGGCCCCGCGCGCATGGTGATCACCGAGGCCGACCCGCAGACGCGCACCGTCTTCGAGATCAACGCGGCGCCCGCGGCTGAGGAATACGTGCGCCTCACCGGGCAGGCGCCCGAAGTGCTCGACGCGCATTTCTTTGCCGCGCACCCGCCGATGGTGCGCACCGGCGGGCAGCACCACGTGCGCTCGATTCAGTCGGCCAATCCCGACGGTTCGCTGACTTTCTACTGCGCGATCGACACCGGCGTCGTGCTGACCATCGGCGAGCCGATCGACCGCATCCGCTGGATGAACGAGCTGGTCGCGAAGGTCACGCGCAAGGTTGGCGCGATCGACCACGTGATCGGTTTCGACTGCGTGCTCAACCGCCTCGACGCGGAGGACCGCCAGATCGTGCGCGAGCTTTCGCGGCTTTACGTCGACAACAAGATCATCGGGTTCAACACCTATGGTGAGCAATTCCTCGCAGCCCACATGAACCAGACGTTCAGTGGTCTGGCGATAGGAAGGTGATTCGCGACAGGAGACGCGAGAGGGAGAGGAACAGGCCATGCTTCGCGAACGAAGCGGGGATGCCGGGGGCGGAACGGCACCGGGCGAGGAACCGGATGACGAACTGGCGCGCCTGCGCAAGCGGGTGGCGCAACTGGAAAAGATCAACGCCGCGCTGATCGACCGGGTCGAGCGTTCGACCGACCTGCAGGGCGGGGCCTTCTCGATGTTCGAGACGGCGATCTCGCTCGAGGCCATGGTGCGCGACCGCACCGGGGCGCTGGAGATCGCGCTCGAGCGGCTCAACACCGCCAACGCCGAACTGGCCAAGGCCCACGCCGACGCCACCGCCGCGCGCGTGCTGCTGCGCGACGCGATCGAATCGCTGTCCGATGGCTTCGCCCTGTTCGACGACGAGGATCGCATGATCCTGTGCAACCGGGCGTTCCTGAAGATCTTCCCCTACTTCGAGTCGATCTCGGACAGCGCGCCCGAATTCTCCGAGCTGGCCTCGCGCCTCGCCCGGCACGGCGCGACGATCGGATCGCGAATTGCGCCCGAGCGCTGGCTCAAGGACCGCGTCGCGCAGCATCGCCGGGCGCAGGGGGCGCACGTCCAGGCGCTGTCGGACGGGCGCTGGATCCAGATCAACGAGCTGCGCACCAGCCAGGGCGGTACCGTCGGCATCTACACCGACATCACCACGGTCAAGGCCGAGGACGCGCGCCAGCGCGCGCGCGAGCTGGCCGAGCGCAACCTCGCGCTCCAGGCCACGCTCGACACGCTCTCCGAGGGGGTCTGCCTGTTCGACGCCGCGGGCAACCTCCAGGCCTGGAACGAGGGGGTGCTTTCGATTCTTGGCCTCGACGGCGTGCGGACCGCGCGCGAAGGCAACCCGGGTATCGAGACTCACGCCATGCTTTCGCGCTGGTGCGTGGGCAAGCAGGGGCTGGACTGCCCCGAGGCGCTCGACTGGCGCGAGGAAGGCGCGGCGCGCGCGCTCGGCCAGCTCGAGACGGCGTGCATGATGGGCGATCGCCACGTCGTGATCCGTTCGGTTCCGCTCAAGAACGGGGGCATGGTCTTCACCTTCGACGACGTGACCGACCACGTGCGCTTCCAGCGCTCGCTCACCGAAACCGCGGAAACGCTCGAACGCCGCGTCGAAGCGCGCACCGCCGAACTGGTCGAGGTCAACCGCCAGCTGGTCGAGGCCAAGAACGAGGCCGAGACCGCGAACCGTTCGAAGACCAGTTTCATCGCCTCGGCCAGCCACGATCTGCTCCAGCCGCTCAACGCCGCGCGGCTGTTCGTTTCGGCGATGGACGGCATGGCCATGCCCGAGCGCCAGACCAGCCTTGTCCAGCAGGCCTCGACCGCGCTCGATTCGGTGGAGGAACTGCTCGAGGCACTGTTCGAGATCTCGCGCCTCGACGCCGGTGCGGTCCAGCCCGAGATCCAGCCGCTTTCGCTCGACCATATCCTGGGCGCGCTGCGTATCGAGTTCGCGCCGCTGGCCGCGGCCGGAGGGCTCGATTTCGAGGTCCCCGAGACGGGCCTTTGGGTGCGTTCGGACCCGCGACTACTGCGCCGCGTGCTGCAGAACTTCGTCTCGAACGCGATCCGCTACACCGAGGAGGGCAGCGTGCGCGTCGAGGTGCGGGGCAGCGCGGAGGAAGTCTGGGTGAGTGTGCGCGACACCGGGCCGGGCATCGCGGCTGAGGACCAGGCCCAGATCTTCGAGGAATTCCGCCGTGTCGGAAAGACGCAGCGTATCCCCGGCAAGGGTCTTGGTCTCGCCATCGTTCGCCGCGTGACCGCCGTGCTCGACCACGCGATCGACCTGACGACGGCACCGGGCGAGGGGGCGACGTTCACCATTCGCGCGCCGCGTTGCGAGCCCCAGGCCGAAACCGGCGAAAGCGCCTCGGCCCAGCCGGGCGGCAAGACCGGCAGCGGCGGGCTTGTCCTCGTGATCGACAACGATCCCGCGATCCTGCTCGGCATGGAGGCATTGCTCGAGAACTGGGGGCTCGACACGATCGCGGCCTCCGGCCTCGATGATCCGGTGCTTGCGGGCGCGCTCGAGCAGGAGCCGGCGCTGCTCATCGTCGACTTTCACCTCGACGATGGGCAAACCGGCGAGGATGCCGTGGCGCAGGTGCGCGCGCGGCTGGCGCGCGAGGTGCCCGCGCTGCTCATCACCGCCGACCGCAGCGCCGAGGTGGCCGAGATCGCCGCACGCCATGGCCTCCCGATTCTCAACAAGCCGGTCAAACCTGCGCGTCTGCGCGCCCTGCTGCGCCAGATCGAGGTGCTCTGACGGGCCCCCTGGCGATCAGGTCAGTGCGGCGAAGGCGCTGCGCCAGGCCTCGGGCAGCGGCGTGGGGCGGCGGCTGTCGCGATCGACGTAGACGTGGGTGTAGTGCGCTTCGGCTGCCGCGACGTCCTCGCCCGCGACAAAGAGGCCCAGGTGATAGGTCACGCTCGAGCTGCCGAGCCGCGCGACGCGCAGGCCCACTTCGAGCTTCTGCGGGAACTGCACCGAGGCGGCGTAGCGGCAGCCGGTCTCGACCACGAGCCCGATCGGCCCTTGCGGTGCCGGGCTCTCGAGGTCGAGCAGCCCGGCCTCGATCAGCCAGGTGTTCACCACCGTGTCGAACCAGGAATAATAGACGACGTTGTTGGCATGGCCATAGACGTCGTTGTCGCGCCAGCGCGTGGCGATGGGCAGGAAGGCGCGGTAATAGGCGCGTTCGCGCAAGGGTTCACGGCTCATGGCGGCGGGATTAGCAGGCATGGGGAGCAAGGCCCAGCCCGATGCGCGCACGCACCGCCCAGCGTTCAGGCACGAAAGCCGATCTTGCCCGCCATGATCACCGCCTGGGTCCGGCTGAACACGTTCATCTTCTGCAGGATCGCCGAGACGTGCGCCTTGACCGTGGTCATCGAGACGTCGAGCTCAAAGGCGATCTGCTTGTTGAGCCGGCCCGCCACGAGGTGGCCGAGGACGACACGCTGCTGCGGGGTGAGCGTTTCGATGCGGGCGCGGATCTGGTCTTCCTCGGCGGTCTGGGTCTCGTCGCATTCGAGCTCGGGGGTGTAGATTTCGCCCGAGAGGACGAGCTGGAGCGCCTCGACGATGGCGCTGCGCTTGAGCGACTTGGGCACGAAGCCGGCCGCGCCCGCGGCGAGCGCGTTGCGCACGACGTTGCGGTCGGTCACGCCCGAGACCATCACCACCGGGGTCGCGGGAAAGCGGTCGCGCAGCGCCTCGAGGCCGGAGAGGTGGGAGACGTCGGGGATGTTGAGGTCGAGCAGCACGAGGTCGACGTCGCCGCCACTCGCCAGAGCCTCGAGCGCGCCGCCCAGGCTGTCGGCCTCGAGGATCTCGCAGGCGGGAAAGGCGTCGTCGAAGATCGATCGAAGCCCGTCGCGCACGAGCGAATGATCGTCGACGATCAGGACTTTGTCGGGACTCGTCATGTCACCCATGGCCGTATCCATCCGTGCGAGTGCGTTCATCTTCGTCATATCCCGGGGGAGGGGTGGAGCGCCAGCCTCGCAAGGGTTCCCTCGTTGCGCTGGCGCTCCGGTTGTCATCGCATGCGCTGACCTACTTGGGCAGCTTGAACACCCAGAGCATGCCGCCTTGGCTGATTTCCTTGAAGGTCTTGGCGACCTCGCCGCCCCACAGCGGGACCGCGCCGCCCCAGCCCGACATGACCGCGACGTACTGCTCGCCGTCCTGCGTCCAGGTGATCGGCGAGCCGACCACGCCCGAGCCGGTCTGGAACTTCCACAGCTCCTTGCCGGTCTTGGCGTCGAAGGCCTTGAGATAACCTTCGGGGGTGCCGGTGAAGACGAGATTGCCCTTGGTGGTCAGCACGCCGCCCCAGAGCGGAGCGGGGTTCTTGTATTCCCACACGATCTTGCCGGTCTTGGGATCCATCGCGCGCAGCGCCCCGATGTGGTCCTCGGCGATCGGCTTGATGGTGAAGCCTGCGCCGAGGTAGGCGGCCCCCTTCTTGTAGGCGATCGGCTCGTTCCAGATGTCCATGCCCCAATCGTTCGAAGGCACGTAGAACAGGCCGGTATCCTGCGAATAGGCCATCGGCATCCAGTTCTTGCCGCCCAGGAACGAGGGGCTGGAGAACACCACCTTGCCCTTCTCGGCGCCGCTTGGCGCGCCGGGGCGGCCCTGCTCGATGTAGTTGGGACGTCCGGTCTTGAGGTTGATGCCATCGGCCCAAGTGGTCTGCATGACGAACTTGTGCGCGCCGATCAGCTTGCCGTTCGTCCGGTCGAGCACGTAGAAATAGCCGTTGCGGTCGGCCTTGGCGCCCAGCTTCATCGCCTTGCCGTTGACGGTGGCGTCGAAAGGGATGAACTCGTTCACGCCGTCGAAATCCCAGCCATCGTGCGGGGTGGTCTGGTAGTGCCACTTGATTTCGCCGGTATCGGCGTCGATCGCGAGGGTGGAGGAGGTGTAGAGGTTGTCGCCGGGGCGCAAGTGGCTGTTCCAGGGCGCGGGGTTGCCGGTTCCGAAGAAGAGCATGTTGGTCGACGGGTCGTAGGTTCCGCCCAGCCAGGTGGCGCCGCCGCCGGTCTTCCACAAGTCGCCGGTCCAGGTCGCGCCCTGCTTGCCGGTCATCGTGCTCGGCTTGCCGTTCAGCGTGCCCATGTGGCCCTCGATGACCGGGCGCGACCAGACCAGCTCGCCGGTGTCGACGTTGCGCGCCTGCACTTCGCCCACGATGCCGAATTCGCCGCCGGAATTGCCGGTGATGACCATGTCCTTGACGATCAGCGGCGCGGCGGTGGCCGAATAGCCGGTCTGGTAGTCGGCGGTCTTCTTGTTCCAGATCACCTTGCCGGTCTTGCGGTCGAGCGCGACGAGGTGCGCGTCGAGCGTGGCGAAGATCACCTTGTCGCCGTGGATCGCCGCGCCGCGGTTGACGACGTCGCAGCAGGGCATGATCGCGTCGGGCAGACGGGCGTTGTATTCCCATTTCTTCTCGCCGGTGCGCGCGTCGAAGGCGAAGAGACGCGAATAGGAGCCGGTGACGTAGATCGTGCCGTCATAGACCAGCGGCTGGGCTTCCTGGCCGCGCTGCTTCTCGCCCCCCAGCGAAGCGGCAAAGGCGGGCACGAGCCTGGAGACGTTCGAGGAATTGAGCGTGTCGAGGCTGGAGAAGCGCTGCTGCCAGGGCCCCATGCCGTAGCTGAGCACGTCGTCCGGGCTGGAAGCGTCGTTCATCAGGTCCGCGCTGGTCGGCCCTTCGGCCAGAACCGGTGTGGCAACCAGCGCCGTGGCGGCGGCCAGGCCTGCCAGAAAATGGGAAAAACGCCTCTTCATCCTATCCCTCCTGTTTGGGGTGAGCCGCCGGGGATTCGTTCTACGGACGATGGCGCCCCCATGTCCCCGGTCGTTGGCAGGCAGCCTAGACTGCGCAAAAGCCCAAACAATTGCACCTTGGGATGAGGGGGCTTGGCGCGGCGCAGGACAGGATCGGCGCGAAGGGTTTTAGCTGGCTTTCGCCATGGCTCGGGGGATATGCGGAGCGACGCGTGGTGCGCTGGGAGCCGTCGGATCCGCGGCCCGGAAATCGGGCGGGGCCTCGTGCGCGGTCTCGTGCGCGGTTCGGGGGGCACCGGTCGCAGTCGGTACCCCCGTCCCCCCGTTCACGGTGCGCCCTGGCTCGCCAGTGCGGGCTGCCAGTCGACACCGTGCCTGGAAAAGAGCGCGGTCATGCGGCCATCGCCGATCATGGCGTCGATCTCCGCCTCGAGCGCGAAGCCCAGGGTCCGCGCGTTCTCCTTGACCGCGATGCCGATGTCCCATCCGGGCGAGAGCATCATCGGCAGGGGGCCGCGGCGCTTGCGGATGCCCGCCTCGGGCGCGTCGGCCATGGCCGCCTCGATCTGCGCGCGGCTGGCGACGGCGAACTCGGCCTTGCCCGCGCCGAGCGCGGAGACGGCCTCGTATCCGGTGCGGGTGTGGACCACGTCGCGGGCGAGCACGCCGCCGGCATGGCCCAGGAGATAGAAGTCGGGGATCGAATCGAGTTCGGCGGCGATCGGGTGCCCCTTGAACTGCGCGGGCACGACCTCGCAATTGCCCGCATCGCGCGCGCAGGCCCCGGCGAAGCTCTCGTGGTAGTAGGGCGCGAGGAAGACGACGTTGTCCTCCTGCTGCATCAGGGCGCGGTCGAAGGGTACGTGCAGCATGACGTCGCAGGGCTGGAAGCCGAGCAAGCCCCCGCGCCAGACCACGTTGCGCAAGTCGTCCGAAAGCTCCTCGTCGGCGGTGAACAGCGCGATGTCGGCGCGCACGCCCAGCGTTTCGGCCAGCGCGCGGGCAAGATCGGCGTCGATCCCGGCGGGCTTGCCCTGCGCGTCCCATGACCAGGGCCGGTTGTCGGCGTAGAGCCCGACGCGCAGCACGCCACTGGCGCGCACTTTCTCGAGCGGGGCGGCCTGGAGTGCGGACGGCCGCAGGGCGGCTGGCAAGGCCAGCGCACCTGCGGCGGCGAAGAGGCCCTTCAGGAGGGACCTGCGACAGCCCTCCATCGGTCCTACTCGTCGGTGTGCTTGGTTTCGAGCCAGGTGCGGATCGCCCAGCCCGCCTTCTGGCCCAGCACCTCGCCGAAGGGCGGCATGTAGACCTTGCCGTCGTGGCTCGAGCCGTGCTGGAAGCGCTCGACGAACCATTCGTCGCCCGAGGGGCCGAGTTCGAGGTAGCGCAAGTCCGGCGCGATGCCGCCCGAGATGGCCTCGAGGCCGTGGCAGCGCGCGCAGTTCTGGCCATAGGCGCTCTCGCCGATCTCGGCGGCCTTGGTCTTCACCTCGGGCGCGGCACCGGCATAGGGGTTCTCGGCAACCCAGACGTCGTTGCCGCCGGCCAGGTCGGGCAGGGCCGAGGTGTCGACCGCCTGCGGGGTGACGTTGCCGTGGGCGAAGAGCGTCGTGCCAAGGGTAAGCGAAGTCATGGCCGCCGCCGCGATCAGGGCCGCACGGCCGGTTGTCATCGTCATGGTGTCAGTCATCCTCTGCGACCTCAGGGCTCGATCTGGTGTCCCCGAATGCTGACCTTGATCTAGCTTACGCTCCGACCACGACCCAATTGGACCATGGTACAAGACCAAGGTCCAATTCCCAGGAACGCGGGAAAGCCTAAGTTCCCAAGGCTATGGAGAGGATCTTCGAAACCCGCGCGCGGCTTATCGGCGTTGCCGCCTTCGCCTTCGGTCTCGTCGCCGCACCTGCCTACGCAGGCGAGAGCACGGGCCGGGCCTACGTCAGCAACGAGCGCGGGGCGAGCGTCTCGGTGGTCGATCTCGCCACCAACCGCATCGTCGCCGAATGGAAGGTCGGCCAGCGTCCGCGCGGGATCGCGCTGACGCGTGACGGCAGGTACCTGCTCGTCTGCGCCAGCCTCGACAACGCGGTCGAAGTGCGCGATCCGCAGACCGGGGCGCTCGTCGCGACCCTGCCCTCGGGTGCCGATCCCGAGCAGTTCTTTCCTGCCTACGACGGGCGCCTGCTGTTCGTCGCGAACGAGGACAACGCGGCGGCGACCGCGGTCGACCTCGCGACCGGCAAGGTCGCCTGGCAGGTCGCGGTGGGCGAGGAGCCCGAGGGCATCGCGCAAAGCCCCGACGGCAAATGGCTGCTGGTCACCAGCGAGGAGGACAATGTCGTCGCCTGGGTCGATGTGCCCAGCCACGCGGTGGTCGAGGAAATGGAAACCGACGCGCGCCCGCGCCATGTCGAGTTCACGCCCGACGGCGGGCAGGTGTGGATCGGGGCGGAGATGGCGGGCACGGTCCACATCGCCGACGTCGCCACGCGCAAGGTGGTCCAGACGCTGACCTTCGCGCCGCCCGGTGTCCCGGCCTACAAGGTCATGCCCTGCGGTATCCGCTTCACCCCGACGGCAAGACCGCGGTGGTGGCGCTGGGCCGCGCGAACGCGGTGGCGATCGTCGACGTCGCGAGCGCGACGGTGCGCGGCTACGTGCCGGTTGGAGAGCGCCCCTGGCACCTGGCGATCCTGCCCGAGGGGACGCACGCGCTCGTCGCCAACGGGGCGAGCGACACGCTCTCGCTGGTGGATCTTGCCGCGATGAAGGTCTCGGCCACGATTCCCGCCGGGAAGGGCCCCTGGGGCGTCGCCCTGGGGCGCTGAGCGCGCCGCGAATTAGTCAAAAGTACAAAGGTCTAAAGTCCAATATCGCGCGGCCCCCCCGCCCTTCATGGTCGTCGACAGTCGCAGGAATAGTCGACACACGAAAAACAGGAGGGGATGAACGATGATCGCGAAGATCATGCTGCGCGGCACCGCCGCGCTGGGGGTTCTGGCCATGACGACGGCGCCGGCCCTGGCCGGTACGGGGGAAACCCTGCTCAAGCGCCTTCACGAGAAAGGCATTCTGTCGGACGAGGAATACGCCGAACTTCTGGCCGAGGCGGCCGCGCCGCCAGCTGTTGCCGCCTCGCCGGCACCCGCGCGAGGCGCAGTCGACGACGGGCTTTACGTCAAGCGCACCGCAAGCGGTATCGGCCTCGAGGTCGGTCCGGCCACGATCACGTTCGCCGGATCGGTCAACGGCTTCTACGTCCACGACAATCCCGACACGCCATCGGCGACGACCTCGGTCGTGGGCGGCATCGCGAGTGTTGGCACCAGGAATTCCAGCGCGGTGCGCAACGGTCTCCTGCCCGGCTTCCTGACCGTCTCGGTCGCGACCAAGCAGGCGGGCTGGGACATCAACGCCTTCTTCGGGCTCTATCCCGGCATCAACTCGGCCGCCTGGGGGGCGCTGGGCGCCAACAACGGCGGCCAGCCGACCGCGCTGGCGACGGCAGGCATCGACGCGCGCCAGACCTACCTGACTTTCGGCAAGCCCAACTTCGGCACGGTGAAGATCGGCCGCGACATCGGCCTGTTCGGTTCGGACGCGATCCTCAACGATATCACGCTGCTCTCTTCGGGTTCGCCCGGCGGTAACGTGGCGCCCGCCAACACCACGTTGGGGCGGATCGGTTCGGGCTACATCTACACCGACTTCCAGCCGCAGATGACCTATACCAGTCCCAAGCTGGGCGGGTTCCAGGCAGCCGTCGGCGTGTTTCAGCCGCTGAGCTCGCTGACCGGCCCGGCGCAGGCCAATTCGCAGCCCGGCTTCCAGGGCAAGCTGACCTACGACGGTTCGTTCGGGGGCGTGGGTGCGCATCTATGGGCCTCGGGCGTGACTCAGAAGCACGACATGCTGATGGGTGGCGACTACACCGGGCGCGGGCTGGACCTGGGCGCCAAGGTCACCGGGGGGGCGCTCGCGGTCACCGGCTACTGGTACACCGCCAAGGGGCTGGGCACGACCGTGCTGGGCCTGTTCGACACCGACCTTGCAGGCAATCCGCGTTCGAGCGACGGCTTCTACATCCAGGCGCTGGCCACTTTCGGCAAGTTCGCCGTGGGCGGCAGCTATGGCGAAAGCTCGCTCGACTATGCCAATGCCGCCGACGCGCTCGCCAATCCGGACCTCGTCAGGACCAACTCCAGCTACGTCGGCCAGCTTCGCTACAGCCTGACCAGCTGGGTCACGCTGATCGGCGAATACGTCCACTCCAAGGCCGAGGCGCATTCGGGCAACGAGGCCGAAAGCGACGCGCTCGCGATGGGGGGCATCCTGTTCTTCTGACGCTCCACCGAGGCCGGGCGGGTGAAGCTGCCGTCCGGCCACCCCGCAGGGTCCTGTCTCCTCATGGCGGGGCCCTGCGGACCCTTTCCAGGCAATCGATGCCGCGGGAGCGTCACCCGCGAGATTGCAAGAGCCCGATCGCGTCGTCGCCAGGCACGGTGCGCGCAAAATCGTCTTGCTGAAACGATCATAACCCGTAACCAGGAAGTCCGTGTGGATCTGGGTGCGCCCCGTTGCTGGCGGGGCGGCCTGCGTTGGGGGATGTGATTGATGACGAATGCGAAGTACAACGCCGGTGCACGTACGCTGCACTGGCTGATCGCGATCCTGATCATTGCCAATATCGCGGGCGGATTGCTGCACGAGCCGCTCGAGAAGGTGGTTTCGCTCATGCCCGCGCACAAGGCGATCGGGATGACGATCCTCGTCCTTTCGCTGGTGCGCCTGGGCTGGCGCCTGACCTGGACCGCGCCCGCCTACCCGGCGACGATGACGCCGCTGGAGGTCCTTGCCGCCAAGCTCGTGCACGTAGTCCTCTACCTTTTCATGCTCGCGATGCCGGTAACCGGCTGGATCATGGCGTCGGCGGGCAAGTACCCGCTTTCGTGGTTCGGACTGTTCGACATGCCCAAGCTGCCGGTCGCGAAGGACAGCGTGCTGGCGGGTATTGGCCACGAGATGCACGAGGTGGGCGGCTACCTTCTGATCGCGCTGGTGCTCGGCCACGTGCTGGCTGCGTTGCGCCACCATTTCCTCGTCCGCGACGATATCCTGCGGCGCATGCTCTGACGCTTCACAGCGCGGGCAGGAGCCTTTCCTCCAGCGCGGGGTAGAAGTGGGCCACCGAGCGCTGCAGTTCGTAGCGCGCGGCCTTCATCGCGGCGAAGCGCGGCGGAATTGCGAGTGCACCTGCCTCGCTCATCGTCAGGCCCATGTCGACCGCCCGGGTAAGGCTTGCCTCGAGCCAGTCCAGCCAGTCGCGCGTCTGCGCGATCGCCGCGCCCTGCGTGTCGAGCGGGCCGTGGCCGGGCACCAGGCGCGCGTGGGGCGTCGCGGCCAGCGTCGTGAGCGCGGCGCGCCAGCGGGCGAGGTCGGCGTGCGGGGTCGAGGGTGCGCGATCGTGGAAGACGAGATCGCCTGCGAGCAGCGTTCCGGTCGCATGGTCGAGCAGCGCGAGGTCGCCGTGGCTGTGGCCCTCGAGGGCCATGAGCCGGAATTTACGTCCCCCGAAGCTGGTTTCGCCCGCCGCGACGTCGCCCTGTGGCAGCGCAAGCTGGGTGCCTTTCATCCAGTCGGCGAGGAGGCGGTACATGGCGTCCGAAAAGCCCGGGGCATCGCGCAGCAGGTCCTCGCGGGTGGCGGGCAGGGCATGGACGATCGCAGGCGCGAAGGCGGCGGCGCCCATCGCGTGATCGGGGTGCAGATGGCTGACGTAGACGCGCGTGACGGGCATGCCGGCCACTTTTGCGGCGAGCGCGCCGAGCGCCTGTCCATGCGCCCGCGAAACGCCCGGATCGAACAGCACGGTGCCCGCATTGGTCGCGAGGAAGGCGCTGTTCGCGATGGCGCCGCCGTTCGCGAATTCGATCGGGGCATCGGCGCCGCGCACCATCCAGATGCCGTCCGCAACAGCTTGCGCCTCGGGAGCGTAGGTTCCCGCGAAGTCCTCGGCCTGCGTCGTGATCGCCCCGCCGAGGAAAGGCAGGGCGAGCGATGCGCGCAGGAGGCTGCGGCGGGCAAGGCTCATCGCGCCGTCACCGGGTGCGGGGCCGGGATCGTGCCTTCGAACTCCAGCCCGGAAGTGTCGCGCGCCTTCACCGTGTAGCTTGCGTCGCGGCCCTCGACCACCAGCGTGAAAGCCGGGTCCTCGGCAACCGATCCCGCGATGGCGAGCCGGGCCAGTTCGGCACCGTCGGGCGCGCGCACGACAAGGCTCTCGAGGTTGTAGGCGGGTATGTTTTCGACGAGGCCGGTGTCCATCGGGTGGCGCAGCGTGACGCGAAGGCGCGTCGCGGATCGGCGCGGATCCTCGCCTTCGGGCCAGGCGCGCCCGCGCATTTCGCCCAGGTGCTGCGCCCAGTCGCCCTTGACCCGGCTGACCGGCGGCGCCGAACAGCCACCTCCCGCCGCGTCGATCCACTGCCCGGCGAGATGCCAGGTTCCATCGCCGGTCAACGCCGCTGCGCGCACCGGGGTGCGCTGGTCGAGCTTGATGCGCGTGGCGAGGAAGGCCTGCGCGCGCAGCGGCGCGTAGTCGAGGGCGAGGGGGATGGGGTTGAGATCGGCGAAGATCAGGATGCGCCGCACGTCCGCGAGCGCCCGCGCGTCGAGCGTGACGGGGAAGACCCGCTGGTTCTCGGCGATCATGGGTATCTCCAGGCGCACGAGGGGATCGAAGCGAACTTCGGCCCCCGCGAAGAGCCGTGCCGCGTGGTAGGTCCACATCGGCGAACCCAGCGGATCGGGGGGCAGGGCGGGCCCTTGTGTCGGACTTTGTGCCCGACCTTGCGCGCGCGCGGGCCCGGCAGGCGCCGCTGCAAGCAGGGCGAGCAAGGGAAGAAGGTGCTTCATACCATTGGCCAATTTAGGAAGATTGCGCGCCGGGCCATATTGCACCTTGGGACCAGACCGGCCCGAACGGAGAGGCGAACGTTGCGCATCGCGCTGCCACTGCTGGCCTTGCTGGGGGCGCTGCCCCTGCCGCTGCCACTCTTCGCACGCGGCGCGCAGGCGGTGGAACGCGAGGGCACGATGCCTGCCGAGGTGTTCGACGCGCAGGGCTATCGCTGCGCGCGCTACCGCGCCCCCGTCGACCGTGATCCGGCGCCGGCACGGCGCCTCTCGCAGGCCGAGGCACTGCGCCTCGTGCCGGGGCGCGATGCGCTCTTCATTGACGTCCTGCCCGCCCAGGGCGGTTGGCGTGATCCGGCAAGCGGCATCTGGTCGCTTGCGGTGGCGCACCAGACCATCGCGGGTGCGCTCTGGCATCCCGAGACCGGCCGCTGCGCTCCGGATCGCCTGGTGTGGCACGGGCTGGCCGCTGCGGTTGCAGAAGCGCGCCGCGCCGATCCTGCGCGACCGGTAGTGGTGTTCTGCCGCACCGATTGCTGGATGGGCTGGAACGCGGCGCGTCGGCTCGCCCGCGAGGGTTTCACCGCTATATATTGGTATGCGGAGGGCATCGAAGGCTGGCGCGCCGCCGGGCGCGAACTTGTCGATGCGCGTCCCGTCACGGTTGGATCGGACCCTATGTCGCAGGAGAAATGAGCCAGCATGCCGACCGTCTTCGTCGTCTACGAGAACAAGCCCGGGGCGCGTTTCGACAGCCATTACTGCCGCACCAAACATCTTGCGCTCATCCGCGAGATCTGCACGCGCCATGGGCTGGAGGAGGCCGAATGCCATCTCGCGATCGACGAACACGCCCCGTTCGTCGCAGTGGTGCGGCTGCGCTACCGCGATGTCGAGGGCCTGCGCGCAGTGATGGCCGATCCCGACAGCCGGACCATCTTTGCCGACATCGCGCGCGTCACCGACATCATCCCCAAGGTCAGCCGCATGGATTGAGCGGATGCGGGCGCCCGTGGAGCGCCCGCGCGGCTCAGCGTTGCTGCTTGAGGTAGGCGATGATTTCCTGGCGCTTGCCCGCATCCTTGAGGCCGGGGAAGCTCATGCGGTTGCCCGGAACAAGCGCGCGGGGGTTCTCCAGCCACGCATCGAGGGTCGCCTCGTCCATCGTCAGGCCGGAGTTCTTCACGGCCTCGGAAAAGGCGAAGCTGCCCTGGCCCATCTTGTGGCCGAAGATCCCGTAGAGATTGGGCCCCAGCTTGTCCGCAGCGCCCTTTTCGGCGTTGTGGCACACCGCGCAGCGCGCGAAGGCTGCAGGCGGGCCGGCGGCGGCGGCAGGGGTGACAGGCGCGGGCGCGGGCGCAGGTTCGGGCGCAGGCTTTGCCGCAGGTGGCGGCGGGGCGGTGGTCGCCGTGGCGGACGGTTCGGGGCTGGGCTGCGCACGTACCGCTTCGGATGCGGAACCGGCCTGTGCGTCCGGCGTCTCAACCAAGGGTTCGTTCGCGGCGAGGGGAGCGCTCTCGCTCGGCGCGGGACTGGCGGTGTCCGATGCGGCAGGGCCGGCCGCATCCTGGCCCGAGCAGGCTGCCAGCGCGAAGGCGACGATCGTCAGCGGCGAGGCAAGGGCCACCAGCCGGGCGCGCCGCGCCCGGTGAAACGCAGGGGTGCCGCTAGGGCGTGTCGAAGGGGTCTGCATGGGGTCGTCTCCCGGTTCGCTCTGTTTGCCCTGCTCTTCGCATGGAAGCAGCTTGGGCGGGTATTGCACTTTGGTCGGTCGCATGCGGGGTGGGTGCAAAACTTTTTTCGGCGGCGCGGCGGCGGAGAATATCCTTGAAAATGGCTGATTTGCGTTCATTTCCGTGGTTGCCGAAGGCAAGCGGCGGCACGTTTTGAAAAATAATCGCGCCGACTCGCTTGCAGGGTCAAGAATCGTCTGCTAGGGGCGCGCTCCTGCCGAGGGACGGTTCGAAGAACCTCCCCTGATTTAGCGGTCGTGGCGGAATTGGTAGACGCGCAACGTTGAGGTCGTTGTGGGCGAAAGCCCGTGGAAGTTCGAGTCTTCTCGACCGCACCAGGCAGACTTAGGAAATGCACTGATAATTGCCTTCGGGCACCCCATTCGGGGCAGGGCTTTCCTGCGTCTGCGACCGGCGCGTGCAAGCGCCGCCCGGCCTTGGTGGGCCCTGTCTCCGGATATCGTGTGAAGTGGCTCCGGCTAGAGCGCGTTGCTCTGGGCCGTGTCGATTCCAACCGCCGCTTCGGGCGCGGATCGATGCGCTTCGCCGCGTTCGTGTTGCGCCTCGAGGTAATGGCGCGCGATCGCGTAGCTGCGCTCATCGCCCACGTCGATCGCCTGGGATCCATCGGTGAGCACGACCGCCTGCACGCGCGCGCGCAGGCGGCGCGAGGCGCGCTCGATCGCGCGGGGCAGCGTCTCCCAGCCCAGCCACAGCATTAGCAGGCCGACGAGCCCCAGGCCGCGCAGAATGCGCAGGCTGACGCGGGCCGAGGCGTCGCGCCCGCGAAAGATCGCGGCGGCGGCAAGGAAGCGCGGGTGCGCCGCGCCGTAGAGGTCGCAAGGCGCCAGCGCGCCGTCGCGCAAGGGCAGGTAATGCGCCGCGCCATCGGCGTGGATCGCGTCGACCGCGGCGCGCGGGGCAAGGGCGAGGGCGATGTCGGCGCTCTCGAGCGCGTCCAGCATGGCCTCGATGCTCGCTGCGCTCAGCAGGGCGTGGTCGGCCGTGGTGACGAGGACCGGTCCATCCCAGCCCCTGGCGGCGGCGAGAACGCTCTTGGCGAGATCGTCGCCGGCCTCGACGAGGGTGACCGCGCCGCGCCCCGGCAGGCGGGTCAACACGTCCCAGGCCGGATCGAAGGCCTCGCGCTCGATGCAGATGGCAAGGCTTTCGAGGCGCGGGTGCTGCGCGGCGGTCTGGAGGACGTGGGTGATCAGCGCGCGTCCGGCCAGTGGCACGAGGCAGCGGTGGCTTACCGCGAAGCGGCGGGCCAGCGGGTCGCTGGCGCCCTCGCGCCCACCTGCCAGTACGATCAGGCGAACCGGTGCATCAGGGGCGGGAGGGGGCGTCGGACGGGAAGATTGCGCAGGCATGTTCCCCAGGCCTATGCCGGGCGCGTATGACAAGGCGGTGACTTTCCGCGCCGAGTCCCCGTCCGGCGTGCGGCCGGGAGGGAAGATTCGGGGCTCAGTCGGGCTTCCAGCCGATCTCGGCGGTAGTCGCGGCCTTGGGGATGTCGGTCAGCGCTTCGTTGATCGTCACCACTTCTCCCGCGGCGAGCTTGCGCGAGGGAGGCACGATTTCCTTCTCGTAGATGATCCGTTCGCGCGCGTCGCGCAGGACCACCAGCAGCGAGGGTACGTAGCGCGATTCACTGCCGATGTTGCTGATCGTTCCGCTGACGCTGAAGAAATCGCTGCCGTCGGCCAGATGCTGGCGGTCCTGGCGCTTGCGCGGGAAATCGAGCTGAAGATCGGGCTCGCCCTGGCGGAAGGTCTCGTGCGGCAGCGGCACCCAGTCGGGCAGCCCGCCCCACGCGATCGCGCCGGTAAGGCCCAGCGTCACCACCGCGAAGATCGAGGCGGCGTAGGTGCCGATCCGGGCCCAGTTGCGCCGGGGCTGGAAGGGCGGTGCGAAATCGAAGCTCGAATTGCGCTCGTCGGCGTAGTGCACAGTGTTCGCGGTGTCGTCGTAGACGATCGCGGGTGCCTTGCGCAGCGATGCGGGTGGCTGCGGGCTGGATTCCCTCGGGCGTTCGATTACGCGTTCGGCCGCCGCGGCGGGGGCAGGCGTGGGTGTCGCGGCAGGCCGGGGTGCCGGGGCCGGCGGGGGTGTCGGACTTGGGGCAGGCGCCGGGGCTGGCGAGGCCATCGGCGCGGGCGCGGGCGCCACGGTGCCGGGCGCCCGCATTGGCGCTTCCTGGGCGGCAACCGGTTCGGGCGAAAAGCCGTCCTGGTACCAGCTGTGCTTGCACTTGGCGCAGCGGACCGTGCGGCCTTCCACGCCGATCGCGTTGTCCGGAACGGCGTAACGCGTAGAACAGGCTGGGCAGGCGATAATCATGATTGTCACTCATAAGCACGGTTGCCGCGTGGCCGACAAGCGGCGAGGCTGTGGGTACGGGCCGTAATGGTCTTTTTTCCACATGGATTGCTCGCTATAGCGCGCAAAACTGCATCTCTTCGGCCCTGCCGGGACTATTCACCGAAAGACGAATGACTGCCGAGGGCGAAATCATCCATTTCGACAACGTCGGACTGCGCTACGGCACCGAACGCGAGGTGCTGAGCGACCTGACGTTCACGCTCTTCGCGGGCCGGTTCTATTTCCTGACCGGCGCCAGCGGCGCGGGCAAGACTTCGCTGCTGCGCCTGCTCTACCTCGCGCAGCGCCCTTCGCGCGGGGCGATCCGCATGTTCGGTTCCGATGCGATCACCATGTCCCGCGCCAGCCTTCCCGCGCTGCGCCGGCGGATCGGCGTGGTTTTCCAGGACTTCCGCCTGGTTCCGCATTTGTCCGCTTTCGACAATGTTGCCCTGCCCTTGCGCGTGGCCGGCCATGCCGAGCGCGACATTGCCGGGCCGGTGCGCGACATCCTCGAATGGGTGGGTCTTTCCGAGCGCATCGACGCGGTTCCAGCGACGCTTTCGGGCGGCGAGCAGCAGCGCATCGCGATCGCGCGCGCGGTGATTGCGCGCCCTGCCGTGCTCGTTGCCGACGAGCCGACCGGCAACGTCGACCCCGACATGGCGCTCAAGCTCCTGCGCCTGTTCGAGATGCTCAACCGCCAGGGCACCACCGTGGTCGTCGCCACCCACGACCTCGACCTGCTGCGCAAGGTGCCCGAGAGCCTGATCATGCGGCTCGACCGGGGACGGCTCGCCGATCCGACCGGCGCGCTGCGCTATCCGCCCGCGCGGCGCAGCTGAGCGGGGGACACCAGGCCATGGCACGCTCGACCGGTCGCGAACGAAGGCTTGGCACTTCGGTGCTGCACGGCATGCGCCGCCTTGGCGGGGGCGGAGCCGAGCTCATTCCGCAAGGGCGCATGGCCGGGCCCATGCCCTGGGTCATCGCGATCATGGTGGCGATGACGGCCATTGCGCTTGCGGCGGGTCTCTCGATCGGCAACGCGGTCTCGGCAACCCGGTCCGAAATCGAGGGCGGGGTGACGATCCAGATCGTCGAACCACGCCTCGATGCCCGTGACCGGCAGGCGCGCGCGGTGGTTACGGCGGTGCGCGCGCTGCCCGGCGTGCGCGGCCTTCGCGTGGTGCCGCAGGCCGAACTCGACGCCCTGATCGAGCCCTGGCTGGGCACCGGCATCGCCGATGCGACCGGCTCCTCGATCCCCGTTCCCGCGCTGATCGACGTGCGTCTCGACGGGCCGGTCTCGCCCGAGCGGCTGGCGCTGGTCGAGAGGGCGGCGCGCGGCGTCGCCCCGGCCGCGCGGGTCGATGCCCAGTCGAACTGGCTGAGGCCGGTGTTCGAGGCGATGGTCTCGCTCCAGGTCGTGGCGATCGCGCTCGTCGCGCTGCTGACGCTGGCGCTCGCCGCCGCGGTGCTGCTGGCGGCGCGTTCGGCGCTGGGCGCGAACCGCGACGTGATCGAGATCGTCCACCTGCTGGGCGGAACCGACAAGCAGGTCGCGCGCGTGTTCCAGCGCTCGATCGGCTTCGATGCGGCCGGCGGCGGGGCGGTCGGCCTCGCGCTCGCGCTGCTGGTGATCCTGGCGCTCGCGCGGCGGTTCGAGGGGTTGGGTGCGGGCCTCGTCGACAACGGGGCACTGGTGTGGCGCGACTGGTTGCTGCTCGCGCTGGTGCCGATTTTCGCCACGCTCCTTGCCATGGTCACCGCGCGCTTCACCGTGCTTCATGCGCTGCGCAAGATGCTCTAGGCGAAAGAGGCACTGGAACCCGTCGGCAAGTGTCGCCATAAGGCGCGCCAGAGCAATCCACCGCAATTCCATCAGGGTCATGTTTCGTCGCACCGCCGCCTTTGTCGTGCTTGTCTGGTTCTTCGGTTTCGTCTGGTTCGCCGTGACGTTGCCGGGCCCGCTCGACGCGGCGACGCGAAGCGACGCGATCATCGTGCTGACCGGCAGCCAGGGCCGCATCGAGCATGCCCTGCGCGCGCTTGAAGCGGGCAAGGCGCCGCGCCTGTTCGTCTCGGGTGTCGATCCCGAGGTGCGTCCCGGTGAGTTCGCTTCGGAATTTCATGTGCCGGGGCGGCTCATGGCCTGCTGCGTCGAGCTCGGGTTCGAGGCCTATGACACGCGCTCGAACGGGATCGAGACCGCGCAATGGGTCGCGCACCACAAGGTCCACACCTTGCGCCTGGTGACCGCCGACTGGCACATGCGCCGCGCCGAACTCGAGCTGCAGCGCGAATTGCCCGAAGGCGTGGTGGTCCAGCGCGATGCGGTGCCCTCGCAGCCCAGTTTCACGGCGCTCGTCCTCGAGTACCACAAGCTGCTCTGGCGTCTTGGCACCAACGTGTGGGAGCGGTGGAAGCGCTGATGGATACCCGTTTTGTCGATGTCGTGCGCAGCTTGCTGTTCTACCTGGTGTTCTATGCAGGCTCGGTGGTTCTGGTCCTGCTCACGCTGCCCTTCGCGGTGGTGGGCGGGCGCGGGCTCTGGTGGCTGGCGCGCGGCTGGAGCGGCTTCCACCACCTGTGCTGCCGCGTGCTGCTGGGCATCAAGGTGCGCGTGGAAGGGGAGTTCCCACAAGGGGGCGTGATCGTCGCGATGCGCCACGAGAGCTTCTTCGAGGCGATCGACATGCCGCTCCACATGCGCCGCCCGGTGCCCTTTCCCAAGGCCGAGCTGACGCGGATTCCCGGCTGGGGCTGGGCGCTGCTGCGCTACGGCGCGGTGCCGGTCGAGCGGGCCGGGGGCGCGGCCACGTTGCGCACGATGATCGCGGCCGCGCGCGGCTTCGCTGCCCAGGGTCGGCCCTTGGTGATCTTCCCCGAGGGCACGCGCATGAAGACCGGCGCCGAGGCCACGTTGCGCTCGGGCTTTGCCGGTACCTACAAGATGCTTGCCCTGCCGGTGGTGCCCGTCGCAGTCGACAGCGGGCGGCTCTACCACCGCGTCTGGAAGAAGGCGGGCGTCGTCACCTACCGCGTCGGCGCGGCGATCGAGCCGGGCCTCCCGCGCGCCGAGATCGAGGCACGGGTGGGCAAGGCGATCACGCTCCACAACGCCTGAGCGGACGGCCCGGGGCCCCCGGGAGGGGGCGGGCTTTGCGAGAGGCTAGTTCGGACCCGCCGCGTTCTGCGGGGCGGCCGGCGGCGGCGTCGAAGGCGCGGCGCTGGCCGATGGGGCCGGAGCGGGCGGCGTGCCCGGCCGGGCGCTGCCACCTTGCTGCAGGCGGCGCTGGGCGTCCTGCAACGCCTTGTCACCATCGATGCGCAGCCCGTTGCCGTCGAGCCGGACGTCGAGCGGAATCCCGTTGAGATCGGTGGTGATGATCGCGGTGCCGTCCTCGATGCGCAAGCGATTGCCCTCGCCAAGCGGCAGGCCGCCATCGGGGATGGCGTCGAGCCCCTCGATGTCGAGCGGCTGGACCGGGCCTTCGGGGCGCGGCTTGGGCGCTGCGGGGGCAGCCCGCTCGCCAAGTGCCTGCTGCATGAAGGCACGCCAGATCCGCGCGGGCGTCGAGCCGCCCGAAACGCCATTGAGCGGCGTGTTGTCGTCGTTGCCGACCCACACGCCCACCACATAGTCGCCTGCGTAGCCGACGAAGAGCGCGTCGCGGTTCTCCTGGCTCGTGCCGGTCTTGCCGAAGTTCGCCGCCTGCAGCATGGCCGCGCGTCCGGTACCGCGGTTGATCGTCGCGCGCAGCATCTGCTCCATCGCCGCGTGCTGCGACTTGGAAAGGCTGTGCTTGCCGTCGAAGAGGCGGGCGAGCCAGCCCTGTTCCTCGACCGGGAAGGCGCGCGGCGCGATCGGGAAGCTGTTGGCGGCGACGCCGGCGTAGGCGGCCGTCAGCTCGATCAGCGGCATCGTCGCGGTGCCGAGCGCGAGGCTGGGGTCGCCCGCGGGGAGCGGTTCGGTGACGCCCAGGCGCCGCGCGGTTTCGATCACCTTGTCGTCGCCCACCTGCTGGAACAGGCGCACAGCCGCGACATTGCTCGAGTGGGCGAAGGCGTCCTCGAGCGTGATCGTGGGCGAATAGTGGCCGCCGGCGTTCTTGGGCCGGTAACTGCCAGTCTCGATGGCCGCATTCGAGATCGTGTCGTCCGGTTTCCAGCCATCCTGCAGCGCGGCGAGGTAGACGAAGAGCTTGAAGGTCGAGCCGGGCTGGCGCAGCGCCTGCGTCGCGCGGTTGAACGGGCTTTGCGCATAGTCCTTGCCGCCGATCATGGCGACGACCTCGCCGTTGCGCCGCATCGCCACGAGCGCGACTTGCGCCTTGCCGAGCGGGACCGAATCGATTGCGCGCCGTGCGGCGAGCTGGAGCCGGGCGTCGAGCGTGGTGGTCAGCGTCTGCGCGGCGTAGCCGCTGTCGGTCATCGCGCGCGCCTGGGGCAGGGCCCAGTCTGCGAAATAGGTGCCGGTCGGCAAGTCGTTGTCGTCGCGCACGTCGAGCGCGGGATCGGGGATCGCGGCGGCTTCCTGGCGCGTCATGTAGCCCGCCTCGACCATCGCTGCGAGCACGACGCGCATGCGCTTCTCGGCGGCGTCGTAATGGCTGGTGGGGGCAAGGCTCGAAGGGGCCTTCATCAGCCCGGCGAGCATCGCCGCCTGGCCCGGCAGAAGGCGCTCGGGCTGGCGGTGGAAATAGTGCATCGAGGCCGCGCGCAGGCCATAGGTGTTGTCACCGTAGTAGGCGTTTGAAAGGTAGCGTTCGAGAATCTGGTCCTTGGTCAGCCAGGCCTCGAGCCAGAACGCTATCAACGCCTCGCGCGCCTTGCGAGTCAGGCTCTGCTCGGGCGAGAGAAAGGTGAACTTGGCAAGCTGCTGGGTGATCGTGCTGCCGCCCTGCGTGGTGCCGGTGGTGAGGTTGGTCCAGGCCGCTCGGGCGATGCCGTAGGGATCGACACCCCAGTGTTCGTAGAAGCGTCGGTCCTCGATGGCGATGAAGGCCTGCTTGACGTGGTCGGGCAGGTCGGCGGCCTTGACCGGCGCGTCGACGATTGCGCCGTTGCGCGCGATCGGGGTGCCGTCGGCAGCGAGCAGGGTGATGCGCGGCGGCGAGACCGGCTGGAGCGACTTCGACAACGGGGCGGTAACCGCCAGCCAGCCGACGAGGAGGATGAAGAGGATGAGCACGCCGGCGACCGCGCGCGAGGCCCACCACCAGCGCGTGCGGCGCGCGCGCTTGCCCTCCTGCGCAACCGGCACGGTGTCCGGCACGTCGAAGTAGGGATCGTTGTCCTCGCCCTCCTGCAGGGGTTCGGGCTCGCGCTTGGATCTGAACATGGCCTCGCCACAGTTACACCAACGGGCGCGCCTGCGCACCACCCTGGCGCAACCGATACCGTGGAGAACCTTTCTGCCGCCCGAACGGCACTCGAACGCACACCTTGCCACGCGAGACAGGTTGACGCCGCCGCCAAATCACGTATTGGGCGCGCATCTGCGGCGCGTGTGCGCGCCTGCGGGCGGTTAGCTCAGTTGGTAGAGCATCTCGTTTACACCGAGAGGGTCGGGGGTTCGAGCCCCTCACCGCCCACCATATTTATCAATGACTTATGTCGAATTTCGTACGGATATCGTACATCTTAGCAATCCAGTGGCAACCTACGCTAGCGGGGCCTATGAAGCAGATTGCAGCGCATCGGCGGTCATCTTCACCAAAATTGGGATGGAAGGCGTCCAGCAATCCAGGGGCCATTCAATCGCGCGCGAGCGGTAAGCGCTGATCCGCCTCTTTGTGCGCCTTCTGTAACCCGCATCGCGAACAATCGGATGGCGCGTGGTTGCGAGGCTCGGGTTGTGGTCCTAATGCGCGGGTATGAAGCTGCGCCAAATAGAGGTCTTTCACGCGGTCTACGCGACCGGATCGATCAGCGCGGCGGCGCGCCAGCTCAATGTCTCGCAGCCGGCGGTCACCAGCCTGCTGCGCCATACCGAGGACCAGCTCGGCTTCGCGCTGTTCGACAGGGTGCGCGGTCGGCTGGTCGCCACCGCCGATGCGCACGCGCTCTTCGCGCAGGCCGAGGACATCCAGGGACAGGTCTACCGATTTCGCGAGACCGCGCGCAACATCCGCAAGGGCCGGGGTACGGCGCTGCGCGTCTCGACGCTGCCCTCGCTCGGCATGGAGCTGCTGCCCCGAGCGGTCACCGGCTTCCTCGCGCAGCGCGAGGGAATCTCGATCGAGCTGCACACCGTGCACCATGACGACATGGCGGTGAAGCTTTACGAGCGGCAGACCGACCTCGTCATCTGCTATTCGCTGCCGCGCGAGACGCCGGTGGCGAGCACGGTATTGGGCGATGCGCAGATGTGTGCGTTCTACCGCGAGGAGGATATGCCCGAGGCGCCTTCGCCGCTGCCGCTCGAGCACCTGACCGACCGGCGCTACGTCTCGACCAACGAGAGCGGGCCGCAAGGCCGCGCGATCGCCGTCGAATTCGCCGCGCGTGACGTCTCGCCCGAAGTCGTTGGCGCCTCGCGCACGTTTTCGATCGCCGCGGCGCTTGCCGCTTCGGGATTGGGCATGACGATCGTCGACGAGCACACCGCGCGCGCGATGCTGCGGCCGGGGCTGGCGGCGCGGCCGCTTGCGCCGGCGCAGCGCTACCGCATCCACGCGGCTTACCTGGAGACGTCCCCGCCCGCGCGCGTGGCGCTCGACTTCCTCGACTATCTGCGCGAGCAGCTCGCGGCCCATAACCCAATCTTATAATCTGCCGCCGGCTCGCTATGGGGAGTGGCGGGGCGACTTGTGCTAGCGCACCTCCATGACGCGGGCCACACGGATCACACTCGAAGGACCTTTCCTTCTCTATCTCGGCGACAAGCGCAATCCGCTCGATGTGAAGACATCGCGCGGCCTGGCGCTGTTCAGGCCGCACGATTGCCTTGGCGAGTTGCGCCAGGACACCTGTCCGCTCACTCTGGGCCTGCCGCGCATGAGCGTCGAGCAAGCCGCCGCCGCCGGTGCGAAGGCGCTGGTTCTGGGCGTCGCGACGAGCGGTGGCCGTCTCGAGGACGCGATGATCCCCGAGGCTCTCGCCGCGCTCGAGGCCGGGCTCGACATCGTCTCGGGCCTGCACCAGCGCCTCGATGCCGATCCGCGTCTGCGCGAACGCGCAGCCGCCCTTGGGCGCAAGCTCATCGACGTACGCGCCGCGCCTGCGGACCTCAAGGTCGGGACCGGCGCGCCCCGGGCCGGGCGCCGTCTGCTGACGGTCGGAACCGATTGTGCGGTGGGCAAGATGTTCACCTCGCTCCACCTCGTGGCGGGCATGCGCGAAAGGGGCCTGGAGGCACGCTTTCGCGCCACGGGCCAGACAGGCCTCCTGATTGCGGGCGAGGGCATCGTCGTCGATTCGGTCATCGCCGACTTCATTTCCGGTGCGGCCGAGGCGCTCTCGCCCGCGCGCGAGGATGCGGGCTGGGACGTGATCGAGGGGCAGGGCTCCTTGTTCAACCCGTCCTTTGCCGGGGTCTCGCTCGGGCTGCTGCACGGCGCCCAGCCCGACGCGCTGGTGCTGTGCCACGATCCCTCGCGTCCGCACATGCGCGGGCTGCCGCATATGCCGGTTCCCGACATCGCCGCGTGCCTCGAGGAAAACCTGCGCTGTGCGCGCCTGACCAGCCCATCGGTCGAGGCGGTGGGCATCTCGATCAACGGATCGGCGCTCGATCCGGACCAGGCGGCGGCGCTGCGTGGTCAGATCGAGGCGGACCTGGGCCTGCCTTGCATCGATCCGGCGGTGACCGGCGTCGATCCGATCGTCGAGCGGATCGCGGCGCGCTTCGCGTGATCGGCTGCCGGCTCGAGGCGCAGGCCACGCGCTTTCGTCTCGCCCGGCCCTTCGTCATCGCCCGCGGGACGCGCGAGGCGATCACGCTCGTCACGGTGACGTTGCACGCCCAGGGCGTACGCGGTTGGGGCGAGGGCGCGCCTTCGGCGCGCTACGACGAGAGCCCGGACTCGGTGCTGGCGCAGATCGAGGCGTTGCGTCCGCGCATCGAGGCCGGCGTCACGCGCGCGGAACTGGCCACGATCATGGCACCTGGCGCGGCACGCAACGCGATCGATTGCGCGCTTTGGGACCTCGAGGCGAAGCTGACGGGCGTGCCCGTTGCCGCCCGTCTGGGCGCTGGCGGAGATCCCGCAGGTGGCGTCGTCACCGCCGTGACGCTGGGGATCGACACACCGGGTGCGATGGCTGCGCGGGCGCACGAAATCGCCGCGGATCGGCCTGCCGGGTGGCCCGCGCCTCTGCTCAAGATCAAGCTCGACGGCAGGCTCGTCACCGAACGGGTTACCGCCATTCGCGAGGCGGCGCCGGACGCGGTGCTGATTGCCGATGCCAACGAAAGTTGGGATATGCGCACGCTCGAGACGGCGCTTCCCGCGCTCGGCGCGGCACGCGTCGCGCTGCTCGAGCAGCCGCTGCCGGCGGGCAAGGACGAGGCGCTGGCCGGGCTCGGCTCTCCGGTGCCGCTGGCGGCCGACGAATCCGCGCACGAGGCGCGCGACGTTCCGCGCCTTGCCGCGCTCTACGACTACGTCACGATCAAGCTCGACAAGTCGGGCGGGCTGACCGGTGCCTGGGCGCTGGCCGATGCGGCCCAGGCGGCGGGGATGGGGGTCATGACCGGTTGCATGCTGTGCTCCTCGCTCTCGGTGGCGGCGGCCTGGCCGATCGCCCGGCGCAGCCGCTTCGTCGATCTCGATGGTCCGCTGTGGCTGGCGCAGGATCGCCCTGGCGGATGCGTGCTTGAGAACGGATTGTGGCGTGCGCCGGTCGGCCTTGAGTGGGGGCGCGGCGGGCACAGCGCCCCATAAGCCAGACTTATATATTACCAAAGCAATGCTATTGGTAACAATGTTCGCATTTGTTACATTCGCTGTAACAAAACAAGTCGATAATTTCAGGTTCCGGTTTCATTGCGAACAGATTTCATCGTGGCGCTGCCCCCTTCGGCCGGCGTGGCGATGGCGCTTGGGCGCAATCCGGGTGGGAGGGGTTCACACTTTGGCCGTGCGGGCAAATCACGGCAAAAACGGGGTCTCAAAATGAATTCAGTTCGCAGCCGCCTTTCGGGTGGCGTCAGTGTCCTGGCCGCCGCGATGGCGCTCACCAGCGTCGCGCACGCCCAGGATGATGCAAGCGCCCAGGACAGCGACGCCGGCAGCGAGATCATCGTCTCGAGCTCGCGCATCGACGCGAAGGGCTTCGATGCTCCCACGCCGACCATGCGCCTCGACAGCCAGGAACTGACCGTCGGTGTCCGCGCCAACGTCGCGGCGGCGCTCAACGACATGCCGCAGTTCCGCGCCACTACCTCGGCGCAGACCACCGGCACCAACACCGGCGCGGGCCAGGCCCCGGTCGACTTGCGTGGCCTGGGCGTCAGCCACACGCTGGTGCTCATGGACGGCCGCCGCTTCTCGAGCGAGAACGATCTCAACGCGGTTCCCAGCAACATGCTCAAGGGCCTCGACGTCGTCACCGGCGGCGCCTCGGCGGCCTGGGGTTCGGGCGCGGTTGCCGGTGTCGTCAACCTCATCGTCGATACCGATTACGAAGGCTTCGAGGCGGGTGGTTCGGCCGGCATCTCGAGCTATGGCGATGATTTCACCCGCCGCTTCGATGCCAAGTACGGCACCTCGTTCGCGGGCGGCCGTGGCCACTTCGTGATCGGCGGCGAGTACTACGACAGCGAAGGCGTGATCCCCAAGACGAGCCGTCCCAACATCGGCCGCTGGGCCGTGTTCAACGGCACGATGACCCCCGACGTCGGCTACGCCAACATGGCCTACGGCGGCCTCATCACCTCGGGTGTGCTGGCTGGCCAGGCGTTCAACTCCGACGGTTCGCTGCGCGCCTACGACTACGGCGATGCGGTTTCGGGCAACTATTCGGCGGGCGGCGAAGGCCCCTCGAACGACGACAACAGCCCGCTGGTGACCCCGCAGAAGCGCTACGCCGCGATGGCCGCGCTCACCTACGAGCTCACGTCCGACATCAAGATGACCGCCGAACTGCGCCACTCGCGCATGTGGAACAACTACACCTGGTTCGGCGACAACGTGCAGGGCAGCGCGACCAGCTCGAGCATCTACATCAACGCCGACAACGCCTACCTCTCGCAGGACATCAAGGACACGCTGGCCGCCGCGGGCGAGAGCGGGTTCTACATGGGCCGCTACAACAACGACCTGTCCTACTCGCGCATCGATTTCGAACGCAAGTCGACGCAGGGCACGCTGGCTTTCGACGGCACCTTGGCGAACGGCTTCCGCTGGAGCGCCTATTACAGCCACGGCGCCTACCAGAACAACATCAAGACCCCGGGCTTCCTGCTGACTTCGAACTTCGCCAACGCGATCGACGCGGTGACCGACGCTTCGGGCAACGTGGTGTGCCGCGTGGCGCTGACCGATCCCACCAGCGACTGCGTGCCGGTCAACCTGTTCGGCGAAGGCTCGCCTTCGCAGGACGCGATCGACTACGTGACGGGTACGCCGCAGATGCGCTCGACCACCAAGCTCGACGTCGGCGGCGTCAGCCTGCGCGGCGAGCCGGTCTCGCTGCCGGCCGGCGACGTCTCGTTCTCGATCGGTGCTGAGGCGCGCCACGAATCGGTCAAGCAGACCGTGGGTGAACTCGATGCGGCCAAGGCCTTCCGCACCTTCAGCTTCTCGGCGATGTCGGGTGGCTACACGGTGACCGAGGGCTTCCTCGAAGTGGCCGTGCCGCTGGTCTACAACACCCCGCTGCTGCAGCGCCTCAACGTCAACGGCGCGGTGCGCGTCTCGCACTATTCCACCACCGGTTCGATCTGGTCGTGGAAGCTGGGCGCTACCAACGAGTTCTTCCCCGGCTTCGTGGGCCGCGTGACCCGTTCGCGTGACATCCGCTCGGCCAACCTGACCGAACTCTACACGCAGCAGACCACCGGCTACAACAACATCCAGAACCCCTGGACCGGTGCGACCGAGTACGTCCTCTCGAACGGCGGCGGCAACCCCGACCTTACGCCCGAGAAGGCCGACACCTGGACCTTCGGCGCAACCTACAACCCGCCGGCGATCCCGCGCCTCAACCTCAGCCTCGACTACTACGACATCAACATCGACGATCTGATCACCACGATCGCGGCGCAAAACCTGGTGAATTACTGCTACAACGGCAACACCGCGCTGTGCGCCAATGTCGAGCGGGACGCTTCGGGCACGATCACCCGCACGGTGTCGGGCTACGTCAATCTGGCGAACTACAAGACCAACGGCATCGACGGCGCGCTCGACTACGTGCTGCCGCTCGACGAACTGGGTGCGGACAGCGATGGCCAGCTTCACTTCAACGTGAAGGGCACCTGGGTCGACAGCCTGACCGCCAACGACGGCAATTCGACCACCGAATACGTCCGTTCGCAGGGCTATTCGTTTGGCCTGGGCGTACCCAAGTGGCGCGTCAACGCCTCGGTTGGTTACGAGAGCAAGTCGGTCTCGGGCCTGATCCGCGCGCGCTACATCTCGCCCGGCGAGTACAACTCGACGCTGACCATCTCGAACAACCACATCCCGGCCTACACGTACTTCGACGCGCAGCTGCGCTTCGCGGTCCCGACGCAAAGCGGTCCGGGCATGGAGTTCACGATCGATGCCTCCAACCTGTTCGACAAGGATCCGCCCTACGGGTCGCTTTATTCCCCGTACTATGACGTGATCGGCCGCTTCATAACCGTCGGCGCACGCGTCAAGTTCTGATCCTGTCGAATTCTGGCGCGGCCGTCCGGCCCGGTGTTGCAGCCTTCGCTGCAATTCCGGGCAGGGCGGTCGCGCCAGGCCCTTTTCAGACCTGGCCCTTCCGTTTATTCCCAGCCTGTTATCCGAGGAAACCATCATGAAATCCCGGTCCCTGTCCCGCCTTGCCTCGACTGCCTCCACCGTATCGGGCGCGGGCGTCATGGCGCTCTCGCTGCTGGCGCTGAGCGGCGCCCCGGCCCTCGCGGATGCCGCGAAGCCGGCCGCGATCATCACCCAGGATGTGCCGGCGATTCCCGATGACCTCGTCAAGGCGACGCAGCCCTACCTCGAGGCGCGCCGTGCCGACTTCCTGGGCTGGAACACCTCGGACCGCTCGATGCTGGTCAAGACCCGCTTCGGCACCACCAACCAGCTCCATGTCGTGCGCGCGCCCGGCGCCACCCGCACGCAGATCAGCTTCGGCGCCGAACCGGTGCTGATGGGCTCGATCGCGCCTTCGAGCGACCACCTGACCATCGTCATGCGCGACAATGGCGGTGATGAATTCTACCAGCTCTACCGCCTCGAGGACGGCCGTCTCGAGCGCATCACCGACGGCAAGAGCCGTAACTGGATCGGCGCTTGGAATGCGAAGGGCACGCTGCTGGGCTATACGTCCTCGCGTCGCAACGGCGCCGACATGGACATCTACGCGGTCGACCCGCGCAATCCCAAGACCGACCGTCTTGTCGCCAAGGTCAGCGGTGGCGGCTGGACGGTCGCGGGCTTCACCGCCGACGGCAAGAGCCTGATCGCGGTCAACCGGCTCTCGATCAACAAATCGATCGTCTACACCGTCGACCTTGCCAGTGGCGCGATGAAGGCGCTGACCGACCCCAAGGCGGACACCTCGTGGGTCGATCCCAACGTGGCCGCCGACGGCACCATCTGGATCGTGAGCGATGCGGGCGGCAGCGATTTCATGCAGCTGGGCACGCTCGACCCCAGGACCGGCACGTTTACCCCCCGCACCAAGGAAGCCTGGAGCGTGAGCGACTACGCGCTTGCACCCGACGGCTCGTTCCTTGCCTATGCCACCAACGAAGCGGGCGTCAGCGTCCTGCACGTCATGGATCTGCCCTCGGGCACGGTGCGCAAGGTCTCCGCGCTGCCCCAGGGCGTGATCCCCTGGGCGATCGGCCCCGCCATCCAGATCGCGCCGTGGGGCGAGATCGGCTTCTCGCTTTCCTCCGCAAGCGTTCCGGGTGATGCCTTCTCGGTCGATCCCAAGACGCTCAAGGTTACCCGCTGGACGCTGAGCGAGACCGGTGGCCTTGATGCCGCGCGCAACGCGCAGGCGCAGCTTGTCACGATCAAGAGCTTCGATGGCGAGAACGTGACCGGCTTCCTCTACCGCCCCGACCCCGCCAAGTTCCCCGGCAAGCGCCCCTTGCTGTTCGACGTCCACGGCGGCCCCGAAGGCCAGTCGCGCCCGGACTTCCTCGGCTCGGAGAACTACTATCTCAACGAGCTGGGGATTGCGCTGTTCTTCCCCAACGTGCGCGGCTCGGACGGCTTCGGCAAGCGCTTCGTCAACCTCGACAACGGCCCGTGGAAGCGCGAGGATTCGGTCAAGGACCTGGGTGCCTTCCTCGATCACTTCGCGGCCGATCCCACGCTCGATGCCAGCCGCTTCTCGCTCTACGGCATGAGCTATGGCGGCTACATGTGCTACGCGGCGGCGGTGCACTTCTCGGACAAGCTGAGGAGCGCGAGCTGCTACGTGGGCATCACCAATTTCGTGACCTTCCTTGAGAACACGCAGTCCTACCGCCGTGACCTGCGTCGTCCCGAATACGGCAACGAATCAATCCCCGAGCAGCGCAAGAAGCTTGAGGAGATCTCGCCGCTCAACCACCTCGACAAGATCAAGATCCCGCTTTTCGTGGCGGTGGGCGGCAACGACCCGCGCGTTCCCCCCTCGGAAGGCGAGCAGATCACCAAGGCGATGCACGCCAATGGCCAGCCCGCCTGGTTCCTCAACGCCACCAACGAAGGCCACGGATTCCACAAGAAGGAAAACGAGGAATACTACTTCGAGGCGAGCGTCGCGTTCTGGAAGCAGACGCTGCTGGCCGACGGGAAGTAAGATGCGCGCAGGGTCGTTTCGCTCCTCCGTCCTCGCCGCCGTGCTCGCGGGAGCCGCGCTGCTGGCGAGCGCGGCGGCCCTTGCGCAAGCTGGCCCCGAGTCTTCGCCCGTGGCCCCGGCGTCACCGCCGGGCGTCGCGGGCGAAGTGGACCACCACATGCACGTCCATTCGCCCGCCATCCTCGAATTCCTGCCCGGATACTGTTCGAGCGAGGGACGGATCGGTTCCTGCCCGGTCGAGTTCACCAAGGCCTACAGTCCCGAGGATCTGATCGCGCAGATGGACAAGTCGGGCATCGCGCGCGGCCTCATCATGTCGAGCGCCTACCTCGCCGAGAGCCCGATGATGCAGCCGCCGCGCCCCGATGCGCCGCGCATCCTGCGCGCGGCGAACGCCTGGTCGGTCGACCTCGCCCGGCGCTTTCCCGGCCGTTTCGGCATCTACATCGGCGTCAATCCGGTGACCGCCACCGCGCTGCCCGAGATTGCGCATTGGGGTAGCAATCCCGATGTCACGGGGATCAAGCTGCACCTTACCAATTCGGGTGTCGACTTGCGCGACCCCGAGCAGGTGGCCAAGCTTGCCGATGTGTTCCGGCTGGCGGAGCGCACTCACCTTGCGATCATGATCCACATGCGCACGCGCGCGACCGACTACGGCGCGCGCGACGTGCGCGTGTTCCTGCGCGACGTGCTTCCGGCGGCGGGCGATACCCCGGTCCAGATCGCGCACGCGGCGGGCTGGGGCGGGATTGACGTGCAGACGCTCTCCGCGCTCGGCGCCTTCGCCGACGCGATCGAGGCGGACCCTTCGATCGCGCGCCATCTCACCTTCGATCTGGCGATGGTCTGGAAGGCGGACACGCCCGAAGCCGACCGCGCGGCCCTCGTCGCGCTGATCCGCCGCATCGGCCCCGAACATTTCGTGCCCGGCTCGGACTTCCCCTTCAGCGGCGATCTCGCGGACTACTATGGCACGGTCTACCCGCTGCTGCCGCTGACCAAGGCCGAGTGGCACACCATCCTCACCAACCACCCGGCCTACGACCACGCCGATTTCCCACGCGCGCGGCTCGAGCCCTGAGTGTGCGCGCGGCCTCGTTGCGTGGACGCAATCGCCAACTCGCCATTGCGGGGGTGGGGGTGCTTGCCCTCGTCGCGGCGGGTCTGCCGCTTGGCGCCAAGGCGCCCGGGGCGCTGCGCGGGGCGGGCGTCCCGGTCGGGATCCTGCCGGCAGGGCCGCTCGATGCGATCACCGACGTTGCCGGGGTCCTCGTCGGGCAGGTCACGCTCGAGCAAGGCACGCGCGTCCACACCGGGGTGACGGCCGTGCTCCCGCATGGCGGCAACTTGTGGCAGGACAAGGTTCCGGCGGGCTTCTACGCGGCCAACGGCTACGGCAAGTTCGCCGGTTCCACCCAGATCGAGGATCTCGGCGAAATCGAGACGCCGATCCTCCTCACCAACACGCTCTCGGTGCCCGAGGCGATGGCCGCGAGCGTGGAATGGACGCTCGACCAGCCCGGCAACGCGCAAGTGCGCTCGGTCAACGCGGTGGTGGGCGAGACCAACGACGGCTTCCTCAACGACATTCGCGGCCGCCACGTCACCATCGCCGACGCGCGCCGCGCGATCGAGGCGGCGCGTGGCGGGCCGGTGGCGGAAGGCGTCGTGGGCGCGGGAGCCGGTACGGTCACGTTCGGCTGGAAGGGCGGGATCGGCACGGCCTCGCGCAAGTTGCCGGAAAGCCTGGGCGGCTGGACCGTGGGGGTGCTTGCGCAGACCAACTATGGCGGCGTGCTGAGCGTCGCGGGCGTGCCGGTCGGCCAGCGCCTTGGCCAGTATCTCTACAAGGACAAGCTGCCCGAGACTTCGGCCGACGGTTCGGTGGTGCTGGTGATCGCGACCGACGCGCCGCTGTCGGACCGCAACTTGCGCCGTCTTGCGCAGCGCGCCTTCGTGGGAATTTCGCGCACGGGCTCGGCTTTCTCGAACGGCTCGGGCGACTACGCGGTGGCCTTTTCCAGCGCGGCCTCGGTCCGCCGCACGCCGCAACGCCGCGAAGCGCTCGCGTCGATATCCGATCTCGCCAACGACGCGATGACGCCGCTGTTCCAGGCGGTGGCCGAGGCGAGCGAAGAAAGCGTCTACAACGCGCTCTTCGCCGCGCACGACGTCAGCGGCTTTCGCGGCACCGTCAAGGCGCTGCCCAAGGCCGAAGTGCGCGCGATGCTGGCGCGCGCGCCGCGCAACTGAGCGCCTTACACCGCGCCGTTTCGCGAAAATAATACCAAAAAGATACCTGGCGGGCATTGCCGCCGGGCGCCCTCGGCGGGTACCCCTCTTCGCATCTGCAAACCGAATCGGGACGCCACGCGCACAACTATGAAAGACTGGATGAAAATCGGCTCGCCGCGCGCGGCGGCGGCTTCGTCGGCGATCGCACTCGCCGCCCTCGCAACGCTCGCTCCGGGTGCCGCTGCGGCGCAGTACGACCCGCTCGAGAGCTTCGCGCCCTTCACGATGCCGATGCCGGTCAATTCCTACCGCTCCTCGAACGGCTTGCCGGGGCCCGACTACTGGCAGAACCAGGCCGACTACGAGATCCACGCCAGGCTGAACCCCAATCCCAAGGCGCCCTCGCTTTCGGGCTCGGAAGTGATCAGCTACACCAACAACAGCCCCGATGCGCTCGACGTGCTGTGGCTCCAGCTCGACCAGAACAGCTACAAGGCCGACAGCCGCGGTACTTTTGCCGGCGGGCGGCCGCGTCCGGCCTCGACCCAGGGCGCCGTGCTCGACAAGGTCGAGGTGGAGACCGCTGGCGGTTTCGTTGACGTGCCCTTCCTCGTCAGCGACACGCGCATGCGCGTCACCCTGCCCGAGGCGCTCAAGGGCAAGGGCGGGGCGCTCAAGCTGCGTGTGGCCTGGCACTTCGAAATTCCCGGCGAATGGGGCGGGCGCATGGCCTGGGGCCAGTCGAAGAAGGGCCCGATCTACGACCTCGCGCAGTGGTACCCGCGCATGGCGGTCTACGACGACGTGCGCGGCTGGGACACCGCACCCTACCTCGCGCAGGAATTCTATCTCGAATACGGCAACTTCGACTATTACGTGACCGTGCCCGCCGACATGCTGGTGTTCGGCTCGGGCGAGCTCGTCAACGCCGAGGAGGTCCTCACCAAGGAGCAGCAGGCACGCCTTGCCAAGGCGCGTACGAGCGATGCCACGGTGATGATCCGCAGCCCTGCCGAAGTCGCCAAGGGCCCGGGCAAGGCCAGCGGCACGCGCACCTGGCACTATCACATGAACGACACGCGCGACGTCGCCTTCACCGCCTCGGCCTGGTTCGCCTGGGATGCCGCGCGCATCAACCTGCCCGGGGGCAAGACCTCGCTGGCGATGTCGGTCTATCCGCTCGAGAGCCAGGGCAAGGAGGCCTGGGGGCGCTCGACCGAATACCTCAAGAACGCGGTCGAGAACTTCTCCAAGCGTTGGTACCCCTATCCCTGGCCCGCCGCGATCAACGTCGCGGGACCGGCAAGCGGCATGGAATACCCGGGCATCGTCTTCGACGGCATCGAGGACAAGGGCAAGGAGCTGTTCTGGATCACCGCGCACGAGATCGGCCACGGCTGGTTCCCGATGATCGTGGGCTTCGACGAGCGCCGTCACGCCTGGATGGACGAGGGCTTCAACACCTTCATCGACACCTACGAATCCGATGACTTCAACCACGGCGAATATGGGCCCAAGCGCGACGGCGAATACGCGCCGGGCGGTGGCAACCCGGTCGACGAGATCCAGGAACTGCTCGCCGATCCCAAGGCGCCGATCCTGCTCTCGCGCTCGGACACGGTGCTCGAGAAATACCGCCATCCGATGAGCTACTTCAAGTCGGCGCTGGGGCTGCGGCTGCTGCGCGAGGAGATCCTCGGGCCCGACCGCTTCGACCCCGCGTTCCGCCGCTTCATTGCGGCCTGGGCGTTCAAGCACCCGCAGCCTTCGGACTTCTTCCGCGCGATGGAAAGCGAGGGCGGCGAGGATCTGTCGTACTTCTGGAACGGCTGGTACGCGCACAACTGGACGATGGACCTGGCTATCGACGCGATCGGCCCTGTGGACGAAAAGGACCCGGCCAAGGGCACCGCGATCACGGTCGGCGTGCACGACAAGCTGGTCATGCCCGCCACACTGCGCGTGACTTATGCGGGCGGCACGCATGAGGACATCCGGCTTCCCGCAGAAAGCTGGATCCGCAACGCCGCGACGGTGGTCACCGTGCCGGCGGGCAAGCGCGTGGTCAGCGCCGAGGTCGATCCCGATCACGCGCTTCCCGACAAGGATCGCGCCAACAACCTGCGGACGGCGCCCGCGAACTGAGCGGCCTGAGCTTCGCTCGGCGGACATGATAAAAGCCCGGCATCGCGCGGTTGCGATGCCGGGCTTTTTCGCGGCGTGGGTCGGCGTTGAACGTGTCCGCGTGTAGGGCGAGGTTGGGCCGCGCGACCACCTGCTGGGGCGTCAGTCTCCAAGCGAACAGGCCAACCATGGCCTTGGTGAACCGGGCGTGGTCTCTTTCGCGCTACGGATTCGGGTTATTTGCAACGATCTGGCATTCGCATGGCGGCAATGCCGGGGTGGGAGGCTCAGGCGTGAGGCTCAGGCTGGGGGTGACGTTTCAATCACGGTGACGCCGCCGCGCTCGCAGGCGTGGCGCAAGTCCGGGTCGCTGATCGTGTCGGACACGAAGAAGTCGATGGCTTCCATGCCGCACACGCGCACGGGCGCGGAACGCCCGACTTTCGAACTGTCGGCGACGAGGATCACCTTGCGCGCGTTGCGGATGATCGTCTGCGAGACTTCGACCTCGTCGATCGCGAAATCGAGCAGGCTGCCATCGGGGGCGAGCGCGGAAATGCCGATCAGCGCGTAGTCCACCCGGAAGTTCTCGATGAAGCGCATCGCGAGCGCACCGACGATGGCGCGGTCGCCCGTGCGCACCTTGCCGCCCACGCAGACCAGATCCAGCGCCGGATGCGCGCTCAGCGTGTCGACGACGTTGAGGTTGTTCGAGATCACCATCAGGTTGCGGTGGTGCGCGAAGTTGGCCGCGACCGCTTCGGTGGTGGTGCCGATGTTGATGAACAGCGAGGCGCCGTCCGGGATGAGCGAGGCCGCGGCCGCGCCGATCCGCGCCTTGGCGTCGGAGGCGACGGCGCGGCGCGTGTCGTATTCGAGGTTGATCACGCCCGAGGTCACCACCGCACCGCCGTGGACGCGCGAGAGCAGCGCCTGCTGGGCGAGGACATTGAGGTCCTTGCGAATGGTCTGCGGGGTGACGTCGAGCCGCGCGGCGAGATCGTCGACTTCCACTCGTCCGGCGCTGCGCGCGATCTCGAGGATGCGCGCACGCCGCCGGGTGACGATGTCGGCATTGGGCTCGGTGCCGCTCGCTTCGGAGGTCTCGGGGGTCATCGGGCGTGCAGGGTTCGGATCATGGCGGCCAGCCTAGCGGGGCCGGCCGCCGCTGCAAAGCACTCGCCGGTCAGTTGCCCGCAGGCGCCTTCGCGAGATAGCGCGCGAGCGCCTGTGCGGCGCCCTGGGGCACGTGCAGGCCGAGCTTCGAGCGGCGGTAGAGGATGTCCTCGGGCGTGCGCGCCCATTCGTGCTCTACCAGATAGTCGACCTCGCGCGCGGTGAGCCCGGCGCCGAAGTCCTCGCCAAGGTCCTCGATGCGCGTCGCCCCGCCAAGGATCGTCCCGGCGCGCGTCCCGTAGGCGCGGGCGAGGCGCGCGAGGTGCGGGGTGGGAAACTGCGGATAGCGCGTCTGCAAATCCGCACAATAAGCCGCGAAATCGCCGCCGGGCAGGTCGCCGCCGGGCAGGACGGCGCCTCCGGTCCAGGCCTGCCCGGCCTCTGGGAAAACTTCGGCGATGTGCTGGAGGGCGTGCTCGGCAAGCTTGCGGAACGTGGTGATCTTTCCACCGAAGATGCTGAGCATCGGGGCGCCCTCGTCAGGACGGTCGAAATCGAGGACGTAGTCGCGCGTCACCGCCGAGGCATTCGCGGCGTGGTCGTCGTAGAGCGGCCGGATCCCGGCGTAGCTCCAGACAACGTCGGCGGGCGTGATCGCGGTTTCGAAATAGCGGTTGGCGGTCTCGCACAAGTAGTCGGTCTCGGCCGCGCTGATCTCGGCCTTTCCCGGCGCCTCGGTCCAGGGCTCGTCGGTGGTGCCGATCAGCGTGAATTCGCGCTCGTAGGGGATCGCGAAGACGATGCGGCGGTCCGGGTTCTGGAGCATGAAGGCGTGGTCGCCCTCGTAGAGCCGGGGGACCACGATGTGGCTGCCTTTGACGAGGCGCACGCCGCGATCGTTCCGGGCACGTCCCAGCTTGCGCAGGACCGTGTCGACCCAGGGGCCGGCGGCGTTGACCAGCATCTTCGCGCGCACCTCGCGCGTGCCCTCCGGCCCTTCGAGGGTGGCGTGCCAGATGCCGTCGCGGGTTTCGGCGCCGGTCAGCCGTGTGCGGGTTTCGATCCGCGCGCCGCGCGCGGCCGCGTCCATCGCGTTGAGGACGACGAGGCGGCTGTCCTCGACCCAGCAGTCCGAATAGACGAAGGCCCTGCCTTTTCCGTTCGTGCCCTTTCCGTCCGTGCCTTTGCCCTTCGAGCCGGTGGCCCTGAGGCCCTTGCCCTGCGGCGCCCGGTCGAGGTCGATCGTCTGCGTACCGGGAAGCTGCTTGCGGCCCCCGAGGTGGTCGTAAAGGAACAGGCCAAGGCGCACCATCCAGGCGGCACGCGGCGATTGCGACTGGGGCAGCACGAAGCGCAGCGGCCAGATGATGTGCGGGGCCATGCCAAGCAGGCGCTCGCGTTCGATCAGCGCCTCGCGGACCAGCCGGAATTCGTAATACTCGAGATAGCGCAAGCCGCCGTGGATCAGCTTGGTCGAGGACGAGGACGTGTAGCTGGCGAGATCGTCCTGTTCGACCAGCAGCACCGAAAGCTCGCGCCCGGCGGCATCGCGTGCGATTCCCGCTCCGTTGATGCCGCCGCCCACGACCAGCAGGTCGTAAACGGGCTCGCGGGTGGCGGTAGTGGTGTCGATCGCGGCGGCGGATGGCATGTCGGTCTCCCTGGGAAGCTGCGCCTGCATCGGGAACGCATCGCTTCGAATTTCGTTTCCAGTATATGAGCGCTATAACGAAAATTCAAATGAAAGTCTTGACGTTCGTTCGAACCTATGTGCAGGGATGAGCGCGAACAAGGGAAAGAGCGAAAGCGGGAGAGACTGATCGTGTCAGCCAAGCTAGCCGACGAGAATGCCCCGGATGCGGCGCCAGGCGTTGCCGCGCGCCGTGCGCTGCGCGGCGAACTGATCGCCGAGGCGATTGCGGTGATGATCATCGTCACATTGGGCGATTCGGCCGCGGCCATGATCACGCTCTACGATCCCAGCCCTTATGCGCAGGCCTATTGGGGCGTGTGCATCGCCTGGGGCCTGGCCGTGACGCTGGCGATCTACGTCACCGGTTCGGTTTCGGGCACCCACGCCAATCCGGCGGTGACGCTGGCGCTCGCGGTCTTTCGCGGTTTCCCCAGGCGCAAGGTGCTTCCCTACGTCGCCGCGCAAGTGGTGGGCGGGGTGATCGGTGCGGCGCTCGTGCTGCAGCTGTGGCATCCGGTGATCGACGCCTACAACGCCGCCCACGGCCTGACCCGGGCCACCGGCGGCGCGGCGGGCGTGTTCTTCACGCATCCCGGCGAGCACATTGCTCCGATGCACGCGTTCTGGGACGAGGTGATCCTCACCGCCTTCCTGCTGCTGGGCATCTTCGCGATCACCGACGAATACAACGAGATGGCGCCCCGTGCGAATTCCGGGGCGCTGATGATCGGGCTGCTGGTTGCCGCGATCGGCGCCTCGGGCGGCTACCTCGAGGCATGGCCGATCAATCCTGCGCGCGATTTCGGGCCGCGGCTGTTCGCTTCGCTGGCGGGATGGGGTTCCTCGGCGTTGCCGGGTCCCGGCTTCTACATGTGGGTGCCGATCGCCGGACCGCTCGTCGGCGGGCTGGTCGGGGCAGGGCTTTATCACTTCGCCATCCGGCCCTACTTGCCGTCGGGGCGCAGGCCCGAGGCCGACTAAGACACCACGACGCATAGCATAATCTGACGGAGAGTTTCCCCATGTCCCAGCCCGGCCACGTTCTCGCCATCGACCAGGGGACGACCTCGACCCGATCGATCGTCTTCGATTCGGCCGCAAGGCCCCTTGCCACCGCGCAATGCGAGTTCGAACAGCACTATCCCGACCTCGGCTGGGTCGAGCACGATGCCGAGGACATCTGGCGCGACGTGGTGGCGACCGCCCGCGAGGCGATCGGCAAGAGCGGCCTTGCGCCGCGTGATATCGCGGGCATCGGCATCACCAACCAGCGCGAGACCGTGGTGGTGTGGGAGCGGGCGAGCGGCAAGCCGATCCACAAGGCGATCGTGTGGCAGGACCGGCGCACCGCGCGCCTGTGCGCCGATCTCAAGGCCGATGGCGTCGAGGCCGACGTGCGCGCGCGCACCGGCCTGCTCGTCGACCCCTACTTCTCGGCGACCAAGCTCGCCTGGATCCTCGACAACGTGGAGGGCGCACGCGCGGCGGCCGAGCGCGGCGAACTTGCCTTCGGGACGATCGACGCGTTCCTGCTCTGGCGCCTCACCGGCGGGACGGTCCACGCGACCGACGTCACCAACGCGGGCCGCACCCTGCTCTACAACATCCGCACGCAGGATTGGGACGAGGAGCTGTGCCGCCTGTTTCGCGTGCCGCGCCAGATCCTGCCCGAAGTTCACGACAACGCGCATGTCTTCGGCCATGCCCAAGCCGACCTGTTCGGCGCCGAGATCCCGATCGCGGGGCTGGCTGGCGACCAGCAGGCGGCGCTGTTCGGGCAGGCCTGCTTCGAGGCCGGCATGGCCAAGTCGACCTATGGCACCGGCTGCTTCATGCTGCTCAACACCGGCGGCGAGGCGCTCGCGTCGGACAACCGCCTGCTGACGACCCCTGCCTACCGCCTCGATGGTCAGATGACCTACGCGCTCGAAGGCTCGATCTTCGTCGCGGGCGCGGCGGTCAAGTGGCTGCGCGATGGCATCGGCGTGATCACCCACGCGCGCGAGACCAACGACATGGCGACGCAAGTGCCCGACAACCACGGCGTCTACATGGTCCCGGCCTTCGTCGGGCTGGGCGCGCCGCACTGGGACCCCGACGCGCGCGGCGCGATCTATGGCCTGACGCTGGGCGCGACGCAGGCCCATCTGGCCCGCGCGGCGCTCGAGGCGGTCGCCTACCAGACCATGGACTTGTCCGAGGCGATGGTGGCCGACGGCGGACGCGCGCCCGAGCGGCTGCGTGTCGATGGCGGCATGGCCGCGAACGACTGGCTCTGCCAGTTCCTGGCCGACATGCTCCAGGCCCCGGTCGAGCGTCCGGTTCATCTCGAGACGACCGCGCTCGGCGCGGCTTTTCACGCCGGGCTCGCGACAGGGGTTTGGAGCGACCTCGGCGCGCTCTCGCGTACCTGGACGCAAGGTGATCTGTTCGAGCCGCGCATGGGCGCAGCGCAGCGCAGCAGCCTGATCGCGGGCTGGCACCAGGCCGTCAGGCGCACCATTTTCACCTGACGGTCGAAAAATTCGCGTTGTTCCTTGCTCTTCTGTCCGAAACAAATCAGATCGTTGCCACATTCAAGGGCAACATTCGGATGAGAGGATCAACGTGGCCGCGATCATGAATACCAGCAGCGCCGAGCCTGGCTCTGCCGAGGAAGAAGTCCCCGGCGGCTACGTCGATGCGCCCGAACTGCGCTACTTCGTGTTCGCGCTGTTCTTCATCTTCGGGGGCATCACCAGCCTCAACGACGTCATCATCCCCAAGCTCAAGGAGCTGTTCACGCTCAGCTTCACCGAGGCGATGCTGGTGCAGTTCTGCTTCTTCACCGCCTATGCGGTGATCGGCATTCCCGGCGCGATGTTGGTGCGTAAGCTGGGCTACATGCGGGGGGCGGCCTTCGGCCTGCTGGTCATGATCGCGGGCTGCCTCGCCTTCATTCCGGCCTCGCAAACCGCCTACTATCCGCTGTTCCTCGCCGCCTACTTCGTGCTCGCGGCGGGCGTGGTGATCGTGCAGGTGGTCTCGAACCCGCTGATCAGCCTGCTTGGCCCCCGCACGACGACGAGTTCGCGCCTGACGTTCGCGCAGGCCTTCAATTCGCTGGGCACCACACTCTTTCCCATCGGCGGCTCGATCCTGATCCTGGGCAGCCTCGCGCACGTCTCGGCCGACGAACTGACCGGCGCCGCGCTCGACGGCTACCGTCGGCAGGAGACGCAGGCGATCGTCCACGGCTACCTCGGTGTCGCGGTTGCGCTCGCGCTCGTTGCGGCTGCGGTCTGGCTGTTCCGCAATCGCCTTCCCGCTGAGAAGCACGAGACCCGTGGGGACCATGGGCTGCTCGAACGCCTCGGCCTCGACCTGCTCTCGCGGCTGCGCTTTGGTTACGGCACGCTTTGCATTTTCCTCTATGTCGGCGCGGAAGTGACGATCGGCTCGCTCCTGGTGAATTACCTCATGCAGTCGCACGTGCTGGCGCTGCCGGAAGCCAGTGCGGGCAAGCTCCTCGGGCTCTACTGGGGCGGCGCGATGGTCGGTCGCTTCATCGGTTCAGCGGTGCTGCGCCTCGTCAATCCGGGCAAGGTGCTGGCCTTCAACGCCTGCGTGGCGATCGTGCTGATCGCGGTTTCGACCACCGGTACCGGCGCAGTCGCAGGCTACAGCCTGATCGCCGTCGGGCTCATGAATTCGATCATGTTCCCCACCATCTTCAGCCTTGCCTGCGAAAAGCTGGGCGCCCGTGCGGCCGACGGTTCGGGTATCATCAACGTAGCCATCTGCGGCGGCGCGATCGTGCCGGTGCTGACCGGCGCGCTGGCCGACGCGACGGGGGGCAATCTCTCGATCGCCTTCGCCATTCCGGCGCTGTGCTACGCGGTCATCGCCGGCTTCGGCCTCTACGCAAGACGCCCGGCCTGAGCCATCGGACGAGGTGACGGTGGCGGGGCTGTACGGCCCCGTCGCCGCGGCTTGGCGAGGTTAATCGAAGTTCAAGGATTGCGCGCTAGGCAGGAGTCCATGAACCGCCCGATCATTCCTCGCCGTTCGGCCCGCAAGCCCGTCAGCATGGCCGTCCAGTGCCGGACGCAGAGCGGGCTTCGCGACAGCGGGGAAATCTTCGACATATCGGCGGAAGGCTGCCGCTTGCGGATGGGCGGACTGTTCGTCCGGGTCGGGGCGCGCCTGATCCTGCGGCCAAGCGGTCTCGAGGCTTTCGGCGGCAGTGTGCGTTGGATTTGCGGCGATTTCGCGGGGATCGAATTCGACCGGCCGATGTACGGTCCGGTGGTCGACCACCTTGCCATCCAGCACGCGGCCCAGGGGCAGTTGCGCGGCTGACTTAGAGCCGGTTTCGACCAGATTGCATCAGATCGACCGCTCTGGACTTCTGTTTTTACGCATCTTTTGAAACGTCAGGTGATTCCACCTGACTTCTAACCGCGTCGCACGCTTTCGAGGCGCTGCGCGCAGACCGGATAGCCAAGGTCGTCCGGGATCGCCAGCCATTGGCCGTCGCAGCGTGTTTCGGAGCGCGGCTGGATGCGGCGTGGGGGATGCCGTTCGACATCGGCCAGCGCCTCTGCGTAGGAGCCGAAGCGGGCCAGCCGCTCGAGGTTGCGCAGCGTCGGGAAGATGAGGCGTGTCGCGCCGTTTTCGGCCATTTCCAGTGTCTGCGCGGCGCTGGCCCAGAACAGCCGCGAATTCTCGGTTTCGTCGACTGCGATCTCGACTTCCCCGCTTCCCAGGTCGGCGAGGAAGAAGCGGGTGTCGAACGCGCGTTCGAGATTGGGGCACCAGTGCGCGAAGAAGGCGAGGCGATCGGGCGCAAGCGTCCAGCCCATCCGCGCGAGCACCGGAGCGAGTGCGCCTTCGCGGGCGAGCAGGGCTCGCCCCTCGCGCGCCGCTTCGGGGGTGACCGGGTCCAGGCAGCCGACGAGCAGGCCGGTCTCTTCCAGCGTTTCGCGAATCGCGGCGATGCGGGCGCTGGCCATTTCGAGAGGGGCCTCGGGCTCGAGCGCCCGGGCGAGTTCGCGGTCGGCCGGGTCGACCCGGCCGCCGGGAAAGACCGATGCGCCCGCGGCGAAGCGCATCCTGGGCGAGCGCTCGACCATCAGCAGTTGCGGTGGCTGGCCGACCTGCGGGTTCTGGCGGAAGATCACGAGCGTCGCGGCCGGCACGAAATTGCCGGCGGAGGGCGGCATCGGCTGGTCGCTGGGGGGAAGCTTCAGGTCCATGACGAGCGCTGTCGCGCGAATGCGCATTCCGGGCAAGCGCGAATGGTCCGTCCGGCCGGTCAATCCGAAGGCCCGCAGCGGCGCACGAGGCGCAGAAATGCAGCGATTGCGGCAAACGATGGCATTGTCGGGGATTTTTACACCGGCTGTCGGAAAAGCGGACACCCGCGAACGGCGAAGCTCGAAATTGCGGGATTTACAGAATTTGGCACGATTTGTGCTTTAATATTTGCGTACCCAAGTAGTCTCGTACGAGGCAGGGCCCAGCAGTCTCCGGGCCCTGCCTCCCCGAGCTTGGCGTGGCGCCCAAATCCCCCATCATGATGATTGTCTCGACCGGCACTGCGGGTTGCGTGCGCTTGTCCTGACGCAGAAGAGCCCGAGGGACGCAAGGTCCCTCGGGCTCTTCTGGCTATCCTTGCGAATGCGCGAATCAGGCCTGGGGGGCAATTCCGGCTTCGGTGACGAGCTGCTGGAGTTCGCCGGCCTCGTACATCTCCATCATGATGTCGCTGCCGCCGACGAATTCGCCCTTCACGTAGAGCTGGGGGATCGTCGGCCAGTCCGAGTAGGCCTTGATGCCCTGGCGGATTTCCTGGTCCTGCAGGACGTCGACCGTTTCGAAGGGAACGCCGAGGTGATCGAGAATGGCCACGGCGCGGCTGGAGAACCCGCACTGCGGGAAAAGCGGCGTACCCTTCATGAACAGGACAACGTCGTTGGCCTTCACGAGGTCGCCGATACGGGCGTTAACGTCGGACATCAGATTCAAATCCTCAAAAGCGTATCAGCGTCAGTTGGGAACGGCGGTGGTGAGTTGCAAGGCGTGGAGTTCCCCGCCCATGCGTCCGCCGAGCGCTTCGTAGACCATCTTGTGCTGGGCGACGCGCATCTTTCCCGCGAATTGGGGGGCCACGACGTGCGCGGCGTAGTGATCGCCGTCGCCGGCCAGATCGGTGATGGTGACTTCGCAGCCGGGCAGGGCGTCCTTGATCAGGCGCTCGATCTCGCTGGCGGGCATCGCCATGGTGGTTCTCCTTTGCGGGGCCGTGAAAGCGGGGGCTGGCCCGGTAGGGTGGTTGGAGCGGGGCCGTTCAGGCCGCGCCGAGGAAGGCGCGACGCGCCTCGACCTGCTTGGCGTCGAGCGCGGCACGCACTTCGCCTTCCGTGGTATCGACGCCCGCGGCGGTGATGTCGCCGAGAAGCTTGCGGATCACGTCCTCGTCGCCCGCTTCCTCGAAATCGGCCTGGACGACCGACTTGGCATAGGCTTCGGTCTCCGCATCGGAAAGCCCCATGCGGGCGGCCGCCCATTCGCCCACGAGGCGGTTGCGGCGGGCCTGGATGCGGAACTGGATTTCCGCTTCCTGTTCAAGCTGCGACCTCTCGCCCTCGGCGGCGGGGGAGGTGGGTACACGGTTGCTGAAGCTCTTCATCGCGAGGGTCCCGGAAAAATACAGGTCGGCCACCAGTCCTGGACGGCAGCGGACGTCGTGTCCTTATGCCGATAGGGCCGGTGGGCCTCCGGTTCAATCCCGATTCACGATGCCCGCGATTCGGGCGAGGCGAAAAGGGGCGGTATTCAGGCCGCGTGCAGCACCGGGCTGGCGAGGAACGGGAGCGCTTCGCGCGCCTTGCCTTCGTAAGCGCTGATTTCGCGGTCCTGCGCCAGCGTCAGGCCCACCTCGTCGAGACCGCCCAGCAGGCAGTGCTTGCGGAACGGGTCGATCTCGAACAGGAAGCGGTCCTGGAACGGGGTCGTGACCGACTGGTTCTCAAGGTCCACGCTGATCGGATCGGTCTTGGCGACCTCCATCAGCCGGTCGATCGCCTCCTGGGGCAGGACCACGGTAAGGATGCCGTTCTTGAAGGCGTTGCCCGAGAAGATGTCCGAGAAGCTCGGCGCGATCACGCAGGTCACGCCCATGTCGAGCAGGGCCCAGGCGGCGTGCTCGCGGCTCGAGCCGCAGCCGAAGTTGTCGCCCGCGATGAGCAGCGGCGATCCGGCGTATTCGGGATCGGTGAAGACGTTGCCCGGTTCAGCCTTGACCGATTCGAGGCAGCCCTGGCCGAGCCCCTCGCGCGTGACGGTCTTGAGCCACTGGGCGGGAATGATCACGTCGGTGTCGACGTTCTTGCGGCCGAACGGGTAGGCGCGGCCGGAAACCTGCGAAATCGGGGTCATCTTCTGGTCTTCTTCTCAGTCGGTCTCGTGGGCCTTGTCGGGATGCGGCGGTGCCAGCTTCTCGGCGCGCGACTTGCGACGCTTCACGAAGAGCAGGGCGGCCGCGATCGCGGCCGAGCCGATGGCGGCGCCTGCCGCGATGGCGGCGCGTCCGGCGAGCGTGTTTTCGGTGTCGTCTGCCATGTTCGAAGCTCCCTTCAGGCTTGCTCGGTCAGTTCGCGCACGTCCGCGAGGTGGCCGGTGACGGCGGCCGCGGCGGCCATCGCCGGGCTGACCAGGTGGGTGCGCGCACCCGGGCCCTGACGGCCGGTGAAGTTACGGTTGCTAGTGGACGCGCAGCGCTCGCCCGCGGGCACCTTGTCGGGGTTCATCGCAAGACACGCCGAACAACCCGGTTCGCGCCATTCGAGGCCCGCCTCGAGGATGATCTTGTCGAGACCCTCGGCTTCGGCCTGCGCCTTGACGAGGCCCGAGCCGGGCACGACGATCGCCCACTTGACGTTGTCCGCCTTCTTGCGGCCCTTGAGGATCGCCGCGGCGGCACGGATGTCCTCGATACGGCTGTTGGTGCACGAGCCGATGAAGACGTTCTCGACCGCGATGTCGGTGAGCTTGGTGCCCGGCGTCAGGCCCATGTATTCCAGGCTGTGCTTGACCGCGTCACGCTTGGAGGCGTCCTCGAAGTCTTCGGGCGCGGGAACCACGCCGCCGATGGGCGCGGTGTCCTCGGGGCTGGTGCCCCAGGTCACGGTCGGCTCGATGTCCTCGGCGCGGATGTGGATCGACTTGTCGTAGGTCGCGCCGGGATCGGTCGCGAGGCTCTTCCACCAGGCGACGGCCTTGTCCCATTCGGCGCCGACGGGCGCATAAGGGCGGCCCTTGACGTAGGCGAAGGTGGTCTCGTCGGGCGCGATCAGGCCCGCGCGCGCGCCCGCTTCGATCGACATGTTCGAGACCGTCAGGCGGCCCTCGATCGACATTTCGCGGAACACGTTGCCGGTGTACTCGATGACGTAGCCGGTGCCGCCGGCGGTGCCGACCAGGCCGATGATGTGCAGGATCACGTCCTTGGGCGAGACGCCCGCGCCAAGCTTGCCCTCGACGTTGACCTGGAAGGTCTTGGACTGCTTGAGCAGCAGGGTCTGCGTCGCCATGACGTGCTCGACCTCGCTGGTGCCGATGCCGAAGGCGAGGGCGCCGAGGCCACCGTTGCAGGCGGTGTGGCTGTCGCCGCACACGATCGTCGCGCCGGGCAGCGAGAAGCCCTGTTCGGGTCCCACCACGTGGACGATGCCTTGTTCGATGTCGGCATCGCCGATGTAGCGGATGCCGAATTCGGGCGCGTTCTTCTCGAGCAGGTCGAGCTGCTGCGCGCTCTGCGGATCGGCGATCGGCACGCGGTTACCGCTCGCGTCGCGGCGTGCGGTCGTGGGCAGGTTGTGATCGGGGACCGCGATGTGAAGATCGGGGCGACGCACCTTGCGACCCGACGCGCGTAGCGCCGCGAAGGCCTGCGGACTCGTCACTTCGTGCACGATGTGGCGGTCGATGTAGATGAGGCAGGTACCGTCGTCGCGGGTGTCGACAACGTGGGCGTCCCAGATCTTCTGGTAGAGAGTGCGCGGCTGTGTGGTCATGATGTGACGCGATTAGGCGCGCAAGCTTTGCAATTCAAGCCGAACGAGCGCGCCTTCGCGTTAGATTTTATCCGGCAGGGGGAGGTCGTACGAATTTTCCGTGTCCTGTACCGCTACCGGGCTGCCTTCAGCGTTTGTGCGCGGTCGGCTTGGGCGTGGGCTTGGCCGAGGAGGCCTTCTTTGCCGGAGCCTTCTTCGTCGCGGTCGTCGTCTTGGCCGTCGTCTTCTTGGCCGGCGTGTGCGACGTCGTCTTCTTGGCAGGCGTGTGCGTGGTCTTCTTGGCGGGCGTCGTGTGGCTGGCCGTCGGGTGCGGGGCCGAAGTGGCGGCCATCGCGGGCAGGGCAGCGCCGAGGCCGAGCGAAAGGGCGAGCGCGGGAGCGAGAATGCGGGCGAGGGTCTTCATGTCATCTACCTGTGAATGGGTGCTTTTCGGACTGGGGCGAGGCCCCGTGCCGTAACCTGGGAACTAGGCCCGGGCAGATGAACGCCAGTGAAATCGCGCGTCGCAGGCGCGTCTCGGTTTGTAACATCTTGTCGCGGAAATTCCGTCCGGTGCCTGCGCAGGGGCGCTGACAGGCGAAGCCCGGCGCGCTAAGTAAGGGGGGTGAACGTTCTCTACCCCATTCTGATCGTGCTCGCTTCGGCTGCGGCGATGGAATTCGTCGCCTGGTCGAGCCACAAGTACATCATGCATGGCTTCGGCTGGGCCTGGCACCGCGACCATCACGAACCGCACGACAATCTGCTCGAGAAGAACGATCTCTTCGCGCTCGTCGGCGCCGCAATGAGCATCTCGATGTTCGCGCTCGGCTCGCCGCTGGTGATGGGGCAGGGCGCCTGGTGGCCCGCGACCTGGATCGGTCTCGGGATCCTCGTCTACGGCCTGGTCTATACTCTCGTCCACGATGGCCTCGTCCACCAGCGCTATTTCCGCTGGGTGCCGCGGCGCGGCTATGCCAAGCGGCTGGTCCAGGCGCACAAGCTGCACCACGCGACGATCGGCAAGGAGGGCGGGGTCAGCTTCGGTTTCGTGCTCGCGCGCGACCCGGCCCGTCTCAAGCAGGACCTCAAGGACCAGCGCCAGCGCGGGATCGCGGTCGTGCGCGAGGCGCTCGACGACTGAGGGCGGATCCTCTCCTGCGGCAACCGCGGACGAGATGGCGCGTTTCAAGGTGTCCTTTCCTTCAGGAGACATGGATCGTGAGCGACATCGCCGGTTCGATGGACGGCCCTCCGAGCGAGGCCGAGATCGAGGAACTGACCGAAGAGGAGCGTGCCGAGGAACAGCGCCGGGCCGAGCAGAAGGCCGAGCGTGAGAACACCGAGCGCGAGATCGAGAGCGGCAATTCCACCCTGACGCGGCGCGAGCGGCGCCGGGTCTCGGCCCATAGTCGGCTTTCGGCGCTGACCGTGTTCTCGATCATCCGCAGCGAGGGCGAGGAGGAGCTGCGCCGCCCCACCTCGTCGCTGTGGTGGTCGGGGATCGCGGCCGGGATCGGCATTTCGACCTCGGTCTTCGCGCAGGCTCTGCTCTACGAGGCGCTCGAGGGCAGCCCCAACCGCTGGTTGATCTCGAGCCTTGGCTACGCGGTGGGCTTCATTCTCGTGATCCTCGCGCGTCTCCAGCTATTCACCGAGAATACGCTGAGCGTCGTCCTGCCGATGCTGTCCGAGCCGAGCTGGGGCAAGCTGGGCCTCTCCGCGCGGCTCTGGGCGACCGTGCTCAGCGCCAATTTCATCGGCACGTTCCTGACCGCCTTCTTCGTCATCGTGATGTCAGGCAACGGCGACCCGCAGGGCGACGGCAACGTAGCGGCGATGTTCGAGGTTGCCGAGCACGCCGCCCGCTCGCACGGCTGGACCGCGCTGGTGAAAGGTATTCCGGCCGGCTTCTTCATCGCCGCGCTGGTGTGGATGCTGCCCAGCTCCAAGGGATTCGAGATCTGGATGGTGCTGCTTTTCACCTCGCTGATCGCGGCCGGCGGGTTCACCCACGTCATTGCCGGTTCGACCGAGATGTTCATGCTGGTGATCGATGGCCGGATGAGCGCCCTCGACGCCTTCACCGGCTATCTCATCCCCACGTTCGTGGGCAACGTGATCGGAGGCACCGGCCTCTTCGCGATGCTGGCCTATGGCCAGATCCACGCCGAAATCTGAACTCTCGACGCGCAGGAGAAGATCATGACCAGCATGCCCGCGCCGCGCGAGGTGGAAATCGCCCGGGTCCTCGACTTCTGGTTTCGCGAGCTGACCCCGGCCGACTGGTTCGGTGAAGGCGAGACACTCGATCCGCTCGTGACCGCACGCTTCGGCGTCCTCCACGAGCGGGCCGTCGCGGGCGATCTCGACGATTGGGCGCGGACCGCGCACGGGCGGTTGGCGCTCGTCCTCGTGCTCGACCAGTTCTCGCGCCACATCCACCGCGGCACCGCGCAGGCCTTCGCCGCCGACGCCAAGGCGCAGGCGCTCGCCCTTGAGGCGATCGCGCTCGGGATCGACGGGCAACTCGCGCTCTCGCAGCGCCATTTTCTCTACCTGCCCCTGATGCACGCCGAGGACCCGGACCTGCAGCGAGAAAGCGTTGCGGCGTTCGAAGGCTTGCGTGATTTCGTCGAGGAGGTGCTGGCCTTCGCGCGCTCGCACGAGGCCGACATAGCGCGCTTCGGTCGCTTTCCCTATCGCAACGCGGCGCTGGGGCGGACGACTACTGAGGACGAGGCGGCGCGTCTCGCCGAGCGCGAGGGCCCCTGACCCGCCCGGCGGGCGGCTATTCGGCCCGCGTCCAGATCCAGGGGCCGATCACCAGGAGCACGCCCACCGGGATGAAGGCGATCGGAAATCCGGCGACAGCCCAGGTGAAGGGAATGCTCGCGCTCATCGCCAGGATCGCGGAGATCTTGCCCTTGCGGCTGATCGCGCGGCGGTCGCGCCAGGCGACGAGATGGTGGCCATGCTTGGGATGGTTGTAGAGCCGCTCGGCCCATTCGGGGTGGCTCTTGGAAAAGCACCAGGCCGCCAGCAGGTAGAACACGACCGTGGGCATCACCGGCAGGAAGATGCCGATCGTGCCGAGCGCGACGAACAGGACGCCCGCGACCAGCCAGACCGAGCGCTTGACCTGTTTCATCGTTATCCCGCGGCGTAGCGCGCGGCGGTCTCGCGGATCAGCGCGATCATGTTGGGAACGCCCTGGGTGCGGTTGGACGAGAGCTGGTTCTTGAGGTCGAAGGGCGCGAGCGCGGCGACGATGTCGGTCTCGGCGACGATCTTGGCCGCCTGGTCCTGGACACCCGCGATGACCAGCGCGACGATGCCCTTGGTGATCGCCGCGTTGCTGTCGGCCAGGAAGTGCAGCGTGCCGTCGTCCTGCGCCATCGGGTAGACCCAGACCGAGGCTGAACAGCCGCGCACCTTGGTGGCGTCGGTCTTGAGCGCGTCGGGCATGGGATCGAGTTCGCGGCCGAGCTCGATCAGGAGCCGGTAGCGTTCGTCGCCATCAAGGAATTCATATTCTTCGCGGATATCGTCGAGGCTGCGCATGCATAGCCATTTAGGCGCGTGGCGGCGCAGGGCAAGGGGTTAGAAGCCAGGCCCCGGGTCGGCAGGAGTAGATTCCAGAAGAAGCCGAAGGATGCTTTCGAGCGGCATGGCCCCGCGAGCTCCCAATACGGTCGAGGTCGGTTCTGGCCGGCCGCCTCGTGCCCGGCACCTAATTGGACGGTCTGCGGGGTCAAGGGGTGGTAAACCCCTTGAATCCCCTTCTTGTCCTTGTTGCACCCAAGCCCGCTTCTGTGTCAGGGAAACCGGCATGACCGGTTCCGATCGCAGCCACCCGTTCTTTGCCCTTCACGAGCACGGCTTCGTGCGCGTGGCGACCTCGACGCCGCACGTGCGGCCCGCCGACGTCGCCTTCAACCGCGATGCGATCCTGGCCGAGGCGCGCCGGGCGCACGAGGCCCACGTCGATCTCCTGGTCTTTCCCGAGCTGTGCCTGTCCGCCTACGCGATCGACGACCTGCATTTGCAGGGCGCGCTGATCGCGGCGGTCGAGGCCGCGCTGGCGGAGATCGTCGCGGCCAGCGCCGCGCTCTCGCCGGTCTTGCTGGTCGGCGCGGCGCTGGTGCACGGCTCTTCGCTCTACAATTGCGCGGTGGTGATCGCGCACGGGCGGCTGCTCGGCGTCGTGCCCAAGTCGTTCCTGCCCAACTACCGCGAATTCTACGAGAAGCGTTGGTTCGCGAGCGGCAAGGCGGTGCGCGGGGCCTCGATCGTGGTCGCAGGGCAGGAGGTGCCGTTCGGCGTCGACCTCGTTTTCGCCTCGGAAGTGCTCAAGGATTTCCGTTTCTTCGTCGAGATTTGCGAGGACGTCTGGGCGCCTACGCCGCCCAGCACGCTCGGCGCGCTCGCGGGGGCGACGATCCTGTGCAATCTCTCCGCCTCGAACATCGTCATCGGCAAGTCGGACGAGCGCCACGCGTTGTGCCGATCGCAGTCCGCGCGGACTTCTGCGGCCTATGTCTACTGCGCGGCGGGGCACGGCGAGAGCACGACCGACCTCGCCTGGGACGGACAGGGCATCGTCTACGAACTGGGCGAATGCCTTGCGCAATCGACCCGTTTCTCGCTCGAACCCGAACTGTGCGTGGCCGACGTCGATTGCGCGCGGATCGTGGGCGACCGCCTGCGCCTGCCGACTTTCGCCGACGCCGCCGAGCTGGCGGGCAACCCTTCGGAGTCTTTCCGTACCGTGTCCTTCCGCCATGCCCCGGCGCGCGGCGACATCGGCCTGGTGCGGCCCCTGCGGCGCTTCCCCTTCGTGCCCAACCGGCCCGAGAAGCTCGACGCGGACTGCTACGAGGCCTTCAACATCCAGGTCGATGGCCTGATGCGCCGGATCGAATCGACGGGCGCGAAGTCGATGGTGATCGGAATCTCGGGCGGCCTCGATTCGACCCATGCTCTGATCGTCGCCGCGCGCGCCTGCGACCGGCTTGGCCTGCCGCGTAGCTTCATCCGCGGCTACACGATGCCCGGCTTCGCCACCAGCGAGGGGACGAAGTCGAACGCGTGGAAGCTGATGACCGCGCTCGGCATCGCGGCGGCGGAAATCGACATCCGCCCCGCCGCGACGCGCATGCTCGAGGACATTGGCCACGCCTTTGCCGAGGGAGAGCCGGTCTACGACGTGACGTTCGAGAACGTCCAGGCCGGGCTTCGCACCGATTACCTGTTCCGCCTCGCCAGCCAGCACGACGGCTTCGTGGTCGGGACGGGCGATCTGTCCGAACTGGCGCTGGGTTGGTGCACCTATGGCGTGGGCGACCAGATGAGCCACTACGCGGTCAACGCGGGCGTGCCCAAGACCTTGATCCAGTACCTTATCCGCTGGTGCGCCGACGGCGCCGATTTCAGCGCCGAGGCGGGCGAGGTGCTCCACGCGATCCTCGATACGGAAATTTCGCCCGAACTGGTGCCGGCGGGCGCCGACGGCGCGATCCAGAGCACCGAGGAGAAGATCGGTCCTTACGCGCTCAACGACTTCTTCCTGCACCATGTGATGCGCTTCGGGCAGAAGCCCTCGAAGGTCGCTTTCCTCGCCTGGCACGCCTGGCACGATGCCGGGGCTGGCCAGTGGCCCGACGGGTACCCCGCCGACCGGCGCGTCGCGTACGACCTTGCGGTCATCCGCGCATGGCTGGAGAAGTTCCTGCGCCGCTTCTTCGCCTTCAGCCAGTTCAAGCGCTCGGCGATCCCGAACGGCCCCAAGGTTTCCTCGGGCGGTGCGCTCAGCCCGCGGGGGGACTGGCGCGCGCCGTCCGACGCCCGGGCGGACGTGTGGCTGGCCGAACTCGAGGCCAACGTGCCGCAGGATTGAAGGTAAGAGCGATCCGAGGGCCATTGCCCTCGGGCTTCCGGAATCGTCTGCCGCAGTGTGTGCCCGAGATGTCGGGTACGCACTGCGGCACAGGATACAGGGTCATGGGATGGTAAATCCCTTGAATTTCTTTGCCTTAGTCGCGCAGCTTCTCGATTTCCTGCGCGAGGTCCTTGCCGCGTCGCTCGTCAGTGGCGATGCGTTCGAGCACGTTGATGCGCTCGCGCAGCCTTGCGATCTCGTCCTCGAGTTCCTGCTCGTGGGGATCGCGGCGGCCCAGGGCTCGGCCCCGGCCGCGCTCTTCGCCGCGCTCATTGCCATACGAGGGCAGTTGCATCTTGCGCGCGCGCAGCCACGTCACGCAGCCGATCACGAACATGATGACAACGGCAGTCCAGAAACTCATTGGGTCGTCACCTCCGTAAGCTCGCCGGTCCGCAGCGCCTCGATCTGCCGCGCGATCGTGTCGGCGCTCTCGCCCTGCGTGGCTATTCTTTCGAGCACACGCACGCGCTTTTCAAGCTCGCTCTCGCTCTGGCGCATCGGCAGGGTGCCGGCGGCAAGCTCCAGCTTGCGTTCGAGGAAGCGCAGCCGCTGCTTGTAGGCGCTGGCCAGGATGGCGAAGACCGCGATGATCATTGTCATCACGGCGGCAAGGCCCATGAAGTCCCCGAAGCTCACTGGCGGGTTTCCTTCTCGAGTGTCGCGAGGGTGCGGGCCTCGCGCAGAGATTCGATCTGGCGGGCGACGTCGTAGCCCTGGTCGGTGACGATGCGTTCGAGCGCGGCGAGGCGGTCCTTTGCGGCGCTCATCTCGGCGCGCAATTCGGCGTTCTCCTGGGTGAGCAGCTGGACGCGCGCCTGCGCTTCGCCGTTATCCCTGGGGTAGATGCTCTTGCCCCAGGAATTCTCGAGCGGATATCCATGGCGCATGCGCAGCCAGTTGTTGAAGATCCAGCCACCCGTGCCGATCGCCGTGCAGATCGCGATGATGGGGGTCAGGTCCATAAGGAGGCCCGGGTCGAGGCTCATGGCCGCTCCTTTCAGTTGACCGTGGGGTCGGTGTCGGGGGCGCGCTGCTGCTCGACGTGGCGCTGGTCGCGCAGGGCCTCGATCTGCAGCGCGGTGTCGTAGCCGCCGTCGGTGATGATCCGTTCGAGCACCCGCACCCGCTCTTCGAGCTGGGCGTTGTTGTTGGCGTAGAGCGCGGCCTTCTCGGCGGTGGTATCGACCTGGATCTCGGCCATCTTGCGCTGGTGGCGGGTCCAGATCACGACGATCGGGATCGAGAGTGCGACGATGGGAATGAGTTCGGCAATGGCCATGGTCGGGTTGTCCTGAAAAGAGGGCCGGCTTCAGCGCAGGCTGTCGATTTCGGCGGCAAGGCGAGCGTTGCTGCCCGCGTAGTGCTGCTCCATCTCGGCGATGCGGCGGTCGATGTCGCTCAGTTCCCCGCGCAGGCGGTCGGTGCGGCCAAGGCCCGCCTTGCGCGCGCGGCGGCGTTCCATGCGGCGCAACAGGCGCTCTTCCTCGTGCGCGCTGTAGTCGCCCATCGGCCGCTTGTCGGCGATCAGCGCGACCGCGATGTAGATCGCGATCACCACCGGAAAGCCGAAGAGCAGCAGGAGCACGGCGCCAAGCCGGATCCACAGCGCATCGATGTCGGTGTAGTTGGCGATACCGGCGCACACGCCGGCGAGCTTGGCGTGTGACTTGTCGAGATAGAAATGACCGCGTGACACTGTTGTTGTCCCTTCCCTAGGATCGTCCAGGCAGGATGCGAGTTCCTGCTGCCCCCGGACCTTTCCCCTCCTCATGCCGAGTCGTGCCGAGGCGGGGATTTCATGACGGGCCTCGCGCGCGTATCCGGGTGTGCGCGGGCGGGCCCTGTTCGACGAGACTTAGGATTCGAGCGTGCCCGAGCCTTCCGAGCTGCCCGAACCCATCGACTTCTTCATCTGGGCGAGCTCGGCCTCGATCGAGTCCCCATCGGCCAGCGCCGCGATTTCATCGGCGAGCGTCGGCTGACGGCGATCGTCGCCGAGCGACATCGCTTCGGCGCGCCCTTCGGCATAGTCGACGCGGCGTTCGAGCTGGTCGAAGCGCGCCAGTGCCTCGTCGACGCGCTCGTTGGACAGCAGCGTGCGCAGGCGCACGCGGTTCTCGGCGCTCTTGAGCCGCGCGGCGATCGCGCTCTGGCGGCTGCGGGCCTCGCGCAGGCGGTTCTGCAGCTTCTCGATGTCCTGCTCGTAGGCGCGCAGCGAATCGTCGAGAATGGCGATCTCGCCGCGCAGCTGGTCGGCCATGTCGGCCGCCTTCTTCTTCTCGAGCAGCGCTGCACGGGCGAGGTCTTCGCGATCCTTGCTGAGCGCGAGCTGGGCCTTCTCGGCCCAGTCGGCCTGGAGCCGGTCGAGCTTGTCGACGTGGCGGCGCAGTTCCTTCTGATCGGCGATCGTGCGCGCCGAGCTGGTGCGCACCTCGACGAGCGTTTCCTCCATCTCGAGGATGATGAGCCGGATCATCTTGGCCGGGTCTTCCGCCTTGTCGAGCATGTCGTTGAAGTTGGCGGCGATGATGTCGCGGGTGCGCGAGAAGATACCCATGCTGGCGATTCCTTGTTGTGTCTGGCTCGGGTGGCGGAAGGTGTGCGGGGCGGCGTCGTGCGTAAAGGCGGCGTGGCTGTCGTTGGCGGCGTGCCAGGACGTGCGCCTGCGGGGCTTGACGCCATCTTCGCACGCACTTTGGCGCGTGTGAAGAATTTCGATTTCGGCGTCGAGACGGCTCATGCCAGCGGCGCTCCGCAGACCGGCGCGGCATAGGCCTTGGCGGGGCCGATGTGATCGGCCATCGCGACCAGGTTGAGCGCGCCCATGGCGAGCAGGCTGGCGATGATCGCCCAGTCGAGCTTGGTGCGGGCGAGGGTCGAAGGCCGCTTGGGGGCGGCATAGTCGGCTCCGGTCCGTTCAGGGCTGGCGTGGCGCAGCGGCATGACTTTGTTCCCCGTTGATTGGCGTGTTTCCACTATGGCGAGTGCATTGCAGGAGGCGTGCCAATTCGCACGAATGGCTCAATTGCAAGCTTTGCTAATTGACGTGCGTCGCCAGGCTAATTGCTGAATTGCCAATGAATGGTGAAATTTGCTAAGAGTTGGCAATGGATCGTGATGTGCAGTTCATCGGCCAGTCGGTGGCTTTTCTCGACGCGGTCGAGCGCGCCAGCCGTGCCGCCGGGATCGGTCGGCCGGTGCTGGTCATTGGCGAGCGCGGCACGGGCAAGGAGCTGATCGCCCAGCGCCTGCACCACCTCTCGTCGCGCTGGGGCGAACCGCTGGTCACGCTCAATTGCGCCGCGCTGCCCGAGACCCTGATCGAGGCCGAGCTGTTCGGCCACGAGGCCGGTGCCTTTACCGGCGCGACGCGCGCGCGGGCAGGTCGCTTCGAGGAGGCTGACGGTGGCACGCTGTTCCTCGACGAATTGGGCAATCTGTCGATGGCGGCGCAGGAGCGACTCCTGCGCGCGATCGAATATGGCGAAGTCACGCGGATCGGCTCCTCGCGTCCGGTCCTGGTCGACGTGCGCATCGTCGCGGCGACCAACGCCGACCTGCCGCGTATGGCGCAGGCCGGAACGTTCCGCTCGGACCTGCTCGACCGGTTGAGCTTCGAGGTGATCACGCTGCCACCGTTGCGCGCGCGCGAAGGCGATGTCTTCGAGCTGGCGGATTACTATGGGCGGCGCATGGCGGCCGAACTGGCCTGGGAGGGTTGGCCCGGATTCACGTCCGAGGCGCTCGGCGAACTCGAGGCTTATGGCTGGCCCGGCAATGTGCGCGAACTGCGCAACGTGGTCGAACGCGCGGTTTACCGTTGGGAATTGCCCGCAGAGCCGATCGCGGTGGTGGTCTTCGACCCTTTCCTCAGCCCCTGGGGGGAGGGACGGGACCAGGCACCCGGCGCGGCGGGCGGGCTCGTGCGCGAGCCTTCGTCCGAAGGTGGTCTGGCCTGCACGACCGCGCAGGATCCGGCCCCGCGGCTGGGTCCCGGGCACGCAGGCGACTTGCGCGCCGCGGTAGAGGCTTACGAGCGCGATCTGTTGCGCGCCGCGCTCGAGGCCAACCGCTGGAACCAGCGACGCACGGCCGGGGCGGTCGGACTGAGCTACGACCAGTTGCGCCATTGCATGAAGCGCCATGGGCTGGCGCTTGAAGCGGGCCGGATGCCGGACTGACGCGTGGCGGCGGGGCGCTGGCATGACGTCCGTCGGTGCGGGATGATCCTTGGCCGATCGCGGGTCGAAACCACCTGTTCAGGATGTCGCTATTCTGCAATCGAGCTAAGGGTAATTCCGGTGTCGTTGCGATTTTGCTACAGGTGTCCCCGTCCCGATGATCGAATGCTGCATGAGCCATGGCCGTTGAACTGGATCCAATCCACGCGCGCGCACTGCTGGAGGCACTGACCGACAAGCAGGTGGAAGTGCTCGACCGCCTCGTCCTGCACCGCACGACGAAGGAGATCGCGCGCGAGCTGGCGATCGCCCCCAACACCGTCGACCAGCGCCTCGCCGGGGTGCGCGAGAAGTGGGGGACGGCCAACCGCAAGGAAACCGCGCGCCATTACGCGCGGTTGCGTGACCTATGTGGAAAAACCACATGTGATTTTCCGGGTGTCGACGATCGGGCCGTCGAGGACGAAAGTCTCTTCCAGGACTTGCCGGATACGCCCGACTTCGTTCTCTCCGACGCGCGCCCCCTGGCAGGCATTCCGGAGTGGATCGAGGATGATCGCGGGGCTTCGTTTCCGGTGGGCCTGGAGGCTTTCGACCGCAGGTTCGGACGGATCGGCCGTATCGGCGCGATCTTCGTCCTGGCGCTGATGATGGCGATGACGCTGGCGACTTCGCTGGCGATCGCCAGTGCGCTGGGACGCCTGATCTGATGTCGCTCGATCCGGCGCGGGCCGGCTCCTGGGCCTTCGTGGTGACATTCCGGCAGGCTGCGGGCCGGTCGGAGAGCGCCGCCACCTCGATGGGGCGGTGACCGGAGACGACGACATGACCATGACCCCTGAAGTTGCCAGCCTGCGTATCGGTCGTTCCGTGAAGTCGGTCGAGGACGCGATGGACGAATTGCTTGCCCGTTCGGGCGACCTCCTTGCCGAAATGGCCCGCGCCCGCGTCGAGACCGGCGAGGCGGCGCACGCGGGGCATCGCCCGATGATGCGCGTGGCGGCGATGCAGCGCAACCTCATCTCGGCGCGCTCGGAGCTTCTGCGTGCCCACGCCGACCTGTCGAATCTCGCCGAATCGATGGGGATCCCGGTCGAGGGTTGCCCCGAATCGGCCAGTCTCGACGCCGGCGCGGACCGGGACGAAGCCCTGACATGCCTTGCGTGATGCGAGTGCGTGATGCGGCGCGGGGGGCATTCTGACCTTCGCGCACATCTTTCTTCCACTCTTCTTCGTGCTTCTGGTCGTCAGCCCGGGGCTTGCGGCCTTCAAGGGCGGGGAGCCGGAGCGCTGGGGTGGCCTTATCATCCTGGGGATGTGGGCGGTGCAGTCGGTTGGGGCTTTCATGCTGCCCAGCCGGTACACGGTGGTCGATCCGGTCGCGTTCCTGTGCGACCTCGTCGGAACGATCGGCTTTAGTATCATCGCCGTTAATGCAAGGAGGGTCTGGCCATTATGGGCAGCCGCACTGCAATTGCTCAGTCTGAGTGCGCATTTTGCACGTTGGGCAGATCTCGCCATCCCGAGCATCGTCTATGCCCTGATGCGGGATGGGCCCACGTTCTTTGCGATGGTTGCGTTGCTGGCAGGGACGGTCGGGCACATCGTGCGGATGCGTCGCAAGGGCGAGGACTCCGCCTGGCAGACCTGGGGGACGAGCTCGCCGGCATCCGACCGCTGAGCCGGGCCTTTCCGCCCGCGCTCGCGCGGTGCCTGGGGCGCTTGCGCCACGAGGTGCTCGTCGCTGTCTATGTCGACGAGGGCGGCCATGCCTTGGGGGATATTGTGCTGGACAGCGGCGGGGGCGACTGGATCGGCGGGCGCTACCGCACGGTTCTCGAGCCGGCCTTGCGGCTGGGCGCGCATGGCTTCCTGCTGGCGCACAACCACCCCTCGGGGGATCCGCGTGCGAGTCGCGCCGACATCCGCGCGACACGCGCCCTCGCGGCGCTGGCGCGCGCACTCGACACCGAACTTGTCGACCATCTCGTGGTCGGCGGTGGGGAAGTGACGAGCCTGCGCGCGGCCGGCCTCGTCGAGGTGCCTGCATGGCGCCGCGTGGTTGACAGGCTTCCCGGGGGAGTGGAGCGGCGGCGCAGGGCCGCCTGAACGAATTGCGACCTTCGCCAGGCCCGGACTTCAGACGCACGGGCCTGGTGGAGCTCATGGGGGAGTGATGACCTGCCGTTCCGCGGCTTCGGCCGGTGGGCGGCAGGTCACGCTTCGTGGCGACGGGGAGCTTCGTGCACCCCGTCGCCCTTTTTCTCCGGCGGCGAGCCCGGGCGGTGCTGCCATCGTGCCCCAGGGCTATGCCGAGGCCCGGCTTGCGGGGCATCCGCGAGCTCTTCGGGAGGTTGCCCTTGCATCTTTCGCCAATTGCGCTTATTTGCACCTCATCCCGACATTGGTGAAACATGGATCGGGCTGGCGCCGGACAGGGGCCGGCGCGAAACCGCGTTTCCCGATGCGTCTTTACCGCGAATCGCCGGTCGGTGATTCGCCCGATTTTTTTACCGGAGTTCCGTTTGGCCGATATCGCGCGCATCACCGAAGTCATCGAACCCGAGGTCAAGGCCCTCGGATTCGATCTCGTGCGCGTGCGCCTGTTCGGCAAGAGCGAGGTCGGTGACGACGAGATCGCGCTGCAGATCATGGCCGAGAACCCCGCGACCGGGCAACTCGTGCTCGACGACTGCGTGGCGCTCTCGCACCGTATCTCCGATCGCATGGACGCGCTCGAGGAAGCCGGCGACGTGCTGATCGAGGAAGCCTACCGTCTCGAGGTCAGCTCGCCGGGCATCGATCGTCCGCTGACCCGCCCGAAGGACTACGCCAAGTGGGCCGGGCACGAGGCGCGCGTCAACCTGAACGTGGCTGTCGAGGGCAACCGCAAGGCGCTTCACGGCGATCTCGTGGGCATCGAGGGGGACGCGGGCGCCGAGACCGTCACGCTCGAGGACAAGAAGTCGGGCCGGGTCTCGTTCCCGCTCGGCGACATTCATTCCGCCAGGCTCGTCCTTACCGACCGCCTGATCGCAGCCACCCGTCCGCTGGATACCAGCGGTGCGGACGACATTCTTGAGGAACAGGAAGACTAAGCCATGGCCAGTGCGATTTCCGCCAACCGCGCCGAGCTGCTCGCGATCGCCAACGCGGTCGCCTCGGAGAAGATGATCGACAAGGCGATCGTCATCGAGGCGATGGAAGAAGCCATCCAGAAGTCGGCCCGCAACCGCTACGGCGCCGAGAACGACATCCGCGCCAAGCTTGATCCGCGCACCGGCGACTTGCGCTTGTGGCGCGTCGTCGAGGTGGTCGAGGAAGTCGACGACTACTTCAAGCAGGTCGACCTCAAGCAGGCCCAGAAGCTCGACAAGAACGCGAACCTGGGCGACTTCATCGTCGATCCGCTGCCCCCGGTCGACCTCGGCCGCATCGACGCGCAGTCGGCCAAGCAGGTGATCTTCCAGAAGGTCCGCGACGCCGAACGTGATCGCCAGTACGAGGAATTCAAGGACCGCGCCGGCGAGATCATCACCGGCGTGATCAAGTCGGTCGAGTTCGGCCACGTGATCGTCAACCTCGGCCGCGCCGAGGGCGTCATCCGCCGCGACCAGCAGATCCCGCGCGAGGCGGCCCGCGTCGGCGAGCGCATCCGCGCCATCGTGCTGCGCGTCGAGCGCCAGAACCGTGGTCCGCAGATCTTCCTCAGCCGCGCGCACCCCGACTTCATGAAGAAGCTGTTCGCGCAGGAAGTGCCCGAAATCTACGACGGCATCATCGAGATCAAGGCCGCCGCCCGCGACCCGGGTTCGCGCGCCAAGATCGGCGTGATCAGCCACGACCACTCGATCGACCCGGTCGGCGCCTGCGTCGGCATGAAGGGCAGCCGCGTCCAGGCGGTCGTCCAGGAAATGCAGGGCGAGAAGATCGACATCATTCCCTGGAGCGAGGACACCGCGACTTTCGTCGTCAACGCGCTCCAGCCCGCGACCGTCAGCCGCGTCGTCATCGACGAGGAAGAGAGCCGCATCGAGGTCGTCGTGCCCGATGACCAGCTTTCGCTCGCCATCGGCCGTCGTGGCCAGAACGTGCGTCTTGCCTCGCAGCTCACCGGCTCGCAGATCGACATCATGACCGAGGCCGAGGCTTCGGAGAAGCGCCAGAAGGAATTCACCGAGCGTTCCTCGATGTTCGAGACCGAACTCGATCTCGACGAGACCCTCTCGCAGCTGCTGGTGGCCGAAGGCTTCACCGAGTTGGAGGAAGTCGCCTACATCGACATGAGCGAGCTCGCCTCGATCGAGGGCCTCGACGAGGAACTTGCAGAGGAACTCCAGAACCGCGCGCACGAAGCGCTCGAGCGCCGCGAGGACGCGTTCCGCGAGGAACGCCGCGCGCTGGGTGTCGAGGACGCGCTGGCCGAGCTGCCGCACCTCAATGAGGGCATGCTGGTCGTGCTCGGCAAGGCGGGCATCAAGACGCTCGACGACCTCGCCGATCTCGCCACCGACGAGCTCATCGCCAAGAAGCGCACCGAGCAGCGTCGCCGCGACGGTTCGGTCAACCGTCGCGCCCGCGACGAGGACAAGGGCGGCGTGCTGGGTGAATACGGCCTCAGCGAAGAGCAGGGCAACGAGATCATCATGGCGGCCCGCGCGCACTGGTTCGACGAGGACGACGCGGCTGAGCCGGCTGCCGAGCCCGTAACCGAGGAGGCCGCCGATGCGGAATCCTCGCAATGAGCGCGTAAGCTCCGACATCGATAGCACCGGGGCGGAGAGGACATGCATCCTCTCCGGCCGGAAAGGTGCGCGCGAGGACTTCATCCGTCTGGCGATCTCGCCCGATGGCCTGGTCCTTCCCGATATCCACGCACGTGCCCCCGGGCGCGGGGCGTGGATCGGCGTTTCGCGCAGCGCTCTTGAAAATGCGGTCGCGAAGGGCAAATTAAAGGGAGCGCTGGCGCGCGCCTACAAGGGCGCGCCGCTGTCGATCCCCGAGGACCTGGCCGAACGCATCGAACAGGCTCTTTCCCGGGCGCTGACCGACCGCTTCGGCCTCGAACTGAAATCCGGGCGCCTGCTGATGGGCTCGGACCGAATCGCGCAGAACGCCCGCGAGGGCAAGGTCGCCTGGCTCGCCCATGCGGCCGACGCCAGCGCGGACGGTTCGCGCAAGCTCGACCAGGCCTGGCGCGTGGGGCGCGAGGAAGAGGGGTCGGGTCTGCAGGGAACGCGCTTGCCACTGGACCGCGACGCGCTGTCTGTGGCATTGGGCCGCGACAACGTGGTGCACCTGGCGCTCAACGATCGCGGCGCGGCCCAGAGGGTCGACGTGCTGCTGAAGCGCCTCCTGCAGTTCCAGGGGCAGGATCCACCGGACACGGGGGATGCCGATAGACAAGATGGCGAAGGGCCGGCCCGCGATGCTGTGCCCGTGACGAAACCCGATCTGGGTCGGGCACAAGCAATAGAGATTTGAAGGGCAAGACGAGACTTATGAGCGAGACCGATAACAAACCGACCCTGGGCCGCAAGCCGCTTGGGCTGAAGCGTTCCGTGGAAGCCGGTGAGGTCAAGCAGACCTTCAGCCACGGCCGCACCAACAAGGTCGTGGTGGAAGTGAAGCGTCGCAAGGTGATCGGCAAGCCCGGCGCGGACACCGCGAGCGAGGCCAAGGCCGAGGCGCCTGCGCCGCAGAGCGCGCCTGCGCCGCAGCCTGCACCGACCCCGGCGCCGGTTCCGGCTCCGGCTGCGGCTCCCGAGGCCAAGGCTCCGGCCGCACCCGAACCGACCCCGGCCCCCGCGCCGGTGGCGACGCCCGCACCGACTCCCGAGCCTGCCCCCGCGCCGGCTCCGGTCGCGCGTCCGGCGGCTCCTGCGCCGCGTCCGGCCCCTGCGCCCGCTCCGGTCGCCAAGAAGAAGCCGATGCCCCCGCGCAAGGGTCCTCCGGGCGAAACCCCGCAGGAGCGCGTCGCGCGCCTCCAGCGCGAGGCCGAGGAAGATCGCCTGCGCATGGCCGAAGAAAACCGCCGCCGCGAGGAGGAGGAAAAGCTTCAGGCGATCGAGGACGAAAAGCGCCGCGCCGAGGACAATCGTCGCGCCGAGGAAGAAGCCGCCGTCAAGGCTGCGGCGGACGCCAAGGTCGCCGCCGAGGCGCAGGCCCGTGCCAAGCAGGAACAGGATGCGGCTCCCGTCGCCGCGGCTCCGGCCGCTGAAGAAGCCGCACCTGCGGCCGAAGCGGGCGGCACGGCCGCAGCGCCGGCCCCGCGTCGCTTCACCCCGGTCAAGCGCCCCGAACCTGCGGTGCGCAAGCCCGAAGCGGCCGGTGCTGCCGGTGGCAAGAAGCCCGATGCGGTCAAGAAGGGCGCGGCACCGGTGCGCGGCGCCGAGCGCAAGAACGACCGTCGCCAGTCGGGCAAGCTCACGGTCAACCGTGCGCTCAACGACGACGAGGGCGCGCGCGCCCGTTCGCTCGCCGCGCTCAAGCGTGCGCGTGAAAAGGAACGCCGTGCGCAGTTCTCGGGCCGTTCGCAGCCGCGCGAGAAGCAGGTTCGCGACGTTGTCGTGCCCGAGGCGATCACGGTCCAGGAACTCGCCAACCGCATGGCCGAGAAGGGCGCCGACCTGGTGAAGGCGCTGTTCAACATGGGCATGATGGTCACCGTCAACCAGACGATCGACCAGGACACCGCCGAGCTGCTGGTCGAGGAATTCGGCCACAACATCGAGCGCGTCTCGGCGAGCGACGTGGACATCAACAACGATCAGGACGTCGATGCGCCCGAGACGCTGAAGCCGCGTGCACCGGTGGTGACCATCATGGGTCACGTCGACCACGGCAAGACCTCGCTGCTCGATGCGCTGCGCGGTACCGACGTGGTGCGCGGCGAGGCCGGTGGCATCACCCAGCACATGGGCGCCTACCAGATCAAGACCAAGGGCGGCGACAAGATCACCTTCCTCGATACGCCCGGTCACGCCGCCTTCACCCAGATGCGCATGCGCGGTGCCAACGTCACCGACATTGTCATCCTGGTGGTGGCCGCCGACGACGGCATCATGCCGCAGACGATCGAGGCCATCAACCACACTAAGGCCGCGGGCGTTCCGATGATCGTCGCGATCAACAAGTGCGACAAGCACGAGGCCAACCCGCAGAAGGTGCGCGAGCGCCTGCTCGAGCACGAGATCGTCGTCGAGGCGATGTCGGGTGACGTGCAGGACGTGGAAGTCTCGGCCAAGACCGGCGCGGGTCTCGACGAACTGATCGAGAAGATCCTGCTCCAGGCCGAGTTCATGGAGCTCAAGGCCAACCCCGACCGCGAGGCCGAGGCAACCGTGATCGAAGCCAAGCTCGACAAGGGCAAGGGCCCCGTGGCGACCGTGCTGGTCCGTCGCGGTACGCTCAAGCGCGGTGACATCTTCGTCGTCGGCACCGAAAGCGGCCGCGTGCGTGCGATGCACGACGACAAGGGCAAGCAGCTCAAGGACGCTGGTCCCTCGATGCCGATCGAGGTCCTGGGCCTTGGCGGCGTGCCGATGGCGGGCGACACCCTGACCGTCGTCGACAGCGAACAGCGTGCCCGCGAGGTCTCCTCGTGGCGCCAGGAGCAGGCGACCGCCAAGCGCACCGCCACCGCTCCGACTTCGCTCGACACGATGTTCTCGGCGCTCAAGGCCAAGCAGGACGTCATCGAGTACCCGGTCGTCATCAAGGCCGACGTGCAGGGTTCGGTGGAAGCCATCGCGGCTGCCCTCCACAACCTCTCGAACGACGAGATCAAGGTGCGCGTGCTGCACTCGGGTGTCGGCGCCATCACCGAGACCGACGTGTCGCTGGCTTCGGCCTCGGGCGCGCCGATCATCGGCTTCAACGTCCGTCCGAACGCCAAGGCGCGCGAGCAGATCGAGAAGTCGAAGACCTCGATGATGTACTATGACGTGATCTACGAGCTGACCGAGGAAGTCGCCAAGCAGATGGCGGGTATCTGGGGGCCGGAACGTATCGAAACCGTCGTCGGTCGTGCGCAGGTCAAGCAGGTCTTCCCGGCCGGCAAGAAGGACAAGGCCGCCGGTCTGCTCGTCGAGGAAGGCGTCATCCGCAAGGGCCTTCACGCACGTCTTACCCGCAACGACGTCATCGTTTCGGCAACCACCATCGCCTCGCTGCGTCGCTTCAAGGACGACGTCGACGAAGTGCGCACCGGTCTCGAGTGCGGTGTGGTGCTGGCCGACACGAACGACATCCGCGCGGGCGACCAGCTCGAAGTCTTCGAGGTCAGCCACCGCGAACGTACGCTGGGCTGAGCCTGACGGCGGGGCAATTCCGGGGCGCTGCGGGCGCCCTCGGATCGCTCCGGCCGCGGACAGGAAAAAGGGGCGGGCACTCACGGGAGTGTCCGCCCCTTTTCGCGTGGGTGGCTGTCGGAACGGGAGCCTCTTTGCTAGAGGTGCGGGAAAGGTCCCCGCCAAGCTGTCCTGTCGACCGGAGTTGTCACGAATGCCCCGTTACTGCGCCTTTTTCTCCTCGCTCAACGTAGGTGGAAACCGCCTGACGATGGAGGACTTGCGCCATGCGCTGCGGCGCGAGGAGATCGACAACGTCGAGACCGTGATCGCTTCGGGCAACGTGCTGTTCGACTACGACGAGCGGCCCACGCAAGGGCTCGAGGAGCTTTTCGCCTACATCATGGCCGAGCGCTTCGACATCGACAGCTTCGTGGCGATCCGCAGCAAGGACGAAGTGCGCGCCGCGCTCGAGGACAATCCCTTCGTCGGTTTCGGCGAGGACGCGCAGGTCCACACCCTGTTCCTCGACGGTGAGGCCGAACCGGCCAATTTCGAGGCGCTCGTCGCCGCCTATACCGGGCGGGGCGAGGAGAAACTGGCGCTGGGCCAGCGCTGCCTTTTCGTCGACTACGTCCACGGGGTTGGGCAGAGCCGGCTCACCAACGCCTTCATCGAACGACGCCTCGGACGTCGCACGACCGCGCGCAACGCCCGCTCGCTGGGGCGCATTCTCGCCAAGATGTGAAAAGAGGCGACGTGCCCCGCCAAGCACGCCGCCTCCACTTACTCGGTGACGATGATGTCGCTTTCAGCCCTTTAGGCTTAGCGGAAGAGACCACCGTAGACGGCGTAGACCTTGAGGCTCGACGTGCCGATCAGCAGGACGTCGCTGCCCGAGCGCACGTAGCGGTAGCCGCGCTTGGGAGCGGGCAGCTTCTTGAAGTGCTTGTAGTCGACGACCTGGTAGTTGCGCGCGTGGTTGCGGTCGAACTTGTCGCCCTTCTTGAAGGACTTGTAGCCGTTGTCCTTGTGGGCGGCCTGGCTCACCTGCTGGCCGTGGTTGGGTTGGCCGTGCTGCTGGGGCGCGGCCATCGCGGGCGCGGCGAAGGCGGGAAGGGCGAGCGAGGCAGCCATCAGCGTGGCGGTGAACTTGTTCATTTAAATGCTCCTTAGTGTGAACCTGATACCCTCATAACGGCCAAGCGCTCCAAAGGTGGCGTAATCAATTGTTGCAAATTGTCGCCGCTGGCCCACATGGGATGCAACCATGGTTCGACAGCAAACGACTCCCGAGCAGCACTCCGTCCGCCTTCTCAAGGTGGGTGAGCAGGTGCGCCACGTCATCTCCGAGATCCTCACCCGCCAGCAGGTCCACGACGCCACGCTGAGCGGCCATTCGGTCTCGGTCACCGAGGTCCGCATGAGCCCCGATCTGCGCCTTGCGACGGTTTTCGTGAAACCGCTTCTGGGCGAGGACGAAGAGGCCGTGCTCAAGGCCCTGCGCACCAACACCGCCTATTTCCAGAAGGAAGTCGCGCAGCGCCTCAAGCTGCGTTTCGCGGCCAAGATCCGCTTCCGCGCGGATGAGACCTTCGACGAGGCAAGCCGCATCGATGCGCTGCTGAGCGACCCGCGCGTCCAGCGCGACATCGCCTCCGAGGGCGAAGACGGAGACGCGCAGGAGGATTGACCCGCGACGAGGCTTCTGGCCCCGTTGGTGTCTGCGCCGGTGTTCGCCGGGGCCGCGCTGGCCTCGGCGTGGATCCGGTTCAGTCCTGTACGAACAACGCGCGCGCGAGGTGCCAGTGGCCTTCCGCCGCGTCCCGCGGATCGATCCGCAGCTGGAAACGGCTTTCACCGGGCCAGCGCCATTCGAGCATGTCGTCCCAGGCCAGATCGACGAGCACCATTTCGTCGCTGTCGTGCGCGTGCGTGAACAGCATGTGGCGCCCTTCGGGGGGCAGGCGGTATTCGCCGTTGATCCGCGCGAGCGTGGCGGGCGGGATCGACGCGACGGCCTCGGCCGGACCCGAGATCGCGGTGCGCAACGAGATCGTCGCGATCTCGCCGAGCGAGGCGGGTATCGATCCGCCGATCAGTTCGCCATAGCGCTCGTGGGTCTCGGGCAGGAGATCGCGCAGGATTTCGCATTCCTCCGCGGTCATCGGTGTCCAGGGTTCTCGGCCCTGGAGGAAGCTCTCCATTGCCGCCAGCATCTCGGGAAGCGACCGACGCTGTTCCTCGATCTGCGCGAGTTCGGCCTCGAGCCCCTCGATGTCGTCGCGCGCGTCGTCGCGTTCGTACGGATCGGCGTCGGGGTCGTTCTCGATGCGGGTGAGCATCTCACGCATTTCGCGCAGCCGTTCGCGGTGCGCGCCGATGGGAGTGTCGGCCTGCTCGAGCGCATCGCGCAGGCGATCGGCGAAGTGCAGCGCCGAATGCCACGAGAGCGCATCGACCCTTTCGCCCACCCCATAGGCGTAGAAGGGGTGGTCGCGCGGGCTTGCGCCATCGTCGTCCTGTTCGCGGGCGGGAGTGATCGGCCAGAACGGAAACAGCCAGCGCGTCATGCGCGCGGTGCGCTGCGGGAAGAGGTCACCGCCCTCGTCGAAGGCCGGGTGGAGGTCCTGCGGGGGTTCGGAGAAGTCGAGGGTCTCGCCCGGTGCGGCGGCCGGAACCGGCACGACGCCGCCATCGCCAAGGAAGAAGGCGAGTGAACCGGCCGTGGGAAGTGTGGCGCCGGGAAGGACGGCGGCGACTTCGCCAAGGTCGACTTGCGCGAGGAAGGGCAGGGCCTGTCCGTTGGTGTCGCGCGGCCAGGATGCGGCGCCCAGACGCGGCAGTCCGCCGAACCAGCTCGCATCGCCGAACCAGTCGCGGTTCGCCGCGCGCGCCTTGCGCACGAGGTGGACCGGGGCGGTCGCCAGTGCGGGGGCGGCTTCAGGTTCCGGGGCGGGTTCGGGTGCGAGCGGCAGCGGGGCCTGCGTGAAGAGCGGGGCGGGCTCGGCCTCGTGGACGCGCGCCGTCTCGGGCGCGGCGACGGGCTCGGGGGTGTAGCGAGGCTCGACGTAGCGGGGAGCGGCATGCTCGGGCACCTCGGCGGCGTCGTGCGCGCCGGGTGCGACGAGGCTCGGGTCGTCCTCGGTCGCTTCCTGGAAGGGCTCGAGTTCGAGCGCGTCGTCGAGCCCGTCGTGGGGTACGAAGATCGAATCCTCGTCGGTGCGGGGGCGCCGGCGCGACGGAGCCAGCCCCACCAGCAGCGAGAGCAGCAGGCCGATGCCGATGGCGACGAGCGCGCCGGTGCTGCGGCCCAGGCTCGCCTCGATCCGGTCGACACCGCCATCGAAGGTGGTGAGCAGCGAATTGAGCGCGCCCGTGGCGGTGGGGGAGGCCATTGGCGCCATCGCGATGTAGATCGCAATGGCTATCGCCAGGGCCATCAATGCGAAGGCGGCGATCATTCGTTTCATGGCGTGCTCCACAGGCGTTGCGTACTAAAAGCCGCGCGCGTCGGGGGCGGGGGCCCAATTGCGTTGCGACGCACGTCCGCGCGGATCATTCCCGCCGGGGAGAACGCAGGGCAAGTGCGTGGACAGCCGCGCAAGGCTTGTTATCCCCAGTGGCGATGGCAAAACTCTATTTTTACTATGCCAGCATGAACGCCGGAAAGTCGGCGACCCTGCTGCAGGCGAACTTCAACTACAACGAACGTGGCATGCGCACCATGCTGTGGACCGCCGCGCTCGACGACCGGGGCTCCGGGAGAGACGGGGGGCACGATGGAGAGCGCGACGCGCGACAGGTCGATGCCCACGCCATCGAGAGCCGCATCGGCCTTCACGCCGGGGCGCACCGCTTCACCGCCGATACCGATCTCTACGAACGGGTCACCGCCGCGCACGCGGCCGGCCCCTTGTCGTGCATCCTGATCGACGAGGCGCAGTTCCTGGCGCCCGAACAGGTCTGGCAGTGCGCGCATCTCGCCGACAAGGCCAATATCCCGGTGCTCTGCTACGGCTTGCGCACCGATTTCCAGGGGCAGCTGTTCCCAGGGTCGGCCGTGCTGCTGGGAATTGCCGACAGTCTGGTCGAGCTCAAGGGCGTATGCCACTGCGGCCGCAAGGCCTCGATGAACGTGCGCGTCGATGGCACCGGTGCGGCGGTAAGCGAGGGCGCGCAGACCGAGATCGGGGGGAACGAGCGCTACGTCGCGCTGTGCCGCCGCCATTTCAGCGAGGCACTCGGGCGCTGACGGCGTGCGGCAAGGCCTGTTCATTGCGGGTTTCGTGGCGAAAGCCTAGATGGGCGGCATGGAACTCACCACGCTGCAGATGGCGGCGATCCCCCTGCCGCTGATCCTTGCGATCGTCTGCCACGAAGTCGCGCATGGCCTGGTGGCCCGCCTGCTGGGCGACACCACCGCACACGATGCGCGACGCCTGTCGCTCAACCCCTTGCGCCATGTCGACCCGGTGGGGACGGTGCTCGTGCCCGGCGCGCTCGCGCTGGCGCACGCGCCGGTCTTCGGCTGGGCCAAGCCCGTGCCGGTCAACCGCAATCGCCTGCGCAATCCGCGCCGCGACATGATGTTCGTGGCCGTGGCGGGACCGGCGAGCAACGTGATCCTTGCCGGACTGGGTGCGGTCCTGTTCGGGCTCGCCTACCGTTTCGCGCCGGACAGTCCGGGACAGGTCTGGGAGTTCGTCACCTTCTCGCTTTCCGCGTTCATCCAGTTCAACCTTTTCCTGGCGCTGTTCAATCTCCTCCCGGTGCCCCCGTTCGACGGCTCGCACATCGTCGAGGGCCTGCTGCCGCGCGGCGCGGCGCGCCACTACGCGCGCACGCGCCGGCTCGGTCTGGTGTTCATGGTCCTGCTGCTGGTGATCCTGCCCACGCTGTTTCCGCAATGGGGCATCGTCGATCGGTTCGTCGTGCCCCCCTTCCAGTGGGTCTTCGACCGGTTCCTCGACCTCGCCCAGTTGGTGGCAGGGGGCTGAACGGCGCGCGTGTAAGACTGTGTATCGAGGCCTTGCGCGCAGGGACGACCGCGCCCATCTCGAAGGTGAGGGGCAAATGGTGCGAACCACGCAAGCAAGGAGTTCACCATGCGCTTGAGAACGCTGTTTTTGTCCGCCGGCCTGATGGCCCTCGCCCCGACGCTTTGCGCTCCCGCGATGGCGGCATCGGCCTCGGCCCAGCCAGCCGCGCAGAGCGGCGGGCAAAAGGGTCGCGCGGCCTCGATCCCCTTTGCCAACCACGGCGGCGTGCAGGACTGGCGCGCCGATGGCACGCGTGCAGTCTATTTCAAGGACAACCATCGGCAATGGTACCGCGCGGACCTGATCGGGACCGCGACCGACCTGCCCTTTGTCGAGAACATCGGCATCATCAGCGGTCCGGGCGGCGCGCTCGACCGCTTCGGCGGGGTCCTGGTCAAGGGGCAGCGCTACATGTTCAGCGCGTTCCAGGCCGTCGACGGGCCGCCCGCGAAGAAGGCGCACAAGACGCGGTGAAGGCGGCGCGGCGGCGGCTGCGAGTTGACAAGCGGGCGCCGGTGCGTCTTGGGGCGGGCATGACGTTCGACGCTGCCTTCCTCGCGCGGGGTGCCCGCTGATGCCGCATGGCTGGATCATCCTCGACAAGCCTTTGGAGCTGGGCTCGACCCAGGCCGTCGCGGCGGTCAAGCGCAACTTGCGCGAGGCGGGCTTCAACATGAAGTTGAAGGGCGGTGTGAAGGTGGGCCATGGGGGCACGCTCGACCCGCTCGCCTCGGGCGTCCTGCCGATCGCGCTGGGTGAGGCGACCAAGTTGACCGGTCGGATGCTCGATGCGGACAAGACGTACCTCTTCACGCTGCGCTTCGGCGAGGAGACCGACACACTCGACGCCGAGGGCAAGGTCATCGCGACGAGCGAGGTGATTCCCGCCCGCGAGGACGTCGCCGCGATCCTGCCCCGCTTCACCGGGCCGATCACCCAGGTGCCGCCCGCTTATTCGGCGCTCAAGGTTGACGGAAAGCGCGCCTATGATCTCGCCCGCGCGGGCGAAGAGGTCACGCTCAAGTCGCGCGATGTGACGATCCATGCGCTTGAGATCCATGGCTTCGATGCCTCGGACGGGGTCACGCTGCTGGCCAGCGTGACCAAGGGGACCTATATCCGAAGCCTGGCGCGCGACATCGCGCATGCCCTCGGTTCGCGCGGTACGGTGACCATGCTTCGCCGCATCAAGGCCGGTCCGTTCGCGCTCGCGCAGGCGATTTCGCTGGACAAATTGAACGAAATCGGTAAGGGCGCGCCTCTTGAACAGATACTCTTGCCGCTGGAGGCGGGGCTGGACGACATCCCGGCCATCGACCTCACCCCGGAGCAGGCAAGGGCGGTCCGACAGGGCCGCGTTCTGACCGGAATGCCCCAGGACGACGGGCTGCACTGGGCACGGCTGGAATCGGTTCCGGTTGCGCTGGTGGAGCTTTCACACGGAGAAGTCCGCGTGGTCCGGGGGTTCAATCTCATCGATGTCGCGGAGTGAATGAAATGACGGTTACTGCCGAAAAGAAGACGGAAATCATCACGGACAACGCGCGCCAGTCGGGCGATACCGGATCTCCGGAAGTTCAGGTCGCGATCCTCACCGAGCGTATCCGCAACCTGACCGAGCACTTCAAGGCTCACCACAAGGACAACCACTCGCGTCGCGGTCTTCTCGCCATGGTCAACAAGCGTCGTTCGCTGCTGGCCTACCTCAAGAAGAAGGACGTGAAGCGTTACAACGATCTGATCCAGAAGCTGGGTCTGCGTAAGTAACCAAGATGTTTCGGCCCGCCTCTGGCGGGCCGTTTCATATTCCGCCATCCCTGTCGGCCGCGTGCTGTGCTAAGGGTGGCGACGCCGCGAGGGCCGGAGTGTTCCGGCTCCACGGGGCGGATCGAAACAGACAGGTATCCTCGCAATTCGGCGAGGGGCCTCGGGGCACGCAAGGCCCCGATCCGGACCGGGACGGCATCCCCGGCAGTAGATCCCGTCCGGCAATAGGGCCGACGGGCTGAGGAAATAGACATGTTCGACGTCAAGACCGTATCGATGGAGTGGGGCGGCAAGACCCTCACTCTCGAAACCGGCCGCATCGCCCGCCAGGCGGACGGTGCCGTCCTCGCCACCTATGGCGAAACCGTTGTGCTTTGCGCGGTGACCGCCGCCAAGTCGGTGAAGGAAGGCCAGGACTTCTTCCCGCTGACCGTGCACTATCAGGAAAAGTTCTCGTCGGCGGGCCGCATCCCCGGCGGCTTCTTCAAGCGCGAGCGCGGTGCGACCGAAAAGGAAACGCTCACCAGCCGCCTGATCGACCGTCCGGTCCGTCCGCTGTTCCCCGAAGGTTTCTACAACGAGATCAACGTCATCGCCCAGGTCCTGAGCTATGACGGCGAGACCGAGGCCGACATCGTCGCGATGATTGCCGCTTCGGCCGCGCTCACCATCTCGGGCGTGCCCTTCATGGGCCCGATCGGCGCCTGCCGCGTCGGCTTCGAGGATGGCGAATACACGCTCAACCCCAAGCAGACCGCAGCCCTCGAAAATGGCCGCCTCGACCTCGTCGTCGCCGCCACCGGCCAGGCCGTGATGATGGTCGAATCGGAAGCCAAGGAGCTGACCGAGGACGAGATGCTGGGCGCCGTCATGTTCGCGCATGACGAATGCCGCAAGGTCGTGAACCTCATCATCGACCTCGCCGAGCAGGCCGCCAAGGAACCCTGGGAGATCGATCTCTCGGACAACACCGCGGACATCAAGGCCAAGCTCAAGAAGGCCGTCGGCAAGGACGTCACCGCCGCCTACAAGCTGACCGACAAGTCGGCCCGCTCGAACGCGCTCAACGCGGCGCGCGCCAAGGCCAAGGAAGCCTTCTCGGACGAGACCCCGCAGACCCAGATGGTCGCGATCAAGACCATGAAGAAGCTGGAAGCCGAGATCGTTCGCGGCGCCATCCTCAAGGACGGCACCCGTATCGACGGCCGCAAGCTCGACCAGGTCCGCCCGATCGAATCGATGGTCGGCTTCCTGCCGCGCACGCACGGTTCGGCGCTGTTCACCCGCGGTGAAACGCAGGCGATCTGCACCACCACGCTGGGCACCAAGGACGCCGAGCAGATGATCGACGGCCTCGAAGGCCTGTCGTACTCGTCGTTCATGCTGCACTACAACTTCCCGCCCTACTCGGTCGGTGAAGTGGGCCGCTTCGGTGCGCCCGGTCGCCGCGAGATCGGCCACGGCAAGCTCGCCTGGCGCGCGCTGCACCCCGTGCTGCCCGCCAAGGAAGACTTCCCCTACACCATCCGCATCCTCTCGGACATCACCGAGTCGAACGGTTCGTCCTCGATGGCGACGATCTGCGGTGGCTGCCTCTCGATGATGGACGCGGGCGTTCCGCTTGCGCGTCCGGTTTCGGGCATCGCCATGGGTCTGATCCTCGAAGGCGACGACTTCGCGGTTCTCTCGGACATCCTGGGCGACGAGGATCACCTCGGCGACATGGACTTCAAGGTGGCAGGCACCGAGAACGGCATCACCACGATGCAGATGGACATCAAGATCGCCGGCATCACCAAGGAAATCATGGGCAAGGCGCTCGAGCAGGCCAAGGCCGGCCGCGCGCACATCCTGGGTGAGATGAACAAGGCGCTGGGTTCGGCCCGCACCGAGCTCTCGGCCCACGCGCCGCGCATCGAGACGATCCAGATCGACAAGTCGAAGATCCGCGACGTCATCGGCACCGGCGGCAAGGTCATCCGCGAGATCGTCGCCGAGACCGGCGCCAAGGTCGACATCGACGACGAAGGCGTGATCAAGATCTCGTCCTCGGACATCAACCAGATCGAAGCCGCCAAGGCCTGGATCCTGGGCATCGTCGAGGAAGCTGAAGTCGGCAAGATCTACAACGGCAAGGTCGTCAACATCGTCGACTTCGGCGCCTTCGTGAACTTCATGGGCGGCAAGGACGGTCTCGTCCACGTGTCGGAAATGAAGAACGAGCGCGTCGAAAAGCCGACCGACGTCGTCAAGGAAGGCCAGGAGGTCAAGGTCAAGGTCCTCGAGATCGACAACCGTGGCAAGGTCCGCCTCTCGATGCGCGTCGTCGACCAGGAAACCGGCGAGGAGCTCGAAGACACCCGTCCGCCCAAGGCGCCCCGCGAACCGCGCGGCGACCGTGAAGGTGGCCGTGGCGGCGATCGCGGCGGTGACCGTCGTGGTCCGCGTCGTAGCGGCGGCGGCGGCCGCGAGCGTGGTCCGCGTGGCGGCGCCGAGGGCGGTGATCCCGGTCACATGCCCGCTTTCCTCAAGGAAGACTGATCGGCGGGGCTGATCATCGGTCTTCAACCGAAAAGACAAGGAAAAGGCCGCGAGCGATCGCGGCCTTTTCTCGTTACAGGTTCAGGATTCCTGGCCGAAGGGCGGGGGAGGGATCACGCGAAAGCCGGTCCAGTCGTCGAGTCCGGCCGCGATCACGCGGTTGCGTCCGGCCAACTTGGCCCGGAACAGCGCTTCGTCGGCGGCGCGCAGCGCCTCGCGGCGATTGGTGTAAACGCTCGTATCGGCAACGCCTGCCGAAAAGCTGATCCGGCCGAAGGGGGTGTCGGTGGCCCGGTTGACGAGGCGGCGCGCGGCGATCGATTCGCGCGCGGTGTCGAGTACGGCGCAAGCCTCGCGCAATTCGGTCCCGCGCAGCAGCACGACGAATTCCTCACCGCCGTGGCGGGCCACGTGGCATTTGTCGTCGGAGAGCTCGGCGAGCGCGCGGGCGACCGTGCGCAACACCCGGTCGCCGGCCTCGTGGCCATGGGTGTCGTTGATGCGCTTGAAGCGGTCGATGTCGCAGAAGGCGACGCACAGCGTCTCGCCCGCGTGGTGGGCGGCGTCGAACTCCTCCTGGTAGACCGCCTCGAAGGCGCGCCGGTTGGGCAACCCGGTAAGGTGGTCGATCTCGGCTTCGCGGCGGGCGTCCTCGAGGCTTTGCTGGAGCGCCAGCGTCTCGCGTTCGGAGCGGGTCATCACCCGTTCGATGTCGCGCGTTCGGCGCAGCATCTCGCGCGCGGCGGCGGTCAGCGCACGGATCGCGCCGTGGGTCGTACAGCCCCGGCACTCGTCGTCGAGCGCGTCGACCTGCTCGGCCAGGGCCTCGTTGTAGCCACTGGTTGCGGTGCGGGCTTCGGTGGCGGTTGAGGCGAATTCGGCAATCGCCACTTCGAGCTTGCGTACGAGCGTGTGGATTTGCTGCGCGCCGCCTTCCTCGCGATCGAGCTGGACCGCCTCCTCGAGCCACTCGATCGTGAGCGGGGCGCCCGAGGCGATGTGGTCGCTCACCTGACGCATCAGCGCGGGATTGGCGCCGGTCACGATGTCGTGCGCGAGGGTCAGCGTCTGGCCGCTGACCGGAAGGTGGTGGCTGTGGAGGAACCGGCAGATGTCGTCGAGGACGTGGCGACGGCGGCGTTCGGCGGGGGTCTCCTCGTGCGCGGGATCGCCGTTCGCGTGGGGCGCTTCGGCGGCGGCGCGCGTACCGCCCAGACCGAACCAGCGCGCCAGGCCGCCGCGCGCCGTGCCTTGATCAGACGCGTTCATCGCAACCTTCCCGACCGGTCGGAGTCGTTGAATTGCGGGAGGGATGCGCCCCCGCACCGTGCATTCCAGGCGCGATCGTCACCATGCGTGTTGCCACCTGCCAAAGCGTGCACTCCACCGAATGGCGCGGGGCCAGGGTGCTGTTGGAGAGAGGCTTCAGTCTAGGACGGACAGGGTTGGTGCTTGGTTTTCCTGCCCCTCCGAGGAATTACAGGGTAGGCGGGGTCTCGCGAGGGGTGGTGGCCGGGGTTGCCGGTGGCGACGCCACGCGGCGCGCGCTGAGGATGGTGACCTCGTTCTCGAGGATGTCGCCCTTCATGACGCCTTCGCCCTTGGTTGCCGAGCGCGGCTGCGACCAGATCGCCCTGACGACGTCCATGCCCGCTACGACGTGGCCGAAGGCCGCGAAGCCCGCGCCGGGATCCTGGCCGGTGTTGCCCTTCTCGGCGTCGAGCGCGGGCATGTCGGAGAGCAGGATCATGAAGTCGGCGGTGGCCGTGCCCGGTGCGAAGCGGGCCATCGAGATCGTCCCGGCCTTGTGCAGGATACCGGTCTGGTTGGTGCTTTCGTGAGCAACCGGAGGGAGCAGCTTGGCCGCATTGCGCACGCCGCCCTGGAGCAGGCCCTGATCGTCGTCCTGCGCATAGGCGAGATGCATTGCGCGGTAGAACTGCGCGCCGTCGAGATTTTTCGCGTCGACGTACTTCAGGAAATTGGCGGAGGTCTTGGGCGCGTGCGTGGTGTCGAGCGCGAGGGTTATCGTGCCCTGCGCGGTCTTGAGCGCGACGTAGGCATAGGCGATCGGTTCGGGCGCGGGCGCTTGGGCCTGCGCTGCCGGTGGCGTGCCGGCGGGGGCTTCCTGCGCCCGCAAGGTGGCCGGTGCGGCCGCCAGTGCCGCCAGGCTCAGCGCGGCGGCCGCCAGATGCACGGTTCCGGAGCGGAGGCGAAGCAAGCGAATCACGGGGCCGGTCTCCCGATCTGGCAGGGTGCCCGAGGGCAGGGAGGCGGGAAGGGCGAATAGGCCCATTCCCGCCGTCAGGTCAGCGCACGCGTGGGCCGCCGAAGGGCAGCGGCGGGGGCGGACGGCGCGAACCGCGCGGAAGCTGGGCCTGGTACGCGCGGCCGCAGTGGTCGACGCAATACGGGAAGCCCGGATTGACCTTCTCGCCGCAGAAATGGAAGTCCGGCTCGCCCGGGTGACCCATCGGCCAGCGGCAGATGCGGTCGTTGAGGTCGAGCAGGCTGGTCTTGTCGGCGACCTCGGCGCTCGGCTTGGCCGGCACGAGGCGGCGCGGCGGTGCGGGCGGAATCGGCGGCTGCTGGTCGCCGGGGCCCTGGCGCAGGAAGCCGCCGGGGCCGACCGAGACGATTCGCGGCTGGTCCGCAGCGGGCTTTTCCGAGGCTTCGCCCGAGGCTTCGGCGGGCGCGGCGGGAGCCGGGGCCTGCGGGCGGGCGGTCAGCGGCGCGCGCGCTGGCGAGGCCGGCGCGACGGGCTTCGATTCGCTCGCGACCGGGGCCGCGGCGGGGGCTTCGGGGGCCGGCTTGGCCTTCTTGGGCGTTGCCGGACGCGCCGGCTTCTCGTTGGCCTTCACCGGTGAAGGGCGTGCCTTGAGGCCAAGGCGATGGGCCTTGCCGATGACCGCATTGCGGCTGACGCCTCCGAGTTCTTCCGCGATCTGGCTGGCGGTTGCCCCGCCTTCCCACATCTTGGTCAGCTTCTCGATGCGCTCGTCCGTCCAGCTCATTCCTGTTCCGTTCCTCACAGGACAGCCCCGAAGGGACCATCCGAAATTCAAAAGCTGGCGCTTGCCATGCCAAACATCAGCCGATAGTCGCCGGGGCATGGACGATCAAACGAATTCGACCGCACTCCTGCCCACGGACAGGACCATCGAGCCCCGTCGTTTTCCGGCAAAGGGCGAGCCCATCATCCACACGGTGAACTGGGTCGGGCTCGCTACCCTTTATATGAAGGAGGTGCGCCGCTTCTTCAAGGTCCAGACGCAGACGATCTGGGCACCGGCGATCACCACGCTGCTCTTCCTCGTGATCTTCACGCTGGCGATGGGGCGCGGGGACCGCATGGTGCTGGGTGTCAACTTCGCGACGTTCGTCGCGCCCGGGCTCATCGTCATGGGCATGATGCAGAACGCTTTCGCCAATTCGAGCTTCTCGTTCCTGGCGGGCAAGGTGCAGGGCACCATCATCGACTACCTGATGCCTCCGCTCAGCGAGGCCGAACTGATGGCCGCCATGGTTGGCGCGGCCGTGACCCGCGCGCTCCTCGTCGGCCTCGCGCTCACGGCGGCAATGCTGCTGTGGCCGGGCGTCGACCTCTCGATGGCGCATCCCTGGGCCGTCGTGTGGTTCGGCCTGATCGGCTCGGTCTTCCTGGCGCTGCTGGGGCTGCTCTCGTCGATCTGGGCCGAGAAGTTCGACCACAACGCGGCCGTCACGAATTTCGTCATCGCGCCACTTTCGCTGCTTTCGGGCACGTTCTACGTGATCGACAACCTCGCGCCGGCGTTCCAGGCGGTCAGCCGGGTCAATCCGTTCTTCTACGTGATTTCGGGCTTCCGCTTCGGGTTCCTGGGCGAAAGCGACATCGGCGACACGAACCTCGCCGTGCTGCACAGCGCGCTGGGGATGACGCTCGTCGACCTCGCACTCGCGGTCCTCGTGTACCTGGTCCTGCGCTCGGGCTGGAAGCTCAAGGGCTGAGCCCGGGTTCCGGTCCGGCGGGGCCGGATCCGGCGCAGCGTGCAAGAGATGCGGCAGTTAGTGTCGTCCTGCCAAAAGTCCTTAACGAATTTTACGCAGTTATGTAGGCACTGTCGCGCGAGTGAGAGAGAGACGTGCCCTTCCGCGGGCGAAACGGGAATCGCGATTCTCGGCCTTCGCGCTGATCCTGTCCCTGGCCATCCTGGTTCTGGGCTCGCTGCTTGTCGTCTTGTTGCAATGGTCCGCGCGGCAAGTCGATGGCATGGCACGCGAGCGCGACCGGGTCACGGCCCTTTCGGTGCTGGCGCAAAGCACGGCGCAAGTCGACCGCAGTATCGCGGTTGGCGCAACCTCGCGCCGCTTGCGTGTGGCGATCAATGCGGGGCGTCCCGACACCGACTGGCTCGACGCCTATACCCGGCGCTGGTTCTCCGGCTACGCGGGGCTTGACGAGACCTACCTGCTGAACGGACGTGGCGACTGCGTCTATGCCCTGCGTGAAGGACGCCGGGCGGTCGCGCCCACCTATATCGCGGTCGAGGACCACGCCGATGCGCTGGTCGCTCTGGCTCGCTCGCGGCTTGCCGCGGAACCCGCGAGCGCGGCGAAGATGCCGGCCCGCCGGCCGCCGCTTGCCGATATCCGCATCCTGCGTGGCCGCCCGGCGCTTCTGGTGGTGCAGCCGGTGCCGGGCGCAAACGGCGGCGAGGGGCGTGCGGACGCCGGGGGCGCGTTCGTCGTGGGGGTGACCTTCCTCGATGGCGCGCTCTTCGATGCCCTGGCGCGCAATTTCAGCCTTTCGGGAATGCATTTCCAGTCGATTCCCTCGCGGACTTCGCCCGAGACCTCGGTGCCGCTGCGCGCGCGTTCGGGCACGACGATCGGCTATCTCGCCTGGAATGCCTTCGATCCGGGGACACGGGTTCTTTCCGCGCTCGCTCCGGTGGCGCTGGTGGTCGTCCTCCTGGCCGCCTCGATCGTCTACGTCCTCGCCAGCCGATTGGTGCGGCGCACGCGCGATCTCGAGGAGAGCCGCACCGAGGCGCAATACCAGGCGCTCCACGATCCCCTGACCGGGCTTGCCAATCGGATCCTGTTCGAAGCGCAGCTCGACCAGGCGCTCGATCGGTGCCGTGACGGCAAGGCCTCGCTTGCCCTGCTGTGCATCGATCTCGACCGTTTCAAGCAGATCAACGACACGCTCGGCCACCCCGCGGGCGATGAACTCATTCGGCAGGTCGCCCAGCGCTTGCGCGCGCAAGTGCGCGAGACCGACATCGTGGCGCGGATGGGCGGCGACGAGTTCGCCGTCGTCATCAACGATCCGCAGGATCGCGCGGCGGTCGAGGCGATCTCCACGCGCATCGTCGAGGACCTGGCACGACCTTTCGCGCTGGCGGGGGCCAAGGCCTTCATCGGCGCCAGCCTGGGCGTGGTGTTGTCGCCCCAGGATTGTGTGCTGCGCACCGAGCTCAGCCGCCGGGTGGACATTTCTCTCTACGCGGCCAAGGCGGGCGGTCGTGGCCGTTACGTGTTCTTCTCTAGCGAGATGGACGAGGATATTCGCGAGCGCGAGGGCGTCGTCCAGGCGCTGCGGGTCGCGCTTCACGAGGCGCCCGAGCAGTTTCGCGTACATTACCAGCCGATCTACTCCAGCGCGAGCGGGATGATGACCGCGGTCGAGGCGCTGGTGCGCTGGGAGCATCCCGAGCGCGGGTTGGTGGGGCCGGGCGAGTTCATCGACCAGGCCGAGGAATCGGGGCTGATCGAGCCGCTGGGCGAGCTCGTCCTGCGCCAGGCCCTGCGCGACGCGCGAACCTGGCCGGACTTGCGCATCAGCGTCAACGTGTCACCCTCGCAGATGCAGGAGCCGAGTTTCGCCGAGACAGTGCGCGTGCTGCTCGAGGAAGCGGGCGTTTCGGGCCATCGCCTCGAGCTCGAGCTGACTGAAACCGTGCTGATGGGTTCGTCGAGCGACGTGGCCCGGACTATCGCCAGCTTGCGCCAGATGGGGGTGGCCTGTGCGCTGGACGATTTCGGAACCGGCTATTCCTCGCTCAGTCACATCCGCGACATGGCGGTCGATCGCATCAAGGTCGATCGCTCGTTCGTGCAGGCGATCGAGACGCCGCGCGGTGCGGCGATCGTCGAGGCGATCGTCAACCTTGCCAAGGTGAACGGGTTGCAGGTGACGGCGGAGGGTGTCGAGACCGAAGGCCAGATGCGCTTCCTGCGCGAACTGGGATGCCACGAACTGCAGGGCTTCGCCTTCTCGCGCCCGATCCCGGCCGGCGACCTCGAATACCTCGTCGCAACCGGCGCGGTGACCGCGACCCGCGCCCTGGCACGCGCCGAGAACGGCGACTGGGCGATCTGAGGCCGGGGCCGGCAGCGCCAGGGGAGCTTGGGGCATCGCCCGAGGTATCGTCGCCTCGGGTCCCGCCTAGTGCGCGAGGCCGCGTCGCAGCTGGTAGTGCCCGTTGCGGTAATCTTCGAAGATCTGCGACAGCGAGGGGTGCTCGACCGGGCCGCCTTCACTGTCGGCCACAAGGTTCTGCTGGCTGACGTAGGCCACGTAGCTCGAATCGTCGGTTTCGGCGAGGAGGTGGTAATAGGGTTGCTCGCGTCCGGGCCGAATCTCGGCCGGGATCGATTCGTACCACTCTTCACTGTTCGCGAAGACCGGATCGATGTCGAAGACAACCCCGCGAAAATCATGCTCGCGGTGTCGGACGATGTCCCCGATGGCGAAGCGCGCACGCATCTGGCGCGGTGCATCGATCACGCGTCCGGCCTGTGGCGAGAAAAAGGACGCTCTGTTCATCCCTTCAATATAGGCCTCGCACGAGGTCAGAGCAAGCAAGGCTGAAAATTGATGCGCCTTTTTATGATTTTTGGGCTTGGCAAGCTCGCCCAAGTGGATTATCGGCGCGCTTCTTCCTGACCTCGCAGGTTCATCCTGCAGCGGCACTTCTAGCGGAGAGGTGGCAGAGAGGTCGAATGCGCCGCACTCGAAATGCGGTGTACGGGCAACCGTACCGTGGGTTCGAATCCCACCCTCTCCGCCATTAGCCACTCTTTCTACATCCAGCCGAACACTGAAAAGTCCAAGGGTTTCCTTGGCTTGGTTGGTGATTCGCGTCCTTCTGCATCCAGCCCCATCCACCGGTGACCGATTGGAAATGTGGGAAAGAATGTGGGAGAATTTTGGCCATGGGAAAGCTCTCCGCAACGGCTGTGAAGGCAGCCCGGCGTCCGGGCCGGTTGGGCGATGGTGACGGCCTCTACCTCGTCGTCCAGCCTACTGGTTCGAAAAGCTGGGTGTGCCGGGTACAGAAGCATGGAATGCGCCGCGACTTCGGGCTCGGCAGCGCCGCGAAGGTATCGCTTGCCGATGCGCGCGAACGAGCCCGGGAGATCCGAAGTTGGGTTGAACTTGGGCTCGATCCGATCTTCGAGCGGCGAAAGGCGCAGGGGATCCCGACTTTTCGCGAAGCCGCAGCCAAGGTTCTGGCCGCGCATCGCAAGACCTGGCGCAACGAGAAGCACGAAGCCCAATGGTCGAGTACGCTTGAGGCATATGCCTTCCCCCATATCGGGCATCTTCAAGTCAATGACATCACGGGACCCATGATTCGTGGTTTGCTCGCCGAGATCTGGCTTTCCAAGCCCGAGACCGCGCGGCGGGTCCGCCAACGGATCGGAACGATACTCGACTGGGCCTACGCGTCGGGCTACCGCGAGTCAGAGGCGCCCATGCGTGCGGTTACGCGCGGTCTGCCGCGCCAACCCAAGAAGGACGGCCATTTCGCGGCCATGCCCTATGACAAGGTGCCCGCGTTCGTTTTTCGTCTGCGAGAGCGCGAATCGTTCAGTCGTCTGGCCCTTCAATTTGCGATCCTGACAGCGGCACGTTCTGGCGAAGTGCGGCACGCGACCTGGGACGAGATCGACTTGAAAGTTGGACTTTGGACACTTCCGAAAGAGCGAATGAAGGCCCAGCGCGAGCATGTCGTGCCACTCACGCGCCCTGCCCTTTGTATCCTCGAACGTTGCCTTGAACTTCGTATAGCCAATTGCCCGCTGATTTTTCCGGGGGCACGCCGCAATGCGCCTTTGTCCGATATGACTCTGACCAAGCTCCTCAAGGAAATGAAAGAGCCCTACACCGCTCACGGCTTTCGCTCGGCCTTTCGCGATTGGGTGAGCGAGACGACCAATCACTCCGGCGACGTTGCCGAGGCGGCCCTCGCCCATGCCGTCAAGGACAAGACCGAGGCGGCCTATCGGCGCGGCAACTTGCTGGAGAAGCGTCGGATCATGATGAACGATTGGGCGTCTTTTTGCACCTCATCACGGATAAGCCGCTAAGGGCGTGCCAGGCTTTTAGCCTCGTCGGGCGCTTCCTCCACTCGCGCGCCGGTCGAGCCGCTCTTTAGCATCTCGGTGACACGGCCAAAACGATCGCTTGATGCGTTCCGGGCCGCCTTCGGCGGGTCGGGATGCGGCTTGCATCCCTTCAACGGTCGCCGCGCAGACCCGCGCGGCGGCGTTGGCCTTTGTCGGCTCCAAGGTGACGGGGGGCGTCGCTGCCCGATAGCCCCGCCTCGACGGGACGCAACCCGTCCGCTTCGCTCCCGGGTCCTTCACGTTGTTACGGCCTTGCCAGGTGCGCCCCGCCTTTTGCCGGCGGGGCTGCTGGTTCGCTCCTGCCGCCCCCCGCCACCCTGGCGCCGGTCAATGGCGGTTGAAGGAAGGAGTGAAGGAGCATGGCCAAGGAGAACCGTCAGAGCCTCTATGGAGAAGTCACGAACCGGATCATTGCCGATCTGGAAGAAGGCCGCGTGCCGTGGGTGCAGCCGTGGGACGCCGCGCGGTGCCCGGTGACGATGCCGCACAACGGGGTAACCGGGCGCATCTACAGTGGCATAAACGTGCTGATCTTGTGGGCAGCCGGGATCGGGGGCGGCTATTCCTCGCAGCGCTGGCTTACCTACAAGCAGGCCGAGAAGGCAGGCGGCAACGTCAAGCGCGGGGAGAAGGGAACGGTCATTTGTTACGCGGATCGTTTCACGCCCAAGGACGAGGCGCAGAAGGCCCGGAGCGAGGAGCGTGACGCGCGCACCGTGGCGTTCCTTAAGAGGTTCACGGTCTTCAATCTCGACCAGTGCGAAGGTCTTCCCATCGAGGCCGGGGTGGCCGCGAGCGTACCTGATCCGGTCATGACGCGGATCGAGGCCGACCGGATCATCGCACTGTCGGGCGCGGACGTTCGGATTGGTGGGCGCGAGGCCTACTATGCCCCGGGCGAAGACTTCGTGATGGTGCCGCCACAGGTTGCTTTCCCCGATCCGATCAACTGGTACCGCACGGCGCTGCACGAACTGGGGCATTGGACCGGGCATCCCACCCGCCTCAACCGGGACCAGTCGGGGCGTTATCGTTCCGCGAAGTATGGCCGGGAGGAACTGGTTGCCGAGATGACCAGCGCCTTTGTTTGCGCCTCCTTGGGGATCGCGCCAAGCGTGCGGCATTCCGACTATATCGGGGCGTGGCTCACCGTATTGCGCGAGGACGAAAAGGCGATCTTTCGTGCGGCCAGTGCCGCCAGCAAGGCCGCCGATTACCTCCTTGCCTTCGGGGAGGATGGAGCATGATCCGGCCTCTTGCTTTCCTCGTCCAGCGCATCCGGGAGGCGTTCCTCAAGGGCGCCTTTACGGAAGTCTCCGATCCCCGGCACCGGCGCTATATGCGCGCGATGGCCTCGCTTCCCGATGCCGAGCACGCGGCCTTTCGTCTGGCCCGCATCGAAGGCTTGAACGTGCCCCGGATCGCGGCCGAACTTGGTATCTCGAACGCGCAGGCCGAGACCCATCTGGCCCATGCAATCGAAATGATCGCCAGTTCTCTGCGCCGTCAGGAACGCAAGGGATGGTGATATGCGCGCGGCCGGAGCCCACAGGGCCCCGGCCGCCATCATTTTGCACTTGGCAGCAAGGATGTTAGGCGCGAGTCTGTG